>CAWKAT010000001.1:0-113978 GCA_963847725.1 uncultured Acidimicrobiaceae bacterium
AGATGCCGCGCCAGTTAATGGCGCTGGTGATAACGCCACCCAAGATAGGGCCCAACGCGACGGCGACGCCGGTGATCGCGCCCCACACCCCAAAGGCCACGCCGCGATCCTTGCCCCGAAAGCTGTGCGCCAACAGAGCGAGGGACGTCGAGAACAAAATGGCTCCTCCGACTCCTTGGGCGCTGCGCGAGAGGGTCAACATCAGGGGCGACTGCGCAAATCCGCACAGCAGAGAGCCGAGCGTGAAGATGACCAGTCCGATGGTGAAGAGGAGGCGTCGTCCGTATCGATCGGCCAGAGATCCCGCGGTCAACAGCAACGACGCCAAAGTCAGCGCGTACGCGTCGACGACCCACTGGACATCGGAGAAACTCGCGTGCAGGCCCCGCTGTATCTCGGGCAGGGCCACCGTCACGATGGTGACGTCGAGCAACAGCATGAAGGTCGCCGCCCCGACCACGATCAAGGTCCACCACTTGCGCTCCATAGCCACTCCCCTTCGGACACGTCCGCCCCATCGTAATGACAGTCAGTGACATAGAGGACACGTCCGGGCTCAGTTACACCCGTCGCGAATCTTCCCGAAGGCTCACTGCCGTCACCATCTCTTGATCGATTGCTCTCGTCTGCTCCCGATACGGGGAGAGGAGGCCATCAAGGTCTTTCAACTGCCACCTCTCGTCCACGTCGTTTTCACTGATGACAATTTCGAGGTGATCAGCGAGTTCTGTCATGTGAAGGCCCTGGAATACGCCTTCTATTTGCGCTGCGGCCCGGGAACCGCCGTGGGTCCCAAACGTTACGAAGCTCACCGGCTTGTCGCGCCATTCCCAGTAGAGAAAATCAAGGGCGTTCTTCAGGGGGGCGGGATATCCCCAGTTGTACTGAGGAAAGACAAAAATGAATCCGTCAAAGGAACTCACGAGCTGGCTCCACGCGCGAGTGTGCTCGTGCTCGTACTCTCCTTGTGCCGCCATCACCGGTTCATCCAAGAACGGCAAATTCACTGCGGCGAGATCGATCAGTTCGTACGTCAAAGAGCTCCCATTTTGGGCAACGTCTAGGAACCATTGAGCGATGCCCGCAGAAATCCTCGTGGGTCGTGTGCTGCCGATGACAACGGCGACTCGACTGTTCACAGCAATAACCTCCTCGACGATTACTAATTGCGACGTTGAGTGGTCTGACCAGCGGTGAGATCGATTCCGCGAGCCTCGGCGTCAAGATGAACAAACCTGCTCGCAAGCTGGGACAGTCGTCGCCGATCAGCGTCACTCAGGTCTTCGATCACCGCATTGATCTCACGGGCAACCTCAGTTGCGACGCGATCGACGACTCGACGCCCGCTGGTGGTGAGCGTCACCAGCACTGACCGACCGTCGTGTGGCGCGATTGACCTTTCGACGTAGCCCCTCTTCTCTGCGCGGTCAACGAGGCCGGTCGTACTGGATTTATCCAGACTTATGAGGCGGGCGATCTGGGCCATGGAGAGTTTGCGATCACGGAGCGCGCCAAGCAGCCGTGTCTGAATGATTGACAAATCGTGGTGGGCCGTGACACTGCCAACAATGGCTTGAATTGAGAACGACAGCTGGACTAGTCCGTCGACGACCCCGAGGTCCGCTGTGGCCTTCGCCGAAAGTTTTACGGTAGGTGAATGGATCATCGCCACGAACTCGAGGCTACAGCTATTTTAGTACGTACTACAAACTAATCTTGCGCGAAGCACTACTCGGGGCACCCGCTCAGCGAGGGATCCTCTTCTGCGCCGCCCGAGTCGAAACCTCCATTAAACGGCCACCGATATACCGGGTCTCCGTCACTGGAGACGATCCGATGAAGGCTTCTAAAATCGGCCTCGCTAGGACGAAGCGTCCCGGCCCCGCCGAGGAAGTGAAGCAGACATGGAAAAGAGCACGTCACAGAGTACGACCTCTCCCTCTCAGCTCATTGACGCCAGAATCAAGGAGTTGGGCGATTGGCGCGGTGAGACCCTCGGCCGCCTTCGAGCACTGATCAAAGAGGTGGACCCCGACGTCGTCGAAGAGTGGAAGTGGAGGGGAGTACCGGTCTGGTACGACAACGGCATGCTGTTCACCGGCGAGACCTACAAAGCCGTAGTGAAGATGACGTTCGCCAAGGGCGCATTCCTCGACGACCCGGCCGGCCTCTTTAACTCCAGCCTCGACGGTAATGTGCGCCGGGCGATCGACTTCCGAGAGGGCGAAAAGATAAACGAGAAGGCGTTGAAGGCCCTCTTTCGTTCCGCCGTGAAGCTGAACCACACCAAAAAGTCCTAGAGCGCGACCGTGACACCCACGCGAAGCGTCGGCCGCACGGCGTCACACCAGCGCGCCTGGACACGCGCGCCGCGCCCTCTGTGATGCGCGCGGCGGTGACCCTCCACATCGACGCTCCGAGCGACTACGTATGGGCGCTCATCAGCGATATCTCCAAGATGGGCGACTACAGCCCTGAGGTGGTGGAGGCCCGGTGGATCGACGGAGCTACGGGACCGACGGTGGGTGCCCGCTATCGCGGACACGTGCGGCGAAATGAGAAGTGGCCGGTCCTCTATTGGACCACGTGCGAAGTGACCGAGTCTGATCCGGGTCGGGTGTTTGAGTTTGCGGTCATGATGCACAGGCGCCGCGTCAACACCTGGCGTTATGAGTTTCGTGCGACCGAGAACGGTGGCACCGACGTCACCGAGTCCTTCGATCTTGGCGACCAGCTCTACGTGAAACTATGGCGACCCCTCGGAGGTTTTCTGCGCGAGCGTCGTAACCGGCGCGACATGCTCAGAACTCTCGAACGCGTCAAGTCAGTGGCCGAGAAAAAGTAACGAACGACGACGGTCACCCCTGGCTCGAGAACGAGGTCTACTCACCGTTCGCGTCGAACCCGGACCGATCGCAGCACCACTCCCATAGCGCCCGTTCGTCACGCTCTCGCTGGGCACGGCTGCGTCGAGTCCCCGGCACGTAGTACTCACCGCGGCGGGCGCGATCGAACCAGAAGCCGCTCAACGTTCGGGGATCACCGGTGGCGGTACCGTCACGTCGAGGACCGTCCGAGGCCAGCCAGAGCGCGGTATCGGCCCCTTCTAAGGGCGTTCGCAGCAGAGGCCCGAGCCGGGCCACCGACGGCAGGCTCTTGCTCAGGCCGGGAGTGTCAACCCACCCGGGATGCATGCTGTAACTGGCGACGCCGTCGAGAGACCAACGTCGCGACCACTGTTGGGCCAGCACCACCTGCGCCCGCTTGGCCCGCGCGTAGGCCGTCACGCCCCGGTACTCGTCGGGTCGCATCTCCAAGTGCTCGAGCTCGAAACGTTGGGTGTACATGCCCCCCGAGGAGACGGTGACAATCACCGAGCGACCCGACTGGCGAAGTAGAGGAGACAAGAGGGCGCTGAGTCGAAAGGGGGCGAGCACGTGTGTCGCCACCGTCAACTCCACGCCGTCGTGCGTCTCGTAGTGATCAAAGAGCGCCCCGGCATTGTGTATCAGTGCATCGAGTCGCTTCTCCGAGGTCAGCACGCGGGCCGCAAACTCCTCCATCGCCTTTACGTCCACCACGTTCACTTGCGCGACCTCGATCCGGCCCACCGCGCCCGACGTCCGAGCCGCCTCAACGGTCTGTTGAAGACGCACCTGATCCCGTCCGACCAGATACAGATCGGCGCCCAGCCGACCTAGCTCAATCGCCATCGCGCGGCCGATGCCCGACGACGCTCCCGTGACGATGATCACCCTGTCGTCGAGGCGGGGCAACGCCGACCATCCAAAGAGTCGGCGGCGCGAGACAATTCCCACTCGGGTAAAACTGCCGACGATCGACGCTTCCAACAGCGCATCGATCACGATCGCACCCACATGGCGCGCCGTCGCGCCGTTGTCACGACTCATGGCGGTGAAACCCTTCTGCTCGAATCCTCGTCACGGCGGTAGGTCTCCCACACGGCGACCAGCAAGGTGGACGAAGACGGGTGTTCGAAATGTGCCATTACAGTAACCATCACTAACACACGTCATGCCAAGCGCAAGGAGCCGGCGATGCGCGAACAAGTCGCCGTTATTGGCGCGGGCATTGGTGGGTTGACGGCCGCCCACCTCTTACAGCGGCGCTATGACGTCACCCTGTACGAGGCCGACGACCGACTGGGCGGTCACACGCACACTCACCGCGTGGCGGTGCCGGGTGACGGCGTCATCTCGATCGACAGCGGTTTCATTGTCTTTAACGATCGAACGTATCCACGCCTGAATCGGCTGTTCGACGAGTTAGGCGTAACGAGCCGGGCCACCGAGATGAGTATGTCGATTCATTGCGACGGCTGCGGTCTCGAGTACGCCGGCGGCAAAGGACCGAGCGGCGTGTTCGCCCAGTCCCGTTCCTTCGGGCGACCCAAGTTCCTGCGTATGCTCGCCGAGATCCGACGTTTCTACCGGCTGGCCTCGGCGGTCGCCGCCTCCGACGACGACGCTCTCACCCTGGGCGGGTTTCTCGCGAACGGCGGATTCTCCGACTACTTCACCCAACATTTCATGGTCCCGGTGGTGTCGTGCGTGTGGTCGGCCGCGAGCGACGTCGCCCTCGAGTACCCGGCCCGCTACCTGTTCACCTTCCTCGACAATCACGGCATGCTGTCGGTGAGCGGTTCTCCCGCGTGGCGGACCGTCGAGGGGGGCTCGGACACCTACGTGGAACGGGTCGCCGCCCAACTCAGCGCGGTCGTGGCGTCCACGCCCGTGCGCTCAGTCACTCGTCACGAGAACGGTGTCGAGATTCGCACTAGCGACGGTGAGCCCGCGCACTTCGATCGAGCCGTGGTGGCCACGCACGCCGACACCGCCCTGGCTCTCCTGCACGATCCCACGTCCGAACAGTCTTCGACCCTCGGGGCTTTCGCGTACTCAGAGAACGAAACCTGGCTTCACTCCGATGTCCGCGTGCTTCCCGACGCGCCCCGCGCGAGGAGCTCGTGGAACTATCGACTGCCGGCCTGCGCCGCGGTGCCCCGCCAGGTGCCGGTCTCCTACGACATGAATCGCCTTCAGGGTCTCGACTCTCGAACGCCGTTCGTCGTGACCCTGAACGCGACCGACGGCATCGATTCGGCCCTGGTGGTGGAGCGAATGCGATACCAACATCCGATCTACACCCGAGAGTCCGTCGCCGCGCAGCGGCGCCTGGGCGCACTCAATGACGCGACACTGGCCTTCGCGGGCGCCTATCACGGTTGGGGCTTTCACGAGGACGGGTGTCTCTCCGGTGTGAACGCCGCGCGAGCGCTTGGAGTCGAGTGGTGACACCCGACCTGAACGTGCCGGCCATCTACGAGGGACGCGTGACGCACGCCCGGCGAACTCCCTGGGCTCACCGATTTCACTATCGCGCGGGTTACTGGCTCGTCGACTACGACCGCCTTCCTCAGCCTCGAGGTTGGATGCGCCTCGTGGCTCGCGTGCGCCGCGACGACCACGCCGACGTCCGCTCCCTCCTCCACGAGGAAGGGATCGTCGCCGAACGCATCGTGCTCCTGGCCACCGCCCGAACCGGGGGCTATGTCTTTAATCCCCTCAGCGTGTTTTGGTGTTACGACGACGCGGGACATCCGACCGCCGTGCTGGCCGAGGTGCACAACACGTACGGGGGTCGCCACGTCTACGTGCTGAGGGGCGAAGATGAGGTGTCCGACACACGAGTGGAGAAGGAACTCTACGTCTCTCCCTTTTACTCGACCGACGGCAGTTACCGAATTCGGGTCAGTCAGCCCGGACCGGCGCTGAGCGTCACCGTGACGTTGGAGCAGGAGGGCCACGAACCTTTTGTGGCCTCGTTGGCGGCCACTCGACGACCCCTGACCGTGGCGAACGTGCTGCGCATCTCACTGCGCTACTCGGCCCTGAGGACCAGCGCCCTCATCCGCTGGCAGGCCCTGCGACTGTGGTCTCGGGGGCTGAAGATCGTCCCGCGATAACCCCGCGGGACGCGGCCTCGGGCCCGGGTCTGGGGATCCGTGATCCGAAACGTCGTTGACTACGAATAAGTTCAAGGGAAAGGAGCGTTGAAATGACGTCGATCATCGGGTTCGACCCGACGGGAGAAACGGACATAGAGCGCTGGCCCGCGCTCGGCGCACCCGCGCGCGCGGAGATCCGCGCCGCGCTGGCCCGCGCCGTGGTGCGGCGAGTGGCGACCCGGTCGGGAATCAAAGTCGAGTTGCCCGGGGGGCAGTCCTTTGGTCCCCCGCAGGGGCCGACCATGGTGATCCGTAATCCCGACGCCTTCTTCACGCGACTGGGACGCGACGGAAAGATTGGCTTCGGCGAGGCCTACATGGCGGGCGATTGGGACTCACCCGAAGTAGCCGACGTGCTGGAAGCCCTGGCTCGTCACGTCCGCTCGCTCGTTCCGGTGGGCACGCGATGGTTGCGCCGTTTCTACGAGGCACGCCACCCGCTCGCGGAAAGAAACGACCCCCGAGGCGCCAAACGTAATATCTCTCGCCACTACGACTTGTCCAACGATCTCTTTTCTACTTTCCTCGATCAGTCAATGACCTACTCCTCCGCGCTGTTCGACGATTCCGATGAGCGCCTCGATCACGCCCAAGGGCGAAAGATCGACCGAGTGCTGGACGTCGCCGGTGTCACGCAGGGCACTCGAGTCCTCGAGATCGGCACTGGTTGGGGCGAGTTGGCGGTGAGGGCCGCCCGACGCGGCGCCCACGTGACGAGCGTGACGCTGTCTGAGGAGCAGGCGGCGTTTGCCCGCCGCAGGGTCCGCGACGCGGATCTCACGGCGATGATCGATATCAAAGTCGAGGACTACCGCGACGTGAGCGGTCAATTCGACGCGATCGTCAGCGTCGAGATGATCGAGGCCGTCGGCGAGGAGTGGTGGCCGACATACTTTCGCAAACTGGATGATCTCCTCGCCCCCCACGGAAAGATTGGTATCCAGTCGATCGTGATGGATCACGCGCAGGTGATGGCCACTCGATCGTCGTGGACCTGGATACACAAATACATCTTCCCGGGAGGTCGCATTCCCTCCCGACGCGCCATTGACGACGTGCTCGCGCACCACACCACGCTGCGAGTCACCGACGAGCTGAGTTTTGGCGAGAGCTACGCCCTCACGCTGGAGCGCTGGCGCCACGAGTTCGCGGCCCAGGCGTCGGCCATCGACCAACTGGGATTTGACGCGACGTTCCGGCGAATGTGGACGTTCTACCTCGCCTACAGCGAAGCGGGCTTTCGCAGCGGCTACCTCAATGTCGTGCAACTGGCCATGGGTCGAGAAGGTCCGCCCTCAGACTCGCCGGAGCGGTGACCCTAAGGAACGCTCACTCGTCGGACGCCATCAAGAGGTCTTGCCAGTTGGGGGGGACCCGCCCCGCTGGTCCGGGCACGGGCTGATCCAGTGGATGGTGCAGCGGTGGTGCCAGTGCGGGACCACGCAGGTACGAGTTCGTGCGATAGTCCCAGAACCAGTCCTCACCTGGTTCGAAACTGCGGATGATCGGATGGCCAGACGAGTTCGCGTGTGCCGTCGCGTGTTTCGACAGCGAGTCGTCACAGCACCCCACGTGTCCGCACTGGGCGCACCGGCGCAGGTGCAGCCACCACCCGCCCGCGGCGAGGCACTCGACGCACCCGGTCCCGCTGGGCGGCACCTCGGGGTCAATAAAATCGGTCATAACTTCGCCTCCTCTCGTACGTCGATCAAAGTTTCGAGCGGAGCACTGGCGCTCGGCGCCGGGGCGAACGCGAGGTACTGATGGACAGAACGCACGGACGCGGAACCCTCGCCCACGGCCGTCGCCACCCGTTTCATTGATCCCGATCGCAGGTCGCCAATCGCGAAGAGACCGGGATGGCTGGTCTCAAAGGGCAACGGCGAGCGCTCCAGTGACTCCCACTCTTCACCGAGTTGCTCGGCACTCAGCGCGAGGTCAGTCGGCACAAAACCGTGTTCGTCCAGCGCCGCCCAACCGTTGAGCCAGCCCGAGGAGGGGTCGGCCCCGATGAAGGAGAACAGTCCGGAGCACGGCACGACCACCGGACCGCCGGGGCCGTCAAGTTGAATGCTTCGTAGCGTCTCGTCGCCGTCCAGTGCCAGGACCGTCGTTTCGGTCCGCAGCGTGATGTTGGCGTCCGCGTCGATCCGTTCGATCAGGTAGCTCGACATGTCCTTGGCGAGATCCGATCCCCGGATCACGAGCGTGACGGCGCATCCGTTCTGGCTCAGAAAGATGGCCGCTTGCCCGGCCGAGTTGCCACCCCCGACGACCACGACCGGCGAAGGGCCGCACATGTGCGCCTCCATTTCCGTGGCGGCGTAGAAGACGCCGTTGCCCTCATAGTCGCTAAGTCGTGACGCTTCAAGTCGGCGATACGAGGCGCCGGTCGCCGCGATGACGGCCCTGCCCGCGACCTCGCTTCCGTCACTCAACTGCACGATCAGGTGTCCGGCGCGATGGCCGAGGGAGACCACCGTGCAGGGTGCGGTGAGGTTGGCTCCGAACTTCTCGGCCTGAATGACCGCGCGCTGGGTGAGCTCGAAACCGGAGACGCCCATCGGAAATCCCAAGTAGTTCTCGATGCGCGAACTCATCCCCGCCTGCCCGCCGGGTGCGGTCATTTCTATGTTCAAGGTGCTCAGTCCTTCGGAGGCTCCATAGACGGCCGCCGCCAATCCGGCCGGACCGCCCCCCACCACCAGCAGGTCGTAACAGCGCTTGGGCAGGCTCTCAACCGTGAGCCCCAAGTAGTTCGCCACAACACCGGGGGTCGCGTTGCGCAAGGCCGTGCCACTGGCGATGACAACGGGCAGCTCGGTCGCCGCGATGTCGAACTGGTCGACCAGAGCGCTCACCGTGGGGTCGTGATCAACGTCCAGCCACTCGTGGGGAATGCGGGACCGGGTGAGGAACTCTCGAATGTGCAGCGACTCCGGAGAAAACTGTGACCCGATGACCCGCACGGATGGTGCGGCTCCCTTCATGAGCATGCCCCTTCGGGCCATGAACGCGGCCAGAATGATGTCTCCTAGTTGAGGCTTCGTCGACATGAGTTCTCGAAGCCGGTCCCGAGAGATCGCGACGACCTCGCCCGCCGTCGTGACCCGCGCCGAGACGAAGACCCGTAGGCCGCTCAGCATGTTCAACTCGCCGAGAAAGCGGCCGGGTCCGTGGCTGAGGATGAGGCTCTCTTTACCGTCGACCGTCATGATGACGTCGATCTCGGCGCTGACGAGGACGAAGAACTCGTTGGTGGCGTCGCCCTCGCGGTACAGGTACTCCCCCTCGAGCACATGGCGTAGGTCTCCGAACTGTGCGACCAACGCCATGTCCGCAGCGTTCAACGTCGGTGTGGCTAGTTCTTCGTCTCCCACGATCGTGACCCCCCTTCCCACCAACGCACTTCAGCCGCGCACCACGACGAGACCGCAGTGTATAGAGACAGCGAACGCACCGCTACCGACGTGGCACTCGGCGACGACACACTCTCCGGATCTGGCACACCCCTCGACGCCCCGTCGCCACGGACGTTACTGTCGTTACTGTCGTTACTGTCGTCACAACATGTAGCCAAGATCCGACGCGCTCGTCGGATATGCGTACACCATGTCCTTCAGATCGCCTGCGGTCAGGCCCTTTCGGATGGCCAACCCAAAAATGTTGATGACTTCGTCGGCGTGCATTCCCAGTATGTGCGCGCCCAAGATACGTTCGGTGCCTTCCTCAACCAGGGTCTTGTAGGCGGTGTGAGAAAGTGCGACCCGCTTCGACGTGTACCAGCCGGACGTGTCATCCTGATGCACCGTGAATTGGAGGCCCTGAGCTCGCGCGGCAGTCTCGTCGAGACCTACTCTCGCGAGGGGAGGCGTGGTGTACACCACGCTCGGGATTCCCTCATAGTTCGGCGAGCGCGTGTTGCCCTCCAACAGATTGGTGGCGACGATGGCGCCTTGCATCCCGGCTACCGGCGTGAGGGGAAGTCGTCCGCTGGCCACCGCATCGCCGGCGGCGTACACAGCGGGGTTGCTCACGCTCTGGAGGTACTCATTGACGACGATGCCACCCTTGTCGACACGTTCGATACCTGCCGCCTCGAGGGCCATGTCGTCGATCTCGGGAACACGTCCCGCGGCGTGAACCACGAGATCGCAGACGATCTCACCTTCCTCATCCCCGCACTGAGTGCGCACGATGAACTCACTCCCTCGCTGCTCGACGGCCATCACTGCGGTGCGAATCCGCACGTCGACTCCGAGATCGCGCGTGGCCGCCAGCAAGGACCCCACAAGATCAGCATCGAAACCCTCGAGTGGACGATCGCCGCGGTGAAGTATCGACACCGCGGCACCACTACGAGCCGCGATGTGCCCGAACTCAAAGGCGATATATCCGCCGCCCACGAAGGCCACCCGGCGGGGAAGTTCGTCCAGCTCCAAGAACCCGGTACTCGTCAGAAGGTGCTCCTCCCCCGCAATACCAAGGGACGCGTGCTCGGCGCCCGCGGCGATGACGACGCGTCGAGCCTCGTACGCCTCCCCGTTCACCCGCAGGCTGTTCGGACCCACGAACTGGGCTCGCCCCTGCACGGTCCTGATTCCCGCCTTGTGAAAGCCCGATTCAGTTGAGGTCGGAACACTTTCGGTAAAGGTTCGTTTAAAGCGAATCATGTCCGACCAGGCCAGCGTCGGCGCCGGGGCGGCGAGCCCCCTTCCCTGCATTCGTCGAGCCCAATCGACCAGCTCCGAGACGCCGACGAGCACCTTCTTCGGGTCACAGCCGCGTTGCGCGCAGGTGCCGCCGAAGGGGCGAGAGTCGATCACCGTGACGCTCCACCCCGCTTCGCGGCACGGATACGCGACGCTCTGGGCAGCCGATCCCGTGCCAACGACAATGAGATCGACGGTCATGATTCGAGTCCGCCCAGATGAACGCGCGCACGATATCGATGACACCTCTTTCGAACGGGCGTCGCCCGGTCCGATCCCGCTCGGCGAGCACGGGCCGCGAGGTTCGACGTACGGCGGGGCGCTTGTTCAGGGGCCATCGATGCCACGGTATACCCGCCGACGCGACCAGCCCCGAAAGCGCGAACCAGACGAGTAGCACGAGGGACTTGATGAGCGTGAGAACTTCGACCTAAAACTCGAGCGAAGAGCAGAAATGCCGGTGCTTTCCGCACCGGCTCTCATCGGCACTTCTGGTGGCGGGGTCACAATGTGACCTTGCGACCTTCGGGTTATGAGTTCGCTCCGGTTCGTACCATCACGATCCGCCGTCATCTCTGGCGGTCACCATCTTCTCGATCTTGCTAACCGCCTACCGGCGTACTCACCCGCTGCATTTTTTAGGGCCGTTGGTTGGCGATCCCTACAGATGCGAACGAATATGTCTCACCGAATTGGCGGTGGCCTCCCTTCGACGCTGGCCAACAGTGCCGGATCCCAATCGCAGACAACGCAGGCGTGACTGAATGCGGAGCGGGCAAATTGGACTCCCGCCGCATGCGGGTCGGGACTAGAGCAGACATCGGCCCAGTCGAGGATGTACTCACCGAGGGTCGCATTCCAGTGGGCCGGCGGCGGGGAGAGCGTGGCCGTCGCAAACGTCTCCGGCGCGGGGCTTGCGTACGCGTAGAAGGCCGCTTTGGGGTACTTCCGATCTCCCGGCCACCAGCCGACAGCCACCTCCTGGGCGTCCATGGCATTACGCATGATGAAGTCATTGGAGGGTGGGCTGGCCGGGAGGCCGGAGAAAAGACTCACCGCTAGGTCGAACGATCCCCACCACGCGTTCACCGGGGTGGAGCGACCCCGAAACGGCGCACGGTATTCAGCCAGGATGAGCGCCGCCTGAGTGGCGGTCGCGAAATACGACGCGACCTGTTCAGGTTCGTAGTGTGCGTGCTCTTGGTCCTCGTCGAGCGGCACGCTCCAGGGCACCTCTTGGGGGTTCGGATTGATCTCGACGGAGCCCACGAGGTTCGATATGGCGTCCAGCACCTCGCGGGTGACCACGCCCACGGAGCGATTGGGGACCAGAGCCACCGCACGGACCCCGCCCGTGCTGGTCTCCACCACCACCTCATGGGTGCGAAGATCGATCAAGGCAACGAACGTGCCCGAACCGTCGGGCGCTGGCAGGGGCGCCGTCTCCCAACCTCGAGCCGTCAGACGTAACGCCGCGTGTTGCAGTTGTGGCTCGGGCGGCGCAAGTGCGACCGCAAGCTTGCCGAGGAGTTGCGTGTGGGCGTGGAGCGTATCGCAGGTTTCGTTCCACTGCTCGTAGGAAATCGCCGACCACCCCGAGGTCACTTTCTCACGTTAGCAATCGAGCAATGTTGGATTCGCCCTGTCAGACAGGCGGATCGGAAGCGTTCAAGTCAGATCCAGGTTCGTCCGTGACCAAAATTCGATTAGAGACAGGTCAGGGCCGGAGCTTTCGCACCGGCCCTGACCTGCACTTCTCTTCGTGGCGGGGGCAAGATTTGAACTTGCGACCTTCGGGTTATGAGCCCGACGAGCTACCAGACTGCTCCACCCCGCGTTGCCTGATACAGGTTAGTCGAAAACAGATGTGGGCTTCAACGGGGTGACGCCACTTAGCGCAAGGTGTAGCGCAGCGACGTGCGCTGTCCATGGGCAAAGATGACCGTGAATCGGTAGTGTCCCGAACGACTGCCGCGGGCCACGATGACCCGAATTGTCAAGACGCGACCGTTGTCGTGAGTGACCACCGCGCTGGTTCCCACCAAGTCACTCACCACGAGCGGACGACCATAGAAACCCGAGCCGATGATCTTGGCGCTCATGGTCCGGCCCGACCAAAGGATCGTGCTGATTCGCGAGGCCCGAGGCGCCTGCGGAGTAATGGTGACGGTCGTGGCCAACGACGTCGCGGCGGCGTACGTACCGTCGGCGGCTTTCGTCGCGACGACCACGCAGGTACCGGCCCGCGTGCTGGTGAGCGCTCCCCCCGTGATGGAGCAGTTCGCCGTGCCCGGCGAGGTCACGGCGAAGGACACCGCTCCCGAACCAGACCCGCCCGTGGCGGCGAGAACGAGCGGGTGTCCAAAGCCGACGGACGTGGAGGTGATGACGACCGAGCCCTGGCTCTTGGGATTGCCCGTACCAATAGTGATGCTCTGCTTGACTTCGGCGGCGGCAGCGAAGGCGCCGTTGCCCGGGTCGTTGAAATCGATGATGCACACGCCGTTGTCGTTGAAGGTCGCGGTCCCGTCGCTCAAGGTGCAACCGGTCGACTCACTGTTTAGATAGATCTCGACTTTGTCGCCCGACGTGGCGGACGCCGTCGGAGAGTACGTCTGGTGAATGGCCCCAGCCGCGGGTGGAGTGCTGACCGAGATGGTGTTGGAGGCGTGGACCTTCACGGAGTGCTGCACCTGACTGGCGGCCGCGAAGGCGCCGTTGCCCGGGTCGTTGAAGTTGACGATACAGGTACCCGCACTCTTGAAGTCAATCCAGCCGGAACTCAACACGCAGCCGCTCGAGTCCTTGTCGAGGGTCATCACCACGCTGTCGCCCGAGGTGGCGGTGGCGCCCGGAGCGTACGAACCACCGGCGCTCCCCGCGGAGGGAAAGGTGCTCGTGGAGATCGAGTTGGCGCTATAGACCTTGATGCTCTGTTGGACCTGGGCGGCCGCCGCGTACGTGCTGTTCCCCGGGTCGTTAAAGTCCACCAGGCAGGTGCCCGTCCCGCTAAAGGTCACTTTTCCGTCGCTGAGGGAGCACCCGGACGAACCCTTATCGAGGGTGATGGTCACCTTGTCGCCGGAGGACGCGGTGGCGCTCGGCGTGTAGGAACCATGCGTGCTTCCGGCGCTCGGGGCTGAGCTCGCGCTAATCGCGTTGGCGTTGGTGCCCACCGCGAAGGCGGGGGCGGCGGCGAGGCCCACGACTCCGAGGACGACCGCGATGGCCGCGGCGGCCGTGGACCAGCGGCGCCGCGACGAGGCTCCGCGTCGTCGCGGCGAATGTGAAGTTACGTTTCTCATAAGGCCAGCATTCCCCGACCCGTTGTCGATTGTGGGGCGGTACGCCACATCACAGGTTCCCCACAAAGAGAGGGGATGACCCACAGGGCCAGGACTTTCGCCTTCCCCTCGTCGAAAACGTCGATCGTGTTCCCAGCGCGCTCTAAGGCAGTGCGGTCCGCGTCGCCCGCCGCACAGGGGGAGAGTTAGGTTAGGCTAACCTAACTCCGTAAATTCCGGCCAGAAGAAGGTAGCCACGGTGAGAGGTATTTCCAGCACGGTCCCTCGGCCGCCGACCCTGAGTGTCACATGAAGCGCCTGACCAAGGTGGTTGCCGTCGTAAGCGCCGCGGTGCTGGCGACGCTCACCGTCGCTCTGGGGGTGGGCGGGGCCAGCCAGAAAAATGTGACGCTCGTGCTCTACAGCGGCCAGCACGTGCAGACGACGGACGCTCTCGTCGCTGGTTTTCAAAAGGCCCATCCGAAGGTTACGGTGGTCGTGCGCAGCAACGACGAAGACATCTTCGACGCCGAGATTGTCGCCGAAGGGTCCCACTCGCCGGCCGACCTCTTCTTCAGTGAGAACTCCCCGGCCCTCGAGTACCTCCAGCAGCGGGGCCTCCTCGCCAAGGTCGACGCCTCGACGCTCGCCCGCACTCCCGCCCGGTTCAACTCACCCCAGGGCGACTGGGTGGGCGTGTCAGCGCGCGTAAGTGTGCTCATCTACAACCCGTCACTGATAAAAAAGAGCGCGCTGCCTACAAATGTCTTGGCCCTGGCCAATCCCCGATACGAGGGAAAGTTGGCGTTCGCCGCCGGTGAGACGGACTTTCAGCCCATCGTCACGGCGGTTCTGCAGGCCTATGGCAAGAAAGCTGCCCTGAAGTGGCTCGACGGCATCAAAGCCAACTCCAACGGCCACGTGTATCCGGACAACGAGACGATCGCCAATGAAGTGAACCGCGGCGTCGTTGCATTCGGCGTCATCAATCAGTACTACTGGTACCGAATGAGGGCTGAGATCGGCCAGTCCAACATGCGCTCACTCATCACGTATTTCGCGCCGCACGACCCCGGCTACGTGCTCGACGTGTCGGGAGCGGGCATTCTGAAATCGTCCACCCACCAGGCGGCGGCCCAAGAGTTTCTCGCCTTCTTGGTCTCGCGCCAGGGTCAGGAGATCATCTCGCACTCCATCAGCTTCGAGTACCCGGTCGCGTCGGGCGTGACGACCGCTCAGCCCGAGACCCCCTTTCAGGACCTGAAGCCCTACCCGATCAGCATCGCCCAGCTCGGTACCGGAGCGGCGGCCATCGCTCTGCTCAACGAGGTGCAGTTGCTGTGAGCGCGGTGGCTGCGAACGAGCCGGCGGAGCGATCGCGGTGACGCTGGCGCCGACCGAGTCGCCGACCTCGTTGCGTCGCGACGCCCTCGAGAGTCTCTCGCCCCCTCGCCGACGACGTCGCCCGAAGGTTCTCCTCGGACTGAGCCTCGTCGTGGTCGCGGCGCTCGCCCTGCCACTGGCGTTCTTACTCATCGAGGCGTCCGGCGCCGGAACGTCGAACGTCTGGCACCTCATCTGGCGTACGCTCACCGCCACGCTGTTGTGGAACACGGTTCGCCTCACCGTCGTCGTGACCGTTCTTTGCGCCATCATTGGCACCCTCACGGCGTACTGCGTAGAGCGAACCGACCTGCCCGGTCGACGAGTCTGGGCGGTACTGGTGGTCATCCCCTTCGCCATCCCCGATTTCGTGGTGAGTTTCGGATGGAACTCACTCTTCACCTGGGTCGCCGGCTTTCGAGGCGCCGTCATCGTGATGACCTTGGCCGTCTATCCCCTGGTGTACCTCCCGGTCGCCGCCAGCCTCCGCGGGGCCGATCCCGGGCAAGAAGAGATCGCCCGCAGTCTTGGAGCAACTCGGGTCTCGACGTTCTTTCGCGTCACGCTCGCCCAGGCCCGCCGGGCGATCCTGGGCGGGTGTCTCTTGGTGGCTCTCGTCATCTTGGCGGAGTACGGCGCGTTCGAGATCTTGGGCTATCAGACATTCACGACCGAGATCTTCAGCGAGTTCACGGTCGGCTTCAACACCGCCTCCGCCTGCGCCCTCTCGCTCGTGCTGGTGATTTTCTCCATCGTGGTCATGATGGGTGAGAGCTCGTTGCGAGGAACCGGTCGGGTGAGTCGCGGTGGCCCCGGGGTGCAGCGCGTGCTCACCCGCCAGTCCCTCGGGCGCGCGAAGTGGCCCGTGGTGCTCGCGTTCTCCCTTTTGGTGCTCGCCGCCCTCGGGGTCCCCGTCGGTTCCTCGATTTATTGGATCTTCGAGGGCGGGGCGCACGACCTGGTGGGCGAGTCCCTGCTCGCCGCGGCCCTGCACACGGCCGGCTACAGCGCCGCCGCCGCCGCGCTCTCCACTTTGATGGCACTCCCGGTGGCGCTCCTCGTGATTCGCTATCCCAGCCGGTGGCACCGGCTCCTCACTCGCACCACATTTTTGGTTCTCGCCATGCCCGGTCTGGTGGTGGCGCTCGCCCTGGCGTACTTCTCTGAGCAGCACGCCGACAGCTTCGCGTACCAGACCGCGCCCATGTTGGTCGTCGCTTACGCCCTGATGTTTTTTCCGCTCGCGCTCGTGGGTGTACGCGCCTCGGTCGCCCGGGCACCCGTGGCCCTGGAAGAGGTCGCGGGCTCGCTCGGGGTGAAGCGCCTCGGGGTTCTCCTTCGCGTCACGCTCCCCCTCATCGCCCCCGGGCTGGGCGCCGCGTTCTGTCTGGTCTTCCTCTCGTGCGTCACCGAACTCACCGCCACCTTGATACTCATTCCGAACGGTGTGCAGACCTTGGCCACCCAGTTCTGGGCGTATCAACAGAACCTCTCGTACGGCCAGGCGGCCCCCTTCTCCCTTCTCATCATCGCGATCGCCGCCCTCCCCGCGTACTTCCTCGAACGCTTCTTTGATCGGCGCGGCGTTCGTTCGCATGATCAGCCACGCCCTAACGTTCGAGTCCTCAGCCGTAGTGTGACAACGTGAGTGAACTCGAGATCAGAGGACTGCAGAAGTCCTACGGCACGCAGCCGGTACTTCGCGACTTCGATCTCACGGTGGAGCAGGGATCGTTCGTGTCCATTCTCGGCCCCTCGGGCAGTGGCAAGACAACCCTGCTGCGCGTGATCGCCGGTTTCGAGCGAGCCGACCACGGCTCGGTGAGCCTGCACGGGGAGATCGTCGACGACGAGACGCACTTCGTTGAGTGCCAGCGCCGACGAGTCGGCTACGTGCCTCAGGAGGGCAACCTCTTTCCGCACCTGTCGGTCGAACGCAACGTCGGCTTCGGACTGCCCCGCGGCGAGCGTCGCGGCCAGCGGGTGTCGGATCTGCTGGAGATGGTCGGGCTCGCGGGATACGCCCAGCGCTTTCCCCACCAGCTCTCGGGGGGCCAACAGCAACGCGTGGCCCTGGCGCGGGGCCTGGCGATCGACCCCGACCTCGTTCTGCTCGACGAACCGTTCTCCTCCCTGGACGCCAACATGCGCGCCAGCGTGCGCCACGACGTGCGTCGCATCCTTCGCGACGCGGGAACCACCGCCATCCTCGTGACCCACGATCAAGACGAAGCGCTCTCGCTGGCTGACCGAGTGGCCATCATCCGCGACGGGCGCATTCGTCAGTTCGCTACGCCCACCGACCTCTACGCCAAGCCGTCGTCGCCAGAACTAGCGGGCGAGTTCGGCGACGTCAACTTTCTTAAAGGAGTCATTCGCGGACATGACGTCGACACGCCGATTGGTCGACTGGTTCTCGACGATCCCTCCTCACTCATGAACGCCCGCGACGGTGCGTCTCTCCTCGTGCTCATTCGCCCCGAACAGATCGTTCTCACGAGCCTCGCGAGCGCCACGGCGAGCGCTCGAGTTCTCCACACCGAGTTCTACGGACACGACGCCGTCGTGAAACTGCGCGCGAACTTTGACGGAACGACCACGCTGGTGGCCCGCACGGCGAACGCCAAGAAACTCCCTGATCACGACAGTGAAGTGGGCGTTGCCGTGCGCGGAGGTGTCGTCGCGTGGCTCGACGAGGGCGCGTCGTAAGAAGAGTTTTGCGAAGTTGATAATTGGGTGTGAAACCATCACCGCGCACGAGCACATCCTTCGTCGTGAATAACAATCATCCACAAATGAGAGGCGCACCGTTCATTGATGATTGCACCCAGAGTGAACACCTCACTCACCGAAAAGTCCGATTCGCGCGTGGCGTTGTGGTGTGATCAACGTGACGCCAGAGCGCGCGCACACACAAAGACGACGGACATTTGTTTCTCGATACACCTAAGGTCACAGTGAACGGCCTCGCACAGAGCGCCGCGCAGTATCCACACACCAACAGCTCCTTGGGAGGCTCAATGAAAAGTACGTACGGTCACCGCCACGCGCCTCAGGCAAGAAATCGATGGACATCACTACTCGCGATCGGCGCCTCACTCGCCATCGTCGCCGGGGTGGCGCTCACTAGCGCGAGCGCGGCGTCAGCGGTCACGTTGCGCTCGAACGCCGCGGCCACCCTGCCCTGTAACGTGACCGTCACCGGCGGCGGAGAGCTCGTCACCGGCACCACGCTCATCGCCGGCGTCGCGGCCGGCACCACGCAGATCAAATTTGACTGCAACGCGTCCTCCGGGGCCGCCGTCGCTGCGGAAGCGTCACTGCTCGCGGCGATCTCGTCCTCCAACGTCGTTCCGACCGCGGAAGCCGACACGGCTTCTCTCGGCACGTTCACCGCCAGCGCGACCGACACCGGCTGTCCCGCCGGCACCGCCGGCTCCTGCACCGAAGCGACCTTCGCCGTTCCGGCCACCTTCGCCGCGGCCGGCGACACGAACGCCGTGTGTCCGCCCACCCAGGCGCAGATAAACGCCGGCCTCTTCGGCTGTGCGGTGGCGGTGGCAACCTCCTCGGACGTGGAGATCGCGGGCGGCGAGTACCTCCTGCAGTACGCCAGCCAGACCACCGCGCCCGCCGCCCCGACGATCTCGGCGCTGCAGAGCACCGGGTCTCCGGGCAGTCTCATCAACGTCTCGGGCGCCGCCGGCGCGACCGGCTACTGGTGGGGTGACGCCATCCAGGCCGTACAGGCGCTCGACGCCGGGACCGCGGCCGCCGTGGCTCCGACGACCTGCACCATCGGCTACGGCAACGTACCGTCGGCCGACCTCGTACAGGCGTGGTACCCCGCCGGATCCTCAACGCCGACCTACGCGGGAGCCGCCACCGGCGTGACGATCGCCAACGACTGCTACACCGGCTCGACGCTGCAACCCCCGGTCCTCGGTGGCACCCTGACGGTGCCCGCCACGGTGACCGCGGGCACGGCCTACTCCGTGTACCTCTGTGAGGTCAACGCCACGCCCTACCCGAGCAACGACGCCAACTCCGCCAAGGTCTGTGGCACCGCGGCTCCGTTCATCGACGCCTCCTTCACCTTCACCGCGGCCGCCAAGGCCTTGAGCCAGAACCTGCCCGTGACCGCGAGCGTCGCGACGACTGGCGAGTCTGGCTTCAGCGCCCAGCTCACCTCCAGTGGCAACACCGGCACCGTGACCTACACCCAGACCGCCGGCTCGCCCGGCATCGTGGTGTCGGGTACGGGCGCCGTCACCACCTCGGGCAAACTCACGGCCGGTACCTACACCGCGTCGGGCACGACGGCGGACCCCAATGGGGATAGCGGCACGTTCACCTTCAAGCTGAACGTGACCGGTTCAGTGGTCACGAAGACCCCGCCGCCGGTGGCGACCCGAGTCGTCGGATGGGGCATCATTGGCCGCACCGACATTGTCACCATCACCGGAAGGGACTTCACGGCCGGACCGAGGATCATCGGTCACGCCGGCACCGTCGCGACGGTCGTGCGCGCCACGGCATCACGAATCACCGTGAGGGTCCGCGTGGTCGCGTCCGCGAAGCGGGGTGCGTTCCGCTTCACCATCCAATTCAGGAACGGGAAGAAGACCTCGGTCGTCTACACCATCCGCTAACCCCTATGACCGTGCCCCCTCGAGCGAGGGGGCACGGTCATGTCCGGCCGCGCGGAGCACTTCGCCTCGGACGCAACCAACGGGTAGGGCTCGGACGAGTCGGCGTCAGGACGGCTCGATAAGTCGAGCCGCTCGAGTCACGCTCGCGACCAAGAGATCCTCGTCATCGGGCCAGTCGAGGCTCGTGATGGCTGCGGGAAGCGCGACGACGCCGTGCAGCGAGAACCAACTAACGAGGGTGTCGAAGTTGACGTCGGTGCTAGCCGAACGCCCGGTGTCCACGCACGCCTGAATGGTGTCTCGGAAGATCGCGATGCACCTCGCCATGATGGGCGACGTCTGTTCCATCGTGAGGTTGCGGTCGTGCCAGTCATCCAAATAGCGACGTCCGATAAGGACGCGATATCGCGCGGGATGGGTTCGGCCGTAGTTGACGTAACTCCGACTGGCGTGGAAGAGCCGCTCGACGGGATCGTCGCTGCGCGCCGCGGCGATGACAATGGCCTGATAGAGATCGGACAGCACGGTGGCGACCACCGCGTCGATGATCTCTGGCACATCAGAGAAGTGACGAGCGATCGACGGCGACGCGATCCCGATCTCTCGAGCTATGGCGCGCAGGCTCACTGCTTCTTCTGAACCGGTCCGTTCGAGGACCACCAACGCTCCCGCCACGATCTCGTCGCGCAGGTGTGCGCCTTGGCCGCGAGGATTGCGCTGTCGACGCGTCGCGTCCGTCACCGAGGCCGTGTTATCGATAGGCAGTGGTATAACATCGCTGTAAGTTTACACTTGACAACTTACAGATGAAAGTCTATATTCCCTCTCAACGTGCGCAGCGCTACTCGAGAACTCGACAGCGTTGCCTCCGGCGTTTTCGCAGAGAAAAGGGGCAGGCCGTGGGAAAAGTCCGAAGTGACGTGCAGGGGCGTGTGAACGCGCGTGAGGGCAAGCGAGAGAGGAAGGTCGGACGCGGCGTCGCTCGGTTGATACTGGCGTCGCCACTCATGCTCGCTGCGACGGCGGTGACGATCACTCAAGGCGCGGCGCCCGCGGGATCGTCAACACCGTCGGACGAAACGGTCTCATTTGCTCAACAAGGTTGCACGACGTGGGACGTTCCTGCCGGTGTCACCAGCGCGGAGATCGACGCCATTGGTGCCGCGGGCGCCACCGGCACGGTGTCGTATACCGGCGTCACCGCCGGGGCGCTCGGCGGCGATGGCGACGGCCAGACGGCCCTCCTCGCGGGACTGCCGGCCCAGAGCACGTTCTTCGTCTGCGTGGACGAGGGCGGGGGCCCGTCCGTTGGTTCCGGTGGTGCCGGTGGCGGCGCGTCGGGGGTAAGCCTCGGGACGACGTTCAGTGCTCCGCTCGTTGTCGCCGGCGGCGGTGGTGGCGGTGGTGGCGGGGACCTCTGTGCTGGACTGTGCGAATCGTCAACCGGCGTGGGCGGTAACGCCGGTGCCTCGGGCACGTCAGTGACGGATTACTTCGTGGCGGGCAACGGCATTGGTGGTGGTGGTGCGACGATCAGCGACGTCGGCGCGGCCGGCGCGGGTGGCGGAAACGGTGGCAACTCGGGAGACCCGGGTGAGTCGTTCACCGCCGCCGGGCCCGGTGTCGGCGGCAGTGGTGGCGGCAGTAGCAACGGTGGCGCCGGCGGTGGCGGCGGTGGCGGCTTCAACGGCGGTGGCGGCGGTGGTGCCACCGGCAACGGCTTCGCGGGCGCGGGCGGCGGCGGCGGCGCGGACTACTGCGGCGACACTTACGCCAGCACGGTGACGGTGAGCGCGTGCGAAGCGACTGCCGGTGCGGGTACCGGAACTGCAGCGCAAGGCGCACCCGGTGACCCCGAAGTAACGATCACCTACACGCTGCCCACACCCTCGCTCACGCTCAGTGACCCTTCGGGAGCTCCCGTCGCGGGAATCAACACGTATGACGTCACGCTCGAGGTCCCTTCGGGGGGCCCCGCACCAACCCAGTCGGTGGCGGTCTCCGACGGCACGCAAAGCTGCGCGGTCTCACTGACGAATCCGAGCAACGATGGCGTGACCTGGACCGGGATCTGCGTGCTCGCAAGCGAGGGCGCGAGCGCCACGGTGACCGCGAGCTACAGCGGCGACGCCAACTACTCCGACACAACTGCGAACTCGTTGACCGTCGGCCAAGCATCGCCGACGTTGTTGACCAGCGTCACGGGACCCGTGACGCCGGGTCAGCCGATCTCGGCGTCGGCGCAGCTGCAGGGTGGTGACGCTCCCGGTGGCAGCGTTTCTTTTAACGCGTACACCTCGAGTGCCTGCACCGGCACACCCGCGTTCTCTTCCGAACAGTCCACCACGGTGAGCGGGGACGCCACGTACGGCGCGCTCGGTCTCATCGCGGTTTCGCCCGGTACCTACTACGTCGACGCCGTGTACTCCGGCGACGCCAACAACGCCACGGTCACCAGCGCGTGCAGTTCGGCGGTGACGGTGTCGCCCGCGACCAAAGCGCCCGCGTTCACGTCCGCGCCCACGGCGTACTTTTCGTGGCTCGGTCACGGTGCCACCTTTCACGTCACCGCCGTCGGGACTCCGACGCCCACGATTAGCGAGTCGGGACCGCTGCCGCAGGGCTTGCAGTTCAACGCAAGTACGGACACCATCTCGGGGACCGCGGGACCCCTCTCGCTCGGTTCACGCACGGTGACCTTGACCGCGAGCAATGGCGTCACTCCCGCCGCGGTCCAGAAGCTGAACATCGTGGTGGGGTTCGCTCCCCAGATACTGACGCCCTCGACGAGCACGCTCACGGTGGGACGAAACGGCACCGTTGCCATCGTGAGCCTCGGTTCGCCCACCGCGACACTGAGTGAGATAGGGACGCTGCCACCGGGAGTTGTCTTTACGGCCTTCGCAAACGGCACCGCCGTCCTGTCCGGCACGCCCGGCGCTCAAAGCGGGAGCAGCTACGCCGTGTCCTTGTCGGCCAGCAACGCGTTTGGGTCGACCTCGCAGAGCTTTGTCCTTCGGGTGAGCCCCGCGCCGTCTCGCAAATGAGCGTCACCAGGTACTCGTTCAACCGCACCTCGGCGACGTCCCCCCAAGCCTGAGCACGTCGACGCGCGAGGTAGGGTGCTCGGTGATGAATGAGACCGACACCCGCGTCGAACTGGAAGCCCTCGTCACGCGGGTGACCTTCGCCGGTGGACACGACGAGAGCGACCTGCACGACGAGTCGCTCCACCCCCGCGACCGAGAGCCCTTTGCCGTAGCCCGCCCCACCAGCACCGCGGAGGTCGCGGAGCTGGTGCGCTGGGCCGTTCGCCACCAGGTGCCCATCACTCCACGCGGTTCGGGCACGGGACTGTCGGGGGGCGCGCTGCCGGTGAACGGCGGTCTCGTTATCGCCTTCGACCAGATGCGTGACGTGGTGCGCGTCGACGAACGCGACCACGTCGTCGTGGTCCAGGCCGGCATCACGCTGCGCGAGCTGAACGAAGCACTGCTCGGCACGGGCCTGCACTATCCCGTCTACCCCGGGGAACTCTCCGGCTCGCTCGGCGGCAACGTCAACACCAACGCGGGCGGCATGCGCGCTGTACGACACGGCGTCACTCGCCAACACGTCCTCGGGCTCGAGGTCGTGATGATGGACGGGACGATCCTCAGGACCGGCGGCCCGGTGATGAAGAGCTCCTCGGGCTACGACCTCACCCAACTGCTCATTGGCAGCGAGGGCACGCTGGCGATCGTCACCGAGATCACCCTCAAGCTCTCACCGATACTCCCCCACTCCGCGACCATGCTCGTGCCCTTTAACGACGTGCACGCGGTCACCAGTGTGGTGCCCACCCTCATCTCGGCCGGGCTGTTGCCGTCCCTACTCGAGTACCTGGACGTGACGACAATGCACGCGCTGCAGAGTGGCGGCGACCTTCACCTGGGCGTGGACCCCGCCATCGCCGAAGCGAGCGCCGCCTATCTCATCGTCGTCCTCGAGACGAGGACGCGCGAGCAACTCGACGCCGACCTAGAGGCCGCGGCGGAACTCCTCGGCGAGGCGGGAGCGCTGGACATCTACGTGCTCGAAGGTACGGCCGCCAGCCAGCTCATTCAGGCTCGAGAACGAGCCTTCTGGTTGACCAAGGCCGCCGGGGCGAACGAGATTCTCGACATCGTGGTGCCGCGCTCGAGCGTGCCCACCTTCCTCGAAGACGTCGCGGTGCTCGCCGATAAACACGGCGCCTACATCGCGGGGTGCGGGCACGTGGGCGACGGCAACGTGCATCTGTCCGTCTTTCAGTCCGACGACGTCGCTCGCGAAGAGTTGCTGCTCGAGTTGTTCCGGGCCGGCGTCGAACTAGGCGGCGCGGTCTCGGGTGAACACGGACTCGGGGTCGACAAACGCGACGTGTACCTCGCCCTCGCCGATCCGGCGCTGGTGGCCCTGCAGCGTCAGATCAAGCACGTCTTTGATCCCCAGGGTCTGCTCAATCCCTACCGTCACCTCGACGAGCGTCGCGACGACTGACTAACTCTTCGCGAGGGCCGTCTGCGCGGCCTGGAGGTCCGCGTTCATCGCGTTGACGTCACGCTGGTACAGCCCTAGGTCGCCGTTGGACAGGGCGGTCTGGGCCGCGGTGTACTCAGCCGACGCCTTATTGAGGTCGTCCTGGGCGGTGGCCGTTGACTTGGTGGAGGAGCCGCCCCCCTTGCCCGTCGTGGTACCCGAGCCCGGTGGCGACACGCCGCTCACCGCCGAGCCCAGCACCGACGAGAGGGCCTGATCGAGGGTGGACTCGATGCTGACGTCCTGGTTAAAGACGGCGATCACGTAGCGCAGTTGAGGCATCGGGTTGGTGGAACTGGTGACGTAGAGCGGTCGGATGTAGAGCACGGTCGAGTCGAGCGGCACCGTCAAGATATTGCCGAGGAGGACCTCCGAGCCGTGTTGGTCGAGGAGCGAGATCTTGGTCGATACCTCCGAGGCCTGTTCAATCTCCGAGTCGGCCTGCAGGGGGCCGGTCACGGTCGTACCACGGGGCGTCTCGTAGACGCTGAGTTGGCCGTAGTCGTCGGGATCGCTGGTGGCGACCATGAAGGCCGTCAGGTTCTGAACGGTGGAGGAGTTGCCCGAGGGCACGTAGTCGATCGACTCCAGCAGTTGCTGGTGGTCGGCGTTCGGCAAGGAGCCCACCTGGAAAACGGGGCTCATCGGGGTGTTCGACACCGACGTCACTTCACCGGCCGCGTTGAGTTTCTTCGTCTGGGCGAGGGTGTTCGACGGCGAACCGGCCCCGGTCGTCGGGGAGATCTCCCAACGGTCCGACGCGGAGTAGAAGGCGTCGGCCGCGGTGATGTGATAGCGGCCGTAGGTGGCGGCCTGGATCGAGAAGAGGTCCTGGGGGTAGCGCAGGTGCGAGCGGATCGTCGAGGGCATGGCACTCATGGGCAGGAACATCGAGGGGAACGCCGAGCGATAGGCCTTGATGAGGGGGTCGCTGGGATCGGCCACGTAGAACTTCATCGACCCGGTGTACGCGTTGACCACGACCTTGACGGCGTTGCGCGCGTAGTTGAAACTGCCGGGAAGTCCTCCGGCGTTGACGTTCAGGTTGCTGGCGTTCTCGCTGTAGGGGTACTGCGAGGTGGTCGTGTAGCCGTCCAACACGTACTGCACCTGACCGTTGGCGATCACGGCGTAGGGCTGGGAGTCGAAGGAGAGGAACGGGGCCGCCTTCTGGGCCATCTGGCGCACGTCGCGCACGAACATGACGCGACTCTTGGAGGTGATCTGGTTGGAGATCAAGAAGTTGAAGTCGCCCAGGCGCAGCGCCAAAGCGAAACGCGAGAAGAGACTCCCGACCGGCACGCCCCCGGTGCTGGCGTAGTGCGTATCGACTGGGGTACCGGCCTGAGGACCGGAGTTGACTTCGTAGTCGAGTTCGGGTTGCTTGGTGTTGGCGACCACCCACCCGTTGAGCCCGAGACCGAAGTAGATATCGGGCTGGGTCAGGGTGGGCATGCCGTTGGTCGACTGGGGCGGGACGTTGGAGACGACAAAGACGGGGTTGCCCGTGGTGGGATCAACCTCGTTGGCCGCGACGACCGCGGCGCCGATGCCGTGGGTGTACTGCAGGTGCTGGTTGACCCAGCTATTGGAGGGCAGGTTGTTGCTCTGGAGCTGGCGGGCGCCAATGAGCACCGGGGTCAGTTTTCCGTTGATGTAGTAGCGGTCCACCGAGAGGTTGGTGAAGGAGTAGTACGAGCGAACCGACTGGCGACGAGTCACCGACTGGAGCGAGATGTTGTTGGAGGGGTCCCACAGGCGAATGTTGTTGAGGGTCGCCATGTCGGCGGAGATCTCCGAGGGAGAAATGGACGCGGCTCCGGCGAAGGGGTGATACGTCACGTCGTCCAGCCCGAAGGCCGCTCGGGTCGCGTCGATGTTGCGCTGGATGTAGGGCTGCTCCAGCGACTCCTGGTTGGGGCTGACCTTCAAGGCTTGGAGGAACGTCGGGTAGAGAACGCCGATCACCAGAGCGACAAAGGCCCACAGGCCGACGGCGACCACCGGCAGGGACCACCCGCGTGAACGCACGTTGTACAGAAGAATCCCGGCCGCCGCGAGGGAGAGCCAGAAGAGAATGGTGAGGGCCGGCATGCGCGCGTGGATGTCGGTGTAGGTCGCGCCCTGCACGTAGCCGTTGGAGGAGTTGACGAGCTCCCACTTCGCGATGAGGTAGCCGGCGGCCTTGCAGAGAGCAATCGCGGCGCCGATCACCGAGAGATGGGCCTTCACCCGCGACGCGACGCGCGGGGTGACCTTGGTCGTGCGAATGCCCCCGTTGAGAAAGTGGAATCCCGTCGTCACCAAGAAGGCGATGATCAAGACCACCAGGAACCACGTCACGACGAAGGAGACGAAGGGCAGGGTGAAGATGTAAAAGGCCAGATCCTTGTGGAAGAGCGGGTCGACCTCGTGGAACGACTGATAGTGGGTGAAGAGCAGATAGTTGTTCCACTGGCCCGTCGCGTTCAGCCCGGCAATCAGACCCATCACCAGGGCGATCGCGGCGTAGATGCGCCGGGCGTAGGGACGAACGATGTTCTGGTATCGCCGCACCACCTCGTCCTCGGGGTCGAAGGAGAGATCGCGCGCGCCAAAGCGATCCGTGAGGAGCAGGTTGCCCCACATGATGAAGAAGAAGATCGCCCCGAAGGTGAGTCCTAGACCGACCTTGAGGAAGAACAGCGTGGAGAAGACGTGGGACAGGCCGACCGAGGAGAACCACATCTCGTCGGTCCACAGGACCGCCAGGTTGCGCAGGGAAAGAAATCCGACCAGGACAATGACGACGATGATCCCGATCCAGAACCGCCGGGAGAGTCGTCCGAGGCGCCGCGGGCGTTGGGGAACGTCGGTGGAGCTTCGCACAGAGTCGAGCCTACGACTTTATTTATACGGGGATAACGGTGCAGGCGCAGCCCGCGTGCAGCGGCGGGTACGCAGAGCCGCTGGGGAAGTTCTCCCCCGCCAGGCGTTCACCGGCTTCGGAGTCGTGGGCACACAAGTCACACGGCGCGTCGTTGGGGGCCGCGAAAAACCGAACGGACCGCCCCTTGGAGGCGGTGACCACCCCGAGGTGAAACGCGCGACGAGCCGCGTCGGTGCACAGCCGCTCGACGCGCGCGCCGCGCCACTCGCGATAGGCCGCGTTCACGCGCTCGGTCCCGTCGCCGGCCGACTCGGACAAGATGCGTTTGCGAAGGGCCAGCACGATGGTGACGGCGAGGTCGGCCGCGCACTCATCGACCAAGGAGGCTTCGACGCTGACCTCCGCCACGCCCCCTTCATCGCGCGCGAACTGAACGCCCGCTTGCGCCGCCTGGGCCAGGGCTTCGACCGCCGCGTCGGCGTAGCGAGAACGCTGGACGAGTTCATCCTCGAGCTCATCGGTAATCATCGCCTTCACGTTGCGAATGCGCTCCAGCATGACGTTCTGATCGTCCTGCAAGACGCGCTTGATGCGTCGAGTAAGAACACCGAGCGACTCCTCCAGGGCTTCATCGCGGTGACGGAACAGGACCCCGACCGGGGTCTCGGGCTTGCTCGCGGCGGCCTTCTTCGGCGCGAGCGCCGTGGCCCCGCGCTCTTCCAGGGTGGCCTTGCGAAGGCGCGCGAAGATCTCGTTCACCACGTCGGTGCCCGACGGGTCGTCCTCGAGCAACGACTCACCGACCGGGGCCGGCACCGGCTCGCTGCGACGCTTGGCGGCGGGTTTGGCGTCGTCGGTCGGACCCTCGACCCCGGGTGCGGCCGACGCCAGGGCCACCGCGGGAACCTCGCGCAGGGGGGTGCCCGCGAGCAGCTCTTCCTCGGTCGGCTCGGGCGTAGCGGTGTGGGAGCGCAGGGCGTCGAGCGCGGCGGCGCGCGCCGCTTCGTCGGAGCCGTTGATGCCCGACAGTATGTCGTCCACCTGTTGGCGCAGCGTCGTCACGAAGGTCGCCAAAGAGTCCCGCGCCGCGCGCAGCTGATCAATCTGTAAGTGCAGGGCCTTGCGCTTGATGGCCAGGTCGTTCAGGACCGTACGGCGGGCTTCGTTCGCCTGTTCGACGATCGCGCGACCTTGCTCGCGGGCGCGATCGATCAACGCCTCCCCGTTTACCTTGGCCGAGTCGATCAAGCGCTCGGCCGCGAGACGCGCGTCGTGGTCGATCTGATTGGCGGTGTTCTCCGCCTCGGTGAGGAGCGCGGTGGCGCGCTCCTGGGCTTCGATGAGGTGGGTCGCCGAGCGCTGTTGGGTCTCGGTGAAGACCTGAGCGCTGCGCTCTTGGGCTTCGGCGGTGACCCGCCCCGCCTCCTCGTGGGCCGAGCGCAAAATCGAGGCGCTCTGGGCCCCGAGTGCGTTGGTCAACGTCGCTTCGTCAAAGGTGGGATTCTCGGCGCGACGGTGAGCCTCACTGAGCTGATCCTGGAGTTCGCGGATCCGGCTTTCGAGGTGGCCCATCTCGCGGGCGGCGGCCTCTAGGTGAAGACGTACCTCGTTGGGGTCGACGCCGCCTTTGCGCAGCGTCGTGAAGGTCACCCGGGTGATTTCACTCGACGACGGGCGCGTGGTCGAGACTGTTCGGCGGTCGTCCATTCCTTCCAGCCTACGGGTTCGGGCGTCGTAACTCGGTCTATGAAGGCCTCGTAATGGCCTCCGGGGGAGAGCCGCCGAGCCTGCGCAAGTCGCTCAGCGCCTCTTTCAGCGACCTCACGGGCAGGATGGTCAAACCCGGCTGATCGGCGGCGCGCGCGGCGTCAACGTTGCCGTCGCCGTCGGGCACGATGAAGTACGTGGCCCCACTGTCGTGGGCGGCCACCGCCTTTTCTTCGACGCCCCCAACCGCACCCACCTGGCCGTTGGGCGACATGGTTCCCGTCGCGGCCACCACCCGCCCACCGGTCACCGAGCCGTGACTCAGCTTGTTGATCAGCGCCAAGGTCATCGCCAGGCCGGCCGAGGGTCCACCGATGTTCGCGGTATCGATGCTGACCGTGGCCGGCAGGTGGTAGCGGAATCCATCCTCCAGGGTCACCCCGAGAAACGAGGAGTCCGCGCCACTCACGCCGGGACAGCCCGACGCGGTCACGTCGCTCGGCACGTTGCCCATCGTCACCGACAGGGTGGACGGCGCCTCGTAGGAGAGGGCGCCCGAGTGGGAGATCTTCACCTTGTCCAGGTGCAAGGTCTCCACGGTCCCGGGCGTCACGTCGTGCAGGGCCGAGACCAACTGACAGTGCGAGTCGACCGGCGTCGAACCGACGCCGGTGATGAGGTCGCCGGTCACGAGACCCGCGCGACTCGCCGGGGACGGTGACACGACGCCCGTGACGACCGTTCCCGTCGGCGTCGCGGGCACGCGCCAGCCGAGCGCGCGAAACGAGGCGACCTCGGCGGCCTGTTTGGCGTCACTCATCTCGAGATATCCCTGGGCGTTGAGTTCGCTCGTCGAGACGCCGGGATCGACCAGCTCGTCGGCGGGCACGATCTGCACGTGCGACTGAAAGTGTGTGAGGAACAGCTGCCAGGACGAGAGTGGCTGGAGATACACGTCGACCAGCAGAATCTTCCCCGGCTTGGGATTGGTGGCCACGCCGCTGATCTTCACCAGCGGCGCGACCGGGGTGCCGTCGGCGGGCGTGATGGAGTACTCGCCCGACTGGTGTTCCTCCAGACCCAGAATTCCGAGCAAGATGACGGCGATGACCACGAGCGGGATCCAGACGCGGGGCCTCATCCTTTTCGGTGGTGAAATGGGGTCGTGCCAAGTGATGATCCAACGCTAGTGGAGTCGATTGATCACGAACTGCTGCGCGCCAGTTTCCAGCCCACCGACGCGGGACGCGCGCTGCTCGAGGAGAGTCTTCACTCGACGGTGCTTCGCCATCGCGTCCTCGCCGTACGCGGACTCGTTCGCCTTCATCTCATGACCCTCGAGCAGTGGCGTCGGGTCCTTCGGGACCCCGATCCCGCCGTTCGGCGCGACGCGCTGGAGCAGCTGGCGCACGCTCCCCTCGAGGACGTTGGCATTTTCGAGACCGTGATCGAACTGCTCGAGGACAGCGACGCGTTGGTGGTTGACGCGGCCGCCTTCGCCCTCGGTGAACACGCTCACGCCGGCGGCGTCGAGCGACTGTGCGTCGTCGCGAAGGACCACGACGACGCGCGCTGTCGAGAGTCGGCGATCGCCTCGCTCGGGGCGATCGGCGACGACCGCGCTCGTGAGGTGATCCTCAACGCGTTACACGACAAGGCTCCGATTCGACGTCGCGCCATCGTGGCCCTGGCGAACTTCGAGGGTCCCGATATTGATGCGGCGCTGGAATCAGCGAGCGAGGACCGCGACTGGCAGGTGCGCTCGGCGGTCACTCAACTGCGCGACGACGACTAACGATCGGCGCTTCGAAAGAGGGCGTGGAGCGAGGCCATCTCCTCGAGACAGGCCTGGAGCCCCTGGATGACCACTAGGTCGGACTGGGGCGCCCGGCTCACCTCCACCCCACTACTGGTCGCCACCAGTTCATCGAGGTCGGCGATATTGGCGTGACCACCCACGATGGTGAGGCCCCGGGCGCTGACGTCCTGGGAGAGGTCGGGTGGCGTGTCGGCCAGACACTCTTGAATCATGCGCATCGTCGCCTGGAGCGGGTCGTGGGCGGCGGCGTTGACGAGTTCGGCGCTGACCTGCACCTCGATGAGCCGACCGCGATCCACGCTGCGCGCGAGCACCACCTGCGACAGGCCCGCGCTGCGCCCGAGCGCGGAGGCGAGGGTGCACTTGAGCATCTCGACGACCGCCGGTGACACCACGACGCCCAGGTTGAGTCGCAACGACGTGGCGATCGCCGTGTCCACGTCACTGCCACCGATGCGCCGCGCGGCGCCGGCCACGATGCCCCCGAGCGAGACCACGGCCGCCTCCGACGCCCCGGCGCCCAGCACGACGACGGCCGAACCCACGGGGTCTTGGACCGGAAGGCCGAGACCGATGGCGGCGGCCATCGGGGCCTCAATCAAACTGGCCTCTCGCGCGCCCGCTTGGATGGCCGCCTGGCGTAGCGCCCGACGCTCAATGGCCGTGGCGAGCGACGGCACGCTCATCACCACCCGCGCGCGACTCATCTTGGACACGCCGGCCCGGTCAAAGAGCGCCTCGATGAGCCGCGCGGTGACGTCAAAGTCGACGGTGGCCCCTTGGTTGAACGGCCGAAAGACGATCACGTGGCGTGAGGTGCGCCCGACGAGTTCGAGGGCGCCATGGCCGAGGTCTTGAACCTCACCGGTGTTCGTGTCGATCGCCACCATCGTGGGCTCGTCGAACAAAACGCCCCGAGAGCTGGTCGCGAGGCGGGTGTGCGAGGTGCCAATATCCAGCGCGACGTCGACAGCCATAGTGGTCAATGCTAGGGCGACACGTGTCAGATACCTTTCGTTACTAGCCTTTCTCAGGTGGTGGAGAGGCGTAAAGGTGAATCGTGGTGGCGGCGGCGAGTGCGGCCGCCCGCCGAAACGCGCCAGTGGGTCCACCCGAGCGAACTCCCGAGCTTCGAGAATCTCGAGACCACGGCCACGGCGCGTCCGCACGCGGTGACCCCTCGGGTGGTCATCGTGCTGATGGCCGTCTTGCTGGTCGCGGGGGGAATCGTTCTCATGGTGAACCGCGGCGCGGGTACCCCCGACCCCGACTCACCAGCACATTTGGCGACCTCCCTCGCCCAACTCCCGGCGTCGAGCCGCGGGGCCGCCGCCGACACGGTGGAGCTCACCATCTCCTTTCGCGGATCGATCACCAAGGTCGCGGCCCTCGTGCTGCCCCACAACCTCGCCGTCACCACCACCGTCATCCCGATCAACGCCAGCATCTCGGGCACCACGGCGAAGAGGTCCGACTTTGACGTCACCCTGGAAGGCCGCGACAACGTGATGGGTTTTTCCATCGTGCACTTGAGCGTGCCCGTCGCTCCGTCGAAACTCGATCCCATGCCCGCGAGCGCCGCGGTGGTGGCGATCGCGCCGGTCGTCAAAAACTTCTCGTTTAAGGCGCCCGAGTACGACTGGACGATGACGACCCTGGGCGATCCCACCAACAACGCCCAAGGCGTCGTTCACTACCTCGCCACGTCCGCCAACACCAGTCTGTCGAGCTACGTCGACGCGGTCGCCGTCGACTCCGCGGACCACGTGGTGGCCGTCCTGTCAGCGCGACACTTCTGGTATCCCGCCCAGTTCGTCGCCCAGGTGGCCGAGGTCGTGGCGACCGGACACGGCTGCCACGCGGATCTTGGCATCAAGGGCACCACCGAGCAGGGCGGCGGGGTGCGCATCACCAAGATCGTTCGCTACGGCGCGGCGGCCCACGCCCGACTTCGCGTGGGCGAGGTCATTACCGCCTGGAACGGCAAGGATCTCAACACCTGGAATCAACTGGTCTCGACGCTCTACCTGACGCCGGCCTACACGCACGCCGAGCTGACGTACGCCAAAAGTACGACGGTGCGCCACGTGAACGTGACGCTGGGGTGTCCCTCTAAGTTGGTGCCGTGACGACCAACCCGTTCGGCGACATGTTCGGCGACATCTTTTCCATGCTGAGCCAGCAGGGTCCGGACGCGTGGTACCAGACGGCCTCACAGCTCGCGCTCAACATCGCTCGTGGCGACGACGGAGACCCCAACCCTCTGCCGATCGAACGCCAGCGCCTCGAGGAGCTGGCGCCACTGGTGGGACGACACGTCGACGCCCTCTTTGGGGTCTCGAGCGCGCCGAGCGTCGTGGCCGTCAATCGCTCGGCCCTCACCTCAGCCGCCCTCGAGCAGTGGCGCCCGCTGATGGAGCCCGCGATGAACCCGTCCACGGTTCCCACCCCGCCCCTCGGTGACCTCGACGAGACGGAAAATCAGCTACTCAGTCAGATCTCGTCCACCATCGGACCGCTGTTTTTGGGATTCCAGATGGGCTCGGTCGCCGGGCACTTCTCCGAGCGCGCCTGGTCGCTCGCGGTACTGCCGCTCCCTCGACGCGACGGCCGCCACCTCCTGGTCGTTAACAACTTGGCGAGCTTCGCCAGCGCCTGGTCCCTCGAACACGACGAGGTGTACGTCTACGCCCTCGCGCAAGAGTTCGTGGCCTCGCTGGTGCTCACCCAACCCGGCACCAGTGACGCCCTGCGCGCCCTGTTACTGGACGCCGTGAACGAGTCGAGCGCGCTGCAAGGCGACATCATGGGTCGCCTGCAGGGCTTGATGGAGTCGGGCGATATCAACGACATGATGAACAATCCCGAGGCCCTGTTGGACGGTATCGCCATCCCCGAAGAGTCCAACGCCACCCGAGCCATTAACGCGGCCACCAGCGTGCTCCTCGCCTTCTTTGACGCCGCGGCGAAGGACATTACCGAGACCCTGCTCGGACCGCGTCCGGCGTTGATGGAGGCCTACGCGCGACACCGCCGCAGCGACGCGCGCGGCGAAGACGCGGCGGCGGCGCTCTTTGGCATCTCCACGCAGGGCCCCCATCACGAGGCGGCGGCCCAGTTCGTCGCGTCCCTCGTCGCCGAGCACTCGCTCAGCGCGTTTGGCGCCCTACTTCGCGTCGACGGTCTGCCGAGTGCGCGCGAGCTCGATGATCCTCAAGCGTGGTACGAGCGAGTGACGACGTCGCCGCTGGCGTGAGAGTTAGACCTCTTCGTCGTAGCCGAGGTTCCACTCCACCAGCAGATTTTCGCGCTCGGCGTCGCGGTTCACTCGCTCGCGGTTGCGGCGGAACTGGGGGTCGTGGGGCGGCAAGAAACGTAGGCGCGCGTCCACGCGGTCCACGAAGGCCTGAATCTGCTCCTCGTCCCCAAAGACCATGCGGCACTCCCAGTGCGGGGCGACGGGCCCGAGGTAGACAACTTGGACGTGGCCGACCGGGTCGACAACCTCGACGGCTTCACTGGTCGGGACCTGACTCACAAGACTCCTTAAAGAACGCGTACTTGCCCTATTCTACTGGTCTTTTTGTGGGCGACTCGAGGCCTCGTCTAAGACGTTTGGAACCTTAAGAAACCTGTCAAGGAATCGTAACGACAAAGGTGCACGAAGTCAGTACTGTGAGAACTAGAAGTAAGGAAGGAGGTGTGTATGAGTGCTGAATGGATGGCCGACGGCAAGTGTCGTGAGTACGCGCCTGAGACTTTCTTTCCCCGCGACGGTATGGGAGTTATCGTCGCCCAGCGCATCTGCGCGACGTGCCCCGTGGCTAGTGAGTGTCTCGTCTACGCACTCGACAATCACATCGACCACGGGGTCTGGGGCGGCAAGAGCGAGCGCGAGCGCCGCCGTCTCCTGCGCGAGCGCCGCCGTCTGCGTCTTTTTAATCGCGACCTGCACTAGGAACCCGCGTTGTTCGAGTGCGTGGTCAACGTGTGCGAAGGACGTCGCCTGGACGTGTTGGACGAGTTGGGCCTGGCGGCCGGTCCGGCCCTGCGTGATCGACACAGCGACGCCGCGCACAACCGCAGCGTCTTCACGCTGATCGAACACCGCACCGAGTTGCGCCGCTACGTTCGTAGTTTTATCGTCGCCTCCATGAAGCTCCTGGACCTGCGGGACCACGAGGGCGTTCATCCCTGCTTCGGCATCGTGGACGTGGTGCCCTTCGTGGCGCTGGACGCGCGAAAGGCCGAGGAGGCGGCGACCCTGCGCAACGAAACCGCCTCGTGGGTGGCCGACACCTTTGGCGTGCCGGTCTTCCTCTACGGGCGCCTGCGCGACGGCTCCAAGCGCAGCCTGCCCGAAGTGCGACGCCACGCCTTTCGATCGCTGATGCCCGATATGGGACCGATGAAACCGAGCGCCGAGCGAGGCGCCAGCGCCGTGGGGGCCCGGCCCATCCTGGTGGCCTGGAACCTGTGGGTACGGGGGATCGACCTCGCCGAGGGGCGCATCATCGCCAAGGCCCTGCGCCGGCCCGAAGTGCGCGCGCTGGCCTTTCAGCTGCCCGACATGGTCCAGATCAGTTTCAACCTGATTGACCCAATGAACGTCCGACCCTCCATGGTCTACGACAAGGTGGCCGGGCTGCTGGAGGGGGACCTGATCGACCACGCCGAACTGGTGGGACTGATTCCCGAGGCGGTCCTGCGGGCCGAGGATCCCAAACGCTGGAAGCAGCTGGGACTGGCCCAAAGCGCGACGATCGAGTCGCGCCTGGCCTAGCTCAACCGGCCTGGGCGCGTCGCTCGAGGGCCCGGGCGCGACGCAGACGGCGGCGCTCGCGTTCGCTCATGCCGCCCCAGATGCCGAACTTCTCCCCGTTGTCGAGGGCGTACTCCAAGCAGTCGTCGCGGACCACGCAGCCCCGGCAGACCTCCTTGGCCTCGCGGGTGGACGCTCCACGCTCGGGAAAGAAGAGGTCGGGGTCCACCCCCATGCAGTTGGCGCGTGCCTGCCAGCCTCTATCTTCTAAACCGCTTAAGAGTTCGACAATTTCCACGTTGTGATTCCTCCCCGTCGAAGACCACTGCCATCGATGTAATTACAACGGTGTCATTGTTGCGGGGTTTGGGGGAAAATGCAAATTCAAATATCGAACTACCTGATGGAAGCCTCTTTGACCTAGCCCGCGCGGCGATGTTTGACGAAGTCGTCGAGGGCGTACGTTCCCAGGTCGTTCACGTCGGTGTAGAAGAGCCGTCCCCCATTCACCCGGGCGATCTGCTCCACGAAGGGGAACTGGCTGCGCTCGATGTCGAGGGCGAAGGTGTTGATTCGGATGTCGGCCTTGGTGCAGCGCAGCACCTCGGCCATGGTCTTTTCCAGGGTTTCGTGCACCGGGGGCCAGGAAAAGTACGGCTCGCCCGAGCTCGTGAGGTGGGCCGTCGGCTCGCCGTCGGTCACCACCACGATCTGGCGCTCCCCGCGCTCGTTGCGCAGCAGGTGGCGACTGAGGGCCAGGGCGTGTTGCAGATTGGTGCCGTAGTTGTAGTCGATGGTGAGAGCCGGAATATCTTCGAGCTTGAGCTGCTGGGCCGTCTCACCAAAGCCCACGATGGCGACGAAGTCCCGGGGGAACTTTGACGAGATGAGCTGGCTGAGGGCCAGCACCATCTTCTTCGCCGGAAGGAGGTTGCCCCGCATGGCCATTGATAGTGAGAGGTCGATGGCGAACACCGTGGCCGAGCGACGCGTCGCCTCATACTCCTCGACCTCGAAGTCGTCGGGGTGAAGTTTCACGGGCGTGCCGGGGCCCTGGCGAAGGAGCGCGTTGCGTAGGGTGCGCGGCAAGTGCAGCGCCACGGCCTCACCGGGTTCCCACGGTTTGGCCGTCTCTTCACGGTCGCCGCCGCGCGCCAACGTGGCGACGGGGTGTCCCCCCACGGTTGGCGAGTCGCGCAGCTGCTGAAAGAGATCGCGCAGCGCGAGCTGGCCGATCTTGCGTACCCCTCGGGCGCTTAACTTAAGGCGATTGGAGGCGCGATCGATGAACCCCTGATCCTTCAGCCCCTGGAGGGCGCGCTGGAGACGCTCCACGTGACGAGCGGCGTCATCGCCCAGGTTCCGACGCACCGCGTCGATATCGACTTCGGGGAGTCCCTGGGCGGCGTGGCTCTGGCCCAGAAACTCCTCCAGTCCCTTCAGCTCCCCCAACTGTTCGGCGACCGACGCGGCGTCGGCGAAGCGCGAACCGTCCTGACCACGCATGCGGTGCGCGCGGTTCCAGTCAATGTCGGGGGCGGCCTGGCGCAGGTTCGAGACCAGTCGATTCATGGAGAAGTTCAACTCCATGTTCTGCATCATCTCGCCAAAGAGGGCCCGTAACTCGCCTTGTTGTTCGGCCGAGAGTGAGTTGAACATCGCCTCGGCGGCCGCGGCACGCTCGGCCATCATGCGCACCACGTCCTCGAGGTTCTCGGCCCCGGGGAAGAACTCCCCAAACTTTTCCATGAAGTCGTCAAAGGTGGGATCGAGGTCCTCGCCCCGGCGATCTTGTTCGATCATGGTGGACAGGGCGTCCATCATGTCGCGCATGCGCGCGAGCTCCTCGGAGTCCGGGCGGCCCATCAACTCCTTGCTCTGTTCAAAGTAGGTGTCGAGGACGTCGCGCTCGAGCTCGCCCATCAGCTCCTCAAACTCTTCGCGAGCTTCAGAGGAGACGAACTCGTAGTTGCGATACTCCCCGAGTCGCTCCGCCAGGCGCTCGCTCATGAGATCGCGCTGCATCTTTCGCTGGTCGACCAGGTCGCGGGTGACCTCCTGGCGTCGCTCGTCGCCGGACTCCTGGGCCTCGTGCACCAGCTGATCGAGTTCGGCCTCCTCGGTGGCCTCGATCTCGTCCAGCCAGTCGCGGTACTTCTGCATCTCGCCATCGGGGTCCGCCTGTTGCTCGAGTTCGCGGCGACGCTGGCGCGTGCGCTCTAAGAGCTCGCGAAGCCCTTCGACGCGATCGCCGTCTTCGCTCTGGTACCCCTCGCGCAGCAGCCGGTCCATCGCCTCATCGAGGTCGCCGTTCTCCATGTAGTCATCGGCCAGGAGCGCCAACAGTTCATCGACGTCCACGTCGTCAAACTCGTCGTCGTCACCGACGCGCCGATAGCCGTAGCGAACTGGCACTTAGCGGTTCCTCGATCGGTAGAGGGCCCTCGCGCCCGACGCGTCCTTCGCCAGACGCTTGGTGAGGTAGAGGCCCTCGAGCACGAACTCCACGGCGGCGGCTTTCTCTCCGTCACTGGCGCCGGGCCCGGCGATGCGCTCGACCGGCCCCTCCAGGGCCGGCATGGCCGCCAGGACCTCGAGATAGCTCGCGTCGGCCAGATCGTCCCCGGTGTGGACGATGACCTCGGCGTTAAAGGCGTCGACGATCTCGGCGGCCTCCTCTAAAAGAACGTCGCTGAAGCACTGGCGCACCGCGAGCGACACCAGCGCGGCGATCACCTGGTCGGCGTCGCTGTCGTCCATCGTGTCGAACTCGATCTTGCCCTGGGTCGATTGGACCATGGCGCTAAGGTCACTGACCCGCGGTACGACGACCGAGTCGTGCGTGCGCAAGGTACGACGAAGCGCGTTGGCGACCACCGTCTCGAAGTTGGCGATCGACAGACGCACCGACACGCCCGAACTCTGCGAGATGACGTGGCTACGACGAGCGACGTGACTCACGCGCGCGACGATGTCGTCAATGAACCACGGCACGACGATGGGCACGTTCGCGACCGGCAGGTGGGCCTCTTGGTGCATGATCTCAATCTCGGTCGAGACTTCGTAGGGGTAGTGAGTGCGAATCTGCGAACCGAAGCGGTCCTTCAGCGGGGTGATCAGTCGTCCCCGGTTGGTGTAGTCCTCGGGGTTGGCCGTGGCCACCACCATCACGTCGAGGTCGAGGCGCACCAGGTGCCCGCGTATCTGAACGTCACGCTCTTCGAGGACATTTAGAAGGCCCACCTGGATGCGTTCGGAAAGGTCGGGCAGCTCGTTGATGGCGAAGATGCCGCGGTTCGATTTCGGCACCAGACCGTAGCTGAGCGCCTTGGGGTCATCGAGAAAAAGTCCTCCGGCCACTTTGATGGGGTCGATCTCACCGATCAGGTCGGCCATCGAGGTATCGGGTGAGGCCAACTTCTCGGCGAATCGCTGACTGCGGTGCACCCAGGTGACCGGCGTGTCCTCACCGTGCTCGGCCACCAGATCAATGGCGTAGGCGGAGATCGGGGCGAAGGGGTCGTCGCGCACGTCGGAACCGCCCACGATGGGCAGCCACTCGTCGAGCAGTTCTACGAGGGAACGGATGATTCTCGTCTTCGCCTGGCCCCGTTCGCCGAGCAAGATGATGTCGTGACCGGCCAAGAGCGCCGTCTCGAGTTGAGGGAGCACGGTGTCCTCGTAGCCGAGAACCGACGATGTGAGAGGCAGGCCGTCGGCCAGTCGCGTTTCCAAATTCTGGCGAATTTCCTCGCGTACGGATTTGGCCCGGTAGTCCGAGGAGCGCAGGGCGCCCAGGGTCGTAGGGAGTTCTGAGGGGGTAATTGGGGTGCTCATAGGAGCACCTTAGGGGCTTTTCCACCGCGATTAGACCTCAGGATGTGGCTCCGTTTCTCGGTCAGCCGGCTGGAAAACTCGACCCCGGACCCGTCTCGTTTCTCCCGACGAGGAGAATGGGAGTCGCCATGACCGAAGGTTCCGATTCATCGAACCCGTCGGGTCATCCTCCTAATAGCGATTCGCGACCATGAGTTCCTGCGCGGGAAAGTGGGTGAGAATCGCCGGTCCCCCTTCGGTCACGACAATCTCCTCTTCAATGCGCGCCGCCGACGTTCCGTCCGTAGCCGGACAGTACGTCTCCAGGGCGAAGACCATGCCCACTTGCAGCTCGATGGGGTCGCGCACGCTGTTAAGTCGGCTGATCACGGGACGCTCGTGCAGTCCGAGGCCCAGTCCGTGACCGAACTGCAGACCGAAGGCGTCCATCTCGTTCGCGAAGCCGAACTCCGTTGCCGCCGGCCACGCCAGGGCGATCTCGTCGGTGCCCACCCCCGGGCGCACCAGGTCGATGGCCGTATCCATCCACGCGCGGGCCTTCGCGTAGGCGTCGCGCTGGGGTGGCGTGGAACTGCCCACCGACATCGTGCGGTAGTAGCAGGTCCGGTACCCGTTGTAGGAGTGGATGATATCGAAAAATGCCTGCTCACCTGGTCGAATGATCCGGTCAGTGAAGTTGTGCGGGTGAGGATTGCACCGCTCGCCCGACACGGCGTTGATGGCTTCGACCTGGTCCGAGCCCATCTCGTAGAGTCGCTTGTTCGCGAGGGCGACAATCTCGTTTTCTCGGACGCCGGGCTTGAGTGCTTCAAAAATATCCTGGTACACGCCGTCGACCATCGCGGCCGCCTGGCTCAGCAACATCAACTCGTCGGGGTTCTTGATCTGACGCGCGTCCAACATAGTTTGCTGGGCGTCGCGCACGTCCACCCCGGCCTTGTGCATCTCAAAGAGAAAGGGCAGCTCGGTGATGTCCATGCCCACGGGCTGGTCGGCCACTCCCGCGTCCTTCAAGATTCCTACGATCTCCGCGACCGCCGACTCAAAGAGTCCCGCGCGCGGGGCGATCGCCCCGCGCAGACCGAGCATGCCCGCGCGACAGTTGTCCGGTTCCAGCCACGGGGCGAAGAGCCGGTGATGACGCGCGGCCGAGCCGAAGTCCCACACCATCGGTTCACCGCCCCGCGTTAAGAGGCAGTAGCGCGACATCTTGTCGCCCAGCGCCCCGCCGATCCAGGTCTGTGAGACGTAGCGAATGTTGTAGAAATCGAATAACAGAAGGGCGCCGAACTCGCTGGCCTCCAAGGCCGCGCGCGCCCGCGCGAGCCGATAGGCGCGCAGTCGCTCAAAGTCGACGCGGGTCTCGAAGTCCACGCCACCGTGACCGGGAGTGTTGAGAATGGGACCGAAACCTTCTCTCACGCCGTCGCCCCCAGTCCGTCGTCGATAGTGAGGTTCTCCGATTCCAGCACGATCCCGGCGCTTCTCGCTTCCTCCAACAACAAGACCGCGAAGTCCTCGTCGACGTAGCCCGCGCCGATGGCGCTCATCACGATCTGGGTGCACGCCGCGGCGAGGGGCATCGGAACGTTCATCTTCTTCGCCTCGGCCAGGCCCAGTTCGAAGTCCTTGCGCAGTAGCACCGGCGTGAAGGTTGGGGTGAAATCAAGATTAACGAAGGCCGGCGTCTTGTAGCGCGAGAACGTTGAACCCATTACCGAGCTGTTGATGAACTGGAGGAAGGCGCTGCGCGAGACTCCCCCTCGCTCGGCGAGGACCGTGATCTCCGCGAGCGCCTGGGTGACGATGCCGAGGTACACGTTGTGACAGATCTTGACGAGGCGCGAACTCTCACCCTCGCCGACGTAACTCACGCCGTGACCGAGCAGCGCAAAGAGCGGACGAACGTGATCAAACGCGTCTCGGGCGCCCGAGACGGCGAGGGTCAACTTGCCCGACGCCACCACCTTCGGATTTCCGCTGACCGGCGCGGCGAGAAAGTCGACGCCCCGCAGTTCACAGGCCACTCGCACGTTCGCGGAGGTCTCCACGGAGACCGTCGAGCAGTCCACGATGACCGACGGGGTCGACGACTCGTTGGCGAGGACGCCCCGCGGGCCCGACACCACCTCCATCAGCTGCGCGTCGGCCGACACCATGACGAACACGACGTCGCAGTCGCCAAGGTCGCGGGGCGAGTCGACGACGCTCGCTCCCAGTTCGCCGAGTACGTCAGCCTTGGCGCGCGTACGATTCGTGACCACCACGTCGTAGTCAGAACTAATGAGTCGCTTGGCCATCGCGCTGCCCATGCGACCACAACCGATCCATCCCACGCGCTCGATACCCATCAGGTGTCCTCCTCTACCTCAGACGTCGACGCAGCCATCTTGACCCGTAGCGAACCGCCCCGGTGGAGGGCGGCGACGTCGGCGCACCACATTCCCGCCCGACCCCGTCAGCCGCTCCGGTGCGTTGTGGAGAACCACGCCGCCACGCTGAGAACCACGCTGAGAGTCCGGGCCGAGGGTGCCGTCCGCACCGGGTCGAGCGAGGGTCGTTTAACTCTTCGCGTCATCGCGCTGGTACATCTCGAGACGCCAGCCGCCCGTCAACTCGTACTCACAGAGTTGGGAGGTAATCGAGCACATGACCTCCAAAACATCCGAGGACAGGGCCGTGGGGGGCACGATCAGCAGAATCCCCCGTTGCGAGTGGTCCTGCTTGATGGGGAACGCCGCACCGTTGAGCAGCTCTCTGATCCGGTCCTTGCCCAAGCGACCGTGTCCGTGCAGGATACCGAGGGAGGAAGTCTGGGGCACGCCGTGGCGCGGGGGCGACGTAACGAACGTCGCTTCGGTGATGCCGTGATTGGTCCAGCCGATGAAGTTGACCTTGATGTCGGGCACGTCCTCGGCCACGCGGGGCAGCACGTTGCACCATCCCCGGCCCTCGGCGATGGAGTCCAGGGCCAGGATCGCGTCGCGGCGATCCTCGTTGAAGTACAGGCGGGTCTTGGTCGTCACCACTACGCCCAGCCCAACTCTTCGAGTCGGGGGTCGCTGATGCCGAAGTGGTGGGCGATCTCGTGAATGACGGTCTTGCGGATCTGCGCCGTCACCTCGTCTTCGCTGTTGCAGTAGCGACAGATTGTGGTTTGATACAGCGTGATCCGGTCGGGGAGGACCCCGGCGTAGCTGGTGCGCCCACCCCGCTTGGTGAGGGGAATTCCCTGGTACAGCCCGAAGAGGGGGCGGCCCGGCGCCTCGTCCTCCACCACGATGGCCACGTTGTCGATCTCGACCGACAGTTCATTCGGCAGGCTCGCGACCGCGTGCGCCGCGAGCTCTTCGAAGCGCTCATTGGAGACCTGGAACATTCACCGAGCGTATCGGGACAGCGCCTCGTCAACCCTGGCCGAGCGTCACCTCGCGCGGTGCGTGGACGCGACCAGCTGCGCGCCGGGGCGATAGGCCAGGTGTGCGGCCCGGGGTGCGTCAAGAATGGCGAAGTTGGCGCAGGCCCCCAGGCCCAGGTGACCGACGTCGCCTCGGCGCAACGCCAGGGCGCCCCCTTTGGTCGCCGACCACAACGCCTCGTCGACGCTCATGCCCATCTCGCGCACCGCCAGGGCGATGACGAAGGCCATGCTCGTCACGTAGGACGATCCGGGGTTGCAGTCGGTGGCCAGGGCCACCGTGGCTCGCGCGTCTAACAGTCGGCGTGCGGACGGGTAGGGCGAGCGCGTGGAGAACTCCGCCCCCGGCAGCAAGGTCGCCACCGTGGCCGACGCCGCGAGCAGGTCGATATCGCTGTCGTCTAGGTACGTGCAGTGGTCGACGCTGGCGCAGTCGAGGTCGACCGCCAGGGCGATCGCTCCGCTGTGGCCCAGCTGATTGGCGTGCAGGCGCGGCGCCAGTCCCCTGGTGCGGGCGACCTCCAAAATCGTGCGCGCCTCATCGACGCTGAAGGCGCCGCGATCACAGAACACGTCGGCCCACTTCGCGTGCGGCGCGCAGGCCTCGAGCATGGTCGTGGTCAGCAACGTGAGATAGCCGTCGCGATCACCGGCGAACTCGCGCGGCACGACGTGGGCACCGAGCCACGTGCGCTCGCGGGTGAACTCCCCGGCCACCGCGAGGGAGCGCATCTCTCCGTCCGTCGTGAGTTCATAGCCCGACTTGATCTCGATCGTGGTGACGCCGCCGCGTCGAAGCTCCCCCACGCGTTCGCGGGCGCCCTCGCGCAGTTGGACCTCGGACGCCGCGCGGGTCGCCGCCACGGTGCGAGCGATGCCGCCGCCGTCGTAGCGCTGGCCCGCCATGCGGGCCTCGAACTCGTCGCTGCGCTCTCCGGCGAAGACGAGATGGGTGTGCGAGTCAACAAACCCGGGGATGACCGCCGCGCCCCCGGCGTCGAGCATCTCGTCGGCGTCGGGCGCGTGGACGTTCTCACCGACCCAGAGAACTTGATCGTCATCGACCACGAAGGCGGCGTCGTGGAGTCGACCGAGACGGGTACCGTCACCGAGCGTCGGGTCGTTGGTCGTCAGCTCGCCGACGTTGCGGACCACCCGAGTGGTCACGTCCCCTCGCGCATCGGCACGCGCAGGCCCGTCTCGTCGGCCTTCTCTTCGGCGATGTCGTAGCCGGCGTCGACGTGACGCAGCACACCCATGGCCGGGTCGTTGGTCAGTACGCGACGAAGCTTCTCGCCGGCGAGGGCGGTGCCGTCGGCGACGCACACCTGTCCCGCGTGGATGGAGCGTCCGATACCGACCCCACCGCCGTGATGGAGGGAGACCCAGGTGGCGCCCGAGGCCGTGTTGATGAGCGCGTTGAGCAGCGGCCAGTCGGCGATGGCGTCGGAACCGTCCAGCATGGACTCCGTCTCGCGATAGGGCGAGGCCACCGATCCGCTGTCCAGGTGGTCGCGACCGATGACCAGGGGAGCCCTCACCGCGCCCGACGCCACGAGATCGTTAAAGGCCACGCCGGCCTTGTCGCGCTCTTCGTACCCGAGCCAGCAGATCCGAGCGGGCAGTCCCTGAAAGGCCACCTTGTCCTGGGCCTTGGTGATCCAGCGGCGAAGAAGATCGTTCTCGGGAAAGAGGTCGAGGACGGCCTGATCGGTGGCGGCGATGTCGGCCGGATCGCCCGACAGCGCGGCCCAGCGGAAGGGTCCCTTGCCCTCGCAAAAGAGCGGACGGATGTAGGCGGGAACGAAGCCGGGGTAGTCAAAGGCCCGCGCGTACCCGCCGAGTTGGGCCTCCCCGCGTAGCGAGTTTCCGTAGTCGAAGACTTCGGCCCCCTCGTCCATGAAGCCCACCATCGCTTCGACGTGGCGCACGATGGAGGCCCGCGCGCGATCGGTGAACTCCTCGGGCTTCTTCTCCGCGTAGTCGTGCCAGTCGTTGAGGTCAATGTCGTCGGGCAAGTAGCTCAGGGGATCGTGGGCGGAGGTCTGATCGGTCACGATGTCCACTTCGACCCCCCGGCGAAGTAGCTCTGGAAAAATGGTCGCGGCGTTGCCGAGCAGCCCCACGCTCAGGGCCTCACGATCCTTCTTGGCGCGGAGCACGCGCGCGATCGCCTCATCGAGGTCACTGGTCCACTCATCGAGGTAGCGCTGATCCACGCGACGTTGCAGTCGCGTCGGGTCGACGTCCACGCAGAGACACACGCCGTCGTTCATCGTCACGGCGAGGGGCTGGGCTCCCCCCATCCCGCCCGCGCCGGCGGTGAGTGTCAGGGTCCCGGCCAGCGTTCCGCCGAAGCGCTTGGTGGCGACGGCGGCGAATGTCTCGTAGGTGCCCTGCAAGATCCCCTGGGTCCCGATGTAGATCCACGAACCGGCCGTCATCTGGCCGTACATGGTGAGCCCGAGCGCCTCCAGGCGTCGAAACTCGGGCCAGGTCGCCCAGTCCGGCACCAGGTTGGAGTTGGCGATCAGCACCCGCGGCGCCCACTCGTGGGTGCGCAGCACGCCCACCGGCCGCCCCGACTGCACCAGCATGGTCTCGTCCGCCTTCAGCGTGGTGAGGGTGCGCACCAGCGCGTCGAAACTGCGCCAGTCGCGCGCGGCCTTGCCGGTGCCGCCATAGACCACCAGGTCGTCGGGCCGCTCGGCCACCTCGGGGTCGAGGTTGTTCGAGAGCATGCGCAGCGCCGCCTCTTGGGGCCAGCCGAGCGCGTCGAGCTCGGTGCCGCGCTTCGCGCGAACGGGACGGGCTCCTTCCATGGTGTTCTCCTCAGTGCAGGGTGACGTAGCGAGACGCTAGATCGAGCAGCTCGCCCGACGCCACGAGGTCGCTGACCGCGGCGATCTCGGGCGAGAGCCACCGGTCGTGACCCGGGCCGCCGGTGAGGGCGTTGACCCGATCGGCGACCGCGGCCGTGACGGGAGAGCCCACGAGGGGCGCGCGAATGGCGAGGGCGCGGGCGCTCGCCACCAGCTCGATGGCCAGCACGTCGCGAAACGCCTCGAGCGACGTGCGCAGCTTTCGCGCCGCGTGCCAGCCCATGGAGACGTGGTCCTCCTGCATGCCCGAGGAGGGAATGGAGTCCACGCTGGCGGGCGAGGCCAGGCGCTTCATCTCGGCGACCAGGCCGGCCTGGGCGTACTGGGCAATCATCAGTCCCGAGTCGACCCCGGCGTCCTCGGCCAAGAAGGGCGGCAGGCCGTAGCTGCGATTCACGTCGAGCAACCGGTCGGTGCGCCGTTCGCACATCGACGCCACGTCCGCCAGGGCGATCGCGAGAAAGTCGAGCACGTACCCGACCGGCGCGCCGTGAAAGTTGCCGTTGCTCTCCAGCGTGCCGTCCGAGAGCACCGAGGGGTTGTCGATCGAGGCCCAGAGTTCAATGTCGGCCACGCGCGAGGCGTGCGAAAGAGTGTCGCGGGCCGCGCCGTGCACCTGCGGCGCACAGCGCAACGAGTAGGCGTCTTGCACCTGAGAGAGGTCCTCGCTGTGCGACGAGACGATCGGTGAGTCGGCCAGCAACATCGCCAGGTTTCGCGCGCTGACCAACTGTCCCGGGTGCGGTCGCAGTTGGTGGATCTCCTCCAAAAAGACCCGGTCGGTGCCGCGCAGCGCCTGAATCGAGAGGGACGCGGCGAGGTCCATCTGTTGGAGGAGCGAGAGGGCGTCCTCGAGGGCCAAGATGAGCATGCCCAACATGCCGTCGGTGCCGTTAATCAGCGCGAGGCCCTCTTTCTCCGCCAGCTCCACCGGCGCGAGGCCCGCGTCACGCAGCGCGTCGAGCGCGCGCCGTCGCGCCCCACCGGCGTCGCGCACGTCGCCCTCGCCCATCAGGGCGAGCGCCACGTGCGCGAGTGGCGCCAAGTCGCCCGAGCAACCGAGCGAGCCGAACTCGTGCACGATGGGGGTGATGTGAGCGTTGATCATCGCCGCGTACGCCTGCGCCGTGGCCGGGCGCACGCCCGAGACGCCACTGCACAGATTGGTCAGGCGTGAGACCATCATCGCGCGCACCACCTCGGTCTCCACTTCGGGCCCGACCCCCGCGGCGTGAGAGCGGATCAATGAGCGCTGCAGGTCACGTCGGCGTTCGGGTGAGATGGAGGTGGTGGCCAGGGAGCCAAAGCCCGTCGAGAGTCCGTAGATCGGCTCGCCCCCCGCCACCAGCGCGTCGATGGCCTCTCGTTGACGGGTCAAGCGCTCCAGCACTTCTGCGCTCAACGACAGCCCTTCGAATCGGCGGGCGACCGCGACGAGCTGTTCTCGGGTCAGTGGTTCTAGTCCCACCACGATGGTCACAACGATCTCCTTTGCACGCCCGCGAGCGTCTCGAGCACCAACAGGGCGGCCAGGCGCACGGTGCGCGCGTCCGGGCTGTCTCGCTCGACGTCGACCTCGGTGAAGTCGATGGCCACCACGTCCTTGGACGTCGCGAGGGCCCGCACGAAGCGACGAATCTCGTCGGCGCGCAGTCCCCCCGGCGCGGCCGCCGGACACCCCGGCACCACCGATCGGTCGCCCACGTCAAGGTCAATGTCCACGTAGACCTTTCGTCCCCCCTGGCGCGCCACGTCTAGCGCGCGGCGAGCGATGATCGCCGCGTCCTCGCGATTGAAGGCGTCGCGATCGATGATGCGTAGCCCGGCCGACGACGCGTCGCGGGCGTAGGCCGGGGAGTTGGTGTAGTCCCCGAGGCCGACCTGCACGACGTGGCGCCCATCGAGTCCCTCTTCGAGCAGTTGGCGAACCGGAGAACCGTTCGAGCGTCCGTCGCGCATGTCGAGGTGCGCGTCGAGGGTGATCAGTCCGAACTCGTCGGTTCGATCCTTCATGAGGGCGCTCAGGGCGTGCCAGGTGGCGGCGTTGTCACCGCCGAGAATCATGGTGAGGGGTTGTTCGATCACGGCCAGCGCGGTGGCGACCCGCTCGTGACCACCGTCGCCGTCGGGGTCGTCCACGTCACCGTGATCGACGACGGCCACGTACTCGCCGAGGTCCACCCGGCTCGACCAGGACCAGGTGGAGTAGTGGTCGAGCGCGGCGCGAATCGCGGCGGGGGTGCTCGTCGCCGAGCGGGGCGAGACGGAGGTTTTGTAGGTGGAGACGCCGAGCATCGCCACGTTACGGCGCGCGTTGATCGGGCGACCAAAGACCAGGGACGACGCGGAACGCCACTTCGAATCACTCACGGCGCTCACCCTGCCATAGTAGGCAACGACCACGTGGCGACGAGGAGTACCGCGCCCTCGGGCCGGGTCTCTAGCGTTCGACCGTCCTCACACCGCTCTCGCGGGGTGACGGGGACTCTTCTTCGATGAACGTCGGCACCGGCGTCGCGTGGAGCTCGTGCCCCTCGTCCTCGCTGTAGGTCGGGGTGGGAGTAGCGATGTACTCACCCTCCACCGAACGCGTCACCACGTTGGGCGTCTTGCGCTTGCCGCCGCGTTTGATCCCCTGGAGTTCGAGGCAGATCTTGTACGTCAAGGGGTAGGCGATGAGGGGCGTGATGATCACCAACACGCGCATCGCCCACAACACGGTGTTGAGCGAGAGATGAAAGAAGTTGGCGATGACGTCGGTGGCACTGGCGATCTGCAGCATGGCGATGAGCGCCAACACGGCGGCGCCCGCCGCGGTGCGCTTGGGTCTGTCGCGCGGTCGATCGAGCAGGTTGTGGAGCTCGTTGTCGCCGGTGAACTTTCGCTCGAGGAGCGGCCAGGCGTAGGCCAGGTTGAAGATGATCCCGGGGAAGAGAACGGCCGGTATGAAGACCTCCAGGGGCCACGTATGGCCCCAGGCCGTGAACTCCCACGAGGGGAAGATGCGCAACGCCCCGTCCAGGAAGCCCATATAGAAGTCCGGCTGCACGGCGTAGGAGATGCGCGACGCTTGATACTGACCGAACTGCCAGATGGGGTTGATCTGGAAGAACGCCGCGAGCAGTGCCGTCAGGCCGCCCACCACGAAGAGGAAACCGGTCGTCTTCGCCATGAAGACGGGGAACATCGGAGTTCCCACCACGTTCTTTTCGGTCTTGCCCTCGCCGGGGAACTGGGTGTGCTTCTGGCGCACCAACAAGAACAGGTGCGCTCCGACCAGGCCCAGAATGATCAGGGGAATGATCAAGACGTGCAGGATGAAGAAGCGCGGGATGGTCGCCGAACCCGGGAAGTTGCCGCCAAAGACCCAGAACGCCAGGTAGCTCCCCACGAAGGGCACCGAGAGCAGGATTGAGTAGGCGATGCGAATGCCGGTGCCCGAGACCAGGTCGTCGGGCAGGGAGTAACCAAGGAACCCGTTGGCGATGGTGAGAATCAACAGCGTCAGGCCGATGGTCCAGTTGAGCTCGCGAGGCTTGCGGAACGCGCCGGTGAAGAAGACGCGAGCCATGTGCACGACCAGTGAGCCCACGAAGATGTCACAGGCCCAGTGGTGCATCTGGCGCATGAGCAGGCCACCGCGCACCTTGAACGAGATATTGACCGTCGACTCGAAGGCCTGGGTGACGCGCTGACCATCGAGTGGCAGATACGGTCCGTGATAGATCACGACGGACGAACTCGGCACAAAGTAGAACGTGAGAAAGACCCCGGTGACGAGCAGGATCACGAAGGAGTAGAGCGCGATCTCACCGAGCATGAAGGACCAGTGATCCGGGAAGATCTTGTCCATGAAGGTGCGTCCGCCCTTGGCGACACCTAAGCGATCGTCGAGCTCGTCCAGAGCCTTGCCAATCTTGCCGTACGGCCCTTCGGCTCGCTTCCTCGCTCGAGGGTTGGTGGGGATACTGGCGTCACTCATGTGGTGGTGCGCTCCCAGAAGCCGGGCCCGACGGGCTGGTCGTAATCGCTCTGCGCGCGAAGGTAGCCGTTGGCGTCAATGTAGAGGGGCAGTTGGGGCAACGGCCGCGGCGCGGGACCGAACTGAGGAATCGCCCCGTTGGTGACGTTGAACATCGACTGGTGACACGGGCACACCAAGAGCTGCAGCTGCTGTTCGTACAGTCCGACCGGACATCCGAGGTGCGTGCAGAGCTTGGAGTAGGCGACGTAGCCCTTCGGCCCCCAGGTCTCGCGTCCCTTTTGCGTGACGAAGTTCTCGTTCGAGATGCGAATGATCACGGTCTGATCGACCGCTTGACCGCGGTCGGTGTTTTGTGTTCCCTCGGGATACACCGTCACCAGGCCGCCAATGGCGAGGTCCCCCACCGAGACGCGACGTCCGGTCGAGTCGACGGCGAAGGAACCCTTACGCCAGTCGGTGTGAAAGAGGGTGCCCTTGGGAAGCGGGCCGAGGCTTCGCAACAGCGGAAACATCGCCACGATGCCAAAGATGCCCAGTCCCCCCGTGAGAATTCCGCCGAGCAGCTTGCGACGCTTGACCAGACCACCGCCGCGCTCGACAATGGCGGCGGCGAAGGCGTCGCGCTCGGGCCGCGAGCTCGCGAGTTCGTGCCGTTCCTCGACGAAGGGACCGCGCGGCATGAGGTACTTGCCCCACGCCACGAGCCCCACGCCGAAGAGAAAGAGACCAAAGCCCATCGTCGCACCGAGGATCCAGGGTTTCGCGTTGACCACGTAGGCCGCGCCGAAGCCCGCCATGAGGAGGAGCCCCACAACGAAGAGCGTGGCGATGACGCCCTGTACGGTCTCGGGGTTCTTCGCCAGGGGTTGGAGGTGTGGATCGTCGGCCCGCAGTCCCGAGATGGCGACGGGGGTGCTGTGGTCGGCGAGGTCGCGCGCTTCTTCCACGCGGCGCTCGTCGAGTTCTTCGGCGAGCGCCTGAACCTCGACGGCCAAACGCGGACTGTCGACGATGCGCTTGGCGACCGAGTCCGCAACTTTCTTGCGACTTCGCATCTTCCAGCGGGCGAAGGGGCCCTGTGGCTGGTCTGGTGTCTCGTCGCTCACGAGCGATCTCCAATCCAGTAACAGATCAACATCAAGAATCCGACGCCCACCAACAGGGCGATGAAGCCCTCGGCGACGGGACCAAGTCCGCCGAGACCGAACCCGCCGGGGTTCTCGGGGTGTTGAATCTCCGTGGTGACGTACTTCACGATGTCGTCCACCTGCTGGTCGCTCAGGTTTCCGCTGAAGCGCGGCATGTTGCCCGGGCCGGTGCGGATCGCCTCGACCACCTGGAAGGCCGGGATGTGCCGGAGCGACGGCGCGAAGGTACTGAAGGCGAGAGCGTCGCCGTCGCCCTCGATGGTGTGACAGGCGGCGCAGTTGAGGGCGAAGAGCGCGGCCCCCTCGGACTCACTCGCCTTACTCAGGTGGGGCGTGGGTATCCCGGGGTAGCTCGGCGAGAGCGAGTCGACCCAGGCGGCGATGGCCTCGGCCTGGCTGGGCGTCAGGGCGGGCTGGCGGCGCGGCGCTTCCACCGCGGCCACGTCCTTCGCGGGCATGCGACCCGAGTCGACCCAGAAGTCAATCGTCGCCGGTCCCAGTCCCACCAGGTCGGGGTAGGCCCCCACGGCCGAGGCCGGAACGCCGTTCGCCTGCGTGCCGTGACACGAGGCGCAGTTCTCTAAGAAGAGCGCCTCGCCCAACTTGTCGAGGCGGCTCGGCGGCGTCACGTAGGTGATGTACTTGTCGCCGTACTTCACGACCACACCCTTGCTGTTCTTCACCACCTGGGAGGAGTTCGGGGTGCCGGCGTTCTTGCGCGTCGTCTGCAGTGGCGTCTTGGTATTGCTCGCGCCGGCCGAACCCATGAAGAGCACGACCGGGCCCGCCGCGAAGAGGCCGAGAGCACCGAGGAGGATCGCGCGCCTCAGGAGGGTAGTGGTCACGCGCTCCACCTACTTCAACAAGAAGAGGGCCGAGTAGAGCCCGATCCAGACGACGTCGACGAAGTGCCAGTAGTAACTCACGCCTTGGAAGGTCGCCAGTTCACCGGGGTCACCCTCACGACCGCGCATACGAAACAGGAGAAAGGACATGGCCACGAGTCCGAGGAACACGTGCAGTCCGTGCAGACCAGTCGTGATGAAGAAGATCGAGCCGTAGGAGTTGGTGTACCAACGCGTCGTCAAGTGCGTCCACTCATAGGCCTGGTTGGAGACGAAGAGGGCGCCCATGATGATGGTCGCGATCACCCAGTTGCGCGCGGCGCCGCGGCGTCGATGCTCAATGAGCCACACCGCGCGCTGCATGGTGAACGACGAGGCAATAAGGATGAGGGTGAAGATGCCCGATTGCAAGACGTCAAGGTGCGTGCCCTTGGGCGGCCACGAGGCCAAGTGGGCACGAATGGTAAACAGGGCGGCGAAGAGTCCCGAGAAGAACATCAGCTCTGAACCGAGCCAAATCATCACGCCAATGGCCAGCATCGGCGGTCGATCGTGGACGATCTTCTCTTGCTTCGCCAGGCTATTGGGGGAAACTGCCTGACTCACGCCTACCTTTCTAGTAGAAAACGTGACCCCCCTTTGTCGATTCAAGCGAATCGCTCTCAGCCAAGTGTGGGAGGAAGTTCCCTACTCGCGATGACGGCAAGTCGCCTCGTGGGACGTGTTAACGCCACGTAAAGTGTGCGCAGTCCGCGCGGCGTGTAGGTGGTCTCATCGTTCGCGCCGCGATTAGCAATCTGACCAGGTTCGACGACGATCACCGCGTCAAATTCCAGGCCATTGGCACCCTCGGCGGCCAGCACCACCAGGTCGGCCGCGAGACCCTTGGACTCTTGATCACTCGGGTCCACCGCTTCGAGACCGCCGTCGCGCAATAACGTCACGACCTCATCGACGCGTCGTCGGGTCACGATGACCGCGATGCGACCGGGAGCGACCGCTTCCATCTCGCCACGGGTCAACTCGACGAGCGCCGAGGGGAACTCGGCGTCGCTGACGCGCATCACGAGGGGCAGCGCCCCGGCGCGACGCACGGGTCGCGGCGGCTCGAGATCGGGGGCCGCGGCCAACAGCGTCGCGGCCGCAAAGTCCAGGACCTCCTCGGGTGTGCGGTAGCTGACCGTCAGGTCCACGCGCGAGGGCGCGCGACGAGGAGCGAGCACGGCGAGCAGCGCGTCCCAGGAGGCCGACGACGAGGCGGTCGTGGCCTGACCCATGTCGCCCACAATGGTCATCGATCCGGTGAGATCGCGGCGCTTCAAGACGCGTAGTTCCATCGGTGAGAGGTCCTGAGCTTCGTCCACGACGATGTGGCCGTAGGTGACAAACTCGGCCTCGTCCAACTCTTGGGACTGGGCCACCACCAGGCGCTGGGCCTCGCGCAGGGCCGCGGCCCGGTGATTACCGGCGTAGGCGTCCAGGTCGACGCCCGCGAGCACGTTCTCTGCGGGCTTGGGAGCCGGACGAGGTCGCTTGCGCGGCCCCACCAGTACCCGAGCCTCGTCAATCAAGGCGGCGTCGGCCTTGGTCCAGGCGATCTCTTCGGTCGAGGTGAACCGCGGGCGATAGAGAAGTTCGATCTCGCTGTCGCTCAACACGCCCTTGCCCGCGGCGCGCAGCAGCGCGGGAGCGCCGAGCAGGTCGTGCAGCAGTTCTTGTCCCGTGATGCGCGGCCAGACGCGCTGCAGCGTCTCTTTGAACTGGGGCGTGGCGCGAATGGCGTCCGCCAGCTCGGCCACCCCGTTCGTTTCTTCGGAGTTGTCGTGCGAGAAGCGCTCGTGGTACTCACTCGCCAACCGCGCGGCCAGTTCGCGCCCGACGGCCGAGCGACGTTGGTTGTGGTTGCCCGGTCGGCGACGCGCGCGCTCCACGGCCTCTTCGGTGTACTTCGCCTTCAACGTGATGATCGCTCGCCCGACGGGAATCTCCACGTCGTGGCGAAGCGCTCGTTCGCGGGTGCGCAGGGCCCGGGCCAGCACGCGGGCCATGCGCGCGTCACCCTTCAGTTGGTCGACCTCTTCACTCTCGACCGCGCGTACTTCGACGTTGGTGACCAGACCCGCGATGGTTGACAGGGTCACTCCCGACTCGCCCAGCGACGGCAGCACGTTCTCGATGTAGTTCAAGAACAACGGGTTCGGTCCCACCACCAACACGCCCTGACGTTCGAGCGTGGCGCGATGGGTAAAGAGCAGATAGGCCGCCCGGTGCAGCGCCACCGCCGTCTTGCCGGTGCCCGGTCCACCCTGAACGAGCAAGACCCCCGCGAGGGGGCTACGAATGATTTGGTCCTGCTCGCCTTGAATGGTGGCGATGATGTCGCCCATGCGACCAGTGCGGGCCCGGCCCAGGGCGGCCAGCAACGCCCCCGGTCCCCCGAGGGCCAGGCCGCCGTCGACCAGTCCCTCTTCGGTAGCGGCGCGCACTTCGCTCTCGGGTAGATCGATGTTGCCGTTCGCGTCGGCGAAGTACTCGTCTTCCACCCCCGAGACTTCATTGGCGCGGATGGCCACGTGACGTCGACGAGAGAGTCCGAGCGGTTCGACGCCGGTCGCGCGATAGAACGCCTCGGCGACGGGGGCGCGCCAGTCGATGACGAGTGGGTTGAGCGCCTCGTCGGACACCGCGAGACGACCCACGTGGTAGGTGTCGCCCACGCCGTGGCCGTTCGCCTGGTAGTCGATGCGTCCAAAGAACAGTGGTTGGTCACCGATGGCCAGTTGGTCGAGCCGATGTAGGGCCGTCCCCATGACCACGTCGCGTTCGACCAGGTCACCGGCGCCGCGCATATTGGCGACGGCGGCGCTGTCGCGCAGTGATCGCGCTCCCTGGCGCATGTGATCAAGGGCACTGAGGGCCACGTCGAGGAACTCTTGCTCCTCGGCGATCTCTCGCTCGTGCGACATCAACGACCCCTTTTCATCTCCCAAAATCGGGAAGAATCAAGTCTAGCGACCGGGCTCGGCGCTCCCGGCGACGGCGAAACACCCCATGGCCCTCGTCCCTGTCCGGCTCTACGGTGCGTCCCACGGCGCCAGCCGGCGAGAGGAGTGCCCATGAAATTCAACGGCGTCATGATCGGATCCGAGTACCCCACGCCCTCGGTGCGTTCTCTACGAAGGTGTGGGGCGAGCCGGGATTTCACGACGACACGTGGTACGGAGGGGAAGACGGGGTGATGCGGGGCGCCCACCGCGACGTCCACGGGACGAGCGCCCAGCCCCACAGGATCATGCTCACTATCGAAGCGGACGACGTGCCGGCCTCGTTCAAGGAGATCGTGGCCTTGGCGCGGGCGTGATCGCCGAGCCCCACCAACCCGACCGCACCGGGCGACGTCTGGCTCGCGACGGTCTCGGACCCGGACGGCAACTACGTCCCACTCGCGTCACCCTGGGAGTGAAACGCCTGGCTCAGTACCTCGGTTCGACGAAAGTGTGCTCGACCTAGATTGGTCACCGTGAGCACTCCCGAACCTGATTTTCTCAAGGCCTGTCGCGGGGAGTCCGTTACTCGCGTCCCGGTATGGTTCATGCGTCAGGCGGGCCGATCGCTGCCCGAGTACCGCGCCCTGCGCGCGACGGGCTCGATCCTTGACGCGATCGCCCAGCCCGAGGTGGCGAGCGAGGTCACCCTCCAACCCGTTCGACGCTACGGCGTGGACGCGGCGATCCTCTTCTCGGACATCGTGGTGCCCTACCACGCAGTTGGCTTCGGTGTCGACGTCGTCCCTGGTCGAGGTCCGGTTATCGCCGAACCGTTCGCCAGAGAGAGCGACCTCGAACGCCTGCCCGACCTCACCGACGAGAACATCGAACACGTGACCGCGACCATCGATCTGGTCCTCCCCGAGCTCGCCTCGACGAACACTCCCCTCATTGGATTCGCGGGCGCACCCTTCACGGTCGCCAGTTATCTCATCGAGGGAGGACCCACCCGAGAGTTCGCGCTGATCAAAACGTTGATGCATCGCGATCCCCAGCTGTTTGATCTACTGATCGATCGACTCGTGGCGATCACCGTGAGTTTCCTTCGCGCGCAGATCGAACACGGAGCGCGCGCCGTGCAACTCTTCGACTCGTGGGCGGGTTCGCTCACCCGAGCCGAGTATGAGCGCTACGCCTTGCCCGCGACCCAGAGGGTCTTTGAGGGTATCGCCGATCTCCACGCGGCGACCATTCTCTTCGGCGTGGGAACGGGCGAGCTCCTGTCGTTGATGGCCACGGCGGGCAGCGACGTCGTGGGCATCGACTGGCACGTGGACCTCGACGAGGGACGCACGCGCGTGGGCGCCAAGGCCGTGCAGGGCAACCTCGACCCGGCGCGCTGTCTCGCGACCGAGGCGATGGCCATTGACGCCACGCGCGAAGTGCTGGCACTCGCCGCCAGCGACGCCGGCTACATCTTCAACCTGGGACATGGAGTGTTGCCCGCGACCGACCCCGACGTGCTCGCCGCCGTCGTGAAGGTGGTGCACGAAGAAGGCCGGGCGGGGGTCGCGTGAGCGTCGGCGTTCTCGTCATGGCGCACGGCACGCCCGCCTCGCCCGACGACATCGAGTCGTTTTACACGAGGATTCGCCGGGGTAGTCCGCCGACTCCCGAACTCTTGGCCGACCTCACCCGTCGCTACCTCGCCATTGGCGGCGTCTCACCCCTCAGCGAACGGACCGCGGCCCAAGTGGCGGGCGTGGCGAAGTTCCTCGACGAACGACACCCCGGTGAGTACGACGTGCGCTTTGGCTCCAAGTTCGAACCACCACTGTTGGAAGAGGCGGCAGCCCGCCTCGCCGATGAGGGATTCGAGAAAGTCGTCGGCCTTGTGCTCGCCCCCCACTCGTCGTCGATGTCGACCGGCCAGTACATGAGTCGCGCCCGCGCGGCGCTCGGTGACGGCGTCGAGTTCATCGAGGTGGGCGCGTGGTACGACGCGCCGGGCTTCTTGGAGTTGATCGCCGCTCGGGTCACGGCCGCCTTGGCCACGATTCCCGCCTCTCGTCACGCGACCACCGAGGTGATCTTCAGCGCGCACTCGCTGCCCGAGCGCGTGGTCGCGCTGGGCGACACGTACCCCGAACAACTTCGCGACAGCGCCGAACGCGCCGCGGCGCTGGCCGACCTGGCGAACTTTGACATCGCCTGGCAGTCGGCCGGTCGGACACCGGACCCGTGGCTCGGTCCCGACATCCTGGTGGCCCTGCGCGACAAACGGGCCGCCGGCTTCACCGACGTCGTGTCCTGTCCCATTGGCTTCGTGTCCGATCACCTCGAGGTCCTCTTCGACATTGACATCGAGGCGCAGAGTGTGGCGAGCGAGGTGGGGTTGAATCTCGTGCGAACGGCGTCGCTCAACGACGATCCGGACTTCACGTCGATTCTCGCCGACGTCGTACACACCGCGGCCCGCTAGGTGAGTCGTCCCTCGGTCGTCATCGTCGGCGGAGGGATCAGCGGCCTCGCCGCGGCCTGGGAACTCACCGGTGGCGCGCGCGGCCCCCGCGAGACCACCCCGCGCGTGGAGGTGATCGAGGCCAGTGAGCGTGTCGGGGGAGCCCTCGCCACGACCACGTTCGCCGGCCGCACGATCGACCTCGGTGCCGACGGTTTCCTCGCCCGACGACCCGAAGCCGTGACCCTCGTTCGCGAACTGGGACTCGACGACCAGCTCGAAGCCATCGCCGAAAGCGGTGCGTGGCTCTGGTCGCGCGGGCGGTTGAACGAGTTACCCAAGGGTCTCGTTCTCGGCGTGCCGACCACGCGCGAATCGATTACGCGCTTTCGCGGGGTGGGGTGGCGCGCCCACCTCGCGGCCAGACGCGACGCCCTCCTCCCGGCCCGTCTGCACGTCGGGGCGGACGCCACGATCGGCGAGATCACGCGAGCAAAGCTGGGACGAGAGCTCAGCTATCAGTTCATCGAGCCGATGATCGGGGGCATCCAGGCCGGCCGCATCGACGACCTGTCGGCGAAGTCGGTCTTCCCGGCCCTCTACGCGGCGGCCCAAGAGGGCGGTTCCTTGATGCGCGCGATCACGCGCCCCGAGGCGGCCCCTGACCCAACTCCCGTCTTCTTCTCCCTGGTCGACGGGGTGGGATCGTTGCCGACCCATCTCGCCGCCCACCTCAGCGGGCGTGGGGTGCTCATTCGGCGAGGCGTCGCGGTGACCGCGTTACGGCGAACGCCGGCGGGCAGTTACCCCCTCGAGGTCGACACCGCCGCGACCACCACCCCCGCCAACGCCGTCATCCTGGCCGTCCCCGCTCCCAGCACGGCAGCGCTCATCGGTTCCTTCGACCCGGCCCTCGACGAGCTTTCGCGCATCGACAGCGCGGGGGCCGCGATGGTCACGTTCTCCGTCCCGAGAGACCAGGTCGCACTGCCCCCGCACGGTACGGGAGTACTGGTCCCTCTTCACACTGCGTGGTCGGGAGAGGGACCGATGATGGTGACCGCGGTGACGTTTCTCGATCGCAAGTGGCCCCATCTGCGACGCGACGACGATGTCCTGTTGCGCGCCCACGTGGGGCGCAGTGACGACGGACGCTGGAGCGAGCTGGCGGACGAGGAGCTGACCCGGCGGGTGAGCGAGGAACTCGCCGTGTTGCTCCCGCGCTGGGGCGAGCCGACTGAGTCGCTGGTGCAGCGCTGGCCCCTCGGTCTCCCCCAGTACCGCGTGGGTCACGAACGACTCGTGGGGTTGGGCCGCCAGGCGGCGGCGCGCCACGGGGTCGCCCTCGCCGGCAACGCCTACGACGGGGTCGGCGTGCCCGCCAGCATCGGCTCCGGTCGTCGCGCCGCCCGCGAGATCACCGAACTCATCGGCACCACTGCGCAGTCAGCCAGCTAGAGGGTGGGTGGCCTCACTAATCGACGTGAATCCTGGTCGGAGTGATCGTCAACTGACGTGAGAACAGCGCGGCAAACTTCTGGGGGCTCTCAAAGAGCGTCGCGATGCGTTCGTAGTACTTAGCGAGGTACGCGCCCTGCTGGTCGGCCGCTACCCCGCCTTCGCTCTGCTCTGCGGTGCCTTCGAGCCGCACGACGTTGCGGCCGAGGTCGCACGCGTCGAGCACCAGACTTACCTTGGGATTGGCTCTGATGTTGCGAAACTTGGCCGACGCGGGCTGGCTGTAGACGAGGATCGTGTCGTCGTCGCGCCACAGGAACCACACGGGAAGGGTGATCGGTTGGCCGTCCGGTCGAACCGTGGTCAGCCACGCGATGAGGTTGTGGCGCAGTCGTGTTTCGACCCGCTCACGCTCATCGGCCGAGAGATGTGACGTGAGAGTCATGCGAGTGGACTCCTTAGCAACTTAGAGGCGGGCCAGGGTGAGCTGGAAGTCGTCGGCCGGATCTCGAAACTCGCGCACGACGCGAAAGCCCACGTCGGCGAACTCAGCCTCTATCCCACGCGGAGTGAACTTGGTCGAGATCTCCGTGCGAATGTCTTCACCTGGCGCGAGATCGAACGTGAGACTGAGTGCTCCGACCACCACGCGTTGTGGACGCAGCGATCTCAGTCGCATCTCGATCCAGTGATGGGTCTCATCGAAGAAGGCGACGTGCTCGAAGGCGTCCGCGTCAAAGTTCGCGTTATACGCGTCGTTGATGGCCACGAGGGCGTTGCGGTTGAACGCGGCGGTCACGCCCAACGAGTCGTTGTACGCGGCCTCCAGGCGTGCGCGATCCTTCACCAGATCGGTCCCCACCAGCAAGGCGTCCTCGGGTCCCATCGCGTCTCGCAGCTGTACGAAGAAGGCTCGTCGCGCCGTCGGTTCGAAGTTCCCGATTGTCCCTCCCATGAGGGTAATCAGACGTCGGCCCGACCTCGGCAGGAGGGCCAGGTCGGCGCTGAAATCGGCCACCAGAGCCGTGACGGCGATGCCGAAGGAACTTTGAATCGCCTTGGTCGAGGTCACGAGCATCTCTTCACTGACGTCCACCGCAACAAAGTGTCGCAGTGACGTGGAGCGTGCCATCGCGCCCAGAAGTTCGTGCGACTTTTCCGCGCTCCCGGCGCCCAGCTCGATGAGCGTGTCGCAGTTCGCCAACTGGACGATCTCATCGGCGAACGCCGTCAAGATTTCGTTTTCGCGGGCCGTCGGGTAGTACTCGGGAAGTTTCGTGATCTCCTCGAAGAGCTCGCTGCCCCGTTCGTCGTAGAACCAGATCGGTGAGATCCATCGCGGAGAAGAGAGCAGGCCGACTCGAAGATCCTCGGCCAACTTGAGGTTGTGATCGTCCAGTGACAGACGTCGCGTGACCTGAAACGTCACCGACCGCTTCCTCCCTCGACGTCGCGGGCCAACCGCACGCCGCTGAAGGCCCAGCGGGCCCCGGGGGGAAAGAAGTTTCGATAGGTCGGTCGGTAGTGACCGGACGGCGTCGCGACACAACCTCCGCGCAGGACGTGTTGTCCCACCATGAACTTCCCGTTGTACTCGCCCACCGCGCCCTCGGCCACTCGAAATCCCGGGTAGGGCAGGTAGGCCGACGCCGTCCACTCCCAGACCTGTCCGGCCCCGCCGTTCTCGCCCACGGGACGCGGGTGGACATTGAGGGCGTCAAAGAGGTGATTCTCGCCGAACTGCGGTTGCGCGGTCTCCCACTCTTGTTCGGTGGGCAACCGCGCACCGGCGTACCGGGCGTAGGCGTCGGCCTCGTAGTAACTGATGTGACAGACGGGTTCCGCGGCGTCGATCGCCCGCTGTCCCCCCAAGGTAAAGAGGGTCCACTCGCCCTCTCGACGACTCCAGTAGAGAGGCGCCTCCCACTCTTCGTTGACCACCTTGGCCCAGCCGTCGGAGAGCCACAGTTCGGGTCGCCGGTACCCGTCGTCCTCAATGAAAGCGAGGAAATCTCCGCACGTCACGGGGCGATCGGCGATCTCGAAGGGCGCCACGTAGGCCAGATGTCGGGGCCGCTCGTTGTCGAAGGAGAATCCGTCGTCGTCGCGGCCAATGGAGACGGTCCCGCCCGCAACGCTGAGCCACGTCGCGGGCCGGTTGGGAACATCGGCGCGACTCAACGACGGGTGATACCGCGGCGCCATGGGATTTCTCGACAAGACGTGTTTGATATCCATCAAGATCAGCTCCTGGTGCTGCTGCTCGTGGTTGAGCCCCAGATCAACGAGCTCGAGTGCACGATCGTCCAGTTCCGAACGCAGAAGACGATCGAAGGCCACGTCCACGTGTTCTCGATAGTTCGCGATCTCCGCCACTCCGGGCCGGGTAATCTCGCCTCGGCGGGTGCGGGGATGACGCGGGCCGACCGCCTCGTAGTACGAGTTGAACAGGTACCCGTACTTCTCTTCGTAGTTGGCGTAGTCCTTCGCGAGTGGCTGGAGCAGAAACGTCTCAAAGAACCACGTGGTGTGCGCCCGATGCCACTTGGTCGGGCTGACGTCGGCCATGGACTGCACCGTCTGATCTTCGGGCGACAGTGAACTGGCGAGACGCTCGGTCGCGGCGCGTACTTCGCGAAACGCGGCGACCGCGTCGTCCGTTCCCGCGACCGCCGGGGGTTCTCGTGGAGTGTCGGCACTCATAGGGCTCAGACTAAAGCCCGCGTGTACGCCGCGACGCCGGCGGCACGAAAGACCGCCGTCTGATCTCGCATTCGCCCGTACGACCTGACCACGATCAACTCCTCGCCCGCGCCGTTCGTCAACAGTATTTCAAAGTACGTGCGATCGGGCGCCGCCGGACCGAGTTAAAAGTCATCATCATTCGCTGTCGTCGCGGGCGGGGGTTCACCCGCGGCGACGAGTGGGTGTACCGTGCCTCAGGAAAACGAAAACGACCTCCGAGGAGAGTGAGTGAGCCGAGCCCTGATCGCGCGAGGGTCAGCGAGAGCGGTCCCCGAGACCACGCCGACTGCGACCGATTCGGTCTTGTCGTACTGGCGGGACTACTTCAGTCCCGATCAGCGGGCCCCCCTGGCGGAGCACTCAACCGGTCTCATCGCGTCGCGTCTCTATCGTCTCTTGGGGTCGTTCGGCCCCGTGGCGTACTATGACCACGCCGAACGCCCGAGTGGGCTGCGCGCGAAACTCTTCGTGGGACACTTCTGGTCCTTTGAGTCAATGTGTCGCGCGAATGAGTTCGACACCAAAGTGGCGGTGTACGTCCTGTCCGATCCGAACGCCGCCCGAGAACAACTGGCTGAGGCGGCCGCGCGCTTCGCGGTACCCATGCCCCATTGGGACTTGCCGCCTCCGGCCTTCGATCACGAGGCGACCATGGCGCTCGCCGATCTGGTTCTCCTCTGCGGTAACCAGTCCACCCTCGATACCTTCCCGCGCCGTTGGCGCGACAAGATTCAGCTCTTCAACTACTCCTTAGACGAGAAGAAGTGGCCACCCGCTCGACGGGTGCGGAGATCGCCCACCGACTTTGTGTACGTGGCCACCCACTGTGGCCTTCGCAAGGGCTTCTTGGACGTCATCAGCACCTGGAGCGCGATCTCACCGGACGTGGCTCGACTGCACGTGGTGGGCCGTCTCGACCGTCCCTACGATCGACTCCTGGCTGAAGTGAACACCGGTAGCGTGATCGTCCACGGGTGGATCGACTCGAGTTCGCGCGAGTACCGCGACCTGTTGCGCTCCTGTCGCTTCGCCTACATCCCCACCTGGGTGGAGGGACAGATGGGCACGATGCTCGACGTCCTCTTCGCCGGATGCGTCCCCATCACGACGCGCGCGTGCGGAGTGGACGACGAGGTGCTCGATCGTTGCCTGATCGTCGAGGCGATGCGACCGGGCCAGCATCGCTCGGTGATCGAAGACGTCGTTCACTGGAGCGTCGACGAGTGGCGAGCGCGCAGCGACGATCTTCAGCGAGTCGCCCGCCGTCGCCACCAGTGGACGTCGTTCGACCGCGACGTGGGAGGAGCGCTCGCGGGGCTCCTCGACGTCCCCGAGAGGAGATCAGATGAGATCCAGGCGATCCACTGAGGCCACGAACTTCTGGCGTCAAGGCGTCGAAGTAGTACCGCAGTTTCTCTCGGCGACGGAGTGCGAGAGCCTGCTGTCCGCGGTGGCGGACTACCGGCGAACGCACGAGCTGCCGGTGATCTTTCGCGAAGAGAAGGGTCGTTCGCTGAACTACGTCGTCATGGAGGGTTGGCGTTTTCACGAAGCCCTGCCCGACTCCGAGGCGATCGTTGATCGTATTCGAGCGCGGCTCGAGTCGATATGCGCGGAGCCGCTCGTGCTGATCGACGACGCTCGGGCCGCGTGCAACGTTAATATCACGCCCCCCGGGGGACAGTACCGTTGGCACTACGACCGAAACCTGGTGACGGCACTGGTGTACCTCAATGGCGTAGCGGGTGGCGAGACGGACCTGTACCCCAACTACCGAGTCACCTGGCCCTGGTCGCGCCCGCGCGTGGCACAGTCACTGCTGGACCGGCTGCTACTGAACAAGGCTGTGCGCGCGCTGGCGGGCCGCCCCACCGCGGTGACCCCCGCCCAGGGAACGTTCGTCGCCCTACGCGGCAACACGACCTTGCACAGTGTTCGCCCCGTGCGAGGAGACCAGGTTCGCGTGAACCTCGTCGTGGCCTTCGATCGCCCGGGCTCGGACTCCACTCGTCGAACGCTGAACGCCTACCTCTACGAACCTCAACCCGACGGCGAAGGATAACGAGGGAGGCTCCTAACTAGAGGTAGTAGCCCGAGTGTATGTAGATGCAGGGAACGCCCTCGCTGACGTACATGGCGTGATTCTTCGGATCGTCATCGAGGGCGAGTCGGATATCAAAACCGGCGGAGAGAAGTTCGTGCAAAACGTCGCGCTTGAAGCGGTCGACTCCGGAGTAGTCACCGTAGTCGCGCATGATCAGAAGATCCCAGCGGATCTTGTAGCGCTCCAGCCACGCCACGGTGTGCGGTTGCACGCGTCGCGGTCGACCGGTCACCAAGATGACGAGCAGCGACGGGTCGAGCAGTTCTAACAGCCGCTCAATCTCTTCGATCGTGGGATCGTCCCCCACGGCGTCAAAGAAGCTCTGCCAGTCCCCCCAGTCCAGGTAGTGCTGACGACCGGCGGCGTCCGCGAGTACCCCGTCGATATCGAAGATGACGGCCGAATCGGCCCGGCCCGGCGGTGATCGCCAGTGCCAGTTTTCGCGGATCTTCGCTTCACTCATCGTTACGTATGGTCGTCACGTTCGGGTCGGGGGGATAGATGCGAGACTAGACCCGTGGCACAAGCGGAACGTCGGACCATCCCGGTCCCCTACGGTCATCACGTGTACGTGGTGAGCGATCTCTCGCTCTCGCCCACCACCAACGTGGAGAGTCGACCGATCCGCGAGTTCCTCAGCCTGCTGAACGACATCGACGACGCCGCGATCATCGTGGTGGCGGGAAATCTCTTTCACCCCGGCCCCACCTCGGACCTCGCCAAGTTCATCGACGCCACCTTTGCGGCACTGCCTCGCGTCCGCGCGGCGATCCGGAGTTTCACCCAACGCGATAGCCATCAGATGATCGTGCTGCCCGGGAGTGACGACGCCGAGTTGCGCGACCACGAGCGTGCCCAGAACCTCCTGGGCCGGGTCGGCGTCTGTGTCGCGAACGACCTCGTCTTGCAAGTGGCGTCCGCGAAGGGCGTGCGCGACGTGGCGGTCGCCGCCGGCACCTACGACCTCGACGTACGACCGGTCAACGCGAAGGACGTCGCCGACGCCGATCGGCTCGAAGATCCTCTGGCCATCGAGCGCTTCGTGGCCTCGCGCGTCCTCTATCGTCGACTGGCCGCGTGGGTGTGGCTGCCGATCGTCGCCTTTCTCGCCCTGGACCTGTGGGCCATCTTCGCGAGCGTGGCCGGCCACGTCACCCGCCACCACTATCGCGTACACGTGCTGCACTCCAGCAACTTTTGGGAGAACGCCTTCGTCGCGCTGGTGACGGTCGCCATCGCCGAGACCATCGTCGCCGGACTCGCCGGGCTGTGGGTCCGACGTCGCTTCAACCGGGCCGCGCAACGACCCAAGGGAGCCGTGAGTGAGCCCCTCGCCCTCACCAGGGTCGATGAGGTGGACGCCCTGGAGTTTGCCCGTCGCGTCGCCGAGCGCGGGGGCGCGGGCGCGGTCGTCGGCGGGACCCCCTCGCCGGCGTTGGCCTTTCTCGACGACGGCGTGTGCGCCGCGCCGGGACCGTCGCGAACGGTCCTCGTGGAACGACGCGGACTCTTCGGACTGCCCGCCGTCTTCGCCTCGGTGGATCGACTCGGGGTGGTCGTCATCGAAGCCGGCAGCACCGTGCAGGTGCGCCTTCTCAGCGGCGAGACGTCGCGCCCGCGGGGCACCTCGCTCGAGCGCCTGGTCGGGGTCGCGAACGTCCAGCCGGCCCCCGGGAACGAGACGGCGATCGTCGCCTCCTGGCCCAGCGGCAAGCCCTTTCCGATCAACGCCGAGCGCCGCGACGAGCAGAACCGCCAACGCACGATTCGTCGCTGGGCCGCCGGCCTCATCTTCGTCGACGGCCTCTTTAACGTGGTGATCACCAATATTCGCCCGCTACGGAGCCACCTTCATCTCGTCCTTCAGTTTCTCCCCCTGGAGGTGGCGAAGGACGCCGCCGCGTTGACGGCCGTCGCGGGGGTCGCCCTGATCATGCTCGCCCGAGGACTTCGCCGCGGATCACGGCGCTCGTGGTTCCTCGCCGTCACCGTTCTCGCGGCCACCATCGTGGCCCACGCCGCTCGCGGAGGGACGATCGTCTCCCTGCTCATCGCGGCCGGCATCATGGTCCTGCTGGTCGGCCAGCGTCGTTACTTTCAAGCGACCTCCGATCGCTCCAGTGCGGCCGACGCGCTGCCGCGACTGGGCTTCGTGGCCCTGGTGAGCGTTCTCACCGCGTCGATCGGTATCGAAGCGACGGCCCCTCATCAACTCCCGAACTTTGGGGTGGTGGTGGTCGCGTGCCTCGAACGCCTGGTCGGTCAGTACGACATCACCCTGCCCGACCGGGTGGACGACTTCATCAGTCCCGCCCTGCTCGCCATCGGTCTCACCCTCATCGTGTCGGCTCTCTACCTCGTGACCCGTCCCGTGGTGGACCGACGCCTGTCCTCGGCCGCCAGCTCGCGCGAACGTCGCCTCGCCGAGATCCGGGCGCGCGAGATCGTCCGGCGCCACGGTCGAGGCACGCTGGACTTCTTTGCCCTGCGCGACGACAAGCAGTTTTTCTTCTTTCGCGACTCCCTCGTCGCCTACGCGGTCTACGGGGGCGTGGCCCTCGTCTCGCCCGACCCCATCGGACCCGAGGCGGAGCGCAGCGAGGTCTTCGGCGCCTTTCGCGACTTCGCCGAGGCGCACGGGTGGACCATCGGGGTGATGGCGGCCGGCGAGGAGTGGCTCGGCGTCTATCACAGCGCCGGACTGCACGGCATCTATCTGGGCGACGAGGCGATCGTCGACTGTCAGACCTTCAGCCTCGAGGGCCACAAGATGAAGGGACTGCGCCAAGCCTGCTCGCGGCTCGCGCGCTACGGCTACAGCGTGGAGTACTTCGATCCGGCCACCATGGACCCCGCCCGCGTGACCGAGATCGTCGAGCTGATCTCCATGCTGCGCCGCGGCGGTGGCGAACGAGGTTTCTCCATGATGCTCGGGCGCCTCTTTGACCCCAAGGACAAAGGACTCCTACTCACCGTCGTCTACGGGCCCGACCAGAGGGCCGCGGCGGTCTGTCAGTTTGTGCCCTCGCCCGGCATTCGGGGCTACTCACTCGACCTGATGCGACGGGACCCGGGCGACCACCCCAACGGCCTGATCGACTTCGCCCTGTGTTCGACGATTGGACACCTGGCCACACTGGGCTTCAACGGCCTCAGTCTTAACTTCGCCGCCTTTCGCTCCGTCCTGGACGGCGAGAAGGACACCACCTTCACCCGCGTCGAGCGCTGGGCGCTGAAGCGCCTGTCGGGCATCTTGCCCATCGAGTCACTCTGGAGCTTTAACTCGAAGTACCACCCGACCTGGCTCCCGCGCTACCTGGTGTATCCCGCCGCCGAGAGCTTCGTGCCGGTCGTGGCCGCGACGCTTCGCGCGGAGAGCATCACCGAACTTCCCGTGCTCGGTCGATTCCTCCAACACGATCCCTCCAATCGACCCGGCACCGTCGTGCCCGAGGAGATCCTCGCCGCGGCGCGCGAGGTCGACCAGGCCGTTTCCACTCGGCGTTAAGAGTCGCCCTCCCGGGCTAGCCGAGCCGTCGGGCGATCGCCGCGGCGAGCTTTGCGGCCGCCGCGTCGTCGTAGGCCAAGTAGAGCGCGGGTTCAACCAGTTCCAGCTCCATCACCAGCCAGCCGGCCAACGTGGCCACCAGGTCGACGCGCGCGTAGAGGAGATCCGACACGCCCAGGGTCGAGAGCACCTCGGTCGCGTAGAGCACGGCCTCGGCCTCGGCGACGGCGAGGGACATCTGGCGACGTCGAAAGAGAAAGTCGCGGTCCTGCGCCGCGACGTTCAACATCGCCCCCTTGGTCATCGCGTGCGAGAACCTGCCGTCGATGAAGATCACGCCGCGTTCGCCCAGCGTGTCGACGCTGTGGACGTAGGGCTGCAGGAGAACGTCGCGTCCCTCGTCGTGCAGGGCGGCCACGTGACGGGTCGCCACGTCGGTCTCCTCCGGGCGGTATCGCGCCACCTGGCGGGAACCGGCGCCCACGCACGGCTTCACCACGAAGTCCACCCGGCCGCCGAAGTGAAAGTCCGGGGTCTCACCGACGGCGCAGAAGCGCGAGGGAATGACGCCGAGCCCGCGGGCCTCGAGGTCGGCCAGGTAGTGCTTGTCCGAGGAGTACTCGATGATCGAGAGGGGGTTCTCGAGGCGGGACCGGTCGCGCGCCCACGCCAGGAACTCGGCCCGTCGCGCGGAGTAGTCCCAGGTGGAGCGGATGACCGCCAGGTCGTAGTCGGCCCACGCCACGCCGTCGTCGTCCCAGACCACCAGGTCCGCCGAGAGGTCGAGGTCGGCGAGCGCCGCGAAGAGGTGGGGATTGTCGGGATCGTCCACCCCTTTCGAGGTGACGATGGCCACGCGGCTCACGGCAAAAAGAGGAGGGTCGCGTGTTGGACCCAGGCCGCGATCGGGCCGGGCCAGATGCCAAAGAGCAGCGCCACGACCACCCCGACGCCGATCACCACGGCGCTGAGGGGCGGCACGGCGATGCGCGCGCCCTCCACGTCGTCGTCGGCGTAGAGGGCGAGCGCGAAGCGCAAGTAAAAGTAGGCGGCGATGGCGGCCGACAGCAGGGCGATCAGCGCGAGCGCGCCGCCCCCCGAGTCCACCACGGCGGCCAACACCGTGAACTTCGCGTAGAAGCCGATGGTGAGCGGCGCCCCGAGTTGGGTCAGCAACAAGCACGGTGAGCGCGTTGCCGAGCCAGGGCTGGCGCCGTGCGAGCCCGCGGTAGTGATCGATGCCGTGGTGGGTGTCGCCGCGCCCGCCGACCAGCGTCACGATGGCGAAGGTCGCCACGATCACCGGGGCGTAGGTGAGCACGTAGAAGAGCGTCGCGGCGACCCCGCGCGCGCTACCCGCCCACACGCCCATGAGCATGAACCCGGCCTGGTTGATCGAGGAGTAGGCCAGGAGTCGCTTGACGTTGCGCTGCACCAGGGCGAGCGACGCGCCGACCAGGCAGGTCAGAACGATGAGGGCGAAGAGAATGGGGCGCCAGGTGTCGAGCTGGGTGCCGAGCGCCGAGATCAACACGCGCAGCAACGCGGCGAAGGCGCCGACCTTGACGATGGAGGCCATGACGCCCGTCACCGGGGTCGGGGCCCCCTCGTACACGTCGGGCGACCAGGCGTGAAAGGGCACGGCCGCCACCTTGAAGGCGAAACCCACCAACAGCAGCCCGCCCCCGGCGTAGAGCAGGCCCGGGTGCAGCAGAACGTTCTCGCTCAAGAAGTAGGAGATGCTCGAGAGGTTCGTCGATCCGGTCGCGCCGTAGACCAGGGCGACGCCGTAGATGAAGATCGCCGAGGCGAACCCGCCGAGCAGGAAGTACTTGAGGGCGCCCTCGTCCGAGGTGGGACGGTGGCGGTCGAAGCCGACGAGCACGTAGAGCCCGATGGAGAGGATCTCCAGCCCGAGGAAGATGACGATCAGGTCGTTGGCCTGGACCATCAACAGCGCGCCGGCGCTGGAGGCCAGCGCCAGGATGTGAAAGTCCGCGCCGGCGATGCGCTCGCGCTGGGCCCAGTCGTGCGCCACGAAGGCCGACAGCAACACCGCGGCGGCGATGGCCACGTTGCCCACCACCGAGAATCCGTCCAACACCACGGCGTGCGCGACACTGGTCGTGGCCCCGTGGTGAGCGATGTAGTCCCACTGGAAGAAGGCGTAGACGATGACCGCGACCGACGCCGCGGCCGTGACGCCGGTCGAGACGTTCAGGCGCACCTTGTCCGACACCACGGCGCTCAACACCAACAGCAAAAGGCTCGCGCCGAAGAACGTGAGGACCGGCAACAGGGCCAGGTAGTGGATGCTCGGAATCACCAGGCCGATCACTTACTCACCGCCGCGACGTGGTGGAGCAGCTGCTGTATCGACGGCGTGATCTGATCGAGGAGCGGGTGGGGAAAGACGCCGAGCGCCACCAGCAACACCACGACCGGCACCAGCACCCAGCGCTCACTCAGCGTGGCGTCGGGGATCGAGGCGTTGGCCCCGGTGGCCTGGCCGTGGAAGACGCGCTGGTAGGCCCAGAGCAGGTAGGCCGCCGCGGCGATGACCCCGGTCGCCGCCACGGCACCCCACCAGGCGTGGGTCGCGAAGGTGCCGACGAGGATCAAGAACTCACTGACGAAGCCCGACAGACCGGGCAGACCGATGGAGGCCATCATCACGACCGTGAAGAGGGCGGCCAACACCGGGGCGGGACCCTGGAGACCCGTGAGGTCCTTGATCTGATAGGAGCCCCGCCGCTTCTCGAGAAAGCCGATCAAGAGGAAGAAGCCGACCGTGATGACGCCGTGGTTGAACATCAACAACACGGCGCCGGTCGCGCCGATGACCGAGCCCGACATGACGCCCAGCGTGATGAAGCCCATCTGGGCGAGCGAGGAGTACGCCACGAGGCGCTTGAGATCGGGGGTGGCGCAGGCCACGAAGGAGCCGTAGAGAATACCGATGACCGCCAGCGTCAAGAACAGCGGTCGCATCGTCACGAGCGCCAGGGGAAAGAGCCCCACCGCGAAGCGCAGCAGACCGTAGGAGCCCAGCTTGGCCAGCACCGCCGAGAGCTGAATGGACCCCCCGGTGGGCGCCTCGGCGTAGGTGATCGGTGACCAGGTGTGCAGCGGCCAGATGGGCGACTTCACGGCGAAGGCCACGGCGAAGGCGAGAAAGAGCCACACCGAGACGCCGTGGGTGAGCACCGTTGAGGTCAGCGCGCTGTCGGAGAACGTGAGGACGCCGCCGGTCTGGTGCTGGTGCAAGAACCCCAGGTACAAGATGCCCACGAACAAGAACGCGGAACCGCTGAAGGTGTAGATAAAGAACTTGAGCGCGGCCTTCGCGCGTTGGACTCCCCCCCAGCCGGCGATGATGAAGTAGCTCGGCACCAGGGTGAGCTCAAAGAAGATGAAGAACTCGAGCACGTCGTGGCTCACGAAGCTGGCCATCGTAAAGGAGGTCAAGAGCAACATCCAGGCCACGAAGGACGACTCGCGGGCTCGCTCGCGCGCGCCGAGCAGCGCGAGGGCCAACACCAACGCCGTGAGAACGACCATGAACAGAGAGATGCCGTCCACGCCCACGTCGTAGGCCAGCCCCAGGGGCGCGGAGAGCACGTGGCGCGACATGAAGTCGAACGTGCCGGCCCCTTGGAGGTGGTTGTTGTAGAGCAGGAAGACGACGATCGAGAGGGCGAACTCCACGATCGAGGTGGCGACCCCGACGACGAAGGACAGTCCGTCGGTCTTGCGCACCGCCATGGCGAGGAGCGCCCCGAGCAGGGGCACGACGATGAGCGCGGAGAGATAGAGCGAGGAGTGCATCTAGTGGACCCTCGCCACCAGATAGACGACGATGACGGCGAAGCCCAGCACCATGGCCAGCGCGTACTGACGCACGAAGCCGGACTGAACTTTGCGCAGGCCCTCGGCGCTGTTGCGAATAGCGACCGCCACCGCGGTGACGGCGCCGTCGATCACCTTGGGCTCCACCACGCTCTCGTCAAAGACGGCGACCTCGGTGAGCGGGCGACCGATCGTCGCGTCGTAGAAGTCGTCCCAGTACCACACGCGCTCGAAGAACGTCGACTCGAAGCGCTCACCGAAGCTCAGGTCGCGCCAGATCGTCACGGCCGCGACCAAACCGATCAGGGCGGCCACCACGTCGACGGCGGCGAGGACCCACTGCTCGGTGGTGGACGCCGCGGCGACCGCGGGGACGTAGCCGAGCACGGGATGCAGGAAACCGCTGAGGGCCGCCTGGTGCGCCCACGGCAGGTCGACGATCCCCCCGACAATGGCCAGCGCGCTGAGCACGACCAGCGGCACGGTCATCACCCACGGCGACTCGTGGGGATCGTGCCCGTCGGTCACGTCGCGGAAGCGCTCGGTGCCGCGGAACGTCATCACGAAGAGCCGGGTCATGTAGTACGCGGTGAGGATGGCCGTGACGACGCCGAGCGCCCAGAGGAACTTGTTGTGCTGGAAGACGTTGGTCAGGACGTCGCCCTTGGCGAAGAAGCCGGCGAAGGGCGGGATGCCCGAGATGGCCAGCCAACCGATCAGAAAGGCCGGGAAGGTGAGCGGCAGGTACTTCGCGAGCCCCCCCATCTTTCGCAGGTCCTGTTCGTTGTCGAGGGAGTGAATGACCGAGCCCGCGCCGAGGAAGAGCAGCGCCTTGTAGAAGGCGTGGGCCACCATCAAGAAGATGGCGGCCGAGTACGCGCCCACGCCCACGGCGAGCACCATGTAGCCGATCTGGGACACCGTGGAGAAGGCCAGGACCTTTTTTATGTCCTGCTGGGAGGTGGCGATGGTGGCCGCGACGAAGGCCGTCACCCCACCGATGACCGCGATCGTGGCGCGCCCGTCCGGCGACATCGTGAGCACGGGCGACATGCGCACGAGCAGGTAGACACCGGCCGTGACCATGGTGGCGGCGTGGATCAACGCCGAGACCGGGGTGGGACCTTCCATGGCGTCGGGGAGCCAGTTGAAGAGGGGAATCTGGGCGCTCTTACCGGTGGCGGCGAGCAACAGCGCCAGCACCGTCAAGGTGGCCACGGTCGGCGACAGGGTGCCCGCCACGTGGAAGACGCCGAGGTAGTTGAGGGTGTGGGTGTGGTGAAAGAGCAGGAACATCGCGACCAGGAGCCCGAAGTCCCCCACCCGGTTGTAGAGGAAGGCCTTCTTGCCCGCCGACGCCGCGCTGCCCCGGGTGAAGTAGTAGCTCACCAGCCAGTACGAGCAGACCCCGACGCCCTCCCAGCCGACGAAGGTGAGCAGCAGGTTGTTAGCGAGCACCAGCAACAGCATGGAGAAGACGAAGAGGTTGAGGTACAAGAAGAACTTGCGAAAGTCCTTCTCCCCGTGCATGTAGCCAATGGAGTACAGGTGAATCAGCGCCGAGATGCCGGTGACGAAGAGGCACATGGTGATCGAGAGTGGATCGACCAGCAAGGCGGCGGGCACGTGCAGGGTGCCGACGTTGATCCAGTTAAAGAGGTGGATCGTCACCTCGCGGCTGGATCGGTGCAACAACGTAAAGAACGTGACGACGGCCAGCACGAAGGACACCGCGACGACGCCGGTCCCAATCGCCCCGATGGCCTTTTCCTTCACGGCCGGGCCCATCACCAGCACGAAGAGGAACCCGGCGAGCGGCATGATCAGCAGCAACGTAGCGACGGGTGCCATCTCAGCCCTTCAACTCGGTGAGGTCGTCCACCGAGGTGGAGGAACGGCGGCGAAAGACCGCCACCACGATGCCCAGTCCGACGGTCACCTCGGCCGCGGCCACCACCATGACGAAAAAGACGCTGGCCTGGCCGGCGATGTCGCTCATGGTCCGAGAGAAGGTCACGAAGGTGAGGTTGACCGCGTTCAGCATCAGCTCCAAGCACATGAACATGATCAGCGCGCTGCGTCGCGTCAAGAGACCGAAGGCGCCGACCCCAAAGAGGAGGGCCGCGACGACCAGGTACCAGGCGGCGGGGACGTTCACGTGGTCACCTCGTCGTGGGTCTCGCGCGTGGTGGCTCGTTCGCGACGGGCCAACAAGACGGCCCCCACCACCGCGATCACCAGCAGCAGCGAGGTCGCTTCGAAGGCGTAGAGGTAGGTCGTGAAGACCGCCGTGCCGAGCTGTTTGACGTTGCCCTGGCCGGTGGCGAGTTTTCCGGTCACCGACGAGGCGCCGGTGACCCAGTGGGAGGAGGCCATGAGGGCGATGAGACCGCCGACGGTGATCACCACGCCGGCCAGGGCGAAACCGCGCTGGCCCACCAGGGGCTCCACGTTGCTCTTGGCGCCATAGCCCACGCCCAAGAACATGATCACGAACAGGAAGAGCACCACGATGGCCCCGGCGTAGACGATGATCTGAACGGCCGCGAGAAAATCGGCGGACTGGGCAATGAACGCGACGGCCACGCCGAAGAGCGTCATGATGAGCGAGAGCGCTGCGTGCACCGGGTTCCTCAGGGAGATGACGCCGAGCGCCCCGACGAGAATCAACATGGTCGAGGTCACAAAGACCACGACGTCCGGGATGGCGTACGTTGTGGCGATCACTGGTGACTCGGGTCCTTCTTGTTCTTCTTGTCCCGCTTGTTCTTTTTGCGCTCCGCCAGTTTCTCGCGCGCCATGGTCATCTTCTCTTGCCCTCGGCTCATCTGTCCCTGCAGGCCGCGCTGGTCGTCGTTGACGTCGATGGGGTTGAGGTGACGGAAGAACGCCCGCCTCAGTTGCTTGGAGCCCGTCGCTTCGTCGTCGCGGTTCCCGCTCTGGCCACCCTCGGGCGCCCGCACTCCCACGCCGAGGTCCCCGGTCCACTGCACCACGCCTTCGAAGCTCGCGTCGCCGGCCGGCGAGGTGGCGCGCATCCAGCCGCCCGTCATCTCGGCCTCCCCCTCGCGCCAGTCCTCCCAGGGCAGCCGCTTGGGATATCCCTGGTCGTCGACGAGAAGCTCGGCCTTGGTATAGATGGCGTCCGCTCGGTTGGTGAAGGAGAACTCGAACATCTTGGACTCGGTGATGGCCTGGGTGGGGCAGGCCTCCACGCAGAGGTCGCAGTGGATACAGCGCAGGTAGTTGATCTCGTAGACGTAGCCGTAGCGCTCGCCGGGGCTGACCGGATGGTCGGGCGGGTTGTCGAGACCCGCGCACGTAGATGCAGTTCGCCGGACACACGCCCGCGCACAGCTCACAGCCAATGCACTTCTCCATGCCGTCTTCGTAGCGGTTCAGCACGTGGCGACCGTGCTGGCGCGGTTGCTTGGCCCGCTTGGACTGGGGGTAGCTGGTGGTGACCGTGGGGCGGGCCAGGTGCTGGAAGGTCAGTTTGAATCCCCCGAAGAAACTGAGCGGCTTACTCATAGGTCTTCCTCGTCGAGATCGGTGAAGGCGCGAAGGATCTGTCCCGGGAGCGGTCGCTGGCCGATCGGCGGCAAGACCGAGTCGGGTCCGCTCTCGCGCGACTGGCCCAAGGAGAAGGCTCGCCCGAGCACCACCGAGGCGAAGAGGACGGCCGCCGCCATCAAGAGGCCCCAGGCCGGCTTGATGAGAAACCCGGCCACCACCAGCATCCAGCCCAGACTGAGCGGAATCAGTCGCTTCCAGCCGAGGTCCATGACCTGGTCGTAGCGAAAGCGCGGTAGCGCGGCCCGGAACCAGATGTAGCAGAAGCAGAAGATGGTGGTCTTGATGACGAACCAGAGAATCGGGAAGACCCAGCGCAGGTGGGCGACGGGCGGCACCCAGCCGGCGGGACCGCCGAAGAAGAGCGTCACGATGATCGCCGACATCGTGATGGTGTTCATGAACTCCGCCATGTAGAAGAGCGCGAAGCGAATCGACGAGTACTCGGTGTTAAAGCCCCCGACCAGTTCGCTGTCGGCTTCCACCACGTCGAAGGGCGGACGATTCAGTTCGGCGGTGATGGCGATCCAGAAGATGATGAACGGCACGACGCCCAGGCGAATCACGTTCCAGTGCCAGATGTCCCCGCCCTGGGAGGTAACGATGTTGTGCGTGGAGAGCGAACCGGTGACGAGGACCACGGTGACGACGGTGATGCCGAGCGCCGCCTCGTAGCTGATCATCTGGGCGCTCGCGCGCACCGAGGAGATGAGCGGGTACTTAGATCCCGAGGCCCACCCGGCCAGCATGACGCCATAGACCGAGATGCCCGACATCGCCAGCATCAACAAGATGCCAATGGGCGGGTTGGCGATCTGGAGCAGCACGGTGTGGCCCGCGATGTGCATCGTTCCGCCGACCGGCACGATGGCGAAGGTGATGATGGCCGGCACCAGCGCCAGGTACGGAGCGAGCTTGAAGACGAAGCGGTCGGCCTGATCGGGAACGAGGTCTTCTTTGAAGAAGAGCTTGATCCCGTCAGCCAGGGTCTGCAAGAGACCGAACGGTCCCCAGCGCTGGGGGCCGATGCGACTCTGCATGTCGGAGATGGCCTTGCGCTCGAACCAGATCATCATGGTGACCGCACCCATCAGCGCGCCAAAGCCCACCAAGAGTCGGATCAACAAGATGAGGATGTCGACACCACTGACGTGACCGAAGACAAAGAGCGGGTCGACCGACGCGAGGGTCACGAGGTCGCCAGCTTCAGTTGGGTGATGACGCTCGCGGGCTCATAGAGCAGCGTCGCGGCGCGGTCGCTGCCGGACTCGTCGACGCTGCCAAAGACAATCCCGAGCGTGCCGCGAGGGACGTCATCACAGAGAACGACCGGCAGACTGATCGGCCCGGCGGGCGCGTTCACCTGCACCTCGTCGCCGGTCGCGAGGCCCAGGCGGTCGAGGTCGAAGTGGTTGATCAAGGCCGTCGTCTTCGCGGCGAGGTTCGCCAACGCCGGTGAACCTTGCATCATGATGCCGTGGTCGTAGAGGCGACGAACAACGGTGAGGGCGAGCCCGTAGGCGTCGTAGTGTCCAACGTCGACGCCGCGTCCCGCCGCGACGGCGTCCAGGGTGGCGACCCGTGGCGCCGCGCCGCTCGTGACCGCGTTGCTCACTAACGCCCCGGTCAGTTCACCTAGTCCCACCGTGTTGGTGGAGCGAATGCCCGGGAAGGCCATGGGGTCGAGGGGGCGACGTTCGACCCGTTCCTTCATTCGCCCGACCACCGCGCCCTCGTCGGAGAGGTCGTTCATGATCGAGAGCGCCGGGTACCCCGTCGTCTCTTCGATGACCTTCGCGGCGAGTTCGACCGAGTCGAGTCCCAGACTCTGTCCGCAGGCCTCGGCCAACTCGGCGGCGATCGCCACGTCGGGCCAGGCCGAACCGGGGGCCACGATCTTGGCGGTGACGTTGGTGACGCGACCTTCAATGTTGGTCACTGTCCCGTGGCGCTCGTGTTGCACGGCGGCCGGCAAGACGACGTCGGCGTAGCCCAGGGTCTTGCCACCGTGACCGGAAACCACGACCACCTTTGCCGCCTCCAGCGCGGCGACGGCGCCCTCGACGTCAAGCACGTTGCCTAACAGACATCCGCCGAGCAACAGCACGGCCTTCTGCTCACCGGTGCGCATCGCCTCGAGCTGTTCGAGCGAGCTTCGCCCCGCGCAGTTCGCGTCGTACCCGCGACCCGGTCGAAGGGTGGGAGCCAGACCCATGTCGAGGGCGCCGCGCACGTTGGCCCGTCGCAGGGCCGGCAGGAACGTCGCGGCCGGAAAGGCGTCGGCCAGGGTGCGAATCGCGCTCTCCATCACGCTCGCCGACTCGGCCAAGTTCGGCCGTCCGACGATAAAGACGACGCCCTCGCCGTTCTCACCAATCAGGCGGCGCGCGTCCTCCAGTTCCTGGTCGGTGACCGTTGAGTCTTTGGTCGTCTTGGCGTCGGGCGTCGCGAGGGCCTTGGCGATGACGTGCGCCTCGCCGGGCCGTACGGGCATCGAGACGGTGGCGAGCGACCGCAGGGCGCTGGGGCCAAAGGTGAACTCAATCAAGGAGTTCTTTCGTTGCACGAAGTTCTCGCGCAGGCGCAAGAACAACACCGGAAGCTCTTCTCGAATGTCGCCGGTCAAGGTGACCACGACCCGCGCGTTCGCGGCCTCGTCGATGGTCGCGGGCGCCAGCGCCTGAATAAGCGCCCCGTCCAGACCATCGTCGTACTGCGCGTCGAGGTGATCGCTCGAGAGCACGCCGCGCACGAAGCGCTCCCAGGCGAAGGCTCCCTCGTTGGTCAGGGCCGCGCCGCCGATGGCCCCCACCCCGTTCGGCGTGGAGGAGGCGTCCTGGAGGATCGCCGCGGCGCGCGACAGCGCGTCGCCCCAGGTCGTCGGCCGTAACTCGCCGTTCTCGCGCACCAGGGGCTCGCGCAGTCGAGTCGAGGCGGAAAGGGGATCGGTCTCACCGTCGTGTCCGTCAATGGCGTCCAGCGTGAAGCGTCCCTTGTCGCACAGCCACCCGTGATTCACCGGCTCCGAGTCCACGCCCAGCAGGCGCGTCAAACGGTTGCCCGATGACTGCACCGCGACGCGGCACCCGACGGCACACGTCGTGCAGGTGCTCTCGACCTGCTCTAAGTCCCAGGGGCGCGCCGTAAAGCGATACGGCTTCGCCGTGAGCGCGCCGACCGGACAGATCTGGACGGTATTTCCCGAGAACGTCGAGTCGAAGGGGGTCGTCGGGGAGGGGGCGACCTCAATGAGGTCACCTCGACCGGAGAAGGCGATCTCAGTGTCACCCGAGACGTCCGAGCTGAACCGGGTGCAGCGCGCGCACTGAATGCAGCGCTCGCGGTCCAACAACACCAGCTCGCCAATCTCGATGGGCTTGACGAAGTGTCGCTTTTCTTCAATGAACCTCGTCTCGCCCGACCCGTGGGCCAACGTCTGGTCCTGCAGCGGACACTCACCCCCCTTGTCACAGACCGGGCAGTCGAGCGGGTGGTTCGCGAGCAGGAACTCCAAGACGCCGTCTTGCGCCTTCTTCACCTTGTCGGAGTCGGTGACCACGCTCATGCCGTCATTGACCTTGATGTAGCAGGCGGGCTGCAGGGTCGCGCCGCGGGGACCGTCCACTTCCACCAGGCACATGCGACAGAACCCCACCGGCTCCATGCGCGGGTGGTAGCAAAAACGCGGCACGTAGTGGCCCGCGCGCTCGGCCACCTCGATGAGGAGCTCGCCGGGTTGCGCTTGCACGTTGCGGCCATTCACCGAGACAGTCACGGAGGACTTCACGTCAGTCAAAGGGACAGCCTCCGTCGTTGACGTGTTGGGCGAACTCGTCGCGGAACATGGTGATGGCCGAGTTCACCGACGAGGGAATCGAGGGACCGAGCACGCAGATCGTGGTCTGCTGGGGAGGCCAGTTGAGACCGGGCGAGATGTTGTCGCAGAGGTCGAGCAGCATGTCGAGGTCCTCCATGCGGCCGCCGCCGTGCTCCAGGCGATACATGGCCCGCTCGATCCAGCCCGAGCCCTCGCGACACGGCGTGCACTGGCCGCAGGACTCGCGCGAGAAGAACCGCGTGATGCGCCAGGTCGCCCGCACCATGCAACTGGTCTGGTCAAAGACGACGACCGATCCCGAACCCAGCATCGATCCCTTTTCCGCGACCTCGTCTTGGCCGAGGGGAAGGTCCAAGAGGTCGGGTCCGAACCACGGCGCGGAGACGCCGCCGGGGATAAACGCCTTGATCTGTCCGTCGTTCACGATGCCGCCGCCCAGGGCCGGGTCGTAGATGAGGTCGCGGAAGGTGTTCTTTACCATCTCGATCTCGTAAACGCCCGGCTGGTTGACCCGCCCGGCTAGAGCGAAGAGCCGCGTGCCGGTGCTGCGCCCTCCGCCCAGCGCCGCGAAGGCCGCGCCACCGTTGGTGATAATCCACGGCACGTTGGCCATGGTCTCGACGTTGTTCACGACCGTCGGCTCGCCGTACAGCCCGGTGACGGCGGGAAAGAACGGAGGCTTGATACGGGGAAAGCCCCGCTTGCCCTCGAGGCCCTCGATCAGGGCCGTCTCTTCGCCGCAGATGTAGGCGCCGGCGCCGGGGTGGGCCACGATGTCGATCGAGAAGTCCGAGCCAAAGATCTTGGAACCGAGCGCGCCGTACTCGTAGGCCTCGTTGAGGGCCTGCTGCAAGCGCTCCAGACCCAGGGCGAACTCACCGCGCACGTAGATGAAGGCCTGATTGACCTGCAGGGCGTAGGCCGAGATGACGACACCTTCGATGATCTGGTGCGGGTCGCGCTCGATGAGGTAGTGATCCTTAAAGGTCGCGGGCTCGGACTCATCGCCATTCACGACGAGGTACGAGACCGGCGCCTTGCGCAACATGGACCACTTGCGACCGGCGGGAAAGCCCGCCCCGCCGCGTCCGAGCAACGAGGCGGCGTCCACTTCGGCCGCCACCGCTTCGGGGAACATGGTCAGCGCCTTGCGCAACCCTTGGTAGCCGCCCGTCTCCAGGTAACGAGCAAGCGTGTAGGAGTCATCGAAGCCCTCGCGAGCCGTGACAATGCGGGGAGCGTCGAGAACGGCCATTACTTGTTCTCCGCGTCGCGCTTCTCACGCGCTGACCTCGCGTCACCGCGTTCGCTCGCCACGTCGCTCTTGCTGGCGCGAAGTCCGCCGGCGCGCCGCACGCGAATGAGCGTGCCAAAGCTCGGAATGTCGTGGTCGCGCTGGCCGGCCCTGAGCTCCCCGACCAGGGCGTCGAAGGCCTCGGGCGTGGTCGTGCGCACGTAGCGGCTGTTCACCTGGACGCAGGGCGCGATGTTGCAGTCGGCGAGGCACTCGGCCTCTTCCAAAGTGAAGAGTCCGTCGTCCGAGGTCGAGCCCACGGCGCAACCCAACGTCGTGCTGGCGTGCTCGAGGAGCTCTTCTCCCCCGGCCAAGAGGCAGGCGATGTTGGTGCAGACCCCCACCACGTACTTGCCCACCGGCTCGAGGTGATACATGTCGTAGAAAGCGGCGGTCCCGCGCACGTCGGCCGGCGTCGTGCCCGTGAGTTCGGCCACCTCGGCGATGCCTTCGTTGGAGAGATAGCCGTCTTGCTCCTGGGCCAGGTGCAGGAGGGGCAACATGGCCGAACGGCGTCGGGGGTAGAGGGCCACCAGTTCCTCGGCCCGTTGGCGCAACTCGTTGCGCAGATGACTCATCGGTCCACCTCGCCCAACACCGGATCGATCGAGGAGATGACGGCGATGGCGTCCGAGAGCAGACCGCCGCGCATCAAGAGCGGCAAGGACTGGAGGTTGACGAAACTCGGTCCCCGAACGTGGAGCCGGTAGGGCTTGGGCCCGCCGTCGGCGACGAGGTAACAGCCGAGCTCGCCGCGCGGGGACTCGATGGCGCTGTACACCTCGCCCGGGGGCACCATAAAGCCCTCGGTGAAGAGCTTGAAGTGGTGAATTAAGGCTTCCATCGACTCATCGATGCGCGCGCGCGGGGGCGGCGTGACCTTGGGGTCCTGACTCCGGTAGTCGCCCGAGGGCATCCTTTCCAGGCACTGACGGATGATGCGGATCGACTCGCGCATCTCGTTCAAGCGGATGGCGTAGCGGTCAAAGTTGTCGCCGTAGGTGCCGACGATGACGTCAAAGTCCACTTGGTCGTAGGCCAGGTAGGGCATCGAGCGACGCAGGTCCCACGGCACGCCCGTCGAACGCAGCAGGGGTCCCGTGGCCGACAGGGCGAGCGCCTCCTCGGCCGTGATCGGCGCGACCCCCACCATGCGGCCCCGGAAGATGGGCTGGCCGGTCAAGAGCTCGTCGTACTCAAAGGTGCGCTCGTAGACCGTGTCACAGATAACGAGGACGTCATCTTCCCAGCCGTCGGGCAGATCGGCCGCCACCCCGCCGGGTCGCACGTAGTTCAGGTTCATCCGCAGGCCGGCCGTCTTCTCGAAGAAGGCCAGTATCAGCTCGCGTTCGCGAAACCCGTAGATCATGGCCGAGGTGGAGCCGAGGTCCATGCCGTTCGTGGCGATCCACACCAGGTGCGAGGAGAGACGGTTCAGCTCGGCCATCATCATGCGAATCCAGGTGGCGCGTTCGGGGATCTCAATGGCGAGGAGCTTCTCCACGGCCAACGAGAAACCGAGCTCGTTGCCGACCGGGCTCAAGTAGTCCATCCGGGTCACGTTGGTCGCGCCCTGGATATAACTCAAGACCTCGCCGGTCTTCTCCATGCCGGTGTGCAGGTAGCCAATCACCGGCTTGGTGCGCAGCACGTACTCGCCGTCGAGCTCAATCATCAGTCGCAACACCCCGTGCGTGGAGGGGTGGGCCGGACCCATGTTGATGATCATCGTCTCGTCGTCGTGACGCTCGTAGTCAACGTCGTTGGGATCGAGCGTCAGGTCGCTGGTGCGCAACACCGCGCCGACCTCGCGACCGAGCTCGTCGGTACTGGTGGCGCTGCGCGGCTGGAGGCCCTGTAGGCCCTCGTCGGTCTCGGCCGCGAGCAGGTCCACGCGTTCGGCGACGCGTACGCTCGGATCACTCATCGGGGACCCGGCGCTTCTTTGAACTGGACGGGAATCTTTCCGACGGCGTAGTCCTTGCGCAGCGGATGACCTTCCCAGTCTTCGGGCATCAAGATCCGGGTCAGGTCGGGGTGACCGTCAAAGAGCACTCCGAGCAGGTCGAAGGCCTCGCGCTCCATCGCCTCGGTGCCGGGGTACAGAGAGAAGAGGGACGGCACCCGGGGCTCGTCGTCGCCCGCCTGCACCCGAATGCGCACCCGTTGGCGCTTGGAGAGACTGAGCAGGTTCACCACCACCTCAAAGCGGGTGGGCGTGACACCCTCGGGCAGCGGGCGCGACAGGTGTTCGAGGTAGTCGACCGCGCACAGGTCCACGCACATCTCAAAGTGGTCGGCCTTAAAGGAGCGCACCAGCTCGAAGTAGTCGTCGACGGTGGGAAAGCAGCCCAGGTCGCTCGCCATCACGTCGGCGGTAACGACTCCTGGGGGGGCCGTAGGGGGAAGGGGAATCACTTCGGCGTTCCCACCCTCACGGCGACGGGGACCTCGGGGGTCCAGACGTTCGACTGGTCGGCGACGTGGGTCGGGCGACCCTCGCTGCGGCGCTGGAGGATCTCACCGGTGCGGATCTGCTCGTGCAGCGTCAAGATCGCGTGCATCAAGGTCTCGGGGCTCGGCGGGCACCCGGGGGCGTACACGTCGACCGGAACGATCTGGTCCACCCCCTGGACGATGGCGTAGTTGTTGAACATGCCGCCGCTGGAGGCGCACACGCCCATGGAGATGACCCACTTGGGTTCCATCATCTGGTCGTAAACCTGGCGCAGCACCGGGGCCATCTTCTGGCTGACCCGTCCGGCGACGATCATGAGGTCCGCCTGGCGCGGTGAGTTGCGAAAGACCTCCATGCCGTAGCGCGCGAGGTCGTAGTCGGCGGCGCCCGCCGCCATCATCTCGATGGCGCAACAGGCCAGGCCGAAGGTCGCCGGCCACACCGAGGCGCGCCGCGCCCAGCGCACCAGGTCTTCGACCTGACCGGTCAGAAAGTTGTGTTGGAGATCTTCGAGAGCCACTAGGCGGCCTTGTCGGGGTCGGCGCTGATGCGCACGATGGTCGAGTCACTGGTGCGCGCGGGGGTGCCCGGCACCAGGTGCTTCAAGGGGCCCCAGGTGAGAGCGCCCTCGGCGACCAAGAAGAGCAGCGCGCCAAAGACGGCGAAGGAGAAAATCAGGACCTCGACGAGCCCAAAGACGCCGAGTTGGCGAAAGACGACGGCGAAGGGGTACATAAAGACGACCTCGATATCAAAGATCACGAAGATCATCGCCACGAGGTAGAAGCGCACGGGAAAGCGCTGTGGCGGCTCCGCCTCGGGGACAATCCCACACTCAAAGGGTGCCAACTTCGCGTCGCTGGGCCGTTTGTGCGGTGCGAGCAGACCCGACGCGACAAACGATCCCGACGCGAACAGCACTCCGAGGATGAGGAGTCCAAGTATTGAGATGTACTGGTCCACGTCCATCATTTCTACCAGACCGGGCGAGTCCCTCTGACGGGTCGACGACCCGAGCGAGCGACGTAAGATTGGCCCGTGAAAAGCCTCGAGGACGTGCTCGCGCGACCAACCGTCTTTGACGTCGTGATCGTCGGTGGTGGACCGAGCGGGTCGGCCTGCGCCTACTGGTTGGCCTCGGCCGGATGGTCGGTCTGTCTGATCGAGAAGAAGCACTTCCCCCGCGAGAAGACCTGTGGAGACGGCCTGACGCCCCGCTCGGTCTATCAGCTGGCCGAGATGGGCTTGGAGGGCATCGTGGCCGCGAACGGACATCGCTACCAGGGCCTTCGCGGCTTTGGCTTTGGGGCGGAGCTCGACATGAAGTGGCCCGAGCACCCGGTCTTTCCGAACTACGGCTACACCATCACCCGTTTTAATTTGGACGGACTGGTGGCCGAGAACGCCGAGAAACACGGCGCCGTCGTGCTGAACGGCGTGGAGGCGATCGATCTGGTGGAGCCCACCCCCGGTCGCGAGCAGCAGCTGGTCGGGGCCGCCGGCGTGGTGGTGAAGGACAAGGATACGGGCGCCCTCGGAGAGATCCGCGGCCGTTACCTGGTCGTCGCCGACGGACAGAACTCCCGACTCGGCCGCGAGCTCGGCGTCGTGCGCAATCGCGACTGGCCGCTCGGGATGGCGTTGCGGGGCTACTACACCAGCGATCGACACGACGAACCGTGGATCGACTCGCACCTCGACATCCGCGACACCCACGGTGACGTGGTGCCGGGATACGGCTGGATCTTTCCCCTGGGCGATGGGCGAGTCAACGTCGGCGTCGGACTGCTCTCGACCGGGGGCAACTGGAAAGGCGTCAACACCACGAAGCTCCAGGAGTACTTCGTCGCCCAGGTCGGCGACGCCTGGGGTCTCAATGATGAGACCTGCTGTGGTCCCCCGACCGGCGGTCGTCTGCCGATGGGTCTCTCGATTGGACCGCGCGTCGGAGCGAACACTTTGACCACCGGCGACGCCACCGGCATGGTGAACCCTTTTAATGGCGAAGGCATCGCCTACGGCTACGAGTCCGGTCGACTGGCGGCGTCGGTGCTCGGCGAGGCGCTGGTCGCCAACGACCACGAGGTCCTCGCCCTCTACGACGAACGACTGAACGCGGCCTACGGCGACTACTTCCGCGTGGCGCGAGCCTTCGTGCGCATGATCTCCGATCCCAAGGTGATGCAAGTCTGCGTGGGCGCCGGAATGCGAATACCGCCCCTCATGCGCGAGCTGCTCAAGATCATGGCCAACCTGATGAACAACGACGACAAGGGTCCAGCGGAGATTGGCTATCGCGCGATGACCCGGCTCGCCGGGGTCATTCCCGACCAGGCGTGGCAGTTGGTCTTTCCGGAGAAGAAGGAACTGAACGCCTAAGCGGCGGTAGAGCTCGACGTCGTCATTCGCGACAACAGCGTGTTCACCAGAGTCCCGAGCACCTTCTTGGACTTGGCGAACGATCCCACGATGGCGCTCAGGGTCACTTCGTAGTGGCCGTGGGTCATGACCGCCATCACCAGATGGACCTTGGTGCTCAAGCTGGGCACGGTGAAGCCGATCACTCCGCCGCGGGACCAGCCCTTGGTGAAGGTCATCGGCTGCCAGTTGGTGGCCACGTTGGAGGCGGGGTTGGTGAGCCCAAAGCCCGACAAAATGATGTCGGCGCTGGAGGTCGCAAAACACGAGCCGAAGTTCGACATCGTCATCTCGCGAGTGTCCTTCTCGACCATGGTCGTGGAGTGGTAGTACTGCGCCGTGGAGGCCAGCTCTATGCCGCCTAGGGCGTTGGTGTTAAAGATGGCCGAAGAGACCTGATAGTCGGGCTCCTGCCCGGCGGCCCCGTAGATGCGGTCCTTCGCGTTCGACACGCCGAGGCAGGTCTGAAACACCGAGGCCGCCTTGTCAAAGCTCGTGTCCTTCGCCGGCGCGGTCGTGGTGGTCGAGGTGTAGACCTTGTTGGGCCCGGGCACCAGGTAGTTCAAAATCGTGTCCGACGTTTTGTACCAGCCGCTCGGCAGGTCGTTCAGCGTCAGGTTCACGTGGCGCGCCGCCGCGAGCTCTTGGGCCGCGCTGCTGCCCCGATTGAACCACGCGGCGATGCCGCCCGCGAAACTCGCGAGCACCACCACGGCGACGAGGGCGTAGATGGCGACCCGTCGTCGACGCTGGCTGACGACGCCCCCGTGTTCGATGACGACGCCGGCCAGGGTGTCGTAGCCCACCAGGTCGCGGTGGCGCCAACAGTAACGAACGTCCCCGATGGTGGCGAAGAGCAACATCTGGTGCGAGACGCGGACGAGTTCGAGGTTCGAGATCTCGCTCCACGGCGTCTGCCAGGCGACGGGCGGAATACCCGCCAGCTGCGTGAGACCCGCGTCGTCGGTCAACAAAGTGACCGGCGACGTCGGCCCGTTCGGAACAAACGGTGGGCGAACCGCCCAGTCTTCGCTGCGACTGTCGCTCACGCCGTCATCTCCTTCGCCGCGTCGGCCGCGATGCTCACGGTGCGTTCTAAGTCCGCCACGGTGTGGGCGAGCGAGACGAAGAGAATCTCGTAGGCCCCGGGAGCGAGAGCCACGCCGCGCGCCAGCATGGCGTGAAAGAACTTCTTGTAGAGGCCGTTCTCGTTGAGCGCCTTCGCCTCGGCGAAGTTTCGCGGCGCGCTCACTTCCGCGTCGCTGAGGTACAGGCCCATCAAGGAGCCCACGTGGGGCGCGAGGGCGAAGACGCCGGCCTCTCGGATCGCGGCCTCTAAGTCGCTGGCGAAGTTCTTCACCCGTCCCGCGAGCAGCGCCAGTTCGTCGATGGTGACGTGCTCGAGGACGGCGACCCCAGCCGCCGTGGCGAGCGGGTTTCCCGACAAGGTACCCGCTTGGTAGACGGGGCCGAGGGGTGACAGGGACGACAGCACGTCCCGTCGGCCGCCAAAGGCCCCGACGGGCAGTCCCCCGCCGATGACCTTGCCGAAGGTCCAGAGATCGGGTGCGACACCAAAGAACTCCTGGGCGCCACCGACGGCCAAACGAAATCCCGTGATGACCTCGTCAAAGATGAGAAGCGCCCCGACCCGGTCGCACTCGACGCGCAGGTCCGAGAGAAAGGTGGAGGTGGGTGCCACCAGGTTCATGTTCGCCGCGACCGGTTCGACGATGACGGCGGCGATCGACTCATCGAGGGTCGGTACTTCGTTGTAGGGCGCGACGAGCGTGTCGGCCACCGACCCCGCCGTCACGCCGGCCGAGCCCGGAAGACCCATCTGGGCGATACCGCTGCCGCCCGCGACGAGCAAGGCGTCGGAGTGCCCGTGGTAGCAGCCGTCGAACTTCACGATCTTGTCGCGACCGGTGTAGCCGCGGGCCAGGCGCACCGCACTCATCACCGCTTCGGTCCCCGAGGACACCAGGCGAACCTGTTCGAGCCCTCTCACCCGTGAGGTCATGGCTTCGGCCAAGAGCACCTCGCCGGGGGTCGGTGCGCCGAAGGTCGTGCCCTTGCCCGACGCCGCGCGCAGCGTCTCCACGACGACCGGGTGAGCGTGGCCGAGCAACGACGCGCCGTAGGACTGCACGTAGTCGAGGTAGCGCTGGCCCTCGACGTCGGTGACGTACGCACCTTCGCCGCTGACGACCGTGTAGGGCGTTCCGCCCACCGAGCGAAAGGAGCGAACGGGAGAGTCGACGCCGCCGGGTATGACGACCTGGGCGCGTTCGAACCAGGCCCCGTTCGAGCTCAACGACCCAACTCCTCGGCGAGCTCTCGCGCGAAGTAGGTGAGCACAAAGTCCGCGCCGGCGCGGCGCACGGCGGTCAGCTGCTCGAGCGCCACGCTGGTCCCGTCGATCCACCCGTGGGCGGCGGCGGCTTTGACCATGGCGTACTCACCGCTCACGTGATAGGCGCACAGCGGCACGTCCAGTTCGCGGCGAAGGTCCGCGACGATATCGAGATAGGTCATCGCCGGCTTCACCATGACGATGTCGGCGCCCTCCGCGACGTCGAGTCGCGCCTCACGCAAGGCCTCCGTGCGGTTGCGAGGGTCCTGCTGGTACCCCTTACGGTCCCCGCCGCCCACGATCTCGACCCCCACCGCGTCGCGAAAGGGACCGTACAATCCGCTCGCGTACTTGGCCGCGTAGGCCATGATGATCGTGTCGGGAAAGCCGGCGCCCTCCAGGGCGGAACGAATGGCGCCAACTTGGCCGTCCATCATGCCGCTCGGGGCGACGACGTCCGCTCCGGCCTCGGCCTGAGCCAGGGCGACCCGCGCGTAGAGCTCCAGGGTCGCGTCATTGTCGACCGAGCCGTCGCTCCGCACCACTCCGCAGTGGCCGTGCGTGGTGTACTCGTCCAGGCACAGATCGGCCATGAGGACCAGTTCGTCGCCGAACGCGTCGCGGAGCGAGCGAAGGGCCACTTGGGCGATGCCCTCGCGGTCCCAGGCGGCGCTGCCGAACTCGTCCTTGGTCGCGGGCACGCCGAAGAGAATGACGCCACTCACCCCGACGTCGAGGAGCGACTTGACCTCGTCGTGCAGGGAGGAAATGGTGTGCTGAAAGTGGCCCGGCAGCGACGCGATCGGTGACGCGTCCGTCAGCCCCTCCGCCACGAAAAGAGGCGCCACGAAGTCAGCGGGAGTCAGCGTGGTCTCTGCCACCAGGCGGCGGATCGACGCAGTTCGACGGAGGCGCCGAGGGCGCTGAGCGGGAAACACGCTGGTAAGCCTAATGAGGCTGGAAAGTAGCGCGATGGTCGCTGCGTCCTCGTTCGTTACAGGGCGGCCAAGCGATCCCTCAGCGCGGGATCCCAGCCCACGATGACCCGCTCGTGATCGCGAGAAACGACGCTCGCCGTCGTGGCTCCCGGAACAACCACCCAGGCCTGGGGTTCGAGGTAGCGACTCGCCACGAACCACGCCGAGGGAGCGCCGATGAAGACGACCTCGGCCTCTCGAAGCGCGATCTCATCGTCGGGGGTGAGCGGCACCGGCACCGTCTCGTAGCAGGCCAGCTTCTCCACTACCACCCCTCGCCCGACGAGCGTGGTGGCTAGTTCATCGCGCATCGCGGCGGCGCCCAGCAGCAGCACCGGTCCGTCGGCGATCACGGCGTCGAGGTCCACCGCCCCGGTGTCGCCGACCACGTCCACGTCGACGTCCTCGTTTTCGAGCGCCCGGGCGGTGGCCGTCCCGACGCTCAGCACCGTGCCCCCCGGGGCCAGAGCGTCACGAGCCAGGGCCACGTACAGCGCGCTTCGCGCACTGGTGACCACGAGCGCGCGAAAGTGGCCGAAGTGTCGACTGGCGCGAAGGGTGTCGTGCACTTCGTCGCTGTCGAAGTACCGCGTCGTCGTAAGAGGTACCTCGACGAGCGACGCATCCTCGGGCACCCACGACACGAGCTCCGCGTTGTGTCCACGCTCGCGGGTCACGACCACCCGCATTAGATGCCCGCCACGAAGGCACCACCGCCCAGGTCGTCGCGCAGGTGCCGGGCCAAGCGAGATCCGAGTTCGTGCGGGTCGCTGCCCGTGAACTCCGCTCGCACGCTCTTCGTGCCGTCGGGCTCGAGCATCACGCCGCGCAAGGCCAGCGTCTCGCCCACCACCCGGCCGTGGGCGCCCGCCGGGATCGAGCACCCCGCGCCCAACTCTTCCAAGAACGCCCGCTCGGCCGTGACGGTGAGCAGCGCGACGGGGTCACTGATCGAGGCTAACGTCGCTCGGGTCGTCGCGTCGTCGCTGCGCGCCTCGAGCGCGAGGGCACCCTGTCCCACTTGCGGGATGAACCACGTCGGATCGAGACGCTCGCTCACGACGTCTAGTTCCTCCAGTCGCTCGAGGGCCGCCCTGGCGGCCACGATGGCGTCCACGCCGTCGGTGCCACTCTTCGCGAGGCGAGTCGCCATGTTCCCGCGCAGAGAAACGATCTGCAAGTCGGGTCGACGTTCCAGCAACAACGCTCTGCGACGCGGCGAGCCCGTCGCGACCGTGGCCCCGGGCCCGAGCCCCGCCAGAGAGCGACCCACCAGGACGTCACTCGCGTCGAGACGCTCGGGCACGCTCGCCAGCACGAGACCTAGCGGGGTGACGCTCGGAAGGTCCTTCGCGCTGTGCACCGCGACGTCCGCCTCTCCCGCCAACACGGCGCGCTGAATCTTCAACGGCGAAGATCCCCTGTCCGCCGAGCGTGGCGAGATCGGTGTGCAGGTCTCGGTCACCACGAGTGTCGACCAGGACGAGTTCACTCTCGACGCCGTGCTCCTCGAGGCGACGTTGCACCCGGGTCGCCTGCACCAGGGCGAGCGGCGACCGGCGAGTCGCCACGCGAAGCGTCATAGATCAAAGAGGTTGCGGGTCGCCTCGCTGAGTCGCGTTCCTTGATCGGTACCGGCGGCCTCTTTGAGGGCGACGGTCGGGCGGTGCGCGATCTTCGCCACCACCGAGCGCACCAACGACCCGACCATGTCGCGCTGCTCGGGGCTGAGCCCCTCGAGATCGTGCTGGCGCCGGATCAACTCGCTGGCGATGACCTCATCGAAGTGATCGCGCAGGTCGCGCACGATCGCCGAGGCTCCTCGCGCGCGCTGCTCGCTCAAGAAGCGCTCGACGTCCTCGCTCACGATGCGCTGGGCGTCGTCGATCGCGTCGCGACGGCCGCCGAGCGCGCGCTCCACCCGTTCACGAAGGTCACCGATGTCGACGCGTCGCACGTGCGCCAGGTCGCTCACCGTGCGCGAAACCGCGCGGGGCACGCCGAGGTCGACGATGAGAATCTCGCCGCCCAGGTCCGCGAAGTCCTCGCGCGAGAGGACGGTCGAAGAGACCTCGAGCGCGCTCACCAGCAGACGGGCGTTGGCCAGATGCTCGCCCACGGACTCCAAAGCGCCGACCTGAACGCGCTCGTCGTGGAGATCGTTGCGCAGGGCTTCGGCCCGCTCGGTCGTTCGATTCAACACGGTCAAGGTGGCCAGAGCGGGCGTGGCGGCGAGGAGGCTCTTGATGATGCCGCTTCCCATCTGGCCCGCACCGAGCACCACGACGTGGGCTCCTTCGAGCTCGGCGCCGAGCTCGTCGATCGCCGCTGAGGCGGCCGCTTGGGCGAAGCTGGTGGTGCCCTTGGAGATCGCGGTCTCCGCTCGGGCCCGACGCCCCGAGGAGATGGCGCGCTGGAAAAGATCGGTGACCTCACTGCCCGCGCTCTGCTCTTCGACGGCGAGTTCCAGGGCGCGACGAAGTTGGCCGAGTATCTCAAACTCCCCCGGGACCACCGACTTGAGCCCGGCCGCCACCTGGAAGAGGTGGATCGCCACGTCGTGTTCGAAGTTGACCGTCAGGCGATCGTCGAACTCACTGGCCGAGAGACCGGTGGCCTCGGCCAACGTCTCGGTAATCTCGTCGATGGCCCCGTGAAATCGGTCGATGACGGCCACCACTTCGGTACGAAGGCAGGTGGAGACGAAGACGGCTTCGTGGATGTTGCGGTGGCTCACCAGCGTGCGCAGCATCTTCGCCCACTCGTGTTCGGGGACGGTCACCCTCTCCAAGAGGTCCAACGAGGCGTGCTCGTGATCGATACCCACAGAAATCAGTGCCACATCGCCTCCGCGGTCTCCCTCATGCTACGAGACCCGCAGGGGATTGGTACTGGCGATGCCCAACGAGTGCAACAGGCCTCCGCCCAGGGGTCCCGTGCCGTTGTTGAGGTGGTACATGAGGATCTGGAGCTCGATCGAGAAGTCCACGTAGTGCACGGCCGTACCGAGCGGCACCGAGACCACCTGGGGGGCGAAGTTCAAGATGGCGTGGATGTCGGCGGCGACCATGCGGTCGGTGACGTCCTGCGCGGCGCTGCCCGGCGTGCAGATAACCCCGACGGTCGCCGCGGGCATCGGATCAGACAGCGACTGGACGATGAGCCCCGCCACCTCGTGCCCGATGACCTCGGGGTCGCTGTCGTAGAGCGCGACCAGGCGCGCCCCGCGGATCAGAAAGTTCGACGAGTTCACCAGGGCCCGGCCGAGGTTGCCGATGCCCACGACGATGACGTCGTAGAGCCGGTCGTGGCCGAGGGCGTCCGCGATCCGGTCGATCAGGACGGCCGTGTCGTACCCGGCGCCGCGGGTACCAAAGGAGCCGAGCCCCGCCAGGTCCCGTCGCACGGTCGTCGCCGTCACGCCGGCCAGTTCGCCGATCTGCTTGGAGTCGATCTTGCCTTCACCGCGTCGAAGGAGACCCTCGGCGATGCGCTGATAGACCGGCAGGCGCGCGATGGTCGGCTCAGACAGCTTCTTCGATCGAAGACGTGGCGTCGCCATCGAACCAGGTTACTGGAGTGGTCCTCAGCGGCCTAGCTGTCGACTGCGTTCCGCGGCGGCCGCTACCGCGTCGAGAAACGCGGCGCGAACGGCGTGCTGCTCGAGCACGCGTAGTCCGGCGGCGGTGGTGCCCCCGGGCGAGGTGACCTGGGCCCGCAGCACCTCGGGCGACTCACCGGACTCCTTGAGCAGAGCGCCCGATCCGGCGAAGGAGTCGACGACGAGGGTGCGCGACACCTCACGCGAGAGCCCTTGGTGCACGCCGGCTTCGATCAGCGCTTCCACCACGAGGTACAGGTAGGCGGGCATCGGGCCCGATAGTCCGGTGACCGCGTCGATATTGCGTTCGGTCACCCGAACGACCGTGCCCACGGCCCCGAGGATTGATTCGGCCCAGTCCAGGTCCTCGCTCGTCACGTGCGCGCCACCAGCCATGGCCGTCACGCCCTGGCCAATCAGGACCGGCGTGTTGGGCATGGAGCGAATGACGGCGACCGGACCCGGGAAGGTGGCTTCGATGCGCGCCGTCGAGAGTCCCGCGACCACCGAGAGCAGGCGGGTGATCCCAACGGCGCCCGCGAGACGCGAGATACCCTCGGCCTGATCGGGCTTGACGGCGAGCACGGCGCCCGTTCCCTCGTCGACCTCGACGACCTCGAGGGAGGCGAAGACGCCGGCCCCGGGGAATCGACTCTCGAGGGCGCCGCGCGACTCAACCGATCGCGCGATGAGGGCGAGCTCGCCCGGCTCGCACCACGCGGCCCGCAAGAGCCCTTCGGCCAGCGCCGAACCCATGCGGCCCGCGCCGATGATGATCAGTTTGTACGCCACGCCGCCACGCTACAAGGTGCTCTGACGCGGGCGTCGCCGTCGATAGAGCGACGGAAGTCCCATCGACATGACGGTCGGAAACATCTCGTCGACGTAGGTCACCGTCGCGCCCACGAGTTCGTCCATACGTTCAATGGTCAGCTCGTGAATCGGCACCTGGGTGACGAGGTAGATGCCCGCTTCGGGCCCGATCGCCAGGTGCAGTTCGCGCAGATCGTGGTTCTTCACCAGCAGGTATCTGTAGAGCGCTTCCACGTTCTCCTCGGGCGCGGGCATCAGTTCGGTCTCGGCGAAGACCGTTCGTTGGCGCAGCGACAACCAGAGGGTGATGACGTCTCGTTCGTCACCCTTGAGGCGGATCAGCCAGTGAAAATGACCGCGATCATCGGGCTGGTCCTGGTGTTCGATCTCGCCGACGAAGGAACTGGCGTGCCACTGCGCGGCCCACTCACGAAGGGTCTCGTTGAGGCGCGCCGCCGCGTCGGCGTCACTGAGAGGAGCGCGCGTCACCTCAGCAGTGCGCGAGGCTCTCAGAGGCCAACTGGTCGATCAGGGCCGCGAGAGACTCGCCGGCCCGACGCCAGGTGTAGTCGCGAGCGCGCAGGACGGCGGCGTTCGACATCGCGGTCGCGTCGTCACTGTCGAGCGCCACTTCGACGATGTCAGCCCAGTGCGAGGAGTCACGCTCCGAAACGAGATAACCCGTCACGCCGTCATCCACGAGCGTGGTGAGTCCCCCCACGTCGCTCGCCACCACCGGAGTGCCACAGGCCGACGACTCTAAGGCCACCAAACCAAAACTCTCAGCCCGCGACGGCACCAGGGTGACGTCCGCGGCGCGCATCCACGACGACAAGCGGCGGTGCGCCTGGGGCGCGACGAAACAGACCTCGTTAATGACCCCCGCCTCGATCACGCGCTGATGGAGTTGGGACAGAGTGGCCCGTCCGTCGGGTCCCGACGGCCCGCCGATGATGGCGAGCGACGCGTCGCGACCACGAGCCCGGAGTTCGATCAAGGTCTCGAGCGCTAAATCGGCGCCCTTCAGTTCCTGGAGTCGCCCGACGAACAACAACAGCGCCGACTTTTCGTCAAGTCCGAGCGCCCGGCGGGCCTGGGGACGATAGCCCGGTGCGAAGAACGCGTGCTCGACCCCGAGCGGCACGACGTGCACGCGCGACGGCTCAGCGTTGTAGAGGTGCACAAACTGCCGGGCCTCGACGTCGCAGCTCGCCAGGATGGCGTCGGCGCAACTGATGATCGCCGCCTCCTGGAAGGCGCGGTCATCGGACTCCGCCTCAAAGGTGTCGGCCTTCACCCGTTCAAGGGTGTGGAAGGTCATGATCAGGGGGATGTTCAACTCGTGTTTCAGTCGATGGCCCGAGAGCCCGCTGAGCCAGTAGTTGGCGTGGATGGCGTCGGGCGTGCCGTCGCGCTGAAAGAGGACTTTCACCGCGTCGGTGAACTCGCCCACGTAATCGCTCAGGCCTTCGCGGTCGAGGGCGGTCGGCGGACCGGCTTCGACGTGGTGGACCCGAAAACCGGGCTCGACGAACTCGGTGTCGCGAACCTGGAGACTGTCACGGCGCGTGTAGACGTCAACCTCGTGCCCCAGGCGAGCCAGGGCGCTCGAGAGCTCGCGAACGTAGACGTTCATTCCCCCACCGTCGCCGGTACCCGGCTGAGCCAAGGGCGACGTGTGATACGAGAGAACCGCGAGTCGGGCCATAGGCGAATTCTACCGGCGAGTGTTCAATGAACGACTGGCGGTTTTCCCTCGCCGTGAGGAAGAACGCGACCTTCCAACACGTCGTTGCCCGCGTCGATCTGTGACACTGGAGCGATGATCTCTGCCCTTCCCTCCCCCCGTCCGCCTCTCGTCTCGCCGCCGCCGGCCAAACTCGGTGACCGGGTGGCCATCCTCTCTCCCTCGTTTGCCGCCCCCGCCGTTTTTCCCCACGTCCACGAGATCGGGCTACGGGTCGTGAGGGAGGACCTGCAGCTGAAACCGGTTGAGTATCCGACGACGCGCCAGTTGGACGCGCCCGCGATTGAGAGGGCGCGCGACATCATGGAGGCGTTTGTCGACGACTCGATCGCGATTGTGATGGCGTCCATTGGCGGAAGCGACGAGATTACGGTGCTGCCCTACCTCGACCCCGACGTGTTTCTCACTCACCCCAAGCGGTTCTTTGGTTACAGCGACAATACGAACTTCTTGAACTACCTCTGGAATCTGGGCGTCGTCGGATACCACGGCGGATCCACGCTCGTGCACCTCGCACGACCGGGGGGTGTACACCCCGTCTCGATGGCGTCCCTTCGCGCCGCGGTCTTCACCAACAACACCGTGGACCTCGCGCCGGTCGAAACGTTCACCGACTTCGAAGCCGAGTGGGCGGACCCCTCAACGCTCGAGCACGAGGTGCCCACGACGCCCGAACTCGGTTGGTACTGGCACAACGCTGATCGCGCCGTGACCGGGTCTACCTGGGGCGGCAACCTCGAGATCCTCCACTGGAACCTGGCGGTGAACCGGTTCATCAGAGCGAGCGAGGAGTACGCGGGCTGCGTGCTGTTACTCGAGACCTCTGAGGAGATGCCCCCGAGCGACGAGGTCTTCTATATGCTGCGCAACCTCGGCGAACGTGGACTGCTCCGACAGTTTCCGGCCATCGTGGTCGCCAAGCCCAAGGCCTGGCACCGCGACCGCCGCCTCGACGAAGAATCACGCTCAAAGTTTCGCCGTGACCAGCGCGACGCGGTGTTTCGCGCGATCTCGACGTACAACCCCGAGGCGCTCGTGGTCATTGGACCCGACTTCGGTCACACCGACCCGCAGTACGTCATTCCCTACGGGGGCCGGATGACCGTCGACGGTCCGAACCAGCGCATCACCATGACCTATTAATAGGGCGTCGAATCGAAGCTCGCTACGACGGTTCCGTCCGGGGCAACGAACCAACCACGATGTAGGCGACCGCCCCGCTCGCGACCAGGCCAAACTCCCGCGAATCGGTAGACGCGGTGGCGTTATCTCCGCGAACATCTAACTGTGATCCGACCCTGGCGACACAGCGCTTGAGGAGCCACCGCGAGGAATCGCGGGGGTCTCGCAGGACAATCACGTCACCGGGGCGAATGGGTCGCCAACGGCGCAACGCGGTAACTCGCTCTCCCGGCACGTAGGTCGGCAACATGGACGTTCCCTCCACGCTGACCCGCCGAACGAAGTACTCGAGAAACCGGCTCATCGGCGAAACGCTACCTTCGCGCCGTGGCTAACCTGCAGAATGACGCGTCCACAGCCCGTGAATGCGACAACCGAAAGGCACCGTTTATGACACTGCTGTCCCGTCTCAATGCCCTGCTCGACGCGTCAACGACGCCACTGGTCGCCTCGGCTCACTGTGACCTGCCGTGTGGCGTGTACGACCCGGCCCAAGCCCGCATTGAAGCCCAATCCGTGAAGGGCATCATGGAAAAGTACAACGCCTCCACTGACAACGACTTCAAGGTTCGCGCAGAGTTCCTCAAAGAAGAGCGCTGTGAACTAGTGAAGCACCACCTCTGGGTGCTTTGGACCGACTACTTCAAGGTTGACCATCTAAAGGAGTACCCGAACCTCCACGATCTGTTCTGGATGGCCACCAAGACGGCCGGTGAAGCGAAGAAGACGAACGATGTTGTGGTCGCTGACCGTCTACTCGCCGAGATCGACGACATCGCCGAGATCTTCTGGGCCACCAAGAAGTAGGCCCGTGCTCCGCTAACGCACAATGCCCGGTGGCCTAAGCCACCGGGCATTGTGCGTTCTGGATTGCTCAGGCGAGTTCGGGGTGTAACCGACAGCTCGCGAGCAGCGGATTGGACTCGAGGTCCACGTCGTCGATGGGTGTCCCGCACGCCTGACAGGAGCGATACGTTCCCAGACGCAGGCGCTCGAGCGCTCGATCGACATCGTTCAAGGTCGTTTCGATCGCCGAGACGCTCTCGTTCGTGAAGTCACTCATAGCCCCAAATCTACTGGTGAATGCTCAGGTGGTGAGTCGACTTGTCCGCCAGCCCTCTGGAAGCGAGTTCGTGCGACGCGGCTTCTTTGCGTACTCGTCTGCCAGCGAGGAGAATGAGAGGCAATGACGAATCCGGGACGCGATGATCTGCTGGCGTGGCGGGCGTCGAAGTCGACCAACTACTACGCCGCGAACCCGATGCTGGCGACGGAACTCCAGTTGCGGATGGGACCACGATTCAGCGACTCTCTCGCCACGCAACTCAACTCCTTTGGTGAGGTTGTCGCTAGCGAGATCGAGCCCGCCGTTCAAGCCATCGAGCGCAACCGGGAGTTCCCCAAACTGCGCTCCTACGACGAGCTCGGCCAGCACATCGAGCGCATCGAGTTTCACCCCGCCCACGGTGACGCCGCGCGCGCGGCCTGGGCGTCGGGCATGCTCAAAACGCCCCTCGACTTTGACGGCGCCTTTGAGCTCGCCGGAAAGTTTTTCCTCCTGGCGCACGTCGGCGAGGGTGGACAAGCGTGTCCCATCGTCTGCACGATCGGACTTCGCCGGGCGCTCGAACACCGAGGGTCGGACAGTCTGAGGTCGCAGTACCTCACGGGTCTGATGGAAACGGATTCGTCCGTGGCGCTGCGGGGCTCTCAGTTTCTCACCGAAGTCCAAGGCGGTTCCGACGTCGGCGCCAACGTCACCGGCGCGAGTCCTGATCCAGTGATACGTGGCGCGTGGAGACTCACCGGCGAAAAGTGGTTCTGTTCGGTGGCCGACGCTGATCTCTTTGCCATGACGGCGAGACCGGAGTCGGCGCAGTCGGGAACGAAAGGGCTCGCGCTCTTTCTCGTGCCGCGGACCATCGAGGGAGCGCCAAACGGCTTTCGACTCCGTCGCCTGAAGGACAAACTCGGGACCCGGGGCCTGGCCTCGGGTGAGATCGATTTCGACAACGCTCTCGCCTATCCCATTGGCGAGCTTGACGACGGTTTCGCTATCGCGGTCTCTGAGTTACTGAATACGTCGCGCTGGCTCAACGCCCTCGGCTCGACCGGAATCATGAGCCGGGCGTATCTTGAAGCGTCGAGCTTCGCTCACTATCGCCAGGCGTTCGGCTCGCCCATTGAAGGCTTTGATTCTGTACGCGAGCAGTTGGCCCTAATGAAGATTGAAGTGGCGGCGTCTCTCGCCTCCACGATGGCCTTGACCGAGCTGGTGGCCAAGATTGACCAGGGCGTCGCCTCCGACGACGATCTGAAGTTCCATCGATTTCTTGTCAACGCCAATAAATATGTCACCTCCATCTCGGCGACCGAGGTGGTTCATCGGGCGATTGAGGTGCTCGGAGGGAATGGCACCATTGAGGACTTCTCTCCGCTGCCGCGTTTGTACCGGGACTCGATCGTCTTCGAGAGTTGGGAGGGCACCCATAACGTATTGTGCGATCAAGTACGTCGTGACTGCGCACGCTTGGGTTTGTTGGACGTCGTTGCTGACTGGATTGAAAGGGAGCTAGATCAGGTTCCTCCCTCGCTTGGCACCGAAATTGACCTTGTGCGAAAGGCGCTGACGGACAACACCACTGGGCTGGAGAAAGCGTTGGCAGGTTCCAAGACCGGTCACTTTCGAAGGCAACTTGCGCAACTCGTTCGAGTGATTCAAGCCACGTGCCTACTTCGAAGCAATCCCGAAGTCAGCTCAGCGTTCATTCGAATCCACCTCGAGCCACAGGGTCCTGCGGATGAGCTGACGTGGTTGACATTTCTGGATGCGGTTCTAGGTTGATAATGTGGCAAGTCGATGATGTTGGCCCGTGACGACCGGTCACAGCATCAGAAGGGCCGCTAGCTCATCGGGAAGAGCAGGGGACTTTTAATCCCAAGGTGCCGGGATCGAGACCCGGGCGGCCCACCAGCCCCACCAGGACTTATGGAGCAATTTCGCCTCATATTTCGCAACAGAACTCACGAGTCATCCCACGGTTCTTCAGAAAAGGCGTCGTCATTTGCGGGCTCTTTGAGCGATTTCGTCCTCTAGCAGCGGTGGCGGCGTCTCAATTCAGACCGTCAACTGAAGAGAGGTCATTCCCAGGGCGGTCACCCGGTGGTGCAAACTTGAAGAACCTTGTACACGATCCACGCGACGAAGAAACTCCTTACGAGGGTGAAGGGGCCCTTCGCCCCTGCGGTGGAGAACCCTACGACGTCACTCGGAAATTGGTATGCCACGGCTGTCTTCTGGCGACCACAAGTTGCACTCTTCGTCAACGAGCGGTCGCTGTTGCCGCTGCTGATTCCGTTGGCACCTGCAGCAACGCTCTTGGAGCGATTCCCGGAGAGTCTCCAGGTTATGCTGGGCAAACTCGACGTCAATCCGGCATTCATCGCCGCCGAGCGATGGGCCATGAACGAGGGCTCTTACGCCAAGACCGCCAATCGCCAAGTACTCGGGGTGATGAATCGCTTCGAATTCGAACTTGGGTACGTACGGGAGCGTTGCGGCAACGACCTCATGCAACTATCGCTGTGGCAATCCGACACCCTGGCAGGACCGCTTCGGGGCGGCACGAGAACACCGAGGGAAGAACTCTTGGCGCTGGTCGAGCAAGAGTCAAGGTGAATCCACGAAGCGAGCAGGAAGTCCTCTCACCGTCTCGGCCACCCAAAGAAGAGAAACGGGTATTATGCCGGCTGGGTCATTAGCCGAGTACCTTTTGAGGATCGCCCGGAGCTTGCGCACCGCCGAAATCGGACACAGACTTGGAAATGGGCATTCTTATTTCCGATTTTGCTCTAACAATGGTAGACTAAATCCGTATTTGTTCTACAAATAGGAGCAAAATCATCGATAGCAGCACTTCGAGCATTATCCTCAGCGGCGACGTGCCTCGCTCCACGCTCTCCCAGATGTCCGCACGGGGGGCCGTAGTGCGACTGGCTACGGGCGTCTACACGACCGACACGTCAAGTGCGCCCGAACGAGTGGTGAGGCGGGAGTGGCGGACCATCGCCGGGCGTCTCTTTCCTGACGCCACGATTTCGGATCGTTCCGCCCAAACAGCCGGTCCGGTGGAAGGAACGCTGTACTTGGTCTACCCGCACAATGACCGCACGCTTATCTTGCCCGGACTCACGGTGTCCCTGCGCCGCGGCGCCGCCCCCCAGCCAGGCGACATCCCCCTGCCCGGCGGCCTGCACCAGGCTTCGCTCGCCCGGGCCCTCGCCGAGAACGCCATCCCCTCCAGAGCGCGCCGCGGTGCGCTCTCGCGTCGGCTCACCCGCCACGAACTCGGTGAGTGGGTCGAGCGCGCTGCGCGATTTGGCGGTGCCGACGAGCTCGGTCAAGTGCGCGACCAAGTGCGCACACTGGCACCACTGCTCGGGGTCAGCGCCGAGGACGCCACGGACCTTGACAGCCTGATCGGCGCCGCGCTGGGGACGAGGCCAGTGTCGGGTCTCCCTCGGTCACTTCGACAACGTGCGCTCGGCATTCCCTACGACGCCGAACGAATCGAACGATGCGACGTCCTAGTCGCCGCACTGCAATCAGCCGCCCCCCAGAACCATCCCGCCGCTCCGCTCGAGCCCAGCATCCTCCCCTTCTACGAGGCGTACTTCTCCAACTACATCGAGGGCACGGAGTTCACCGTCGAGGAGGCTGAAGATATCGTCTACCGGGGGATCGAGCCAGCCGGACGACCCCAAGACGCCCACGATGTGCTCGCAACCTTCTGGCTCGTAAGTGATCTCGCAGAGATGAGACGACTGGCGGATGGTCCCAACGAGTTCCTCGAACTTCTCCAGCAGCGCCACGCCCGAATTATGGAGGCACGCCCCGACAGGCGCCCCGGACTCTTCAAGGAGCGTGCCAACCAAGCCGGAGCCACCGTGTTCGTGGACCCCGACTTGGTTCGCGGAACCCTCATCGAGGGATTCAGCCGTCTCGACGACCTCGACAGTGCATGGGAGCGGTCGGTCTACGTGAAGTTCCTCGTGGCCGCGGTGCATCCTTTCGACGACGGCAACGGACGCTTATCTCGAATCATGATGAATGCCGAATTGGATGCTGGTGGACAGTCTCGAACGATCATTCCCACAGTCTTTCGCGATGACTACATCGGTGCCTTACGTCGTCTGGATCGTGCCAACGATCCCTCGGTGTTGATTGACGCCCTCCGTTTCGCGAACGACTGGACTGCTCGGATCGACTTCACCAATACCTCGACCGTCCGCGCACAGTTAGAGGCGACGAACGCATTCGCTGAAGAGGGCGGCACTGAGCGTCTCCTGCTGCCACCCTTCCGTCACTTTGTCGCAGCAGAAGAAGAACCGCTACGCAACAAAGTTCAGCAATTCGAAGAGAGCGACAACCCTAATTTTCAGACACGAATCGCCGAGCAGCGCGCCGTGTTCGATTCATCCATGAACATCGACACTGAAGTGAACTACCCACCAGCCCTTGAGTTGTGACCCGCATTTCCCACATTTCATCCCACAGACCAATCCGACACCACCGGACGAATCCGACGCCACCGGACAAGTTTTCTTTCAAATCCGGATGATTCCGACACCACCGGACGAATCCGACCATATGCATCCCTCTTTTAATCCTCAGGTGCCGGGATCGAGACCCGGGCGGCCCACCAGTAATACCGAGGACTTTGGGAAGTTCTCTCGAATTCGTGCGGCTCAAATCCCACATTTCGTCCCTCCGATTTGCTGAAGATCGCGAAGGAGACAGAATTTTGCGCCCGGCGCCGCGACGACCGAGTGGATCCTCCGCGGATCGATCAAGAGCAGTTCACTAGCGTCGCGAGTTAACGGAAGCAGCAACACTCAAGTGAACGTGACAAGGAACACGTCCGCCGTCGGAACCGGAAAGCGCAATCGAAAATGGACCGTCAAAGTTCTGGACTTTGGAAGATGCACTGACGATTGATTGGAAGCCTGAGGTTGCGACAACAGCCGACGCAATAGCAATGAGTGTCTTGCGCACAGCGTGAGGAGTGAGGAATCGCATTCAAGCTCCATCCAGAGCTGCGTACGATGACCCACCAACGATCGCGTCGAAAGTCATAACTTTTGTACTACAGACAGTAGTAGATTAGATTTGAACTTATCCGGAATCACAATCTCACTATGAACCTTCATTTTGTGAGCGACGAGGAAAACCGATCAACATGAGATTCCCACTTCAATAATGCCTTCGCAGGCGAAGCCCAACTGCACATTCCAGCCCAGCGAGGAGATTGCGATGAGCACGGTGGAAGCGAAGTCGCGATGGACGCGCATACTGGCGATCGCCGGCGCGCTCATCGCCATACCGTTGACCCCGCTGACCTTTGCAACACCCTCGTACGCGGCCACCGCTCACGCCGTCATCGCAGTTCATTCGACTTCCGCTTACGGTTCGGTGCTGGTCGTGGGCAAAGGTCCGTTGTCCGGCTTCCCGCTCTACGAATTCAGCGGAGACTCCGGCGGCCGGTTTGGCTGCGGCACCAAAATGGCGTCAGGGTACGACCTCGGTCCTTCCGTTTCGGTCCCGCTGACGTGCACCGGTCCAATGAGCGACATGCTCCACAGCGTCACGTCAGACGACTGGCCCGCTCTCACCAGCTCCGGTACGCCCGTCGCCGGTCGAGGTGTCAAACAAATGCTCCTCGGGACCATCCACCGTCAAGGTATCGGCGATCAGGTCACCTACGGCGGCCATCCCCTGTACCTCTTCGACCCCTGGTCCGATCCGTTTAAGCCTCAGGGTGAGCGGTACATGGAGACGGTCAAACCGCTCGCGCCTTGGCACGGATATTGGTTTCTTGTCTCGTCAGAGAGTGGACAGCCGGCGCCCGGGCGTGCCACCGTCGAGGTTGAAACGCTGCCCGGCGGTAAGTTGGCGGTCGCTGTCGTGGCGGATCCCAACGTCCAACCCATCGCCGTCACTGCCTACTCGTACAGCCACGACCGTCCTGGGGTCAGCGTCTGCTACGGCGTCTGCTCTGTCGAGTGGATCCCGGTCCTCACCACTGGTACGCCTCGCGTCACCGGAAGTATCGACCGGCACAACGTGGGCGTGATTCGAAGAACAAACGGGACAGACCAGGTGACCTACGACGGGATGCCCCTCTATCTGTACTCTCAGGAAAGGGTCTCTATCAACCATGAGATGCGACTACGAACGACCGGTTCGGCCGGAAACGGGAACGGGCTCGCCGGTCCCAGTGGTGGCATGTTCTCTATCATCCATTCTGGATAGTTTGACGATGTTGAGTACGCCGAAGCCACGCCATCCCATCCGCCCAGAAAACCAGAGCTGAGACGCCATGCCCGCCCCGAGAGATCCGAGAGCTCCGAAGCCCAAGCGCTGGGTCCGGGTGCTCAACACCAACACTCGCAACATCACCGCGGTCGCGATGGCCCTGGTCCTCGTGGTCGCTGTCATCGTGGTCATCACCCACGAGGTGGTGGGTCCAGGAACGCCAAAGAATGCAGACGTCGTCGTAAAGATTCGCACGACGTCCCGGTACGGGAATATCTTGGTGACACGGCGCGGCATGACCATTTACCTCTATCAGTTGGATACCAAGAATCACTCGAACTGCGTCGGCTTCTGCCTCCATATGTGGCCACCGCTCACCGTGCCGCATGGCCTTGAGCCGATCGGGCCCGACGTTCCCAGTCTCGGCGTCATCAACCGCCCCGGAGGGATACGGCAAGTCACCTACGAAGGAATGCCCCTATACCTCTACGTCTTAGACGACTATCCGGGCCAGATCACGGGCGTGGGTGATTCGTGGAACGTCGTGCGCGTTAGGAGATCCCCTTGAACTTGAGCCGTTCGGACCCCTTCGTTCCTCGCTGTGGCGTTCGCGCTTCGACAAAGATCATGGACCGCGTCTCCCGCCACTGCCACTTCTTGCTTGGCTAGCCGTATGAACTACCAATTGTAGTAGAACAGTCAAGTGACGGGATCTTGATTGCACCAGTGTGAGAAATGAGGGGATCGTGCCGATATCATTCTCACCCGACCGGAACAAGGAAGCGCGTCCGAGTCGGAGTGCATTTTCCTTTCGTGAGTCCGATCTGTTGAGGCATAAGTGATGGAGCGCAAGTCGATGCTTATCGGAGCAGGGGCAGTCCTCCTCGTCGGGGCCATCGCCGTCGTCTCGGATCTAACCGGAGGCAAAGTGTCGAACAACGGCGCTGCTCCAACGTCCGAACTCGTTGGCCATCACGTCAAGGATTTCTCACTTGGAGGGCTAAACGGTGGAACGATCAAAGCCCCCTGGGAGTTGGGTCATTCCAGTGTCTTAGTGTTCTTCGCCAGCTACTGCGTTCCCTGTCAAGGAGAAATGCCCAAGATTGCAAAGTACATTCGCACTCACAGCCCCAGCCCCGTCGAGGTCCTCGCCGTTGACGCCATTGACGAGCGCGAGTCGGCGCAAGCGATGATTAGGAAGGACGACGCGACGTTTCCAGTGGCCTTTGATCCCAACGGTGTCGTGACCACGGGCGTATTCGGCTTCGGTCAAGTTCCCGAGAGCGTCTTCGTCAACTCGAAGGGAATTGTCGAGAAGGTTTACTACGGGGCGATACCTAAGCAGCAGCTCGCGCTGGGGATCAAGATGCTGAAATCGACTCACGCTTAGGAGTCGACTCCTTCTGGCCGACACCGCCATTTCTCGTAGTTCACCCGCTGGAAGAGCAGAGCCTCAGCGCCGAGTGGAGCGGAGCGCTTTCACTTTGTCCGTCAACGACTTTGAATAATCCCGCCTCGGGGTCAACATTTGACCACGCCAAAGTCACTTATGCAAGCCAAACTACGGCAGGTAGTATTCGAGCGTGAGGAAGTCGTGTGCTGTTTTTGGGCTGCTTGCGTCATGTTTCGGGATGGTGCTCGCGTTGGTCGGTTCCGCCTCTGGCGCCTCTGCCGGAGTCAACGACGTCGTCATTTCGCACGTCACCGTCACGGCGGCAAAGAGTCATGGAAACTCAGCCGTAGTGATGTCGATTTCCAACAAGTCCGGGGGACCGATATCCCTAATCTCAGTGACCTCGTCGGACGCCAAGACGAGCATGATCGATTACGACGTCAACATGTGTCAAGGCAATCACGCTATGACGTTGATAGCCAACATTCTAATTACGGGCGGTCGCACGCAGGAGCTGGGCTATAAGTATCAGGGAGCAATGCTGCGTCAGTTGAAGACGTCAATCGTGAAGGGCGAGACAGTCCCTCTCGTTATCACGTGGAGCAATTTTAATAAGGCCCACACTGAAACGGTTGAGGCGAAGGTCGTTAAGCCTCCGAAACACTTGTTTTTTGGTATGACGTCAATGAAAATGTAGTGTGTCCGGATTCGACGCACGAGCTGAGAAAGTCGAGGGTTGCTTTGAGGTCACTTCGACTAGCTCAGTGGAGCGGGAATTGCGACGATCACCGATGAGAGGAATAAATTCCCTGGAACGAATAACGGGACACCTTGAGATAGAGTCGCTCTGCCTGCACTTCGTGGCTGAGTGGATGCAGCCATGAATTACTCAATGATGCGAATGACCGGCAATGGCTCGGCCTGGCCTACATGGAGTTCCTGGCACCTCTCGGGGTCCGTCGTTGTGGTAGTCGTAGCGGGACTCGTTGGCCTAATGGCGCTTTGGCCGCGCATCTCTTCGCGGCAAAAGCTCTTACTCACAACGGGACTCGTCGCGACGGTCTTGCTCTTGTCATCGGACATCCAAGAACTCTCGATGTCCAGTTATCCAAGTCACATGGTCGAGCACATTGTGGTCGTGCTCTTAATCGCTCCACTGATCGCAGGAGCCATAAACCTGCGACTGAGTCGGCCCATGGCCACGGCCGGATTCTTTGCGTTCACGCTCCTGGTCCCCCTGTTTCACCTCACTCCTCTGGGGAATTGGGTGATGCAGTATCCCGATGGCCACTACCTCGAATTGACCTCATTTTTGTTTGTCGGCGTGTGGTTCTGGATTCCCGTGTACGGGGGGCGCCGCACACTTGGGGATCAGCAGCGGATCACTTACACGGTCCTCGCTCTTCCGGTCATCGCGACGACTGGCCTGGTGCTGTGGTCGTCGACGAACGCTTCGCTGCACAACGTTGGTATGAACATGCCAAATGTCTCAATCGGGGATGTCCGCGATGGGGGAATTGTGATGATGGCGTTCGGGACAGCCCTGATGTTCGCCCACGTGGCGGTGCTCTCGGTGCGCGCGGCGTCGCGCCAACGAGCGATTCGAGAACCAGTTGGTCTCAAATACGCCTGAGGATGCGTCGCCCGGACTCTAAGTAAGTTCGCTCGCGCCCGACCCGGTGGCGATGTCGAGAACGTCGTCTCGTCGTCCGGTACGAAGCATCCAGGCGAGATCTGACGTGCCTTAGTGGCCCACCACGAGCAGGCACAAAAACGCCGCCGCGCCGCTCACGCCACCGAGGAGCGTCAACGCGACACGCGCCGGAACGGGATCGACGCTGAGGCGGTTGATTCTTCGATCGATGACGCCATCGACGGCGTTGAGCGCCCCCACGGGAGGAGGTTGAAACAGTGCCGCTTTCGTCAGGGCCGTTCTCAGCGCCTCGGACGATCCGCGCGATCGCGAAAAGTCGTCCGCCAACATCTCGAGGTACGCGCGCATGGTCGTGGGCGCGTGGCGCGCGAGCGGGAGGAACGAAACGAATGACGACAAGACTTGCAGCGGAATGAGGACGGCCCCGTGCCGTCCGTTGCGGTGTCCAACCTCGTGTGCGATGACGGCGTCGAGCTCGCTGCGACTAAGGACGTCGACCGCTCCAGTGCTCAACACGACCCGCCCGCCGTCGCCCGGAACGAAGTACGCCATTGGATAGGGATGGCGCAGTAGGCACACACCCTCCAAGGAATCCGGGGCCTCCGCCACCAGATCGAGCACGGTCCGCTGTTGTGATCGGGCACTCCATATCCTCACCGCGGTCACGACGAGTCCTCCGAGCATCAAGACCGTGATGTCAAACGCCACCGAAAGCCCTACGACTTCCGACAGACCAAGTCCGCGTAAGGGATGGCCGTCGCCAAGATGGTCAATGAAAGAGAACAACACCCGAAAGAGTGGCGCGTCAGTATCGCCGAGCCCAACCTTCAAGAATGTCACGATCGCACTCAGCCAACCGACGACGCACATAGAACCCCATATGACGAGACCGCCGATGGGACTTCTATCAAATCGAGTGGTCGAATGCAGCACGGAGGGAAGCACGACGAGAAAGAGCACCGACGCACAGAGAGCGAGGATGGTAGTCGGCATTACCGAGTATTTCGAGCGAAGATCTTGCGGAAGAAACTACGATCGCTCGGCGCCAAAGCTTCGGCGAAATGGGCCAGGGCCGCCTGGCGATCCTCGGTGTGCGCTAGCGCATCCAAGATCAAACCAGTGATGTAGTCCTCTCTCGAAGCAGTGGCAGTGAACGTATTGAGGCGACCTTGTTTGGCCTCCTGAAGGAAGCCCTTGGCGCTCAATCGTGACAGCACCGTCAAGATGGTTGTGTACGCGTGGTCGGGGAAGTATTCGCCAACGTCACGAACCGTGAGGGTCGCGGACGGACTCGTCCACATGACTTCCATCACCTCGCGTTCTAGGTCGCCAAGTCCCAAGGCACTCCTCAAGCTCGATGTCCAATTGCCCTCATCGTAGTTCCAAGTCGTACGCCGAGAACGTAATTTGACTTTTCTACTACGTTAGGTAGTATCACCGTACTACAGACGGTAGTTGAACGGAGAGTGTCATGCTGAAGCGCACATTTGTAGCACTAACTTTGACCGGGTCAGTCGCGGCGCTGGCACTCGTCGGTGCGACCTGCGGCGCAGCATCGGCGTTTCCTCAGCCTCCCTCCAAAGTGGGCATCGCCACGACCACCGCCCTACCCGCGGCTGTGCGCGACGCGAAGTTCGTCAATCAAAACGGAACGCCCGAGACATTGGGGGCGCTAAAAGGTAAGACCGTTTTCCTTGTCCCCCTCTTGACACTCTGCGGCGACACATGCCCCTTCACGTCCGGCAATCTCCTTCAGCTACAGACAAAAGTCAACGCGGCCAAAGCGAGCAATATTGAAATCATCGCCATTGACGTTGATCCCTACCGCGACACCGTCGCCCGAATCTCCGCGTATTCGAAATTGATCGGCGCGAATTTTCAGATCTGGACCGAATCAGGTCCGACCACGACGCCGTACATAACTGACAAGGAGTTCGCCTCGAAGAATCCGATCGGCAAGGGCGACAAGAACACCAATCTGACGACCATCGAGAAATTCCTTGGTTGGACGGTCCAAGTAGTGCCCCAATCCGTTCCCGCGCCGAATGATTGGATGGCGCCGCACGACCTTCTCTCCTACGACATCAATCACTCTGACGGATTCTGGATCATCGGCGCAAACCAATCCGTTCGCTTTGTGAGCGGAGACCTTCCCGCATTTACCGGAACGCTCTCGAAAGTCCTCTCGACGTTCATGGGATACAAGAGCAACATTTACAACAGTCCCGTCTACAAGGGAGGCTGGACTCCATCAGAGGCGATCCAGGCACTTGAATGGGCCGCGAACGAGAAACTGTGAGTAAGTAGCCCTCGGTCCGGCAAATAAGCATCTGTGGACGCCATCTCCAACAGAACTTCGGACATCTGCGTTACTCGACCGACTGGTGCGACAACATCGTTGACCTCGCGTGAGCTGTCCAGGGCAATCACTTCAACTCTGCCCGCTTTTGGATCCTTTTCTCTTAGCCGTAGCTGAGTCCTCAAAATGGTCGCCGCTCTCCCAACTTCACTCTTGGCTGCGTTTCCGCTTGCATTCGCGGCGGGAGTGGTCTCGTTCATTTCGCCATGCGTGCTCCCCCTCCTCCCTGGCTACCTCGCCTTCTTGAGTGGGGCGACTGGTCAAGCTGGAGGACGATCTGGCAGGGGCCGAGCAGTCGTTGGCTCACTCGCCTTTGTGTTCGGTTTCGCGATTGTTTTCGTAAGTTTCGGTGCGCTCTTTGGGGGTTTGGGAAGTTCACTTCGTACTCACCAGCGTGGTCTCGAAGTGGTTTTCGGTGTGATCACGGTCTTACTCGGTTTGTTTTTTGCTGGTTGGTGGCCGGCGGGCTGGCTCCAACGAGACCGCCGCGTCCATCACTTGCCGCGCGCTTCCGTCATCGGCGCGTCACTGCTCGGGTTTACCTTTGCCTTGGGTTGGACACCGTGCATCGGGCCCACCTTGGCCGCGATATTGGGACTCGCCGCGTCGTCATCCGGAGCTACCGCGCTTCGGGGTTCAATGCTCGCCTTTGTCTACTGTCTGGGACTGGGACTTCCATTCGTGTGTGCAGCTCTGGCGACCGAGTGGATGGCAGGCACGTCTCGGTGGCTTCGTCGACACCAAAAAATAATCGGTCGAGTCGGAGGCGTAATGCTCATTCTCATCGGTATTGCCGAAGTGACCGGAGCGTGGCAAGCGTTCGTGCTGTGGCTCCAAATTCACCTGCCGTCATCCACCAGCTTCCTCTAACTGGGTAAAACTTCAGCAGCGTTTCACTTGTCACTTGGCCGGTGAGTTCTTACGGTCAATCCTTCGTAAGATGGACACATTCAAACATGACTGTTTGGAGGAGTTAGCGTTCGTGTAACTCCGGAACGTGAGCCATGAAAAGTGAAGCCTCCTGCGTTCATTCTCATTATTCGTCGCCGGATTTTTAGGCCTGGCTCTCTTGTCGTGTCTGTATAACGTGAGCAGCTTGTTCCAACGGCTTGGCATTAGTTCGAACTGGCCGGCTAACGATTAGGCCCTGCCAAATCTGAATTGGCCCGGGATCTATCTTGCTATCGGTGGAGTGGCGTTTTGGACTTTTCACCATTGGAAGATTCGTGCCAAACGAATCAAAAGTGATCCACTACCTAGCCAATTTGTCGGTGGGCCGACGTCACATTCTCCGACTGGCGACTTCAACCTTGGCTGTTTTAAGGGGTAGCCAAGAGATGAAGGTCGCGTCGCATTGATGTCACGCAGGAGTCGAATTGGTCCATCGAAGTCGTGCGTAAAATGGGATGTAGACAGTGACGTGGTCATGTTGAGATGAATCCAAATAGTCATCTCGAATTAGGTGCATCTCAAGGGCAAAGTCACCAGTGTCAGGATGAACGCGCTCACGATAGTGTCCCGACACCCAGCCGGTGTCAGTTAGAACCTCAATCGTGTCACCATCGCGCACCAACTTGCCGTCAAGACGATATTGGATGCTCCTTTCGTCTACAGGTTCGAGGAAAAACGGTCGTCCCTCGTAAGTGTCAGGCACCGTCAGATTGTCTCTGGTTCAGGTGGCGATGGTACGCCGTCCGCCGTGTCTTCCCACATCTCCATGATCTCGTGGTCCAGCGTCACTTCGTCAATGCCCTTCAGCTTGAGTTTCGCGCTCCACTTTTCTTCGATGTGGCCATACTTCCAAATCGTCAGTGCCGCCGCCCACGTGACGACGAACATCCCAACAATGATGAAGCCCGCAACGTTGATGTTGAAGTTCGCCATGAAGTTCCAAAACGAACCCTTCCACTTCAGTTCCATGGGCAACAAGCCGAGCACTTCGATGGTTCCTATGAAGAAACAAATCGACACCGAGAGTCCGGTGATGGCGAGGTTGTAGAACACCTTGCGCACCGGATTGAAGAACGCCCACCCGTAGGCGACGTTCATGAAGCATCCGTCGGCGGTGTCCATAAGCGACATCCCGGCGGTGAAGAGAATGGGTAGACAAAGAATGGAGTACCAAGGCAGGGCCTCTTTGGCCAGTATTGCCGTGGTGGCCAAGAGGGCAACTTCCGTCGCGGTGTCAAAGCCCATGCCGAAGACCACACCGACTGGGTACATCTGCCATTCTTTGGTGATTGACTTCATCCACTTGCCAAAGAATCGGAACATGAGTCCACGGTTGTTGAGTTGTCGCTCCAATTCGGCTTCGTCGTAGGTGCCCTTTCGCATCGCCCGGAAGACCTTCACGATTCCGGCCAAAATGACGACATTGAGCAGCGCGATGAGATAGAGGAAGGAGGCGGAGACGATAGTACCGAAGACACCACCGAACTGTTCAAGTCCAGAGCCGTTGTGAGAAACGGCGTTGTAGACCGTTTTTTCCGCGATAATCAGTCCGATGCCAATGGCGATGACAATTGTCGAGTGACCGAGCGAGAAGTAATAGCCGACGCTGAGCGGTCTATTTGATCCCTCGATCTCACGTCGCTCGTTCATGAGCTTCCGTGTCACATTGTCGATGGCCGAGATGTGGTCCGCGTCGAAGGCGTGTCGCAGGCCCAATGTGTACGCGAGGGCGGTGATACCAATACCGAGACCCTTGTAGTGTCCCGGGACCACGAAGGCGATGAAGATACCGAATCCGATTGCGTGAAGCAGCAGTATCGAGCCGAACATCCAACTTGCTCTGCGCTTATCGTGAGGAGACAACGAATCGCTCAGTTGCCGGAATCGACTTACACGAGGTGAGACATCGGTGACGACCATTCGTTACTCCTCCGCACTACATAATCGTTGGTGCCGAACGACAATCGCCCCTCACCATCCCTGTGTGGATAACCGCGAAATCATCTCACAAATAGGACCAGGTTGCAATAGATAACTGGCCCTATCACCGTGGGTAGTGTGGAATCGTGTCCACATCTGCCCAGTCATCAAAAGTCGAAATGAAACGAGAGGTCGGATCGTCAGAACGTATCGAGGAGGTTATGACACTGCTCCGAGAAAATGGTGGTCGCGCCACTTCAACGAGGCGGTTGCTGCTCACCTGTCTTTTCGAAGATGCATCGCACCACACCGCGGACCAGTTGGCAACCAAGGTGCAGGCAATTAATCATGATGTGTCGATTTCGACGATTTATAGAAATCTTTACGAACTCGAACGCCTCGGAGTCGTGGTGCACGCTCATCTAGGTCATGGCGCGGCCATGTACCATCTCGCGTCGGATACGCACGGACATTTGGTTTGCGAGGAGTGTGGAATGACAGTTGAAGCTCCTGACAAACTGTTCACGGGACTGACGGAGTCGGTGGCGCACGAGTTCGGATTCTCGATTGATCCCAGACACTTTGCAGTCCTAGGGCGATGTGCGCGGTGCAGTCCCAATTCCGTTATTCATGGCTAGGTGCGGTCCTGGGCTCAACGTGAACCAACACGCTGAGCGATTGCGTCCGCTCAGATTTCCCACATTTCATCCCACAGACCAATCCGACACCACCGGACGAATCCGACACCACCGGACAAGTTTTCTTTGATTTTCGGATGAATCCGACACCACCGGACCAATCCGACCATACGCATGCCTCTTTTAATCCCAAGGTGCCGGGATCGAGACCCGGGCGGCCCACGAACTTCCTGATCAGAGGCTAACTCTGGTCTAATTCTTTGGTGAGCTGACCGTACGCATCGGGGCGCCTCGTGGTCAGAAATGGAAAGAGCGTCAGCCAGTCCTTGCGCTGATCCAAGTCAAGGTCGGCAACCAGCACCGCCGGCTCGTCGCGAGGTGCTTGGACCAAGATTCGTCCGTACGGGTCCGAAATAAACGAACTTCCATAGAAGGTGAGGATGCCCTCGGTACCGATGCGATTGACCACGACCATGAACGTGCCGTTCGCAATCCCGTTGGCGGTGATGACACTCTGCCAGAGGGGCTCGGTGTCGAAGTCGGGGTGGTCCGGTTCCGAACCGATCGCGGTGGGATAGACCAGCACCTCGCTGCCCGCCAGGGAGTAGGCCCGGGCCAGCTCGGGAAACCACTGATCCCAACAGGTCGGAAAGCCGAATCGACCCTGAGCAACGTCGACGACGGGAAAGCTCTCGGGTCCCGAGGGGCCGGGATGGAAGTACCGGTCTTCGTAGTAGCCCGCGGTGACGGGAATATGTAACTTGCGAGTGCGGGCCAACAGTGAGCCGTCGGCCGCGACCACGATCGCTGTGTTAAAACCCAGCGGATCCTCAGGGCGAGAGCGCTCATAGAGAGACGCGTGAACCGGTACGCCGATCTCCGACGCCAGTCGAGTGGCGAAGAGACGCGTCGGTCCGTCGTCGATGTTCTCCGCCAGGCGAGAGGGAGTGTCCGTCGGCTCCACATCCGCGAAGTAGCTCGAGAGCGTCAGCTCTTGGAAGCAGACCAACTGTGCTCCCAGATCTGCGGCGATGGTGGCTCCTTCCCGCAGGGCGGCGACGTGCGCCACCGGGTCAGAGTGCCAACGTTGTTGCACGAGGCCCACGCGAAAGGGCTCACGCGTCGGCTCCTCGACTCGGGCGGGCGATAGCGGTGTGTCGAAACTGGTGATGGTTAGCATGAGCACCATGTTCTCATCAATCAGAGGAATATGAGCAGTTGGCGGATGCCCCCTGAGTGGGAACCTCACGAACGCACGTGGATGGCCTTTCCTCCGCCCAACGACACGTTCGGTGACGAGGGCTCTGACACACTGAATGCCGCGCGGATCGCCTGGACCGACGTCGCGAACACCATCGCCCGCTACGAGCCAGTCACGCTGATTGCCGGAATGGATCAAGGCGCCGTGGCAACCGCGTTGACTGGTTCCGGCGTCACGGTGATTGAGCGCCCACTCGACGACGCGTGGATGCGCGACATCGGTCCGACCTTCACCGTCGGTGGCCAACAACTGGGCGCCGTCGACTGGGTTTTCAACGGTTGGGGCGCGCAGAGATGGGCCGCCTGGGAACGCGATTCGCGAATGGCCAGTGACGTCGCCCGTCAAAGCGGCGCTGACGTTCGCCACTCGAACCTCACCAACGAAGGTGGCGGAATTCACGTCGATGGTGCGGGAACCGTGCTGCTCACCGAGACCGTGCAACTCGACCCGAATCGCAACCCGGGCTGGACGCGCGAGCAAGTCGAGACGGAAATCCACGCTCAACTCGGTACGAACCGCGCCATCTGGCTGGCGCGTGGTCTGACCCGCGACTACAGCGAGTTCGGTACGCGCGGTCACGTCGACATCGTCGCCACGTTCGTCAGCCCCGGTCTTGTCGCCGCACACCGTCAACTCGATCCGGCACACCCTGACTACCAAGTAACGACAGAACTTATCGCTATGCTCCGGTCCAGCACCGACGCAACCGGGCGCCCGCTCGAGGTTGTCGAAATCCCCGCACCTACCGCCTTAGAAGCCGATGGAGACTGGTCCGACTTCTCGTACATCAACCACTACGTTGGCAACGGTTTCGTTGTCGTGGGTGTCTTCGACGATACGAATGATGACGTCGCGCTTGATCTTCTTGCTCGGCTCTACCCTGGGCGCCGTGTTGAGCGTGCGGACGGGCGAACCATCTTCGCGTTCGGCGGTGGTGTGCATTGCATCACTCAGCAACAGCCTCGCGTGGGGCACACGGCAAAGTAGACGTTCAACTGGTTGATCGACTTCGCTGGCCTCCATTTCTGCCTCATTTATCTGCGAATCCAAGAGACCCGTCCGACGCGGAGCAACACATTTTCGTGAAAACAAACGAAACAGGCAACCAGCAACGTGCACGACCCCGGATATTCGCACTCCTCAAAGGTCACGCGAGTGATTGGCGTTTCCGTCGGCACTGATCTCGTTTCGAACGTGGGAGAATTGTGATCCCTCGCTGGAAGGCTG
>CAWKAT010000002.1:0-336493 GCA_963847725.1 uncultured Acidimicrobiaceae bacterium
GAGCGGGCGACGAGAATCGAACTCGCGTTCTCAGCTTGGGAAGCTGATGTTCTGCCGCTGAACTACGCCCGCGTCCCTTCATCGTACTTCGACCGACGTGGTTGCCCTCCCGTGACCGACCCGAGTGAGATGTCTGGGTTTTTACATTCGGCCTTGAACGAATCGGCCCAGGTCCGGGTATTCCTTCTCGGTGCGCCAAAAACTGCTGACTCCATCCCTACGAATCGAGGACGCTTGAAAGCGAAGAAAACTCCCCTGAGTCGACGAAACGCCCGAGCGATCGTTGCTGCGGCTGTAGGAGGCGCCGGCCTTCTGGTGCTGGGATTCTCGCCCATCGTTGGTTCCGCCTCACCGTCTCCCACCACGATTGTGGTCTCCCACAACACGACCTGGGGACCTACGTTGACCCTGAGTAATGGCGACACCCTTTATCGCCTGAGCGCGGACTCGAAGGATCACAGTCGCTGTAACGGCGCGTGTGCAGTGTTTTGGCCACCGGTTCTCTTAGCCGCCGGACAGAGGGACCCGGTTGGGAAGGGTGTCAGCGGGCTTGGCTCATTCACCCGGTCCGACGGCACCCGCCAGGTGACGCTCGACGGGATTCCCCTCTACCGTTTCACGGGAGATAAAAAGCCGGGTCAGGTGACCGGCAACGTCAAGAACGCGTTTGGTCGTTGGTGGTCCATCAATCCCCAGAACCCGACGGTCCCGCCAACAAAAGTAAAGACGGGCGGAACGACCACGACGTCGCCCCCCACGACCACGACGACCACGACAACCACGACGCCACCCACGACGACCACTACGTCGGGGGGCGGGATCGCGTACTAGAGACTGGCAAAGACGACTCGCGGGATTAGAGCGTGGGAGTTCCCGGAGGCAGTCCCGAGTTGGTCGCGGCGTCTTCCGTCCCGACGCCGCCTCGCCGGAAGCAGGTTTCTCGTTGGGGGCTGGCGGCGCTGACGCGGGCGGCGCGCTGTTCTGCGTCCCGGGAACGGGCGGCGCCCACGGTGGGGGTGAGGGTATGGGGGCCGCTCCCTGTTTAAGGTGCCCGATCCCGGCTCCGAGCATGATGGAGTTGGGGATGCGCAACACGCCGTCGTCCGACATCACGGTGACGTAGGTCAAGCCAATGCCGAGAACCTTGACGTCCAAGACGCCGGTTACTCCGGAACGGATGCGGATGCGATCGCCCACGACAAAGGGACGCGCAAACAACATGACGATCGCCGCGAACACGTTTCCGAGACTCTGTTGGGCCGCCACGCCCAAGATGATGCCGGCCACCCCCGCGCCTATCAAGAGGTGATCAAGTGAGACGCCGAGCACGGCGAGCAAGGCGATGATCAAGAACACGTACCCCAGACCGTTCGTGACTAGTCGTATGGTCGCTCCGGCTCCCGGGTTCGATTGACGCGTGACCAGACGACCGATCGCCCGCGAGAGATGGATGATGGCGTACGCCCCAGCGAGCACGAGAACGACCGCCGCCGCCCAGCCGTAGAGTTTTTGGTGCAGCGACGAGCGCTCAACTTTCCCATAGGCCAGGCCGAGTCCCATCGCCGCGAGAGCGATCGCCGCGGCCACGGCCCCCATGAACCACTCGGTCTTGAGGGTATGTTTCGCCGCGCTGTGAATGCCTGAACTCATTGAAGACAACTGTATAGAGAGGTCGTTGCTTCCTCCCGCTTCGCCCGATTCGCCGCGATATTGCCTCTCTAGCGCGTCGACGTCTCATCGGATGACCCAGCCTCGTTTTCGTGGAGCGCCCCCTAGTCTTGGTGGAGCCCGACCACGGAAAAGATCGATGACGACCCACGACAACGAAGTCATTCGCACAGAGAATCTGACGAAGTTATACCCCGGTATGGACGTCGCGGCCGTCGACGGGCTGAATCTCAAGGTCCACCAGGGAGAGATTTTTGGACTCCTCGGACCGAACGGAGCGGGCAAGACGACGATGGCGGGGATTCTCACGACCCGCGTCGTGCCCACGTCGGGCACCGCCTACGTCGCGGGCATCGACGTGCGCAAGCATCCCGCGCTGGTGAAGCAAGTGTCGGGCATCGTGTCCCAGCAGAACACCCTTGACCGTCAGCTCACGGTGTGGGAGAACCTCTACTTCCACGGGCGCCTCTTCGGCATCAACGCGAAAGAGTCGCGCCGTCGCGCCGACGAGTTGCTCGAGCGCTTCTCGTTGTCGAAGTGGGCAAAGGCCTCGGTCTACGCCCTCTCGGGCGGCATGGCCCAGCGTCTCATGGTGGCGCGGGCCATCTTCCATCGACCGGCTGTTCTCTTTCTCGACGAGCCCACGGCGGGACTTGACCCTCAGAGTCGGCTGGCCCTGTGGGAGATGTTGGGTGAACTCAACGCGACCGGTCAGACGGTCGTCTTAACGACGCACTACATGGAAGAGGCCGACGCGTTGTGCGCGCGGGTGGCGATCATGGACCACGGCAAGATCCTCGCCCTCGACACGCCGACGAACTTGAAGAAGAGCACGGGTGCCGACACGATCGTGACGGTCAAGGTCTCGAGCGACGGGGAGACACTGGCCACGGCCTTAGAGCGAGAGATCGCGGGCGTGGTGGGAACCCGCGTCGTCGACAACGTCGTAACCATGCAGGTGGAGGGGGCCGATCGTTTGGTGCCCAAGGTGGTGAATGTGGCCGAAGCGTCGCGGGTCGAGATCATCGACCTGGCCGTCGCCGAACCCAGCCTGGAGACTGTCTTCATCAACTTGACCGGCAAGGAGCTGCGCGAAGTATGACCACGACCATGGATGTCGCCCCCACGCGCTCGGTGATGGACGCCAGTCGCACCGCGCTCGGCGCCCTGATTCTGCGCGACCTGGTGGTCCTGCGAAAGACCTTCCGTGAGTTCGTGTTGCGAACCTTGATTCAGCCGTTCTTGCTGTGTTTCGTCTTTCTCTTCGTCTTTCCCAAGATTGGCCAAGCGGTCGGCGGTGGCGGGCCGGGGGCGTCGTCGGCGTTCGCAACGGTGCTGGTGCCCGGCGTGGTGGGCATCTCGATCATGTTCCAAGGCGTACAGGCGATCGCGCTCACCATGGCTCAAGAGTTCGGCTTCACGCGCGAGATCGAAGACCGGGTGCAAGCGCCCTGCCCCATCTGGCTGGTGGCCATCTCGAAAGTGCTCTCTGGCGCCGTGCAGGGTCTGATCGCCGCGGCCATCGTCTTTCCGATCGCCTCGGTGGTGCACGCCGCGGGCGTGAAGGCTGACGTCTCTCTGCACTGGCTGATCATCCTCACCCTGGTGCCCATTGCCTGCGTGACGATGGCGGGGCTCGGACTGATTCTGGGCACGTCGTTCGAACCGCGCAATATCGGCCTCATGTTCGGCTTCATCATCCTGCCCATCACCTTCTTGGGCGGTACCTACTATCCGTGGACTCATCTCGCGCCGGTAAAGATCGGCGGCTTCCACTGGTTACAGACGCTCGTCCTCATCAATCCGTTGGTCTACGTGAACGAAGGCATGCGGGCCGCCTTCACCAACGCCCCCCACATGCACCTCTACGTGATCTATCCCGTGATGCTCGGATTCTGCACGGTTTTCCTCTGGCTGGGACTGCGCAACTTTCGCCGCCGCGTCCTCTCCTAGGCGCCGCCACCGTCGAAGGGTTCGGGCCCCAACGAGTATCGTGACCTCTTAATGGTGCTCTCGGATCGGTCCATCAAAGAGGCGCTGGAGCAGGGCCGACTCATCATTGAGCCCACCGGCGACGACTGTCTTCAGCCCTCCTCCGTTGACGTCCACGTCGATCAGTACTTTCGCGTTTTTCGCAACCACTCACAGCGCGTCATCGATGTTCGCGAGGCGCAAGAAGATCTCACCGAGTTGATCGACGTCGGAACGGACACGCCGATGATTCTTCACCCGGGCGAGTTCATGCTCGGTTCCACCACCGAGCGCGTTGCCCTGCCCGATGACCTGGTGGGGCGCCTCGACGGCAAGAGCTCCCTCGGACGGCTCGGTTTGGTGATTCACTCAACGGCCGGATTCATTGACGCGGGCTGGGATGGCCACATCACCCTGGAACTGTCCAACGTGGCCAATCTCCCCATCACGTTGTATCCCGGTATGAAGATCGGTCAGATTAGCTTCTTCGAGATGACCACCCCGGCCGATCGACCCTACGGCTCGTCGGGACTGGGGTCGAAGTACCGGGGTCAGCGCGGACCCACCCCGAGTCGCTACTCGGAGAACTTCAAGAAACCCTCGTGATCGGACAAGGAATCTCGTGCTAGCTCGCATCATCATCGGCCTGGGCGCCTCGCTCATTCTCTTCGCTATTGCCGCTCGACGTTTCTATTGGGTGTCGCGACTGGTTCGTTCGGGACAACCCGCGCCCCGACGCTGGAACGGGTTTCGCAAAGTCACCGACGCCGAGGTCGTCGAGGTGGCGGGTCAGCGCAAGCTCCTGAAGTGGACCGTGCCGGGCCTCGCGCACTTCTTCACCATGTGGGGCTTCACGGTGTTGCTTACCACGATCATCGAGGCCTACGGCTCACTGTTCGACCGCAACTTCCACATTCCCTGGATCGGTACGGACAACTGGCTGGCCTTCGTCGAGGATTTCTTCGCGACGATGGTGTTGGTGGCGCTCTGCGTGTTCTCGATCATTCGACTGAAGAACGCGCCGGCGAAGAAGGAACGCGCCAGCCGCTTCTACGGCAGCCACACCGGCGCGGCGTGGGCCGTGCTGGCGATGATCGCGGCCGTGATCACTACCTTGCTGTTGTACCGGGGGGCGCAGATCAACACGGGCCACTTTCCGTTCTCGCACCTTCCGCGAAGTTACCCCGCTCTTCCCGGTTCGCAGTTGACCTCGTTCAATGCCCAGTTCGCCTCCTCGTGGGCCTTCGCCTCGAAGATCGTGGCCAGTTGGCTGGCTCCTCTTGGTTATGGAGTGAACAGTGTTCTCGAAGCGGTCTTCTTGCTTCTCAACGTCGGCGTCATCGCGAGCTTCATGGTCTTCGTGTCCTACTCGAAGCACCTGCACATTTTTCTGGCCCCGATCAACGTCGGTACGTCACGTCGCCCGCGCGCGCTCGGCGCCCTGGACAAGACACCCAACATGGACATGGAACAGGTCAGTGAAGACACGGTCTTCGGCGCCGGGAAGATCGAGGACTTCACCTGGAAGCAGATGCTCGACCTCGCCACCTGCACCGAGTGCGGGCGCTGTCAGAACGAGTGCCCGGCGTGGAATACCGGCAAGCCCCTCAGCCCGAAGCTTCTCATTATGGGTCTGCGCGACAACATGTTCGCCTCGGCCGATCGACTCCTGTCGCGTGAGACCGGTGGCGACGTGGCCACTCTGGTGCCGACCACCATCGACCCCGACGTGCTGTGGTCGTGCACCACGTGTGGCGCCTGCGTCGAGCAGTGCCCGGTCGACATCGAGCACATCGACGCCATCATCGACATGCGCCGCTACGAGGTCTTGATGGAGTCGCGCTTCCCGAGCGAAGCGGGCCTGCTGCTTCGCAACATGGAAAATCAGGGCGACCCGTGGGGGCTGGGCGCGAGCAAGCGCACCGAGTGGCTGGCGGCGCTCGACTTCGAGGTGCCGGTCTTTGAGGACGTCATCCCCGAGGACGTGGAGTACTTGTACTGGGTGGGCTGTGCCGGATCGCTCGACGAGCGCGGTCGCAAGCAGGTCGTCTCGACCGCGCGCATGCTGCACCGCGCCGGCGTCAGTTTCGGCATCCTCGGACCGCGCGAGTCCTGTACCGGGGACCCCGCTCGACGCATGGGAAATGAGTACCTCTTTCAAGAGATGGCCAAGGCCAACATCGCCACGTTGGATGGCGCGGGGGCGAAGAAGATCGTCGCGAGCTGTCCCCACTGCTTCAACACGATGAAGAACGAGTACCCGGCGCTCGGGCGGGAACTACGACGTCATCCACCACTCGGAGTTGTTGAGTCACCTCGTGGCCGCGGGGCGTCTGACCCCCGGGGTGGCCTACACCGGAACCGTCACCTACCACGACCCCTGCTATCTCGGTCGCCACAACCGGATCTTCGACCAGCCACGTGACGTGCTCGACGCGATCCCCGGGGTGACCAAAGTGGAGATGGGCCGGCACCGCGAACGGGGGTTCTGCTGTGGCGCCGGCGGCGCGCGCATGTGGATGGAAGAGACCATCGGCAAGCGGGTCAACATGGACCGGACCGAAGAGGCCCTCGGGACCGGGGCCGACACTATCTCCACGGCGTGTCCCTTCTGCATGATCATGCTGGACGACGCCGTGAAGGCCAGCGGTCGCGGCGACGACGTCAGCGTCATGGACATCTCTCAGGTCGTGGAGCGTTCTCTCAGCAACTGAGAGGTTCCTCATCGTCGGGCTAGTTCATACGCCCGAAACACACTGCTAACGGTTTTGAAATCCACGGTTGGAACACTGATCTCAAGAAATTGAGGTCAACGCCGCCCTCTCCTAGAAATAAGGGAGAAGACGTGCTCACTGCAGCAAGCAACATTGCCTATCCCAGTTGGCTGAACTCCGGAGATAATACGTGGCAGCTCGTTGCCGCCACCCTCGTGGGTTTGATGAGCCTTCCGGGACTCGCCGTGCTCTACGGCGGCCTGGTTCGCAAGAAGTGGATCGTCAACACCATGTTGATGACGTTCTCCGCCTTCTCGCTGACCCTCATCGTGTGGATGCTCTGGGGCTACAACATGGCCTTTGGTCCGTTGGCTCACTTCGGTTCTACCGGATCGTTCTGGAGCGGGTTCGTCGGTCACTTCGAGCCCCTCGCGACGTCCGGGTCCGAGCAGGGCCAAGCGGTGTCGGGGGCGAACTCCGTGGTGCCCTTCCACTTCCCGACGGCGACGCTGGCCTACTTCCAGTTCGTGTTCGCCGCGATCACCCCGATCCTCTTCTTGGGCGCACTCGTCGGACGGCTCAAGTTCAAGGCCTGGCTGCTCATCGTGCCGCTGTGGATCACCATGGTCTACTGCATCAACGCGGCCCTGCTGTGGGGCGGCGGCTTCTTCTCCCAGAAGGGTGCCGTGGACTACTCCGGTGGCTACGTCATTCACCTCTCGGCGGGCGTCGCGGCCTTCGTCGGGGCGTGGATGGTCGGTCCTCGTCGCTGGCAGGATCGGGAGAACGCCTTTCCGAGCAACTTAATGATGGTGGCGGTCGGGGCGGGAATTCTCTGGCTCGGCTGGAACGGCTTCAACGGAGGTGACCCCTTCTACGCCGGGGCCGACGCGGCGGCCGCCGTGCTCAACACCAACGTGGCGACCGCGGCCGGTCTGCTCACCTGGATGTTCTGGGACATGTTCCTCTCCAAGCAGAAGAAGCCGACGTTCTTAGGCGCCATCAACGGCATGATCTGTGGCCTGGTGGCGATCACCCCGAGCGCGGGATGGGTGAACGGGGTCGGCGCGATCTGCGTGGGCGTGATTGCCTCCTCGGTCGTCTGGATCGCCTGGACCTACATCTCGAAGCTTCGTCCCTTCTCCAAGGTCGACGACGCCCTCGGGGTGGTCTACACCCACGGATTCGCCGGTCTGACCGGTGGACTGTTGGTGGGCATCTTGGCCGACCCCAGCATGGTGGAGTACGGCGTCAAGGGTAAGAACTTCAAGGGCCCGGGCAACATTCACGTGGCCGGCTGGTTCTACGGCCACTCCTTCCACCAACTGTGGGAACAGTTCCTCGCCGCCATCTGGATCATCTGCTGGACGGCCTTTGGTACGTTCGTCGTCTTCACCGTGGTTAAGTGGATATGCGGTGGACTGCGTGAGTCCGATGACGTCCTGCGTGAGGGCGACATCGCGATCCACGAAGAAGAGGCCTTCCCCGAGCCCACCTTCGGTGAGCCCCTGGAATCGCCGAGCCACACCCACGCCGAGAACGTCTAAGGAGAGAAGAGAATGAAGTTAGTCACCGCAGTCGTCAAGCCCTTCAAGCTTGACGAGGTCAAGGTCGCTGTCAAAGAAGTAGGCGTGACGGGGCTTACCGTCAGTCAGGTGAAAGGTTTCGGTCACACGGGAGGGCACGTTGAGGTCTTCCGTGGGAAGGAGTACGTCTTCGACTTCGTCGACAAGATTCAGATCGAAGTGATCTGCACCGACGAGATCGTCGACGAGCTCATCGAGGCCATTGTGAACGCGGCCCGCACCGACACCGTCGGCGACGGGATGGCCTGGGTCACCGACGTGGAGCACGTCGTGCGCATTCGCACCAACGAACGAGGGCCGGACGCCCTCTAGCTAGCCGGCCTGGCGCGCGACGGCTTCGGCTGCCTTCGTGGCGGTCTCGGGGTCACCGAGGTACGTCGCCGCCAGGACGTTGAGTTCCTTATCGAGGGTCAGCCGGTACGGGATGCCGGTCGGGATCTCGATATCGGCGATCTCGTTCTCCCCGATGTTCTCGAGCACCATGCGCAGCGCGCGAATCGAGTTGCCGTGCGCGACCACCAACACCGCGCCGCCCTTCACCCCTTCACTGCGCAGATCCTCGCTCATCACGTCGCGCAGGTAGGGCGTGGCGCGCGTGACCACGTCCTTCAGGCACTCGCTGCGCGGAATGAGGTCCGCCAAGACGTCGCGATAGCGCGGGTCGAAGCGGTTGTTGCGCGGGTCGTCGAGGGGCAGCAGCGGCGGCGCGACGTCGAAGGACCGCCGCCAGATCTTCACCTGCTCGAGGCCGAACTCCTCGGCGGTCTGCCGCTTGTCCTTGCCGGTGAGGTCGCCGTAGTGGCGCTCGTTGAGCCGCCAGCTACGCCGGACCGGCAGCCAGGAACGTCCCGCCGTCGCCAGGGCGATATTGGCGGTGCGGATCGCCCGCGTGAGCAGCGACGTGTGGACGACGCGCAGGTCCAAATCGGGCTCGGCGGCTAGGAGCTCCCCGGCCACCTTGGCTTCGGCCACCCCCGCGGGCGAGAGATCCACGTCCTGCCAGCCCGTAAAGAGGTTGAGGTCGTTCCACTCGGAGCGTCCGTGGCGGAGGAGGATGAGGTCGGGCACGCCCAAATGGTAGCCCTGCCAAGGTTTTTGATACTGGGCGGGCCCGCTGGCGTAAAAAGTGCACCTTTATCCTTACTTACTACTTAACTTATAATTTTTCTTGACAAGGAGAGACTCAACTCTGTACACTTACTGGTATGAAATCTGGCGGGCCGGACGTTCCGGCGGTCCAGAGAACGAAATAAGGAGTTTTTCATGGCAAAGGCAGTCGGTATCGACCTCGGTACGACCAACTCAGTAGTGAGTGTGCTGGAGGCGGGCGAGCCCGTCGTGATCCCCAACGCCGAAGGTAGCCGCACCACCCCCTCGGTGGTGGGCTTCTCCAAGACCGGCGAGGTGCTGGTCGGTGAGGTGGCCAAGCGTCAAGCGATCACCAACCCCGATCGGACCATCCGGTCGGTCAAGCGCCACATGGGCGAAAACTGGAGCGTCGACATCGACGGCACCAAGTACACGGCCCAAGAGATCTCGGCGCGCATCCTCCAGAAACTGAAGCGCGACGCCGAGGCCTACCTCGGCGACACCGTCAACCAGGCCGTGATCACCGTGCCGGCCTACTTCAACGACGCCCAGCGCACCGCGACCAAAGAGGCCGGACAGATCGCCGGGCTCGAGGTCTTGCGCATCGTCAACGAGCCGACCGCGGCCGCCTTGGCCTACGGACTGGACAAGGGTCCGGCCGAGCAGACCGTCTTGGTCTTCGACCTCGGCGGGGGGACCTTCGACGTCTCGGTGCTGGAGATCGCGGACGGCGTCTTCGAGGTGAAGTCGACCGCCGGCAACACCCACCTCGGTGGTGACGACTGGGACGACGCGGTCATGAACTGGCTGGTGAAGACGTTCAAGGACACCGAAGGCGTGGACCTCTCCCAGGACAAGATGGCCGTGCAGCGTTTGAAGGAAGCGGCCGAGAAGGCGAAGATCGAGCTGTCCGCCGTGCAGGAGACGACCGTCAACCTGCCCTTCATCACCGCGACGGCCGACGGTCCCAAGCACCTCGACATCAAGTTGACCCGCGCCAAGTTCAACGAGCTGACCGCTGATCTCGTCGACAAGTGCCGTGGTCCCTTCGACCAGGCCATCAAGGACGCGGGCCTCACCCTCGACAAGATCGACCACGTCATCATGGTCGGTGGTTCGACCCGAATCCCCGCCGTCCAGGAGCTCGTCACCAAGGTGACCGGCAAGGAGCCCAACAAGAGCGTGAACCCCGACGAAGTCGTGGCCATCGGCGCGGCCGTCCAGGCCGGGGTGTTGAAGGGCGACGTGAAGGACATCTTGCTGCTCGACGTGACCCCCCTGTCCCTCGGGATCGAGACCAAGGGTGGCGTCATGACCAAGATCATCGAGCGCAACACCACCATCCCGACGAAGAAGTCGCAGTCGTTCACGACGGCCGACGACAACCAGCCCTCGGTGGAAGTCCACGTGCTCCAAGGTGAGCGCGAGATGGCCTCCTACAACCAGACGCTCGGCAAGTTCCAACTGGTCGGCATCCCACCGGCGCCCCGCGGCGTGCCCCAGATCGAGGTCACCTTCGACATCGACGCGAACGGCATCGTGCACGTCTCGGCGAAGGACCAGGCGACCGGGGCGACCCAGTCGATGACCATCACCGGAGGATCGTCGCTCTCCAAGGACGAGATCGACCGCATGGTCCGTGACGCCGAGGCCCACGCCGAGGACGACCGCAAGCGTCGTGACGAGGCCGAGGTACGCAACAACGCCGACGGGCTGGCCTACTCCACCGAGAAGTTGCTGAAGGATCAGGCCGAGTCGTTCCAAGGCAGCGAGCGCGAGGACGTCGAAGGCGCCCTGGCCACGTTGAAGGAGGCCCTCGCGGGCACCGACCTCGACGCCATCAAGGCCGCGACGGAGAAGTTGCTCACGGCCAGTCAGAGCTTCAGCCAGCGTCTCTACGAGGAGGCCGCGAAGTCGAACGCCAACGAGCCCGCCGCTCCGGCCGGCGACGATGACGACATTGTCGACGCGGAGATCGTGGACGAATGAGCGACGACGTTGTCGATAACGAGTCGGTGGCGTCGTCGAGTGACGACGCCACCGAAGCGTTTGACGATCGCAGCGAGGCCGAGCGCCAGCGCGACGAGTATCTCGACGCGCTCCAGCGACTCCAGGCCGAGTTCGAGAACTACCGCAAGCGAATGACCCGCGTGGCCGACGACGCCGCCACCCGCGCGGCGGGCGACCTCGTCGTGAAGTTGCTGCCGGCCCTGGACGCCTTCGACTACGCCCACGCCCACTTCGCCGACGCGGAGAGTGACGAGGCGAAGGCCCTGGCCCAAACCCGCGGACTCCTCCTCGGGGCCCTCGCCAAGGAGGGTCTCGAGCGCATTGACGCCCCCGACGTTCCCTTCGACCCCCAAGTGCACGACGCCGTCGCGCACGATGAGACCGACAACGTCCAGGGGCCCGTCGTGGAAGAGGTGCTGCGCGCCGGCTATCGCTGGAAGGGTGTCGTCCTGCGTCCCGCCATGGTGAAAGTCCTGGGGTAGTAGGTAGTAATGGCCGAACGCGAATGGTACGACAAGGACTACTACAAAGTGCTCGGGTTAACGTCCAGCGCGACCGATAAAGAGATCACGCGGGCGTATCGCAAACTGGCCAAGCAGTTTCACCCCGACTCCAACCCCGGCTCGGAGGAGAAGTTCAAGGAGATCTCGGTCGCCTACGACGTCCTCGGTGACGAGGCGAAGCGCCAAGAGTACGACGAGGTGCGACGCCTCGGACCGGCGGCCAGCGGACTGGGCGGCTCGGGGACCGGTGGTTTCAACTTCCAAACGGGCGACTTCTCGGACTTGGGCGACATCTTTGGCGGGCTGTTCGGCAGCTCGCGCCGCCAGCGCGCGCAAGCGCAGCGCGGCGCCGATCTAGAGACCGCCCTGCACCTCAGCTTTCGTGACGCCGTGAAGGGCGTGACCACCACCGTCAACCTGCCGACCAATGAGGCCTGTCACACCTGCAAGGGCACCGGCGGCGCTCCGGGCAGTGAGTTCGTCACGTGTGAACGCTGTCAGGGTCGTGGGGTGGTCAACGACGACCAAGGTCCCTTCGCCATGTCGAGCGTCTGTCCCGTCTGTCAAGGTCGAGGCGGACACTTCGCCCACGCCTGTCCCACCTGTCACGGCACCGGTCGCGAACCCTCGTCACGGCGAGTGAACGTCCGCATCCCGCCCGGGGTGGTGGACGGTCAGCGCATTCGTCTGAAGGGTAAGGGCAACCCCGGCGTCAACGGGGGACCGGCGGGCGACCTCTTCGTCGACGTGCACGTCACGAGCGACGATCGATTCGATCGACGGGGCCGCAACGTCACGACCACGGCGAAGGTTCCCTTCACCCAGGTCATGCTCGGCACCACCGTCGAGGTCCCCACCTTGGATGAGCCCGTCACCTTGAAGATCCCCGCGGGAACTCAGCCGGGCACGACCATGCGCGTGAAGGGACGCGGCGTGCCGGCGCACGGGAAGAGCGCCGCCGGCGACCTGTTGGTGACGATCTCGGTCGCCGTGCCCAAGAAGTTGACCAAGCAACAGCGCAGCCTGGTGGAGCAGCTCGCGACGGCGCTTAACGACAGCGACGAGGTGGAGGTCGCCAGTGACTGATCGTCCCCTGCACGCGGTCTACGTGATCTCGGTGTTCGCGGAGCTCGCGGGCGTCCATCCCCAGACGTTGCGCAACTACGAGCGAAGCGGCCTGCTGCACCCCCAACGAACCAGTGGCGGATCGAGGCGCTTTAGTGAGGCCGATCTGGCCGCGCTGCGCCGGATCCAAGAGCTCACCACCGAGGGCGTCAACTTAGAGGGCGTGAAGCGCATCATGGCGCTCGAGGCGCAGGTGGATGAGCTGCTGAGTGAGATTGCCGCCGTCTCCGATGAGGCGCGTCGCGCGCTCGAACAGACCCACCGCCTCTATCGTCGCGACCTGGTGCCGGTGTCGAACGCCATGGTGGCATCTCCGTCGAAGAAGAGGAAGGATCGCTAATGGCTCTGGACCCCCAGCGCTGGACCGTGAAGACCCGCGAGGCCTTCCAGGCGGCGACCACCCAGGCCGGCGCGGCCGGCAACCCCTACGTCACGCCCGCCCATCTCTTGCTGGCGCTGCTCAACCAGCCCGAGGGAATCGCCCGGCCGTTGTTGATCGCGGCCAACCTCGATCCCGTCGACGTGGCCGCCCAGTTGAACGAGCGCGTCGCCCGCGAGCCACGCACGGTCGGGGGGTCCCAGCCCGGCCTCTCACCCGAGACCCGTCAAGGGCTGGAGACGGCCGACGAGCTGAGAGCCGAGATGGGTGATGAGTATCTCTCGGTCGATCACGTGCTGGTCGCCTTCGCCGGCGAGCTCGGCACCACCCGTGAGGCGTTGCTCTCGGCCCTGCGCAGCATTCGTGGTTCGGCGCGCATTACCTCAGAGAATCCCGAAGAGACGTTCCAGTCGCTCGAGAAGTACGGCCGCGACCTGACGGCCCTCGCCCGCGCCGGCAAGCTCGACCCGGTGATTGGCCGGGACGACGAGATTCGTCGCGTCATCCAGGTGCTCTCGCGGCGGACCAAGAACAATCCCGTCTTGATCGGCGAGCCCGGGGTCGGCAAGACCGCGATCGTCGAGGGGCTGGCCCAGCGCATCGTCGAAGGCGACGTCCCCGAGTCACTGCGCGATCGCCGACTCATCGCCCTCGACCTGGCCTCCATGGTGGCGGGCGCCAAGTACCGCGGCGAGTTCGAGGAGCGCCTGAAGGCGGTGCTGAAGGAGATCGAGGACGCGCAGGGCGAGGTGATCAGCTTCATCGATGAGCTGCACACCATCGTCGGGGCCGGCGCCAGCGAGGGCGCGATGGACGCGGGCAACATGATCAAGCCGCTGCTGGCCCGCGGTGAGTTGCGACTGATCGGCGCGACGACCCTCGACGAGTATCGCCAGTACATCGAAAAGGACGCGGCGCTCGAGCGCCGGTTCCAACAGGTGTTCGTCGGCGAGCCCTCGGTCCCCGACACGGTGGCGATCCTGCGGGGGCTGAAGGAGCGCTACGAGGTTCACCACGGGGTGCGCATCCAAGACGCCGCGCTGGTGGCGGCCGCGACCCTGTCGTCGCGCTACGTGGCGAACCGATTCCTCCCCGACAAGGCCATCGACCTCATGGACGAGGCCGCCTCCAAGCTGCGCATCGAGATTGACTCGATGCCCACCGAACTCGACGTGGTGATCCGGCGCCTGCGCCAACTCGACATCGAGCGCATGGCCCTCGAGAACGAGACCGACGCCGCCTCCAAGGAGCGCCTGGGCGCCCTGGAAGAGGAGTACGCCGGGCTGAAGGAGGAGTCGGACCAGTTGGCCGCGCGCTGGCAGGCCGAGAAGCAGGCGATCACGAAGATCCAGACCGCCAAGCAGGAGTACGAGGATCGTCGCGCCGAGGCCGAACGCCTCGAGCGTCAAAGCGATCTGGCCGGCGCCGCCGCCCTGCGCTATGGCACCTTGCCCGAGTTAGAACGCACCATCGACGTCGCGACGCGCGAGCTCGACGAGCTCCAAGCAGGCGGGGCGTTCTTGAAAGAGGAAGTTGACGCGGAGGACATCGCCGACGTGGTGAGCCGCTGGACCGGGATCCCGGTCTCCAAGCTCATGGAGGGCGAGGTCGACAAGTTGGTGCGCATGGAAGACCTGCTGCACTCTCGCGTGGTCGGCCAGGACGAAGCGGTCACGGCCGTCGCCAACGCCATTCGGCGCTCGCGCTCGGGCCTCTCGGACCCGAACCGGCCGATCGGTTCTTTTCTCTTCCTGGGCCCGACCGGCGTGGGCAAGACGGAGCTGGCTCGGGCGCTGGCGGAGTTTCTCTTCGACGACGAACACGCCATGATCCGCATCGACATGAGTGAGTACATGGAGAAGTTCGCCATCTCGCGACTCATCGGGGCGCCCCCGGGGTACGTGGGCTACGAAGAGGGCGGGCAGCTCACCGAGGCCGTTCGTCGCCGGCCCTACGCCGTGGTGCTGCTCGACGAGATTGAAAAGGCTCACCCCGACGTCTACAACTTGCTGTTGCAGGTCTTTGACGACGGGCGGCTGACCGATGGTCAGGGCCGCACGGTCGACTTCACCAACGTGGTCTTCATCATGACGAGCAACCTGCCGGGCGACCCGCTCGAGTTCTTCCGCCCCGAGTTCATCAACCGCATCGACGACATCATTCGCTTTCGCTCGCTCAACGAGGACGACCTCGCGATCATCGTCGGCATCCAGCTGGGCCGACTGCGCCAGCGACTGGCCCAGCGGCGCCTCGTGCTCGACCTCACGCCGGCGGCGGCGCACGCCCTCGCGGCCGAAGGGTTCGATCCGGCCTATGGCGCGCGGCCCCTCAAGCGCGTGATCCAGCGCCGCCTCGAAGACCCCCTGGCCCTCGCCGTTTTGCAGGGGGTCTACAAAGAGGGCGACACGATCAGCGTCGACGCGCTCGACGGCGCCCTCACCTTTCACTAGCCGGGGGGCGCTTTTTCTTCCAGTAGGCTTTACGTGCAACGAGGCCGTCTCGAGGGAGTCCAGTGCCCGCAACCGTGGTAGTCGGAACCCAGTGGGGTGACGAAGGCAAGGGAAAACTAACCGACCTGTTGGCTCGTGACATGGACTATGTGGTGCGCTACCAGGGCGGCCACAACGCCGGTCACCGCATCGTCGTCGACGGTCAAGTCTTCGCGCTGCAACTCGTTCCTTCGGGCATTCTCTATCCCGGAGTGACCCCCGTCATCGGCAACGGCGTGGTGGTGGACCCGGCCGTCCTGTTGGCCGAACTGGACACGCTCATTGATCGCGACGTCGACGTGTCGCGCCTGGTCGTCTCGGGCAACGCGCACCTCATCATGCCCTACCACCAAGAACTCGACCGGTTGACCGAGCGGTTCCTCGGCAAGAACGCGCTCGGCACCACCAAACGCGGGATCGGACCGGCCTACGCCGACAAGTCCTCGCGGGTCGGGCTGCGCGTCCAGGACCTGTTGGATCCCAAGATCTTCCGCGAGAAACTCGACGTGGTCTTGCAGGAGAAGAACCTGATCCTGACCAAGATCTACAACCGCCCGGCCATCAGCGCCCACGACATCGCCGCGCGCTACCTCGACGAGTTGGCCCCCCGCGTCGCCCCCATGATCGGCGACACCGTGGGCCTGGTGCACGACGCCTTAGCGGACGGCCAACGCATCCTGCTCGAGGGCGCCCAGGCCACCTTTCTCGACCTCGATCACGGCACCTACCCCTTCGTCACCTCCTCCAACCCGGTGGCCGGTGGCGCGTGTGTGGGCTCGGGGCTCGGTCCGCGCGACATCACCACCATCGTCGGCATCGCGAAGGCCTACGTCACGCGGGTCGGGGCGGGACCCTTCCCCACCGAGCTCGAGGGCGACACGGCCGAGTATCTCGTCTCGCGCGGTCACGAGTTCGGCACCAACACCGGACGCCGGCGCCGCGTCGGCTGGTTCGACGCCGTCATGGCGCGTCAGGCGGTTCGCCTCAACTCCCTCAGTGAGATCGCCCTCACCAAACTCGACGTGCTCGACAAGTTCGACGAGATCAAAGTCTGCGTGGCCTACGAACACCACGGCGTTCGTTACGATCACGTGCCCTTTCACCAATCGGTCTTGCACGAGGTCACGCCCGTCTACGAGACGCTCCGCGGCTGGGAGTGCGAGCTCACCTCGGTCAACCACGTTGATCAGATGCCGGTGCTGGCGATGGACTACGTGCGCTTCCTCGAAGAGAAGATTGGCGTGAGGATCTCCGTGGTCGGTGTCGGTCCCGAGCGAGAACAGTTCGTGCGAACCTCGTGACGCGCTGCGTCATCGTGGGATCGGGCGCGCGCGAACACGCGCTGGCCTACGTGTTGGCGAAGAGCGTGGAGGTCGTCGTCACCCCGGGCAACGACGGCATCGCGGCGCACGGACTTACCTGTGTGCCCACGCCCGCGACCGAACTCGACGCCGATCTCTTCGTGATCGGACCGGAGGTGCCCCTGGTGGACGGCCTGGCCGATCACCTTCGCTCACAAGGCAAGTCGGTCGTCGGCCCGAACTTTGCCGGCGCGCAGCTGGAGGGCTCCAAGGCGTACATGAAGGAGTTCTTGACCGCGTCGGGCATTCCCACCGCGGCCTACGGCGTGTTTGGCGACTCGGCCAGCGCCGAACAGTTCGTCGCGGGCCTTCAACCGCCCTACGTGATCAAGACCGACGGGCTCGCCGCGGGCAAGGGCGTCCTCGTCACCGATGAACTTGAGGAGGCCCTGTCCGACATCGCCGAGAAGTTGAGCGGCGCGTCCTTTGGCGTCGCGGGAAAGACCGTCGTCATCGAGGAGGCGCTGCTCGGCGAGGAGTGCTCCCTGCACGTCCTCTTTGACGGGAGCGACGTGGTCGCCCTGGCTCCGGCGCAGGACTTCAAGCGCGTGGGTGACGGTGACGCGGGTCCCAACACCGGCGGGATGGGCGCCTACGCCCCGATGACGACCATGACCGACGCCCAGATAGGTGAGATCATGCGCGACATCATCGCGCCCACCGTGCGCGAGCTGACGGCTCGGGGCATCGACTTTCGCGGGGTCCTCTACGCCGGGGTGATGCTCACGGCCGCCGGGGCGAAACTGCTGGAGTACAACGTGCGCTTCGGTGACCCCGAGACCGAAGTGCTGGCGCCGCTCTACGGCGAGGGCCTCTACGACCTGTTGCTCCGTACGGCCGAGGGCCGCCTGGCGGGGGTGAGCGCCACGCCCCGCGGGGCGGCCGTGACGGTGGTGCTGGCGAGCGCGGGCTATCCCCAGGACCCGCGAACCGGCGACGTGATCGAAGGGCTCGGCCCCGACGGACAGCTCGCCACGTCGAACGACGACGTCATCGTCTTTCACGCGGGAACTCGACGCGACGCGGGGGGGCGCTTTCTCACGAACGGCGGGCGAGTCCTCGCCGTCACGGGTCTGGGTGACGACCTGGTCCAGGCGCGCGAGCGCGCCTACCACGGGGCCGGCCTCATAACCTTTCAGGGAAGCGTGCGCCGCAGCGACATCGCGCTCGCGGCCACCCAAGGAGAGACGTGATACCCAGATACGCCCCGAAGGACGTCGCGGACCTCTTCAGCGACGAGCGACGTTTCGACACGATGCTCGAGGTTGAACTTCTGGCCGCCGAGGCCCTCGCCGAGCTCGCGGTCATTCCTCCCCGCGACGTGACCGCGCTACGCCAACGTCGCCCGGTCGTCGACGCCGCCTTCGTGGCCGCCGTCAACGAGCGCGAAGCGGTCACCAACCACGACACGGCCGCCTTCGTCGACGTCGTTCAGGAGCGCATCGGCATGCCCGAAGGCGCCTGGGTCCACTACGGGTTGACGTCCTCGGACGTGGTCGACACGGCGCTCTGTTACTGCCTGACCCAGGCCATGGACATCGTGATCGCTGAGGTCACCAACCTGCGCGACGCGCTGACCCGTCGAGCGTTCGAGACCATCGACACGCCGGTCGTCGGACGGACGCACGGCATGCACGCCGAGCCCACGACCTACGGCCAAAAGTTCGCGCTGTTCGCCCTCCAGGTCGATCGCGACCTCGAACGCGCCCACCGGGCGCGCCAGGCGATCGCCGTCGGCAAACTCAGCGGGGCGGTCGGCACCTTCTCCAACATCGATCCGGCCGTGGAGACCTACGTCTGTTCTCGCCTCGGCCTGGAGGCGGTACCGGCGACCCAGGTGATCGCGCGCGACCGCCACGCCGAGGTGCTCTACGCGTGCGCCGCCGTCGGCACCTCGATCGAACAGTTCGCCCTCGAGGTGCGCCACCTCGCGAGGACCGAAGTCGGTGAACTCACCGAACCCTTCGCCCCCGGGCAGAAGGGCTCCTCGGCCATGCCCCACAAGCGCAACCCGGTCGTGGCCGAGCGCCTGGTGGGCCTGGCGCGGGTCCTGCGCGGGTATCTCCAGGCGGGACTGGAGGACGTGGCCCTCTGGCACGAGCGTGACATCTCGCACTCCAGCGTCGAGCGCATCGTGCTGCCCGACGCCTTGCAACTCAGCGTGTACATGTTGCGCAAGGCCACCTGGCTGGCCGACGGCGCCGTGGTGCACGCCGAGCGGGCCCTGGCCAACCTGACCGAGAGCTCACTGGGCTTGGTCTTCTCCCAGTCGGTGCTCCTCGCGCTCGTCGAGTCGGGCGTGAACCGCGACGAGGCGTACCGAGTCGTGCAAAAGGCGTCGCGCGCCGCGATCGAGCAACGGCGCAACTTTCGAGAGGTCGTCGAGAGCGACGAGGAGGTCACCTTGAGTGACGCGGCGATCGCGCGCGCCTTCGACCTCGATCGGCTCTTGACCCACCGCCGACGGATCTTGGAGGCCCTGACGTGGCACCCGTAGACGAGCTGGGCCTGCGCCACCTCTACTCGGGAAAGGTGCGCGACCTCTACGAGGTCGATCACGAGTTGATGCTGATGGTCGCGTCCGATCGCCTGAGCGCCTTTGACGTGGTGATGAACGAACCGATACCCGACAAGGGTCGGGTCCTCACCGGCCTGACGGACTACTGGGTCACGGAGTTTGCCCTCGACGTGCCGAGCGCGCTCGTCTCGTGCGACCCGCGGGTGATCGACCAGAGCGTCGTCGGCTTTTACGACCGCCCGGACCTGCACGGTCGCACCATGCTGGCGAGGCGAGCCGAGATGTTGAACCTGGAGTGCGTGGTTCGCGGGCGCCTGGCCGGACAGGCCTACGACGAGTACGTGGCCGAAGGGACCGTGCACCACATGAGCGCCCCCAAGGGAATGCGCCTCACCGATCCCTTCCCCGAGCCGATCTTTACGCCCTCCACCAAGGCCGAGTCGGGGCACGACCTGAATATCGATCTGGCCGAGGCGGCACAGATCATCGGACCGGAGCGGCTCGATGAGGCGAAAGAACTCAGCCTCGACCTCTTTCGCCGCGCCGCGGAGAAGCTTCACAGCGTCGGTCTCATCCTGGCCGACACCAAGTTCGAGTTTGGTTTCGTCGACGGGCGACTCTCGTTGTGCGACGAGGTGCTGACCCCCGACTCGTCGCGCATCTGGCCCGCGAGTGACGTGCGATCGGGCGAGACGCCGCCGTCTTTTGACAAGCAACCGCTTCGCGATTGGCTAAAGACCCTCGATTGGAATCGCACGCCACCACCACCGCCGATTCCCGACGAGATAGTGCACGAAACCTCCACGCGCTACAGCGCCGCGTACGAGCGCGTGACCGGACGTTCACTGCGCGAATGGTACGGTTTTTCTCAGTGAACTACTCCGTCGTTGTCGAGGTCACGCTGCGCGCGGGTATCGCCGATCCCGAGGGCGCCACCATCGAACGAGCCCTGCCCGCCTTGGGTTTTAGCGGCGTCAGCGACGTGAAGGCCGGCAAGTACTTTCGCCTGAGTATCGAGGCCCCGAGCGAGGCGGAGGCCCTCGAGCGCGCGAGCGCCCTGGCCGAGCGACTGCTCTCCAACCCGGTCATCGAGGACGCGAGGGCGCGTCTCGCCGAGGTCGCCTCGTGACGCGCGTCGGGGTCGTCGTTTTCCCCGGGTCGAACTGCGAGTACGACGCCCTCAGCGCCGTCACCAGCCTCGGGGCCGACGCGGAACTGGTGTGGCACTCGACGACCGACCTCGAGGGATTCGACGCGATCATCCTGCCCGGGGGCTTCGCCCACGGGGACTACCTGCGCCCGGGCGCTCTCGCGCGCTTCTCGCCGGTGATGGAGGCCGTGGGCCGCTTCGCGGCGGAGGGCGGATCGGTCCTGGGCATCTGCAACGGCTTTCAAGTTCTGACCGAAGCGGGCCTGTTGCCCGGCGCGTTGCAAAAGAACCGGGGGCTCACGTTTCTCTGCCAGCCGACCACGCTGGTGGTGACCTCGCGGGCGTCGGTCCTGACCTCCCAGGCGCCGCTGAGTGCAGAACTGGTCATTCCGATCAACCATTTCTCGGGCTCCTACACCTGTGACGACGCCACCTACGCCGAGCTGGTGGCGAAGGACCGCATTGTTCTCACCTACAAGGACAACCCCAACGGCTCGCGCGCCGACATCGCCGGCATCACCAACGATCGCGGCAACGTGGTGGGTCTCATGCCGCACCCCGAGCGCGCGATGTCGACCTTGCTCGGCAGCGCGGACGGACGGATCCTCCTCGAGAGCTTCGTCGCGGCCCGCGTGGCGTCGGTGGCGCTCTGAGCGACGGAGAGGCGGAGCGCGCCAGGTAGTTTTGTTGCGTGAATCCCCCCGCGACTCTCCACGGGGCCCTCGGGCTGAGTGACGACGAATTCGAACAGATTAAAAAAGTCCTCGGACGCGACCCCAATCACCTGGAATTAGCGCTCTTTGGCGTGATGTGGTCCGAGCACTGCTCGTACAAGTCGTCGCGGCTGCACCTGCGTCGACTGCCGACCAAGGGCGACCACGTGCTGGTGGGGCCGGGCGAGAACGCCGGGGTGATCGACGCCGGTGACGGCATCGCCGTGGCCATTCGTATCGAGAGCCACAACCACCCCTCGGCCATCGAGCCCTACCAGGGCGCTGCCACCGGGGTCGGCGGCATCCTGCGCGACGTCTTCACGATGGGCGCGCGCCCCCTCGCGGTGATGGACCCGCTCTTCTTTGGGGAGTTGACCGACGCCCGTCAACGCTGGCTGGTCGAGGGCGTGGTCTCGGGCATCTCGGGGTACGGCAACTCGGTCGGCGTGCCGACCGTGGGGGGAGAGCTCACCTTCGACGACTGCTACGCGGCCAACCCCTTGGTGAACGTGCTCTGCGTCGGAGCCTTGCCCAAGGAGCGACTGGTGCTCGGCGTGGCGTCGGGGGTCGGCAACCTCGCGGTGCTGCTCGGCTCACGGACCGGTCGCGACGGGATCGGCGGGGTGTCGGTGCTCGCGTCGGCGGGATTCTCCGGCGAGGACGGGGCCGCGTCCATTGACGAGGCGAAGCGACCGAGCGTGCAGGTGGGCGACCCCTACGAGGAGAAGCGGCTCATCGAAGCGTGTCTGGCCCTCCTCGATGAGCACCTGGTGGTGGGCATCCAGGACCTCGGCGGGGCCGGTCTGGTCTGTGCCACCAGTGAGACCGCGGCGCGCGGTGGGGTGGGCATGGACGTTGACGTGAACGCCGTACCGCTGCGCGAGCTCGGCATGGCGCCCTACGAGATCATGACCTCGGAGTCCCAAGAACGCATGCTGGCCATCATCACCCCCGAGAATCTGGCGGCGGTGCGCGCGCTCTGTGACAAGTGGGAGGTGCGAGCCAGCGTGGTCGGCCACGTGGTGGCGCCGAGCGTCGGTGCGGACGGCCTGTCGCGCGCCCTGTTACGGATTCGCGACGGCTTCGACGGCGAGGTCCTCGCCGAGGTACCGGCCTCCGCGCTGGCCGAGGACGCTCCGCTCTACGACCGACCGCGCGAGCGCCCCGCGTCGCTCGACGCCGTGATCGCCGATGATCCGACCGGTGACGAGCCCGTCGGATCACCCAATGACGACCTGTTGGATCTTTTGGTCGACCCGTCGTGGGTCTATCGCCAGTACGACTCGCAGCTGTTCTTGAACACGGTCGTCGGCCCCGGGCGCGACGCCGCGCTCTTGCGCTTGGCCGGTCCGGGCCTACCGGCCTCCGCCAAAGGCATCGCCCTCTCGACCGACTCCAACCCCCGTTGGTGCGCGCTCGACCCGCGCCTCGGCACGGCCCTCACGGTGGCCGAGGGCGTGGCCAACCTGGCCTGCGTCGGTGCCACCGCCAAGGCGGTCGTGAACTGTCTTAACTTTGGCAACCCCGAACATCCCTCGGTGATGTGGCAGCTCTCGGAGTCGATCGACGGCATGGCCGAGGGATGCAACCGCCTGGGCCTGCCCGTTATCGGGGGCAACGTCTCGCTCTACAACGAGAGCGGTGGTAACGATATCGACCCGACCCCGGTCATCGGGGTTCTCGGGACGATTGAACACCTGGTCGCCGCCCCGCCGGGCTGGAACTGGCGTGAGGGCGACACCCTGCTCCTCGTGGGCGCCCGTCGCGCTCACGGCGAGGTGCCCTTCCCCCTCGGGGGGTCACGTTGGGCCACGCGCCGCGGCCGGCGCGGCGGACGTCTCTACGGGGTCGAGCCCGAGACGCTCGTGTCGACCCTTTCCCTGGTGACTCGCGAAGTGGCGTCGATCTGCGCCGGGAAGGCGAGCGACATCACGGCCGTGCACGACGTGGGCGGCGGCGGCGTCGCGACGGCGCTGGCCGAGATGGTGGCGGTGAGCGGCCTCGGCGCGACGGTGGATGAACTCGAGGGTCACGGAGAGCTCTTCAGTGAGTTTCCGGGCCGATTCATCGTGGCCACGAAGGATCCCGCGGACTTTCATCTGCGCGCCGCCGCGACCGGCGTGCCCGTCGCGGTCCTCGGGGTCGTCGGTGGCGACCGCCTCACTATCGGCACCACCATCGACCTCGCGGTGCGCGCGATCGCCCAACGTCGCTCGGGCGCCCTCGTCGAGGCCCTCGAGTCGAACTAGCGCGCCGCCTTCAGCTCGTCGAGAATCTCGTCGGGCACGCGCAGGTCCCCCGAGCGTCCGACGCCGAGCAACACGTCTTCCTTGTAGTGGCCGTGATAGTCCGAGCCGCCCGTGGGAATCATGCCGGCGTCGCGGGTCAACTTCACCATCAGCTTGCGCGTCGCTTCGTTCGTCCCGCCGTAGTAGGCCTCGACGCCCTTGAACCCGCGCTCGCGCAGCGACGCCAGCACCCGGGGCATCGTCGTCTCGATCGCCGCGCTCGACATATCGCCCACGTAGTTCACCAGCGGGTGGGCGATGGAGAACACCGTGGAGGAGCCCTTGGCCGCTTCCACGAACTGCTCGATGGGCATGGACGTTTTGGGGATGTAGGCGAACCCCGACGATCCGAGCCAGTCGATGAAGAGCTGGTTCCAGCGCGCGTCGGTGCGCTCGCCGACGATCTCGGGATGCAGCTCGAACATCGCGCGCGCGAAGTGCGGACGGCCGACCGAGTGGACGTTGCCCGAGATGCCGGTGAGGTACTCGAGGGTCAGACGTTCGAAGCCCTTCTCCTGGAGGAGGGACACCAGTTCGAGGTTGCGCACGTCGCGGTCGTGACGAAGGCTCGCCAGTTGTTGTTGCAGCGGGTGGGCCGGCGTCATGGGGAGGAAGTAGGCGAGCACGTGGACGTTGCGCGGGACCTCGCGGTCGCCGCGCCGCATGGGGAACTCGTTGTCGCGCAGGGATACCTCGACCCCGGGCACGAGCTCGATGCCGTACTCGCTCGTGGCCACGTCCATCTCGGTGAAGCTGCGCGTGGAGTCGTGGTCGGTCAGGGAGATTGCGCGAAGTCCGAGTTTGTGGGCTTTGGCGGCCAACTCACTGGGCGTATCCGAGCCGTCGGAGAACGTCGAGTGGGTGTGGAGGTCGATCATCGCGACAGATTAGCGAAGTGTCTGATGGGACTCGGACCGTATGGAAGACTGGGCGCGTGCATTCCCCCATCGTGACCCGTAATCTACTTAGGTCATGAAAGAAGCCTGCGGGGTTGTTGGCATTGTCGCCCCGGGACGCTCCGTAGCCCATCTCTGCTACGACGCCCTCTACGCGCTGCAGCACCGGGGTCAAGAGTCGGCCGGAATGGCCACCTTTCAGAACGAGCAGATCACCGTGGTGAAGGACAACGGGCTGGTGAGTCACGTCTTTGCCGAGACCACGCTGCGCGCCCTCGCGGGCGCGCTGGTCATCGGCCACACGCGCTACTCCACCTCCGGTTCGGCCAACTGGACGGCCGCCCAACCGGTCTTTCGCTCGGCCGGGGCCTCGGGCTTCGCGCTGGCCCACAACGGCAACCTCACCAACACCACGCAACTCGCCGAGGGCGTGGGCATCGAGTACACGACGATGCTCTCGGACTCGGACCTGGTGGCGGAGCTCCTCGCTCGCGAGGTCATCGCCGGCGCCGCGTTGGACGAGGCCCTGGGCGTCGTGCTCGCGAAGGTGGAGGGCGCCTTCTCGATGGTCATTCTCGAAGCGAACCGGGTCCACGCCGTTCGCGATCCCTACGGCTTTCGGCCCCTCTGTCTCGGACGTCTGGGCACCGAGGACCAGCCCGAAGGCTGGATCGTGGCCTCGGAGTCGCCCGCGCTCGACGTGGTCGGCGCCACCTTCGTCCGCGAGATCGCGCCGGGCGAGATGGTGACGATCACCAAGGACGGCGTTACCTCGCGCCAGCTGCTGGAGCCGGCGGTGGGTAAGCAGAAGCTCTGCATCTTCGAGTTCGTCTACTTCGCCCGTCCCGACGCCTACCTCATGGGTCATCAAGTCCACACGACGCGCCGTCGCATGGGCGAGCTGCTCGCCTCCCAGTCAACCGTGGTGGCCGACCTGGTGATGGGGGTGCCGGACTCCGGGATCCCGGCCGCCGAGGGGTACGCCAAGGCCTCGGGGATTCCCTTCGGCCACGGACTGGTCAAGAATCGCTACATCGGGCGCACCTTCATCGCGCCCGACCAGGGCGCGCGGGCGGCGAGCGTGCGCCGCAAGTTCAATCCCCTGCGCGAGAACATCGAGGGTCAGCGCCTGGTGGTGGTGGACGACTCCATCGTGCGCGGGACCACCACCAAGGCGCTCGTGACCTTGCTGCGCGACGCCGGCGCGAAGGAGGTTCACTTTCGCATCTCGTCACCGCCCTTTATCTCGCCCTGCTACTACGGAATTGACACGCCCAATCGCGACGAACTGCTGGCGGCCAACAACTCCATCGAAGAGATGAACGCCTTCATCGGGTCGGACTCGCTCGAGTACATCACGCTCGCCAACTTGCGCACCGCCATCCAACTGGACGGCGAGTGCTGTGACGCCTGTCTCACCGGGTCGTACCCGGCGCCGATTCCGGTCACGATCGGCACGGTGGGCAGCCGCTGGTGAGTCGACTGCTCGAGGTCGCCGGCGCGAGAACCTACGCCGGCGCGGGAGTATCGATCGAAGCCGGTGACGACGTGGTCGCCCGTATCAGGTCGAGCGTCGAGAGCACGTTTCGCCCGGGCGTGCTGGGCGGCATCGGCGGTTTTGGCGGGCTCTTCGCCCTCGACGCTCTTCACTACGATCAGCCGGTCCTGGTGGCGTCGGCCGACGGGGTCGGCACCAAGTTGGAGGTCGCCCGCCTCGCTCAGCGCTACGACACGGTGGGCATCGACCTGGTGGCGATGCTGGTGGACGACCTGGCCTGCGTGGGCGCGGAGCCGCTCTTCGTGCTCGACTACGTGGCCGTCGGTCTGGTGCAGCCCGAGCAGCTGGCTGTCCTCGTCGCCGGCATCGCCGAGGGCTGTCGACGGGCCGGGGCCGCGCTGCTCGGTGGCGAGACGGCCGAGCACGGTGGCGTGATGAAGCCCGACGACCTCGACGTGGCGGGCTTCGCGCTCGGAGTCGTCGAAAGTCGTGACGTCCTCTCGGCTCAACGAGTGCGGGCCGGTGACGTGTTGGTGGGATTTCACTCACCCGGGCTTCGCTCCAACGGGTACTCCTTGGCCCGCGAGATCCTGGTGCGCGGGCCCTCCTCGCTCACCGAGCCCGCCTACGAGGGATCGTCGAGATCGCTCGCCGAGGAGCTGCTGTTGCCCTCGGTCATCTACGCCCCGTCGGTGTTGGCGCTGTGTCGCGCGCTGGGCGCCCAGGTGCACGCCGTGGCGCACGTGACCGGCGGGGGCATCGTCGGCAACGTCGCGCGACTCTTGCCCGACGACCTGGACGCGGTCATCGACATGGCGAGTTTTCCGACACCAGAAATATTCTTTGAGATTCAGCGTCGGGGTCCGGTCGCCGCCGAGGAGATGGTGCGGGTCTTTAACTGCGGGCTCGGCATGGTGGTCGCTCTCGATCCGAGTGCGGCCGAGGCCGCGCTGAGCGTGGCGCGAACGAGCGGTGTCGACGCGTCCCTCGTGGGAGAGGTGCGTGGGGGCACGAGACAGGTGGTGTTGACGTGAGCGAGGAGAGAGAACGAGTTCGCCAGCACTTGCTCGAGCACTCGGTGCGCCGCGGTGACTTCACCCTCAAGTCGGGCCGCAAGTCGACCTGGTTCATTGACTCCAAACAGACCATCTGTGCGAGCGAGGTGATGCAGGACGTCGCCACCTTGGTCCTGGAGGCGATCCCGAGCGACGCCACGGCCATCGGCGGACTCACCATGGGGGCGGACGGCGTGAGTTTCATCACCGCCGGAGTCGCCGCCACCCGGGGTCGCGCCCTGCGCGCCTTCAGCGTGCGCAAGGAAGTGAAAGACCACGGCGGCGGGGGACGCATCGCGGGCGCCCTGGAGCCCGGCGACCGCGTGGTCATCACCGAAGACACCGTCACGCGCGGCACCAGCCTGCTCGAGGCGGCCCACGTCGTGCAAGAGGCGGGGGCCGAGGTCGTGATGATCCTCGCCGTCGTCGATCGGGGCGGCACGGCGGCGGCCATGACCGAGGCCGAGGGCCTCACCTTCCGAGCGCTCTTTGGCGCGCCGGACCTGGGCTTCGACTACGAGGGCGCCTAGGTCCGAGGGTCGAGGACCCTCAACACCCGCGAGCGCCAGTCGCGTATCGCGGGGTAGTGGTCCTCGCTGGTGTGACCGAAGCGCAGCACCAGCGCGTCGAGCGCGGGAGCGACGCTGATCTGTTGGCCCTCGTAGCCGCTCGCCCAGTACGTGCCGTACTCGTCCCCGGTGACCCACCACTGCCACGAGTAGAAGGCGCCGCTCTCCTCGTCCACGCTGAGGGGCACTTGGGCGGTCTCGGCCCATTCGCGGGAGATCAACTGGCGGCCGTCCCACTGGCCGCCGCGTAGGTACAACAGCCCGAACTTCGCGAAGTCGAGGGCGTTCGCGTGCACGTAGCTCGAGGCCACGAACACGCCCGTCGGATCGAACGTGGCTTGGGCGCTCGTCATTCCGAGGGGATCAAAGAGCCGACGCTGGAGGTAGTCGCGATAGGCCTCGCCGTGTCCGACCACGTCGGCCACGATGCGACTCAGCACGTTGGTGGTGCCCGAGGAGTAGTTGAAGACGGTACCGGGCTCGTGGGCCAGGGGAGTCTGCGCCGCGTAGCCGGCCACGTCCTCCTTCCCCTCGCCAAAGAGCATCTCGACCACGTCGCTCCTCTGGCCCAGTTCGTACACCTCGACGAATCCGAGTCCGTCGCGCATGGCCAGCAGGTCGGCGACGCGAATGGCGTGGCGAGGGTCGCTCGCCTCGGCCCACTCGGGTACCGGGGCGAGTTGCTCGGGGTCGAGGCGCCCCTCGTCGACGAGCGTCCCCACCAGAAAGTGCAGCATCGACTTGGCCATCGACCACGACAACAGTGGGCTCGACTCGTTCACCGGCTCGGGCGCTCGATCGAAGAACTCGCGCACCCCGGCGTAGCGCTCGACGAGGACCCGTCCCCCCTGGATCACGACCACCGCGTTGGTGATCGCGAACTCATCGCGCGTAAACATCTCGTCCACCACCGCCTCGAGTTCCTCGTGGCGAGCGTGCGTACCGCGCGGCCAGGCGGTCGTGGGCCAGGCCACCCCCTCGGGTGGTGGCGAAAAAGTCGGTGTGATGAGCGGGAGGTCGGTCATGGCTGAGGCTCATTGTGTCACAGCGGTGGTTGTGACAGACATGATCTAGGTTCTGATCATGGACCCGTCGCCCGAGGAAGTCAGCGCCCACTACCTCTATCGATCGGTGGCGGAGTCGCGACGAGGACCGGGCACCTTGTACTTGGTCGCGCGACTCGAAGGCTCGAACGTGGTCGCACGCATCGAAGTCGTCGCGGCCAAGAAATTCCCGATGACCAAGGGCGCGAGTGCCCATCCGAGCAACTCACCGGAGACCGCGCTGCGGGTGGTCAGTCCCTGGTCGGAAACGACCAGCCGCCACCACGCCAAGGCGCGCGTAGAGATGGCCTCATAACCGGCGAACCGGTGTATGAGAGTGAAGTGGTCGAGACCGGCGTCGATCCGGTGACCTCACGCTTTTCAGGCGCGCGCTCTACCAACTGAGCTACTCGACCTCCTCGTCACCCCAGGGGGGTGTCGAGCGGACCTGACGGGATTTGAACCCGCGACCTCCGCCTTGACAGGGCGGCGTGCACTCCGAGCTGCACCACAGGTCCTCGGTGTTCCCGAGGTAGACCCCGAGACGCGAAGGGCCAGTCTATCCGTTGTTCTTCGGCGCTCCCAAAGCGACCGAGGCGCGATCGACCTCGGCTCAGCCTTCGCGCAGCTCCTGTCGCAACACCAGGCAGAAGGGGTGGCCGACGGGATCGAGGAAGACGCGAAAGGTCTCGCCCGGTTGAAAGTCGGTCTTGCGCGCGCCCACCGCGAGCGCGTGCGCCTCATCCTTGTCCAGGTCATTGCTGTGTAGGTCAAGGTGCAGCTGTTGCGGCACCGGCCCTTCGGGCCAGGTGGGAGCGACGTAGTCGTTCACTTTTTGAAATCCGAGCACCGACACCCCGTCCTTTTGAACTTCGAGCCAGGTGACGTCCTCGGGAGGGAACCCGTCGAGCGGCTCGACCTCGAGTTCCAACAACGACGCGTAGAAGTGGGCGAGTGCGATGGGGTCGGGGCAGTCGAGGGCCGTGAGCGATATCTCTAGTGGTGCCATCGTCGCAAGATACCAAACGACGGCACCACGACGCCGCTCTCAACGAACCGACGGCTCCCGCCTATGAACTCCCGGCTTCACTCGCGACGGCTTCGCACCATCTGGCCCATCGTCGGCTAGGCACCGAGTAGTGGCGACGTGGGCTTAACTCGCGCCCTCGTCCGGGTGTTGACCGCCGCGCATGACGCTCATCACCGTGCCGTTCACCGGCTCGCTAAAGATGCAGAGCGCACTACCGGGCACGGGCATCTCTTCGACGAGGATGGTGCCGCCGTGACGCGGGACGACCTCGTGGACGCGTTCGAGTGAGTCGACCACATAGATCGGCTTCCACTGGGGCGACTCGCCCGAGGGCAACTGCGTCAAACTCGCGTACCACTGTTCGCCTTTTTGCAGGATCCGCATGTCGCCGCCGGGTGAGGAGACCTCGTGCCCACTGAGGGAGGCGTAGAACTCCCCGGCGCCCTCGGGGTTGAGTGAGGCGTGGTCGAACCAGCCCGGGGCGTTTTCCTCGTACATGACGCTGAACCCCGAGAAGACGCCGGGCTGCCACAGGCCGTAGGCGGCGCCGAAGGGGTCCACCAGCATGGCCATGGTGCCAATGTCCATCACCTGCGTGGCGGGCATCAGGGCCTTGGCCCCGAGCTCGCTGGCGCGAGCGATGGCCGACTCGATGTCGTTGGTCGAGAAGTAGGTGGTCGACGCTCCGCTCGTGCCCTCGCTGACACCCAGTCCCATGACGGCGCGACCGTTGGAGCGCGCCGTGGCGTAGTGACCCATCTCGGGCGTCCCCGGATCCCACGTCCAGTCGAACAGGGCGGTCAAGAACGCTTGTTTCTCGTGATGCTGCTCTTGGTTGGGGACCATGATGTCCACCCAGCACGGCATGCCTTCATCAAAGCTCGTCACTGTCGTCATGGCGTCATCTTGGCAGAGGATTGTCCCCGGCGCCAGTGGCAACCGCCTCGTCACCGAACCGTCACTGGTGTGGCCGTCGGTTCCAAACATATGATGCCTAGAAGCAACTCGAGCGAAGGGAATCAAGATGCCCGTACGTCAAGCGCGCACGACATGGACCGGCGGTCTTCAAGACGGCGAAGGCAAAGTAGAGCTTCTCAGCAGCGGACTCGCGACGTTTGACGTCTCCTTCCCGCATCGCGCCGCCGACGAGGCGGAGGGGTGGACGAGCCCCGAGGAGCTCATCGCCGCGGCGCACTCTTCGTGCTTTTCGATGGCGCTCTCGGCCGGGGTGGCCGCGGCCGGTGGGGTCCCCAAGTCACTGGTGGTGACGGCGGACGTTCGCCTCGGACCGGACCCGGCCGGGGGATTTCGAATCGCCGACATCGCCCTGCACGTTCGTGGCGAAGTCGAGGGGCTCGATGAGGCGGCGTTCGTGGCCGCGGCCGAGGGGGCCAAAGCGGGATGCCCCGTGAGCAAGGCCCTCACCGGTACCACGATCACCTTGGACGCGGCGCTGGCCTAGAAACGGCGCGACGGCTCGTCGCGCGCGATCTTTTCGAGGGCCGGCAGAGCCGCCTCGATGGTGGCTCGCTCCTTGGGGCTGAGTCGTTCGAGCATGGTGTTGATGTCGAGCGTTCGCTCGCGCCAGAGTTCGCCCAACGTGCGTCGGCCCAACTCGGTCAGATCGATGAGCGACGCGCGCTTGTCGTCGGGATCGTTCGTGCGTCTCACCAGGTCAAGTTCTTCCAGGCTCGCGACGACCCGGGTGGCGGCCGGGGCGCCGAGGGACTCGTAGGTGGCAATCGCGCTGATCCGCATCGCCCCGAACTCCTCCAACGTGGAGAGCGCCGACACTTGGGACGGCGTCAAGCTCGAGTCGCCGTGGCGGCGCAGCGCTCTCAACACTCGGGTCAGCGCGAGGCGAAGGCGAGCCGCGCTCGAGACCTCCGCGTTGGCGGTGACGCTCATCGCACGACCTCGGGATCGAGGGCGATCTCGCCGGGCACGGCCCCCGAGCTGTCGGCCAGTTCCGCCTCGTGCTGGAGCAGCGACGTGGGCTGGTGAACGAACTTCTCGCCGCGCAGCGCCGAGAAGAGGGCACCCACCACCGAGAGCAGAATCGCCACCGAGAAGACGATGATCAACCCGTGGTGAAAGGGGCTCTCAATGAGGCTGGGGAAGAACTTCTTTCCCGTCAGGGTCGACCAGGTGGCGCTCGACACGTGGGTGTGGGCTTGAGAGACGAGCAGGTTTTTCAGCGGGTTAAAGCCGAGGAAGGACGAGAAGAGGCTCCCGACGACCGGCACGTTCGCCACGGTGTGGGCCTGGGCCGCGGCCACCCCGTGGGTACTCAGTCCTCGGTACATGGCTTTGGGCAACGTACTGGTGAGTCCCACGATCATCAACGAGAAGAAGACCCCGATCGAGAGCACCATGCCCGTGTTCATAAAGGCCGCTTGGATTCCCGCCGCCCCGCCTCGCTGATCGGCCGGCACCGAGTTCATCACGGCCGCTGAGTTCGGCGCGGAGAACATTCCCCCGCCCACGCCGTTGGCGAAGACCAGGATGGCGAAGTCCCAGTACGAAAAGTTCGTCGGGAGAAAGAGCAGTCCGACGAAGCTCAGCGCGAAGACGCTCAGGCCGGTCGTGGAGAGAGTGCGCGCGCCGTGGCGGTCCGAGAAGTAGCCCGAGATCGGACCGGCCAACAAGAAGCCCACGGTGAGGGGAAGCAACGAGATGCCGGCCCACAGCGGTGTGTCGGAGTAGGAGTAGCCGTGCAGCGGGAGCCAGATGCCCTGAAGCCAGATGATGAGCATGAACTGCAAGCCACCGCGCGAGATCGCGGCGAGAAACCCGGCGCCACTGCCCATGAAGAAGGCCCGAATCTTAAAGAGTCGAAGGTTAAACATCGGGGCCTCGACGCGGTTCTCGATGAAGAAAAACGCGGCGAGACAGATGACGGCGACGACGAAAGAACCCATCACCAGTGGGGAGGTCCAGCCCATCGAACTGGCCCCGTAGGGCTCGATGCCGTAGACGATGCCGACCAGGAGGGCCGTGAGCCCGACGCCGAAGGTGAGGTTGCCCCACCAGTCGATTCGCGCCGGCGTCCGCACGCCGTTATCGCGCAGACTCTTGTAGCTCCAGACGGTTCCGATGACGCCAAAGGGCACCGAGACCCAAAAGACCAGTCGCCAGTCGACGATGGAGAGCAGACCACCGGCGATCAGTCCGATGAAGGACCCACCGACGGCCGCGATCTGGTTCACGCCCATGGCCAGTCCGCGCTGCTCCACCGGGAAGGCGTCCACCAAGATGGCGGCGGAGTTAGCGAACAACATGGCGCCACCCACGCCCTGCACCAGGCGAAAGATCACCAGCCACAGCGCGCCCTTGGACCCGTGAAGGGGATCGATGGCGAGGAGCACCGACGCCACCGAGAAGACCAAGAAGCCGAGGTTGAACACGCGCACGCGCCCGACGATGTCGCCGAGCCGTCCGAGACTGATGACCAGCACGGCCGTCACGAGCAGGTAGCCCATCAGCACCCACAGCAGGTACCCCACGTTGCCCGGCAAGAGGGGATTGATATTGATGCCGCGAAAGATTGCCGGCAACGAGATCAAGATGATGGAGGAGTTGATGGTCGCCATGAACATGCCGAGGGTGGTGTTCGTCAGCGCTATCCACTTGTAGCGATCGTGGTTAAGTTCCTTCAAAGGGGGCATGGTCGACCATTCTCTGGATTTACTTGCTTACTTACAAGCAAGTATACGACATCGTGACTAGGTCGTGACGGGTCGCCCAGACGGTTCGACCTCCCGGCCGACCACGCGCCGGCGGCGCGGCCCCGCCCCTCGCCGACAGATCGCTCGTCGTGGTGACCTGGTTTTCCTCCCCGGTCCCTCGTTCGTCGAAGGGAGTCCTCTTCGCTACCGACAACCTCGGCGGCGACATCGATCGACTCCGCGAACGGCCTCATCGTTCGTGGCGCCCTCCTGCCTGGTTGAGTCGGTCCCACTAAAGTCGAGGGTCTTGGTTACGCGACGGAGGCTCGATGGCGACTGGTCACACCGAAACAGTCGATAAGTACCTCGAAGCGATTTACTACATCGCCGGCGAAGGGGAGGTGGTGCGACCCAGCCGCCTCGCCTACTGGCTGTCGGTCAGCGCGCCCACCGTGAGTAACGCCCTGGTCCGGCTGAAACGTGACGGGTGGATCGACATTGGTTCAGACCGCAGCGTCACTCTCACCGAGAGCGGCACGGCCACGGCGACCGGCTTGGTCCGTCGCCACCGGATTCTCGAACGCTGGCTGACCGACGTGCTCGGTTTCGACTGGGCGTCCGCTGACGTTGAGGCGGACCGGCTCTCCTCGGCCATCTCCGACGCGGTGGTCGATCAGATCGACACCACCATGGGTTCACCGTCGACGTGTCCCCACGGCAACGTCATCCCCGGACGCGACGCGCACTATGGAGTACTGATCGCGCTGGCCGACCTCGAGCCGGGGGTTCCCGCGACCGTGCGGCGGATCTCCGAAGTAGCCGAACACGAGGCGCCGGCGCTCCTCGCGATGCTGGCCGAGCACGGGATCCACGAGGGCAGCGAAGTTCGTCTCGGGGAGTCCAACGTCGGACCGAACGACGTGGCGCTCTCGATGGCCGGTGAGGAGTTGACCGTTTCGCTCGGGGCGGCCCGGTTGATCTGGGTGGAAACGATCTAGAGCGTGGCGGAGTTCCCCAGCCCGACCCGGCCGATTCCCTCTCGCGGGGAAGTATTCGTCACGTACCTCGACTACTTTCGCTCGGGCGTGATGGCGCGCGTCGAGGGACTTTCGCACGTCGAGGTTCGATCAAGTCGGCTGGCCTCGGGCTGGACGCCGCTCGAGCTGCTGCGCCACCTCCGGTTCGTGGAGATGCGCTGGCTCGAGTGGGGCTTCGAGGGTCAGAGCGTGGAGGACCCCTGGGGCGATCATCGAGACGGACGCTGGTACGTGGGCGAGGACGAGACGCGCGAGGAAGTCATCGCTGAGTTGCGGGCGCAGGGTTTTCGCACGCGGAGGATCATCCGCGCCCACGACCTCGACACGGTCGCCCCACCCGGGCCCCGGTTCAAAGAAGGTGGCGAGGTGCCGACCCTGGAGAGAATCTTGTTTCACGTACTCCAGGAGTACGCCCGCCACCTCGGCCACCTAGACGTCGTGGCGGAACTCGCCGGCGGGCCGACCGGCGAGTAGCGAGAGATGTCGAGCGAGCGGGGACTGACCCCGCGCCAGAGGGTCGCGTTCGAGTGCCAGCGGCGAGGCGAAAAGCGCGTGGTCGAGGAGTGCGTCGCCCTCTTGAGTGGCGGAGGGGTCGACGAGGCAACGTTGTTGATGCTCGCGGGGCCCGCCGCCTTGAACGTGATTGGTGGCGGGGAGGGCGGCCTCGAGGGGTACTGGCCGCGAGTCTGGGCCCTGCGCGGTCTGCTCTACGCCTGGGACGCCAGCGCGACCGGCGTGGTGGTCTCGGGAAGTCGAGACTCTCACTGGCGCGTTCGCGAAATGTCCGCGAAGGTCGTCGCGCGTCGATCTCTGGAGGAGGCCCACGACGCGATGACCACTCTCTTGGACGACGACGTGGCACGCGTGCGCGCGGCCGCGGAGCGAGCCTTGATTCGCCTGGTCCACTCGGCGCCGTAGCCCGACTCACTCACCGAGTCCGAGGGGCTGGTAGACAGAGTTCATGAGCACAGAACTCCTTGGACTGCGAACAGTGATCTACCCCGCCCCGGACCTCGAGGCGGCGAAGCGGTGGTGGACCGAGTTTTTGGGTTTCGAGCCGTACTTCGATGAGCCCTTCTACGTCGGCTTTGATCCGGGGGGCTACGAGCTCGGACTCCTGCCCGACGCCGATCCGGCCGAAGGCGCTCTGACGTACTGGGGCGTGGACGACGTGAACGGGGCCGTCGATGCCGCCCTGGAGGCGGGGGCCACCCTGGACGCGGAGCCGACGGACGTGGGCGAGGGAATCATCACCGCGTCGGTGCGGACGCCTGACGGCTCCATCGTGGGTTTCATCTACAACCCGCACTTCATGGTGGACGACGATGAGGAGCCGGGCGAAGAACCCGGTTGATGAGGAGAGATAACCGGTCCCTCGGCCACGATGAACATTGCGCCGACGCCCACGGTATTCGTCTCTAGATACCGCGACTCGAGTCCGGCGAAGGAGTTCACATGTGCGTCAGTCGCTTCGAGCGCCGCGTGGCGGCGCGATCGCCGAGTTGAGGGAGGTCGCTACGACTACGTCGCCCGTCCCGACATCGGCGAAGCGCGAAGCGCGTGAGCGCGTGACGTCCGCGCGGAGCGGGTCGGATCGAGCCGAGGTCGCTGACGAGGCGGGACTGCGCGGCGCCTTCCTCAGCCACGGCGGCGAACTCTTCGGGTTTGCGCGACGATCTCTGAACTCGACGCCCAACGCCGAGGACGTGGTCCAAGAGACGTTCTCGCGAGCCTGGCGTTCACGGGCTCGCTTCGATCCCACCCTGGGCTCACTTCGGACGTGGCTCTTCACCATCGAACGTCGGGTGATCCTCGACTTCGCCACCCGACAAGCGAAGAACTTCACCGTCGCCCTCGATCAGGTGCCCGAGCCCCTGAGTGAGGACGGCGTCGAGCGCGCGATGCTGGGCTGGCAGATGGAGTCGGCCCTGCAGCGCCTCGACCAGGAACATCGCATGATCATCACCGAGATCTACTTCAACGGTCGCAGCGGCCGCGAGGTGGCCGAGATGTTCGGCCTGCCGGAGGGGACGGTGCGGAGTCGATCGTTCTACGCGCTGAGAATGCTGCGACTCCTCTTGGAAGAAGGGGGTTGGGACCAGTGAGCGAGGTGAGGTGTGAACAGTGGCGCGGCCGTATCGCCCTGTCGTCGCTCGGGGGCCTCTCGAGCGACGAGGTAACGGCCCTTGACGCGCATCGCGAGGGCTGCGCCGACTGTGAGTCGCTGGCCCTCGAGATGGCCTCGACCGTGGCGCTGCTCGCGTACGTCGATCCCGCGGCCGTGGAGCCCACCGCCCGCGTCGCGCCCGAACTCGCCGATCGCGTGCTCGGCGACCTGCGACGAGCGGGCGCGCGACAGCGTCGTCGCCGCCGCGTCACGACGAGCGCCGTCTCGCTCGTCGGGGCCCTTGCCGCCGCGTCGATTCTCTTTGCCGTACTGTCGGGGACGTCGCCGTCGACCACGCAAAGAACCGTGGCCCTCGGCCCCACGGCCGCGGAGTCTCTGTCGCTCGGCGCGCCGGTCACGGCCACGGCGGTGTTGGTGGATCAGAGTTGGGGAACGTCGGTGGAGTTCTCCGAGCGAGGCCTGCCGAGCGGTGGCGTGTACACGGTGTCGATGAAGACGGCGACCGGCGCCTGGTGGACGGCGGGAACGTATCGATCGATCTCCGGTCGGACGGTGAGCGCCACGATGGCCTGCGCGGTGTCGATGAAGGACATCACCGGACTACGAGTGCTCAACGCGAGGGGCGTCACGGTTCTCACCAGTGCGGAGAACTCGGCGACGTATTGGTAACGCCCGTCGGGGGGGCGTGCCAACATGGAGCGTGTTCCTCCCCGCCCGCCGTCGCGCGTGGCCGCGTGCCCTGCTCGTCGCGGGCGTGATCCTCGCCCCCGCCGCGTGGTCGATGACGTCGAGTAGCGCGTCCCTCCCCGGACAGGTCATCACCGTCGAGGCGCAGTCGTCGTTGTCCTCGCGGGCCGTGCTGCGCACCTGGCGCCTCGCCCCCGATGGCCGCTACGTGCAGGTATTCCCGCCGGTGCTCGCCTGGGTCGGCGCTCACGGCGTACGGCCCACCCGCGAGGGGCTCGGGCGCACCCCGGTGGGCGTCTTCACCATGACGCGGGCCTTTGGCAACCAACCAGATAACGGCACACGCCTGCCGTACGTGCGCGTCGGTCCGGACGATTGGTGGGACGAGAACCCGGCGTCGCCGCACTACAACCGACTGGTGGTGAGTCGCGTCTCACCGGGTGGTGGGTCGGAAAACCTCTACGACGCGGGCCTCGCCTACGCCCACGCCGTGGTCATCAACTACAACATGAATCCCGTCGTCAAGGGCGCCGGCAGCGGCTTCTTCCTCCACGTGAGTTTCGGCTCCGCGACCGAGGGCTGCGTCGCTATTCCCGAGGACCAGCTCGATCAGATCATGCGCTGGTTGAGCCCGAGCCTGCACCCGGTCATCAGTATCAACGTGGGCGAAACAGCCTTGGCGCCGGTGCGGCTCGTTACGGGTCGCTCGCAATGACCGTCTCACTTTGGATGAGCGTCCAGGTCCGATTGAGGGCGATCACGAACGAGGCGAAGATCACGTAGCACAGCGCGTCGACGATCCACTGCTCGAAGGGCCGGATGAGCAACGTGATACCGCCCGCCAACTCGAACAGGTAGTTAAGGGTGCTGACGACGAAGGCGAAGGTCTGGTTCTTAAAGTGGCGAGACCTCGCGTGCAGCCGCCAGGTGTTGATGAGACAGAACACCGACAGGAAGATCATTCCTCGGCCAATGTTGGTCTGGGGAATGATGGCCAGAATGCTGAGCGAGAAGGCGTTCACCAGGCTGGTGAAGCTGCTACCGGCCAGGGTCTTCACCTTGTCGGGGGCCTTGGCGCCAAAGACGAGCTCCGAGCGAAGAGAGATCGCCACAAAGAGGAGGCCGATCATGGCGCCCGCGGCCCCGGCGGCGGTGATCATGAACTCCATAAAGGACCGTGGGACCATCAGTCTCTCTTCCGTGGTTGGTTGAAGACTACCGAAGCGACCCGCGCCGACGGCCGTGGACGGGCGAGGTCGAGGGTCGACGAACGGTGCGTTCATCGGGTGAGGTATCGCGCTCGCGCCGCTCGGGACATAATGATCCAAGGAGGTCTCATGGTTGAGCGCGCATCGGTCTACGAGTTCGCCGGAGGGCGCGACGCGTTTCTGGCCCTGGCGGCGGCCCTGACCGATCGATGCCTCGCGGATCCGGTCTTGAACCATCCCTTCTCTCACGGAACCGACCCCGAGCACAACGGGCGCCTCGGTGCGTATCTCGGCGAAGTCTTCGGGGGTCCGCCGACTTATAGCGAACTCGGGGGACACTCGGCGATGTTGGAGATGCACGCCGGCACCGGAGCCGACGAGGACCTCGCCGCGCGTTTTCTCGCCTGCTTCGATCAGGCGGTCGACGACGCCGGGCTCCCCGATGACGTCGATCTTCGCCGCGTGCTGCACGACTACATGGTGGACGCCACGCGCGAGGTGAACGACGTCTCGCCCGTCGGGACGAGGGCGCAGCCGGGTCTCGCGATGCCGCGCTGGTCGTGGAACGGACGGATCGACCCGACCGACGAGCGGGTGGGTTGAGTAGCCTCGGCGAAATATGACTGAACATCGATCCGAGATCTTTGCCTACGCGAACGACATCGTGGAACGTGACGCGCAGCTTGATCCCCTCTTCGCCACGAGCTCGGGGATCGCCGACTACGACGATCTGTTGCCAGACTTCTCACCCACCGGCACCGCGCAACGCCTGGCCACGACGAGGGAGCACCGTGATCACCTGGCCACACTCCAGGCCCACGACGAGATTGATCGGATCGCCCTCGCGGTCATGAGCGAACGGCTGGAGACCCGCCTTGGTCTCATGGAGTCCGGTGAGTCAGAGCGTCTCTTTGGGGTCCTCACGTCGCCGTTGTCCGAGATTCGCCAAGTCTTCGAACTCATGGGCCACGAGAGCGAAGAGGAGCGCGAGGTCATCGCGGCGCGCCTGGAGAAGGTACGGGCTGCGCTGGAGAGTTGGCGACCGACGCTGGAGGAACTGGCCGCCAGCGATCGACTGCAGTCGCGGCGCCACGTGATTGGCGTGGCGGACCAGGCCGCTACGTACGCCACGGGGACCTACGCGCGCTTCGTCGCGAGCATCGCCCCGGGACTCGCGGAGGACGACCGACTCGTCCGGGCGGCGAAGGACGCGGACGAGGCGTGCGGGGAACTGTCGCGCTACCTGCGCCACGAGCTCGCCCCCCGAGCGAACGAACGGGACTTCTGCGGCGTCGATCGCTATGGCGTGTGGGCGCAGAACTTCACCGGGGCCGAGCTCGACTTTGAGGAGTTGTACGAGTGGGGCTACGCCGACCTGCGCCGCATCAACGCGCGCATGTGGGAGATCGCGAAGGAGCTCGTCCCCGACGCGACGAGCCTGGTCGAGGTGGCTCATCACCTGGATCGCGACCCCGCGCGCCTGATTGAGGGCACGGACGAACTGTTGCGCCGCCTCGTCTCCTTTACCGAGGGGGCCGTTCAGAGGCTCGACGGCGTGCACTTCGACATTGATCCGCGGATCCGCTTCTGCGACGCGCGCCTCGCGCCCGAAGGGTCGGCGGCGGCACCGTATTACATTCCGCCCAGCGAAGATCTCTCGCGACCGGGCACCACGTGGTTTCCGACCCTGGGCGAGACGACGTTCTCGTGGTGGGCCCACGCCTCGACCTGGTACCACGAGGGCGTACCGGGACACCACCTGCAGTGCGCGACGTCCATCATCGAGGCCGAACGTCAGAGTCGCTTCCATCGTCTAGAAGCCTGGACCAGTGGGTACGGCGAAGGGTGGGCGCTGTACGCCGAGCGACTCTCCGAGGAGCTGGGTTTCTTCGAGGACCTGGGTGACGAACTGGGATTTCTCGCCTGCCAGGCGCTGCGGGCGGCGCGCGTCATGGTCGATATCGGGATGCACCTACAACTGGCCGCGCCGGCCGACCTCGGAGAGTTGGGGGGTCTCGGCGACTGCTCGGGGAAGGTATGGACTCCCGAGATGGCGGTGGCGGTGCTCGACGAGTGGGCCATCCAACCCCACGAGATGTCGGTGTCCGAGGTGGAGCGCTACCTCGGACTGCCCGCCCAGGCGATCTCGTACAAGGTGGGCGAGCGGGTGTGGTTGCGCGCGCGCGAAGAGGCTCGACAACGACTCGGCGAGCACTTCTCGCTCAAGCGCTTTCACGCCTACGCCCTGGCGCTCGGCCCGATGGGCCTCGATCCGCTCGAGGTGGAGCTGCGCGCGTGGAACGGCGACTAGGAAACGGCTAGATGGGTGCGCCGACGTCCCACAGGTGGTGGACGACGTCGTGCAGGGAGTAGCGTCCGAGCGACGCGACGGTGAACTGACTCCCGTTTGAGCGCAACCCCGGTCGGGCCCAGTCGAGGGCCGTGACGGTGTCGAAGCGATCCGCGTAGCGCCGGGCGTTGGCCGACATCTCGTCGCGCACGACGGCCGGGTCTTGATCGCAGTAGCGACCTTCGAGAGCGGTCTCATCTTGATCCCAGTTCTCGAACGTGGGATTGTCGCTCTCGAGCATGAGGGCGAGGCGTCGGTCAAAGACGACGAACACGTCGCGGACGTGACAGGCGTACTCGAGCGGTGACCACTGGCTCTCGCCGGGTCGAACCCGCACGTCCTCGCGAGAGAGTACGGCCGACCAACGCGTGGCGCCGACGCGGAGTTTCTCCGCCAGCCCGTCGGTGCCGATGGCCTCCGCGTTAAAGCCGCACTCGTGGCACGGTCGCTCGAGGACCCAGGTCCAGTCTTTGGTGTCGCGCTCGACGGCCATGGGCTGACTCTATCTGGGAGGTCGCCCGCTCGATCGCGCTACTGCGACTCGGAGTTCGCGTCGGTGTTGGGGTCCACTTGCTCGCGCTTGCGTCGTCCGAGGAGCCACAGGAAGGCGCGGCCAAATCGTCCGAGGTTCGTGCTGCGATAACTCGCCGCGTCGTGATCGTCGCGCGTGCTGTAGTTCCCACCCGACGGGTTGTTGAGTCCGGCCAGGTGCAGGTCGTTCGGTTCGAATCCGCGCGGCACCTTCGCCATGCGTCGACGAGGTTTTCTTGGTTTGTCGCCTGCTGATCCCATGGGAGCAGTCTCTCATAGACGGTGGTGGCCAATGTCGGTCAGCCTCGGGGCAGCGTGTAGCGCGTAATGAGGTGCACTCCGAGAAAGATCCAGCCCGCCCAGAGCCCGAGGCGCAGCGGAAGGACCTGGGCCAATCGCGCGCCCACCCGGGATAACGGCGCGATGACCCCCGGGCGAACGCGGGCCACGACCTCCATGATCAGCGCCCCCACGATGAGCACCCACCAGGCAACGGTGACGATCACCCGGGCTCACTCGGTCGTTGTCGGGTCGCGGGCCGGGCGATCGCCCGATACCCCACCCAGAGCCACCAGAGATAGAGGAGCCACCGTCCCGCGTGCGTCACGAGTACCTGGTCGATCGTGGTACTGAGCGTCGGGACGTCCTTCGAGCGACCGCCAAGAGCGAGACCGGCGATCTCCAGACCCAGGGCCACGGCGAAGATCGCGGCCCAGGGGAGAACTCGGGTCGAGTCGCCGCGCGCGCGGTAGTAGGACGTAATGCCGTCGGGGCGCGGTGAGAATCCTCCGAGCGCGCCGTAGACGACGAGGGCCACGAGGACGGGCACGCTGAGAGCTACGTAGGCGGCATTGGTGAAGGGCGCGAGGGCCGGTCGCGAACCACGAATAGAGAACCGCGATCGCCGCCGTGAACGACGCGGCGTACCGCCGGTAGAGGGGCGAAGAACTACTTGGCCTCGTTGAGCAGCCCCTTGAGAACCGACTCGCTGAGCACCGTCGGGTTCGATGGGGCGACGACCGTCGCGCCGTTGTGCGCCACCGTCGCCTGCAGCCCCACGGTGTCGTTACCACCGCGGCCCGGGGCGGTGATCGAGATCGATCCACCCGTCACCGTTGAACCGGACGTCGAAAGAGTCAGCGTGTAGGAGCCCTTGACGTCGGTGGGTGTGGCGGCGCTCGAGGGATCCAAACCTTCCACCGTCGGCCAGAGGGCATTGACGAACGCCTGCAAGGAGGCGGTCTCGCTGAACCCTCCGCTCGCCAGCGTGGTGGACGGAGTGTTCTCGACGAACTTGGTGAGGGCCGCCATGATGGTCTGCTCCTCTTGCACTTCTTTGGCCGTCGCGGGCGGCGTGGCTCCCTCGGCCTTTAACTTCGCGCGCTCGGATCGGAGATAGGAGTTGAGAAGACTCTTTGGAAACTCGAACCACCGTCCTCCGAACAGCGCGTCCGCGGCGCTCAGATCGTTGGCCGAGATCGGTAGTGAGGCAATGCCGTGGAGCGCCGACGCGTTGATGAGTACGTACAGATTCCCCCCGACGGTACGCAGGTCGAGGAGCGCCGTGTTGTGGATGTTCACCGTGACCTCAGAATTAAGCGACGTAGCCGTCGACAGCGCGGCGCCGGTGGGATTCACGAAGGTCGCGTCCAAGGCGATGGCGCTCAGGTACGGCTGCGCCTGTGCGGTGTCGGGTCCTGACGCCGAGGCCGAGATAGATATCTCGGTGTCGGGCGACGAACTGAGCGAGGACACGGCCGAGTTGAGGGTGGCCGGTGAGGTTCCACAGGCCGCGAGACCGAGAGACGCCGCGACGACTCCGCCGATCATCCAGAACTTTCGCACGTAAGCCTCCTCGGGCCTCGCCGTTAACGACCGAAACCTAGCACCGGGCGCCGCTCGCCCAGTAGGAGCGGAACTCGAAACCGCGCGGCACGACTGGGCCGATAACGTGACGAGGTGGACGACGCGGTGCTACTGGAGCGGGTGCTCGCTGGCGACGAGGGTGCCTTTCGGGAGTTGGTCACGAAGTATCAGGATCCGCTCGTTCGCCTGGCGCGCTACTACGTGGGAAGTGACGCCAGCGCCGAGGACGTGGCCCAGGAGACCTGGATCGCCGTGTTGAGGGGCCTGGAACGTTTCGAGGGTCGATCATCATTCAAGACCTGGCTGTTTCGCATCTGCGTCAATCGGGCCCGCACCAAGGGAGTGAAAGAAAAGCGCGTTATTCCCGTCGACCTCACCTCGGATCGATCGCTGCTCGCCGGTCGCTTCAACGAGAGCGGCATGTGGGCCGATCCGCCGGTGCCCTTTACCGACAGCATCGACGACGCCATCGTCAATGGCCCCATCGTCCAACTGGTGCACGAGTCCATCGCCGAACTTCCCGAGGTCGCGCGCGCCGTTGTAACGTTGCGCGACGTCGAGGGACTATCAACTGCAGAGGTAGCCGAGTTGCTCGACCTCTCTGAGGCGAACGTGCGGGTCATCTTGCACCGCAGCCGCTCACGAATACGATCCGAGGTCGAATCAAAGATGCGCGCAGGTCAGATATGAGATTGCTACCCAGTCCCCTCGTCTGTCGCCAGGCGGTCGAGCTGATGAGCGACTATCTGGACGGCGCGCTCTCTCGACGCGATCGACGCCGCCTGGAAGCGCACCTCGCCCTGTGCGATGCCTGCACCGCGTACCTGGAGCAACTGCGGGTCACCATCGCGGCGAGCGGGGTCGTGCGCGTCGACGACCTATCTCCCGAAGTTCTCGAAAGCTTGACCGAACTGTTTCAGCGATTCCGCGACGAGAGTTGACGCGCTCTCGCGTCGGCTCTCGACTCGCCACACGAGACGAAGGGCGCTCCACGTGTCGTCCAGCGCACAGACCTTGTTGTCCACCAGCGCCCGGGTCACGGCGGCCGCGCGCACGACGTGATCGCTGAGGTCGGTGGGGCGACCTGAGGCCCGCTTGGGCCAGGCGTACCGCGAGCGCTCCGTCGAATGGTGGCAGAGGGCGGGAGCACGGAGAAGTGGGCTCGGCGTGCACGAGAGCCAACACGCTGTCGGGACCGACGCCGAGCTTCTGAGCGACGGACCGATCGGCCATGGTGAGAGTCTGACACGTCTCCTCACCAAGTTCCCCGGTCGTCATAACCTGGTGCGGTGCACGATCCTCATCCCTCTTCGGCGACCCTGGGGTACCTCAGTGTCCACGACGTACTGCTGCGCCTCGCCGCCGGTGGGGTGACCTCGCTCGACCTCGTCGACACGTTGATCGAACGAGTTGAACAGGTCGACGCTCTCGGTAGTCACACCGCGGTCAACTCAATCGCCGCCCTTCACGACGAAGCGCGCGGCCAGGCGAACGCGCGCGACGAAGAGCGTCGGGCTGGCTATCCCCTCGGGCCACTGCACGGAGTCCCCGTACTGATCAAGGACAACATCGAGGCCCGGGGGCTGCCCGGTCTCGCTGGTTCGACCTCGCTGATCGGCCGGCCTAGTCGCGACGCCACCTTGGTGTCGCGACTGCGCGACGCGGGCGCCGTCATCCTCGGCAGCACCAACCTCAGCCAGTGGGCCAATATTCGCTCACCGCGATCAACCAGCGGCTACTCGGCCACCGGGGGGCTGGTCGCCAATCCCTGGGCGCTCGACCGCTCGGCCGGCGGCTCGTCCTCGGGCTCCGGCGCGGCGCTCGCGGCCGGGCTGGCCCCCCTGGCCGTCGGCACCGAGACGGACGGTTCGATCGTCTCGCCCGCGTCAATGAACGGCGTGGTGGGGCTGAAGCCGACCGTGGGTGTCGTACCCAGAACGCACGTAATACCGATCAGCGCGAGCCAGGACAGTCCCGGTCCCATGGGGCGCCACGTGGCCGACGTCGCGGTCATGTTCGGCGTCTTGGCGAAAGAGAACCCGCTTCGCGCGGACGCGACGTCCTTCGTCGTCGCCAAGAACTGGCGGACGGGCCACCCGGCGACCGACGAGATGTTTGACGACGTCGTCGCGGAGCTGCGACGAGCGGGTCTCTCGATCGTGGAACGTGACCTCGCCGTGCCGGGGGAGTCCGAAGGGCGCGACGAGTTGACGGTGTTGCTCGCCGAGCTGGTGGATGATCTGGGTGAGTACCTGTCGCAACGTCCGGGCGACGGCGTGCACTCGCTGGCGGAGGTGATTCGCTATGAAGACGAACACGCCGAGATCGAACAGCGCTACTTCGGACACGAGTTCTTTCTCGAAGCGGTGGAGACGGGCGGACGCGCTGGCCCGGCCTACGCCGAGTCTCGGGCGCGAAATCTCGCCTGGGCGCTCACCACGTGTCTCGAGCCGGGCATTGAGGGATCGGACGTCATTATTGCGCCGGCGTATGGTCCGTCCTGGAAGAGCGACCTCATTGTGGGTGGGCACCCGGGACCGGCCAGTCCCATCACCGGGCCGCCGGCGATCGCGGGGTGGCCCATACTGAGTCTGCCGATGGGTGTCGTCGAGGGACTGCCGGTCGGTCTGGGCATCGTCGGGCGCGCCCAGGGCGAGTGGACCGTGCTGGACGCGGCGCGGCGCATCGAGGCGGTCTTGCGCGCCGCGAGTCCGTGGCCGTCGCCGCAGTGGCAATCACCAACCAGGGGCTAGCTACGACAGCGGCGGAAAGCAGCGCAGTTGCCAGTCCCAGACCTTCCGTACCGCCGGGGGAATCGTGATGGGGCACTTCGCGTCCTCGGAGGCGCCGAGACCGTCGTCGTAGATCTTCCACGTCGTGGCGCCCTGCGCACGAACGAAGAGGTTGTAGCCGCCGTCGTCTTGGGCCCCCACTTGAGCCCGCAGTGACGTCGGGCTCGGGTCAAGCCCGGCCGCGGCGTAGTAGGTCTTCGTGGTGACGTCGAACGCGTAGTAGGTCATGCCCTTCGTGAGTCCGAGGTAGTCCTTCACGGGTAGCTGGTGGTAGGCGGCGCCCGCGTCGAGCAGGCTCGCCCGTACGGCCGGAGTGACGATGAGGTTCTTCGCTACCCCGGGTGCGCCCGAGGCTGGCAACGACGCGCCCAGCACCGAAAGTGTCGCCACCACCGTGAGGCCCACCAGTCGTCGATTCATGAAGCACTCGCTCCGTCGCGCTGGCCTCATTGTAGGTCGGCGCGGCTCGAGACGTCGTTTCACGGGGAGTGCGGCGGCCGAAAGACCGCAAAGGGATCGGTGACCAGCAGCGTGCGCTCGGTGAAGCGGTACAGCGCGGCCGGTCGACCTCCCGACGCCGAGGGCGTGGCGACGACGCTCGTGGCTTCAATGATGTGTCGACGCTGCAAGACGCGCTGGAGGTTCGTGGCGGACACGTCGTGACCGAGACAGGCCGCGTAGATAGAGCGCAGTTCCGCGATGCTAAAGGTCTCGGGGGCCAGCGCGTAGCCGACGTTGGTGTACGTAAGCTTCGCCCGTAGTCGCTCGCGCGCGCTTTGGATGATGGAGGCGTGGTCGAAGGCGGTCGAGGGCAGATCGTCGACCTCGAACCAGGTCGTGTCGCTCGGGACTGAGGGATTGAGCGGCGAGGACACGAGGGCTACGTAGGCGGTGGCGATAGTGCGCTCGCGGGGGTCACGGTCGACGTCACTGCGCGTCTCCAGCTGTTCGAGGTAGGCGATGTCCGTGAGATCGACCTTGGTCGCGAGATGTCGACTGAGCGACGAGCCGAGGAGCTCCTCCGGACCGAGCGGACCACCGGGGAGGGCCCAGTCGCCCTCAAAGGGTGGCTTGGCCCGGCGCCACAGCAGGCAATGCAGGCGCTTTTCGCGTACTTGAAAGACCGCCGCCAGGACCTCGTGACGGAACCGAACCGTGTGGTCGCTGGCCGATGCGTGAGAGGGTTGACTCGCGTTCACCTTGCATGGTAACTTAATCGAAGGGTTTTCGACTACTAGGCGAAAACCTCGCCGAAGTGCGACGGCTGCGTCACGAGGGTCGCGCCGGTCGATCAATCGGAGAGGGTCGTGAGCGTCACCGAGATCATCCCCGAGTCCCTCGACGAGTGGTCGAGCGAGGTGCGTCGCCTGGCGGGTGAGCGCGACGCGGTCATCCTGGCCCATAACTATCAACGGCCCGAGATACAAGACGTCGCCGATCACGTCGGTGACTCCCTCGCCTTGTCGCGCATCGCCGCGGCCAGTGACGCCTCGACCATTGTCTTTGCCGGGGTCTACTTCATGGCGGAGACCGCCAAGATCCTCGCCCCCGATCGCACGGTGTTGATTCCCGAGCCCGCGGCGGGCTGCTCGCTCGCCGACAGCATCACCGCCGACCAACTGCGGGCCTGGAAGTGCGAACACCCCGACGCGGTCGTCGTGGCGTACGTGAATACCACCGCCGAGGTGAAGGCCGAGACCGACCTCTGTTGCACCTCGGCCAACGCGGTGGACATCGTGAACACGGTGGCCCCGGACCGCGAGGTGCTGTTCCTCCCGGACCAGTTCCTCGGGGCTCACGTCCAGCGAATGACCGGGCGAGAGAATATGCACATCTGGATGGGTGAGTGCCACGTCCACGCCGGCATCAGCCCGGTGGACCTGCGAGACAAGGCGTTGGCCAATCCGGCGTCGGAACTGTTCATCCACCCCGAGTGCGGGTGCGCGACGCCGGCGTTGTGGCTGAGCGGCACCGGCGATCTTCCCGCCGATCGGACCCACGTCCTCTCTACGGGCGGCATGCTCGATCGGGCGCGCGTGACGATCGCCCCCTCGGTACTCGTCGCCACCGAGACCGGCATGTTGCACCAACTTCGCCGCGCCAACCCCGCGGTGCGTTGGGAGCCGGTGAACGAGCACGCGGAGTGTGTGTACATGAAGATGACCACGCGTGAGGTTCTGCTGCGCTGTCTTCGCGAAGGAACGAGCGAGGTGGTGATCGAGCCGGAGGTGGCTCGCCGCGCCAAGCGCGCGGTGGACGCCATGATCGCGGTCGGTACCCCGTCGATGGCGGGAGAGTGACCATCTCCTCACCCCGATACTTGCCCTCGGTCAACGCGACCTGGAGTCGTGACGTCGACGTGGTCGTGGTGGGAAGCGGGGCCGCGGGACTGAGTGCCGCGCTGGCCGCGGGCGAGTCCCGTCAACGCGTCGCGCTCGTGAGCAAAGGGGCCCTACGCAGTGGCTCGACGCCCTTCGCCCAGGGAGGCTTAGCCGTCGTCAGCGACGCTGATGACTCCTTCGAAGCGCACGCCCGCGACACGCTGGTGGCGGCGGCCGGGCTGGCCGACGCGGATCGTGTTCGATCGCTGGTGACCAGTGCGCCGGGGGTGGTGAGACTGCTGAAGCGACTCGGGGCTCACTTTGATCTCGGTTCGCTCGGACTCGAAGGGGGCCACTCTCATCGACGCATCGTCCACGCGGGCGGAGACGCCATCGGCGCCGAGCTGCACCGCGTTCTTCGAAACGCGGTGCTCGCCTCGAATGTAGAGATCATGGAGCACACCGCCGCCATCGACGCTCTCCTCGACGACCGCGGCGACGTGGTCGGGGTCATCGCCGGACGAGTGAACAGCGACGGAACCCTCGAGGTCGGCGTCGTTCACGCGCGCGCGGTCGTGCTCGCGACCGGCGGGTACGGTCAAGCCTTCTCCTCCTCGACCAATCCCCCGGAGGTGACCGGCGACGGCCTGGGGCTGGCTCTGCGTGCGGGAGCGACCGTGAGCAACGTCGAGTTCGTCCAGTTTCACCCCACCGTCTTGTACTCGAGTGATCGCCGAGGTCAGTCGCCCCTCATCACGGAGGCCTTGCGCGGGGCCGGGGGAACGGTCATCGACGCCGACGGCCGTTCGGTAATGGACGGAGCGCACCCCCTGGGCGACCTCGCGCCGCGTGACGTCGTCTCGTTCACCATGCTGCAACGTATGAATCAGGGCGCGGAGCCCTTAACCCACCTGTGGCTGGACGCGCGCGGCGTCGGGGCCAAGCGCCTGTCGCGAGAGTTCCCCACCACGCTGGAGATCTGTCGTCACGCGGGCATCGATCCGGCCAGCGAACTCATTCCCATTGCGCCGGGTGCCCACTACGCCTGCGGCGGGGTCACGGCGGACCTCGAGGGCAACACGTCGCTCGCCGGCCTGTACGCGGTCGGCGAGGTCGCGGCCACCGGCGTGCACGGCGCGAATCGACTGGCGTCGAACTCACTCACCGAGGCCGTCATCGCGGGGCGTCGACTGGGCGAGCGTCTGGCCCGCGGGGCCCCCCCACAGAGAGACCGCGCGCGCTCGCGTGGTGCGCGCCCCGAGCCAGGACAAGGTGTCGACGCGTCGACCAGGGAGTCGCGCGCGTTACTGATGTCGCGGCACGCGGGGGTCCTTCGTCATCGCGAGGGCCTGGAGGACCTTCTCGATTTTTTGCGGACGACGCCGGCGAGCCCTCGCCGAACGTTCGACCTGGCCACCCTCGAGGCCACGAATCTACATAGTGCGTCGCTCCTCGTCACCAGCGCCGCCCTGATGCGCGAGGAGAGTCGAGGCTGCCATCGGCGCAGCGACTTCAGCGAGACGAGTGATGTGTGGAGCCACGAGATATCCCTTCGGGTAGTCGAGGGCGAGATTGTCGCTGAAGCCGGGGCGTTGGCCGGCGCGTGAGCGACGAGGTAGACCAACGACTCGTACTCGCGGGACTTGATCCGCGCGAGGTGCGTCGCCTGGTCGACGTCGCGCTCGATGAAGACCTTCGTTTCGGATCCGACGTCACGACCGAGTCAACGATTCGCGCAGACCAGATCGCTCGGGCCCAGGTTGCGGCGCGCGAATCGGGCGTCGTCTGCGGCGGCCCGATTGCCCTCGTGGTGCTGGAAGCTGTCGGGTTTCCCCTCGCGGGTGCGAAACACGACATCGTGGACGGGGACGTGGTCGAACCGGGCGCCGTCGTGATGAGCCTGCAGGGGCCGCTCCGGGCGCTGCTCGTGGCCGAGCGCACGCTGCTCAATTTCATGACCCACCTCTCGGGCGTCGCCAGCGCCACCTACGCGTGGAGTCAAGCGCTCGAGGGCACTGGTTGTCGGGTCCGCGACACGAGGAAGACAACACCGGGACTGCGCCAACTGGAAAAGTACGCGGTGCGCTGCGGCGGCGGCGTGAATCACCGCATGGGTCTCGGTGACGCGGCATTGATCAAAGACAATCACGTAGCGGCGACCGGCGAGTATCACGGCCGCCATTAATGACGTGCGACGCCGCTACCCCAATGTCGCGCTGGAAGTAGAGTGCGACACCCTCGAACAGGTCGATGAGGCGCTGTCAGCGGGATGCTCTTTGTTACTTCTCGACAACATGAGTGTGGGGCAGATTGCCGAGGCCGTGGAGTTGGCCCGGCCCTTTCCCGACGTGCGACTCGAAGCGAGCGGCGGACTCACGCTGGCGACCGCGGCGGAGGTGGCGGCGACGGGAGTTGACTACGTGGCCGTCGGCTCCCTCACGCACTCGGTTCGGGCGCTCGATCTCGGCCTCGATCTCCTCTAACGTCGCGTCACCCCCGCTCGATACACTCGGCCCCATGACAGAACACGTTCGATTTGGCGCGGTCTCCTTCGACTGCGCGGACCCGCACCCGCTCGCCGACTTTTGGGCGGCGGTGGTGGACGGCGAGGTCGCCTTCCGGAGCGACACGTTTGACGCGGTGAAGGCGGGCTCACTGTGGCTGACCGCCGTCAAGGTGGACAACTATCAACCACCCACCTGGCCCGGTGACGACACGCCCAAGCAGATACACCTTGATCTCGCCGTCTCGGATCTGGCGGCTGGTGAGCGCGAGGTTCTCGCCTTGGGCGCCACGAAAGCCACGACGCAACCGGCGCCCGAGACCTACCTGGTGTTCTTGGATCCCGCGGGTCACCCGTTCTGTCTGAGCACCATGATTCCAGAGTGAGGCCCACGCGCAGCGGGCTTGGAATTGAATTCGAAGACCAAACTCTTCCACCACGTGGACGAGCCCGGCCTCGCTGACGCGAGCCAGATGTCGGGTCGACGGGCACGTAGACGCCACCTTGACGGAGCGGCCAACGCGCCGACTCGATGCCGTCGGATCCCGTGATTGGCTCAGCGCCGCAGTAACGGTGCACCTCGGAGAAAAGTTGATGTTGTCGTGGGAATGTGCCCGTGCTGTGGTCACTGTGAGTGACCGTGTTGACAATCGGACTCGTCGCGTGCTGCCTGGCTCACGGGCGAACGCAGTCGGAGGCAACCACCACCGCCACTGCTACTACGCGCAGAGGGGCGCCCGCGATCCACAACGTCACGGTTCTCGTGGATCGCGTGGTTTCTGTTTTGTGTGATTCGCATCCATCGGAACCGTTCGCCCCAAACGTTCTCAATAAGGTCGTCGCTAGCGTTGTTGTATGAAACGATTCGCCGCCGTGATGGCACTATTCGTCGCGCTTCTTTCGAGCGTGAGCGCCTCGGCGGCGGCGCCGTCCCTCCGCCACGAGCTCCTATCGTCCAAAGAGGTGCCCGGCTGGTCGAAGTACTACATCGCCGCGAGCGAAACGACGAGCTGTCCCGAGTCGACGTTCGCCAAGCCCACAACTCGCTCGGCGGTGCGCGAAGTGTTCGCCAATCGGTCCTCCGAGACGCTGCTTCTCGAGAGACTGGCGACCTCGAAGGCTCCACGGGCCGCCTACAACGAGACTCTCGCGAAGATGACCAAGTGCCCCAAGACCGCGTCGACGGTCGACGGGCAGGTGACGTTCCAGCGGACCAGGTCGGTCAACCTCGGTCACTACGCCGTCCCGGTCCGAGGATTTACCGTGTCCTTCGTCTTGGGCGGAGCCCACGTGACGGGAGTGGTGGCCTACGCCACCAAGGGCTCGGACGTGCTGGCCTTCTCTGAGATCTCTTTGACCACGATCAACACTCACGCCTACAAGAAGCTCTTGGCCGAAGCGATCACGAGGATGGCCTAGCGGACGTTCCCCGCGGCGTCACTTTCAGGCGCTGGGTGCGTACGTCTCGTCCAAGGGCATCACGACACGAGCACGATTCACGCGCGTGTCGTGAACTTGAATGGAACCCTGGACGACGAGCGCTGCGACCAGGGCCGCCACGAAGGCCAGCAGTAGGTCGCCCGTGCGAAGAAGCTCGGCCAGGACGATCATGGCGGCGAGATAGGAGAACGAGCCGCGGGTCACGCCGTGAAGGAACCGCGAGGACGCCCCCGATCCGTGGTCCTGGTGAGTCGTAAAGGCCATCATCAGGCTCATGGCGGGAAGCGCGTCGATGAGTCCGGCGAGGACCGGGCCCAGTCGACCGGCGAGCGCCACGAGGACGATCGTAAAGACGGCGGACATTGTCACGCGGAGCCAGAGTCGCGAGCGCCCTTGGCTCGCGGCGAGGTCGCCTGACGTGGCGGGCCACCACCGAAGAGCAGCGGCGAACCCGACGGCCGTGATGAGTCCCGCGAGCAGAGCGGACAGCCTGAGAAGGTTGACGGCCTCGGCCGCCAGCGCGAAGGCACCGAGAGCCGCCACCAGGGCGAGGGACGGTGACAAGTGAATGGTCAGGCGGGCGTAGAGCCACAGCACGACTGCTTCGGCGATGGATCCCACGAGCAGCGCGCCGGTCATGGAGCTAGCGAACGCGGTCCCGTGTTGGAGCGCGACCAACCAGAGCAGGGGGAGACTGGTGAGAGGCAGGCCGAGGATGAGACCGCTGACGGCGTAGCCGAAACGGCGCTGGGCGAGGGTCCCGGCGACGACCGCCAGGGGTGCAAGAAGGACTCGGATCAGGAAAAACAGCATTCCTCAATAATAATTGCCTAGGCGGCCCCATTGACTCGGTAATAAGGCATCTAACTGATGAGAAACCTCATAATTCTAGGTATAACTTATTTTGTACCTAGTAAAACGATGAAGGAGGCCGATATGGACGACATTGACCGCGCCCTGCTGGTGGCGTTGGGAGAAGACGGGCGTCTCAGTTATCAACAGCTGGCTTCACTGGTGCACCTGAGTGCCAATAGTACGGCCGACCGGGTGCGACGACTGCGCCAAAGTGGGGTCGTGGCCGGCTTTCACGCGGAACTCGATCTCGCGGTCCTGGGTCACACCCTTCATTCGTTGACCGACATCAATCTGAGGGAGTCGGTCGATCGCCACGAGTTCGAACGCGGTCTGAGCGGCATCCCCCAGGTGCTCTCGGCCACTCACACCACCGGCGAGCTCGACTATCAGTTACGTATCGTGAGTCGAAACACGGACGAACTCCAATCTGTACTCGACGCTTTGCAGAAACTCTGGACACGCGACGTCCAGAGCCGAATCATTCTCGGTGAGACGACCTACGCGGCGTCGCGACTTCTCTAGGGCCCTTTAGTATGTGAAAAATTCGTCACCTCTACCGACGGGGCGGGAGAATGACCAGAGTTTTACGGGACGACAATCAAGGCGCTCGACTCGTTGAGCGCGGCCAAATCTGCTTTGTAGTATTGATCGCGGTCTGCGTCGCCCTTCATCCCGGTTTTGTCTTGAAGTGGAACGAGGGAGGCATGAGTGACTACGGCTCTCACCTCGAGACCGCGCTGCCCTACACGCTGGCGCTGCTCGGTCTCGCGGAGTTCAGTCGCCGCGCCGCCACCTTGTATCGCCAAAATGATCTCGTTACGCGGCGTCTTCGCCGAGTGCTCTACGCCTATAGCGCTATCGTTCTGATCATGCTGGGGAGCACGTACGTGTACACCCTCAACCTCGCGCTGCGCGACTTTCACTTTGGGTTCGGCACGGTGCTCATTCTGTTTGAGGTCGCGTCATCCGTGTGGATGTATCGACTGTTTCGACGCTTCGTGTGGGATGGCATCTTTTTGGGAATGCAGATAGCGGGGAGTGTGCTCTGTCTGGTCACGATCGTGGGGCTGCTGCACGTTCTCTTCTTCGCCGAGATGCTCACCGGTGCCGGCTTTGCGGGTCTGATTATCCACACCAGTCGCTGCGTCAGCTCGGAGATCGAGTACCCGTCTCGTGAGAGCGCCATGGGAATGCGTGACGCGCTGTCCTGATCTCCGTCGATGGCGCGAGATCGAGGCCTCTTTTTTGCCGCGGTCACAAGTGAATCGGGGCGCGTTAGTTTTGGTATCTCGTCGCAGTCGAAGTTTTCAGTCGTGGCGAAGTTGGAGGAAGCGATGCGCCATCTCGGATTGTTACTCGCCCGCGTCGTGTTGGGCACGTACCTGGCCGTTCACGGCGCCCAGAAGCTCTTCGGCGCCTTTAAGGGATCGGGACTGGAGAAGGCGGCGGCCGGGTTTGAGTCGAGGGGACTGCGACCCGGGAAATCCCTCGCCGCGTTGGCTGGCGTCGCCGAGCTAGGTGGCGGAGTTCTCACGGCCACGGGGATTGCCGCCCCTTTAGGGCCGATCGTCATCGCCGGAACCATGGCGGTAGCGAGTGCCACCCATCGTGAGAACGGCGCGCTCGCCCAAGACGGTGGCTTCGAGCTTCCCTTGACCAACTTGGCGCTGGCGGTCGCGCTGATGAGTTCGGGGACCGGCGTGTGGCGACTCGGACCACACCTTTCTAAGAAATGGACGAGCGTCGTGTTCCTCGGGGGCGCGGCCCTGGCCGCGGGAGCCATCGCGCACATGGTGCACAACTCGCCTCCCACGCTCGAACCCTCGGTGGACGAGACCGCACCGATCGACGCTGATCCCTCGATGGCTTCGAACTAAAAGCTCTCGGTTCCGAGGCGACGGTGAGACAACTCGTAGCGTGGCGACGTGACAGTTGAACTGGTGACGTTCGTCGTACGTGAGTATGACGAGGCCATTGATTTCTTTGTACGTCTTCTCGGCTTTACCCTGGTCGAAGACTCACCGTCGGTGGCGGAGAGTGGCCGGGCGAAGCGCTGGGTCGTTGTTCGACCGCCGAGTGGGGGCACGGGACTCTTGCTGGCAGAAGCCGACGGCGAAAAGCAGCGTCGCGCCCTCGGCAATCAGACGGGAGGCCGAGTGGCCTTCTTTCTGCGCGTCGACGACTTCGCCGCTGCGTACGAGCGAATGCGTGAAGGCGGGGTCGAGTTCCTGACGGAGCCTCGAGACGAGCCCTACGGGAGCGTCGCCATCTTCCGTGACATCTCCGGCAATCGCTGGGATCTCCTGGGGCCGCGATCGGCACCCTAACCGCGGTTGGTGTCCTCTGGGCGACGTGCGCGAATGGGCGGTGACTTCCGCGCCGCATCGACCGGAACTAACTCGGTCTCTCAATTCTCGTTCGCCGATAGCTCCTCGCCCGTCGCCGGTTTCCACAGGTATCTCGTCACGTGTGAGAGTGTCTCGAATCCGAGCCGGGTCAGGATCGGCCGACTGTTCTCTGAGGCCAGCACCATCAGGTATGGATAGCCTCGCTCGGAGGCGAGCTGAGCTCGACGCGATGTCTGCGCCCGATAGATGCCTCTTCCTCGCCACTGCGGCTCGGTGCTGCCGCCCCAGAGCGCCGCGAACTGAGATGCGGGCAGGAACTCAATTCGCGACGAGGAGATGGGAACGCCACCCGACGTGACGACGAACATCTCGATCTCCTGGGGGGCGACGCGCAAACGCCGAAGGAGAGACCGGCGGAGATCCTGATGGTCGCGGGCAAAGACACTTTCGTGAACGCGATAAGGAGATCGACGCCCGCGGCGTCGCGTACGTGAACCAATTCCACCCCGTCCGGGAGTGTCGGTTCCTCGGCGATACGCGACGATTCCGCGATCATGAAGGTCGACGAGCTGTCCTCGACAAAACCCGCCTTCACTAATCGCGTCCCCAGATCGTGGGGCAGGTCGTAGTCGTAGACGCCCCACATGAAACTCAGCCCTCGAGAGCGATAGAACTCAACGTGGGCGGCGATAGCTTCGTCAGCGTTCGCTTCGCCGAGGGACGTCCAGAAAACCTCGGACCAGCCGAGGCCTTCGTTCGCAGCCCACCGAACGAACGTCGGGCCGTGGTCGACGGTCGCCCCACTGTTATCGGGGGTGATGTTCCGACGAACCTGTTCCTCGTAGAGGTCGCGCAACGCAGCGTTACTCGTGGATTCCATCTCGCGAGTCTGGCACCTCGCCGTTCTTTAGAGAACTACCCGCTGTCGGCGTCGCGATCCACCCCCCTCACTTTGGTTTCCCAGAGTGAGCGTTTTCACGGGTATTCGCTCACTGGTGCCTCTTCCCTCAGTCAAACCGATGAACGGTGTGACCGAACGTTCCCTTGGCAAAGGCGTAGACGGTGCGAGGTCGTACGGAAAAGAGCTGAACCTCGAAACCTCCGGGGTGAAAAAACTTGCCCTCGCGCGCCGTGAATCCCCAGGTGTCGCCGTCCCACTTCGTTTGAAACACCGTGCTCAGGTCCTCCAGTTCCCTTTGGTCCGCGCCCTGGCGAGCGTCGCCTTCGAGAACGATGTCGACTCCGTCGCGCCAGTCGTTGCAGCCGGTGGTCAAGACGACGTGGGGGTTGGCCTGAAGATTGGCGTACTTTTGTTCCTTGTCTCCGGTCGTAAAGTGAAGGGCCCCGCTCCTCCACACGGCCACCAGCGGCGTGACGTGGGGCCGCCCATCAGTGCGCACGGTGGTCAGCCAAAAGAGCTCCGCGTTCGCCAGTTCGCGCTCCGTTTCTGACCAGGAGAAGGCCGTCGCCTCGGAACTGCTGTAGCGCGGATCCAACGACGTCACGGGTGTACTCATCTCCACCGCCTTTCTGTTCCACTCTTGGACTTCGGGACTCGCGAAAACTCATCGATCTCGTGCACGCAGTCCCCCTTTTCTTACAAACGTGGATCGAAGTGAAACTTGGGGCCCGGACCGGCGTCGGCGGGTCGCTCCCCTGCGAGTATGGCGCCCGCACTGTCGAGGTTGAGAGTGGCGGCCACCAGCGGCCGTGGGTCCACTATTCCCTCGGCGAATGACTGAATGGTGGCTTCCAGCGCTGGCGAGCCCGAGAGTACCCCGATCGCCGTGACGTCGTTGAAGACCAACCCTCGGGTGTCGATCACGCTCGGGGTGCTCGCGAGCCCTATGTACACGAGGCGTCCCGCTGGCTCGACGAGTTCCAGCGCACGAGCCGGCAGGTACGGGGCGTTCGACGCGTCGATAACGGCGTCGAAGGGAAGTTCCGGCAGGTTGGCCTCGGTCCAGACGTTGTCGAACCCGAGCGACCGGGCGAAGTCAAGTTCGAGCTGGGTACGTCCGAGAAGATGCACCTCGGCCCCCGTCTGGCGGACGAACATCGCCGTCAAGAGTCCGATGGTGCCGGGCCCGAGCACCAACGCTCGATCGCCCTCGCGAACGTTGGCCGCCTTTGCGGCCCGCAGCGAGTTCGCGCCGGGCTCGACGAGTGCTCCGAGGGTGTCATCCACCGAGTCGGGCAGCTCATGAAGTGAGGTCACAGGCACCGCCAACTGCTCCGCGAGGGCCCCGGGTCGCCCGCCACGGACGCCTACTTCTTCGCGTTTCGCGCACACGTGCTGATGACCCCGTAGGCACCGTCGACAGACGCCATCGCCGAGCATCGTGTCTCCCATCACGCGGCGCCCGATCCATCGGGGGTCGACGCCGGCGCCCACGGCGGAGACCACGCCCGCCCACTCGTGACCGAGTCGCATGGGATAGCGAGAGTGACCCTCCTTGAGGTAACTCATCTCGCCGGTGAAGAACTCGACGTCGGTGCCACACAGTCCCACTCGGGCCACGTCAATGACGGCCTCGCCCGGGACCGCAGAAGGGGCGGGCACCGCTTCGACGGAATACTCGCGCGGGCCGGTGAGCACGAACGCCCGGATCGTCGGCGTCACGGGCCCGAGCCGATCGGGTCCGAGCACCCTGGCGAGCTAGTGGGACTCACGACTTACCGAAGAACCGCTTCGTCCGACGAGGAAGTCCAAGTCGGCTCCCTTGTCGGCTTGAAGAACGTGGTCCACATACAGGCGCTCCCAGCCGCGCTCGGGATTCGCGTAGGCGGCGAGCGTCTTTTCGTCCGGTGAGCGGCGCATCAGCTCTTCGGCCGGCACGTCCAGGTCCAGTCGCCGGGCCTCGACGTCGAGCGCGATGATGTCGCCGGTGCGCACCAGCGCGAGCGGGCCCCGGCGGCGGCCTCGGGCGTGACGTGCAGCACGACCGTGCCGTACGCGGTGCCGCTCATGCGCCCGTCGCAGATGCGGACCATGTCGCGCACGCCCTGCTCGAGCAGCTTCTTCGGCAGCGGCATGTTCGCGACCTCGGGCATGCCCGGGATAGCCCCGGGGCCCGCAGCCGCGCAGGACCAGCACCGAGTCGGCGTCGACGTCGAGGTCGGGGTCGTCGATGCGCGCGTGCATGTCTTCGATCGCTGTCGAAGACCACCGCGCGGCCGCGGTGTTTAGCAGGTGCGGCGACGCGGCGGCCGGCTTGATCACCGCGCCGTCGGGCGCCAGGTTGCCGCGCAGCACCGCGATGCCGGCGTCGTTCCTGCAGCGGGCGCTGCGCGGGCGGATCACCTCGCGGTCCCAGATCTGCGGCGTCGCTCCAGGTACTCGACGAGCGGCTGCCGGTGACGGTGAGCGCGGTCGGGTCGAGCAGGTCCTGCACCTCGCGCAGCACGGCGAGCAGGCCGCCGGCGCGGAAGAAGTCGTCCATCAGGAACCGGCCGGCAGGCTGCAGGTTGACAGCAGCGGGACCGCGGAGCCGATGCGGTCGAAGTCGTCGATGCGTGAGGTCGATGCCGAGCCGGCCGGCGATCGCCAGCAGGTGCACGACGGCGTTGGTCGAGCCGCCGATCGCGGCGAGCGCGACGATCGCGTTGTGGAACGACCCCTTGGTCAGGAACGTGCTCGGCCGCCGGTCCGTCGCCGACCATCTCGACCGCCAAGCCGCCCGGTCTCGTGCGCGCCTCGAGCAGCCGGCTGTCCGGCGCCGGCGTGCCGGCCAGGCCGGGCATGATCATGCCGAGCGCCTCGGCGACCAGCGCCCATCGTCGAGGCCGTGCCCATCGTGTTGCAGTGGCCGCGGCTGCGGATCATCGACGACTCGGAGCTGAGAACTCCTCCTCGCGACAGCGTGCCCGCGCGCACCTCTTCACTGAGCCGCCAGACGTCGGTGCCGCAGCCGAGCGGCTCGCCGCGGAACGTGCCGGTCAGCATCGGCCCGCCGGGGACGACGACCGCGGGCAGGTCGACCGAGGCCGCGGCCATCAGCAGCGCCGGGATCGTCTTGTCGCAGCCGCCGAGCAGGACGACGCCGTCGATCGGGTTGGCGCGCAGCATCTCCTCGGTCGCCATCGCGGCCATGTTGCGCCACAGCATCGCGGTCGGGCGAACCTGCGTCTCGCCGAGCGAGACGACCGGGAGGTTCAGCGGGATCCCGCCGGCCTCGTAGACCCCGTCTGCACGCGTCTCGGCGACCTCGTCGAGGTGCGCGTTGCACGGCGTCAGATCCGAGGCGGTGTTGGCGATCGCGATGTGCGGGCGCCGTCGAAGGCGTCGCCGGCAGGCCGCGGCGCATCCACGCGCGATGGATGTAGGCGTTGCGGTCGGTGCCGGCGTACCACTGTGCAGTTCGGAGCTGTACCACTTGACCATCATCGGAGCGACTCACGCAGCAAACTCTATTGCACCCGATTCTTCGCCTCGGTCGGCGAGTCAGGACCTCAGCCCATTGACTAACGGACGGCGAACGTTGGTGCGGACCAGTTAATGTTGCGGGGCAGAGGTGAGGAGTGGATTCATGGTTCGGCGAGGTCATTCAGGTCATATCCGCGCGGCCGCACCAGGGTGGCGACGCGAGCGCGGCCACCTAAAGGGATCGCTTCTCCTCGCGACCGTGCCGATCGCACTGTGCGGAGTCTGGGTTTCGGCGGCCGGCGCGGCGACCCACTCGCCGTCAGCTCCTACCCACGCAGCGCCCCGGGCCCACTCTTCGTCTGTTCCGACATTCTGTTCGCGTCTGTCCCTGGCCAAGATTGGAGCAATTGTCGGCGGGAGTGTCACGTTGTCGGAAACGTCCGTCAAGGGGAAGATCACCGCCTGCCTCTTCAGCGGGTTTGTGGGCACGATGTCGATCGAGACCCAGACGGGACTACCGGCGACGGCGACCTCGACCCTGTCCGGAGCGGAGAAGGTGGCCAAGGCGAACTTTCCCGCGGGGCTCAAGATCACCTTCGACGCCGTTCCCTCGATCGGCCCGACGGCGTACTCGTGGTCGGCGAAGATCGGCGGCGCCCCCTACGTGGGACTCAACACCAACCAAGGCTCGGTCGGCTACGACGTCGAGATGCAGGGCGCCCTCAGGCTTTCGGTACTGGAAAGCTCCTCAGGCTCGAGTCGACTTGAAGTAATCTCCTCAGGTCACTCGCCGGTGGCTGGTTCTCCTCCGACGCGACTCGAACTTGCGAGTTGCTCGAGCGACGCACCCGAGAGGCGATACACCGTCCACTCACTCATCGCCTCGGCCCCGAGTGACGTGTAGAAATTGATGGCCGGCGTGTTCCAGTCCAGGGCGGACCACTGCAATCTCGCATACCCGTGGGTCACGCACTCGCTCGCCAGGCGGTATAAGACGGTTTCTTCATGGTCCCTCCCGTCGTGCACGGGCGAAGGACTCATCACCCGCGCGACGAGTTAGGCGAGAGCGGGAATCAGTGAGTCTTTGAGGAGAAGTGAGTCGCACTCGAGTGCGCTGACCGCTTTTGAGAACAGGTATCCCTGGCCAAACTGAAAACCGATGTCGACGAGGGCGTTCAGTTGATCGTGCTGTTCGATCCCCTCGGCGACGCCCATCATCTTCATGGAGTCGCTCATATGCCAGATCTCTTCGACCAATAGCCGTGATCGCACCGAGTTGGTGATCTCTGACGTGAAGGAGATGTCTAGCTTCAAGTGGTCGAACGGAAAGCGTCGAATGTAGGACACCGACGAAAAGGCGGTGCCGAAGTCGTCCAGAGCCAACCTCACTCCCATGGCGTTGAGTTTGGAGAGGAAATTCATCGTCGCTTCGGTGTCGTCGAGCAGCACGGACTCGGTGATCTCAATGACCAGGGTGCGCGGGTCAACGGCACGAGAGCTGAGGATCTCGGCGATGGAGTGAAGCAACTCGGGGTCAAGGATGTCCGACGCTGAGATATTCACGCTCATCCAGAGGGGTACGTCTGGGGGTTCTTGCGTTGCCACGTCGCCAGTTGCTCAATGGCTTGTTCGCGCACCCAGCGGTCGATCACTTCCACGTATCCGGTTTCCTCAGCAAAAGGAAGAAACGAGTCAGGAAGTGCAGGCCTCGCTCAGGGTGCTGCCATCTTACCAGCGCCTCGAAACCAACGACCTGACCGTCCTTCAAGGAGACGATCGGCTGGTAGTGAACAACGAGCTGCTCCTCGGGTGGGAGGGCCAACATCTCTTCGTTGGCGTATGGGGATCCCACGGTGGAGACGTGACGAATCGCGTTTCGTAACTCGTGTATGGCACGCGTCTTTATGACCCACGCGGAACTTCCCGCCCGAATTAAGGCGTCAAGCGCCCCAGACCTTTCGGAACCCGGAATCGTCACGACCTTCATATACATACCGATTTCTCGCAGTTGACGAATCGCTTCGGGCGCCTCCATGTCGGGCAGGTGGTAATGGATGACCAGATGTCTGCCGGGTGAGTCGTTTGGTTACTTCAATGCCGTCCGCTCCCGTCAGCGCAGTGCCGACAACGTGGTCGAGGAGATGGCCGAGAGCAACCTCACCATGCTTTGAAGAATCATTTCGTGGTCATCAACAATGACGACCGTAGGGGAGAAAGACAGGAGGTAGTGGCCACTTCATCCTTGATTCGACCTTTGAAGTTCGCCCGTATCCGAGGTCGAACTTGATCCGGTGCGGGCGTGGACGTCATCACATGGCGAGTACGCCGCTGCATCGAGCGATCTGCGCACCTGCTCCAGCAGCATCCTCTGGTCGAAGGGTTCTCCACCATCTGAAAGGGGGTTCCCAACACGGCTTCGGCCTCAAGCACAGGTTGGGCGTGTCCCGACATGAAGAGAACCTTCACGTCGGGTCTGATCTTGAGGATCTCTCTGGCGACCGCAGGGCCTTGCATCTTTGGCATGATGACGTCGGTAAGAGAGGTGGATGACGCCTGTATTCTTCCGCAATGATCGCTTCCGTTCCGCCCGACGCGGTCAAGACCGTATAGCCACTGCGGGTAAGTATGCGCTCCGTCACTTCACGTAGCCCTCCTTCATCGTCGACAACGAGGACGGTCTCGGAACCCGTCGGTGGGCCAACCCGAGTACTGGTCTCTTCGTTGTCCTTCGTCTCGGGCTGGGTAGGCGCGATGGGCAAGATAACGGTGATGGTTGTCCCGACGCCTTCGTCGGAATAGATCTTGGTAAAGCCTCCGGTCTGCAGAACAATGCCGTACACGGTCGCGAGTCCAGACCGGAGCCTTCACCTCGGGGCTTCGTGGTAAAGAAGGGTTCGAACGCGCGATTGACAACTTCCGCGACATGCCAGCCCCGTTATCACTGATGCGAACGCAGATGTACGAGCCGGAGGCGCACCAAAAAATTGCCATTCGAGTTCGGAAATCTCCCTCGCCGATGTCTCGATGGACAGTTTTCCCCCATCGGCATGGCGTCGCGCGCGTTAATGGCCAGATTCAAGATGATCTGTTCGATGTGCCCGGGGTCGGCGACCACAAGAGAAAGGTTTGGCGCGAGGTCAAAGGTGAACTCGATCTGTTCGCCGATGGTCCGATGAAGGATTTCTTCAATGTTTCTAATGGCGTCGTTGAAACTCAACGCCCGCGGTTGAATGACTTCTCGGCGGGCGAACGCCAAGAGCTGGTGCGTCAAGACACTGGCGCGTTCTGCGGCGATCTGGATCTGCGTGACGTCCTTGAGGGGTCCCTCCCAACGAACGCCTGAAGTTTCGCGGCGGCCTCGGTCAATTCCTCGGTCACGAACGAGGCGTAATTCAAAATGACTGAGAGCAGATTGTTGAAGTCGTGCGCGACGCCGCCGGCCAATTGGCCGAGGCTCTCCATGCGCTGAGACTGATGAAGTTGCCCCTCGAGCCTCTCGAGTTCTATATCGGCTTCAAGGCGCACGCGCTCGGCTTCGGCTTTTTCGGCCTCGGCCCTCACCCGTTGGACCTCGGCTTCAAGGCGCACGCGCTCGGCCTCCGCTTTTTCGCGCTCAGCTTGGATCAGCGCTACTTCGGCGTCGATACGAACTCGCTCGGCCGTGGCATTCTCTACCTCCGCCTTTAGACGTTGGTCCTCTACCTCGAGGCGCACGCGCTCGGCTTCGGTTTTTTCGCCCTCGGCCTTTACGAGTGCTGCCTCCGCGTCGAATCGAACCCGCTCGGCGGTGGCCTTCTCTACTTCAGCCCTCAGACGTTGGTCCTCTACCTCGAGGCGCACGCGCTCTCTCGGCCTCCGCTTTTTCGCGCTCAGCTTGGATCAGCGCTACTTCGTCGATACGAACTCGCTCGGCCGTGGCCTTCTCTACCTCCGCCTTTAGACGTTGGTCCTCTACGACGAGGCGCACGCGCTCGGCTTCTCAGTCTTTTGCCTTTCGGCCTTTACGAGTGCTGCTTCCGCGTCGAAACGAACCCGCTCGGCAGTCGCCTTCTCTACTTCAGCCCTTAGACGTTGGTCCTCAACTTCGAGGCGCACGCGCTCGGCCTCCGCTTTTTCGCGCTCAGCTTGGATCAGCGCTACTTCGGCGTCGATACGAACCCGCTCGGCGGTGGCCTTCTCAGCCTCAGCCTTTCGGCGTTGATCGTCCACCTGAAGGCGCACGCGCTCGGCTTCAGTTTTTCGCCGTCGGCTTTCACGAGCGCCGCCTCGGCGAGGACTCGGACGCGATCAGCCTCCGTTTCGAGGCGAACGCGTTTTGATTCGATCTTTTCACGTTCTGACATATCGCGGATGATTAACGTGGTGACTTCTTCGTCCTCAACTGACGAGTAGAGAGAGACACTTCTCCGAGGAAAGAGGAGCCGTCCTGACGAAGTCCCGTCATTCGAGCGACGGTCGGTTGTGATGATCGTGTGCCGATGCCCTTTGCGATCAGTTCCGTTATATGTGTGCCCGCGAGTTCGTCGTGAGTATCCAAAGAGGGAATGTGCCTGGGCGTTCGCCATGACTATGAGGCCTCGGCAGTCCACCACGAGTATTGCGTCGGGCGCCTGGTGAAGCAGTGAGCCAAAGAGAGTGTCGGGGATCCGACTCACGGCCCCACCAGACGCGAAGTGGCGCTCACCGGTGACGTGAGGGTGGGTGTGGAGCGAGAGCGATTCCCTTACAGTAGATCGTGGCACTCTTCTTCACTCGCGGGTGGAGAGAAGAGGAAGCCCTGCCGAGCGTCACGCCCGACTCACGGAGCGCGTCCACCTGTTCCATGCTTTCTATCCCCTCGGCGATGCACAAGGCGTTCATCGACTTCGTCACTTCAGATATGCCCGAGATGAGCCACGCCGATCCGAGGGCCCGAGGTAGGTCGGTCGTAAATGTCCGCTCAATTTTCAAGCAGTCGAAGGCGTACTGGTGTACGTAGGACATTGCGGAGAACGAACTTCCATAATCCTCGAGCGCGAGCCGTACACCGATCGAGTGCACCCGACTCAAGAGACCTATTGTGTCCTCCGCGCTATTGACGAGTGCCGACTCCTTGATCTCGATAATGACGTCGCGAGGCTGACGCCGGTGTCGGCGATGAACTTCTGGTCGAGGTGAGAAGATCTGGTTTTAAGAGACTGCTGGAAGACACATTTAGACCCATCCAGAGCGAGGGGCTCGCGGGGAATCGGTGCTGCCAGGTGGCTAACTGCGCAATGGCATTCTGGCGAACCCACCGATCAATGTCCTCCACAAATCCCGTCCTCTCGGCGTGAGGCAAAAATGCCGAGGGGTGGAGCAAGCCCTGCTGAGGATGTTGCCAGCGGACCAAGGCTTCGAAGCCCACGATCGTTCCGTTTCCAGCGAGACCACCGGCTGGTAGTGAATTGCAAGTTGATCGAGCCGCGGTTGGGCCTCGATTTCGTCGTTGAGGTACGGCAAGCCTGAGGCCACGCAGACAATTGCGTCACGAAGCTCCTGAATGGCGCGCGTCTTTCTCACCCATGCCGAGCTTCCTGCCTGCATCGATTCGTAGAGAGATCCCGGCCGATCAGCTCCGAAAAGGTCACAATCTTGACCTCGGGATGACTGACCTTCAAAAGTTTGATCACCTCAGGCGCGTCCATGTCGGGAAGGTGATAGTCGATGACGAGGACGTCTGGAGTCGTTTGCCGCACCATTTCCATGCCATTGGCTGCGGTCAGTGCGGTCCCCACAATGGTGATCTGGGGATCGACCGCCAGCAGTCGCTCGACGCTCTGGAGGATCATTTCGTGGTCGTCGACGACGACGACGCGAATAAGGGGGACCGACGGCGCGGGTGGGGGAAATATTGGCGCGAGGTGGCGAGGAGGGATTGGCTCACGAAACATCCCCTGACAGATCTGCTGGTCAAATACCCGCGATGTCTGGAGGTTTCGGCTTAAACCAATGTGGTCTAGTTCAGTAGCAGCAACCTTAATCAGTGATATAACTCGATATCCACTACTTATCAACAAAATCGGTACTTTTTTCAACAGGGCGATATTTCACTTATTACTGCGAATAGTTCCTGGAGGCCAGTGTTTCCAGCCATAATCGGCGGGGGACGCGAGGCTGGCCCTAATCGTGCGATCGCATGGCCCCGAAGTCGACGACGTCGGGGGTTTCGTGGGCCGACTGAAGGACGGCCGCCCGCACGATCCGGTTCCGGCCCGACGACTTCGCCGCGTACAACGCCATGTCGGCTCCATGGAGAAGTTCCTCGCCCGACTGTCCGTTTTCTGGAGAAGTGGCGATGCCAATGGACAACGTCGGTGGCGTGAGCGGAGTGGGATGCGACGTCACGGGGACGGTCATCCCTACGACGCGCGCTTGAAGCTCAATTGCTCGAATATTGGCGATATCCCACGAACAGCGCGGAAGTATGAGAGTGAACTCTTCGCCGCCCGACCGACACGGAACGTCTGACTCGCGAAACAGTCCGAGCATGACCTCGGCCACGCCGCAGAGAACGGCGTCGCCCACTGCGTGGCCGTAAAGATCGTTGAAACTCTTGAAATGATCGATGTCTACCTGAATAATGCTGGTCTGATCGTGGCTACGCGTCGTGATCGCCATTTCTCGTTCCAGCGTCTCGACCATGAACCGTCGATTGAAAAGATTGGTCAGTGGGTCCCTAATGGCCAGGTAGTTCAGGCTCTCGCGAAGTTTAAAGTTGGCGAGCCAAATCGAGATCTGGTCGCCGAGGAGACGTGCGTACTGTCGAAGGTGCGTGGGATCGACGGTCGAGGGGGTGGAGGTTGAGTCGGTCGGCACCGTGACCGACAAGAGCCCGACTACCCCTCCTTGAATGATCAAGGGATGACAAAGAGTGTGAACGATCTGGACGTGTCGAAGGTGATCGCAGCGAGCGGAACCCAATTTCGATTCGTACGGTTGGCCGCTCTTAATCGCCAGGCACCCATGCGAACTCACCACGCCCCACGTCGTGCGGTCGCCCCATACGCACTGGGCCTGCATTACCCCCGAAGCATCATCGACAAACTCGATTGACCCTCCGGTTGGAAACAACTGCTCCGCCGCGAAGTCGAACACTTCGTACGCCTCCTCAACGACGTCACAAAAGTGCAACATCTCAACGAGGTTGCTTAGGATTGAGGTCGCGTGATTCTGCTCGTCCAACTCGCTGATGACCGACGCCATCTCGGTAGATCGCGATTCGCGCTCGGCGATCGATCGAGCAATTCGATTCCTAAGTCCGTGGACGGAGAGCGCAATCAGCCCTCCGATGAAAAGATACGCTCCTTCGCGGCGGAGCCGATCGGACCAGGAAAGATTATTCGGCACGTAGGTAACCGTCAGTTCAATGGCGGTCGAGACGACAACAACCACGAGCGTCTGCCAAAATTCCAGATTCAACGCGGCCCACACAACTGGTACCAGCACGATCACGCCAATGGACCACGGGTCCTTCGACGCGAGGAGGAGCCACAATGTCGATACAAGATATAAAAAGATCGAGATCAAACCGGACCATCGCGACATATGACGAGAGTGAACTGAAAAGCTGACGGCGGTTGCCCCCAAGAAAACGGCACTCATGACGGCGTCGACCGGGGACCGCGGTCCCGGCGGCAGGACCACGGTCAGTTCTGCCGCCAATGCGATGATCGCAAAGGGAAGAGAAGGAGTTAGCGGAACGTGGAGATCAGGGGAGTTGAGGTCAGGCGTCTCGTGTGGCGAAGGTGAAATCGCATCGGCCATCTTTCAATGAACATCCAATTCTCGCGATCGTCACAATTTTCCACGGAACTTGACGAATGAGACGCGAGAGTTCGCCACAACCAGATTAGTCTGGCTCGCTATCTCGTGGACTGATGTCGGTTTGGCTGTTCACCACGTCGCGAGAGAGATCCCGGTCACGAGAGAAATTGCGGTGCAAACGCAAGTGATCGAGGAACGACAGCGACTCCAAATGCCTGTGAATTCCCAAAAGCGCTCACGTTGTTGCCGCTTCTCGCCAGCATCAATACGGCGGCTCGTTAATAGGCTGTGGGGCGAGTGACCTTGCTCGGGTCCCACGAGCCGAGTCGGTCTTTTCGAGAAAGGGTCAGGCACCATGCCCCAGTACACCGCGGTGATCTCGTCCGCGTGGAGTAGTAACGAAGCGTTCGCCTACATGAGCGACTTCTCCAACGCGCGCTACTGGGATCCGAGCGTCCGGTCAGCCCGACGCCTGGACAGCGGAGAGTTGGCGCTCGGCTCTCAGTTCGAACTCACCGTTCGATTCGCCGGGCGGGATAAGGTCCTGCAGTATGAGGTAACCGACTTCGAACCCCCGGAGCGCGTCGTCTTTACTTCGGTCACCGACACGCTCCTCTCGAAGGACACGTTGACCTTCGAACCTCGTCCCGGTGGGTGCTCGATGACCTATCACGCCGAGCTGCGACTGAAGGGCGTCGCGGCGCTGGGCAACTTTGTGCTGGCGGCGATGTTTCGACCCCTCGGAGATCGGGCGCGTGACTCACTTCGACAAACGTTGGGAGAGTCCCGCGGTTCCGTATGACACCGGTCTCGCCAAGGGTGACCGCGACCCGTCATCGCCGGGGTGACTGACGTGAGGATGTGGATGGTCGATCCAACGCTGATGTGTCGACAGCATCTCCTCGGTGAACACGTCGAGTGTCACATGTTTCGCGGTTCGTTGCTCAAAGGAAAGTCCGTACGGGGCTTTCTCGACGCTGGGCTTTTGGACTCACGGCAACTCGCGCATCGGCACGACCAACTCGCCGCGGAGATGGAGCGCCGCGGGTATAACCACTCATCGCCGCTGCCGACCGACTTTGACGTCGACGCCGCAGTATCTGATGTGAACCCCGTGACGGCCATGCACGAACTCGCCTCGCGATGCCCGTCGTGTCGTCAACTCCAGTCAATGCGGCCGATCCTGCGTGACGAACCAACAAAACGGATGAAGCGATGAGTCGCCAAGCACTTTCCCGTCAGCCACGAGGCCATCGCGATCGAGCACGAGGTGCGGTGAGTCGAGTGCGACACCTCTCGATGAAATCCTGTTACGCCGCAGCCCAACAAGTCAGCGCCTCAGTGAGAAACTGAGGTCGTGACTGAAAGTTTTGGGCAAGGTGGATTCAGTCACCGTTTTGAGTGGGGCCCCGCCGGAGTCGCCGAGCTGGCCACCGCTGGATCCATCGTCGTCATCGTTGACGTGCTCCGATTCACCACTGCCGTAGAAGCCTGCAACAGCCGGGGGGTCGCCGTCTTCCCCTATCGATGGAAAGACTTCACCGCTCAGGAATTCGCCAATTCGCTAGACGCAGAGCTCATCGACTCATCGACCAACTCAAGTTCCGCGCTGTCCCCCGTAGCCCTCTTGCGTCAACCAAAACGTGCATCAATCGTTCTTCCCTCGCCGAATGGATCTCTTTGTGCTGTCGTGGCTGGTGAAATGGGGGCAACGGTTGTAGCCGCGTGCCTTCGTAATGCCGCCGCCGTGGCCGAGTTCGTGGCCAGGAGCTCGGCGACGGTGTCGGTCATCGCGTGCGGCGAACGCTGGCCTGACGGATCCTTACGACCCGCGCTCGAAGACCTGCTCGGGGCCGGAGCCGTGCTCTCCTATCTCGGGGGACACCTCTCACCCGAGGCGTCGGCCGCCGTCGCTGCTTGGGAGGGGGCGAAACAGAGCATCCGATCGAACATCGTGAACGGTGCCTCGGGTCAAGAACTTCTCGCCAGAGGTCGACTGGATGATCTTGAGTACGCCGCCGAAATCGGAGTCAGCACGGTCGTGCCCACCCTCATGGATGGAGCGTTCAGGCGCGCTTCATAGCAAGATCTCTCGTTCGAGGCGGAGACGAGATCGACATTCTCTACATCGGTACGTTGCTCTCGGCTGAACATCGAGAGACGCCAATGCTGTATCGCGAATAGAGTGTGGCTGCCCAGTCCTTCGTTCGTGGCCAAAGGAGTCACGAACTCACTCTTCGGAGGAGCACGTCATGACGACCGAGTTGCCACCGAGTCACGCGGATCTGCTCGAACGACCACTCTTTGCCCACCTGGCGACTATCCGTCCCGACGGCAGCCCGCAAAGCAGCGTGATGTGGTTCGCCTGGGACGGGCGTCGCGTCCGGTTCTCGCACACCAGCATGCGACAGAAGTACCGCAATCTGCTGGCCGACGGCCGCGTGTCGTTCCACGTCCAAGATCCCGACAATGCCTACCGAACACTCGAAGTGCGGGGGCGCGTCGAGTCTATGGACCCCGACCCCGACGCCGCCTTTTACCGTGCCCTTCAGCATCGCTACGGATCCGACGTACCGGTCCTGGATGCCGATGTTCGCGTGGTGATCGTGGTGGAGCCGACAAGTTACGTCGCGGTGTTTGGTGGACTGACCGGGAGTGAAACTGATGCGCTCACCGCCCTGTTGAGTCAACTCGAAGAAGGTGCGTAACTTCGAACCTTTCGACGGAGATGTTGGCGGCACGACGCATCGGTGAGGGACGGTACTAAGGAGACAGCCGCGCCGCAAAAGTAGCGAACAGCTCGGGTTTGGTCTTGTTCGATCGGAAAAGCATCTCATCGAGATTCTGCTGGATCGTGACGCTGGCCAGCGTGGCGTTCGCTGCCTCCTCGGCCGCTTCGTAGGCGCTGGACAGCACGGGGCCGATACTGAAGCCGATCGGACAGTTCGGTGACGGCGGCGTCGCGTGCAAGGCAAACATGGGTCCTTCATCAAGAGAGTTCTTGACGTCAAGGAGCGTGATCTCGGTGGCCGGACGGGAGAGTGTCCATCCCGCGGGTGTCCCGCGGTGCGAGTCGACAAGGCCCCCTTGGCGTAACAGGCCGAGCAAACGGCGCACGACCACGGGGTTTGTTCGAACGCTCGCGGCGATGCTCTCTGAAGTAGCTGGACCTCCGCCGAGTTGGGAGTAGAGGGTTATCCACGACAGTGCGTGGACCGCGATGGTCAGCCTGGTGTTCGCGCTCATTCGATCACGAATTGCCAAGCGGTACGGGGGCACCCTTGAACTGCTTGGCGGCGCCCCACAAGGAACCCGGATTGGCCCGGCGAGGATGACGCTGCAGGACTGTCTCGTAAAGTTCCAGCGCCGTTGAGGTGGTGCGCTCGGCCTCGATGAAGTCCGCCAGATATTGGAGTGACTCATCGATCGTGACGGGGTCGTCATCGCGGCCGGGAAACTTATGACCGGCTACCACATTGATGCGGGTCGAGTGATTTGACTTTCTCCAGTGACGCCATCCACTCCGAGCGTGACTCCGCCGTCGATTCCGCCATATACATGTGGGTCTGGTTATAGACCACGTCGCCGGCTACGACCAGGCGAATGTCGGGTACCCAGAGGATGGTCGTGCCTTCGGTGTCCGTGTGCCCGGTCTGGACGATCTGGATCTGGTGTCCCTCCAGAGTGAAATGGTCACCCTCGATGACTTCGGGGAGCACCGGCTGGGGAATCTCGCCGGGAAATAGTCGCCCCCAAAAGCCGTCGCGATACTCCTGTCGCGCCTGGATGCGGGCTTGGGTGAGAGTGCCGAGAGTGGCGATCGCACGTGACGAAGGGAACGCCTCGAGCAACTGACCGATCCCATAGACGTGGTCACCATGACCGTGCGTGAGGTACACGTGAGTGAGTCGTCGTTGGTGGCTCTTCACCCAGTCAATGAGTGCCTTGTTCTGGGCGATGGTGGTAAACGTGTCGACCAGAACTGCCTCGTGATCGCCGTAGATGAGCGTGGCCGAGTTGGTCACCCAGCGCAGGTCCTCGTTGTCGCCGGGGGGCAAGTCCCTCGTGAGTCCCTCGCGTTGTACGAGGAGTGTGTCGTATTGAAGAGTGGGCATATGGTTCCTTTCTTTGATGTAACTATAGTAGTTACATCAAACGGTTGCAAGTGCCCCTTCGCTGGCGGTAGTACGTCACGGTGTCAGCCTTGGAGTGGTCGCGGGAGGTTCCCCTTAATTCGCAGCTACAGAATGTGAACTCGAATTCTGATCGCTACGCGAGAACCTCGGTGAGACGCGCCTCGGTGGCGGGGAGATCGATATTGAGTGCGAATGTCAACTCCGAAACCAGGACCTGGCGCGCGTTGATGAGCATGTGCTTCTCGGCGTTTGACAAGCGGTGCTCTCGATTACGGATGGTCAGGTTGCGCACCACCTCGGCCACTTGGTAGATGTCACCGGAGCGCATCTTCTCCGAGTGGTTCTTGAACCGTCGTGACCAGTTGGTCGGGGTGCGAGCGTCCTTCTTACGCAAGACCGCGTACACCTCCTCGACTTCTTCGTCGTTGATGACGTCACGTAGCCCCACGCTCTCGGCGCTGCTGACCGGAACCTTGATCAACAAATCGCTGTGGGATACTCGAATGGTCAAATACTCCTGTTTGACATCGAAAGCAGAGATTTTGCTGATCTGCTCGACCGTGCAGGCACCATGGTGCGGGTAGATCAAGCGATCACCCTTCTTGTACTTGACGACCATTGAGAGGTCTCCTTCACCGGGTTGGGAACTTAGGGAAGTGACAATTCTACTCGTGGCGGCAGAAAATTGAGCGATCCGATCTCAGCGCGAATTTCGAACGAGGCACCGATGGCGGCGGTGCGACGACGTTCGCACACCGAACGGTCTGTAGAGCACCCCACAGAGCTCGTAGTAAAACTCCCGCAAAAGGAGTGGCTGCAGTGGCTGGCAAGGCTTGGCGACTTCCCAAAAGGCTCAAGTAGCGAGATATTTGCTTCGCCTGAGGGGCCCAACTATTGCTCGGCAAGTTAAATCCCGAAAGTGGACAAACTGTCCCAGATGTTGCCTGTGGTCCGGGAACGGTGACTCGACGGCGTCAGGGCTTGCCCGGATGTACAGTCTGCAGGTGCCGCGCAAGCAAAACCTCTGATCAGTGGAGCGAATGTGAAACAACTCGTTGAGCTTCATCCATGAGTAGAGCCACGTCAGTGCATTTTCGAAAGAGGCTCCTCATCTGCGTCGCTAGTGCGCTCTTGACACTTGGATCTGTTGTGTCAAATGGCCTGACGAGCACCGACGCCTCGGCTTCAGTATTGACGTGGTCCGTCCCTGTCGCAATAGGGTCGGCACTCTCTAGTATCTCCTGTCCCTCATCTTCGTTTTGCGCAGCGGTTGACTCGAAGGGTGACGTCGTCACTTCGAGTAATCCCGGCGGTGGTGCGTCCGCCTGGAACGAGACGCTCGTGGATTCCGTCGGAACTCTCTCTGGTATCTCCTGCCCCTCATCTTCATTTTGTGCGGCGGTTGACTCGAAGGGTGACGTCGTCACTTCGAGTAATCCCGGCGGTGGTGCATCCACCTGGAACGAGGCGCTGGTGGATTCCGTCGGAACTTTCACTAGTATCTCCTGCCCCTCATCATCATTTTGTGCAGCGGTTGACTCGAAGGGTGACGTCGTCACTTCGAGTAATCCCGGCGGAGGTGCGTCCGCCTGGACCATCTCGCCCATCGACATTCAACTTGGGGATATTCCCATCTATCTAGACGGGATTTCCTGCCCCACAACGTCGTTTTGTGCAGCGTTCGATTATGAAGGGAATGTTCTTACGTCGACTGATCCATCCGGTGGAACAACAGCGTGGAATTCGGTGTTCAGCGATGTGGGCGGGACATGGACCTCGATTTCATGCACGTCCGCTTCTTTCTGCGCTGCCGTTGACTATGAAGGCAATGCGTTCACATCATCCGATCCGACGGGCGGTGTATCGGCTTGGAACTCCGTATCCCTGGACGCAGGTCAGTACTTGAATGCGATCTCCTGTCCCGCGGTAACGTTTTGTGCCGCCATCGACACCTTTGGTACCGCGTTCGTCTCCAACGATCCAGCGGGAGGAGCATCCAGTTGGAGTTCGACGTCCACCGGAAGTATGGGGCCGACGACGGACATCTCATGTAGTTCATCAACATCTTGCTCGACAACGGACTCAAATGGGGACATATTCACTACCAAGGACGGGGAGTCAGGGACGACGATTCGCGCCGCGCGACCTCGAGTTTCAACTACTGCTCCAGCGTGAGTCCGCTTTACCTTCGTGGCGTGAAAATTCCGGTGAAGCCATGTATCGACGTCAGTGACGCATACGACGGTGCTTCGGCAAGTTCACGATCGATCACCGTACCCAAGACCAGGGAGACATGTCCCTCAGAGTGTGGGAGCGGACTACGGGTTGGAGCAACTCGCGTGCGAAGTTCTGTCCACTAGTCATCACACGGATGGCAGTTCGATTGTTGACGTCGCCAAACTTCGGATGGTCTGGAGCAGCACATCGCCTTCACTGATTGATGGCGGCGATAACACCGTCGTCGAAGCAGATGAAGTCACCTTGGAAGTGACCACCTCTCCGACCGGGACTCATAAGACCTCGGTTAGCGATGTGAAAACAAAGCTGATTCTCAACGCCTAACTTCGATCGTGAAGTAGGAGTCCTAGCAGCAAGAGGACTGCGGGTCAGTTTCGGGCCTGGTCGTCCGGGACAGACTCGAACCTGGGGGCGGTTGAGGGGACACCCCAGAGGAGACCCATTCCGATCGTGTTCACGGGCAGGGCGGCGAACTGTTCAAGGGAGTCGATCCCGTCGAACACGCAGGCCAGATCCAGGTCCGCGGCGAGGCCGGCGACCGCCCGGACGATCCGAATGCTGGTGGCGTCGTCCGGGAGACCAGCGGTGAAGGACGGATCGACTTTGATGGCGTCGATGGGAAGAACAGACAGGTGACGTAAGTTGGCGTGTCCGGTGCCGAATTTGTTGACGCCGATGCCCACACCGATGTCGTGTAACTGGATCAAGTGGTCCAGCGCGGCGTCACCGGAGTCGATGATCGCGGACTCGGTCAGTTCGAGCCAGAGATCCGACGGTTGCAACCCGTGGCGATCCAACGTGGTTGCCACAAGTGAGGGCAGGTCGACGTGCTGGGCTAACCGGACGCTGCTGATTGTGACGGCCATGATGACCGATCGGTAGGCGGGGTGGGCCGTCTGCCACTCAACCAGTGCCGCCAGCGACGCCTCCAAGACGGTCTCACTCAGGGCGACGATCATCCCGGTGCGCTCGGCGACCTCGTCGAGTACCTCCGGCGAGATCGCGCGACCCGCGGCGTTGGTCAGGTGCGGTCGCGCCTCAAAGCCAATGAGCCGTCCGGTGGCGGTATCGGTCATGGGACGGTAAAGCACGCTGAGATTCGGATGCGGCGGGGGATTTTGTTGGTGCCCGGGGCCAAGAACGGTTGCCAGGGCGTGCTCCGCCTCGGCCTGCTCGAGCACGCTGGCGCTCAGCGAGTCGTCGAAGACGGCCACGCAATTTCTTCCGGCTTGCTTGGCTCGATACATGGCTCTATCGGCATTTCCGAGCACGTCTTTGGCGGGCCCTCCCGGCGTGGCAAAGCTAATACCGACGCTGACTGATATCACGTAGTCGTCGCCCTGCCAACTTATCGGCCGCGAAAGTTCCGCTCTGATACGTTCGGCAATCTGTATGGCGGCCGTGCGCTCTGATACTGGGGGCGTTTCAGCGGTGACGGGGTCAGTGTTCTCGGGGCGCGTTCGATGGGCGGGCACGAATGCTGAAGGGTCGCGGTCCTCGGTCGGCTCGAGCACCACCACAAACTCGTCACCGCCGACGCGGGCAATCGAGTCGCCTGCTCGAAGGACCGACTGCAGTCGTCGAGCGGCCTCGATGAGCACGGCATCACCGACGTCGTGGCCGGCGGTGTCGTTGATCCGCTTGAAGTCGTCTAGATCGCAAAAGAGGATCGCCATCTCCTTACCCAACAAGGCGGCGCGTTCGATTCCTGAGGTAATCCGGTCGGCGAGAAATCGTCGATTCGGTACTCCCGTCAACGAATCGTGCAACGCCATGTCGGCCATGCGCGCTTCGGCGCGACGCAGCAACTCTTGATCGATGTCGCGCGCCAACTCAACGGACTGGGCGATGTCCAGTTCGTCCCATCGGGCGCTTCGATCCGTCACGGTCTGACGCCAAAGGTTGAACGACGTACGTGGAGAAAGAGGCGTCGCGCGATTGTCGAGGGACTGCGCCCCCATCCAGTCGATCGACTGAGCCAGCTCACAGCGAAACCAGATCACGCAACCCGTCCCACTGCCAAATGGCTGCACGAAAGCTCCCGCGTAGTTCGGCACCAACGGAGCCAACTCTGGTCGGTCGTGGGCCAGTGACTCGCTCAGGAGCGGCGCAACGCTGCCGTCCTCTTGCTCCAACGCCTGGAGCAGCCGCGCAATTTCCTGGTGACTGGGGGTGTCGCCCACGCACGTGAACCGGTGATCGTAGATCACGGCAGCCCCATCGGCCGCAATGAGGTCGAGCAGCGTGGCCTGACCGATCAATCCCGCATCGAAATAGGGGCTTTGTCTCATCTGGTCCACCAAATTTTTCGAACGGCGGCGGCCGTGAGTTCGTTCGTCAGTTGCTGCGTGCGCGACATCACGTCCAGTAGCAAGACGACCTGCTGGGCGATCAACTCACTCACTTGGCGTAACCAGAAGGAGATGCGGCGAGGCTCGCGGTGCGCGCACGTGATGAGTCCTAATAGCTTTCCGTTGAGGACCAACGACAGGGTCATGCTGGCGCCCTGGCCCATGTTCCGCATGAACTGGAGGTGGTGAGGTGAGACGCTGCGCAGCTCGGCCCGGCTCAGATCGAGCGCTCCTCCGGTTTTGGGATTGTCGACCGGGATGAGCGCCACGGGTTCGTAGTCGCTGCTACCAACCGCCCCGGAACTCTTGAGACTGTAGAGGCGACGGGCTTGCGCGGGGATGTCGGAGGCCGGAAAGTGCAACCCGGAGTATGACATCATCCCCTCCTCGTGTTCGTCGGCCATCACCTCCCCGTGGCCATCGGCGTGGAAGTGGTAGATCATGACCTGGTCAAATCCGGTGAGAGCCCGAATCTCGTGGACCGCCAACCGGCGCAGTTCGTCGACGTCACTGGCCTGGGAGAGCCGACGAATTGCGGTGCGCAGACAGGGCCAAAACGCTGGGACGCGTCGGAGCGTGATCCGACCGGCTCGAACTCGACCACGCCCACGTCGCCGACGAGGTGCACGATGACGGTAACGGCACGCCCGTTCACTTCGGCAAGAGTCCAGTTCGAGCCGGTCGTGGTGGCGACGAATCCTGGCTGAAGGAACGTTGCGGCCTCCACGCCAATCAGCGCATCGACGTTGGATCCGAGCAGCGACGACGCGGATATCCCCAAGACCTCATCACTGTTGGCGCTGACCTGAAGAATCTCGTGGCTGTCGGCGTCGACCGCGAGCAGCGCGCCGTGCGGTTGGATCGCGCCGGGTAGATGGATTGGCTCCTCTGCGCAGTCACGGAGCCGGAGTTCCTCATCGGACCCCAGGAGATCCTGAGCCCGGATCACGCGCACGCCCCTGTCGCAGTCTCGATCAGCCCATCGCGGTCGAGGTGCGCCGCGAAGCTCGCAAAGGTCTCGCACGCACCGGCGACCACGGTGTCGCCGTCTCCGCCCTCAGAGTCAAAACGCGCCAACGCCTTGACCACCGAGGTCCAGGGCGGGGGCTTCGCGCGGCCCTGACCAGTGAAGAATGCCGTCGGCACGTCGCCGATTCGTGCGTGGACCATTCGGGCGACCGTGCCGCCGCCGAGCGAAGACCCTTCGAGCACGTACAGGCACCCCAACGCGTGCCCAGGGGTCTCGAACTTCATTGAGGTGATCAATTTCGCGACGGGCTTGGCCCCTAGATGTTCCAGATCGGTGGCGCAGAGAGGTGCGCGGCGATGAGCGGCCACGTCGATTCCGAGGTGAGTCCAGGTCTCGTCAAGGCTCGAGTCGACGAGGCGACTCTCGAAGGTCGCGTGAAGCTCATACAGTCGACCGAGCAAGTCGACGTAGGCGTCGCGACTCGCGAAGGCATTCGGCCCGGCGACTACCGCGTCGACTCGGTCATGCCAAGCGGCCGTTTCGGAGCGAACGCGCCCTCGCAGCGTCGCCACTTCGCTCGATCCGACCGGCTCTTTCGTGCTAGTGTCTCCGGTCACAAAATCTCCAGACTCTAGGGTGAGGCTACCAAGTACTCTCGCGTAATCCGAAGACACTGCCACGCGACGAGGCCAGAGTGACGAAGTCAAGATTAAGAGTTGGCGTCATCGAAACCATCTCCGCCTGCGTATTGCGCGTGGTGTGATGGTCACGTTAGAAAAGAGTGATGATCATGAACAGCCAATCGGAATGGGGCGATTCCTTCGCGAACGCGTCTACCAGTGCCATGAGCTTCTATGACGAGATCATGGTTCCGCGATGGTTTGAACCATGGGCTCAACTATTGCTCGACAAGTTAAGTCCCGAAAGTGGACAGACTGTTGTAGATGTTGCCTGTGGTCCAGGAACCGTGACTCGACTTGTCGCCCAGCGCGTGGGACCCAAAGGCAGCGTCACGGGTTGCGATCTGAGTCCGGCGATGCTCGAGATCGCGCGCTCGAAGAAGCCCCATTGAGGGCAGCGCACCAATTGAGTATCTAGAATGCCCGGCGGACGCACTTGGTGTCCCCGATGGCGTCGTTGACCTGGTGACGTGTCAGCAGGGCCTTCAGTTCTTTCCTGATCGGGTCGCGGCATTGGTTGAAATGCGCCGGGTCTTGCGCCCGGGCGGAAAGCTTGGCGTCGCCGTTTGGGGCTCCATCGAGGACTGCCCGCCGTTCCTCGCTCTGGCCAATGCCTTGGGACAGGTTCTCGGCCCGGACGTCGCAGATGCGTACAAAGGCGGTCCCTGGGGGCTCGCCGATCCGGACTCGTTGATTCGACTCGCTATCGACGGAGGGATTTACGGACGTGGAGGTGCGCAGATACCAGTTGCCGATTGTCTTCGATGGAGGGCCTAGCCAACTCATGTTGCACGCTTCGCGCGAGCCTCGGTGGCGGCGGCGCTCGCCAAACTTTCTGAGGCGGACCAGACGGCGCTCGCTGCAGCGCTGGAAGAGTCGTCTCGCCAGATCACCGTAAATGGAATCGTGCGTTCCCACACCGCTGCTCACATCTTGACAGCGAACGTCGACGGCAAGAAAGAACCTAGGTAGGGTTCCTCATTTTTCCTCGAACGAGTGACTCCTTTGCCTTACGCGACCTTTGGCATCAGGTGCGTGGCTCGGCCCGCGCTTTTAAGAAATTCTTAGGCGAGGGGGCTTGGAAGAAAAGCCTGGGACCTGGTATCTTGGCACTCGCACTCATCGAGTGCTAGCGAATTGGGCACTTAAAAAGGAGGAAGAAATGCCACTTCTTGTTCGTTCTGAACCGTATCGCGACTTGGACCGCTTTCTCCAGCAGTTGCTGGCTGATCCGGCTCGGCGAGTTACAGCGATGGGTATGCCAATGGATGCGTATCGTAAGGAAGACCAATTTTTGCTGCAGTTCGATCTTCCGGGCGTTGACTCAGATTCAATCGAGCTGACGGTTGACAACAACACACTCACAGTGAAGGCCGAGCGTCAGGCACCTTCACTTTCGGAAGGTGTCGAAGCCCTCGTCGCGGAGCGCGCGCATGGGACCTTTACGCGACACATTCTGCTCGGCGACGAGTTAGACGTAAGTCACATCGACGCGAGTTACCACGAAGGTGTCTTGACGCTGACGATCCCGGTCGCCGAAGCGGCAAAGCCGCGTCGCATCGAAGTTCGACATGACTCGGAGAAAGTTGCCCTTGGCATCTGATCAGAGGGCCGAGCCGCGGTCAACGGATTCAACTGCTTGACTGCGGCTCGGCTCCTTGGGCAAAGATGGCGCCGCGTCTTCAGTTGCGATGCGCTCCCGTCGACCAATACATCGGCGTCGCGGCCGTGCGAAGAGACGGAGAACTGGAGGTTCGAGCGTTCTATCCGGTTCGAGGAACGATGGTCGAGGACCCAGTCTGCGGGAGCCTCAACGCGGGACTCGCACGCTGGCTGACCTTGATCGACGCGGTGGACTTTCCCTACGTTGCGCGTCAGGGTTCCGCAGTTTGCCGAGACGGTCGCTTGGTTATCCGCCGCGAAAGCAACGAGATATGGATCTCGGGGAGAACCCGGACATTGATCGAGGGTTCCCTGGACGTTGACGACATTGCCGATCACGAGCCACTCCGGTGAAGAAGGGTGTGAGGTGAGGGGTGGCTTCATTGGCTTACGCGACCTTGGCGTCAGCTGTGGCTCGGCCCGCGCTTTTAAGAAATTCTTAGGCGAGGGGGCTTGGAATAAAGTCCTGGGACCTGGTATCTTGGCACTCGCACTCATCGAGTGCTAGCGAATTGGGCACTTAAAAAGGAGGAAGAAATGCCACTTCTTGTTCGTTCTGAACCGTATCGCGACTTGGACCGCTTTCTCCAGCAGCTGCTGGCTGATCCGGCTCGGCGTGTTACAGCGATGGGCATGCCAATGGATGCGTATCGCAAGGAAGACCAATTTCTGCTGCAGTTCGATCTTCCGGGCGTCGACTCAGATTCAATCGAGCTGACGGTTGACAACAACACACTCACAGTGAAGGCCGAGCGTCAGGCGCCTTCACTTTCGGAAGGTGTCGAAGCCCTCGTCGCGGAGCGCGCACATGGGACTTTTACGCGACACGTCCTGCTCGGCGACGAGTTGGACGTAAGTCACATCGACGCGAGTTACCACGAAGGAGTCTTGACGCTGACGATCCCGGTCGCCGAAGCGGCAAAGCCGCGCCGCATCGAAGTTCGACATGACTCGGAGAAAGTTGCCCTTGGCATCTGATCAGAGGGCCGAGCCGCGGTCAACAGATTCAACTACTTGATTGCGGCTCGGCTCTTTGGGCAAAGATGGCGCAACTAGCGGGGTCAAGGCTACGTGGCACCCCCAACGGGATTCGAACCCGTGCCGCCACCTTGAAAGGGTGGGACGAGTTCTGTAAATGAGCAGAAGAGACTACTGATCAAGAGCGGTTTTCCGATGACGAATTCGGCGAACGAGTGGCTTCGGGCGTTCTACGGGCATTAGCGACGGGTACGCCTTTGTCGCGATGCTAATTCAACGCAAGATTGCAGGTCACTACTTGGGTGGGCAGCGCGGTAATTCCGTCAGAATCGTTTCGAGTCTTATAAGGGCATCACTGTTGAGGTGTGGACCGGAGCTCTGTAACGAATATTCTCACTGCCTCCACGGCGTCATTGGCGAGGACGTCTTGGTCGAGTTCGGGATAAAGGTTCCTCATCGTCGTTGAGTAAGCCAAGCTTCCCTGCGAGTTCGCGGTCGCGAAATTTGCCACCAGTTCGTCGATGGCGGTTTCGGTTGCCCCAATGAGATCGGGGCCAAACCGTTTGAAAGTGAGCCGAGCCGCTTCGGACGGACCGCCGGCGTCGTTGTGCAGAAGTACAAAGGCGATGTCGTACCAATCCTTGGTCAAACCTCTACCGTGTGCCGCGTGGGACTTCGTTAGAAGATAAGCCGGCAAAGTTGCGACACGAATCTGCACCGTCGTCGACGTCCCGTCGATCACGGCATCGAATGAGTCCAGGGTCCAATCTCGCGCGGCGAATCCAGTGCCTCGAAGGTTAATTGCGCCAAGAGAGCTGCAACCATCAAAGATCAGGGTCGTGTGGTCCCCTACGTCATCTAGGTCGGCGAGAAATTCGATCTTCACAGTCATTTCGGTCGTCGAATCATCACGCCATCTCCAAACGCGTTGGTCATCCGGAGTGAAGTCAATATCCCTCAGCGCGCGTTCCATACGTGAACTGTTGACAGATTGGCCGAGCATTTCAAGGTTCACCTGAATGTCGACATCGGTCGTCCCTTGATGTTTTCGAACCGCGCTGCGGCATAGGAGATCGGGGACCAGTCCTCCGAGCAAGACAAATTCGGGAGTCTCGCCATACGCAAGAACCAAACGAACCAAAGCTTGTTCGGCCAGATCGCGCCCACGTCGACTACGAACGGGGTCCGACATTAACCTGTCCTCTCATATACCGAGCCGCTTCAGCGGAGCGCCCGCCTGCGGCAAGTAAATCGGCGTAAACACGGGCGAGAAGCGCCACGCGAATTCCGTGAACGATTGGTCCCTCCGCGCTAATTCTTGTTGGAAGAGTCCGAACTTCGATGAGGTGACCGCGATCAACGACCCTTCCGCCGACTATCTCTGCGAGCCGATCCCTGTTCGAGAAGAGGTCGTCGTCAACGTAAAGTTCCACGACTGTGAAATCGGAGAGATAAGGAGCAATGAGCACGGAAGCCGCTGCCCCTGTGATTGCCCATGTGGTTAAGTTGTTGCTTAGCGCGGGCCCAATTTCAAATTGAAATGATTCCAGGGGGTCCTTCCAAAGTCGATGAAGTTTGATTATCGGCTTTTTGCGACGGAGCGATGCTGCGGCGGATGCATATTGGTCGAGAAAAACGTCGGGATCGATGACTTGACGTGCGGACTGCGGCCCCCTTTCGCTTTTGGGCCGCTCCAAGAGATCCAGTTTTTCGAGACTTGCCAAAGCGTTGTTCGAGGCTCCTCGAGAAATGCCCGTTGCCTGTTCCACGCTTTCAACAGTTGGGGGCACGCCCGCTAACACGGCTTCTGCAGCCGCGACCATGGTCTGGGTCCATCGGACAGGAGACTCCGCATCTTTACGATGGATTTGCCCCTGGCGAACGATGACCAGACCAGTCTTGAGAATAACGTTGGCGTCGCCACTTTCGTCGACCCATCCTCGGTGATGGGTTGAGAGCCAATCCTTTGCGCCTCGCGAGAGTTGCTTTCCGAAGACGATCTCAATTTTGGGAGCAGCAGCGACAAGTCGTTCGACATCTGCGGGCCAACCTTCCCCAGCCCAACCAGCTAGGAAATGATGAAGCCCTGATCCAGCATGGATGAAAAGATCAAAGGTGGGCACGGCCTTGGGCGCTCCCTGTTTGATTTCGACCCGAACTCCGTGGGGCAACACAGCGCTCATTGCGTTACGTATGGTTGTTGATAGATCTACGGCCCCCGGCATACTTCAGAGTATACAATACTTCACTGGCCCAGTGAAGTATTGTAACGAGATATTTAAAGGTCGTTTTGATGTACAGGAGAGATTCGATTCCACTCTCCAAATCGGACACCACCTGCCATCGGTGGTGTCTAAAACCCACAAACTTGGAATTTGGCTTGCATTTGGTGATCTTCGACCAACGTTTACGGTGGAATCGGGCATACTACGGGCACTTGAGGCAGCATTTTGCCTCAAATCATGGCCTTGACGATCGGCAGTCACTTTCCAGAAGTATCGTTACACGAGGGAATATGTCGCACCCCCAACGGGATTCGAACCCGTGCCGCCACCTTGAAAGGGTGGTGTCCTAGGCCGCTAGACGATGGGGGCCTATGTTCTTGTCACCTGTACTGCCTGGTGGTCGGGCTGCCGGGATTTGAACCCGGGACCTCTGCGTCCCGAACGCAGCGCGCTACCAAGCTGCGCTACAGCCCGCGGCGAGTTACCCCGCAGCCTGATAATCCTACTCGGTGGACCGCGACGCAAACAAAGGTCGACCGGCCAGAACGTCCAGCGATACACCCTAAATCGTGATGGGCACCTCGGGCTCAACCGGCGGGTGATACTCGATCACGAGCTCGCTGATTCGCCGCTTCTCGACGGACTGAACGCGAAAACTCCATTCGCCGTACGTGTAGGTCGTCCCGGCGACCGGTATCTCACCGGCCAGGTCCAAAACGAACCCGGCGATGGTCACGTACTCGCCTTCGGGTGCCGCAAAGCCAATCTCGTCTTCGACCCGGTCGACGTGAGTTTGACCGTCGACGAGCCAGCGGCCCTCACTGATGCGCACGATGGTGGGTTCGTCGTCTTCGTCGAACTCGTCGTTGAGGTCGCCGACCAGCTGCTCGAGGATGTCCCGAATGGAGACCACGCCCGCGACGCCACCGTGTTCGTCCAGCACGAGAGCGAAGGTGCGGTGCTGCTTGCGCATCTCGCTCAGACTCTCGAGAAGGTCGAACGTCTCGGGCAACATGAAGGGGCGGCGGATCTTTCGGGTGATCTCCTCGGCCGTCGGTAGCGACACGCCGATCGCCCGCTTGAGGGTCGAACTGCGAAAGAGGTCGTTAACGTAGATCACGCCGAGCAGGTCGTCGAGATCGTCACTCACGACGGGAAAGCACGAGTGGCCCGTGTCACGCACGGCTTCGGCGATGGCTTGGGGGGTAACAGGAAAGGTCAAGAAGGCGACGTCGACGCGCGGTGTCATCACGTCACGCAGTTCCAGCTCACTCAACTGGTCAACGCGGGCGTGAATCGCCGCGGCTTCCGGTGAGATGGCGACCTCGGTCTCGTGGCCGGTGAGACGCGCGCGGAACCGCGCGAGGCCGGTCGGGGGAGGTTTGGCGTCGCTCATTGAGCGTTGGTACTACCGACGCGGACGGTCGCGGGACGAAGCGACTCATCTTCGTAACTCTCACCGCGCAGCAGGGCGCGCACCGCGGCGCGCATGCGCTGAGGGTCGAGCGGTTTCACCACGAAGCCGTCTGCCCCCGAGCGCCGCGCGAGAAAAACGTCGGGCCGCCGATCCAACAACATGAGCACGGCGACTGAGTCGGCGCCGCCGTAGGACTCGAGATTGCGCAACTCCATGGTGATCGCCATGCCGCCCATGGCTCCGATCTGGAGGTCGACGATGACCAGGTCGACGTCGCCGCGCTTGACGCGCTCGATGGTGTCGGGACCACTGGCGGTCTCTTCGATGACGATGTCGGGACCGGCCAGCATCGTTTCGAGCTCGTGGCGGAGCGAGGCCAGGTCGCTGGCGAGAAGGACGGTAGCCACCGAATCAGCGTAGCGGAGTTGAGATTTCCGGACTTTTGCAGACCGTCTGATTGCCGAGATCTCCCCTTGTATCCGATCCCCCCGATGGTTATCCTGCGAGTCTGGGTGTTTATTGGGGGTCCCGATGGCGACGGCATTGGAATGGTCGGTTGCCGCGGCGTGCCGAGGCAGCGAGGGCTCGCTCTTCTACTCAGCGGACAGCGCTGAACGCAAGGAAGACCGACTCGAGCGCGAGCAGTTGGCGAAGAGGATCTGCGCGGGATGTGCGGTGCGCGACGACTGCCTACGCGCGGCCCTGGAACGCCACGAGTCCTACGGAATCTGGGGCGGACTCAATGAGTTCGAACGCCGGGCGCTAACTCGCGCGTGACCGACTCCAGCCCAACTGGGTGGGGCAGACGATGGTCAGCACAATTAAGAGGGCGAACGTCACCACGTGCACGCCCGTGCAGTAGAGACAGATGGCGCCGATGATCTCGACCTCGGCGTAGATCAGCCAGAGCACGAAGCACATCGAGGCGATGGCCAGGACGAAGCGCGCTACGTGGATCCATCGGGCTCGGGCGCGCCAGGCCCAGGGTGAGTTCAGGGCGACCATCACGACGTAGTTCGCCAGGCCCAAGATGGCGACCGGGATGCCCAAGATATGCGACTCACCCGACGTGGTCACCTTCTGGCAGTTGATGACCCCCGTGGCGAAGGCGCAGCCCTGAAAGGTGGGTTGGAAGTGCTCGTAGGTGAGATAGGCCGACAGCCCCAGGCCGATCAAGCTCAGGATGAAGGTGGTGACGACGGCCCAGCTCGCTACGCGGTAGGGACTCGCGAGGTCTCGGCTGGCAACGTCGAGATCCGCGCTCACTTAATGCCCATCGCCTTGGCCGCCGTCGTCACTCCGCTGCTCGTGCACACGTTGCTCGGCTGATCCTTGGTCATCGAGCAGATGGCCGCGGTCTGGTAGTTGGCCGACGCGATGATCGCCTCCGTGACGGGGCTCGTGGCGTTGTCCAGCGCGGCCGCGATCTCGGCCCGGGTTGAACCGGCGAGCGTGGTGGGGCTGTAACTCGAACCCGAGACGAGGTACTGATTCCCAAAGGAGAGGAAGGGGATCGATCCCGCCGTACTGGCCGTGAGACCTTTGATGTACTTGTCGGTGTCGTACTTGGTGATCTCGGCCTGCTCTTGCGCGCTCGGCTTCTGCAGGGTGGCGTAGAACGACTTCGCCGCGTTGAGGTAGTTGGTGTAGAGCTCGACCGTCTTGAAGACGACGTAGGGGGAGGTGTACTTGGCCTTGATGAAGGTGAAGGTCGGGGTGTTGGGGTAGACGTCGCCCGAGTAGCTCGACATATTGCCCAGCCCGGAGAACTTGCCAAAGCGGCTGAGGGCGATGATCGTTGACCACCGCTGGGCGGCGCAGTACGGGCAGTACTCGGCGCCCATGTAGAGGATCTCGGGAACGGTCTTGCCGTTGGCGTCCCTCGCCGTCAGGAGGGCCTGCTTCTTGCCCAGGGGGACTTGCGGCGGAGTGACCTGGGCGATGGGGGAGGTGATGCCCACCGTGTTGAACACGGACGCGGGAACGCCCGTGAGCTGGGCGACGGTCGTGGGATTGGCGGCCTGCCAGTTTGACGTACCGCTCGGCGTCGTACCGCCGCCACTCGCCACCTTGATGATGACCAGGGCCGCGACCACGACCACCACGAGACCGACGGCGAGCCACGTGAAGAGTCCGGCCGGACGTCCCCCGCGCGCGGGCGCTCGAGTGGCGTTAGGACGCTGGTTCGACGGCTTCTTCTTGGCCACGGTGCTCCTTTGATCTTCGACCCACAAACTTAGTGGACGACACTGTTGCGATTCACGACGAGAGGCAACTCGATAAGTTGTCGCCCATGGCCGAAAGACTTGCTCCTCGCCCCGCGGCCACGGTTTTGACGCTGCGTGACGCTCCAAATGGTTATGAGATTCTTATGCTGCGGCGCAACGCGCGCAGCGAGTTCATGGGCGGGGTCTTCGTTTTCCCCGGCGGCGCGGTCGACGATGAGGACGCCGGCGCGCCGGTCTACGGCCTCAGCGACCAGGTCGCGTCGCAGCGTCTCGGCCTCGAGAGCGGCGGTCTGGCCTTTTACGTCGCGAGCCTGCGTGAGCTTTTTGAGGAGGCCGGTCTCCTTATTGTCTGCGACGATGAGGGTCGAGAGATTCGCTTCACCACGCCCGAGGAACTCGCGAGGCTCGCCTCGTATCGCCGCGCGTTGAACGCCGGTGAGACGCCCTTCACCCAGGTGTTGGCGCGGGAGCGTCTCTGCCTCGATATGCGCGGCATGGCCTATCTGGCGCACTGGATCACTCCCGCGGGCATGCCGCGACGCTACGACACGCGATTCTTCGTGGTCCTCGCGCCCCACGGGCAACCCGCGACCCATGACGCCCACGAGACGGTGGCGGATCGTTGGATGCGCCCCCGCGATGCCCTCTCCGCGCAGCGAGGGGGGGAGTTCGACATGGTCCCGCCGACCATCAGAAACCTCGAGGCGATCGCGCACTTTTCGACCGCGCACGAGGTGCTGGACTTCGCGCGGGCCCTCGGTCCGGTCACGGCCATCGAGCCTCGTCTCCTCGAACGCGACGGGGCCGTCGTCATCGTGATCCCCGGTGATGAGGGCTTTGACACGGCGCCCGTCTAAAAGCGCCCATAACTAGGGTGTTCATGAACAAAATCCTTCGCTACCATGGTCGTAGGGATTCCTAAAGGAGCTGAGTCGCCATGAGCATCACCAACGTGAATTTGACCGCGAAATCAACTGGAGCGATCACGCTGACCGACGCCGCCGTGTCGAAGGTTGCCGAACTGATCAGTGCGGCGGGCGCCGAAGAGCCGTTGGCCCTTCGCGTGGCCGTCAAGTCCGGGGGCTGCTCGGGCTTCAACTACGACATGTACTTCGACTCCGAAGTGGCCGACGACGACGTCGTGAGCACCTTCGGTGAGGTCAAGGTCGTCGTCGACCCGGCGAGCGCGGAACTGCTGGCCGGTGCCTCGCTCGACTTCAGCGACGGTCTCCAGGGCGCGGGGTTTCACATCACCAACCCCAACGCCACTCGTACCTGCGGGTGCGGCAACTCCTTTAGCTAAGCCTTCGTGGCTCCCACTCCCTTCTACTCACCGTGGCGCCGCGCGGGCGACCTGGTGATCGTGTCGGGACAACTGGGGTTGTTGCCCGAGACGGGCGAACTGGTGGAGGGTGGCACGGCCGCGGAACTGCGCCAGGCTCTCGTGAACGGCTCGGCGGTTCTCCGCGACGCCGGCGCCGCATCTGGCGACGTGGTGAAGGCGACCATCTTCATCCTGGACATGGGTGACTTCGCCGCCTGTAACGAGGTCTGGTTAGAGACCTTCAGTGACCCGCTGCCCGCGCGAAGCACCGTCGCGGTCGCGGCGCTGCCTCGGGGCGCCCGGGCCGAAGTCGAGTTCTTCGCCTACTCGCCCGAGAGCTAGTCGCCGGCGTCGTTCGACGCGCCAAACTTGTAGCCCACCGAGCGCACCGTCTGAATCAGGTGGGCGTGCTCCTCACCCAACTTGGCGCGAAGACGTCGCACGTGCACGTCCACCGTTCTCGCGCCGCCGTAGTACTCGTACCCCCACACCCGACTCAACAAGGTGGCGCGGGTGAAGACCCGGTTGGGGTTGGTCGCGAGGAAGCGCAGCAGCTCGTACTCCATGTAGGTGAGGTCCATGACCCGTCCCGCAATGGAAGCCTGGTAGGTCTCTAAGTTCATCGAGAGCTCGGCGTGTTCGATGCGCGGCGCCACGTTTTCGTTTCCGGCGCGGCGCAGTCGATGGCGAAGGCGGGTGGCCAGTTCACTGACGTCGTAGGGTCCCACCACGAAGTCGTCGAACAGGTCTTCGCGGAAGGTCAGGTCGTCGAGCTGGTAGTGGTCGAGCAGCAAGATGATGGGGCCGACCGTCCGCTCGCGCTGGCGCAGCTGGCGACAGAGGCTCATGGCCTCGCTGAAGGGCAACGCGGCGGCGTTGATGACGGCGCCCGAGAATCCGTCGGTCGGCTCCAAGGCCGCGATCTCGTTCAGTCGCGCCGAGGCGGCGACGGCCGGCGTGACGCCCGTCACGTCAAAGGCTTTGCGCACCGGCCCTTCGCACGAGGGCACACAGAGCACGACGTCGATACTCACAGCAACGGAAGGTATCGCTCGAGTTCGAACGCGGTGACCTGGGTGCGATAGGCATCCCACTCGGCGCGCTTGTTGCGCAGGAACCACTCCACCAGGTGACTGCCGAGGGTCTCTTGGAGCAGGGTCGACTTTTCCATGAGGTTCAACGCCTCGGCCAACGACTGGGGAAGGGTCGCCGTGCGCTTTCCTTCCTTGGGCAGTTCGTAGTTGCCAGTGACCCCGCGCAGTCCCGCCGCGAGGATGACCGCGAAGGCGAGGTAGGGGTTGGCGGCCGAGTCGGGCGAGCGGTACTCGATGCGCGTGGAGTCGATGCGACCGGGCTTGACCGAGGGCACTCGAACGAGGGCCCCGGCGTCGTAGCGCGCCCACTCGACACCCACCGGTGCTTCGCTGCCCGGGACTAGGCGCTTGTAGGAGTTGACCCATTGGTTGGTGACGGCCGTGATCTCGGGCGCGTGTCGCACCAGTCCGGCGATGAACTTGGCCGCTAAGTCGCTCAAGCCGTAGGTGTGCTCTCCGATGAAGGCATTTTTGTCGTCGCGCCACAGCGAAAGGTGCGTGTGCATGCCCGAGCCCTGAACGCCCACCAGGGGCTTGGGCATGAAGCTGGCCGCGACGCCCGACTGGCGGGCCAGTTCCTTCACGACGTGGCGAAGCGACATCACCGTGTCGGCCATGGTCAGCGCGTCGGTGTAGCGCAGGTCGATCTCGTGTTGGCCCGGCGCGTCTTCGTGCTGGGCGTGTTCCACGCCGATGCCCATCTCCTCCAGGGTGAGAACGGTGCGGCGACGCAGCTGGCTGGCGATGTCGTCGGGCGTGAGATCGAAGTAGCTGCCACGATCAATCGGCACCGGGACGTTGGCCGGATTGAGGTCGTTGAAGTAGAAGTACTCGATCTCGGGCGCGACGAAGAAGGTGTAGCCCTGGCCGAGGGCGCCGTCCAGCACGCGACGAAGCTGTTGGCGCGGGCAGCCCTCAAAGGGCGTGCCGTCGATGTTGACGATGTCGCAGAAGACGCGCGCGATGCCCTCGCCCTGTTCGTACCAGGGCAGAAGTTGGAAGGTCGTGAGGTCGGGTCGGGCCAAAAGGTCGGACTCGGTGGTGCGCGAGAAGCCGTCGATGGCGCTGCCGTCAAAGGTCATTCCCTCGGCGAGGGCGTCTTCGAGCTCGGCCGGGGTGACGTGAAAGGCCTTGTGGCGACCGAGCACGTCGGTGAACCAGAGTTGGACGAAGCGAACCCCGCGCTCTTCGACGGTACGAAGGACGTACTGGGCCTGACTTTGCATGTTGCCCATTCTCGCACCTTCTCCTAGGGTCGCCAATTTCGAACGAAAAGACCCGCCACCGAAGCGGCGGGCCCTTTACGTTCGAAGCGAGCGGGGGGTTACTTCGAGGTGGCCTTCTTCGCGACGGCCCGCTTGGCCACCGGCTTCTTGGCGACCTTCTTCGCCGCCGCCTTGCGGACGGGCGCCTTCTTCGCGAGGGCCGCGCCGCAGATCGTCTCGGTGATGATCGCCGAGACCTCGTAGGGGTCGATGTTGGCGTTGGGACGACGGTCTTCCAGGTAGCCGCGCTTGGCCGCGGCGACGGCCGCCGGGATGCGCACCGACGCGCCACGGTTGGAGACGCCGTAGGAGAACTTGGTGTAGGGCGCGGTCTCGTGCGCGCCGGTGAGACGGCTCTCGATGTCGTCGCCGTAGACCGCGATGTGCTCCTTCACCTTGGTGCCGAGCGCCTCGGCGCCCGCGATGATCGCCGCGATGCCACCGGGCGCGCGCATCGCCTTGGTCGAGAAGTTCGTGTGCGCGCCCGCTCCGTTCCAGTCGCCCTTGATGGGCTTGGCGTCGAAGCTGACGTCCACGTCGAACTCCTCGGCGATGCGCTCGAGCAGCCACCGCGCGGTCCAGAGTTGGTCACCGACCGCGACCGGGTCGAGCACGCCGACTTGGAACTCCCACTGGCCCATCATGACTTCGGCGTTGGTGCCCTCGATGCCGATGCCCGGCGCGTATGCAGGCGAGCGTGTGGGCTTCGACGATGTCGCGTCCGGGCATCTTGGCGCCGCCGACGCCGCAGTAGTACGGACCCTGGGGCGCGGGGAAGCCGTCCTCGGGCCAGCCGTAGGGGCGGCCCTCCTGGAAGAACGTGTACTCCTGCTCGATGCCGAACATCGGCTCCATGGCCGCGAACTTCTTCGCGACCTCGACCGTACGCGCACGCTTATTGGTGACGTGAGGCGTCATGTCGGGGTTCAAGACTTCGCACATGACGAGAACGTCCCCGGGTCCACGAAGGGGATTGGGGCAGGTGAACACCGGCTCGAGGACGCAGTCCGAGTGCTCGCCGGTCGCTTGATTCGTACTCGAACCATCAAAGCCCCACACGGGCGGCTTCTTACCGTTGGCGACGATCTTCGTCTTGCTGCGCAGCTTGCGGGTGGGTTCGGTACCGTCTATCCAGATGTATTCAGCCTGATACGACAACGATGCTCCTTTGATGAGTAGCCGAGTGTGCACGCGACTGGCTCCATTTTGGTGGCACCCGGGTGGGCCCACCCCCCAGTTCTGTTAATGGCGTGTGAAACCTTTTGTCCGCGCGAGACCCCGAAAAAACTTCCCCTGGGAACGGAGAAGAGCCACCATTAGGCTTCACTCGTGGCTACGTTGCGCATCGCTCTCGCCCAGATGAACGCGGTCGTCGGCGGCTTCTCCCAGAACGTCGAGACGCTCAGTCGCTTTCGCGCCCAAGCCGCCCTGGTGGGCGCCGATCTCGTTCTGACGCCGGAACTTTCGTTGTTGGGATATCCGCCCGAGGACCTTCTTCTAAAAGAGGGATTCATCGAGGCCAGCGTTCAGGCTCTCTCCGATCTCGCCAAAGCGGACAATCTTCCCCCGATTTTGGTGGGAACCGTCATCCCCGAAGGGACCTACGGGGTGAGTTTGGCGCCCTCCAGCGACGGGCGTGACGCCCTCAACCAGCTCGAGGGACCGAGGCGCACGCACGTGGCCAACGCGCTCGCGGTGGTCAACGACGAGGGGGTCGTCGCGGTCGCCACCAAGCGACTTCTGCCGAACTACGACGTCTTTGACGAGCGGCGCTACTTCCACCCCGGCGTGGGCCCTCAATCGATCATCAACGTGAACGGAGTGGCGGTGGGGATGTTGGTCTGTGAAGACGTCTGGACCACCATGGGGCCCGCCGCCGAACTGGCCTTGCAGGGTGCGACGTTGTTGGTGGTGGCGAACGCTTCGCCGTACGCGAGCGGCCGTCGCGAGGAGCGCGAAGCGTTGCTGGCCGCCCGCGCTCGTGAGACGAACTGTCCGATCGCCTACGTGAACCTGGTCGGCGGGCAGGACGAACTGGTCTTTGACGGTCAAAGTTTCGCGGTGAACGCCGAGGGCCAGGTGATCGCGCGCGCCAGCGCCTTCAGTGAAGAGATGTTGGTCTGTGAACTCGACGCGCGCGCGTCGAGCGTGGGTGTTCCCGTGGTATCGAGCTACGTGCGCGACGAATTGCGCGCCCGCGCGGCGAGCGTGAACCGCGTCGACGAGCCGCTCGATCCGCGCCAGGAGATCTACGACGCTCTGGTGATGGGGACGCGCGACTACCTCCGCAAGAACGGCTTTCGCGAAGCGATCGTGGCCGTGTCGGGAGGCGTCGACTCCTCGCTCGTCGCGGCCATCGCCGTGGACGCCGTCGGGGCGAGGGCAGTGCGGGGATTCGCCATGCCGAGCCGTTTCTCCTCTGACGGTTCGCTCGAGGACGCCGAAGAGCTGAGCAAACGTCTCGACTTCGAACTCGCGACGATTCCCATCGAAGACGCCCATCGAACCTTCGCCAGCATGTTGGCCGTCAACGTGCTGGGCGACGAGCCCGAGGGGCTCACCGACGAGAACCTTCAGTCACGTATTCGAGGCGTCCTGATGATGGCGATCTCGAACGCGACCGGGGCCATCGTGCTCACCACCGGAAACAAGTCGGAGATGGCGGTGGGCTACTCCACGCTCTATGGCGACTCGGTGGGCGGATTCGCGGTCATCAAGGATGTGCCCGAAGACCCTCGTCTACGAGCTCTGCCACTACCGCAACGATCTGGCGCGACGCGACGGCGATCCCGAACCGATTCCCGACTCGGTGCTCGAAAAAGCGCCGTCGGCGGAACTGCGGCCCGATCAGCGCGATGATCAGTCCCTGCCGCCCTATGAGGTGCTCGATCCCTTGCTCGAGCTCTACGTCGAGGACGACGCCACGGCCGAGGAGATCATCGCGTCTGGGCTACGACCGCGCGCTGGTCACCCGCATTACTCGCCTCGTCGATCGAAGCGAGTACAAGCGTCGCCAGATGCCACCGGGAGTGCGCATCTCGAAGAAGGCCTTCGGGCGCGATCGGCGCATGCCCATCACCAACGCCTTTCGACCCGACCACTGATGTCGCGCGCGACGCTCGAGCACCTCTTTTCTTGCTTCGACACGACCTATCAGGTGCTCGGCGCCAGCGCGCCGCATCTCACGCGATGACGCCTACGCGGTTCGCGCCTACGAAGCCGGCCGGGCCATGGGCGACGTCGCGCTGTCGCTACGCACCATCCTGGTCGACGTGTCCAGTAACCCGCTCGGCGCCCTGCGCGACGTCCTGGAGGCGTCGGTGGCGGACGACCTCACGGGGGCGATGCTGCTCTACTGCCTGGCCATGGTGGTGGGGCCGCGGCTCATGGTGTCGCTGCGCGACGCCCGGGAGTTCGAGGAGCTCGACGCCGACGCCCTGCGGGTGCTGAACGAGGCGTCGGCCGTGGTCTTGGCCGAGATTCTGGCGATCGGCGAAGTGGCGAAAGGCCAGGGGACCATTGACGACGAGGGCTGGCAAGAGCAGGCCCGGGGGCTCGCTCGGCATCTCGAAGAGGCGGGCTACGCCGATAGTTTCGCCATTTCCCATTAAGTTGCCTACCTCCGTATAACTAGTAGTAGCGGGGGCGACGAGCTCCCTCCTACAGAAGAGGAATCCATGGCGAAAGACCGAATAGATCGTGACGATGAAGACCTCGTACGTCTCTACCTCTCGGACATTGGCCAGTACACCCTTCTGACGAAGGACGACGAGGTTCACCTCGCCCAGACGATCGAAGAGGGCCGCGAAGCGAAGGCCGAACTCGAGGCGTCGGAGAACGACAAGAAGATCAAGATCACCCCGAGCCGCAAGCAGGCGCTCAAGCGCGCCATTCACCGCGGTGACCAGGCGGAGCGCGACTTCGTGCAGTCCAACCTGCGCCTCGTGGTCTCGATCGCGAAGAAGTACCAGGCGTCGGGGCTCCCGCTGCTCGACCTCATCCAGGAGGGCAACCTCGGACTGATGCACGCCGTCGAGAAGTTCGACTGGCGCAAAGGCTTTAAGTTCTCGACCTACGCGACCTGGTGGATTCGCCAAGCCATCACCCGCGGCATCGCCAACACCGGGCGCACCATCCGTCTCCCGGTGCACGCCGGTGACACGCTGGCCCGGGTCCAGAAGGCCCAGTCGCGCCTGGAGCTGAAGTTCGGTCGCCCGCCCACCATCAAGGAACTCTGCGAAGAGTGCGAGATGCCCGAAGACAAGTTGATTGAGGCGCTGCGCTTTCGCTCCGAACCCATCTCGCTCTCGGAGCCCCTGCGCGAAGACGGCGACGCCGAACTCGGTGACGTCGTCGAGGACCGTTCGGCCGAGTCGCCCTTTGACGTCGCCGCGGTGAAGATGATGCCGGCCGCGATCGAAAAGCTGCTGCAGCCCCTCGACGAGCGTGAGCAGAAGATCCTGCGGATGCGCTTTGGCCTCGACGGTGCGGGGGAGATTCGCACCCTGGAAGACGTGGGTGCGGAGATGAACCTCACGCGTGAGCGCATTCGCCAGATTGAGGCGCGCGCCATGAGCAAGTTGCGCCACCCGTCGTCCGATACGGGCGCCCGCGACCTCTTAACTCTCTAGCGGCGCTGAATTCGAACGCCACCGAGGGCGGCGGCAACGCCCACCAGTACCGCACTCACGATGAAGGGCGTATGCGACTTAGAACGTCGCAGCGCCGTGACGGGGTGGCTGAAGGTCAGGATCGGCCACTGACGCTCGTGGGCGATGCGGGCTAACACTCGATCCGGGTTGACGGCGTAAGGGTGCCCGACGACTTCCAGCATCGGCACGTCGGTCTCGGAGTCGGAGTAGGCCGACGACTCGGCCAGGTCGATTCCTCGTTCGCGCGCCAGTTCGACGATGGCGAAGGCCTTGTTGGCACCTTGAGCGAAGAACTCCATCTCGCCGGTGAACTTGCCCTCTTCGTCGATCGTGGCCCGTGACGAGATGGCGCCGGTAATGCCCAACAGTTCGGCGAAGGGCTCGACGATCTCGGCGGGCGCGCTCGAGACCAGGTACACCTCTTCGCCCTGGGCCAGGTGGTGATCGACGAGTTCCAGCGCCTCGGCGTAGAGCAGAGGCTCGATGACCTCGCTGATGGTCTCTTTAACCATGTGGCGCACCTCATCACGGTCCCAGCCTTGGGTGATCTTGAGCACCGAGGTGCGGACCTTCTGGAGTCGCTTCTCGTCGGCACCAAAGCGCTGGAACCACAACTGGCTGACGCCCGCGCGAATGAGGGTGCGCCGGCGTAAGAGGCCGTGCGCGTGCAACTCTGGACCCAGCGCGACCAGCGACGATTTCGCGATGACCGTTTTATCCAGGTCAAAAAAGGCCGCACGCACACTGCCATGCTAGGGCCGGTGCTTCGCCTTTTAGGGGGCTTAGGCGATGAAGGCGGCGGTGCAGTCCTGGGTTGTGTCGGTGCGCGCCATGAGGACGACGTGGTCGCCCTCGAAAAAGCGCATCGATCCCGACGGCACCAGTGGCTGCTCATTGCGCACGACTGCGACCACGCGCAGGGCGTCGGGCAAGCGGAGCTCGTCGAGAGTCAGGCTCTGAACGACCGCCGGGGAGTTGGCGTCCAGCGTCACCTCGATGAGGCGCATCTTTCCTTGGGCGAGAGTCATGAGTTCAATGATGGCGCCCACTTCGACGGCTTCGTCCACCAACGACGTAATGAGCGCCGGCGTTGACACGGACACGTCGACCCCCCAACTCTCGTTGAAGAGCCACTCGTTGCGAGCGTTGTTCACGCGGCTAATAACGCGAGGCACCCCGAACTCTTGCTTGGACAGCCAACTGATCACCAAGTTGTCTTCATCGTCACCGGTAGAGGCGATCATGACATCGGCGCTGCGCACGTCGGCCGAAGCGAGGCTGGAGTACTCACAGGCGTCGGCGTGAAGGACCGAGACCCCGGGCAGCATTGTCTTCAAACGTTCCGCTCGTTCTCCGACCTGCTCCATCAGGGTCACGTCGTGATGGCGATCCACGAGGTCGAGCGCGATCGACGTCCCGACTGAGCCGCCGCCGGCGATGACGACTTTCACGACGGCCCTCCCGCCAGGAGGTCGTGCAGGGTTCTGAGTCCGTCGTGGGTGACGACGAACTCTAGAAGGTCGTCTTCTTGGGCGAAGAGGCCCTCGATGCTGACGCGACCGATGCCGGCACGGATGATTCCGACCAGGCGAACGGCGTCGCCGACGTTGAAGTCCGCGACGGGCCGACCGGCGAGTTCGTCGGGCACAATGCGCTCGACCAAGTGAATTGAGTTCGCGGTGTCACTCCACTCAATGGAGTCGTCCGAGGGGAGCATCCATCGCTTCACCTGCTGGGTCGTCCAGAGGGACGTGGCGACGGTGGGTATGCCGAGCTTCATGTAGATGTCGGCGCGCGCGGGGTCGTAGATCCGCGCCACTACGTTCTTGATGCTGTAGTGGTCGCGCGCGATGCGGGCACAGAGAATATTGGTGTTGTCACCGCTCGTGACCGCCGCCAGAGCGTCCGCGGTCGTGGCCTCGGCTTGAAGAAGAGTGTCGCGGTCAAAACCCGATCCGACGATGGTGCGACCGTGAAAGTGCGTCAGGCGCCGGAGATTGTCGCGGTTCTTGTCGATGACCACGACCGAGTGGCCTTCATCGGAGAGTTCCATGGCCAGTTCCGAGCCAACTCGGCCGCAACCGACCACGATGATATGCACGCTCACATCTGACCACACGGTGCGTTTTTTCTGCAACTTCCCTTGAACTTCTTGAGTTTCGAGGCGAGACAAAGAGTTCACAAGGAAACTACGTGACTTAGTATCGAAACCGTGTCAGATGAGGAGAAGCCAGCGTCGCGGCGCGCGCCACTGCTTACCTCTCACGCAAATCTCGTCAAGTTCTACCCCGAGACCTGGAACTATCGCCTCAAGCGCGTGTTTCTGGGCAAGCCCCTCGTCAGCGAACAGCTGAGCGGCGAGCGACTGAGCCGACCGATCGCGCTGGGCGTCCTCGCCCCCGACTGCATTTCGTCCTCCGCGTACGGTACCGAAGAGATCTTGACGCAGATGACGCCGGCGATCGGCCTGGCGGCGTTCGCGCTGGTGGTGCCGATCATGTTCGTCATCATCGGGGTGCTCTTCTTCGTCACGACCTCGTACTGGGACGTCATCAAGTACTACACCACCGCCGGTGGTTCGTACGTCGTGGCGCGCGACAACTTCGGTCCAAAGATCGCCCAGATAGCGGCCGTGGCACTGTTGATTGACTACACGGTCACCGTGGCCGTACAGTGCTCGGCCGGTACGGCCGCACTGACCACCGCGTTCCCGACCTTGACCAAGCACTTCCCGCTGGTCGGAAACGGCACCTTGTTGATGACGGTCATCGTGGTCTTGATCCTGATCTTTGGGAACCTGCGCGGCATCCGCGAAGCGGGTAGCTACTTCGCGTTCCCGACCTACTTCTACGTCGTGATGTTGTCGTTGACAATTCTTATTGGGTACTACAAGAAGATCGCCGGGACGCTACATATGATCCCCCAACCCGCGACGAAACTGCTGGTGCACGGGCATCTCGGCACCTCGGGCCACGGTCTCCTCATGGGCCTCGCCTTCTTGACGCTGCTGCGCGCCTACGCGAACGGGGGGTCATCGCTGACGGGCCTTGAAGCGATCAGCAACGGGGTGGGCAGCTTTCGGCGACCGGAATCACCGAACGCGCGCAGCACACTCGTGGTCATGTCCTCGGTTCTCGCGTTCTTGCTGATTGGAACGACGCTGCTCGCCCACTGGACGCACGCCTTTCCCTACGGCGCCGGCACCCCCACCGTGGTGGGTCAGGAAGTCTCGGACGTCTTCGGTGCGCACGGAGTCGGCCATCTCATCTTCTTCGTGGTGCAGATCGCGACCGTCATGATTCTCTACACCGGGGGGAACACATCCTTTAACGGCTTCCCATTCCTCGCGAACTACGTCGCGGGCGACCGGTACCTCCCACGACAACTCACCAAGCGCGGCCACCGCTTGGCCTTCTCGAACGGCATCTTGGTGTTGGGCGTCGTCTCACTCATCTTGATCGTCGCTTTTGACGCCTCGGTCGACGCCCTCATCTCGCTGTACGCGATCGGCGTCTTTACGGGATTCACCATGGCCGGGGCCGGCATGGTGGCGCGACATCTGCGCGTCAAAGAACCTCACTGGCGCCGCGGGGTCGCGATCAACGCAACGTCGGCGTTCGTCACGTCACTGGTCGTGATCATCTTCATCATCGCCAAGTTCACCGAGGGCGCCTGGATCATCGTTCTCGTCGGTCCGCTCATGTACTACGGGCTGATTCGCTTTCACCGGCAGTACGTGCGTGAGGAACGAGCGTTCGAGGCCAACAGCGCCAAGGTCGGCAGCATGAAGATCCGCATGAACCGGGTGATCGTGTTCGTTGACAACTATGACCTACCGACCGAGCGCGCCTTGTTGTACTGCACGTCGCTCAGTCCCTATTCGATTCGCGCGGTGCACTTCGACGTGGACAACCTGGTAACCAAACGCCTGGAAGCCAACTGGGGTCGGCCCAATACCGCCTCGGCAAACATCAGCCTCGAGATCGTCGAGTGCGAGGACCGTCGCGTCGACCGCGCGGCGCTCGAACTGGTGGCCGACGCCGTGCGCGACCCCGACGTCTTCTGCATGGTGATTCTCCCGAGACGCGGATTCGTCTCTCGTCTCCAACGACTACTGCACGACCGGACGGCGGACGAAATGGCCAACGCGGTCATGCACGTTCCGCGCACCGCGGCGACGATCATTCCCTACCGTGCGCTGCGTCGTCTCACGGCCGGTGAGTTGAGAGAAGAGCCCCTCAGCGACGAGGTGTCGCGCGGTGGCGAGCGACCGGCCTCAAGCTTGGCCGCCGACGTCAAACTGGCCTCACGTTCGGGCGACGCCCTGCCGATCGGTGCGCTCGTCGAGCGCGAGTCCGTGGAGATCGCCGGACGAGTTCGTTCTATGTCCATCGGTAGCGAGAGTGGCGCGCACGAACTGCGCTGCGTCATCACCGACCACTCGGGGTCGATCACGCTCGTCTTCCAGGGACGCACCAGTGTGCCGGGCATCGAACGAGGCACCCGGCTGTTGGTGAGGGGCACCGTCACCTCACTGCGCCGAGAAGCGGTGATTCTAAATCCGCAGTACGAGATAGTGGCCGCACCCCAGGGCAATCACTAAGAGTTCTTCGCGTCGCTGACTTGTCGTCACCCGTGTAGCGAACGTGGCGACCATTGGGTGCATTCACGCAGTAATGACACGAGGAGAGACCTTTGCGTGTCTATCTTGTGCAGAGACAGTCCGAGGTGGCGATAGTGTGTCACGCCGTGAGATACCTGAGAGGTGGTGAGCATGGCTAGAGCACTCGTTATCGTCGAGTCCGTTGCCAAGGCAACGCGAATTCAGGGCATGCTCGGCTCTGACTACATCGTCAAACCCTCGATCGGTCACATTCGCGATCTCCCCCAAAGCGCCGCCGACATACCGGCCTCGGTGAAGGGCGAGAAGTGGGCGCGCCTGGGCATCAACGTCAACGATCACTTCAAGCCGGTCTACGTCGTCTCCAGCGACCGCAAGAAGATTGTCGCGGAGTTGAAAGCCGCCTTGAAAGAAGTCGACGAGCTCTACCTCGCCACCGACGAAGACCGCGAGGGCGAAGCGATCGCCTGGCACCTCCAAGAGGTGCTGAACCCGAAGGTCCCCGTGAAGCGAATGGTCTTTCACGAGATCACCCCCGCCGCCATCATGAAGGCCGTCAGCGAGACGCGCGACCTCGATCTGCGTCTCGTCGACGCCCAGGAGGGACGTCGCTTCCTCGACCGACTGGTTGGCTACGAGGTCTCGCCCGTTCTGTGGCGGGCCGTGGACAAGGCGCGTTCGGCCGGTCGCGTGCAGTCCGTGGCGATTCGCTTGGTCTGTGAGCGCGAGCGCGAGCGGATGGCCTTTCGCTCCGCCTACCTGGTTCGACGTGACGGCGACCCTGAGCGCCACCACCTCCTTCGAGGCCACCCTGGACAGCGTGAACGGGGCCGCGCTCGCCACCGGCAAGAACTTCGACGCGCTCGGTCGACTCGAAACCAAGGGCGCGCTGGAAGTTCTTCAACAGCCCACGGCCCTGTCCATCGCGCGAGAACTGACGGGATCGACGTTGCGGGTCGACGCCATCACCTCCACCCCACGCACCCAACGACCGCAAGCGCCCTTCATGACGTCGTCGCTGCAGATCGAGGCCAGTCGCAAACTGCGCTTTGATCCCGAGCGCACCATGCGCGCCGCGCAGCGACTCTACGAGCAGGGTTGGATCACCTACATGCGAACCGACTCCACCACCCTGTCGGACGAGGCCATCCACGCCGCCCGGGCCCACGCGGCGTCGATGTTCGGCGACGACTACGTGTCGGATCAACCGCGCCGCTACGACCGCAAGGTGAAGAACGCCCAGGAGGCCCACGAGGCCATCCGTCCGGCCGGCGAGTCGTTTCGCAGCCTGGACGAGGCGTCGAGCCACTTAAGCGGGGACGAGCGCGCGCTGTACGACCTGATCTGGAAGCGCACCATCGCCTCGCAGATGGTGGACGCCCGGCTTACCCAGGACCGCGTGCGACTTTCGGGCACGTTGACGAACATCGAGGGACTCGAGGGCGACGTCGCGGTGGGCCTCAGCGCCAGCGGCCTGCGCATCGAGTTCGCGGGTTTTCGTCGCGCCTACGTCGAGGGAACCGACGACCCCGAAGCCGAACTCGCCGACCAGGAGCGCTTGTTGCCGACGCTGGCGGAGGGCGCCGCGGTCCCGGTGTCGGGCGCCGAGGCGAAGTCCCACGACACCCAGCCCCCCGACCGCTACTCCGAGGCGACGTTGATCAAGAAGCTGGAGGACCTCGGCATCGGGCGACCGTCGACCTACGCCTCGGTGATGAAGACGATCGACCGACGCGGCTACGTCTGGAAGAAGGGCAAGTCCCTCGTGCCGACCTTTCGCGCGTTCGCGGTGGTCAATCTCCTCGAGCACTACTTCGCCGACCTCGTCGACTACCAGTTCACCGCCGCCATGGAGGATCAGCTCGACGAGATCGCCCAGGGTCGCCAAGACCTCGAGCCCTGGCTGCGCAAGTTCTACTTCGGCGACGCCGAGGCGAGCAGCGAGTTTGCTCGACTGGGCCTGGAACACATGACCCACGAGCCCCACGAGTTCGACTTCGCCGCCATTAACTCTCTGCCGCTCGGCGAGGCGCCCGATGGAGCAATGGTCTCGGTGCGCTCGGGTCGCTACGGTCCCTACCTGGTGCACGGCGAGGAGCGCGTGTCGATTCCCGAAGCGACCGAACCCGATTCGCTCACCGTCGAGCACGCCCTGGAACTGCTGGCCGCTCCGAGCAACGACCGCGAGCTGGGCCTCGACGAAGCGGGTGACACTATCTACCTGAAGGCCGGTCGCTACGGTCCCTACGTCCAGATCGGCGAGATGACCGACCCCAAGGACAAGCCCAAGACCGCTTCGCTGTTGTCGACCATGTCGCCCGAGACGCGTCACCCTCGAGGACGCCAAGCGCCTGTTGTCCTTGCCGCGCGTGGTGGGTCAACACCCCGAGGGCGGGGAGATCCTCTCCCAGAACGGTCGCTACGGTCCGTACCTCACGTGGGAGAAGGAAACGCGCTCGCTGGAGGACGAGAATCAGATTTTCAGCGTTGATCTCGACGCCGCGCTGGCCCTCTTCGCCCAACCCAAGGCGCGAGGACGCCGGGCGGCGGCCAAGCCCCTGGCCGACCTGGGCGACGACCCGGTGACGAATCGTCACGTGGTGGTGCGCAGTGGTCGCTTCGGCCTCTACGTGACCGACGGCGAAACCAACGCCACGCTGCGCATCGGCGACACGCCCGAGACGATCACCCTGGATCGGGCCTCGGAACTGTTGGCCGAACGCCGAAACGCCGAACCGTCGACGCGCGTGCGAAAGGCCACCAAGAAAGCGGTCAAGGCCCCCACCAAGGCCGCGAAGAAGGCGACCAAGTCAACGAAGAAGTCAACCAAGAAGGCGACGGGGGCGAAGAAGACGACCAAGGCCGCCGGGTCCAAGCGCGACGCCGTGGCCAAAGGGGCGGCGGCCAACGCCGCGCTGCTGGCGTCGCGCGGCGAGGACTCGTGAGCGAGCGCGGTACGTTCCTCGTCTTCGAGGGAATCGACGTGAGCGGCAAGAGCACCCAAGCGCGCCGGATCGCCGAGCTCCACGACGCGCTGTTCACCTTTGAGCCCGGCGACACGCCGCTCGGGGTCGAGTTGCGCCACTGGGTGTTGGACGCGGGCACGCCCATGGAGCCCGTGACCGAGGCGCTCCTGATGCTGTCGGACCGCTCGCACCACGTGGCCCGCGTGATCGAGCCGGCGTTGCGCGAGGGTCGCTCGGTCGTGAGCGATCGTTTTTTCGCCTCCACGCTTGGCCTACCAGGGATACGGACGAGGGGTCGACCTGGGGCTGTTGCAGTCGGCCAGTGAACTGGCGATCGGCTCGACCCGTGCGGACGCGACGATCCTGCTGGACGTGCCGCTCGACGTCGTCAACGAACGGCGCGCCCACGACCAACGAGATCGTTTTGAGTCGGCCGACGCGGCGTTTCACGAGCGCGTGCGCGAGGGGTACTTGGAGTTGGCCGAGCGCGACGGCTGGATCGTGGTGGATGGTCGGCACAGTCCTGATGAGGTGGCGAAGGTGATTGACGAGCGTGTGGCCCACCTACCCTGGTGAGATGGCTGACGTCTTTGATCGCTTGGTAGGCCAAGATCGCGCGGTCAGCGCCCTTCGTCAATACGCCCTCAATCCCGTTCACGCCTACCTCTTCAGCGGCCCCCCCGGAGCCAGCGTGCGCGACGCGCTCTTCGCTTTCGCCGCGGCCCTGCAGTGCCCGCAGCACGGCTGTGGGGTGTGCGAGGTCTGTCGACTCGTCCTGGATGAACAAGACGCCGACGTGTACCTGGCGGAGCGCTCGGGCGTCTCGTGGCGGATGGAGGAGATCCGCGAAGCCGAACGGGTCGCTCGACGCCGACCGCTCGGGTCGGGCTATCAAATCGTGGTGATCGAAGACGTCGAGCTGACCACCACCGGCGCGTCCCCGACCGCGGCCGCCCTGTTGAAGTCCCTCGAAGAGCCGCCGAGTCGAACCATCTTCCTCTTGAGCGCCGAAGAGATTCCCGAGGAGCTCGACACGATCGTCTCTCGCTGCGTCGACGTGAAACTCCGGGCCCTCAAGGAGTCCGATCTCGGGGCCATTCTCGAGGCGGAGGGCGCGTCGCCGGCGGTCGCGGCGAACGCGGCGGCGGCGGCGAATGGGAACCTGCGCCGGGCCCGCGTGCTGGTGCGCGACCCCGACCTCGCCCAGCGCGTCGAGCAGTGGCGCGCCGTGCCGGACCGACTGACCGGCCAGCCGGCCGACTCCTCGCGCGTGGCGCGCGAACTGGCGGCGTCGCTCGACGAGGCGATGGGGCCGTTGCAGCAGATACAACAAGAGGAGATGGATCGACGGGCGAGCGACGCGCGCGAGCTTGGGTGGTCGCGTCGCCAAACGCGACGTCGAAGCGCAGTTCAAGCGCGAGCAGCGCCGTTTTCGCCGCGACGAGCTGCGCTTTGGTCTCAGCGCGCTGACCGGCGTCTACCGAGAACGGATGATCGAGAACGTCGAGGCGCCCGGCGACGCGCAGGGCGAGTACCGAATCGGAGCCTCCCTGCGCGCGATCGACGCACTCGGCGAGGCCAATCGGCGCCTCGACACCAACCTGGACGAGACGCTCCTCCTGCACGACCTGATGTTCTCGCTCATGGATTACTAGGCGATCAGAGCCCAGGAAATCGATCGTGTAATGTTGCTCTCTGCGCCTGGGTAGCTCAGTCGGTAGAGCAACGCATTCGTAATGCGTAGGTCAGGAGTTCGAATCTCCTCCCAGGCTCCAAGCGGCGTCTAGTGACTCTCGCGCACCACCAGCACCGGACAGTGTGAGTGGTGCACGCACTGGTTCGACACCGAACCCATCAAGAGTCCCATGAAGCCCCCCACGCCCCTCGACCCGACCACGAGGATGGTGGCCTCGCGACTGGCCTCAATCAACACCTCGGCGGGATTCCCGGGCACGCCCAGCCACTGGACCTCGACCCCGTCGGTGGCCGGCGCGGATTCCATGAGCGACTGGATGAACGCCTTCGCGTCGACCTCCACCTGCTCGTAGTAGTCCTGGCCGGTCGAGCCGCTCACGGGCCGATCTATGACCGGGTAGGCGTAGGTGACCTGCAGGGTGGCCTGGCGTAAGCGAGCCTCCTCGATGGCGAACTCGAGGGCGTTCTTGGCGGCCTCCGATCCGTCGACTCCGACGACGATGACGGGCGCTGGCGTGTCACTCATGGCGACGTCCTTTCACTGAGTGCATCAGTCCGCCTGCCCGGGGATGAGAGATCCCTCGTACGACGAGCGTGGGCGTGTCGCGGTTCAACGTCTCCCCGCGGAAGAAGGCCGGCCGGAAGATGTTCATGGCGAACATCAAAATGAATCCGATGAGCAGACCGCCGACGTCGATCGTGAACGTGCCGCCAATGTCGCGGCCGAAACACTCGCCAGTACGGTGTAGCTGTTGGAGGGGTTCCAGTAGTACCAGAACGACCAGCCCAGAATGGACCACAAGATCAGGCCGCCAAAGAGCGGGGCCATCCCCTGCACGAAGAAGTTGTGGACGCTCTTGGTGAGCTGCTTGCGGTAGTACCAGAAGCACGAGAAGCCGGTCAGGCCGTAGTAGAAGGCGATCATCACGCCCAGCGCGTCAATCGAGTCGGCGATGACGTCTCCGGCCGAGATGAAGTTCATGACGACGTAGAGGGCGATCGAGACGACCCCAAAGGTGATGGTCGCGACGGTCGGCGTGAGGAAGCGCTTGTGCACCTTCGAAAAGGCGTTGGGCAGCGCCTTGTGCACCGACATCGACAGCACCGTGCGCGCGGTTGGCAGAATCGTCGTCTGGGTGGAGGCCGCCGCCGAGGAGAGCACCATCAGCAACAAGAGGTGGTCGAGGATCGAGGCGAACGTCGAGTGCCCAAAGATCGGCGGGACCGAGGATGGAGAGCACGTCGTTGGCGTTGTTGCCGTTGCCGAGGCCGATGCCCGTTCGTGCCGATGCCGGCGAAGGACTGCACGGCGAGGATGACCAGCGCGTAGGTGCCCAGGAGCACGAACGTGGAGTAGACGCCCGGCCTTGCCCGGGATGGTCTCGGCGTCCTTCGTCTCTTCGTTCAGATTGAGCGCGGTGTCCCAGCCCCAGTAGATGAAGAGCATGTCGGCGAGACCAATGACGAGATCGCTGAAGTGCTTGACCTTAAAGGGATCGAACCACGCGAGGGCGACGAGGTGTCCGGCGGGCCACTGCCGTCGCCCACTCGAATGAGCGCCCACACCGAGAGCACCGTCAGCATGGTCAGCTCGATCGCCGAGCAGCGCCTTTTGGAAGTTGGCGGAGACTTCGATACCGACGTAACAGATCCACGTCATGGCGACGATCCAGCCACGCCCACGAGCAGGACCCACGTGCTCGAGGCGTCGTGGCCGATGCCATTCGCGTTGAAGAGATCGAAGACGTACTGACCGGCGATCTGGGCGAGACTGGCCATGACGATGATGTCGGCGGCGAGGACGCCCCAGCCGCCCATCCAACCCACGCGCGGGTTGAAGGCCCGCGTCGCCCAGGTGAAGCTGGCCCCACAGTCGGGGTCGGCCTTATTCATCTGTGGAACGCGAGCGAGACGCAGAACATCGGCACGAACGCCAGGATCGTGACGATGGGTGCCTGCAGGCCAATAGCCACGACGACGAAGCCGAGCGTCGACGCCAGACTGTACGCCGGAGCCGTGGACGCGATGCCGATGACGGTGCTGGAGATCAGGCCCAGGGCGCCAGACTTCAGACCCTTCTGCGGTGCCCGTTCGGCCGGTTCTACGGCAGTGACACAAATGCCCCCTTTTGATCAGACGGTCTCCCGTCGGAATTGCAAGATACTAGGGCATCGGGTCACCGAGAGGTGGGTCCTCTCATCCCGGGTGCGTGACCTCGTGTCGTCGTGGGCTAACTGGCCAGTGAGTACACGACCTCGACCTGGACGTTGATCGACTGGGAACCGGCCTGCACCGGCACCTTGTTCGCCGTCGCGGCACTGGCGAACTGGGTGTAGGGGAGGACAATCCCGGTGGATCCGGTGTTCTCTTGGTCGACCACTTTGACGATGGCGACCACCGTCGTCCCTCCGCCCTTGGCGATCTGACTGGCCTCGGTGTGGGCGTTGCGGATGGCGCGAGCCCGGGCCGCCGCGAGATACTTCGACTGGTTGGAGATGGAGAACGTGATCCCGCTCAGTTGGATCCCGTTACCCACGGCCTTGGCCGCGGCGTCGATGGCGCTGCCCACCTTCGCGATGTCGTGGGACGTGACGTTGAGACTGTCCTGCGCGGTGAAGCTGATGATCGTGCCGGCGGCGTTGGTGTTGTCGTAGACATTGAGTCCCGAGGTCTGCAGGTTCTTCTTGGTGATGCCGTTCTTCAGCAAGGTCGCCTCCAGCGCCGCGGTCTTCTGGTTGTTCTCCTCGAGCGCCGCGTTGGCGCTCGGAGCGGTCGTGGAGACGCCGATCTGAAAGTTCACGGTGTTGGGCGTGCCGGTGACGGTTCCCGAGCCCGTGACGGTGATGGTCGCGGCGGCCGCGCCCCGGCCGCGACCGAGTACCACTCCGGTGAAGGCGATGGCGGCGATGACGATGGCGAAGACCAGCAGGAAGACGAGCCGGGTCGGGTAGCGCCGCGCGCGCGCGCCGTGGTGGGTGTGGGGGGTCTCGCCGGGGGTGGTGTGTAGGTGGTCGCTCACGGTGTCTCCTTTGTCCACGGGCGACGATCGCGTCGTGGCGACGAGGGCGGCCTCAGCGTTGCTCGTCGTACTAACTAACTGTCCTTCGGTCGCGAAACTTTCGCGGAACTTGAGAAATTACGAGACGAGCGAGCGAACGACCGTCGTAAAGTCCTCCGAACGCTCCTCCCAGTTGTGATAGCGGTCGAAACTCGGAGCGGCCGGGGAGAGCAGCACCACCCCTCCGGCGGCCAGGGACGTTCGCGCCAGTTGGACGGCGTCGAGCATGGACGAGGCGGTGTGCTGGACGAGGTCATGACGACGTTGGCCCACCTCGTCGGCGAGGCGAGCGCCCGCGTTACCCATGGCGATAAGCGTCGTGGGGGCCGACCGGGCGATCAGCGCCTCCGCGAGCTCGGCGTAGTCGACGCCGCGATCGAACCCGCCCGCGATGAGCGCCACCGCGTCGCGGGAAAAAACCTCGAGGGCCGCCAGGGTCGGTAACACCGACGTCGCGAGTCCGTCGTCGACGTAGCGCCGCGTTGTCGAACCGACGCTCTCGCTCGCGACGAGGGTCAGTCGTCCCCGCAGCGGCGTGAACTCCGACGCCCGTCGTTGGACGGCCGCTCGAACCGCGTCACTCGACGCGCCCGTGAGCGTTGCCGCGGCCGCCAGGGCGAGCGCCACGTTGGCGTCGTTGTGTTCGCCCAGAAGTCCGAGCGCCGACGCGAGGGACGTGGTGTCGCTCGCCACGTAGTGCAACGCCCCCCCGATCTGCGCTTCGTGCTCGCGTAGCGCGGCGTTGTCGGCGACCAGGGTGACGTGCTCACCGGGTGCGCGCGTGAGAGAGAGCTTGTCCCGGCGATACTGCTCCAGTGAGCCGTGCCAGTCGAGGTGGTCTTCCCCCAGGCTCGTCACGACGACCACCCGCGGCGCGACGTCGAGGTCCACGATCTGAAAGCTGGATACTTCGAGAACGAGCCAGCCTCGGCTGGTGTCGACGTTCGGGTCGTAGGGTGGTTGACCGATGTTGCCGAGGCGCTGGGCGGGCTGGTCGAGGCAGGCCAGGAAAAAGGTAATGAGCGAGGTGGTGGTGGACTTACCCTTCGTGCCGGTGACGGCCACGACCCGCGCCAGGTCGGTGTCGTGAAGCCAGAGGTTCAGCGCCGAGGTAACGGTGACCCCTCCTCGCTCGAGTTCGAGCACGTCGGCTCGGCGTCGCGGGATTCCGGGACTCTTGAGGACGACGTCGCACGTGGCGAGCGCCTCGAGCCCTCCGCGATCGGTCGCCAGGACGTCCTCACCCAGGCCGTCGGCGTCGTCCACGATGACGAGGTCGCAGGCCCCGCGCAGGCGCTCCGCCGCCGCGCGTCCCTCGACGCCGAAGCCGAAGATACCGACGCGGTGTCCCGCGAGATCAGCGAAGCCAGTGGGCCGGAACACGACTTGGTCCTTCCCGCTCGAGCAGGGACTCAAAGGTGACCGTGACGTCTGCGTCGCCCGCGAGGGCCTTGAGTGGCGTCTCGTCGCGCCACTCGGGGAGCTCGGTGACCCGACGAAGCGCCGCGGCGCTCTCGGTGGGATCACCGACGCACTCAAAGGGCTTGAACGCGACACCCACGCCCACCAGAACTCGCAGCTGGTCGCTGCGACGTACGTCGCTGAGTGGCTCGTGATGAAAGATGTCGACGAGGGCCGCCCGTGAGAGAAACGGCGCGAGCATCAAATTGATAAAGAGACACTTGTCGCACTCACCGCACCACGTGGCGAGCCGGCGCTCTCGGGCCTGGGCGAAGGCCCGGTTGCAGCTGCGAAAGACGTGGTGGTACTGGGGGAGATCGCTGAACGTCTTCGCGACCCAGACCTCGCTGCGATCGCGCAGAAAACTGGCGACCGTCAGCTGATCGCCGAGGCGTTCGCTCAGGGCGTCGGCGATGAGGATCTCCGCGGCGAGAGACTTGCTCCACTGATGGTTGACCTCGAGGTCGCCCCAGAGCAGATTGGCGGCCGAGGCGGAGTGCTCGTTGCTCATCACGACTCCGCCGCGACCCGACGCCACCGCCGCCACCGCCGCGAGCAGGGTCACCATGGCCGTGACCGGTACGTGGCCGTGAAAGAAGGAATCGTCGTCGCTCAGAAGCTGGGCGTCGAGGTGTCGGGTCGCTCGAACGACCTCGAGACCGGTGACCGCGGCCGTCTCCTCCAGTGGCGCGAAGCGACCGCTCGAGGGGCTCACAATAAATAGGGCTTGATCGAGACGGGCGGCCAGCGAGGCGGTCGTCACGACCGAGTCGATACCTCCGCCAAAGGGCACCAGCACGCGCTGGGGGTCGAGGGAGACCGCGATGAGGTTGACGCCCGACCCCCCCGAGAGACTCACGTCATCGAGCGAGAGGTCGTTGCGGTAGGCGAACTCGCCTAGCCCTTCGCGCAGCGCGCCGGCCAGGAGTCGTTCGCCCGCTTCGCCCAGCGCGGTGGAGCCCACGTCGACCCGACGGGCGGCCCCCGCCTTGTAGTACGAGAGTCCGGCCAGGAGAAACCACAGCTCGGCGACCGCGCGCACGGCCGGCGTGTCGAGGGTACCCACGCCTTCAAAGACCACGGTCTCAACAAACCTGCGGCCGTCGAGTTCGTAGGTCCCTCGAAGGGACGACTCGTCGATGTCGAGGGTGACGTAGCGAAAGAGCTCGGCGCGAGGGTGGGTCGGTACGTCGCTCATGGCGTTTCTCATGCTACGGCTCGTCTCGCCACAATCGCGAAGCGGCCGCAGGGACGTTGAGCACGATCGCTGAAGAAGATCTCACCGCCGTCGGTGACGTCCCGACTGCAGACGATGTGATCGTCCGCCACGCCGGCGTCGACCAGTTGACGAACGGTCACGAGTCGAAGATCGAGCCGAGAGCGATCCCCACCGTCACGGGTGAGGGCCCCGTCCACGTCGCTGAAGTAACGCGCCACCTCGGGTCCTACCTGGTAGGCCTCGTGAGAAATAGAAGGTCCCACGAACGCGTGCGTCGAGGGGGCGTCGAAACCTTCGAGGGCGCGGGCGATGATCCCGGCCTTCAGTCCGCGCCAACCCGCGTGCACCAGGGCCACCCGCCCGGTGCTCGCCTCGACGAGGGCGAGGGGCACGCAGTCGGCCACGAGAATGGCCAACGCGAGGTCCTTCGAGGCCGTGACGAGGGCGTCCCCTTCGCCGCCGGTGAGCGAGGCGGTGTCGAGGACGCGCGAGCCGTGCACCTGTCGGACGGTGACCAGGTGATCAACGTCGACGCCGGCCGCGTGGGCCACTCGACGTCGATTCTCTCGCACCCGGTCCTCGTCATCTCCGACGTGATCACCGAGGTTGAGCGACGCGTACGCTCCGGCACTGACCCCGTTGAATCGGTCCGTCACGAAGACGTCCACACCGAGCTCGGCCAGGTTGGCCGCCGGATACACCGTCAACGCGCCGCGCGGTTGGGCGCTCAGGGTTACGTCTCTTGGCATGCGGCGCAGTGTCCGATCACGTCGAGGGCGTGTGACGTGGTGCGAAAGCCTTGTTGGCGCGCCAGCTCCTCGACCATGGCACTGACGGTGTGCTCAAAGTCCGATGTCGGCGTGACGTCGATGACGCGACCGCACGACGAGCAGAGCAGGTGGTGGTGATGGTGGGTGAGGTCTTCGGCCAGTTCGAAACGGGCGAAGTCGTCGCTGGCCGCGATGCGCCGCACGACCCCCGCCACCTGAAGATCCGACAGGTGGCGATAGGCGGAGCTGCGCGGCACGTCGGGGATGGCGTTCGCGATGTCCGAGATGCTGAGTGGTCGCCCGGAGATGGCGAGCAGTTCCACGACCGCCTGGCGCCCCGCGGTGTAGCGCTGGTCAATGCGGCGCAAATGAACCTCGACGAGTTCGTGTAGCTCCTCGTGCGAGGAGTCTCGGTGCGTCGGTGTGCTCAACGGCGATAGCTCACCGCCTCGGCCTCCTCGTGCGTCGCCAATCTCAATTGTAATGAGACTCAGTCTCAATCTACACTTTATTCTATGACCGGCCAGCTCGCGGCGATCGCGGCGCGAATCAGCTGCTCGCGGCGGCCCTTCTCGTCTCTGCCGTCAGCGTCTCGACGTTCCGACGCGCCCCGCGTCGGCGGGCGCGAAGCGACCACGTCATTGTCGCCATCGGCGCGGAGAACGAGTACGCCAACGTGCTGGGCCAGATCGGCGGCAAGTACGTCACGGTCATCGGCGATCCTGAAGAACCCCAACACCGACCCGCACACCTTCGAGGCGAGCCCCAGCGTGGCCGAGGAGGTCGCGAAGGCCCAACTCATCGTGCAGAACGGCGTGGGCTACGACAGCTTCATGAACAACATCGAGGCCGCGTCGCCGAACTCCGCAGCGCAAGGTCATCGTCGTCCAAGACGTGCTCGGCCTTCCCACCGATACGCCCAATCCGCACCTCTGGTACAACCCACGACGATGCCCGCGGTGGCAAGGGTCATGGTGAAGGACCTCGACCAGCTCGCAGCCGCGTCACGCGGCGTACTTCCAGGCGAACCTCACGACCTTTGACGCCTCGCTGCAACCATGGCTGGCCGCCATCGCGGCGTTCAAGTCCGAATACCCCGCACGCCTGTGGCCGTCACTGAACCGGTCGCCGACTATCTTCTCCAAGCGATGGGCGCCAAGATCCTGACCCCCTTCGTCTTCCAGGCCGACATCATGAACGGCGTCGACCCGGCCCCCGAGGACATCACCCTCGAGGACGGACTTCTTCACCAGGCACGAGGTCAAGCTCTTTTGCTACAACCAACAGGTGGTCGACTCGCTTGACCACGTCGATCCGCCAGACGCGCCGAGCAGGCCCACGTGCCGGTCGTCGGCGTCTACGAGACGATGCCGACGCCGGGCTACGACTATCAGACCTGGATGCTGGCCGAAGTCGAAGGCGATCGAGTCGGCCGTGGCGACCGGCACGTCGACGGAGAAACTATGAGCGACGGCCGCCCGGTTCTCGACGTCGATCGACGTCAGCGTCTCCTTCGGCGGGCGCGACGGTCCTCGACGAAGTGAGTTTCGACGTGCAGCCGGGGCGAGTTCACCGGGCTCATCGGATCCAACGGCGCGGGCAAGACCACGTTGTTGCGCGCGATCCTGGGACTCCAACGACTCGACGGTGGCGAGATTCGCGTCGAGGGTGAGCCGCTCTCTCGCCACCACCACGCCTCGGCTACGTCCCCCAGAAGGTCGTCCTCGACCCCGACGTTCCCATGCGCGCCCGCGACTTCGTGGCCTCGGGTCTCGACGCGCATCGCTTCGGTTTCTCGCGGCGCACGCAAGGCGCAACGCGATCGAGTCGAGAAGATACTTGCGCGACGTCGACGCCGAGCGCTTCGCCGACAGCTCGGGTCGGCAGCCTCTCCGGGGGGGAGCAACAGCGTGTGCTGATCGCCCACGCCCTCGTAGCGAGCCGTCGCTTGCTCCTGCTCGACGAGCCGCTGGCGAACCTGGACCCCAGGAGCGTCCAAGAGATCGTGGCGCTGCTGCACCGCGTCGCGAGTGATCACGACGTCGCGGTCTTGCTCTCGGCGCACGAGATGAACGCGCTGTTGCCCGTCATGGACCGAATTGTCTACATCACGAACGGGCGCGCGGCGAGTGGCACGACCGACGAAGTCGTGCGCTCCGACGTACTGAGCGCGCTGTACGGGCATCACGTCGACGTGCTGAAGTTGCACGGGCGCGTGCTGGTGGTGGCCGAACCCGGCCAAGACGACGCGGAGATTCCCGAGCACCCGACTCTGACCGTGAACTGAGCGCGTGCACTATCTCTTCGAGCCCGGGTTCTTTTCCAGCGGTCCGGTGCACGTGGCGCTCGTCGTCGGCGCGGTGAGCGCTGTGGTGTCGGCCATCGTGGGGGTCTTCACGGTGATGCGCGGCCAGTCCTTCGCGGGCCACGCCCTCACCGACGTGGCGACGACGGGCGGCTCGGGCGCCTTCTTCTTCAACCTCAGCCCCCTGGTCGGCTTTCTCGGCGCGGGCGTGCTCGGGGCCGGCGCCATGGAGCTCGTCGGGGTGCAGCGCCTGCGCGGCCGCGATATCGCGACCGGCATCGTGCTGGGCTTCGCGACCGGACTCGCCGCGCTGTTCTTGTACCTCGACACCACCAAGAACGCGACGACCGGCGCGGCGCAGCAGATCCTGTTCGGCTCGATCTTCACGCTCGACTCCTCGACGATTCCGCTCGTGGTGGCGATGAGCGTGATCACGCTCGGCGTTCTCGCCGTGATCTACCGGCCGCTCTTGTTCAGTTCGATCAGTCCCGATCTGGCCGCGGCGCGGGGTATTCGGTGCGCGTGGTGGGCGTGCTCTTCATGCTCGCTCTCGCGGTGGCGGTGGGACTGTCGTCGATCGCCATTGGCTCGGTGCTTTCGACGGCGCTGCTTGATCGGACCGGCCGCGACGGCGCTGCGGGTCACGAGGAACTTGCGCGGCGCGCTCGTCGTCGCCGCGCGTCTCGGGGTCGTGGCGACGTGGCTCGGCGTCGTCCTCGCCTACGACAGCTTCTATTGGTTTCCTTCGAGTCAGGGTCTGCCCGGTCAGTTTCTTCATCGTGGCGCTCGATCTTCCTGGGCTACCTCGTCTCGGGTCTGCCCGCCCTGCGCCGGCGCACGAGCAGCTCCGTCGCGGCCGCTCGCGCGCGACGCGCTCGAAGGGAGGCGGCGGTCTGATGTTCTCGAGCTTCATGGTCAACGCGTGGCTGATCGGTTCGATCGTCGCGGTCGTGGCCGGGGTCGTCGGCTTCTTCGTCGTGATGCGCGGCTCGGCCTTCGCCGCCCACGCCATCCCCAATGGCGCCTTCGCCGGCGCGGCCGGGGCCAATCTTATCGGCATCAATCCCCTCGTGGGTCTCGGGGTCTTTTCCTTGGCGGCGGCGCTGGGCATCGCTAGCTCTCTCGCCGAGGCCGGGCCGACGCGGTGACCGCTTTGGCGCTCGTGATGATGCTGGCGCTCGGTGCGGCGTTCCTCAGCCAGAGCACCGAGTACGAACCCGCGATCTTCTCCTTGTTGTTCGGCGAGATTCTCGGCGTGAGCACGGGACAGCTGTGGCCGGTGATCGCGCTCGGCGCGGTCTGCGTGGTGGCCGTCGGCGTGCTGTATCGCCCGCTGCTGTTGACCTCCATCGCGCCCGAGATCGCCGCGGCGAGGGGACTGCGCCCCGAGCGACTCGAGATCATCTTTCTCGTGGTGCTGGCCTGCGCCACCACGATGACCGTGCCGGTCGTCGGTGCGTTGTTGATCTTCACGTTGATGATCGGCCCTCCCGCCGCGGCGCGCTGTTTCAGCGACCGCGCGCCGGTGGCCATGGGGTTGTCGGTCCTCATCGCGCTCCTCACCATCTGGGGGGCCCTCGCGTGCGCGTACACCACGAACTGGCCGGTCGGTTTCTACGTGGGTTCCTACAGCGCCGCCTGGTTTGTGATCGGTCGGCTCTTTCGAGTCGTGGCGTCGGGCTCACGGATCGCGGCGCGCTCGCTCGGGCGACCTGGCTCGAGAGAACGTCGTTGGCTGGTGCGTAGCCTGAAGGCGTGATGAGCGCGCACGAGCTGCTGGCCGCGTGCCGGTTTCCGGCGGCGGGAACGAGTGTGGACCTCGCCGTCTCGGGCGGAGCGGACTCGCTCGGGCTCCTTCTGCTCGCTCGTGAGGCTCACCTGGACGTGCGCGTGCACCACGTGGACCACCACGCGCGACCCGCCAGCACCGCCGACGCCGAGTTCGTGGTGGCGGTCGCCCGGAGCTTCGATGTGCCCGTCGTCGTGCACGACGTCGCGGTCATGCCCGGGAGCGAACTTTGAGGCTCGCGCCCGGAGCGAACGTCGTCGTGTCTTGCCCGAGGGATCGCTGACCGGTCACACCATGGACGACCTCGCAGAAACGGTCCTGTTGAACATGATGCGGGGCGCCGGCCTCGACGGACTCTCGCCCCTGGTCAACGATCCGACCAAACCGCTGGTGCGTGCTCGACGCAGTGACGTCGCGGCGCTGGTCGTCGAGCGCGTGGTCTGGAGGCCCGTCACGACGAGTCGAACGACGACCTCTCCTTTCGCCGCAATCGCGTGCGCCACCAGCTGATGCCCCTCCTCTCCGACGTGGCGCAACGCGACATCGTGCCGATCCTGGCGCGCCAGGCCGACGTGATCTTCGATGACCGGGCGTGGTTGAACGTTCTGGTGCAAGGTGACGCGGCCCTCGCGCTGTCTGAGGCGGACTGTCGCGAACTGCGTCAGTGGCCCCGCGCGCGACTTCGTCGATGGCTGCGCGTGCAACTGTCGGTGACCGACGAGTTGGGTGATCAACATCCGCCGAGCAGCGCGGAGATCGAGCGGGCGCTTCGCGTCGTCGACGGCGAGGTCGTCGCGGCCGAACTGGAAGGGGGTCGGCGGCTCTCGCGGCGCTCACAGCGCCTCGCCCTCGAAGGCGACTCAACTACGCTCTCCAATCATGGATAGGCACTCTCCCGACGATTTCACCGCGACCTGGGCCAAGGGGGTTCTCGGCGACGTGGTGGTCTCGGCCAAAGAGGTGCACGACCGGGTTGGTGAGCTGGGGCGCCAGATCACGCTGGACTACGCCGACAGGCCGCCCCTGCTGGTCTGTGTCTTGAAGGGCGCGATCAACTTCATGGCCGATCTGATGCGCGCCATCGAGCTGCCGGTCGAGGTTGACTTCATGGCCGTCTCCTCCTACGGGGCGGCCACCAAGACCAGTGGCGTGGTGCGCATCGTGAAGGACCTGGACGTGGACCTGGCCAGTCGCGACGTCGTCATCGTTGAGGACGTCGTTGACTCGGGGCTCACGCTCAACTACCTGCGTCAGTACCTCGGCGCGCGGAGCCCCGCGAGCCTCGAGGTCTGCGCGCTGCTCTTGAAAGAGGGCGAGCAGCGCGTGGAGCAGTCCCTTAAGTACGTGGGCTTCACGATCCCCGCCGATTTCGTGGTGGGCTACGGGCTCGACGTCAACGAGCGCTACCGCAACCTCGACGCCATCTACACCTACGTCGGCGAGGCCTAGAGGTGGTGGACCAGCCGCGGGTGCAGGAACTGATTCGCCAACTGCTGGAGGCGATCGGTGAAGACCCGACGCGCGAAGGACTGCGCGAGACCCCGCGACGCGTCGCCGAGATGTACGCCGAGCTGTTCACGGGTATCGAGGCCGACCCCGGCGAACACCTTCGGGTTCGCTTCGAGGCCGGACACGACGAGATGGTCATGGTGCGCGACATCCCCTTCACGTCGCTCTGCGAACACCATCTCGTTCCGTTCGTGGGCCTGACCCACGTGGCCTACCTGCCCGGGGACGACGGGCTCATCACCGGGCTCTCGAAGTTGGCCCGCGTGGTCGAAGGTTTTGCCCGTCGTTTGCAGGTGCAAGAGCGCATGACCACCCAGATCGTCGAAGCGATGGAGAAGGAGCTCCAACCTCGCGGATCGATCGTGGTCATCGAGGCTGAGCACTTTTGCATGTCCATGCGCGGCGTGAAGAAGGAGGGCATGACGACCGTCACCTCCGCGGTGCGCGGTGTCTTTCGCGACGACGCCCGGACCCGGGCCGAGGCCCTGGAGTACATCCATCAGCGAAGGTCTACGTGGCGCTGAGCCCCGCCGTCATGGGCATCGTGAACGTGACGCCCGACTCGTTTTTCCCCGCTTCGCGCACGTGGGGCGCCGAGGAGGCGATCGCGCGCGGGATGGCTCAGTTTTCGCAGGGCGCCGACGTCGTGGACGTCGGGGGCGAGTCGACGCGACCCGGCGCGTCACCCGTTGACGACGAGGAAGAACTTCGTCGCGTGGTGCCAGTGGTGCGGGCGCTGGCGGCGCTGGGACCGGTGTCCATCGATACGCAAAAGGAGTCGGTGGCGCGCGCCGCCATCGCGGCCGGGGCCAGCGTTCTCAACGACGTCTCGTCCCAGCTGGTCGAGCTGGCGGGAGAGCTCAAGGTCGGGTACGTCGCCATGCACCGTCAGGGCGACTCGCGCGTCATGCAGGACAATCCCACCTACACCGACGTGGTCGGCGAGATCAGCGACTTTCTCGCCGGGGTGGCGGCCGACGCCCGCCGAGCGGGCGTCGGCCCACTGTGGCTGGACCCGGGCATCGGCTTTGGCAAGACGGTGGAACACAATCTGACGCTGCTGGCGCACTGTGACCACTTCGTCGAACTCGCGGCCCGCTACGGGGCGGGGGTGATGATCGGTACCAGTCGCAAGCGCTTCCTCAGCCACCTCGGTCGCGACACCCTCGACGTTGACCAGCGACTGGAGGCGTCAGTGGCGACAGCAGCGTGGGCGATGGTCCAAGGTGTCAGTATGGTGCGAGTGCACGACGTTCGAGAGACGGTTCAATTGAGAGATTTGCTCACGACGATCCCCGAGGCCGTGACGCCGTGAAGGGCAAGTGGGCGGCCGGGATCGAACCGCGCGGCTTCACCTGGGTCTACAAAGGAATACTGGCGGTCTCGGAGCGACCGGGCGGATCCACCACCGTGCACCGCCAGGTGCGACGGGACGAAGAACTGCTGTGGCTGAAGCATCAGGGCTTCGGTCGGGTCATCTCGATTCTGCCGATCATGCAGAACCTGAGCGCCTACTTCGAGCACGGTCTCACGGCCAGTCACTACGCGCTGCGCGGCGGTCCCCAGCAGCGCGAGGTCCTCGAGGCGTGCTACCACGACATCGCCCACTGCATGTCGTCGAACACCACGGTGCTGCTGCACGGCGATGAGGTGTCCGATCGACTGCTCGGTGTCGTGGCGGGGTATCTCGTGTGGAGTCAGAAGGTGGGAACGGTGCCGGCCTCCATCGCGCTGGTGGAACGGCTCTTCAAGCGTTCGATCGGTCCCGACGGACGTTCGGTCCTCATGGATCTGCCCGAGGACGTTCGTGAGTGACGTTATTGAGCTGAGGGAGCTTCGCGTCCAAGCCGTGGTGGGGGTCCTCGAGGAGGAACGTGACCGCGCCCAGCCACTGGCCCTGGACATCGACGTCGCGCGACCGTTCGAAGGGGCGTCCCTCCACGACGACCTGGCCGAGACGACCAACTACGCCGACGTCCTGCAGATCGCGACGCGGGTGGCGACCGAGGGGGCCTTCTTGCTGCTCGAGACCCTGGCCTACCGGGTGGCGCGCGAGATCCTCCGCTACGACGAGGGGATCTCTGCGGTGACCGTCGCGGTTCGCAAGCTGCGCCCACCGGTCGCCGAGGACGTCGCCACGGTCGGCGTGCGCTGCACCGTGACCCGCCCGTAGTGCGCGTCGCGTATCTCTCACTGGGCACCAACCTGGGAGATCGCGCCGCCCACCTGCGGGGCGCCCTGTCCACCCTGGCGGCCGGTGACGCGTATCGACTCTCGAACGTCTACGAGACCGAGCCCGTCGGGGGAGTGGCCCAGGACGACTTCTGGAACATGGTGATGGAGATCGCCACCGAGGCCAGCGCCGAGGAGCTGCTCGCGCGGGCGCGCCGCGCCGAGGAGGACGCTCGACGCACGCGCGAGGTGCGCTGGGGTCCGCGCACCCTGGACGTCGACCTCCTGCTCGTGGGCGAGGAAGTGCGCGCCGACCCCGAGTTGACGTTGCCTCATCCGCGGATGTTCGAGCGGGCTTTCGTGCTGCGACCCTTGCGCGAGTTGGCGCCGGAGCTCGTCAGTGAGGAGCGACTGGCCCGCGCGGTCGGCCAGGTGGTGGAACTCGGTACACTTTCGTCGTTGCGCTAATCACCGAACGGCACCTACGGGGCCGGAACGGGAATGGAGCCGGTATGAAGATTTCCATCGTGGGCGCGGGCCGCGCCGGTACGTCGTTCGCCGCGGCCCTGAGCGAGGTGGGCCACGACACACAACTGATCCATCACGACGAACTCGAGCGCGTGGGCCAGAGTGAGGTCGTCCTGCTCTGCGTGCCGGACGACGCGATCGCCGAGGTCTCCCAGGCCCTGGCGCCGCGAGGCTCCCGGGTCGTTCTCCACGTCGCCGGCTCGAGGGGCCTCAGCGAGGTGGCGAGTCACCCGCGCGCCGGCTTCCTGCACCCCCTCGCCATGCTCTCAACCACCGAACTCGGCGCCCAACGGCTGCGGGGCGCGACCTTTAGCATCGGCGGCGACGACGTCACCGCGGAACTCGTGGAATCTCTCAAGGGACGAGCCCTTCGTCTGAGCGACGACCAGCGCGTCAACTATCACGCGACCGCGAGCGTGGCGGCCAATCATCTGGTGGCCCTCATGGGCCACGTCGAGGTTCTCGCCCAGTCGGCGGGACTTTCGCTTCGCGACTTCGTACCCCTCATCGAACAGGCCCTCGATGACGCCGTGGCGATGGGCGCCCAGCGCGCGCTGACCGGACCGGCGTCGCGGGCCGATATGAAAACGATCGACGCCCACCTGGCCGCCATCCCGGAGTCGGAGCGCTCGACGTACGTGGCGCTCGCGAACGCCGCCTTCGAACTCGCCGAGGCGCGTCGACTCGCCTGCGCCCCGTGAACGAGCTCATCGACATCGCGGCGTGGCGCCAGTTCGCTCACGACCAGCGCACCGCCGGCCAACGCGTCGGGCTGGTACCCACCATGGGAGCCCTGCACCAGGGACACGTCTCGCTCTTTCGCGCGGCGAAGGCGCAGAGCGACGTGGTCATCGCGACCATCTTCGTGAATCCCCTGCAGTTCGCCGACGCCAACGACCTCGCGCACTACCCCCGCACGCTGGAGCACGATCGAGCTCTCGCGCTCGAGTGCGGCGTCGACTGTCTGGTGACCCCGACGCTCGAGGAGATGTGGCCCGACTATCCCCGCTGCACGCCGACCTCGGTGTCGGTGCGGGGAATCGGTGAGCGTGTTCGAGGGGGCCGGTCGGCCGGGCCACTTTGACGGCGTGGCGAGCGTCGTCGCGAAACTGTTCGCGGTGACGGGGCCCTGTCGCGCGTTCTTTGGCGAGAAGGACTTTCAGCAGCTGGCCGTGGTACGTCAACTGGTCGATGATCTCGGCTTCGACGTCGAGGTGGTGGGCTGTCCCATCGTGCGCGACGACGACGGACTCGCGCTGTCGAGCCGCAACGTTCGACTGACGAGCGAGTCGCGGCGTCGGGCCCTCGGACTCTCGCGAGCCTTGGCCTACGTGGCGACCACCAGCGCTCGGGCCAGCACCCTGCGGGCCACCATGCGCACGATTCTCGACGACGCGGGGGTGGACGTGGCCTACGCCGAGGTGGTGGACCCGCGCACGTTGCGGCCCACCGCGGACGATGAGTCGGGGCTGAAGCGCGCGCTGGTGGCGGGTTTCGTTGACGGCGTGCGTCTGATCGACAACGGTCCGGTGAGTGTGGTGGGAGAGACCTGATGCTGCTCGCGATGGACGTCGGCAACACCGAGACCCTGATCGGACTCTTCGGCGAGGCGGACCCCGAGGCGCCCGAAGCCATGGGGTTCGCGCGAGCCAGTGGCGAGCACGGACTGGCCTATCACTGGCGCACGTCGACGGTGGTCGAGCGTACGCCGGACGAACACGCCATCACCCTGACGCAACTGCTCGACCTGGAGGGACTGGATCTCAAGTCGACGGTGAGCGAGATCGCGATCTGCTCCTCCGCGCCGGCCGTCACGACGCAGCTGCGTCGCATGGCCAAGCGCTGGTTCTCGGACCTCCAGCTCACGGTGCTCGGGCCGGGCACGAAGTCGGGTATGGCGATCCTCTATGAAAACCCGCGCGAAGTGGGCGCCGACCGCGTGGCCGACGCCGTCGCCGCGTACGACCTCTATCCCGGGCCCTCCATCGTGGTGGACATGGGAACGGCCACGGTCTTCGACGTGATCAGCGCGAACGGCGAGTACCTCGGCGGCGCGATCGCCCCCGGGGTCGCCATCTCGCTCGAAGCGCTCTACACCCACGCCGCCGCGCTGCGCTCGGTGGAACTCGTGAAACCGCGCTCGGTGATCGGTCGCTCGACCGTCGAGTCGATACAAAGCGGCGTGCTGTACGGCTTCGCGGCGCAGGTCGACGGCATCATCGAGCGGATTACTGGACGAGCTCGGCGAGGCCACCATCATCGGCACCGGCGGGCTCGCGAGTCTCATCGCACCCCACACGAAATACGTGCGCATCGTCGAGCCGTGGTTGACCCTGCATGGATTGCGTATCGTTCATGAAAGGAATCATTCGAGAGAGACCACGTGACCACGCCCTATCAGTTCGCCCACGACGCCTACGCCGCCGCACTCCAGAGCGCGTTCTCGTTTCTCGCCGAGGGCGAAGAGTCGGGCCAGGTCGTCCACGTGGCCGGTCGAGTGGTGCTGCTTCGTCGTCAGGGCAAGCTGGCCTTTGCCACCATGCGCGACTCCACCGGGGAGATTCAGCTCTTCGTTCTCGACGAGCGTGGCCGAGAACTTCGAAGAGTTCTCGAAGCTCCACTTGGGCGACTGGGTCGGGGTGGTGGGTGAGGTGGTGCGCACCAAGCGGGGCGAACTCTCGGTCAAGGTCGCGACCTGGGAGCGACTCGCCGAAGCCGTGCGCAACTTTGGCGACAAGTGGGCCGGCATCGCCGACTTCGACCTGCGCTATCGCCATCGCGAGGCCGACCTCTGGGCGAATGAGACGACCCGGCGCTCGCTGCAGCGCCGCAGCGACATGATCCGCGCGGTGCGCGAGCGCTGTTGGGCCGCGGGTTTCATGGAAGTGGAGACGCCGATCTTGAACGCCATCCCTTCGGGCGCGCCCGCCCGCCCCTTCGTGACCAAGCACAACGCGTTCGACAGTGACTTTTACCTGCGCGTGGCGCCCGAACTGTGGCTGAAGCGACTGGTCGTGGGGGGCTTTGAGCGGGTCTTCGAGCTCGGGCGCGTCTTTCGCAACGAAGGGGTGAGCCCGCGCCACAACCCCGAGTTCACCATGCTCGAGCTCTACGCGGCCTACTGGGACTTTGAGGACATGATGTCCTTTACCGAAGAGCTGGTGGCCGGTGTCGCGATGGACGTGATCGGGACCACGGAGTTCGAGTACCAAGGTCGGCCCATGTCGTTGAAGGCGCCGTGGGCCCGTCGAACGATGGCCGAGCTGGCGAGTGAGTTGGTGGGGCGCGAGGTGTCGGTGCACACCCCGCGTGAGGAGCTCGCGGGGTATCTGCGCGAGCACGGCGTCGACGTGCACGCGTCGTGGGGTGCGGGCCGCTGCCTGGCCGAGTTGGCCGAACACGTGGCCGATGAGACACTGTGGGACGCGACGTTTCTTACCGAGTACCCCGTCGAGGTGTCACCGCTGGCGCGTCGTCACCGCCGAGACCCCGAGCTCACCGAGCGCTTCGAGTCGTACGTGGCGTGTCGAGAGCTCTCCAACGGATTCTCTGAGCTCAACGATCCGCTGGAGCAGCGCGCACGCTTTGAGGACCAGGCGCGCCTCGCGGCCGCGGGCGAGGACGAGACGATGCCCATCGACGAGGACTACATCATGGCCCTCGAGTGGGGACTTCCCCCGACGGCGGGGCTGGGAGTGGGCATGGACCGGCTCGCGGTCATCTTGGCTGATGAGTCCAACATCAAAGAAGTGATCGCCTTTCCGACCCTGAAGCCGGAACGAAACTAGCGAGGCAAGTCTTCCAAGAGCGAGGAGATGAGCGCCGTGAATCCCACGCGCAGCTTCGCGCTGGGCAAGACCGCGATGGCCCGGTGGGCGTCGGCGAGGAAGCGATTGGCCGCGAGGACGGTGCGGTCGATTCCGTCGGTCGCGACCACCAACTTGCGGGCCCGCTCACGGTCGTCGTCGTCGAGCGCTCGTCCGAGCAGCGACGACAGCTCGTCGGCTTGGCGCGAGTCGCGCAGCGCGTACAGGGTCGGGAGGCTGTAGACGCCTTCGGCGAGGTCCTGGCCGGGCGGCTTGCCGAGCTGGTTATCGGTGGCCGTGAGGTCCAAGATGTCGTCGCGCAACTGATAGACGATGCCAAAGCATCGACCGAACTCGGCCAGCGCTTCGGACTCTTCGCGGGACAGCCCCGCGGTCATCGCCCCCATGCGACAACTGGAGGACATCAGCGCCGCGGTCTTGCCTTCGATGGCTTCGAAGTAGTCGTGCTCGGTTCGCTCGAGCGAGAAGGCGGTGCGCACCTCGCTCACCTGGCCGCGCGTGAGCCAGGCCAGGGTGCGCGCCATCAAGCTCGCGGACTCCGCGCCGAGGTCGGCGGCGATGCCGGCCGATCTCGCCATGAGGTAGTCCCCGGCCACGATGGCGATGAGATTCCCGTACCGGGCGTTCACGCTGTCGACGTTGCGCCGGATCTGGGCCTCGTCCATGACGTCGTCGTGGTAGAGCGAGGCCACGTGCATCAGCTCCAGCGAGACCGCCCCCATCAGGTCTTCGCGGGAGGCCGAACGTTCCCCGCTGGTCGCCGAGGCCACGGCCAGGGTCGCGCGAAGCCGCTTGCCGCCGGCGTCAATCAAGTGGGTGGTGACCGAGTCGAGGTAGGGGTCCCCAAAGATGACCGCCTCGGTGAGCAACGCCTCGAGTCGAACCAGATCCTCGTCAACCGACGTAAGCCCTAGTTGTTCGAGGGGATTCACGTTCCCACCTTAGAGGACGCGTTCTTGGTGGTCCGGGGGGCTCGACCTAATCGGCCGGCGTGACCGGTACACTGCAATCAAAAGAACAAAGGACGACCATTGTTTGAACGTTTTACTGACCGTGCCCGGCGAGTCCTCGTACTCGCTCAGGAAGAGGCACGCGACCTGAACCACGCCTTCATCGGGACCGAGCACATCTTGCTGGGTCTGATCCGAGAGGGCGAAGGGGTCGCGGCCAAGGCGCTGGACGCCTTGGGGGTCACGTTTGACGTGGTGCGCGAGAAGGTGGAAGAGGCCATCGGGGCCAACACCAATCCTTCGCCCGGCTCACCCCCCTTTACTCCTCGGGCCAAGAAGGTCCTGGAGCTCTCGCTTCGCGAGGCCCTTCAACTCGGACACTCCTACATCGGCACCGAGCACATGCTGCTCGGCCTGGTGCGCGAGGGTGAGGGCGTGGCCGCCCAGGTCCTGAACGACCTCGGCGCCGACATGGCGCGAGTTCGCACTCAGGTTATTCAGATGATGTCCGGGCAGGCTGGCAAAGAGGCCGGCGTGGCGAGTTCCGCCGGCGCCGCGAAGGGCGACCCCGAGTCCGCCGGCGGGTCAGCCGTCTTGGACCAGTTCGGTCGCAACCTCACCCAACTCGCCCGCGAGGGCAAACTCGACCCGCTGGTCGGACGCGAAAAAGAGGTCGAACGCGTGATGCAGGTGCTCTCGCGCCGCACCAAGAACAACCCGGTTCTGATCGGCGAGCCGGGAGTGGGTAAGACCGCCATCGTCGAGGGACTGGCTCAGCGCATCGTCGCCAACCAAGTGCCCGTCACCCTGGCCGACAAGCAGCTCTACACCCTCGACCTCGGCGCCCTGGTCGCCGGCAGTCGCTACCGCGGTGACTTCGAAGAGCGCTTGAAGAAGGTCTTGAAGGAGATCCGCACGCGCGGCGACATCATTTTGTTCATCGACGAGATTCACACCCTGGTCGGGGCCGGCGCCGCCGAAGGGGCCATCGACGCCGCTTCCATCTTGAAGCCCATGCTGGCGCGTGGCGAACTTCAAACCGTCGGAGCGACGACCATCGACGAGTACCGCAAGCACATCGAGAAGGACGCCGCGCTCGAGCGTCGCTTTCAGCCGGTGAAGGTCGAGCAGCCCTCGGTCGCCATGACCATCGAGATCCTGAAGGGTCTGCGCGAGGTCTACGAAGAGTTCCACGCGGTCAAGATCACCGACCAGGCGCTCATCGCGGCCGCCAACATGTCAGACCGCTACATCTCGGACCGCTTCTTGCCCGACAAGGCCATCGACCTCATCGACGAGGCCGGTAGCCGACTGCGCATTCGTCGCATGGACACGCCGCCCGCGGCGAAGAAGCTGGACGAGGACATACTTCGACTGCGCCGCGACAAGGAGTCCGCCATGGACTCGGGCGCCCTCGATCAAGCGAAGGCCCTCGATCAGCAAGAGCAAGACCTGATCGCCAAGCGCGACGCGATCGACGCGACGGTGCTGTCCTCGGGCGGCGAGTCCTTTGACCTGGTGGACGAGGAAACGATCGCCGAAGTTCTCGCGGTGTGGACGGGCATCCCCGTCTACCGCTTGACCGAGGAAGAGACCGTGAAGTTGCTGCGCATGGAGGACGAACTCCACAAGCGCGTGATCGGACAAGACGAGGCCGTGGCCTCACTCAGCCGCGCCATTCGCCGCACGCGCGCGGGCCTGAAAGACCCCAAGCGTCCCGGTGGATCGTTCATCTTCCTCGGACCGACCGGTGTGGGAAAGACCGAACTGGCGAAGACCCTCGCCGAGTTCCTCTTCGACGACGCCGACGCGCTCATCCAGTTGGACATGTCGGAGTACATGGAGAAGCACTCGGTCTCGCGCCTGGTGGGCTCGCCCCCGGGTTACGTGGGCTACGACGAAGGCGGCCAGCTCACCGAGGCCGTGCGCCGCAAGCCCTTCTCGGTCGTCCTCTTTGACGAAGTGGAAAAGGCTCACCCCGACGTCTTCAACACCCTTTTGCAGATCCTGGAAGATGGCCGCCTGACCGACTCCCAAGGTCGCGCCGTGGACTTCAAGAACACGATCCTCATCATGACCTCGAACCTGGGTACCTCGGACCTGCGCAAGGCCGCCATCGGCTTTGGCAAGGGCTCGGACTCCATCACCCACGAGCGCATGAAGGAAAAGGTCAACCAAGCGTTGAAGGCGCACTTCCGTCCCGAGTTCTTGAACCGTATCGACGACACCATCGTCTTCCACGAATTGACCCGGGAAGAAGTCATCTCGGTGGCGGATCTGTTTATCACTCGCCTGCGCGATCAGTTGAGCACCCAAGGTCTCGGCCTCGAACTGTCGGCGAAGGCTCAGGCGTACCTGGCCGAAAAGGGCTACGACCCCGAGCTGGGTGCCCGGCCACTGCGTCGAGCCATCCAGCAGTACGTGGAGGACGTCTTGAGCGAGAAGATCCTGTTCAAGGAGTTCCACGCCGGCCAGACCATCGTGGTGGACGCCGCCGAAGGCGACGACGGAACCTTCCTCACCTTTGAAGGCGTCGAGGGCTTGCCGCCCTCGGTGGACTTCGAAGACCAGACCAACGCCTAGACGTCACAGTCGCTCTCTAACGTAACGAACGTGAAGAGCCACGTCCGTTACGCCTGTCGACTCTGTGGTTCGAGCGCTCCGCGTTGGCAGGGACGTTGCGGCGCCTGTTCTGAGTGGAACTCCATTGACGAGGTGGCGGGACCCGAGCCCTCGCCCCGGGCGCGCGTGAGCGCGGGCGCCCTGCGCGACGTCGCAGGAGACGCCACCGCGTCACTCTCTTCGGGCATCGGCGAACTCGACCGGGTGCTCGGCGGCGGGTTCGTCGCGGGCTCGACCACCCTTCTCTACGGGGAGCCGGGGGTGGGCAAGTCCACGCTCGCGCTGATGACGCTGTGCGCCCTGGCCCGCCGGCACGATGTTCTCCTGATCGCCGCGGAGGAGTCCGCGGCGCAGGTCGCTCAGCGGGCGCGGCGCATGGGCGACATCCCCGCGCGCCTCGACGTCGCCACCACGACCAGCGTCGAGAGCGCATCGGAACTACTGGGCGAGCGCCCTCGCACGCTGTGCGTGATCGACTCGATCTCGGCCATGAGCGACGACGCGCTGTCGAGCGTGGTGGGCTCGGTCCCCCAAATACGCGCCGCGGCCGAGCGACTCTGCTCGATCGCCAAGGCCACCGACACGGCCCTGCTGTTGATCGGACACGTGACCAAGGACGGTGAACTCGCCGGGCCGCGCGCGCTCGAGCACTTGGTCGACACGGTCATTCGCATCGAGGGTGATCGCCACGGGACCCTGCGCACCGTGCGCGCTCAAAAACATCGCTTCGGCCCGACGGGCGAGGTCGGTCTCTTTGAGATGGTCGGTGACGGACTGCGCGAGGTACTCGATCCGTCGATGTCCCTGCGCGGCCCCGAGTTGGACGTGCCCGGCGTGGTCTTGACCGTGACCAATGACGGGTCACGCTCCTTCGTGGTGGAGATTCAGGCGCTCGTCGCTCACGCCGGCGGATCCACCAAACGCGTGGCCTATCAGCTCTCGTCACCGCGCCTCTCCCTGCTCCTCGCGGTGCTGGAGGCGCGCTGCGGCGTCGACACCAGCGCCCTCGACGTGTTTGCCGCCACCGCGGGCGGGCTCTCGGCCAGTGAACCGGGCGTCGACGTGGCCCTCGCCCTCGCGATCGCCTCGGCGACGCTGGGCTTTGCGGTGTCGCCGAGTGTGGTGGCGGTCGGCGAGGTGGGCCTGGCCGGAGAACTTCGCGCGGTGCCGGGCATGGCCCGCCGGATTCGAGAGGCGCGGCGCCTGGGCGCCCGTGCGATCATCCTTCCCGCCTCGGCCGACGTCGTCGACGGTGATGGGCTGGTGCTGCGACGCTGCCACTCCTTGGTCGAGGCGATCGCCGCCGCGCGCCTCGACGTCCCTCTCGCCGCGTAGCTCGACCCACCCGCGAGATGGCGCTCAGGGAATGAGGAGCACGCGACCGAAGGCCTGACGGCTCTCGATGTAGGCGTGCGCTTCCTCCGCGTCGGCCAAGGGGTAGGTGCGATCGATGACCACGCGCCACCGATCCGCGGCCACGTCCTGGAGGATCGTTTCGATGACGGCGTGCGCCCGGGTTCCAAGAAACAGTTCCGCGCCAAGGAAGTAGCTGGTAAAGGCCTGGTTCTGTCCGCGCATCGACGAGATGTCGAGCGAGGCGGACTCCTCGCGTCCGGCGTCACCGAAGCTGACGCACCGTCCCCGGTAGGCGAGGGCCAGCAGACTCTTTTGCAGGTTGGAACCGCCCACCGAGTCGACGATCACGTCCGCGCCCTGGCCCGAGGTGAGCTCGCGAACGCGCAGGGCGAAGTCGTCCTCTCGGTAGTTGATGCCCTCGTCCAGCCCGTACTCACGTAAGCGCTCGAGGCGCTCGGCGCTGGAGGCGGTGGCGAGCACGCGCGCCCCGGCGTCCTTCGCCATCTGAATGGCCGCGATGCCCACTCCGCTGGCCCCGGCGTGTATCAGGGCCGTTTCTCCCGCGCTGAGGCGACCGAACTCGAAGAGGCTGTCGTGTGCCGTGCCGTAGGCCGTCGGCACGGCGGCCGCCACTTCCATCGAGACGTTCGCGGGAATCTTCCAGCAGAACGAGGGGTACACGGCGCGAAGTTCGGCGTGCGACCCGTTCATGCCCAAGGTCACCACGCGATCTCCCACCGCGAAGTCGCTCACGTTGGCTCCGACGTCGACGACCGTGCCCGACGCTTGGTATCCCACGATGTGCGGCGTGGCGCTCATGTCGCCGCGCAGGCGATTTAGGGTGTCGCCGCCTTCGATGCTGATCGCCTCGACGCGCACGAGTAGTTCGTCGGCGGAGACCACCGGCTCGGGTACGTCTTCGTAACGAAAGACGCTCGGAGCGCCCGTTTCGTAGTAGACCGCAGCCTTCATGGATCCCTCACTTCACATCGGCTCTCAAAGAGCCGACACTAACGCGCGCCGGACGTGGTCGGGCCGGGGACAACGGCGGTGGCGACCAGGGTGCACAATGGAGCGTGGATCAAACGGGCGACGCGCCTCACCCTCCATCACGGGTCGAAAGGGTGGGGCGCGACCCCCAGTACGACGTCTTCGCCGATGAGTATCTGGAACACGCCGCAGGCGGATTCTTCAACGCGTTCTACGATCGTCCCGCGTGCCTCGAGCTACTGGGCGACGTGGACGGCGCCCGCGTGCTGGACGCGGCGTGTGGACCCGGTCTGTACGCGGAAGAACTCGTGAGGCGCGGCGCCACGGTGGTGGGTTTCGACCAGAGCCCCCGAATGATTGAGCTGTGTCGCGCCCGAGTACCGAGTGGCGACTTCCGGGTGGCGGACCTGGGCGAGCGACTCGACTGGTTGTCCGACGCCAGCTTCGATCGTGTGCTCCTCGCCCTGGCGATTGAGTACGTCGACGACCGGGTGAGTGCTCTCCGAGAGCTCCGAAGGGTGCTGAAACCCACCGGTTCGCTCGTGTTGTCCCGACAACATCCCACCGCAGATTGGCTCGCCAAAGGGGGAGCTATTTCGACACTCGCGTGATCGAGGAGACCTGGAGCAGGGGTTGGCGACTTCGATACTGGCTTACGTCACTCGAAGCGACCTGTGGCGAGATTGGTGCGGCGGGTTTTGTCATCGAGCGACTCGTGGAACCTCGCCCCGTCGGTGACGCGGCGAACATCAACCCAGAAGAGTTCGATCGACTGCAACGCGAACCGGGATTCATCGCGTTCCGCCTTCTTCCCTCAGGTACGCAGCAACCGCCGCCTAGGGGTGGGTCTGATCCAGCTCCTTCTTGAACCATTCCATCAGCCGTGAGTGCTGCTCGGGATCGCCGTGCGAGATCGCTTTGATGGCCTCGCGATGGCCGGCGTGGCTCGGGTCGCGCAGGGCCTGGGAATCCACCGTGGTGGCACCGGGGTCGCGGTCCTTCTTTCGATGCGAGCCAAACCACGGGTGAAACTGGAAGGCGCCAAAACTGCCGTACCCGTCGTCACCGTGGACTCCGTCGAGACCGTCCAGGCCCGGGGCCAGTCCGCCGCCGAAGCCTCCGAGGCCAAGACCGGCCAAGCCCCCTCCAAATCCTGCGCACGAGACGCCGCAAGGAGCGCAGCAAGCGCCACACGATGGGCAACCAGCCACAGTTCTCCTTTCATCAGATCCGCCCACGTGAGAGTATCGAGATCGCGCGAGGGTCACCGGTAATTGAGTTACAGGGTCTGGGGCTGAGCTTCTCGCCCGCGCGGCCACGGTACGGATAAAACGAAAACCTGGTAAAATAGTTAATCCCCCAATCGCCCCTTACCCTGTGGGCGTTGCCCCTCCGAGGAGTTCCCAGGTAATGACTGCCCGCAAGTACAAAAAAGGCGACCGTCTCGTCTACCCCCACCACGGCGCCTGCACCGTGGAGAAAATCGAGAAAATGACGGCTTTTGACGTGAAGCAGGACTACCTGAAGCTCAAGGTCGCCTACACCGACCTGGTGCTCATGGTGCCGGTCGCGAACGCCGAGTCGGTGGGTCTGCGTGACGTCATCAACGACGAGGAAGTTGAAGAGGTCTTTGCGGTGCTGCGCAAGAAGGAAGCCCGTATGCCCACCAACTGGTCGCGTCGCTTTAAGAACCACTCCGAAAAGCTCCGCTCCGGCGACATCTACCAAGTGGCCGAGGTCGTGCGCAACCTCTCGATCCGTGACAAGGACAAGGGACTGTCCGCGGGCGAGAAGCGCATGTTGACCCGCGCCCGTCAGATTTTGGTCTCGGAGTTGACCTTCGCTCTCAACGTGGACACGGAAGCGGCTGAAGAAAAGCTCGCCTCGGTCCTGCCCTAGGGATGTCCGTCGCGGCCGTCGTGGTGGCCGCGGGCCGAGGTACTCGTTTTGGCGGGGCGAAGCAGTTCGCCCTCCTCAACGGCGAGACCGTCGCTGCTCGTAGCGTCGCCCAGGCCCGCCTCGTGGCTGACCTCGTAGTCGTGGTCGTGCCCGAAGGGTACGAAGGAGACGGCGAAGGCGCCGATGTCGTCGTCACCGGCGGTGCGTCGCGAGCGGCTTCCGTGCGATGCGGGCTCGCTCACTGCGGCGACGCCGACATCGTGATCGTGCACGACGCCGCTCGACCGCTCGCGACCGGCGAACTCTTTCGCGCGGTCGTCACCGCCATCGAGGAGGGCGCCGACGCCGCCATTCCCGGACTCACGCTGACCGACACCGTCAAACGCGTCGCGTCGAAGGACGACGTCACGGTGGTGGTTGAAACCCTGGCGCGCGAGGAACTCGTCGCGGTGCAAACTCCCCAAGCCTTTCGCCGCCAGGTGCTCGAACGGGCCCACGCCCACGGTGGTGACGCCACGGACGATGCCGGGTTGGTCGAGTCCCTGGGCGCCCTCGTCGTGGTGATTCCCGGCGAGGCGACCAACGTGAAAATCACCCATCTCGGCGACCTCGAGGTCCTGGGCGCAAGGAGCCAGAGTTGAGAATCGGCCAGGGCATTGACGTCCACGCATTTAGTGACGATCCCGAGCGCGAACTGTGGCTGGGATTGGTGCACGTGATCGAAGGCCCCGGGCTCGTCGGGCACTCCGACGCGGACGTGGCGACGCACGCACTCTGCGACGCGCTCCTGGGGGCGGCGAATCTCGGTGATCTGGGACGCCACTTTCCCGACACCGAGACCGTCTATCACGGCGTGTCGTCGCGTTGGCTCCTCGAGGCGACCATCGCCCTCATCAGGGCGGAGGATTTCAACGTCGAGTCCGCAGATATCACCATCATGGCGGAGCGTCCAAAGGTCGCGGCCTACATGCCCGCCATGTCCCATGAACTCTCCATCATCGCGGGCACCACCGTCTCGGTGAAGGCGACCACCTTTGAAGGGCTCGGCGCGTTCGGCCGCGGCGAGGGAATCGCGGCGAGTGCCGTTGTACTCCTGCGGGACGGGTCGTGAGTCCGCGACCGCCCGCGTCGCGTGGTCCCCAGCGCCCCGCTCGACCGGGACCTCGTCGAGGAGCTCCGAGCGGCGCCCGTCGCGCTCCCGCGCGCGAGCGCGAGGGGGTCGGTGGAGATCAGGTTGAAGGGCGCCACGCCGTACTGGAGCTTCTGCGCGCCAAGCGCCGCACCGTGAGGAAAATATTTATTGCCGAGGCGCAAGACGCTTCGGACGTTCTGGACGCCATCGAGTTCGAGGCTCAGCGTCAACGTATTCCCGTGAGTCTTATTTCCATGAGTCGTCTCGATCGTGAGGCGAAGACCGAGGGCCACCAAGGTGTCATGGCGATTGCTCAAGACCTCGAGACCGTTTCCCTCGACGATCTCTTACGAGTTACGAAGCCATTTCTCCTGGTCTGTGATGGAGTAACGGACCCGCGCAACCTCGGCGCCATGTTGCGCAGCGCCGACGGAGCGGGTGTGACTGGCGTCATCCTTCCGCGCCATCGTTCGGCGCGAATATCGCCATCGGTGACCAAAACAGCCGCGGGAGCCATTGAGTACCTCACATTCTGCGACGTGGGTGGCATTCCCACGGCCATCGATCAGTTGAACCGAGCCGGCGTGTTGACCGTGGGACTCGCGGGTGAATCGAAGGAGTCTCTCTACAAGCTCGACCTTGGCGGAGGACCGGTTGCCATCGTGGTGGGAGGCGAAGAAAAAGGACTTTCCGCTCTCACTCGCAAGCGATGCGCGACCGTTGTGTCGATACCCCAGGTGGGTCGAATCAACTCATTGAACGCCGGCGTCGCGGTGTCGGTCGCGGCATTTGAAGTTGCACGTCAGCGTCGCGCGTCGTAGTTGGACTCAACTTTTTGTGGAACATCAATTTTTCCATGACACGAATACAACTCCCACTCAAGGGCCTCGGTAACCAGATAGAAAAGTGAGACAAATCGCGAGATTTGCCGCTTTCAATTAGGGGGGTACGAAGGGCGACACGTAGTTTTAAGCGATTGGACGCGCGCTTGATCCCGGAATGAAGTCTTGAACGAGATGGATTGACATAGGTGAACTGCTTCAACGAAAAGTCAAGTTTGAATGCCTCGACATCGTGAATTCTGTCTGTAAACGAAGTACCAAGAATTACGTTCGCGTTGCTCTTTTAGGTGCGTGCTTGTCGATGGTTGTGGGAGGAATCTGGGGTATCGCGGGCGCTGCGCCACCAACGATATACACAGTGACATTTTTCGAGAATGACAGCGGAGCCGACGCGACCAGCACTTTCCAAATCAGTACAGCACCTCAGGACCTCACAAAATTCTTGAATCTGAATGTTCAATTCACGAATCCGGGTTACACATTCGCTGGTTGGAACACCGAGGCGAATGGAAGTGGCACGTCTTACGGAGATGGCGCCAACTACTCATTTTCGTCGGACATGAGCCTTTATGCGCAGTGGACCGCGGTACCGATAATCCACACCGTTACCTTTTTGGAAAACGACACCGGAGCTGACATCGTCAGCACTTTCGAGACGAGTACATCACCTCAGAATTTGACGAGTTTCTCGAACCTGAATGTTCCCTTTTCAAACCCGGGGTATTCGTTTGATGATTGGAACACATCACCCGACGGGAGTGGGACTTCTTACCCGAATGGTTCCATTTATTCTTTTAGCGCGGACGCGTCGCTCTATGCACAATGGAGCGCCGAGCCAAATGTGACTGCAACTTTCAACGACAATGAGGGAATTGGAACTGTCGCCCCCATCATTGAGCCGTCTGGGTCGACGATCACGCTGCCCACCGGCGTGGATCTAACTCGCACTGACTTCACACTCGAGGGGTGGAATTCCAGCGTCAACGGAAGTGGTACCGAATACCTACCAGGAGCGTCACTGGTACTGATTGCCAGCGCGACTTACTACGCACAGTGGACTGAAACATCTCCGTTGGAAGTCCAGTTCCTGGACAATGGAGGAACGGGCTCTGACCCTCCGCTCAGCGGCAACGAAGGTACTACGGTCACGTTGCCAGGTAGCACAGGGCTGATCGAATCCGGATACACGCTGACATCGTGGAACACTGCGGCGAACGGATCCGGGACCTCCTACGGGCTGAGCCAAAGTGTGTTGCTCACGGAGCCGCTGACCTTGTACGCACAGTGGACCGAAATATCTCCGTCTGGAAGTCCAGTTCGTGGACAATGGGGGAACGGGCTCTGAACCTCCGCTCAGCGGCGACGAAGGAACTACGGTCACGCTGCCAGGCGGCTCGGGGCTGATCGTGGGCCGGGATACACGCTTGTCGTCGTGGAACACTGCGGCGAACGGATCCGGAATCTCCTACGGGCTGGGTCAAAGTGTGTTACTCACGGAGCCGCTGACCTTGTACGCACAGTGGACCGAGACCACGACGACCATCAGTGTCTCCTTCGACGCGAATGGTGGCAGCGGGTCGCTCGCCTCGCTATCTGGCGCAAGCGGTGCGAGCGTGACGCTGCCCGGAGCCTCCAGCATCGTGCGGCCGGGGTTCACTTTGGCGTCGTGGAATTCGGCCTCGAACGGCTCAGGAACGTCCTATTCGCCGGGTCAAAGTCTCACCCTCACGTCGACGTTGACGCTTTACGCGCAGTGGAAAAGCGTCCCCACGTCAACCCTGGTTGGCGCGGTCGGGACGTTTGCCGGCCGAAGCACTGATCTGACACCCGCGCTGGAGAAGCAGGTCCGATCGTTGGCGGCGACCATCAGGACCAGGAGATATACGAAGGTATTGCTCTTTGGCTTTAGCGCCGCGACGGGCGTCACCTCTCTCGATCACTCGTTGAGCACGGCGCGGGCGGACAATGTCGCGAACTATTTGCGAACCGTACTTCGTTCGATGAACGTTGATGACGTTGATATCACGAGTTCGGGCCAGGGTTCGCTCGACGGGAGCCAAAATGCGTCGAACTCGCGAGTGGAAGTGTTCGTGACGTAATCGCCATTGGACAAAATATCCGTTGGAGCCGGTGGAGGGATTTGAACCCCCGACCTGACGATTACAAATCGCCTGCGCTGCCAGACTGCGCCACACCGGCCTTAACCCACCCAGGATAGTGAACGGTGTCTGATAGTCATAGAGTTGAAGTCAATGAGCGACCCCACCCCTTCACCGCGAGACGGCCACGCCTCGGGGTCCCACTATCAGCCGTCGCTGGCGGTAGTGCTGATCATCGTTCTGCTCTTTGTGGGTGGGACATTCTTGATGGTTCGGGCCATCGCGCCGTCCTCGGGATCGCCAACCACCACCACGACGTCACCGACTACGAGCACCACGTCGCCGTCGGCAACGCGGGTGATCAAGTCGCGGGTGCGCGTACAGGTGGCCAACGGAACGACCGTGACGGGACTCGCGGCCACGTTTACTCAAAGGTTGATGACCCAGGACTGGGACACGCTGCCCCCGGGCAATGGACCGCATGAGGCGACGACGATTATCTACTACAACCCGTCATCACTCAAAGCCGCACAAGAGATCGCCGCCACGATTCACGTGAGTGCCTCCGCGATTCACCCGCTCAAGAATCTCTCTCCCGTGGCCGGTGCATCGGGCGACGACGTCATCGTCATTCTCGGCAACAACTCCGCACCGAAGTAGTTCAGTCGGTCGACGGCAGGTCGACTTTGTATCTCTCGAGCGCGGCGCGCAACACGTCGACCGCCATTGGTCGTAGTTCTTCGAGTGGACGGTTGCGGTGCCGGCGAATTCCGAGGTCCACTTGGGCGAGCGACTGCACCCCGAAAAGTTCCGCGCAGTCGATGAGCAGCGCGATCTCGACGCGGTAGTCGGGTTCGAGAGTGATCACTTCCAGAACTCCGCGCCGTGTCGCGGTCTCGCCGGCGAGTGGTTGGCGGATCTCGCCCAAGCCGGGAAATAGCAAGGAAAGTACGGGTCGTGCGGTCAACTCATTGACTCGCCCGCCGCCGGTCGGCATGTTGTGGAGAGGTCGCTCGTAGAAGCCCTTCACCAGTTGGGTGGTCGGTCGTTGAAGGAGAGGCTGGATGAGTCGCGCGACGTAGTCGGCCGTGGTGTTGAGCACGTCGGCGTCGAGAAACACGACGATGTCCGAGGAACACGACTCGAATCCGGCGGTCATGGCGGATCCTTTGCCGCCGGGGCCGTGCAGGTGAACAACTCGCGCGCCGTGATGATCGGCGACGGTCCCGGTGTCGTCACTGGAGTGGTCATTCACCACGATCAGCTCATCGAACAGGTGATCGTGAACTTGGACCATGTCCAGGACCGAACCAATGGTGGACGCTTCGTCCTTCGCGGGGACGATGACCGCGACCGTGGTATCACCCTTGAGAGCGCTCACCTGTTCAAGGGTGTAGCTGTCTCGACCCAGCGTCCAGGGCACGTTGGCATTCGTCATGAGGATGAGGCTATGGCGCGAGCGTCTCCATTTGACAAGACCCGATCACGTGCGCCAGAATTAAGGGGTCATCAAGAGCGACTGAGGGACGGCCCCGTTGAAGTCGCGACAACCAGTGTGAGCCCAGGGTTCTTCCCTTCACACCAGGTGCCAAAGGCCGAACGATGAAAGGGGCTCTATGAGCTTTGCCACCGGTCTTATCTGTCGAGAGTGCGGTTCGACCTACGCCGCGGAGGCTCGTTACGCGTGTGACTACTGCTTCGGTCCCCTCGAGGTCGCCTACGACCTCGAGGCCGCCCGAGGGGCCGTTACCCGTAAGTCGATCCAGGAAGGGCCGACGTCCATCTGGCGCTACGCCGATCTACTGCCCGACCCGGGGGAGGATCCCGTTGATCTCGGCGCCGGTTGGACGCCGCTTCGTCGAGCGACCCGGCTGGCCGAGGTGCTGGGCGTCAAGGAACTGTGGCTGAAGGACGACACTCGTAATCCAACGGGTTCATTTAAGGACCGGGTGGTCTCGGTAGCCCTCTCAAGCGCCCGTCGCCTGGGCTTCACGACTGCCGCCTGCGCGTCGACCGGCAACCTCGCGACGTCGGTCGCGGCGCACGCGGCGTTCATTGGTTGGCCGAGCGTGACCATCATCCCCGCCGACCTCGAGAAGTCCAAGATCGCCATGGCGGCAATCTTTGGGGGGACCGTGCTGGGGGTGGAGGGCAACTACGACGACGTCAATCGTCTGTGCGTCGAGTTGCTCGATGAGCACCCCGACTGGGCCTTCGCCAACATCAACCTTCGCTCGTACTACGCCGAAGGCTCCAAGACCTTGGCCTTTGAGATCGCCGAGCAACTGGGCTGGCGCACGCCCGATCAGGTCATCGTTCCACTGGCATCGGGCAGTCAGTTCACGAAGGTGGCAAAGGGTTTCCAGCAGTTCCTCGACCTCGAACTCGTCGACGGGGCTCAACCAACTCTCTTTGGGGCTCAGGCGCGCGGTTGCTCGCCGATCGCCACGGCCTTTGCCGACGGGGCGGAGTTCATTACCCCCCAGCGTCCCCAGACCATTGCTCGCTCACTGGCCATTGGCAACCCTGCGGACGCTCCCTACGTCCTCGAAGAACTGCGACGTGGGGGCGGCGACTGCGGGTCCGTCGCTGATGAGGAGATTCTCGAGTGCATCGAACTGCTGGCGAGGACCGAGGGCGTCTTCGCCGAGACCGCCGGCGGCGTGACCATCGCCTCCTTGCGTCAGCTCATTGAACGTGGTTCGATCGACCGCGACAAGTCGATCGTGGCCATTATCTCGGGGCACGGCCTGAAGACGTTGGATGCCGTTGTTGACAGCGCGACGGTGACGGCGACCATCAGCCCCTCGCTGGACTCGGCCCAGGCGGCCTTGGCTCAGCACCACTTCGTGGGTGCGTCGTGAGCGTGGTCGTGCGGTTGCCGAGCCAGCTGCGCTCGCTGGTCGGGGGAGAGGGATTGGTGTCGGTGGAGGCGACGACGGTGCGCGAGGCGATTTGGGCCGTCGACGGGGCTCACCCGGGGCTGGCGGGCCGCGTCCTCGACGAGGACGGTTCGCTGCGTCGATTTGTGAACGTCTTCGTGGCCGATGAGGACGTGCGATTCCTCGACGGTCTCGACACGGTGGTGGCGCCCGGCCAGACCGTTTCGTTGGTTCCCGCGGTCGCCGGGGGTTGAACCGTGGCTCAGCGCTGGCGCGCAGGGCGTTCGCCGCGGCGTCGGTGAGCCAGGTAGCGGCCTCGACGTCATCGAGCGTGTCGTTCTTCGTGGCTCGGCGAGAGTCTCCCCTTCGCCACGCGTGGCCCCGCACGACGTGGGGAAACTATAAGGAAGCGGCGGCGGGGGCACCGGTGGGTTCCTCCCGACCGGGGCCGTTAGCACTCTCGGTCAGAGACTGCTAATATTGCTATGCACCAAAAAGGTGTAACGCACTAGGAGGAATCACCCGTGGCGAAACTGATCGCTTTTGACGAAGAGGCGCGACGCAGCCTTGAGCGCGGAATGAACAAGCTGGCTGACGCGGTCCGTGTCACCCTGGGACCCAAGGGTCGCAACGTCGTGCTGGACAAGAAGTGGGGCGCTCCCACCATTACGAATGACGGTGTCTCGATCGCCAAAGACATCGACCTCGAAGACCCCTTCGAGAGGATTGGCGCCGAGCTCGTCAAAGAAGTCGCCAAAAAGACTGACGACGTGGCCGGTGACGGCACCACCACCGCGACCGTGCTGGCCTGGGCCATGGTGCGCGAAGGACTGAAGAACGTCGCAGCGGGCGCCAACCCCATGTCACTGAAGAAGGGCATCGAGACGGCCGTCGAAGCGGCCGTGGCGTCACTGCACGACCTGGCCAAGCCGGCCGACACCAAGGAGCAGATTGCCCAGGTGGCTTCTATCTCGGCGGCCGACAACGAGATTGGCCAGATGATCGCCGACGCCATCGACAAGGTCGGCAAGGACGGCGTCATTACCGTCGAAGAGAGCCAGTCCTTCGGTATGGACATGGACCTCGTCGAAGGCATGCGCTTTGACAAGGGCTACATTGCTCCGTACTTCGCGACCGACTTGGAGCGTCAAGAGGCCGTTCTCGAGAACGCCTACGTGCTGCTCGTCTCGAGCAAAATCTCCTCGGTCCGCGACGTTCTGCCCGTCCTGGAGAAAGTGATGCAGTCGGGTCGACCGCTGCTCATCATCGCCGAAGACGTGGAGGGCGAGGCGCTCGCCACCCTCGTGGTCAATAAGATTCGCGGCACCTTCAAGTCCGTCGCCGTCAAGGCGCCCGGATTTGGTGAGCGTCGCAAGGCCATGCTCCAGGACATCGCGATCCTGACCGGCGCGACCGTCATCTCCGAAGAGATTGGCCTCAAGCTCGACGCGGCGACGCTCGAGCTGCTCGGCTCGGCCCACAAGGTGATCGTCACCAAGGACGAGACCACCATCGTCGAGGGTGCCGGTTCCGAAGAGGACATCAAGGGCCGTATCGCCCAGATCAAGGCCGAGATCGACAACACTGACTCCGACTACGACCGCGAGAAGCTCCAAGAGCGCCTCGCCAAGCTCTCGGGCGGAGTGGCCGTCATCAAGGTGGGCGCGGCGACCGAAGTTGAGCTGAAGGAAAAGAAGCACCGCATCGAAGACGCGGTCTCCACCACCAAGGCCGCCATCGAAGAGGGCGTCGTGCCCGGCGGTGGCGTGGCGTTGCTGCGCAGTCAGACCCGCATCATCGAGGCTGCGGAGAAGCTCATGGGCGACGAGCAGACCGGGGCCCGCATGGTGGCCAAGGCCGTCGAGGCGCCCCTCAACCAGATCGCGGTAAACGCTGGCCTGGAAGGTGGCGTCATCGTCGACAAGGTGCGCAACTTGAAGAAGCCCACCGAAGGGCTCAACGCGGCCACGGGCGAGTACGAAGACCTCATCAAGGCCGGCGTCATCGACGCCGCCAAGGTGACCCGCTCGGCGCTGCAAAACGCGGCTTCCATCGCGGCGCTGTTCCTTACCACGGAGTGCGTCATCGTCGACAAGCCCGAAGAGAAGTCCTCGGCAATGCCCGGTGGCGGAATGGACGACTACTAAGTCGTACCTGGTACATAGTCTGGACACACCGCGGGGCTTTGGCCCCGCGGTGAGTTCGTTAGGGCGACCTTTTCGACTTCCGGCGATTCCCCGTAGCATGGGCTTTATGACCAGCCCACCGCCCCTCGTTCCGGCGCGCGGACTGAACGTTCTGCACCTGTTTTGTCACCCCCTGCGTGACGTCGACGCCGGCGCCGTGCGCAAGGCGGTCGACGACGCCACGCAGGCGGGGCTTCAGGTCGTCACCGCGGCGATCGTCGGCGCGAAGGCCGACACCTGTTTTCTCGCGCTCGGTGAGAACCTCTGGGATCTGCGTCGTTTTCAGTCCAAGATCCAGTCGGCCGGCTTTCACGTGGCCGAGAGCTACGTCTCGGTCACCGAAGTGAGCGAGTACGCCGCCGGCATGCCCGAGGCCATGCTGAACGATCGGCTCTATCCCACGCTGCCGCCCTCGGGCATGAGCGCCTTCTGCTTCTACCCCATGTCCAAGCGTCGCGGTGAGGTGAACAACTGGTATCACCTGGACTACGACGCGCGCGACGCCTTGATGCGCGGTCACGGCGCGATCGGTCGAACCTTCAAGGGTCGGGTGCTGCAACTGATCACGGGATCCTCGGGTCTCGACGACTGGGAGTGGGGCGTGACCCTGTTTGGCGTGCACGTCGATGACTTGAAGGACTGCGTCTACACCATGCGATTCGATGAGGCCTCCGCTCTCTACGCCGACTTTGGACCCTTCTACACCGGCCTCGTGGGTAGCGTCGACGAGGTTCTCGACGCCACGCTGGCCTGAGCGATTTGGTCTCCGTGAGCGGCTCGATACCGGAAAAGACGTTGCGCCGCTGGGCGGAGTCCCTCGCCGGCGTCGCCAAGACCGGTCTCGGGTTCACCGAGAGCCAGTACGAGCGCGAGCGCTTCGAAGAGGTGCTCAAGATTGCCGCCGACATGAAAGTGGCGGCGGACCGGGGCCTCGATGGTGTCAGCGACGCCGACGGCTACGTGACGCAGTGGATGGGCGAAGTCGGTCGCGGCGTCCCCGGGTACCAGACGCCCAAGGTCGCGGTGGGCGCCGCCGTCACCAACGACAGTGGACAGCTGCTCCTCATTCGTCGCGCGGACTCGGGCGTCTGGCTCTATCCCACCGGGTGGTGCGACGTCGGCTACTCCGCGCCCGAGGTCGTGGTGAAGGAGGTGCTCGAAGAGACCGGGATTGAGGCCGAACCGGTACGCCTGATCGGCGTGCTGGACGGCATGCGACTCGGAGAGTCGCGCATTCCCCTCTACTCCCTCCTCTTCTTTTGTCGCGCGGTGGGAGGAGCGTTAAAACTGCACCCTCTCGAAGTCACCGACGCGGGCTGGTTTGATCGCGACAACTTACCGAGCCCCACCATCGGCGCCGATCGCTGGGCCGAACCGGTTTTTGCGGCCATTGACGGCGAACGCCGCGATGTCTACTACGACGACCTGCGTCGTCCGGTCTGGCGGGGTGAGTCGTGACCGTGGAGATCGAGAAGGTTCAGTTCGCGACGCCCGAGGTGGTCGACGGATTGAACAAGCTGCTGCCCCAACTCTCCTCGCAGCCCCGCACCCTCACGATCAGCGACGTCGAGCGCATGGTGCACTCCGAAGCGGCCACGCTGTTCGTGGCCACCGAGAACGGCGTGGTGCTCGGTACCCTCACGCTGATCATCTTCTCGATACCGACGGGTCGGCGCGGCTGGATTGAAGACGTCGTCGTTGATGAGGGCGCGCGGGGCGCGGGCGTGGGCGAAAAGTTAACCAACGCCGCGATCGACGAAGCACGCGTACGCGGTGTACGTTCCATCGATCTGACCAGCCGACCCTCTCGTGAGGTGGCGAACGCCATGTACGTGAAATTGGGTTTCGGACTTCGCGAGACGAACGTGTACCGACTTTCGCTTTGATTCCCCTTCACGTTTTTCGAAGGCCGACGCGTTAAGGGTCTCGCAAACGTGGGTGCCTACCGAACGAAGCCTCGTCACGTGTTACGTCCCGCGAAGGGCGGCGACGGGCCCGCCGAACGCTCGTTGTCAAGGCGGCGTTAACCTGAGAGCATGACTCGCCCGCAACAGGTTGGACGCGTGCTCGTGGTAGGCGTCGGGGCCTTTGCCATGGGGGCCCTCGACGCGCTCGTCAAGGGCCAGGGTACGGGGCTGCTCGGAGCGTTGAGCCAGGTTGCCGCTCCGTGGTTTCTCCTGGCGTTTCTCGCGGGCGCCGCCACGAGTGATCGACGGTACGTTCTTGGTGCCCTCAGTGGATTGGGCGCGACGGCGTGCGCGCTGACGGGCTTCTATTTCGTGGACAGTTTCATTTTCGTGTTCGGCACGTGGTCGCAGGATTTTCACCTCGCGCTCGGCAGCGGCAGGATCTACTTCGAACTCGGCTTGGTGAGTGGACCGCTCTTCGGTTGGTGCGGGGCGTGGTGGAAACAGCACCTTTCGATCGTTCCGGTGGTCGTGCTTGGGCTCGCGTTCGTCCTCGAGGCCCTGATTCGCGCGCCCCACTCGCCCATCTTTTATCAGTACGGCGGCAGGGTCGCCACGATCGAAGCGGTGGCCGGGGCGCTGTGGGTTGCCTTCGCCTTTTACTGGACCTTGGCGCTGCGCCAACGACACACCCTCGCGACGTCTCAATAGTCGAGGGGCCCCGCGTGGCGATCTCGCTCAGCGGCTACTCACTCAGTGTGAGATCCTTCGTCATCTGGAGCGACGTCACCTGGTAGCCCGCCGCGTCGTAGAGATGGCGGGCTACCGCGTTGGGTCCAAAGACGTTGAGTCCGAGTCGAGAACCGCCGCGGGAGCGCACGTACTCTTCGGCCGCGCGTAGCGTCGGGCGCCCGAGCCCCGTTCCGCGAAACGCTTGGTCGATGACGATGTCGTAGATCCACCAGTCGGTTCCAGAGCGGACGCCCAACCAAAGGGTGCCGACCTTGTCGTCGCCGCGCCACACGTCGAAGACGAACTGACCGTCGGCCAGGTCCTCGCCGACCAAAAGCTGCGACCGGTTCCGTTCGATGTTGCGTTCGGCGTCCTCTCGAGAGTGACCCGCGTCGATGAGATCAGTCCGGTAGCCGTCCCACATGCCCGTGAGCCAGGTGCGCAGGTCGTCGCTTGACTTGGCCCGTAGTTCGATGGACGACATCAGATCACCAGAAGAAGCGCGAAGCCGTCGTACCCCTTCGCTCCGACCGTCTGGATGGCCGTGGCGCTCACGCGCGGGTCGGCCGCCACCAACTCCAAGAAGCGTTGGACGCCGCGCACTCGCTGGTCGGTGCTCGTGGGGTTCGCCACTTCGCCGTCACGTACCACGTTGTCCGCGATGATCAGCGTGCCCGGGTGGGAGAGCGCGAGCGAGAGTTCGAGGTACTCGGGGTAGCCCTCCTTATCCGCGTCGATGAAGATGAAGTCAAAGGCTTGCGCCTTTTCCGCCACCAGCGCACGCAACGTATCGGCGGCCGGCCCGACCCGTACGGTGACGACGTCGCCGAGTCCCGCGCGCTCGAGGTTGGCCCGCGCGACGACCGCGTGCCTGTCCTCGAGCTCAAGGGTGGTGAGCGTACCGCCGGGCGGCAGAGCGCGCGCGAGAGAGATGGTGCTGTAGCCGCCCAGCGTGCCGATCTCCAGGATCCGTCGCGCGCCGGTCGCTCTCGCCAGCAACTCGAGCATCTTGCCCTGATTGGGGGCCACCGCGATGGAGGGAAGGCCGGCGGCGTCGCTGTCGACCAGCGCCGCGCTGAGCGCCTCATCCGAGGGGCAGAGCAAGGCGACCAGGTAGTCGTCGACCGTGACCCATGTTTTGTCGTTCATGGGTTCAGACTATTCCTCGGACGTCGCGGTGGTCGGTGGCGATGTGGCCAGCGTTCACCTCTTCTGATCGAGTGACAGGGTTTCCTTAGGACTCCCGTAGTACCTTGATCGACCAGGGAGAGATCGGACTGCGGTGAGTCGACGGCAACGATGGATAGTGGCGGGCCTTGGACTGCTGGCGATCACCGCGTTGGGTGCTCTGCCCGCCGGAGCCGCGAAGACGTCCTACGGCGTCTCCACGGCGCAGAGTGAGGCCGCAGCCATCAAGCGGGTTCATTGGACGTCCAATGTGGCCGTCACCTACGCGAACGGCTCGTGGACGTTTACGTCTGACGGCCTGCCCTCGTCCACGTTCGTGGCGACCAACTACGCGGTGCCCGCCAACCCCTTCGCGGTGAGTGCGACGGGGGCCACCATTCACTCGTCGTCGTCGGTCCTCACGGACCAGAACTACGACTACACCTTGCCGCTCGTTCCCAAGTACGCGAAGTCGACGACGACGACGAACCAGGGGCCCATCGGTTTCCTTCTCGACGGCGCCGCTCTCTATAACCCCTACGAGGCAAATCACTCGACCGTGGCCACGGCCGACAACTTTGTCACCACAGTGAATGGCGTCTCGGCCTCCTTTCTTGACGACTGCGACGGCCATCCCGGTCCCGGCGGGCAGTATCACTATCACGGGCTGCCGGCCTGTCTGGTCGCGTACGCGACGAGTGGCGTGACCGAGCAGGTCACCTCTGTCTCGTCGACGAACGGAACAGCGACGACCGCGGTGAGTGAGGACAACGTCGCGGCGAGAAAGCCTGTCATTCTGGGCTTTGCCTTCGACGGCTTTGGCATCTACGACAACGTGGCGATGAATGGCTCGACGGTTCCCGTCTCGGCGCTGGACGCGTGCAACGGAATTTTCTCGCCGGTGCCCGGATATCCGCACGGCGTCTATCACTACGTCCTCGAGAACGTGAAGGGTGCTCGATCATCTATTGGCTGTTATCACGGCGTCGTGTCCTCGGCCTACACTCGGGCGCTCGAGGAGGATCTCAGTGGGTCGTCCAACTCGAGGACTGACGCGCAGCAGGTATCAACCGGTCCCGCCACCGCTACGAGTCTGGCGGCCAGTACGGGCGAGGATGCGTTGCTCCGCGAGATGTTGCGCCTCAGCCCGAGGAGCCACGACTGCTGAGGTGCCCGAATCGGCCCATCACAACTGGAAGAATCTACGAATGGTGAGAAAAGGGTGAGCGACGAAGAGATCGACGTCCTTCGCTTGGCCGTCCCAGTACCTAGCGTCCAGTCGGCGGTGCTGGAGGAACGACGACGTCTGCGCGACGCGGAACTCGTGGGGCACGCGGGTTCGTGGGACTGGGATATCGCCAGTGGCGTGATCACCTGGTCGGATGGTCTCTTCGCCATTCACGGTCTCGATCCGATGAGCTTCGAAGGCGGCTACGCCCAAGCAGCGTCGCGAGTTCACGACGACGATCGCCCGGTCGTGGACGACGCGATAATGGCCTGTCGCAACGGCCCCGTCGCCCAACAGTTTCGCTATCGCGTGCATCGCGCCAGTGATGGCGAGGTTCGTTGGTTCGAGTCGCGCGCGCAGGGAGTTTTCGAGAGCGGGAACCTCGTTCGACTGACCGGGGCGGTAGCGGACGTCACCGACCGCATCTTGGCCGAGCAGCACTTGAGCGACGCGAACCGCTTCTTGAACGCTGTCCTCACGGCGTCGCCAGACTTTACGTTCATCACTGACGTTCGCACCGGCGAGCGAGTGTTTGGATCGGGGCACCGCGACCTCTTAGGTCGAAACGAAAGTGACTTCGCCGGACCCGACGCCATCGAGAGAATGGTGCATCCCGACGACCAGGCGGCCCTGCGGGAACTCAACCGGCAGTCGGCGGACCTGAAAGACGGGGAGTTGCTGCAAATGCGCTTCCGCCTTCGTCACGCCAGTGGAAACTGGCACTGGTTGAGTCGAATCGTCGTGCCCTTTCGGCGCGACGAGTCGGGTTCGGTGATCGAAGTTCTTGGTGTCTTGCGCGACATCACCGAGGTCGTCTCCGCCGAAGAGATGCTGTTGCACAGCGCCCTGCACGATCCCCTCACCGGGCTGCCAAATCGGTCGCTCTTCGTCGATCGCCTGGAAGCGGCGTTGGGGAGATCGGCGCGGGAACGCCGAGACGTGGGAATCCTCTACTGCGACCTCGATGGATTTAAAGAGGTGAACGACTCGGCCGGTCACGCCGGCGGGGATGCCGTGTTGATCGACGTGTCGGAGCGTCTACTCTCGACGATTCGCGAAGGAGACACGGTGGCTCGCCTGGGCGGGGATGAGTTCGTCATCCTGGTGGAGCCGTGGAACCGCTCAACGAGGACCAACTTAGCCAAGGGTCCGGACCTCAGCGTCGAAGTGGCCCAGCGAGTTCTGCGCGCCCTGGCGAAGTCGTTCCAGGTAGGTGGGGTTGAGTACTCTCTCTCGGCCAGCATTGGCGTGGCCTACGTCTCCTCAGCCGCCGTCGGCTCGAATCCGGAGCGCCCGGCCAAGATCATCGCCGACGCCGACGCGGCCATGTACGAGGCGAAGAAAAACGGCAAGAACCGCATCGTGGTGTTTGGCGTGGGTCCCGTACCGCAGCCGTAGTGGTACGAGTCAACCATCTCGCTCGGTGCCACCGGGGAGAACGATTCCTCCCTGTCCCTGAGAGGGGGGTGGGCTCGCTAAGGTTTTTCGGATGAGCACTGAGCGGTACACGCACGGTCATCACGAGTCGGTTCTTCGAAGTCATCGATGGCGGACGGCCGAAAACTCGGCGTCGTTTCTCTTGCCCCATCTCCGGCGGACCATGGCGGTACTAGATATCGGGTGCGGTCCCGGCAACATCACGGCGGGCCTGGCGCGAAAGGTGGACCACGGTTCGATCATCGGTGTCGACATCTCGGACGCGGTCGTGGAACTCGCGGTGGCCGAGCAGGCACAGAAGGCGTCCAACCTCTCGTTTCAGGTGGGCGACGCCTATCACCTGGACTTCCCCGACGAGCACTTTGACGTGGTCTTTGCGCATCAGGTGCTTCAGCACCTCGCTCGTCCCATAGAGGCGTTGCAAGAGATGCGGCGCGTGCTCAAACCCGGAGGACAACTGGCCGCCCGAGATGCGGACTTCGGAGCCTTTGTCTGGTTCCCGGCCGACCCGGTGCTCGATCGCTGGATGGCGCTCTACCACGAACTCACCCGGCGAAACGGAGCGCAGGCGGACGCCGGTCGACACTTAAAGGCCTGGACCCGAGCCGCGGGGTTCGACGCGGTGGTCGAGTCCTCGTCAAACTGGACGTTTCAGAGTGACGACGAGCGAGCCTGGTGGGGCGGGCTCTGGTCCGATCGAGTGCGCGAGAGTGAGTTCGCGAGCCAGAGTCTGGAGTACGGATTGACCGACGAGCGAGAGCTTGAGGACATCGCCGAGGCGTTCACGCGCTGGAGCCAGGATCCCGACGGAGTATTTCTGGCCGTGAACGGCGAGGTTCTCGCTCGCCGCTAGGGGCACCTTTACTCGACGTGACGTGCCCACATGATGAGATCGCCCCCGTCGGGAGCGGGTCGTCGTCCCACTTGCTGGAACCCCGCGTGGCTGAGGACGGACTGACTCGCCGCGTTGGAGGAGTCGGTTTCGGCGCGCACTTCCAAGGAGAGTCCGGCGATGAGCGCGAGGAGTTGTGCGATGGCCGACGTCGCGACGCCACGGCCCTGCTGGCTCGGCACCACTCCGTAACCGATCTCCACTTGATTGGCGACGGGCCCACCCTTGAACCCGATCGTGCCCGATACGACATCGTCAACGAGGATGAAGTAGGAGCCGAACCAGGGTTCATTGGGCTCAGGCGAGAACCTTGACATCTGCATGGCGGCGATGTCGCCGCGGGCGGGAAAGTCCTCGGCCCAACCGCTGCTCGCTCGGACACCCTCGACGATGGAGCGGGCGACCACCTCATCCACCTGGCGAAGGGAGACGATCGGTGTCGACATCGAGCCAGTCTGGCAGAACGCCCGGTTCCGGTGGTCACGGGGACGCGGTGCTCGTCGACCCGTGCGGTAGCGTTTTGGTGTCGTGATTTCCATCGCGCACGTCATCGTGCTGGTCATGTCGGGGGTGGTCGCCGGCGTCATAGGTTCGGCGGGGGGAATTACCTCGCTGGTCTCCTATCCGGCCCTCTTGGCCATCGGAATTCCACCCCTGCCGGCCAACGTGACCAACGTGGTGGCGCTGGTGGGTTCATTTCCGGGCGCCGCGCTCGGATCGCGACCCGAACTGCGGGGCCAGGTCCCGTGGTTGCGACGGTGGGCCCCCGTCGCGGCGATCGGGAGCGTGCTCGGGGTGGCGCTGCTACTTCTCACCCCTGATCAGGTCTTCAATCACCTTGTCCCGTACCTCTTGCTGCTGGCCTCGCTCGGGCTGTTCTTCCAACCTCGACTGTCGCGCTGGCAGGACGCCCACGTCCAGCGTCAAGCAGCGATGTTGGGCTGGGGTCTGTTCACCGTGTCGGTCTACAGCGGCTACTTCGGAGCCGGCTCTGGAATAATGGCGCTGGCGCTCATCCTTCTCACGGTGGACCGCGACTTTGCTCGGGCCAACGCCCTCAAGAACATGATCCTCGGAGTTGCCACCCTGGTCGCCGCGCTGGGATTCCTGCTCTTCGGGCCGGTCCACCTGGCGGCGGCGCTGTCCTTGGGCGCGGGATGCGTGGTGGGAAGTTTTCTCGGCCCGTCGGTGGCGCGCACGCTACCCGGCGAGGTGCTGCGCGTGATCGCGGCCACGTTCGGCATCGGTCTCGCCGTGTGGTTCTTCGTCAATCCGGGCGGGTGACGTCCGCCGGGGGGCGCCGAAGAACCTCTCCCAGACCTCGTCGGGCCTCGCGCACCGCGACCGTGGACAACTCGGGGTGCGCGCGAAGGAAGTCCCGTACTTCGGGGGCGTCGAGGCGCGCCAGATCGCGTAGCGCCCAGCCGATGGCCTTGGCCACGAAGAACTCTCGACTGTCGGAGTGCGCCTCACAGATCGAGAGAACGAACTCAACGTCGGTGTTCCCCTTCCAGCCGCGCTGGTGTTGGATGGCCGCGCGATTGAGCCAGAGGTTGGGCGAGCGTGACCATCGCTGCACCAGGGCCGTCGCGTCGTAGCGCCAGCACAGAGGACTCACCGCGGTCGATCCCAAGCCATCGACCGTGTCCCACCACGACTTGGTCGTAATGAGGTCCTCGACGTACTCGACCAGAAAAGTCTCGTCCGCGCAGGCGAGGTACCTCTCAATGAGGTCATAAGCCGCGTAGTGATACTCACGTTCGCGTTGAGCCATCAATGCCACGCACGCCTCGCCGAGTTCGTGGTTCGTCGGTGCCGCGAGCCCGCGCCAGGCGTCGCGAAGGGCGAGTCGTCGCGGCGACGAGCGCACCCCGAGAAACGGTGCGATGTTCTTCATGTAGGCGGCCATCGCCGGGGCTTGGTCGCGGTCGGCCCGTGGGCGAAGCGCGCGCCGTGTCACGAGCAGCACGTCGCTGGACCACGTGCGTTTCACGGAGTCAGCGTAGGAGGTGACGGCGCCGAAGCACCGAGAGATCGTGAAGGAGACACTCGGAGCGTTGGACGTAGCGAAAAGTGCGCCACCCGGGCCGAGCGAATCGACGAAAATCCCTTAGAGTGAGGGCGTATCGCGCGGGTCTCACGACGGACTCGTTCGGCCCTAGTAGAAACGACACGTGATGCGCTTCCCCGATATGGACGTCGCCGCGAGCCCCCTGGAGCTCATTGGCAACACTCCCATGGTTCGTCTCGTGAACATCGCGAGCGGCATTCGTTGCGACGTGTTGGCCAAACTCGAGACCACCAACCCGGGGGGGAGCTCGAAGGATCGCCCGGCTCTCACGATGGTCCTGGCCGCCGAACGAGACGGTCTGCTCGGACCCGGTTCGACGATCATCGAGCCCACCAGCGGCAACACCGGCGTGGGCCTGGCCATCGTCGCGGCGCAGCGCGGCTACAAGTGCATCTTCGTAATGAGCGACAAGATGGCGCCCGAGAAGATCGACGTACTGCGCGCCTACGGCGCGCAGGTGGTGGTGTGTCCGACCGCGGTCGCCCCCGACCATCCCGACTCGTATTACTCCACGGCCGAGCGACTCACCAAGGAGACTCCCAACTCCTTTCGCCCCGATCAGTACTCGAACCCGAACAATCCGCGCGCTCACTACGAGACCACCGGTCCCGAGATCTGGGAGCAGACCAAGGGCCACATCACCCATTTCGTCGCGGGCGCGGGAACGGGCGGCACCATCTCGGGTGTCGGCCGGTTCTTGAAGGAGCAGAACCCCGCGATACGAGTCATCGCGGCCGACCCCGAAGGGTCGGTCTACTCGGGCGGTGCCGGTCGCCCGTACTTAACCGAGGGAGTGGGCGAGGACTTCTGGCCCGAGAACTACGACCCGTCGCTGGTCGACGAGGTGGTGGCCGTCAGCGACGCCGACGCCTTCGCGATGGCGCGCGAGATGACTCAGCGCGAGGGACTGCTCATCGGCGGGTCGGGTGGAACGGCCGTGGCGGCCGCGTTGCGCGTGGCCGGCCCTCTGCCCGACGAGGCGGTGGTGGTGGTGTTGATCCCCGATTCCGGGCGCGGCTACCTCTCAAAGATCTTCAACGACACGTGGATGACCGACTACGGCTTCTTGCGACCACACGACGTGATGGATGTCGGCGACGTTCTGGCCGCGAAGATCGACCGCCAGGAAAGCACCCTCGCGGACCTGGTCCTCGTGACCGAGGAGACCCTCGTGCGCGACGCCATTTCCTTGATGCGCGAGAAGGATGTTTCGCAGCTTCTGGTCACGGTGACCGCCGAGTTGCCCCTGGCCGCAAAGGAGGTGTCGGGCTCGCTCAGTGAGCTGGGTCTCCTCGAGGCCACCACCCGCGACGAGTCCGTGCTGGACCTGCGCGTGAAGGACATCGCGGATCCCTCCATGCCCATGGTCGGGGTCGGCATGAGCGTGAGCGAACTCACCCGTCGACTCAGCAGCGCGGCCGGGGTGCTGGTCCTCGACGGCGGTCACCCGGTGGGAGTCTTGACGCGCAGCGATCTCTTGAGCTTTCTGGAGCAGCGTCGCGCGAAGTGAGCGGTGGGGACACCTCACCGTGGAGGGCGCGACGACCCGTTGCTAGCATTTTTCCGTGGATGACGCGGAGCACCGCCGACTAGGCGTGGAGACCTACAACCGGTGTTGGGAGCTCCTCGAGACCGAAGACCGCACCTCGGAGGGGGACCTCGAGTTGCTGCGAACGGCGTTCACCTCGCGCTACCACTGGTCCTACGTGGCTGAAGCGCCGCAGGCGATCATGGGCGACTGGATGATCTCTCGCGCGGCCGCCGCGACCGGCGAGGGACACTTGGCGTTGAGGTACGCGCGCCTGGCCTACGACGCGGCCGTGGCCCATGACGTCGAGGACTGGCTTCTCGCCTCGAGTGCCGAAGGGGTGGCGCGGGCCTACGCCGCGCTCGGGGACGGCGATCAACGCGACGAGTGGTGGGTGACGAGTGAAGGGCTGGTGGCGCTGATCGCGGACGACGAGTCGCGTGAGCTCATCGCGAGCCAGCTCGGGTCCGTGCCGAGGTGAGGGGTCGTGGGAAAGTGGTCGCTGGCTAGGCTTTCTCGATGTTCGCGAGGAGCAGAACCTTCATGGTCGTGCGCGTCGCCGTCCTGAACTTTCTCGGAAAGAGGAGCACCAAATGACCGGTTTCAACACCCGGGCCATCCACGTCGGGTCCGAACCAGACCCGGTCACCGGCGCCGTTAATCCTCCCGTCTACCTGACGTCGACCTACGCCCAAGACGCCGTGGGCGTCATCCGCTTCTCGGACTACGCGCGCGGTGACAACCCCACGCGCGCGGCCCTTGAAGCCTGTCTCGCCAATCTGGAGGACGCGCGCTATGGGGTCGCCTTCGCGTCGGGACTCGCGGGCGAAGACGCGCTCCTGCGGACGCTCGCGCCCGGTGACCACGTGATCATGGGCGCCGACGCCTACGGCGGCACCTATCGCCTGCTCACCCGGATCTTTGGCGCGTGGGGCGTGAGCGTCTCCACCGTCGATCTCGGTGACCCCGACGCGCTGGAGTCGGCGATCACCTCGACGACCAAGATGATCTGGGTCGAGACGCCGAGCAACCCCCTCTTGAGCGTGGTCTCGATCGACGCGCTCGCGGCTCACGCGCATTCGCACGGGGCGTTACTCGTGGTGGACAACACCTTCGCGACTCCGTACCTGCAGCGTCCCCTCACCTTGGGGGCCGACGTCGTGGTGCACTCGACCACAAAGTACGTGGGTGGACACTCCGACGTCATCGGTGGTTTCGTCGCCACCAATAGTGACGAGATCGCCAGTCAGTTGAAGTTCCACCAGTACGCCATTGGCGCGGTGCCGGGTCCGCTCGACTGCTACCTGCTGCTGCGGGGACTCAAGACTCTCGGAGTGCGTATGGAGCGCCACTGCGAAAACGCCCGCACCATTGCGTCGTTCCTGGTCAATCACGACGCCGTCGACGACGTCTTTTATCCCGGTCTCGCGGGTCACCCGGGCCACGAGGTCGCCCGCAGGCAGATGAGTGACTTCGGGGGGATGGTGAGCTTCACCGTGAAAGGTGGCGTCGACGCGGCGCGCAAGGTCTGTGAGTCGACGACGGTCTTCACGCTCGCCGAGTCACTCGGGGGGGTGGAGAGTTTGATCGAACTGCCCTCAGTGATGACGCACCTCTCGACCGCCGGTTCGACGCTCGAGCCCCCGGCCAACCTGGTGCGCTTGAGCGTGGGAATCGAGGACCTCGACGATCTGATCGAAGACCTGGCGAACGCGCTGGCGCCCGGCCTCTAAGTGTTGTCGAGCATCGAGAGCGAGAGGTCCCACAGTTCTTGTGCGCTGGCGGGGTCGAGCGCCCAGGGATTAACGCCTCCGCCGAACGGTTCGGGCTCGGCGGTGACCTCGGCCTCGTTGCAGTCCTCGAAGTAGCGTCCCCCGACGCCCTCAACGAGTGGCGAGCCGGCTAGCAGCGCCGACGTAGCGGCTCCTTGTTCGACCGTCTTTCGCAGGTGCTCAGGCGTTTGAACTCCCCCGACGTATCGCTGGAGTCGAGTGGGGATGGCTCCGGGATGCAGGGCGTTCGCCACTATTCCCTCGTCGGCCCAGCGACGAGTGATCTCGACGGCGTGTAACACGTTGGCGGTTTTCGACTGGCCGTAGGCGAGCCACGGGTCGTACTCACGATTCTCAAAGTCCACGTCGGAAAAGACCACCGGGGAAAACTGGTGAGCGTTGGAACTCACGCACACCACGCGCGCCCCGTCGGCCGCGGCCAGGGCTTGGTGCATGGCGACGGTGAGGGCGAAGTGCCCCAGGTGGTTGGTCGCGAACTGCTTCTCGTGACCTTCGAAGGAGAGTTCCAATTCCGGTATCGCCATCACGCCGGCGTTGTTCACGAGTATGTCGAGCGGTCCGAGCCAGGTGGCCGCGAACGCGCGGATCGACACGATGTCGTCCAGGTCAAGCCGGGCGACCTGAATGACGTCGTTTCCCGACGACACAAAAATGTCCCGCGCCGCGATTCCCCCGGCGTCCACGTCGCGAACGGCGATGGTGACGTCGGCGCCCGCGTGCGCCAAGGCGCGAGCCGTCTCTACGCCGATGCCCGAGGAGCCGCCGGTCACGATCGCGCGCTTGCCCGAGAGATCAACGTCGGCGAGCACGTCGTGCGCCGTCGTGTTGCGGTCAAAGGGTGTCGTGAGGCGTTTCGTCATTCGAAGGAGTGTAAATGAGGCGTCGTCCTCGATGTAGGTTTTCCTGGTGAACGCCCCGTTCCTACTCATTCTGACGGGGCCGCCCGGTGCGGGGAAAACCACCTCGGCGCCGCTGGTCGCTGAGCACTTCACGCCGTCGGTGGTCATCGAGACGGACGCCCTGTGGGCCCACGTGGTGCGTGGATTCATCGAGCCGTGGGAACCGGAGTCGGACGGTCAAAATCGCGCGCTCGTTCGCGCCTCGCTCGCTGCGGCCGCCCGTCTCGCGAGCTCGGGCTACGCGACGGTGCTCTCGGGTCACGTCGGACCGTGGTTCATGGATCTCGTGGACAACGAACTCGCCCCTCTCGGCGCCCCGGTGCTCTACGTGGTGCTGCGGCCGTCGCTCGAGGACTGTCTCGACCGCTGCGTTACGCGCCAATCCGAGCCGCGCCACGCGGGAGCCCTCAGCGACCAGACGATCATTCGTCAGTTGTATCAGTCGTACTCGAACCTCGACGGGTTCGAGCAGCACGTGCTCGATACCAGTGGTCTGACGGCGAAGGAGACCGCCTCGCTCGTGATCGGTGAGATAGAGTCTCCACGCTTCACGCTGAAGTGAGCGACTCGCGACGTCTCGATATCGTGGGTCGAGATCGATGAGAGTGGGTACCTCGTGGCGAAGATTGTTGTCAACTCATTTAGCGTCTCGCTGGACGGTTTCGGGGCCGGCCCCGACCAGAGCGAGGCCAATCCTCTCGGCGTCAGCGGTCGTCAGCTGCACCAGTGGATCTTCGCGACGAAGACAGGTCGAAAGATGATCGGCGAGAGCGGTGGCGAGGGGGGCGTCGACGACGACGTCTTCAAGCGAAACCTCGAGGCCAGCGGGCCCGTCATCATGGGGCGCAACATGTTCGGTCCAGTGCGAGGCCCGTGGGGCGACAGCGATTGGCGCGGTTGGTGGGGGGACGAGCCGCCCTTTCACGGACCGGTCTTCGTCCTGACCCACTTCGCCCGCCCCGACCTCGTGGTGGGCGAGACGACGTTTTACTTCGTGACCGAGGGCATCGACGAGGCCGTTCGTCGGGCCCGCGAGGTGGCCGGTGACGACGATATTCACGTGGGCGGCGGCGTGGCCACGATTCGGATGTTTCTCGACGCTCAACTCATTGACGAGATGTGGTTGGCCGTGGTTCCCGTGCATCTGGGGTCGGGTGAGCGGCTCTTCAAGACGCTCGACGACTGGCCGGCGGGGTACCGACGGGGGCGCGAAGTTAAGGGCGAGCTCGCGACACACCTTCAACTCGTGCGCAGCGAGGCCCCTCAGTAACCACTCTCTCGTGTCGACGCGGACAACGGGACCTCGCCCATCTGCGTTATACCCACGGGGACAATCTGGTGCAGCTAGAGGACGTCGCTCTTGTCCTCGATCTCCCACGCGTGATCGACGACGTGCCAGGCGCAACGTCGAACGGCGTAGCCGGCGGGCCAGGTCGGCGCGTGGGTCTCGGCGCGCAGGGTAGTCATCACCACGTCGCGCTGCTCGTCCCACGGCGTTCGCGGGGCGACTCGAAACCCCGCGCGCGAGCAGTAGGCGCGTTCGGCCTCGCGCACGTGATCAACGATTTCATCGCGGTCGCGACCGCCGCCGCGCGGACCGCGCCGCAAGGTTGCGGGGGCGTGGTCGACCACGTCGTCGAAATAGTTCCAACAGTCCTGGAGCAGCGAGAGCTGGCGGTTCAACTCCTTGGACGAGAGCGCGACCTCGTCCCACGGCCCCCGAGCGTCCGGCGCTCCAAAGTCCGTCGTCGTGGTACCGGGAAGAACGCCCACGACTCTCAGCGTGCCCGGGTCGAAGGGAATCGAGACAATCCGTGCGTAGCGCTCGCGATAGTCCTCGAGTGCTTCGACGGCAAGTTCGGGCGTTTTCGCGCGTCGACACCAGCCGGGCCAATCCAAAGAGACGGCGAACACTGAGTTCTTGCCCTCTTCTAAGTACACGCGCGACGTCGCCACGAAGCCTCCTCGACGTAAGTTAGCCGGTCCGGCGGCGAGGACCCGGGGCGCGGGGCCGTACGTCCGTGATCGAGTTACGTCAAGGTCACCGACAGAGCCGACGCGTTCGCCAGGGCGCGGCGCCCGACGTCCAGGTAACTGTGTCGCTCGTGGAGCCCGAGCGACACCATCATGACGCCGAACAAGAGGGCCCAGCCCACGGTGCGCCGCATCGTCGCCTCATCGGGAGCGCCGTAGGTGGAAAAAAACGCGTCAAGGTGTTCGAACGGCAGCGACATCAGACCCCCGGCTAGATCCGTGGCCGGGTCTCCCGCGCACAGGTCGCCGAAGTCCACGACACCCACGAGGGCGCCGTCTTGATAGACCATGTTGCCGGGATGAAAATCACCGTGCAACCAGCGCGGTGCCCGATCCCAGGTGGGTGCGTCGCAGGCCCGCTCCCACTGCTCCAGAAGCGACACGAAATCGATCTCGCCGTCCAGAGCGCGCGCGCGACGTTCAAAATCGACCGTACGCTGAGCCAGCGGAACACCGCGCCACACGTTGGTCGGCGCGTCGGAAGGCGCCTCGTCGTGAAGTTCGCGCAGAAAGGTCCCCATCGCTCGAGCCCCGTCACCGTCCACCTCGAAGTCGATCTCGTCGCCCGGCTCACCGTCGATCCATCGACCGATCAACCAGGGCCAGGCGAAGCGATCACAGGGTGCACCCGCAAAAAGTGGGGCCGGCGTACGCAGGCTGAGGCGCTGGGCCAAGACGTTCAGCCAGTCGATCTCGTTCACGATCGGTACGACCGCGGCTTCACGTCGGGGGAGTCGCACCACGAGGTGGTCGCCGACGCGCCATAAAAAGTTATCGAAGCCCTCACCAATATGCCAACACTCTTGCTCGGCAATGGCCGGGAACTGGGTTCTCAGGAGGTAGCGCACTAACTCTTCATCAACGCGTGTTTCCGCCTGCGGCCAACTCACATTTCGACATTACGGCTTTCGCCCCGGTCGTGCCGGCGAGGGTGACCGGGGGTGGAGTTTCGCGGCTTCGTGGCACGACGAGCAGTTACGATCACCGCCTCGCTCGTGTCACCGTGTACCACCTAACGTAAAGTGATGCATCACGTGGTCCAGGCTCTCCAATCCACCTGGCCCCCGTTTGTTTTGGTCGCCGGACTCCTGCTCATTGGGCACGTCGCGTCGGGTGAAGGCGTCTTTCGGGTCCTCGGTTCGTGGTGCGGGCGGGCGCCGGGTGGCGCCCGGGGCACGTTTCTCGTGACCATGGGCGCCGTCGCCCTCGTTACCGCGGTCCTCAACCTCGACACGTCGGTGGTCTTTATGACGCCCGTCGCTCTTCAAGCTGCGCGGGCCGAGGGAGCCGACGAGACGGCGTTCTTGTTTGGAACGATATTTATGTCGAACTCCGCCTCGCTCTTGCTCCCTGGTTCGAATCTCACCAACCTGCTGGTCTGGTCGCATCGCCACGCGTCCGGCGCACAGTTCGCTCGTCACACGGCCTGGCCCTGGGTCGTCGCCGTCACCATCACCGTCCTCGTCGTCGGCGTGTGGCGGTGGCGGCCATTGGGTAAGTCCGCTCGACCAACCGCCGCCCAGGACTCTTTCCAGTTCGGTCCGGGACTCTTCGCCGGATTTTTCGCGGTCGGGGCGATGTTGGCGCTGACGGAGCCCGCTCAGTGGGTCTTTGCGGTGGGCGCGATCGCCGAAATCGTGGCGTGGCGACGCCGCCGCGTGAACTTGTCCGGCGCGTTGAGGGCGATCAGCCCGGTGACGTTGGGCGCGTTGTTTGTGATCGCCGTCGTCATTGGCACCGTGGCCCGGGCCACGACGTGGAGCGCGCACCTCTTGCATCACTCCACGCTGTTGGTGACGGCGCTGGTGGCGGCGGGGGCGTCCCTGGTCATCAATAACCTCCCGGCGGCGTCGCTCTTTGCGGCCCGGGGTGTCACCCACCCCTTCGCGCTCTTGCTCGGACTCGACCTCGGTCCGAACATTTTCGTGACCGGCGCTCTCTCGTCACTGTTGTGGCTGCGCATCGTCCGTCAGAACAACGCTCGGGCGCCGATCCTCGCCTTCACGGTGGTCGGTTCGGTGATCGCGCTCGCTTCTTTGGCCTGCGCCGTCGCCCTGCTCTAAGTATCGGTCACGCGACGGAGCGGGGATAGAGATCCCACACGCTGCAGTTCGCGACGGCGAACGCATCGAGGCCTTCCAGGGGTTGCGCCTCGACGTACGCGCGCAGGGCCCGAATCGTTCCTCCGTGGGTGACCACGAGGAGGCGATCGCCACTGGCAAAATCTCGTGTCGCCTCGATGAACACCCCTACGCGCGTGACCACGTCGCGGAACGACTCGCCGCCCTCGGGTCGAGCGTCGGGATCGACCAGCACGCCATCGACGATGCCGCTTCGTCCCGGGTCGAGCATCTCTTGCGGCTGGCCTTCGAGTACGCCAAAACAACGCTCGCGCAAGAGAGCGTCGGGAGAGAGCGCGAGGCCGAGTTCAGACCCAATGATCTCCGCCGTCTGGCGGGCCCGGGCGAGGTCGCTCGACACCAGACGACCAAACCCGACCGATTTGAGGGACTCGGCGACCGCGCGCGCCTGCTCGCGACCGACTTCGGTGAGTTGTGCCAGGTCGTTCTGACCCTGAATAAGTCCGAGCTCGTTCCAGGTGCTTTCACCGTGGCGCACGAGCGTGATCAAACCGTCGCGATGGGAGGTGCTCACGTCGACCACGTTAGTTAGTTATGACTTCAACTCACTTTTGCACTCGAATGACCTCGTCTCTCACGGGTTCAGCGGTTCACCCGACGGGCATGAGAGATTCACAGGAATTTCAAAGCGAACACGGAGTTTTCTGAGACCCGCCTCTAAGAAATCAAAAAACGCCCAGTTACGATGACGTTGTGTCGTTGACCCTGCCCCAGAGAAGCTCCAAGCCTCGTTCCGCTGGTCTCACCATGGTGATCGATAAGGGGCTCTCGTCGCGGGAGTTCGAAGACCTCATCGAGAGCCACGGCGAACACATTGACTTCGTCAAGTTCGGCTGGGGCACGTCAGTGGTGACGAAGAACTTCCGCACGAAACTCGACGTGTTGCGCGCGGCGAACGTTGACTTCTATCTCGGCGGCACGCTCTTCGAGAAGTACGTTCAACAAGGTCTCTTTGATGAGTTTCGCTCGCTCTGCGAGGGCTATGGCTGCTCGTTCGTCGAAGTATCGAACGGAACCATCGACATCACCAACGACGACAAGGCGGAGTACGTCAAGCGCCTCACGCAGGACTTCTTCGTGGTGTCCGAGGTGGGCTCGAAGGATCAAGCGACCTCGGACACCATGGCCCCGAACAAGTGGGTGAGCTATATCCAGGCCGACCTCGACGCGGGCGCGGTACTCGTCACTCTCGAGACCCGAGAGGGCGGGAAAGGCGGAATCTGCCGGTCCAACGGGGAGCTGCGCTACGGGTTGATCGAAGAGATTCTGTCGGCCAAGATCAACCACGGGGATCTCCTCTTCGAGGCTCCGTCCACGGAACTGCAGACGTATTTCGTGCGCCGGGTCGGTCCCGACGTCAACCTCGGAAATATCGCTGCCTCAGACGTCATACCGCTGGAGACGATTCGTCTCGGCCTGCGCAGCGAGACGCTGCTGGACTTCGAACCCGGCTACCGCGACGACCTGTAAGCATGAGAGAAAGTCGCAACGTCTTTCACCTGGCCGTCCCGGCGTACGACCTCGATCAGACGGTTGATTTCTACGTCACGAAGTTGGGCTGCAAGCTGGCCCGGCGCTACGACGATCGGGTGACCTTCGACTTCTTCGGCGATCAGTTGGTGTGCCACCTGACGGAGGCGCCCACCGCGCGCACTCCACTGAGTGAGCTGGCGATGTACCCGCGTCACTTCGGGGTGACCTTTCGCGAGCAGCGCGATTTTGATGACCTCTATCAACTGTGTCAGCAGCGCAACGTCCCCCTCTTCGCCGAGGTCAGCCTGCGCTTCGAAGGCCGCGTCGAGGTCCACCAAACGTTCGTCGCGTGTGACCCTTCAGACAATCTCCTGGAGTTCAAGCACTACCGCGACCATCGCATGATGTACTAAGTGGCGAGTCGATGGCGTCACCTTCAACAACGACGGATAACCCGCTTCTCGCGCTAATTCGTCGCCAAGCGAACGAGTACGCGACCAAGCCGTACCTCCTCGACGCACGAAGTTCTCGGGTGCTTCGCTACGACCAGTTATGCGACGAGGTCGACGAGCATCGTCGCCAGCTGCAGTCGTGGGGACTGGCCCCCGGCCAGCGTTTCGCTTTGGTGGTGGCCGATCCGCTGACGTTCGCCTCCTGGTTTCTCGCGGGCGTTGCGGTCGGCGCGTGGGTGGCCCCGCTCGATCCCACGTCCGGTGGTCTCACCGCGTCGAGCGCCCGCGCCCGCACCCTCGGATCTCTCTTCGTGGTGAGCGATCAATCGCCACCCGACGGCTCGATCACGTGGATCTCGGCCTCGTTGCCCGTGTCGGGCAGCGCGGACGCGTTCGCCGACGCCGGGAGCCAGCGAGGCGGCATCGTCCTGTCGTCCTCGGGCACCACGGGCACGCCCAAAGTGATGGCACTGAGCGTCGAGCAGCTGGTGGCCGCCGCCGAGATCATCGCTCGTCACCACCGGTTCGTCGACTCGGACCGCGGATTTAATCCGCTCCCGCTCTGGCACGTCAACGCCGAGGTCGTCGGGCTGCTCGCCACGCTGGTGGCCGGATCGTCGCTCGTCCTGGACGAACGATTTCACCGCACGGGCTTTTGGAATCTGGTGAACAGTTACAACGCGACCTGGATCAACGCGGTGCCGGCGATCATCTCGCGACTCTGTGAACTGCACGACGGTGAGGCGCCGTCGCCTCGAGTTCGCTTCGTGCGCTCCGCCTCGGCCCCGCTCGCGCCCGCGCTCTTCGAGCGCTTTGAGGCCGAGATCGGTCTCCCGATTATCCAGTCCTACGGGATGACCGAAGCGGCCAGCCAAATCTGTGTGACCCCCATCGAGGGGACTCGAAAGCCGGGGTCGGTCGGTGTGCCCGCGGGCGTGGAGGTGCGGGTACGGGGCGAGGGTGCCCAGGCGGGCCCGATCGAGATACGTGGACCGACCGTCATTCGTCGCTACGAGAGCCCGGGGTACGAGGAGCGCTTCGACGCTGACGGGTGGCTGCGAACGGGGGACCTCGGCTACTTCGATGAGGATGGCTATCTCTTCATCGTGGGCCGAAGCGACGACGTGATAAATCGCGGCGGCGAGAAGATCTATCCCCTGGAGATCGAGCAGATCCTGGCGGACGTCAAAGGGGTGGGCCGCGCCGCGGTGATCGGTCGTGCGGACGACGTGTTCGGTCACGTCCCGGTGGCCTTCGTGCAGCCGACCGAGGACGTGGCGCTCAGTTCCCCGGAGGAACTCGCGGCCCTCGTTGATCGCGTGCGAGTCGCGGCCAATGAACGGCTTTCCTCAACGCACCGGCCCGTGCTGGTGCAGGTGGTCGCCGAGTTCCCTCTCCACGCCACGGGAAAAGTCCACACGTCGAGTCTCCGTCAGGACGAGGTCACTGTCGTGTACGAAGAACGTCTCTGACGTCCATCTCAAGTAAAAACAGGAAGGTCATGAGTTCCTCCACCGAGACGCCACGTGGGACGCGACAGCGCCTGGATCACGTGGACGCCATGCGCCCGATCAAGCAGACGGCCGTCATCTCGACGCACGCGCTCATCTACTTCTCCCCGCTCTCGACCAGTTTTGCCGCGGCCAGCATGCTCACCCTCACGCACTTCTCACGCGACGCCTTTCTCTTCGTGTCGGCCTGCATGCTGGCCTACAGCTATCGAGGGAGCGAGAAGGTGGCGCTCGGTCCCTACTGGAAGCGGCGCTTCATGGCCGTCGGACTGGTCTACCTGGTGTGGACGGTGATCTACTTTCCGATCGCCGCGGCGCAGAACAGCGCCACCTTCCCCTTTCTCAAGATTCCCGGCTCGGCGGTGTTTAGTTTCACGGGGCTGCACAATCTTCTGTTCAACCTCGGGACCGGGTACTACCACCTCTACTTCTTGCTCGTCCTTCTGGAGTTCTACGTCCTCTTTCCTTACATATTCTGGTTTCTTCAGCGCTACCCCCGGTCGCGGCTGGCGGTCGTCGTGGGGTCAGTGGTGTGGCAGGTCTTCTTTCCGATCATCATTCGCCGAGACTGGATTGGCGTCATCATGTCGCCCAAGATCGAGTCGCGTCTGGTCTTCTCCTATCCGCTCTACCTGCTCGGAGGCGTGGTCTGCGCCTTCTATCTCGAGAGATTTCACGACTGGGTGGTGCGCCATCGCACGGGGATCTTGGTGGCGACGGTGCCCCTGGCGGTCGTGCCGCTGGTGGTGGACTACCTCGCCACGCACGGCACGCGGCTGTCGGGGGTTCTCGTGCCCGGAGGGAACCCCTTCGCGGCTCTGGTCATTCCCTACAACGTCGCGGCCATTCTCGTCGTGTATCTCCTCGGCGTCTATCTGGTCAGTCCTCGGCGCAGTGCCCGCACCCGAGCCATCACCGCCTCGGGATCGGAAGCGGCGTACGGCATCTACGTCTCCCAGATGGTCTGGATCATCGTCGAGGCGCGTTGGGCGCAGCACTTCAATCTGTACCACCGGGTGCCGTGGTTGGTGTTGATGCTGAGCGCGCTGGTGGTGACCTACGCCCTCGGGTGGCTGTTCAGCGCGCTGTGCGCTCGAACGCCCCTGGCCCGTCCCGTGGTGGGACGGGCCCAGGTGCCGTGGAGGACGTTGTGGCCCCATCCCAACGCCGCCACGGGGGAGCCGGACTTTGGCGAAGGTCCCTTGAACCTCACCGATCAATAGGCACTTCTTCCAGTGGGATACTCGCAATTGTCCCCGGACCAAACGTGAGATGCTCGCCACTACGGTCGAGTCAAGGTGAAACGAGTGCCGAAGTCACAGGGCGACAGCGAGCGCCAACGGGTACCGGCGCCACTCATCAAACGCCGCATCGCCTCCGGGCGGGGGGCCATGGAACAACCCAACGTGACCCACGACGGCGAGGCGCGGCTCACGCCCACGTTCTGGCTCGCCGTTCTGTTGACCGGCGTGGCCGCCGGGCTTTTCGGCGACCTGTTGATGTGGATACTCTCGCTCGTAGAACGCCTGGCCTTTGACTACCGTGCGGGCAGCTATCAGGCGGCCGTCGCGGCGGCCTCGGGCGCGCGCCGCATTCTCTCCCTCGTGCTGGCCGGCGTTTTCGGTGCCGTCTCGTGGTACTTCATCCGTCGGTACCTAAAGAACGACCACGCCGAGATCGACGAAGCGGTGTGGAGCGGCGACGGCGAGCTCTCCCCGCGCCGCAGCCTGCTCACCTCGCTGGTGTCCGAGGTGGTGGTGGGCGCGGGGGCCCCGATTGGTCGCGAGGCCGCGCCCAAGTTAATGGGCGGGGCGTCGGGATCGTTGATCGCTCGCTGGTTCTCTCTGACCAGCGCTCAAAGACGGCTCCTCGTCGCCTGTGGCGGAGGGGCCGGGCTGGCCGCCGTCTACAACGTTCCCCTCGGCGGAGCGCTCTTCACCGCCGAAGTGCTCTACGGCAGTTTTGCGCTGCCCGTCGTGTTCCCGGCGCTCGCCACCTCGCTGGTCGCGACGGTCGTCGCGTGGATCTACCTACCCAGCCACGCCACCTACGTGGACATTCCGAACTTCCGATTTAGTGCCTCCCTCATGGTCTGGTCGCTCTTGGCCGGCGTGGTGATCGGTCTTCTGGCGGTCGGCTACGTGCGTCTCCTCGGCTGGGCGTCGTATCATCGCGCCAAGGGCGCCCACATCTTCTGGACCATGCCGGTGGCGTTCTTGCTGGTCGGCGTGGTGGGGCTCTGGTATCCCCAGCTCTTTGGCAACGGCAAGGACATGGCCCACCAGGCCTTCCTGGGCGTGGGCGGCATCGGTCTTTTCTTCGCCCTTTTCGCACTCAAACCGATCCTCACGACGCTCACGCTCGGCAGCGGCGCGTCCGGCGGCGTCTTTACCCCCTTCCTCGCCACCGGGGCGATGCTCGGAGCCTTCCTCGGCGCCGCGTGGGTGCATCTCTGGCCCGGCGCACCAATCGGAGCGTTCGCGTTGGTGGGGGCGGCGGCCATGATCGGGGCGGCGATGCAAGCCCCGCTCGCTGGTCTGGTCTTGGTGCTCGAACTGACCCACGGGGGATTCAACGTCAGCGTCCCGATGATGGCGGCCACCGTGATCGCCACCTTCCTCGTGCGCCAGATTGACGGGTACTCGATCTACTCCGCGCGACTGCCCCGTCGCGAACCCGTCCGAGAAACCTAGGGCCCCCGACCCGATCCGCAAAGCCCAGCGACAGTTCTCCCGCGGCCTCTAATGAAAGAATGGGTGAATGAACGGTCCAGCGACGCACCGATCTCGTGGCTGACGCGCCGGTAACCATTCGACGAATCCAGAGTGCCGACTGGTCGGCGCTCCGAGCGATTCGACTGGAGGCGCTCACCGACGCGCCGCAGGCATTTGGCTCGACCTTGCAGGGTGCGCTTCGCCTGAGTGCGCGCCAGTGGCGCCACAAGGTGGCCACGACCGTCTACTTCCTGGCCGAGCGCGACGGCGTCGTCGTCGGCATGGTCTCGGGGGGCTACAACGACAACCTTCCGGGCACGCACTGGCTCTATGGCATGTACGTCACCCCGGCGACGCGCGGGAGCGAAGCGGCCCGTCTGCTGGTGGGAGCGGTCGCGGAGTGGGCGCGCGGCGAAGGGGCGCGCGAGATCTACCTGCACGTCGCCTCGGGGGTCCCGCGCGCTCGCGCCTTCTACCTGAAGAACGGCTTCACACTCATCGGGGAGCCGTTCACCATGGAGAGAGACCCGAACGTGACCATGTACACCATGACCAAGTCGATCGCGAACGAGTTTCGAGTGGCGCCGGTGGAGGCCGCGCAACTGTATGAACTGCGCCGACGAGTCCTGCGCGAGAACGACCCCTCCAAAACGGTCGACGAGCCGCGCGACGAGGAGCCCACCTCGCGGCACTTCGCGGGACTCGTGGAGGGTCGAGTCGTGGTGAGCGCGTCGTTCTACCCGACGCCCGCACCCCTTCGACGTGACCTCGTCAGCTACCAGCTTCGCTATATGGCCGTCGACGCGGGGGTGCAGGGTCAGGGGTATGGCGCCCGGGTCCTCGAGGAGGCGGAGCGCGCGCTGCGCGCCGCGGGGGCGGAGCAGCTGTGGGCCAACGCCCGTGACAGCGCACTCGGTTTCTACCTCAAAACCGGTTGGGAGGTGATTCCCGACTCCGGGCATATCAGCGCTGAAACGCAGCTACCCCATCACCAGATCGCAAAACTTCTCTCCGACCAGGCGCACGCGACCTCGAAGTGAAGCGCTGAGTTACTAAGTTTGTAGAAATGCGAAAATACGTGCTGGGGCTGATCGTGGTCGTGATTGTGGTCGCCGCGGCGGTTATCTACTTTTCCACCCATAAGTCGAAGAGCGCGTCGTCCACCACGACGACGTCGACAACGACCACCACCACCACGCCGAGCCCCGTTGCTCCCTTGACCGGGTTGCCCGACCCCGGGGGCGCGGCGCTCACCCGACCAGCCCTCACCGTCAAGATCGAGAACACCCCCCAGGCGCTGCCGCAGTGGGGGATCAGCCAAGCCGACGACGTGTACGAGGAGATCGTGAACGGCGGCATCACGCGCCTGGCCGCGATCTTCAACTCCCAGGCCCCGGCGAAGATCGGTCCGGTGCGCTCCGTGCGGCCCACCGACACCCAGGTGGTGTGGCCGCTCGGGGGCATCTTTGCCTACTCGGGCGGCGCCCCGTACGCCGTGAGCAGCATCGAAACCGCGCCGGTCAAGCTGATTGACGAGAGCTCGGCGGGGGCCGCGATGTTCCGTGACCCGAATCTGCAGGCGCCCCACAACCTCTTCGCGATTGGTTCTGCGCTCTTTGCGTTCAAGGGAACGCCGACGCCGCCGCCCGCCCTCTACAGTTACCGCGCGGCGGGCACGAAGGCCATCGGCGCCCCGGTGAAGAGCTTCGTCGTGCCCTTTCCCAGCATCTATCCCGTGACCTGGACCTGGGACAGCGCCACCAGCTCGTGGGACCGTACTCTCTTCGGCCAGCCCGACGTCACCGGTACCGGCCAGCGCGAGTCACCCCAGAACGTGATTGTCATGTACATCAACTACGTGAACGGCATCGGCACCGAGAACTCCTACGGCGATCTTCAGGGCACGGGCACGGCCATGGTCTTCAGCGGCGGGCGCGAGATCGTGGGCACCTGGTCGCGCGGTGCCTCCAAGGCCGACATCGTCCAGTTCCTCACCGCGAGCGGAGCGACGATTCGCCTCACCCCGGGCCAAACCTGGGTGGAACTGCTGAACGACGGCGTGCCGCTCAGTATCACCAGGTAAGTTCGCACCCCTCGTGGGGACGTATCGTACGAACGTACCTGAATCGGAGACGTATGACCCATCGAGAAGAGCTGCTGAACGTCGCTGACGGGCGGACTCTCGACGTGGCGACCAACCCCTCGCGAGCCACCGTCTTCCTCCAGGGCACGCCGGGCACGACGCGGACCGTGACGTCCCTCGACGCGCCAAGAGTCGCCGGCGATGGCTTCGTGGTCACGACCTCGCGGCCCGGGTACGGACGATGACCCGGCTCGGCAACCTCTACGGCCCCGACGCCACGTTCCTGGGCGTCCCGGCGGTCGACCCCGACGAGATCGACCAGTGGTCGGCGGCGGCGGCCGTCATCATCGGCGCCCCGTTTGATGGCGGAACGTCGCATCGTCCCGGGGCGCGATTCGGGCCCCAGGCCATCCGCACGACGGACTATCTGCCCCAGGACGGAATGCGCCCGTCGCTCGCCCTCGGCGTCGATCCCCTGGTGGCGCTGCGCGTGGTGGACCTCGGCGACGTCGAGATGCCCTCGGGCGAGACCGAGCGGTCCCTCGCCGCGCTGGAGGATCGGGTGGCCATGGTGGCGCGTCAGGGCGTGATCCCGATCATCCTCGGTGGTGATCACACGATCGCCCTGCCCGACGTGACCGGCGTGGCGCATCACTTCGGATTCGGCCGGGTGTCGGTCGTCCACTTCGACGCCCACGCCGACACGGGCCAGAGTCAGTTTGGATCCCTCTACGGCCACGGGACGCCGATGCGCCGACTCATCGAGTCGGGCGCCTGTCGGGGTGACCGATTCCTGCAGATCGGACTGCGCGGGTACTGGCCCGAGCCCGAGACGCTCGACTGGATGGCCGAGCGGGGGATGCGCTCATTCGAGATGAGCGAGATCGTGGCGCGCGGCGTGGACGACGTGGTGAGTGAGTCGCTGGAAGTGGCGATGGACGACTGCGACGCCGTCTTTCTCTCGATTGACGTCGACGTCGTCGACCCCGGATCGGCGCCCGGAACGGGCACGCCCGAACCCGGGGGGCTCACCAGTCGCCAACTGCTCGACGCCGTGCGCCGCATTGCGATGAGCGTGCCGATCGCCGGGGTCGACATCGTGGAAGTCTCGCCGCCCTACGACCACGCCGAGATCACGGCCTATCTCGCCAATCGCGTGGTGCTCGAAGCACTGGGGGGATCGCCTGGCGCGCTCGCGAAGCGCTCGGCGAACGTAACCGCCAGCCGAGTGACCCACTGCTGGAGCGCTAGACCCCACTAAGTCGAACGACGAGCGCGCGGAGAGCTCTAGTCGCGCATCGAGTTCAAGATCTCGGTGATCATCTCTTCGCTGGTGTTGGGGTGCAGGAAGGCGATTCGTCCGACCGTCTCGCCCTCCCACTTGGTGGGCGTGACGAAGGCGATCTGTTTGCGCAGGAGTTCCTGACTCCACTCGTTGTAGCGCTCGGCGTCCCACCCGAGGCGACGAAAGAGCACGATCGAGAGACTCGAGGGGCGCACCATCTCCAGATGGTCGCTCTCGCCGATCAGTTCTTGGGTGCGTTGGGCCAGGTCGATCGCCACCTGGACGGCCGACTCGTAGGCGGCGGTTCCGTTGGTGACCAGCGAAAACCAAAACGGCAGCCCGCGGGCCCGTCGAGAGAGGTGGATGCCAAAGTCCGACGGGTTCCACTCATAGTCGTCGTCGGAAGCGCCGTGCAGTACGTCGAGATAGCTGGCTTGCTGGGCGAGGACCTTGCGCGCGACGGTCGGGTTGCGATAGATCAGCGCGCAGCAGTCGAGCGGCGCGAACAGCCACTTATGCGGGTCGACGATGAAACTGTCGGCGTGGCGGATTCCCGTGAAGAGATGTCGGTGCGTCGCCGAGAGGATCCCGGCGCCGCCGTAGGCGCCATCGATGTGGAACCATAGGTCGTGCTCGCGCGCGTAGCTGCCGAGCCCCTCTAAGTCATCGACGATGCCGGCGTTGGTGGTGCCGGCCGTGGCGACGACCCCGATCACGGTCTCGGGGTGCGGGTCGTTCGCGAGCGCCTGCTCGAGGGCCGCGAGGGTGAAGCGATGGTCGTCGGTCTCCACGACCAGGGTGTCGACGTCCAGGACGTGCAGCGCCTTGCCAATGCTGGAGTGGGCGTCACTCGAGATGGCGAAGCGCAGGTCCCGGGGGTTGAGGTCGGGGCGCTTCGCGCGCCCCACGTCGCGCCCCACGGTGAGGCTCGAGAGGTTCCCGATCGACCCGCCCGAGACGAACGCTCCGCCGGAGCTCTCGGGAAGGCCCGCCGTCTCGGCGAGGAAGGCGAGGGCTTGATTCTCGGCCACCACCACGCCGCTCGATTCCAGCCAGCTCGTGCCATTGAGTCCCGAGCAGGCGACGACCATGTCAAAGAGCAGGGAGTTTTTGGTGGGCGCGTTGGGGATGAACGCTAAGAAGCCCGGTGAGTCGATGGAGACGACGGCCGGCGCGAGCGTGGTCTTGAAGAAGTCGAGAATCTCTTCGGGACTGTGGCCCTGGGGACGCACGAGTCCGGCCAGTTTGTCGATCGGAATCTCCATCTGACTGCCGTAGTCCAGGGGAACTGGATCCAACGACAGTCGCTCGCGGCAGTACGCGAAGACGGCCTCGGCGAGTTGCGCGTCGTAGTCAAACATCTGGTGCCCCATTGCACTCCTTCTCGAAAATAGTCCCTCGCTATCGTACGGGCTCAAACAAGTTCGCCGGGCTTCTCGCTGAAGCCCTGATGGCGCCACGAACTAACATCCCGTCATGGCGAACGACCGCGTTGGGTACTTAGGGCCCGAAGGCTCATTTACCCACGAGGCCGTGACCACCCTGGTCAACGTGGACGCCGTCGCCTACCCCTCGTTGGAGGACCTGCTCGCCGCGGTCGCCGACGCCACGCTGGACCAGGGCCTGGTGCCCCTCGAGAACGCGCTGGAGGGGACGGTGTCGGCGACCATCGACAGCCTCGTCTTCGCGCACGACCTGGTGATCCTGCAAGAGATCGTGCTCCCCATCCACCTGCATCTCCTGGCGCGACCGGGGGTCTCGCTCGACGCGATCACCACCGTCCTCAGCTACGTGCACGCCCTGGCCCAAGTACGCGGTTTTGTCCACGACCACCAGTTCGCCACCGTGCAGACCACCTCCACCTCTCAGGCGGCCTCCGACGTCGCCCTCTCGCCCGAGCCGTGGGCCGCGGTCGGCTCGGCGCTCGCGGGTGAGCTCTTCGGGCTCGACGTGGTGGTCGCCGACATCGAAGATCATCCCGATAACGCCACGCGCTTCGTGCTGGTGGGTCGCGACGCGGTGGCCGCCCCCACCGGACACGACCGCACCACCATCGTCTGCTTCCAGGACGCCGACCGCCCGGGCTCGCTCTACGCCATCCTCGGTCGTTTCGCCGCGCGCGACATCAACCTCACCAAACTGGAAAGTCGACCGACCAAGCGGGGGCTCGGTGACTACTGCTTTGTCATTGAGTTCGAAGGACACGTCGCGGACGACGTGGTGGCCGACTGTCTGGCCGATCTCCAGGCTCATCTCGCGCGCGTGAAGTTCCTCGGGTCCTACCCCGTCACGGGCGAGGGTGCGCGGGACAAGCGAGAAGAGGTGGCCGCCGCGCGACACGCCGCGGCCCAGTGGATTGACACGATTCGTGCTCGCGTGTTACCCGCCACGAACTAGCGCTCGGGGCACCGCGCGTGATGTGTCCCTGACGATCAGGTAACTCTCGTCATCTGGGTCACCGCGACGTAGTCCTTGGCCGGTCCCCGAACGCGCCACTGTTCTTCGATGCGATCGCGGTCGAGCACCGTGGTGGTGACGTCGTACCCGTCACTGGCGCACTGGTGGTGGTCCGTCGACGACCCCTCGCGCAGGTCGAGTTCGATGAAATGATGACCGTCGACGAAACTCACCTCGATGAGCGATCCCCGACCCGGGGAGTAGACGAGCCGTCGACGGGCCCGGCCCGAGTACTGGCCGAAGCGAACCACCCCGGCCTCATCAAAGAGGACGCGGGGGTCGTCGTCGCCGGCATTCACAAAAGTGGCGGTTCCGCGAAACGTCCCGACCTCCCCGCTGAGCGCGTCGTCGATCCAGCGTTCGACGCTCCAGGTGCCCACCAGAAAGTCCAGGGTCGTCACGCCTTCCAGGGAGGAAGTAGTGCGCCCGGCGAGGAGCCCATCAGGGGGATTGGCTCGCGCGTGCGTACCTCCCCGATCGCGACGACCGTTGGTCACGCGGGCCACGTCCCCGTGAACGAGGTCACCAGGATTTGGGCAAGACCGCCTCGATGGCCGCCGCGATCATCGAGTATCCCGCGTTGGAGGGGTGATCGTCGGGTCCAAAGGGGGTTCCGTAGCAGAACCAACTCAGCTGACAGGCCATGTCCACGTTGAGCGGCAGCGTCCCGACGTTGTCGACGGTGGTGGGAGTTGTGATGTTCATGTCGAAGAACGTCGGCACGGCCGCCGTGACGACGCCTTGTTGGGAGTAGATGTTGCCGAGCAGCGTGTCGAACTGATCCACCGCGACCAGGGTGGCCGCCGACCTGGCCGGTCCATCCGGTCCCTTTATGTAGTAGCCCAGAAACGGGTCAGAGTACTCCAAGCCGATGATGTGAGTGCTGGGACTCGCGGCCGCTTTCAACTGGGTCAAAATCTTTGGCAGGTCCACCTGGACCGCCGCGAGCGCGGCCGCGACGCAGGCCTGATTGACCGGGTCGGACTCTAGACACGGTCGTATGTTGTTGGAGCCGATGTCGACGGTGACCAGTCCCTGGCCGGTCGGATGAGCCTTGAGGTAACTGACGGCGGTGGTGAGCTGCGTGTTCGGTGGCTGGTAGCAGGCGTCGGCCTTGGTCGTGTTCAGCACCGACTGGACCGTGTCGCCGGGACATCCCACTTGCTGGAGTTGGAGCGCCACTCCCTTCAGTCCTTCGCGAAGCAGGAGATCGTTGGCGTAGCCCGTATTCGTGCGTTCGCCGTTGTGGCCGGCGATGCCCGTCGGTTGAAATCCGAGCGACTCCGAGCCGCCGACGTCGAGATAGAAGGCGGTCAGTTTGACCGGCACCGCCGCGGCGGCGGATGCGGCGCCAGCGGTGGGCGGGCTGCTCGTTCGCACCAACGCGTAGGCGCCGACGGCGACGGCGAGCGTCACGAGGACCGTCGCACCGACTGTCATCAGATACTTGGATTTGTACACCACTGCTCCTCCGTCGCGCGGCAGCTCCTGCTACCGATAGGAGGCCATACGAGTCTTACTCTGCGACCGTCCGCTGCCGCAACGTAACAATAAGTAAATCGATCAAGAGTACCTGTAGGGCCGCCCGGGCAGGATTTCCGCTGATCGCGCCCCCCGCGGCCCCGAGGTCACCACGACGCGGGCAACACCGACTCAATGGCTTGGGCGATGACCGAGTACCCGGCCTCGTTGGGGTGATCGTCGGGCCCAAAGGGCTTCGAGTAGCAAAACCACGTCAGAGTACAGGCTTCTTGAACGTTGGTGGGTACGGTCCCCACATTGTCGAGCGTCGTCGCGGCGTTGTTGTCCATCTGAAACAGCGACGGCACGTCCGCCACATCCACGCCCGCGGCCGCGTAGATCTGCCCGAGCAGCGCGTCGACTTGGTTCACACCGTCGAGGGTCGCCGTCGCCTGCGCCGGTCCGCCGGCTCCGTCGAGGTAGAAACCCAGGTACGGGTCGGAGTACTCAACACCGACGAAGTGCACGTCCGGTCCCGCGGCGGCCTGCAGCTGGCTCACGATCTTGGGTAGATCGGCCTGGATCGCGGAGATTCCGTTGGCGAGACAGGTCTCGTCGACGGGGTTGGCTTGGAGGCACGTGCGCACGTCGTTGAAACCGAGATCGATCGTGACCAGTCCCGGGCCGGTCTGTCCGTGGAGGTACGAGACGGCTTTGGTGAGTTGGGTTTGGGGCGCGTGATAACAGTTATCGGACGCGGCCGTGTCGAGCAGGGACTGAACGGTGTCGCCCGGACAGCCCACCTGGTCGAGGTTGAGCGCGACCCCCTTCAATGCCTCGCGAAGGACGAGATCGTTGGCGTAGCCCGTATTGGTGCGTTGGCCATTATGGCCGGGGATGCCGGTCGGTTGGAAGCCCAGAGACTCTGACGCTCCGATGTCCAAGTAGAACGCCGAGAAGGTCGTCACCGTGGGCGTCGTGGTTGACCTATCGCCGCCGCTCGCCGGCGCGCTCGTGCGACCAATGAGAAAGGCCGCCACGACGAGGGCGAGGGTCGAAATGACGACCACGGGTCTCTTCGTTTTCCGCGCCACTGGTCCTCCGCCGCACGGTGGCCCTTACTCCCGATTGGAATCCACACGACTCTTCTGACGCTCACTTCGAGCGCCAGTTCAAGACTAAGCAACGCCGGCGCAACTGGTGGCGCGGTGACCGCGTTGAACCGCGTCTTCGATGAAATTCACACTCGTCTCACAGTTGAAACGGGCCCGGCGGCCTGCCCCCCGGTCCGAGTGATGCGGAGAAGGCTACGTACCGGGCCAATCGGCGGGCGAGTCGGGATCGAGGCTCGCGTCGCTCAACAGGGAGCTCATGCGCGCGTTCAGGTGCTCGCGCTCGATCGAGTTTTCCGTGAGTTGCACGGCCAGGGCGAAGGTCTCACGGGCGCGCCGGGTATCACCCAGGCGGAGGAAGCACTCGGCGCGTGCCACGGCGAAGTAGGGGTAGTTCACCAACTGAGGTTCGGTCTCGAGGCGCTCGAGCGCGGCGAGGCCCGCCTCGGGACCGTCGGCGAAGCCAACGGCGACCGCGCGGTTCAGGGCCACGACGGGCGACGGCCACGACTCCATGAGGAGGTCGTACAGCCCCACGATCTCGCGCCAGTCGGTCTCGTCCCAGCCAGGCGAGCTCGCGTGAACGGCCGACAGCGCGGCCATCAGCGTGAAGCGTCCCGGTCGGCCGCGACGCACCGCCTCACTGACCAGCGAGAGCCCTTCGTCGATCGACTCGTGCACCCACTGACTCCGGTCTTGATACTCCAGCGTGACGAGTTCCCCATCGCCACCGATCCGGGCGTGGCGCCGCGAGTCGGTGATCACCACGAGCGCCAGCAGTCCCGTGACTTCTGGGTCGTGGGGCAGCAACGCGTGGAGCATCCGAGCGAGATCGAGGGAGCGCTCGATGAGATCGTCGCGCGTGAGGCTGCCCCCGACCGGCGCGGTGTGCCCGGTCGTGAACAGGAGATGAATGACGGTGAGCACGGCGTCCACGCGAGAGCGCATCTCTTCGGGCTCCGGCACGCGATAGGGGATTCGCGCCAGGGCGATTTTCTTCTTGGCGCGTGTCAGCCGCGCCGCCATCGTGGACTCCTTCACCAAAAACGCCTTGGCCACTTCGGCGGTGCTGAGTCCACAGAGCAGACGCAGGGCCAAGGCCACCTGCGCGTCGAGATCCAAGCTCGGGTGGCAACAGGTGAAGATCAGCCGCAGCCGGTCGTCAGGGACCTCGGGCGCCCCGGGCGCGTCGATCACCTCGTCGGTGACCAACAGGTGCTGCACGCGCGTGCCGAGGTCGCGTCGTCGCGCCAGGTCGATGGCGCGACGACGCGCGACGGTGGTCAGCCAGGCGCCCGGACTAGCCGGGATACCGTCGGTCCTCCAGCTGGCCAGGGCCCGCGTGTAGGCGTCCTGCACGCACTCCTCCGCCACGTCAATGTCGCGAGCGACGCGCAGGGTCGCCGCGAGGACGAAGGCCCACTCTCGTCGGTGAGCTTCCGCCACCGCCGCGGCAACCTGCGAAGCGTTCGCGTTCGTGATGCGTCAACTCATTTTGCGAATCGGACGTACTTCCACACCGCCGAACTCGGCCGGAATCTGTTTCGCGATGGCGAGCGCCGCGTCGAGGTCGGGTGCCTCAATGAGGTAGAAGCCGCCCAACACTTCCTTGGTCTCGGCGAAGGGCCCGTCAGTCACGACGACCTCGCCCGACGCGTTCGTGCGAAGGAACGTCGCGGTGCTGGACGGTTCCAGCGCCTCGCCGCCCACCAACGACGCCCCATTGTTCTCCGCGAACTTCATGTGGTTGGCGTGAATGCGGTTGTACGTCTCCTCGTCCGCGGTCGCCCACGAGGCCTCGTTCTCATAAATCAATGCCAGGTACTGCGCCATACTTGCTCCCTTCAGGGCTCCCACTGAGCCTTTCACCAATACCGACGAGTGACGACATCGTAAATCGACAGACGCTCACGAGTTGTTGTCGATCGTGAGGGCGTTGTGCGCGGCGCCGAGGGGCCCCACTCTCGCGGAGGTGGCCTACCACGGGGCTTCGACGGTGACTCTGGTACCATCGCGATCCATCCATGTACGCCATCGACTACGTCATCTACGGCCTGTGGGTCCTCTTCTGGGTGGCGTGGCTGGCCGCCGCCTTGACGGCCAAGCGGTCGGCCCGGTCCGGAATGCGACACTTTCTCGGCGTGAGGCTGGTCTTCCTCGTCATCGTTGTCTTGCTCGGTCGCTCCGGCGCCTTCAGGGGCCACCACCACGTCGTGAGCAACGCCGTTCTCCAAGGCGTCGGTCTGGGTCTCTTCCTCAGTGGGTTGGGACTGGCCGTGTGGGCCCGGTTCTATCTGGGACGGAACTGGGGCACGCCGATGTCGGAGAAGGTGGACGCGGAGTTGGTCACCACCGGTCCCTATCGCTACGTCCGCAACCCCATCTACTCGGGATTGATCCTCGCCGCCATCGGGACGGCGGTCGCCGTGACCTGGTATTGGCTCCTGGCCGCCGTGTTCATGGGCGCGTACTTCACCTACAGCGCCATCGTCGAGGAGCGCATCATGGAGCGCCTCTTTCCGAACGACTATCCGGCGTACAAGCGCTCGACCAAGATGCTGATTCCCTTCGTGTTCTGACCGATCAACTGGTCGAGAGTTTCCCCTGCTCCCGACCAAAAACTAAGTCGGGGTCGGAGGTCTCGTCAACGGGGCCGAGGACTGTGGCGGAGGGAGTGGGATTTGAACCCACGGTGGGCAAGCCCACGCCGGTTTTCAAGACCGGTACATTCGGCCGCTCTGTCATCCCTCCGGGGACAACACTAGTGGGAGGGCGCGGTGGCTTTTTTGTTGAGGCGGTGACGCGCGGCGACGTCGAGCACGACTTTGCGCAGGCGCACTGACTTGGGCGTTACTTCGACGGCTTCGTCATCGGCGATGAACTCGAGCGCTTGCTCCAACGAAAAGATCGTCGGCGGCGCGATCTTCTCGGTGTTATCGCTGCCCGAGGCGCGCATGTTGGTGAGCTTCTTCTCTTTGGTGGGATTCACGTTCATCTCATCGGAGCGCGCGTTCTCTCCGACGATCATGCCTTCGTAGACCTCAACCCCCGGGCCGACGAACAACACGCCGCGCTGCTCCAGGTCCAACAGGGCGTTCGCGGTGGTGTCGCCGCGGCGATCGGCGACCAACGTGCCCTTTTGACGCAGTCGAATGTCACCGAACCAGGGTTCGTACCCGTCGGACGTGGTGTGCATCATGCCGGCGCCACGGGTCTCGGTCATGAACTCGGTGCGGATACCAACCAACCCCCGGGCCGGGATTCGCCACTCCATGCGCACCCAACCGGTGCCGTGGTTCACCAGGTCGACCATCGTGCCCTTGCGCGTGGCGAGGAGCGTGTTGATAGGTCCGACGAAGTCGTCGGGCGCGTCGATGGTGACGTGTTCCATGGGTTCGTGCACCTTGCCGTTGACCAGGCGGGTCACGACTTGGGGCTTGCCGACGGTGAGCTCGAAGCCTTCGCGACGCATGGTCTCGATCAAGACCGCCAACTGCAGTTCGCCACGTCCCTGGACCTCCCACGCGTCGGGCCGGTCGGTGGGCAGTACGCGCAGGGCCACGTTGCCCACTAGTTCCTTGTCGAGGCGGTCCTTCACCATGCGCGCGGTGAGGAGCTTGCCCTCGGTGCCGGCGAGCGGTGAGGTGTTGATACCGATGGTCATCGAGAGGCTCGGTTCGTCGACGTGCAGCGGCTCGAGGGGTTCGGGGTTCTCCGCGTCGGCCAGCGTCTCGCCGATGGTGATGTCCTCGAAGCCCGCGACGGCCACGATGTCGCCCGGACCGGCACTCTGGGCGGGGACGCGCTCGAGGGCCTCGGTAATAAACAGTTCGGTCACCTTGGCGTGCTCGACGGAGCCGTCGATGCGACACCACGCCACGCGCTGGCCCCGTTCGAGGTTGCCGTTGATGACGCGACAGAGCGCGAGGCGACCCAGGTACGGAGAAGCGTCCAAGTTGCACACGAGCGCCTGGAGACCGTGGCCCTCCTCGTACTCCGGCGCCGGCACGAAGTCAGCGATCGTTTGAAAGAGCGGAGTGAGGTCGCCCGAGGTGGCCGTGGGGTCGAGGGACGCCCAGCCCTGTCGGGCACTGGCGTAGAGAATCGGGAAGGAGATCTGGTGCTCATCGGCGTCGAGGTCGAGGAAGAGGTTCTCGACCTCGGCCACCACTTCGGCGACCCGAGCGTCGGGCCGATCCACCTTATTAATCACGAGAACGACCGGGAGACGCTTTTCGAGGGTCTTGCGAAGGACGAAGCGGGTCTGGGGAAGGGGGCCCTCGGCGGCGTCGACCAGAAGGATCACGGCGTCGACCATGGCCAGCCCGCGTTCGACCTCGCCCCCGAAGTCGGCGTGACCAGGGGTGTCGATGATGTTGATGGTCAGGCCGTTCCACTTGACCGCGGTGTTCTTCGCGAGGATGGTGATGCCCTTTTCCCGCTCCAGGTCGCCGGAGTCCATGACCCGGTCGGTGATCTCCTCGTGAGCCGTGAAGGAGCCCGTTTGGCGCAGCATCTTGTCGACCAACGTGGTCTTTCCGTGGTCCACGTGGGCGATGATGGCGATATTTCGAAGGGAGGAGCGTAGCGACATGACCTATCTACGCTACTAGGAACGGACCTTTGGCCAAACTACGCCGCGAGATGCAGGGGGCGCCGCTGGCGCGCGACGGCCGTTCGTACGAGGTCGCGCGCCCCCGCGCGCAGGTCGGCCATCGTGCCATCGACGCTGAGCACGACGCCCGCCTCCGGCCAGAGACCAATGACCCGAGCCGCGGCGACCCCGTGGGGCTCGGCCAACGCGTCGATGGTGAGGTCCGCGCGAAGTCCCGGCCCGGCGCTTTTTCCGGGTACCCCCATGCGCACGCGGACCAACACTCGACCGGTGTCGCGAGGAACGATCAGGTCACGGCGCCCCCGAAGGGTGGTGCGCGCTCGCGCCACGTCGTAGTAGGCGTCGCTGGTGGCGACCTGCCAGGGATCGCGGAGGCACTCCGCGGCCTCGGCCAGCTGGGTGGACCAGTTCGCCGCTTCCGACGAGACCAGACCCAACTCGGCGCTGGAACACGAGGCCAGGTACCAAGCGAGGGAACCAACCCGGGCGTAGCCGGCGCTGTAGCGCAGCAGCTGATCCGTCAACTCGACGTCCACGGCGTCAAAGCGGGTGAGGTGTGGTTCGAGGGCGCTTCGACGAAGCGCGGCGTTGCCCAGCACCCGGCGCGCCGTCGCGGGCGACCAGCGAAAGACGTTGTCGGCTCGACCGGCCCGCTCCACCATCCACGCGTCGAGCCGACGGTGCTCGCCACTCGCCACCGCGCGAAAGCGCGCGCTGAGAGATCGACGGTGGTCGTCGGTAAGAACCGAGGGCTCCTCGGGCGCCTCATCGATCAAGCGATTCATCACGTGTTGGGAAAGTCGACGGTGCGTCAGAGTTGTCACGCAGCGAGCCCCCCGATCACGTCGACCACCTCGGCGAGGGAACGAGTGAGCATCTCGTCGTCGACGTCGCTGCTCCACAGTTCACCGGTCGCGGTAGAGAACATTGACGTGCGCAGCGGCACGATGGAGGTGCGCAGAGTCTGGACCAGCGCGTGATAGCGCATGACCCGCTCGGCTCCTTCGTCGAGCGTCGAGGTGGTCACGTCGAGAATCACCACCGAGGCCGCGGGCCCGGAGGTGGTGCCCACCATGAGATCGATCACGTCGCGCAGCACCACGTTTCCGCCGGCCAGTCGCTGATGGGCGCGCAGCGACGTGCGCGGAAGCCATCGGCTGGACAGCGACCCGAGGGATCGCCTGAGCGTCACCCAGTGCGCCTCGACGTCGGCGCCGAGGCGAGCCGCGTCGTCGTGGTCGAGTTGATCGACCAGACGGGTGAGCTCATTCGCGCCCGCTTCGGCGCGCCAGGCGAGGAGCGACTCGCGATACACGTCCTCGACGGTCACGTTCGCGCACAGCAGCCGCAGCGCCTGATTGATCAAGATGCCCCGCACCTGGGCCAACGGCGCCGAGTTGATCGGGCCCGCGCCCTCGCGGCGAAGTGACGACGGTCGAACGGTGATCGCGTCCGAGCGAAGGTCGGGACCGAGCAGTTCATAGATCGCGTCTTCGAGCATCGCGCGCAGTCCGGCGGCGGCGGTGTTGTTGGCGGAGGGTCTCGTCGAGCGCTCGCCGCGCAGGACGTCCATCACGCTGAGCGGGGGAGCATCGAGCACTGAATTCATGGACCCAGTTTGACCAGCCCGTGTGACACAGCGCCTAGCGTGGAGACGTGTTCATCGCCGTCTTTTCGATCTTCATCGTCGCGGTGGTGGTGCTGTGCGTGCTCACCCTTCGCTGGGCGATTGGGCGCGACCGCTCGAAGCGGTCCTAGTCGCTCTTGCCGTCTTTTTTGCTGTCGTCGAGGCGTTCCTGCAGCTCGTGTACCGTGCGGTCGAGGTCGGCGATGGCGCGTTCAATGACCGACAACCGGTCCTTCATGGTCTCGTCCACTCGCTGATCGACTCGCTTATCGACCTGAGCGCTCAGGCGTGAGTCGAGCGAGTCGACGAGGGGCTGAGTGATCTGCTTGAGTCGGGCCCGCAACTCGTGGGGCGAAAAACTACTGGTGGCGTCGTCGTCGGAAGGGTCGCTCATAGGCCCAGACTACGTCGGTGGTGGTGAGCAGTACACCCCAGCGTTGAACTGCAGAGTGTTGAACTGACCGGCCCAGGGGGGATTCAGAAGCGTCTGTGCTTCGGAGGCCAGCGTGGCGGCCGGCGTGCACGTGGCGTTAAAGGTGATGAAACCGCGTACGTTGCTCCCCGTCGCTCCGGCGACCTGCACGGGACCGCCGCCGCCAAAGGCGAGGGCGACGAAGACGGGCAACGACAAGGTGGAGAGTTGGTAGTTGCGGTACTCCGACTGCGAGGCGTAGACGGCGGCGTTCAGTGACGGATCGACGGAGTCGATGCCGGCCGACCAGCCCTGCAACATCGCGGTCCAGTAGGTGGCGTACGTCGCGAGCGTGGCCGGTGACGCGCCGCTCGGAGCGTCAAGCCCGGAGTGGTTGTCGGGGTACCCCTCGGGGTCGAAGATGACCCAGTCGGGTTTGAGTCCAACACCCAGGCCGCGATAGGAGTCGATCTGGGTGGCTACCCACACCCCCGCCGCGAAACCGTGGGCGTAGTAGTTGGTGGTCGTCATTGGTTGGCCGGCGAGCGGTCCGCTCACCGTCCAGAACGAGAGCCACGTGACGCGCTTGTGCGCGTTGGAGATGGCCTGGCCGAGGAGGAAGTCCGGTGACTCGTTGACGTTCGCCGAACCGGTGAACCCCACCCAGGGGGCGCTCCGCGTGCCGAGCCCGCCGGTCTCTGAGATGATCGGCCAGCCTTGGGTAATGGCGTTGGTCCAATCGGCGCTCGGGATCGCGTAGACGCCGACCCCCTGGGGCGGGGGGGAGTTGACGCCCGCCGCGTACAGCGTGAGGTTGCCGCCGAGCTGCAGGCCGGTCACGATATTGCCGACGGTGCGAGCGGTGCTGCCGGCGGTGACCGAGACGTTGGTGGCCGTCCAGCTGGAGGTACCGAGCGGGCTGGTGAGGACGAAGAGGTCACCCCAGTTGGCCGCTTGTCCCGCGACCGCCACCTGCGTGGGGGTCACCTGCACCGAGAGTGCGCCGGTGAGCGGCGGCGCTCCCGAGGCGAGGCTGGTGATGTTGGACTCGGTCCACCCCGCGGGCGCGGCGACCTCGGTGCTAAAGAGCTCCGCGCTGCCCGCTCGAGTGAGCGCCGCGAGGTCGACCTGGCTGGCGTTCGCGCCGAGGTCGAGCGTTCCCGACACGACCGGGACCGCCAGGAGCGTCGTGAGATTCTGACTGGTCCACGTGCCGAGGTTCGGGCCCTCATTGGTGTCGACCACCAGATCGCCGTTGTTCAAGATGGCGGCGAACGTGGGCGTCGGCCCGGGCACGACGATGGGGTCACTCGCGAACGCGGTGGCGACGGTGGGTACGGCGGTCGTCGTGGTGGTGGGGACCGGCTTGGTCGTCGTGGTGGTGGGGACCGGCTTGGTCGTCGTGGTGGTCGATGCTTTGGTGGTCGTCGTGGTGGGCGGCTTTGTGGTGGTGGTCGTGGACGTGGACGTGGTGGAGGTGGTCGTCGTCGCCTTGGCCGTCTCGGTTCTGGGCTTCATGAGAGACGTGACGACGCCCTGGTAGTTCACGGTCGTTGACGATTGGTTGTAGATGGGCAGTGGGTCATTGGTGCCCCACGACAGCGTGAGGACTTCTACTTGACTGTTCGACGTCCGATACGCCACGGTCGCGTTCGTCCCCGTGACCTGCACGCTGGGCAGTCCCACGGACCCCTCGACGCCGGTGAGCGCACTCAAGTCCGTGGCGACGTACTTGCTCCACGCGGTGCCGTAGTGCTGGCGGGCCCACTGGGGAGTGTCGGGCTCATTGGGGCTGGCCAGGATGACGTGACCCGTCGTGTCAACGTAGAGCAGATCGACATTGCCCGATGGATCAAAGAAGGGAATCGGATCGTCAGCGGGTGGGGGCATGTCATCGCCGGTCGTGTAGTCACGCCACGCGGTCGCGCCGGTCGTGGTCTGAACGAAGAGCGCGAGGTCACTCGTGCTCGTTCGATAGGCGAGAACGCCCTGCGTGGCGTCGGTCGCGCCGTGAGGTCCGCCGAGCATGGTGGTGGAGTTCAGTTTCGCTTTGAGGGACGCGGCGTTCCAGGGGAGTGGACCGGTCCCGGTCTCGGCGAACTGGTAGAGGGGCAGACCGCTGGGGGCGACGTTCGTGATGGCGTGCGACTGCGTGGCCACGAGAACCGTACTCGCGACCAACGCGGCAGTTATCAGTGCTAGTCGGGGAAACTTCACTGGCGTCCTTACGTGGGCGATACGCCCCATCACATGCGGACCCTCACCGAACAAAGTTTAGGTGGGCGCCCTTATCGAACGAGGTTCGTATTGATTGATTAATTCTTAAGAACGTGTGACGACTCGACGGGCGCCGGACGATACCGAGGCGCCGAACGCGTTCAGCGCGCGGACGGTCACGCTGTACGCGCGATCCTTGGCCAACGTCGCGACGGTGATGGAGCGCGAACCCTTCTTGAGGGCGCTCCACGCGCGTCCGCCGTCGATGGAGTACTGGTAACCGGTGATCGCGCTACCACCGCTCGAGGTCGGTGCGCGTATCACCAGCGTGAACCCGCCCACCAGCGGCGCGAGCGTCACGATGGTCGGCGGCCCCGGTCTCGTGAGCGCCGCCGCGGCTTCAAAGTTCAGCGTCGTTGAGTAGATCGTTGCCCCGGAGTACGAGAGGGTGACCGCGACGCTCTGGGCGATCGACGAACCGACCTTGAAGGTGACGACGCCCGACGAGTTACTCGTCAAGGTGCTGGTCGCGCTGCCGGGACCGGCCGACTGGTCGTAGACGTTGTTGATGCTGAGCAGTCCCCCGGGGGCGCTCGCGACGACATCGATCTGCGCGTTCGACACGACGGTGCCACTGGCGTTGCGCAAGGTGGCCGTCACGGTCGGACCGGCGGTCTGGGCCACGCCGGTCGTGCTCGACTCGTTGAAGGAACTCTGGCTCGCCGAGACACCCGGTGAGCAGAGTCCCGCGAGAAAGGGCGCGCCGTTCGGACTACCGAGACCCGAGGCCATGTCGTAGCCGACCCCGGCGCTGTACTCACCGATGTTGAAGAGGTCGTTGTCGCCCGAGGTCACGTCGACGTACCCGGTCGAGGCCATGGAATAGAGCGAGGGGTTCACGAATCCGAGTCGCCCGTCAGACGTGTCGCAGGCTTGAGCGGCCACGGCGATCAGGGCACTCACCAGCGGCGCGCCGATGGAGGTGCCGCCGATCGCCCCCCAGCCGCCCGAGCACGAGTGGTGACAAAATCCGGTGCCGGCCCCGGTGTAGTACTGGATAAAGCCCGTCGAGGGGTCGCCCATCACGGAAAGATCGGGGACCATGCGCATCGTGTCGGTCGCGGCGTTGATGCCCGCAGCGACCTGCCACGACGGTCGACTCCACAGTGAGGACATCCCGCCGCCGCCCGCGCCGCAGTCGCTCTGGGTGCAGTCGTCATTCCAGACCGACTCGCTGAGGGGGCTGATGCTGGACACCGACAGCCCCCCGACGCCCGTGACGTAGGGCTGGGACGCGGGGTCGTCCACGGCCGCGGTCGAGGACGGAGAGGACGTGTCTTCGCAGTCCGAGGACCCGTCGTCGCCGGCCGCCGCCACCACCGTTTGACCCTGGGCCGCCATCTCTTGAAAGATCGTCTGCTCGGCTTGGGCGGCGCCGTCGGTCTGGGCCTCGCAGATTCCCCACGACGTGGTGATGATCGTGGCGCTGTCGTCACTCGCCATCTGGGTGTAGATGTCGGTGGGTCCAGAGGCGTTGTTGGTGCCTTGGTAGACCTCCACTTTGGCCCCGGGCGCGAGAGCGGCCGTCTCTTCTACGTCCAGGGTCGCCTCGTCGGGCGCGTCGTTGGCGTTGTCCGTCGAGGTCGGCCCGCCGTCCACGTTGACCGAGGTAATGGTCGGCGTGAGTCCATAACACGTGAAGTAGGTCTGGGCGTCGCTCGTGTCGTAGCTGGCGAGCTCGTAGACCCCGATGGTCTGACCGACGCCGGTGTCGCCCGCACTCCACGCCGCCGACAGTCCATAGAGCGCGGCCTGTTGCTGCACGGTGTAGCCGCCGACGCTGTTGGGCGTGGTGCCCGAGGAACTTCCCGCGGCGGGACACGACCCGGCCGTGGCGACCGACGCCACGGCGTGGGCGCGTTCGAGGTTCGTCGAGAGGGGGGTCACGTTATCCAGCCCGGCGACGGCGGTCACGTCGTTCGCGAGCGCGTGGGGCAGCGACGCGCGACTCGTGAAGTGCGCGTCGAGTGCGCCGTCACTCAGGCGCACGGTCTCCAGCGGCGCGTCAAAGGCGCGGGCGATATCGGTCGTGGTGCCCGTGACGCGCAGGATGTCGTGACCCGCACTGAGGGAGTTCACGCGAAGTCCGTAGCTGCTGAAGTACGTCCGAAGCTGGGCCACCGTCGACGCCGGGGCGCCGTAGCGGGCCGCGTACTGCGCGGGGGTGAGGTAGCGGTGATAGTTCGGCGAACCCGTTTGAGAAAGGCTGGTGATGTACGCGCGCAAGGCCGCGCCGTGCCGCGGGGTTAGGGCGAGGTCGAAGGACGTCGTAATGGCGCGCCGGACGACCGTGTCGCTGGTGGGAACGGGGGTGAGGCCCGCCACCACGACCCGGGCCTCACTGGCGTTGGCCGACGTCGAGGTTAGGGGGAGGCCCAGCGCGACGAGCGACACCGCGACGGCCACCAGGGCGCCACGGGCACCGACACGAAGATCCATACGACTTAGCCTAGGGAAGTCGCCCCCGCGCGGGGTTAGTGCCGGGCGAGATTCTTATGTGACGTTTTAATTAACGTCGAACCCCGCGCGACGATATCTTCCCGAGAGGTCACCGCATTCTTCGCACACCGATTCGGGAATGGCTCCGGCGCGGATCAGCCAGCCAAAGACCGTGCAACCCGTGCAATACCCGAGAAATCCCTCGAGTGACGCGGCGCCGATCAAGGGCAGAAGTATCCATCGCGCGTCTAACCAACCGGCGCTCAACCACGTAATCAGCGTCGCCGACGAGAACGCGAGGCCCATCGCTTGCGCGAAACGCTTCGGCGGTCCGGGAACAAATTTCTCCCAACTCTTGAGGCGCGGTCCGCTGACGTGCACGGCAAACCATCCGAGCGGCGAGATCTTCGGTCCCGCGGCCACGCGGGCGGCGAACCCGTAGGTGAGTGGAATCAAGAGCCACGCCCAACCGGTGACGAACGTCACCACGCTCACGGCGATGACGCCGAGCGCCACGCTGCGCGCGGCGGCGTCGTTGACGGGGTGGGGAAACGAGAAAAAACTCTTCACGGCACTTACCTTATTGAAATTGTCAGGATTATGCACCGATGGCGAGCTTGACCGTGGTGATCACCCCGATTGTGATCACGAGCGCGCGAACGACCACCGGCGAGAGACGAAGAATCAGCAGGGCCCCCAGATACCCGCCGATCAATGTCCCCGCGAGCAGCATCATGACGTCAGCGGTGGCCAGGTGACCGTGAAAGATGTAAATCACTGCCGCGACGGCGTTGATGATGAGCGAGACGGCGTTGCGAAGGCCTTGCAGCTCCTTGATCTCCAGGGGCAGAGCGACCGCCATCACGGCCAGCAGCAAGATGCCGAGTCCCGCGCCGAAGTAGCCCCCGTAGATCGAGACGACAAAGATGCCGAGAAAGAGAGCCCATCGCCGTGACGGGTGCGCGTGATCGATGTGCGCGAGACGCCGGGTGACGATCGGCGATACCGCGAAGAGGATCGTCCCCGCACCAATCAACCACGGCACGACCAGTCGAAACGTGGACGGCGAGCCCGCGAGCAGCAAGACCGCGCCCGTGGCCGCGCCCAGCACGCACGAGGGTAGGAGCGAGACAATCAGTCGCTTGAGGGGAGCGAGTTGTGTGCGAAAGACGCGAAGCGAACCAAGGTAACTTGGTAGTACCCCCACGGTCGTCGAGAGATTGGCTTGGAGGGCGGGTACCCCCAGGGCGAGGAGCGTCGGAAACGTGATGAAGGTTCCTCCACCCGCGATACCGTTCGCCACGCCCGCCGCGACCCCGGCGACGAAGACGAGGCTGAGGCGCCACCAGAGTGCAAGGGCGCCGACAAACATTGTCACTACTCTACGTACGATGGGTTTTTGGCAATTGGCTACCAGTAGTCCGCCAGTTCGACCATCTCGTCATCTACCGTTAGCGACGTGTACCTCTTGAGTGGCGAACTCATCATCCCCAACGACGCCCCCGATGATCTCATTCGGGCCGCCGGGGGAATCGTCACTCGTTTCGTGGCCGGGGGCCGCGTCGAAGTGGCGTGCATCTACCGCGAGGCGCGCGGCGACTGGACGTTCCCGAAGGGCAAGCTGGAGGCGGGCGAGACGTTCGAACAGGGCGCGCTGCGCGAGGTGTTTGAAGAGATCGGCCTGCACTGTCGCGTCGTACGATTCGTGGGCACCACCAACTACACGCATCGTAAGGGCAAGCCGAAGATCGTCGCCTACTATCTGATGACCGCCGACGTGGGTGAGTTTCAGCCCAATGACGAGGTCGACGTCTTGGTGTGGCTACCCCTGGAGCAGGTTCGCTCTCACCTCACGTGGGACCGCGACCAGGAGCTCTTCGACATGGTCTTGCAGCTTCCGGAAATCCGCGCTCTCGCCTCGTAATCCAGGCTCCCTTCGACGCGTGTCGGGGTAATTCGCGCCACCATGACTTGACTCATTGAACACCATCGGTTAACCTCGTACCCAATCTCTACTAAATCCATCGTAATTGATGGAAATAAAGGAAAACCCATGAAAAAGTCCACGACCCGACGCGTTATGGGGCTCGCCGCAGCCCTGTTACCGCTGAGCCTCCTCGCCGTCTCCACCCCTTCGGGGGCCGGCCCCGACTTGAACGTGAACGTGGTGGGCTACTCGGTGGTCTCGGGAGCCTTTAGCGCCCTCGAAAAAGGATTCCAGGCGACGCACCTCGGCAACGGCATCACCTTCACCAACTCCTTTGGCGCCTCGACCACTCAGGCCGAAGATGTGGTGGCCGGACAGCCGGCGGACGTCACCGTCTTTTCGGACGTTCCCGACCTCAACCTCCTGGTGGGGGCCGGACTGGTCTCGAAGAACTGGGCGAGCTACGGCGCCGGTGCGGCGACCAACGGCTTCGTGACGGACTCGGTCGTGGTGATTGTCACCCGCGCCGGGAACCCGCTCGGTATCACCGGGTGGAACAGCTTGACCAAGGCCGGCGTGCAGATCGTCACGCCCGACCCCATTAGCTCGGGCAGCGCCCGTTGGAACCTTCTCGCGGCCTACGAGTCCCAGATTCAACAGGGCAAGTCCGCGACCCAGGCGAAGAACTTCGTGAACTCGCTGGTGGCCAACGTGGTCGCCGAACCCTCCAGCGGTAGCAAAGCTCTCTCGACCTTTGAGAGTGGCACCGGCAACGTGTTGCTCGCCTATGAGGCCGACGCGCTGAACGCCAAGGCGGCGGGTCAACCGATAACGATCGTTGACCCGGCGCAGAACACCCTGATCCAGAACCCGGCGGCGTTGACGACCAGCGGGCTCGCGAGCCCCGCGGCCGTGGCGTTCTATAACTACCTGTTCTCGCGCGCGGGCCAGGAGATCTGGGTGGCCCAGAACTTCCGCGGAACGATCTCCTACGTCAAGTCGCTGAAGGCCAGCGTCTTCTACGCGCCGACCCGATTGGCAACGGTGTCGTCACTGGGAGGTTGGGGCAAGGTCACCGCGAAGTTCTTCTCGCCGACCGGCATCGTCACCAAAATCGAGAACGCCCACGGCTACACCAGCTAACTAACACGGCTACACCAGCTAACTAAACAGTCGCGGTACCCCGGAGAGCCGGCAGCGTCGCCCCGCTGCCGGCTCTCTCACGTTCGCGAGCGCGTGGCGAGGTGGTGCGCTACGGTTTCTGCGTGAGTTGATACCTGATTTCTCGAATGAACCCGTTGTCCACGTTCAAGGAGAACTCAGATGCCCGCTACTCAACTCTCACACCCATCGTCTGCCGACCGCGCGGTGCTCTCGGTCACTCACGTCACCTGCGAACGCGGCGGTGCGGTCGTGCTCCGCGACATCTCTCTCAAAGTCGGGCCGCGGAGCCGGGTCGGGGTGGTCGGAGCGAACGGCGCCGGCAAGTCCACGCTGTTGCAGGTCCTGGCGGGACTGCTCACAGTGGATACGGGCGCGCGCTCCCTCGATCCATCCACGGCGACGGTCGGGTACCTCGCCCAAGAGCACGAGCGCCGCGCGAGTGAGACCGTGCGCGAGGCGCTGGCGCGACGCACCGGGGTCGCCGGGGCCGATGACGAACTGCGCCTGGCCGCGGGTGATCTCGCCCTCAACACGCGAGAAGCCAGTGAACGATACGACGTGGCGCTCACTCGCTTTGAGTCGCTCGGCGCGAGCAGCTTTGACGCACGGCTGGCCACGGTTCTGAGCGACCTCGGCGTCGCCAACTTGGCGGACGCTCCGACCTCAGACCTCTCGGGTGGACAAGAGGCGAAGGTAGCCCTGGCCGGAATCGAGTTGTCGCAGTTCGACCTGGTGCTGCTCGACGAACCGACGAACGATCTCGACTTCCACGGACTACTGCGCCTGGAAGAGTGGATTGGGCGCCGAGTGGGCGGCCTCGTCGTGGTCTCACACGACCGGGAGTTCTTAGAGAGGACGGTGACGTCCGTTCTCGAGATTGACGACCACTCGCACTCGGCCCAGGAGTTCGCCGGAGGCTGGTCGGGATATCAGTCCGAACGCGCCAACGCTCGTCGCCTGGCTCAGGAGGCGTTCGAGCGGTTTCGCGAGCAGCGCCAGCAACTGACGGCCCGCGCGGAGCGCCAGCGTCAATGGGCGGTGGTCGGCGTGAAAAACGAGAAGAAGAAGATGACCGACCACGACACCGCGCAGCGAGACTTCCGCATTAATCGGACGGAAAAGTTGGCGTCGAAGGCTCGCCAGAGCGAACGAGCCCTCGAACGACTCGAAGAGGTGGAGAAACCCTTCGAAGGGTGGGACCTTCGTTTTCGTATCGATGAGGTCCAACGGGCGGGCGACGTGGTCGCGCACCTGGCCGAGGTAAGTGTCTCCCGTCCCGCCTTTACCCTCGGACCCCTCACCCTCGAGATTGCCTGGGGCGAGCGGGTCGCTCTCACCGGGGCGAACGGCTCGGGAAAATCGACGTTGCTCCAGGTCATGCTCGGTGAGTTGGAACCCTCGAGTGGCGCGCGCTCGATCGGTCCCGGCGTCGTCCTCGGCGCGCTGGGTCAGGACCGACGCGTCTTGAACTCGGACCACGACACCGTGCGCTACGTCAGTGACCGCTGCGCGCTGGCGCTCTCCGAGACGCGATCGTTGCTGGCCAAGTTCGCCTTGGGCGCGGCCGAAGTGACGCGACCGGCCAGCACGCTCTCACCGGGTCAGCGAACGCGAGTAGAACTGGCCGTCTTCCAAGCCCTCGGCGTCAACTTTCTCGTCCTGGACGAACCGACGAATCATCTGGACTTGCCGGCCATCGAACAGCTCGAGCAGGCGCTCGCGAGTTTCACGGGAACGTTGCTCGTTACCTCGCACGACCGTCGTCTCCTTGAAGTACTTCATTTCACAAGGACCCTGGCCATGGAGAACGGGCGTCTGAGTGAAGTTGACGCGCCACCACCTCGAGGCGAGAAGCGTTAAATCTTGAGTAGGCTGGCCCTCAGGGAGAGGTGGGTGAGTTCGGTTTAAACCACATTCCTGCTAAGAATGCGGCCTGCGAAAGTGGGCCCGAGGGTTCAAATCCCTCCCTCTCCGCCACTAAACACCGAGCGCAGCGCGCTCGGTGTTGCTACGTGAAAGGGATGCGCGGTGCGGTACTGGATCGAGACGCTCGGTTGTCCCAAGAATCAGGTGGACTCCGACAAGTTGGCGGGGCTCCTGGAGTCCCAGGGTTACCTCGTGGCCACGAGCCCCGAGAGCGCCGACCTGGTCGTCGCCAACACCTGTGCCTTCATCGAGGCGGCGCGCGAAGAGTCAATCGAGACCGTCCTCGACCTCGCCGAGGTGAAGCGGCTCGACGCCCGACTCGTGGTGACGGGCTGCATGGCCGAACGCTACGGCGACGAACTCGCCGCCGCGTTGCCCGAAGTCGATCTGGTGGCGGGTTTTGGCGCGAGCCTGACGGCCCCGACCCCGGTCACCCTTCGCGCGGGGGCGTTGCCGTCCTTCGATCTCTTGAACCTGCCGCGCCCCGCGTCCAAGTCGCCCTGGGCGTACGTGAAGATCGCCGAAGGGTGCGATCGACGCTGCGGCTTCTGTGCGATCCCCACCTTTCGCGGCGACCAGCGCTCGCGTTCGACCGAGGAGATCCTCAGCGAAGCGCGGGACCTTGTCGCGGGGGGCGTGCGTGAGATCGTCCTGATCGCTCAGGACCTCGCGAGTTGGGGCCACGATCGTCGCCGCGCCGGTCGCGGGGAAGCGTTGGAGATCCTCGACCAGGGCGGCACCCAGCCACTGATCGAGTTGACGAGAGCGCTCACCGACGAGGTCGATCGGGTGCGTCTGCTTTACCTCTATCCGTCGGGACTCACCGAGGAATTAATCGAGACGATCCTCGCGACGAAGGTTCCCTATTTCGATCTCTCGTTGCAACACGCGTCGCGTCCCCTGCTACGCGGCATGCGCCGCTGGGGCGACGGGGCGAGGTTCCTCGAGCGCATCGCGGCCATTCGGGCGACGGAACCCGACGCCACGTTTCGTTCGTCCTTCATTCTCGGATACCCCGGTGAGACCGAGGACGATCAGCGCGCGCTGCTGGAGTTCATCGAGTCGGCGCAACTGGACTGGGCCGGCTTCTTCACGTTCTCGTCCGAAGCGGGGACGTACGCCAACGACCTCGATGCCCCCGTCGACCACGAGCTGGCGCTCGAGCGCCTTCGCGAAGTCTCCGAACTCCAAGACACCATCACGGCGAAGAAGCGCGACGCGCTGGTTGGCACGAGCCAAGAGCTGTTGATCGACGCGCCGGGCATTGCGCGCAGCGTGCGGGAGTGTCCCGAGATCGACGGGGTCGTGCACGTGGACCCCGCCCTTATCGTGGGGTCCATGGTGAAGGGGGAGATCGTCGCGAGTCGGGGCACGGACCTCGAGGCGGTCGTGGCGTGAGCACCGAACACACCTACGGACCGACCGCGCTGCTGACCCCGGCCAACCTCATGACGGCCTTTCGCCTTGTGGTGGCGCCCTATTTCATCTACTTGATCATCTTCGATCGCATCTCCTGGTGGACCACGGTGGTGGGACTCTCGGTCGCGGCGTCGGACTACTTCGACGGCATCGTGGCGCGTCGCCACGGCACGACGACCTCGGGCGCGTTTCTCGACCCCCTGGCCGACAAGGTCATCGTGCTCGGCGGGCTGTACGCCATCATTATCTCTCGGCCCCACGGCATCACGTTCTTCGTCGTTCCGGCGGTCATTATCACGCTGCGCGAGATCTGGATGAGCGTCTTTCGCGCTCGCGCCGCGAAGCAGGGCATCTCGATTCCGGCCAGCCGGCTCGCGAAGTGGAAGACCTTCGCCCAAGACTGGGGGATCGGTTTCTGCGTCTTGCCGATCACCGGTCATCACCTGGCCTTCGCCTTCGTGACGATCTGGATCGCCGTCGCACTCACGGTGTACACGGGTTGGCAGTACTACCACGTCGGTAAGAGAGTCGTGGCCAGTGCGGGTTGAGATTGTGGCGGTGGGCACCGAGTTGTTGCTCGGACAGATTCCCGACACCAACTCTCAGTGGCTCGGCGAGCACCTGGCGGCGAACGGCATCGCCTCGCACTTCCATCAACACGTGGGCGACAATCACGAGCGCATCGTGCTGGCTTTTCGTACCGCTCTGGCGCGTAGCGACGCGCTGATCGTCTGCGGCGGGCTCGGACCCACCCAGGACGACATCACTCGCGCGGCCCTGGCCGAAGTCATGAACGTGCCGCTCGAGCGACACGACGAGATCGTCGAGGTCATCCGCCGCGCGTTCAGTTCGCGCGGGCGCTCGATGCCCGACAACAACCTGCTCCAAGCTGACGTGCCTCGGGGAGCGACCATCATTCCCCAGACCCGGGGTACCGCGCCCGGACTGATCTGTCCGCTGGGGTTGAAGGTCATCTACGCCGTGCCCGGCGTGCCCTACGAGATGAGCGACATGTTCGAGCGGGCCATCTTGCCCGACCTGCTCGAGCGTCAGCGCCAGGCTGGTGAGACGGGCGTCATCAAGAGCAAGGTGCTGCGCACGTGGGGCGCCAGTGAGTCGGGTCTCGCCGAGGCGGTCGCCGAACGCTTCGACGCCCTCGAACTCGGTGGTCGGGTCACCATCGCGTTTCTCGCGTCGGGCATCGAAGGGATCAAGGTGCGCCTCACCGCGAAGGGTCACGACGACGCGGACGCCACCGCGCTCCTCGCCAGCGAAGAGAAGGCCGTCAGCGCTCTGATCGAGGAGAGGCTCGGCGACATCATCTTCAGTGCGAACGACGAGTCGATGGAAGAGGTGGTCGCGAAACTTCTCAGCTCTCGTCTGACGACCCTCGCTGTGGCTGAGTCGCTGACCGGAGGGTTGATCGCCAGCCGGCTGGTGAACGTGCCGGGCGCCTCCTCGTGGTTTCGGGGCGGCATCGTCAGCTACGCCTCGCAGGTGAAGTTCGATCTCTTGGCGGTACCCGAGGGGCCCGTCGTGAGCGCGGAGGCCGCCGAAGCGATGGCGACCGGGGTGCGCGGTTTGCTCAACGCTGACGTCGGTCTCAGCGTGACTGGCGTGGCCGGACCAGACGAGCAAGACGATCAGCCGCCGGGGACCGTGTTTGTCGGTCTGTCGCTCGCCGACCGCACGACGCACGTCTCGCTACGCCTGCCGGGGGACCGCGCGCGCGTGCGGTCCTACGCGGCCATCAGCGCACTGGACGTTCTTCGTCGGTCACTTCAAGGTCTCGAGTAGGTTCTCGACTCCTCTAAGGTCCTAAAAGAGGGGGTTCGACATGTCCAAACTCGTCGTTGAGGTTCATCCCGCGGAGTGGGGATTCTCTCCGGAGCGGCTCGCTCGAATCGCCCCCCATTTCGATCGCTACGTAGAGGACCGGCGCTTGCCGGGTTGGCTGGCCACCGTGTCGCGCGGCGGTCAACTTATCTGGACGGGCAAAGGGGGACATCGCGACCGTGAACGTGATCTCGCCGTCGAGGACGACACAATCTGGCGCATCTATTCCATGACCAAGCCGATCATCGCGGCTGCCACCATGATGCTCTACGAAGAGGGTCGCTTCGATCTCAACGACGACGTCGGTCAGTGGATTGATGCGCTGCGCAAACCGAAAGTCTTCTCCGGCGGAACGTCGATGAAGCCCCAGACGGTGCCGGCGATCGAACCGGTGCGGGTGCATCATCTCCTCACTCACACCAGCGGACTGACCTACGGCTTTCAATACAAACACCCGGTGGATGCCATCTATCGCGCCAAGGGCTACGACTTCATCTTCAAACCAGGCGCCACGTTGGCCGAAGCGATCGACGACTGGTGTACCAGCCCTCTGGTGTTCCAGCCCGGCTCGCGCTGGAACTACTCGGTCTCTTTTGACGTTCTCGGTCGCCTCATCGAGATCTGGAGTGGCCAGTCGCTAGACGTCTTTCTCAAGGAGAGGATGTTCGAACCTCTGGGCATGCACGACACCGAGTGGTGGTGCCCACCGGAAAAGGCGGATCGGCTGGCCATGCTCTACGTACCCGCGAATGGCGAGTCGTTCCCCTACGAAGACTGGGCGAAGTACTCACTACGCGAGCCACGACTGCTCGGCGGCGGAGGGGGACTGCTCTCTACCGCCTACGACTACAACCGCTTCGCCACCATGATGCTGCGCGGCGGCGAGCTCGATGGTGTCCGTCTCCTCTCCAGCCGAACCGTGGAGCTCATGACCTCGAATCACCTGCCCGGCGACGTGGACCTCGAGGCGTTCGCGATCGACACGTTCTCTGAAGACGAGTACGCCGGTGTCGGCTTTGGCTTTGGCATGTCGGTCGTCGACGACCGACGGAAAAACAAATCGCTCGTGGCTGATGGGACTTTCAGCTGGGGTGGGGCGGCCTCCACCGTCTTCTGGGTCGATCCGGCTGAGGATCTGACGGTCAGTTTCTTCACTCAACTACTGCCGAGCGGCACGTACCCTATTCGTCGAGAACTCCAGCAACTCGTCTATCAAGCCTTGTCCGACTGACGCTTTGAAGGGTCGGCCAGGGCCTACTACTTGCCCCCGTTTGTCTTTGATGTCGCGGTCGATGTATTTAACGAGTTTCCATTGAGCATGTAGGTCTTTCATGGTCCGAATCCTGTGAAATAAGGGGATTTGGCGCGGACTCAAGGTCTAGCCTTTTTGTTATCGCACACGGTGCCAAATACCAAGTACGAACAAGTGTTCGTAGTACTCTGAATCTGACGGTGACCGACCGATGTGACAGCAGATACCTAGCGTTCCTGCGGTGACAAAAAACAAGGAGACAGCAATGGCAACCGATGATCGCTCAAAGGCCCTGGACGCCGCGCTCAGCCAAATCGAAAAGCAGTTCGGTAAGGGCTCGATTATGCGCATGGGCGAGAACAAGAACTTTGACATTGAGTCGATCCCCACCGGTGCTCTCGCTCTCGACATGGCGCTGGGTATCGGCGGTCTTCCCCGGGGGCGAATCGTCGAGCTCTACGGCCCTGAGTCGTCCGGTAAGTCCACCCTAGCGATGCACGTTGTCGCGGAGGCACAGCGCAACGGTGGCGTGTGCGCCTACATCGACGCCGAGCACGCCATGGACCCGGTCTACGCCCGGGCCATCGGGGTCAACGTCGACGATCTCCTCATCAGTCAGCCCGATACCGGAGAACAGGCGCTCGAGATTTGCGACATGCTGATTCGCTCGGGTGCTCTCGACGTCATCGTGATTGACTCGGTGGCGGCGTTGACGCCTCGCGCCGAGATCGAGGGCGACATGGGCGACACCCACGTGGGCCTCCAAGCTCGACTCATGAGCCAGGCTCTTCGCAAGCTGACCGGTGGGTTATCGAAGTCGAACACGGTGGCGATCTTCATTAACCAACTGAGAGAAAAGATCGGCGTGATGTACGGATGCTTCAACTACTCGTCCCGCGTCGTTCTCGCTGATGGAACTACAGAAAAGATCGGCAAGATTGTCAATCAGAAGCTTCCGGTGGAAGTGCTCTCGTATGACGCAAAGACCGGTGCCATGGTTCCAAAGCGTGTTGTGAATTGGTTTAACAATGGCCACACCGACGAGTTCCTTCAGATCACGGTCACGAAGCCGATGAAGAATGGTCGAGCTCAATTCGGCTGCACGTCAAATCACTTGATCCGGACTCCAGGCGGGTGGGTTGAGGCGGGCAAGTTAAAAGTAGGAGACCGCGTTCTCGAGGCGCTTCCTCACTACCTTTCATGCTTCCAGTGGGAAGTACTACGAGGCACTCTCATGGGTGACGGTGAGATCTCGCCGACCCGAGGCGGCCATGGGGCCCGCCTTCGATACTGTCATGGCGAGGCCCAGACGGAATACGCCGACTGGAAAGCATCCCTTTTCGCCAATATCGGATCGAGTCGCTTCGTGCGAGAGGACAAGGTCGTCACCTACGACTTTGATCCACTTCCCGAGCTCGCTGAGATGCGCCAAAGCGTGTACGTAGACGGCAAGAAGGTTCTTGACGATGACTATCTCAAGGCCCTGAGTCCATTGTCACTCGCGCTGTGGTACCTCGATGATGGGAACTTATCGATCAGGTCGGAGGGTCTCCAGCGGCGAACTGAAGGCCTCACTGGTCGAATCTCTATCTGCGTTGAAGCAATGGAGGAGGCGACGCGAACTCGACTCGCGAACTACCTCGCAGACACCTGGGGGATTCACACGAAGTTGATTTCGCGTGGAACGAGTCCGGTGGCGGTCATGGTCTTCGATAACGCTGAATCGGCGAAATTTCAAGCCCTTATCGCGCCGTACGTACATCCGAGCATGGCGTACAAACTGTTAGCTCGATTTCAAGGTCAGTTCGCTGTTGAGCCAGAGTTCGTGCCGATGAGCTATCAACTCGTGCCCATGCCGGTGGTTGACGTTCGCGTAAAGCCCAAGACACGCTCGATGAATCGATTTGACATCGAAGTGGAAGACAGTCATAACTACCTGGTTGACGGCGTAATGGTGCACAACTCGCCCGAAGTTACTCCGGGCGGACGCGCGCTGAAGTTCTACTCATCGGTGCGACTCGACATTCGCCGCATCGAGTCGATCAAGGACGGCACCGACGTCGTCGGTAACCGTACGCGGGTGAAGGTGGTGAAGAACAAGTGCGCGGCACCCTTTCGTCAGGCCGAGTTCGACATCATGTACGGCCAGGGCATCAGTCGCGAGGGCTCGGTTCTTGACGTCGGCGTGGAGTTGGGCTTCGTGAAGAAGGCCGGTGCCTGGTTCACCTACGAGGGTGAGCAGATGGGTCAGGGTCGCGAAAACGTCAAGACGTTCTTGCGCGAGAATCCTCAGACGATGGCCGAAATTGATGAGCGCGTGCGCGCCCACCTCGCCGAGTCGCTGATTCCCGACGTGGTGGGTGTGGCTGACGGACTGGACATCGACGCCCCGCTCAGTCTGGACTGAGCCGCTCCTTTGAGATCACGTGGTCGCGAGGCGTAAAGCGTCTGGTGGCGCGTCGAAAGGTAAACGTGAAGTCGGGCCAGATGGTCGTGTTGCGGCCCTCGGAGTTGAGATACCAGCTGGAGCATCCCGTGCCCCACACCGTCGAGGGCAACTTGGCCTGCACGTCGCGAGTCCAGCGTCGAGCCACGTGCATCTTTGGCTCGATCAACGCGCCGCTCGCGAGGGCGAAGCGGATGGCCCGCGTGACGTAGTTCAATTGACTCTCCTGCATGAACACGATGGAGGAGTGACCGAGCGCCGTGTTGGGCCCGCCCAGCATGAAGAAGTTGGGAAAGCCGGGAAAGGAGGTGCCCTTGTAGTTCGGTAGATCACGACGGAAGGCGTCGGCCAGCGCCACCCCGGCCACGCCATGAACCTTCTCCGCGACGGGGTTGTCGGTGACATAGAAGCCGGTCGCCGCGATGAGAACGTCGAGTTCGTGCAGTCGTCCGTCGGCCGTTCGCACGCCGCTCGACTCAATGTTGGTGATGGGCTCGGTGATCAGATCCACGTTCGCGCGCTCGAAGGTGGGATAGAAGTCGTTGCTGATGAGAACTCTCTTGCAGCCGAGGCGGTACTGCGGCGTGAGCTTCTCGCGAAGGGTGGGATCAGTAATCTGACTCTCCAAGTGCTCGCGAGACATGGTCTCGGCACCGGACATTCGGCGGGGATCCTTGACGAAACCGAGGACCATCAGCTCGTTGCGGCAGTAACGCCACGTCCGCACCGCGCGCTGGGCGAGAGGAAGCCTCTTAAATAGTCGTTGCGTGCGCTCCATGATCGCGTGGCCGGAGTGGGGCAACACCCACGACGGTGTTCGTTGAAAGACCTCTAGTGATTTGACCAGTGGAGCGATCTGGGGGACCACTTGGATGGAGCTGGCGCCGGTTCCAATTACCGCGACCCGCCGTCCCGAGAGATCGATCCCGTAGTCCCAGCGCGCCGTATGCATCACTGGACCCGCGAAGTCGATCAATCCGGGAATGTCGGGCAACTTGAGCTCCGCCAAACCGCCAGTCGCCAGGATGACGCACTTGGCGTAGAACTCTCCCTGGCTCGTCGTGAGGCGCCACTGACGGGATGACTCGTCGAAGCTGATGTCGGCGACGTCGTGGTTGAACTTGATCATCTCGCGCAGCTGGTACACGTCGGCAATGTTCTGGAGGTACTGCTGGATCTCGTGTTGGTAGCTGTAGGTGTTCGACCACGAAGGGTTCGGCGCAAAGGAGAACGAGTAGAGGTCGCTCGCCACGTCCACTCGACACCCGGGATAGATGTTGTCGCGCCACGTTCCGCCGAGATCGCTCGCTCGTTCGAAGATCGTGACGTCTCGCACTCCGCGATCGCGCAGACGAATCGCGGCGCCCAGGCCTCCAAATCCCGAACCGACAATCGCGACGTCCATCACGGTGACGCTACTCAGTCCGGACCGTTTGTTTGCGAAGTAGCGTGACCAAAGTGACTTTGCGCCTGCACCTTCGCCGCTTTCTGGGCGCGCGTATTCGCCAGTGGCGGCGCTTCGCCAACGATGTGGCGACCGTTGGTCCCGAGGATGACTACGCCAAGTCCTTTCACTACTTTGGTCGGGCCGCGGCTCTCATGGCTCCCCAGGGGGTCATCTACAACGAGCGCTACCTGTCCATCGGGGATGAGACCCTGATCGGTCCCAATGTCTGCTTGACGGCGGGCATCAACGGTGATCAGGAGATGCTGGTGACACCCACGGTGTCCATCGGCCGGCGCTGCGTCATCGGGCGCGGTTCGCACATCATCGGCCACTGGTCCATCGAGCTCGGCGACGAGATTCAAACCGGCCCCTACGTGTACATCACCGACCAGAACCACTCCTACGAAGAGATTGACCGGCCCGTGGGCTGGCAGACTCCGAGCGAGGGTGCGGTCAAGATCGGCTCGGGTAGTTGGCTCGGAGCCAACGTGGTGATTTTGCCGGGCACTACGTTGGGCAAGAACACCACCGTGGCGGCCGGGGCCGTGGTGCGCGGCACGTTTCGTGACCACGTAGTACTGGGCGGCGTGCCCGCGAAAGTGCTGCGGCACTACGAAGACGGCGAAGGTTGGGTGGCGGGAGCTCCGTGAGCCAGGGTTTCTTCGGGCTTGATCTCACGCCGCTTCGCAACTCGCCGCAGTACCGACGCCTCTACGTGGCGGGGTTCATCTCGATGCTCGGTTCGCAGGCGACCTACGTCGCGGTGCCCTTTCAACTTCGTCTGCTGACCCACTCGACCCTGGCCGTGGGGTCCATCGGACTGGTGGAGTTGGCGCCCCTGGTCGTCTTTGGGCTGTATGGAGGAGTGCTGGCGGACCGGATGAACCGGCGCCGGCTCATCTTGATCACGGAGCTCGTGATCATGGCCTCGACGGCGCTCCTGCTCGCCAACGCCTTGTTGGCCCACCCGGTCACCTGGATTCTTTACTTCGACGCCGCGATCGTGGCCGCCGCCTCCAGTCTGCAGAGTCCGAGCGTCTCGGCCATGAATCAGATCTTCGTCGCCCCCGATCTGCAACGTTCGGCCTCGGTGCTCGCGAACGTGAGCGGAACCAGCGCGTCCATCATCGGACCGGCCCTGGGGGGTCTGGCGGCCGTCGCCTTCGGCCCCGGTTCGGTCTACTTTGCCAACGTCCTCACCTTCAGCGTGTCGCTCTATCTGCTGTACCGACTCCGCGCGACCCCGCCGCCACCCGAGATCCGTGAGGGCGTGTTGACGGCGATGCGCGAGGGGATCAGCTACGCGAAGAGCCGACCGGACATCGTCGGGACGTACATCATCGACCTGCTGGCCATGATTCTCGCCTTTCCGGTGGTGATGCTTCCCTTCGTGGCGGCCCGCTTTCACGAGTCCTACGCGCTGTCCCTCCTGTACTGCGGCTTGCCGGCGGGAGCGCTGATCGCGACGTTGACCTCACGCTGGACCCGACACGTGCACCGCTACGGGCGGGCCATCGTCTGGGCCGCCGCCACGTGGGGACTCGGGATCGCCCTCTTCGGGGACTCGTCGACCCTCTGGTTGGTGGTGGTGGGGCTCGCGGTCGCGGGCGGCGCCGACTCCATCAGCGGGGTCTTTCGCAACACCATGTGGAACGAGTCCATCCCCCCCGAGGTACGCGGGCGGATGGCCGGCATTGAGATGATCTCCTACTCACTCGGACCGACGGCCGGTCAGTTTCGAGCGGGCGTGATGGCGGCATGGACCAGCCTGCGGTTCTCTCTCACCGTCGGCGGGCTCGCCTGCACCGGTTCAGTGGGGGTGGTGGCGGCCGCTCTGCCGTCCCTCTGGAGTTTCGACGCGCGCAGTGACGCTCACGTGGCCGAGGTGCGCGCCCTGCGTGAGGGCGACGACTCGTCCTAGGTGCTCGTAGCGAACCTCTAGCCTTTACCCATGTCGCGCTCCACGTTCCTGGTCACGGTCAGTGGACCGGACCGCCACGGCGTCGGCGCGGAACTCTTTGGCGCGCTACACGACCTCGAGGGTCCCGACGTCCACCTGATGGACGTGGCGCAGATCACCATCCGCGGAACTCTGGTGCTCTGCGCCGAAGTCAGTGCGGAGTCCCCCGCGACCCGCGACGCCCTGATCGCCTCCCTCGCCCAGCGTCCCATCGCCACCGATGGCATGACCGCGACCGTGCAGGAGGTCACGCCCAGTGACCTGCAACCCGGTCGTCGGTTGCTGGTCACGTTGCTGGCGCCCAACATATCCTCGGGACAGCTCGAAGGGATCTTTCACGCCATTGCCGAGAGTGACGCCACGTGCGAGCGCATTGTCCACCTCGCCAGTTACCCCGTCGACTGTTACGAGCTGATTGTGATCGGACCGGACCACGCCACGCTGCGCGAACAGCTGACCGCCGTCGCCGAGAACTCGGGCCTCGACCTGGCGGTCCAACGCGCGGGGCTGCATCGTCGCTCCAAGCACCTGGTCGTGATGGACGCCGACTCGACGCTTTTGCAGGACGAGGTGATCGACCTGTTGGGCGCGGCGTCGGGTCGAGCGGAAGAAGTGGCCTCCATCACTCGCGCGAGCATGAACGGCGCGATCGACTTCGCCGAGGCCCTGCGACAACGCGTGGCGCTGCTCGAAGGGCTTCCCGCCAGCGTGCTAGATGAGATCCGCGCGTCGCTGCGCCTGACCCCGGGGGCGCGAACCCTGATCCGCACCCTCCAACGTCTGGGGTACGTGCCCGCCGTCGTCTCGGGCGGATTCCTCGAGGTGCTCGCCCCGCTGCTCTTGGACCTCGACGTGACTCACGTGGCCGCCAATCGTCTCGAGATACGCGACGGCGTCCTCACCGGACGAGTCGTGGGGGAGATCGTGGACCGGGCGGGCAAGGCGCGCGCGCTGGAGCGCTTCGCGGCCGAGGTCGGGGTACCGCTGGAGCAGACGGTGGCGGTGGGCGACGGGGCCAACGACATTGACATGATTTCCCTGGCCGGCCTGGGCATCGCCTTCAACGCCAAAGCCGTCGTCCAAGAGCACGCCGACACCGCGCTCTCGGTGCCGTACCTCGACGCCGTCCTCTATTTTCTCGGGATCAGCCGCGAGGAGATCGACTCCACGTGAGGTGGCGTTCCTTATACAGTGCATACTGTTACTGAGTAGTAGGGTCAGCGTTAGTACGACGGAGGGGGAACCGTGAAAGTGGTTATCGACGGCGAACTCTGCCAGGGGCAGGGTCGTTGCTTTTCCATGGCGCCCGATATCTTCGGCTTCGACGATCTCGGTAACGGGGTGGTCCGGGGCGACGGCACCTTAAACCCGGAGACTCTGGATATGGCTCGTTTGGCCCAAGCCAACTGTCCCGAGCACGCGATCTTGATCGAGGGCGACGAATGAGCGAGAGGCCTCCCGTCACCGATTTCGCCACCGACTTCGACCACACGGACCCCGCCTGGGTCGCGGACCCCTACCCCATCTGGCAGGACCTTCGCGAGCGTTGCCCCGTTGCCCACACCGATCGATACGGCGGCGCGTGGTTTCCCGCCACGCACGCGGGCGTGACGACCATCGCGAAAGATACCGAGAACTTCACCAGCCGCGCGGTCATCATGGAAGAGGGTCGACCGGGCGAGGAGGCCCTGCCCGCACCGATCGGGGTGGCCCCGCCGATCACGTCGGACCCGCCCTTTCATCAGCTCGCGCGCAAGGTCATCCTGCCGGCCTTCGCGCCGGGCGTGATCAATCCGCTGGAGCCCAAGATTCGCGAGGTCTGTCGCGACCTGCTCGAGCGTTTTGGCGACGACGAAGAGGTCAACGCGTCCTGGGACTACGCGCGGCTGATCCCGCCGACGGTCATCCGCGAGATGCTGGGTTTCCCCGAAGAGGACACCGAGCGTTTCATCGAGATCGTCCACATGATTACCGAGTCGGTCGACAACCCCGAAGAGCAGCGCATCGCCGAGTTCGAGCCTATCGAGGCTTACTTCGTCCAGCAGATGGAAGACCACATGGCCAACCCGCGCGACGACCTCACCTCCTACCTCTTGAACGTGGAGATCGACGGTCAGAAGCTGGCGCCCGAGCACGTCTTTGGCACCATCGTCCTCATCTTGGTGGCGGGCATCGACACGACGTGGGGCGCGGTCGGGGCCTCGCTGTGGCACCTCGCTCATCACCCCGAGGATCTCGCGCGCCTGGTCAACGAGCCCGACCTCATGCCCGTCGCGGTGGAGGAGTTCTTGCGCTTCTACGCGCCGGTCACCATGGCGCGTCTCGTCAAAGCGGATATGGAGTATCTCGGCTGCCCGATGAAGGAGTACGACTGGATCCTGCTGGGCTTTCCCGCGGCCAACCGCGACCCGGTCGTCTTCAAGGACGCCGATCAGTTCATCATCGATCGAGCGGAGAATCGCCACGTGGCCTTCGGGCTCGGCATCCATCGCTGCATCGGCTCCAACCTGGCGCGCTTGGAGCTGCGCGTCGCGATCGAAGAGTTCATCGCGCGCTACCCCAAGTTTGAGTTGGCCGATCCGAAGGCGGTCACCTGGGCCCCCGGACAGATTCGTGGGCCGCGCCAGCTCCCGGTGCGAATACTTCCGTGACGACGGACTTCGGGGCGAAACGAGACGTCCTCGACTTCGCCACCGACTGGGATCACACCGATCCCGCGTGGGTCGCGGACCCCTATCCCATCTGGGAAGACCTGCGCGAGCGCTGCCCCGTGGCCCACACCGATCGCTACGCCGGCGGCTGGTTTCCCACCACCCACGAGATGGTCTCCAGTGTGGCCAACGACACTGAGCACTTCACCAGCCGTTCGGTGGTGGTGTCGAACAACAAGTTTCCGCCCAACGCGGAGGCGCCCGTGGGCGGCGCGCCGCCCATTACCTCCGATCCACCGTTTCATCAGATCGCGCGACGACTTATGTTGCCGGCGTTTGCGCCCGGTCCCATCAACGCCCTGGAGCCCCAAGTGCGCGCCCTCTGCACGAAGCATCTCGACTCCCTGAAGGGACGAGTGGAGATTGACGCGGGCGCGGACTACGCCCAGTTCATCTCGCCCGGCGTCATCGCCACCATGCTGGGTTTTCCCGAAGAGGACGAGGATCTCTTTCGCGACTTCGTCCATCTGGTGTTGGACCTCGTCGATCTCTCACCCGAAGTGCGCGGACCGATGTTCATGCCCATGGCTGAGTACTTCGACAAGCAGATTCACGACCACCTGGCGAGTCCGCGCGACGACTTCACGAGTTATTTGCTCAACGTCGAGATCGGGGGCGAAAAGCTCCCTCCCGAACACGTGCGCGGCACCATGGTCCTCACGCTGGTCGCCGGCATTGACACCACCTGGTCGGCGATTGGCTCGGCCATCTGGCACCTGGCCCAAAATCCCGACGACCTGGCGCGTCTCGTCAACGAACCCGACCTCATGGGCGTCGCGGTGGAGGAGTTCTTGCGCTTCTACGCGCCCGTCACCATGGCCCGCATGGTCAAAGAAGACATGGACTTCTACGGGTGTCCCATGAAGAAGGATGACTGGGTGCTGCTCGGCTTTCCGGCGGCCAACCGCGACCCCGACGTCTTTGAAGACGCCGACAAGTTCATCATTGACCGCGCCATTAACCGTCACGCGGCCTTTGGTCTGGGCATTCATCGCTGCGTGGGATCGAACTTGGCCCGCATGGAACTGCGCGTCGCGATCGAGGAGTTCATTGCCCGCTATCCGCGCTTCGAACTCTCGGACCCGAGCGCCGTCACCTGGGCGCCGGGCCAGGTCCGTGGTCCGCGCGCCCTGCCCCTGCGCATCCTCGCCACGACGTAACCCGCGATCAAAGCCCGCTTAGACGTCTCGTTTCGCCATGCGCCACGCTCCGAGCGCGGTCCATCCGACGATCCAGGCGACGATGACACAGACCGCCGCGGTGAGGGAGATGGGCAGGCTCGTCGCGCCCCCGGGACCGTTCTGACCTCCGAACACGGGAGTTAATGAAGTGGGCTGAATGCGGGCCATGGCTACCCCTAGCAAACCGCGCTGGGCGTTGATGAGGTTCTGGTGCTCGACGGCTGTGCTCAACGGGGCGCTCGGACGAAGGTGGTCACGTCGTCAGGCTAGAAATACCTCGTCGTCAGCGATATGGGGGGGAACCCTGACGGCACCCCGACAACGCGACAGAGTCGAGATCGCTTTCGCGGTCGCGGTGAAAACCTAAAGACCGAGGTGGGGCGGGGGCTCGCTCCAGAGATCGGCCATCCACGCTTCGACGTCGTCGGCCGCGCGGGGCAACCCGGCCGAAAGGTTCCGTGAACCATCGGCGGTGACGAGCACGTCGTCTTCGATGCGAACCCCGATGCCGCGGTACTCCTCGGGAACCGTGAGGTCGTTCGGCTGGAAGTAGAGGCCCGGCTCTACCGTGAGGACGTAGCCCTCGTGAAGTTCGCCCAGGTACAACTCGTTGCGAGCGTTCGCGCAGTCGTGCACGTCGATCCCGAGCATGTGGCTGGTGCCGTGCAGCGTGTAGCGGCGATGCAGCTGGCGGTCTTTGCGCAGCGCGTACTCGGGCTTCTCTTTCAAGATGCCCAGTTCGTACAGGCCTCGGGCGAGCACCGCCATCGCGGCGTCGTGCGGGTCCATGAACTTCGCCCCGGGACGAACGGCCGCGATGCCCGCACTTTGGGCCTCGCAGACCAGGTCGTAGATGCGGCGTTGCGCGGGTGAGAACTTCCCGTTGATCGGCATCGTCCTCGTGACGTCGGCGGTGTAGAGCTCGTGACCCTCGACGCCCGCGTCGAGCAGCAGGAGATCGCCACTGCGCACGACCCCGGTATTGCGCACCCAGTGCAGAGTCGTCGCGTGGGGGCCACTCGCCGCAATCGTTTCGTAGCCAATGTCGTTTCCTTCCACGCGCGCGCGAAGGTTAAAGACTCCTTCGATGACGCGCTCGCCGCGCTCGAGGGCGCTCGGTAGTGCGCGCACCACGTCGCAGAATCCTTTGATGGTCGCATCGACGGCGAGCTGCAGTTGAGTGATCTCGAACTCGTCCTTTACCAATCGGAGCTCACTGAGCGCGACGGCGAGCTCGTCGTCGAGTTCGGACTCTTCGTGCAGGGCGTCGACGCTCTCGTCAAACCCGCGCAGCGTCACGACCCCTAGCCCTCCGAGGGCGACCAGGTCCTTCTCCAGCGTCTCGAGCGGCGCGGTCTCGATGTCGAAGTAGACGGCGGCTTCCAGGACGCCCCGTCGCGCTCCCACCCACAACTCGCCGTAGCGCGCGTCGGTGTAGTACTCGTGGGTGGACGCGTCGCGACGGTGCGGCACGTAGAGCGTTGAGCGGGGGCTCTCTCCGGGAGAGATCACCAGGACCGCGTCGGGCTCTTCACACCCCGTCAGGTAGAAGAAGTCCGTGCCCGCGCGAAAGGGATAGTCCGTGTCGTTGGCGCGAACCTTGAAGTTGCCGGTCGGCACCACGATGGTCTTGTCGGGAAAGCGCTCGGCGAGGCGCAGGCGTCGCGCGGCGGAGTACGCGACGCCCGGATGGACGTCACTGGGAACCTCGGCGACGGCCCAGTTGGTCGTCATGTGATCGAACAGCACGCGCGGGCTCGGGGGCCGGTGCGCGCCCACCCAGACCCAGTTCTCCGAGATCGGGTGCTCTTCGGAGACGTCGGGCTCGGGAATTTCTAGGTCGTCACTCATGGCCCCAAACTTACTCCTGGCTCTTCGCCCGCCATATAGTCGCCTGATGGACATCACTCTCCGCGACGAGGGATCGGTCGGGGTCATCACCTGGAACGAGGGGGAAAATCGCGTCAACCTCGATTCGCTGGCCCGCCTCAACTCCCTCTTCGATGAGTTGGAAGATCGCTCGGGCCCCCTCGGCGTCGTCGTCACCGGGACGGGAAAGTTCTTCTCGAACGGACTGGACCTCGAACGCTTTGGCTCCCTGCCGGGCGAGTTTGGCGACACCTTGATCGAGGCGAAACGGACGATCGGGCGATTGCTGTTGCTGCCGGCCTACACCGTGGCGGCCGTCAACGGCCACGCGTTTGCCATGGGCGCCCTGATCTCCTTGGGCTTCGACTCGCGCGTGATGCGCGAGGATCGCGGATATTGGTGCATGAACGAAGCCGAGATTGGGCTCCCGCTCGACGAGCAGCTGATCTCGATCCTGAGTCATCGCTTACCCGCTGCGACCGCGGTGCGCGCCGCCTTGACCGCCGAGCGCTTTAGCGCCCCCACCGCTCTCGCGGCGGGGATCGTCGAGGCCACCGCGAGTGAGTCCGAGGTACTCCCTCAGGCGATCGCTCTCGCGGAGCGCTACGCCACCCTCGACCGAAAAATTCTCGCCCACCACAAGGTGATGGTCCACGGCGAAGAGGCTGCGTTCCTCGGCGCCGAGAGAGGCGTGGAGGGCTCCTAGTGCTTCGTGGCGCGATCGACCAGTCGCCACGAGGACGGCAGAGCGACGCCCGCGACGCCGGCCTTGATTAGTTCTCCCCACACGAAGGGCGTCAGGCCGTAGGAGATGGCCGTCGCGACCGACACGTGCAGGTCGTACTTCAGCCAGGTCACGCCGATGAGAAAGACGATCGCGTCGCCCACGGCCATGGCCACGAACGCCCACGCAATATTGCGGTCGGCGCCCCGTGACGCCACCCACCCGAGGGCCGCACCGGCCACGATAAATCCGATGAGGTAGCCGAAGTTCGCCCCGACGTACCCACTCGCGTGGTCGGCGAACCACGGCAGACCGAGCAGCCCGGCCCCGACGTAGAGTCCCATCGCCGCAAACGCGCGTCGCCAGCCGAGCGCGGTGCCGGCCAGCATGACGCCCAGGGTCTGACCGGTGATCGGCACCGGCGTGAAGCTCACGTGGATGGATATCTGCGCGAGCGCCCCCATGAGCGCCGCACCGCCGACGATCAGGGCGATCTCGGCGAGGGCCGAGCGCGAGACCAGGTCGGCCAGGACGCGTCGGGGCTGGGGAATGGAGATAGCGGACATAGGGACTCCTCGGCTCTGGGTTACGGTCACTTTATGTCATCTCGCGCGGTGCCTTCGCCGAGAGATTTACCTGGTGGTAACTAGATCCACTTCTGATCGCGGGCGATCTGCTCGACGTCGCCGATGCGCATACCGCTGCGGTGCTGCAGAGTGCGAATGAGCCCGCCCGCTTCGTAGAGCGACTCGTGGGTGCCGGTGTCGAGCCAGGTCGTGGCGCGCGACAGGACCTCGACGCGGAGTTCCCCGCGCGCGAGGTAGGCGTTGTTGAGGGCGGTGATCTCCAGCTCGCCGCGCCCGCTGGGCTGTAACTGATGTGCGAACTCCGACGCTCGCTCGTCGTAGAAGTAGATGCCGGGAACGGCGTAGCTGCTCTTGGGCACGGCGGGTTTCTCTTCAATGGAGATCACGGTGCCCCTCTCGTCGAACTCGACGACCCCGTAGGCCGACGGGTCGGACACTTGGTAGGCGAAGATGAGCGCCCCGTGGACGTCGGTGTTCTCCTGGAGATGTGTGCCGAGGCCCGGTCCATAGAAGAGGTTGTCGCCCAAAATGAGCGCGCACTTCTCGCCGTCGAGGAACTTTTCTCCGAGAATGAGCGCTTCGGCGAGTCCGTTGGGTTGGTCCTGCACCACGTAGGTAAGGCGGATGCCGAGTTGCGTGCCGTCACCGAGCAGGCGGAAGAACGCGTCCTGGTCGTGAGGGGTGGTGATAAGGAGAATTTCCCGCAATCCACTGAGCATCAGCGTGCTGAGCGGATAGAAGATCATCGGCTTGTCGTAGATCGGCAGAAGCTGTTTGGACACCGCGCGGGTGATCGGGTGCAGGCGAGTACCGGTACCACCAGCCAGAATGATTCCCTTCACCCCATTAGTATAGGAGTCCACTTCTCCCTTCCTAAAGGCCAGGTTCGTCATGCGCGTTGTGATTACTGGGGCAGCAGGGTTCATCGGTTCGCGACTGAGTGAGATGGTTCTGGACAACGCGGAACGGCTGGGCTACGACGACGTCGTTTTCCTCGACGCCCTCACGTACTCCGGACGGCTCGAGAATCTCGAGGTCGCCCTGCGCGATCCGCGCGCCACGTTCGTGCGGGGTTCGATCACTGACGAGCTGGTCACCGACGAGGTGTTGGCCGGGACGCACGCGGTGTTGCACCTCGCCGCCGAGAGTCACGTGGATCGCTCCATCGCTGGCGCGCGGGTCTTCTACGAGACCAACGTTCTCGGCACGCAACAGCTCCTCGAGAGTGCCCGGCGGGCGGGAGTCGAGCGGTTCGTGCACGTCTCGACCGATGAGGTGTACGGGTCAATCGACGAAGGCGCGTGGCCCGAGGATCACCTGCTCGCGCCCAACTCGCCCTACTCCTCGAGCAAGGCCGGTTCGGACCTAGCGGCCCTCGCCTACCAGCGAACCTACGGACTGAACGTGATGGTGACCCGATGCTCCAACAACTACGGTCCGCGTCAGTTTCCCGAGAAGTTGATTCCCCTCTTCGTGACCAATCTCATCGACGGACTGAAGGTGCCCCTCTACGGTGACGGACTCAACGTGCGCGACTGGCTGTTCGTCGATGATCACTGCCGTGGAATCGTGCGCGTGCTGGAGGGCGGCACCCCCGGCGAGATCTACAACATCGGTGGTGGCACCGAGATGACGAACTTCGAGATCACGCACTATCTGCTGGAACTCTGCGGCGCCGACGCGTCAATGATCGAGCCCGTGGAGGATCGCCTCGGTCACGATCGGCGCTACAGCGTCGATTGGACCAAGATCAGTAACGAGCTCGGTTACCGCCCCGAAGTCGACTTTGCCGAGGGCCTCGCCCGGACGGTCAAGTGGTACCGCGAGAACGAATCGTGGTGGCGTCCGATCAAGGACTCGCTCTCGTGAAGATGACCGAGCTGCGCATTCCTGGCGCGTACGTCGTGGCGTCGCCCGTGTGGGAGGACGATCGAGGGTACTTTCGCGAGTGGTTCAAATGGGGCGATCTGGACGCGGCGGGCGCGGCGTTCCCGATTCGACAGGCCAACCTGTCGATGTCCAAGCGCAACGTCGTTCGTGGCCTGCACTACTCACTGGCTCCCGAGGGGCAGGCCAAGTTCGTCACGTGCGCCTACGGCGAGTTGGACGACGTGCTGGTTGACGTTCGCGTGGGCTCACCCACCTACGGGCTGGTCGAGGTGGTGCACCTCTCAGCCAGCGAGGAGCGCTCGGTGTTGATTCCGGCCGGTTTGGCTCACGGTTTCTGTGTAACGAGCGAGATCGGCGCGTTGACCTATCTCCTGTCGTCTCCCTTTAACGCCGACATGGAACTGGAGATCAACCCCTTCGACAAAGTCTTGAACATTCCTTGGCCGCTCTCGGACGAGGCCATCGTCAGTCCTAAAGACGAGAAGGCTCCCACGATGATGGAACGCCTGTGGTCAGGGAAACTGCCGCCGTTTCGTGAAGCCCTTTCCTGAGGTCGTCGATAAAGAGGTTGCTAGCGTGAGCCAGGTGAGTATCGCCCCACTTCGCCCGGTCACCGCCGACGAACGAGGAGTCCGTGTTCCGGCCCGCGCGTCGCGTCCGATCGTTGAGTCAGAGGGTGCGTTGCGCGCCCTGCTCGGGGGGCTGTCGGGTGTCGACGCCGTCGGCGCCGAGGCGCGAGCCGCCAAGTTGGCTACTCGCTCTCTCAAGAAATCGACAAAGCTGGCCGCCCTCGATCTCGCGATATCCATGGTGGATCTCACGACGCTGGAGGGTTCGGACACGCCCGGAAGGGTGGCGTCACTCTGTGCCAAAGCGCGTCGACCCGACCCGTCAGACGGTGACGTGCCCAGCGCCGCCGCCGTCTGCGTCTATCCGGACCTGGTGGCCCAGGCGCGCCACGTCCTGCAGGGGTCGTCGGTAAAGGTGGCCGCCGTGGCGACGGCCTTTCCCTCGGGCCGCTCGTCGATGAACGTGAAGTTGCTCGACGTGCGTGACGCCGTCGAAGCGGGCGCCGATGAGATCGACATGGTGATCGATCGCGGCGCGTATCTCTCGGGTCGACTTGGTCAGGTGCTCGACGAGATCGTCGCGGTGAAGCAAGCCTGTGGGGCGGCGCATCTCAAGGTCATCTTGGAAACGGCCGAACTCGCGACCTACGACAACGTTCGCCGGGCGAGTTGGATCGCCATGCTCGGTGGCGCCGACTTCATCAAGACCTCAACCGGCAAAGCGGGGGTGTCGGCCACCCTGCCCAACGCTCTCGTCATGCTCGAAGCCGTGCGCGACTTCGCCGAGACCTACGGGGAACTGGTGGGCGTGAAGGTCGCGGGGGGCATCCGAACATCGAAGGACGCCCTGCGCTACCTGGTGCTCGTGAATGAGACGGTGGGGGCGAGTTGGCTCACGCCCGATCTGTTTCGCTTCGGTGCGTCGTCGCTGCTCAATGATCTCCTCATGCAGCGTCGCAAGCAGCGCACCGGCGCCTACGTCCGTCCCGACGAGTTCAGTGGGGACTGATGAGTGAAGATCTGACCTCTCCGCTCGGCTCCATGGTCTACGACCCGGCGCCGGAATCGCCCAGCGTCGCGCACCTTCGTCCGAGTTACGGGCTCTTTCTCGAGGGAGAGTTCACCGACCCGGAAAGTCACGCGTCGTTCGAGACCCTCAACCCCGCGACCGAGTCGCCGCTCGCCCGGGTCGCCCAAGCGTCCCTCGAGGACGTCGGTCGCGCCGTGGCGTCGTCGCGGCACGCGTACGAGAAAGTGTGGTCGACGACGACCGGCGCGCAGCGAGCGAAGTATCTCTATCGCATCGCGCGCCTTATTCAGGAGCGTTCACGAGAGTTGGCCGTCGTCGAGACCCTCGACAACGGCAAGGCCATTCGCGAGTCGCGCGATATTGACATTCCGCTGGCCGCCGCGCACTTTTTCTACTACGCCGGTTGGGCCGACAAGCTCGACTACGCCGGCTTTGGTCCACGTCCGCAACCGCTCGGCGTCGCCGGTCAGATCATTCCGTGGAACTTTCCGCTGCTCATGGCGGCCTGGAAGCTAGCCCCGGCCCTGGCGACCGGTAACACCTGCGTCTTGAAGCCCGCCGAGACGACGCCCCTCAGCGCGCTGGTGCTGGCCGAGATTCTCCAGCAGGCGGAACTTCCCCCGGGCGTGGTGAACATCGTTACCGGTGACGGTTCGGTCGGTGCCGCCCTCGTTGATCATCCCGACGTCGACAAGATCGCCTTTACCGGCTCGACGGAGGTGGGGCGATACATTCAACAGCGGATCGCCGTGTCGCACAAGCATCTGACACTGGAGTTGGGTGGCAAGGGCGCGAATATCGTCTTCGAGGACGCGCCCATCGACGAGATGATCGAGGGCATCATCGACGGCATCTTCTTCAATCAGGGTCACGTGTGCTGCGCGGGGTCGCGTCTCTTGGTGCAGGAGTCCATCGCTGACGAGGTGCTGCGCCGATTGGTGCGGCGGGTGGACCAACTTCGAGTTGGCGACCCGATGGATAAGAACACTGACGTCGGGGCCATCAACTCAGCGGCTCAACTCGCCCGGATCGAGGAACTGACCCAGTACGGCGAGACGGAGGGGGCGACGCGCTACACGAGCTCGTGCGTCTTGCCCGACAAGGGCTACTGGTTTGCGCCCACGATCTTTGCCGACGTCGCCCAGTCGCACCGCATTGCTCGCGAAGAGATCTTCGGCCCGGTGCTCTCCGTGCTGACATTTCGCACGCCCGAAGAGGCGGTGGCCAAAGCGAACAACACCAACTACGGGCTCGCGTGTGGCGTCTGGAGCGAAAAGGGCAGTCGCACGCTGTGGGTCGCGCAGCGCCTGCGCGCCGGCGTGATCTGGGCCAATACGTACAATCGGTTCGACCCGACCAGTCCCTTCGGCGGAGTTCGCGAGTCGGGCTTCGGTCGTGAGGGCGGGCGACACGGCCTGGAGGCGTACCTCGATGTCTGATCGCCTCGACGTTCGAAAGACCTACAAACTGCTGGTGAATGGCGCCTTCCCGCGATCGGAGTCGGGTCGCAGTTACGAAGTGCTGTCGGCCTCGGGAGAGTTCCTCGCCAACGTGGCCCAAGGCTCGAGGAAGGACCTTCGCGACGCCGTCGTGGCCGCTCGGGCGGCCCAGGCGAAGTGGTGGTCGCAGACCGCCTATAACCGAGGCCAGGTGATCTATCGACTGGCCGAGATGGCGGAGTCGCGCCGCGACGAGCTGACTGAGCACGTCGGTCGTGCCGAAGGACTAAAGGGAAAGGCGGCCCAGCACAGCGTCGAGCGGGCGATCGATCGGATTGTTTGGTACGCGGGATGGACGGACAAGATCGCCCAGATCCTCGGCTCGGCAAATCCGGTCGCCGGCCCCTTCTTTAACTTCTCGGTTCCGGTACCTAGTGGCGTCGTCGCCGTCCTCGCCGAGCAGGACTCCTCGCTGGAGGGCTTCGTCGACGCGGTCCTCGCACCGATCTGCGTGGGGAACGCCGTGGTCGCGGTGGCCAGCGAGCGACGCCCGACGCCCGCGGTGTTGCTCGGCGAGATGACCGCGACCGCCGACTTTCCCGGTGGCGTCCTCAATGTCGTGACCGGATTTACGGGAGAGTTGGCGCCCACGCTCGCCGCGCACGAAGACGTGGACGGCATCGATCTCGCGGGCGTCGAGGAACCCTTCGCCGACGAGCTGGCCTCACTGGCCGCGGGATCCATCAAGCGGGTCCTTCGCCCGGGCGACGGGGGGAGTCCCCTGGGTCGTCTGCGCGCTTTTGTCGAGACGTCCACCGTGTGGCACACGATCGGGCAGTGATGACCAACCCCTATGAGTTGGCCGAGCGCGCGGCGGAGGAACTGCGCGAGCGAAGTGGGGTCGACTCCTACGACGTCGCCGTCGTGCTCGGCTCGGGGTGGAAGGAGGGCGCCGTCGCCCTGGGCCCGCCGAACAGCGTCGTTGACGTCGCGCAGCTGAGCGGATTCTTTGCGCCCACGGTTGCCGGACACCGCGGCGAGATCCTCTCGGTCGTGGTCGACGGCGCGAACATCGCCCTCGTCGCCGGTCGCGTTCATCTCTACGAGGGCCACAGCGCGTCCGAGGTGGCGCACCCGGTGCGAACGGTCATCGCCGCCGGCGCCCGAAAGATTGTCCTCACCAACGCGGCCGGGGGACTCGACCCCGCGATCCCTCCCGGGCGGGTCGTCATCATCCGCGACCACCTTAACTTCACGGCGACCTCGCCCCTCGAAGGGGACGCGCCCCCGGCCGGGTACGCCGCCCGGTTCGTTGATCTCACGGACCTCTACAGCGCGCAACTTCGCCAGGACTTGCGTCGCGCGCGACCGGAGCTCACCGAGGGCGTCTACATGGGTTTTCGCGGGCCGCACTACGAGACCCCCGCGGAGATCCACATGGCCGAGACGCTCGGCGCCTCACTGGTGGGCATGTCCACGGTGCTCGAAGCGATCGCCGCTCGTCACCTCGGGGCCGACGTCCTCGGTCTCAGCCTGGTCTCCAACTTCGCCGCCGGAGTGGGCGACGGTGCGTTGAGCCATCAAGAGGTTCTCGAAGCCGGTCAGGAAGCGGCCGCGTCGCTCGGCGCCCTGCTGTCCGACGTGCTGGCCATCCTGTGAACGTCGCTCTGCGAAGCGACGTAGAAGCGTGGATCGCGCGTGACCCCGACCCGGACGACCGCGACATGTTGACCTCGCTGCTGGCCACCGGCGACGAGGCGGAACTGAAGCGACGATTTGGCACGCCGCTCACCTTCGGCACGGCTGGGCTGCGCGGTCCCGAGATGGCGGGTCCGGCCGGGATGAACCGAGCGACCGTGCGGCGAGCGACGATCGGCGTACTGTCCTGGATGCGAGAGATCGGTGTGGACGCGAGTCGCGGTGTCGTGGTCGGCCGGGATGGACGTCGCGGCTCGGCGTCGTTCAATGACGAAGTGGTGTCGGTGCTCCTGGGGGCCGGCGCCGTGGTCTACGAGATGCCGTCGGCGCTGCCGACCCCGCTCGTCGCGTACTGCGTGAAGTCCCTGCGCGCCGCGGCGGGCATCATGATCACCGCGAGTCACAACCCGCCCGAGGACAACGGCTACAAGCTCTACGCCAGCGACGGAGCACAGATCGTGCCGCCGGACGACGAGATCGTCGAACGTCACATGCGCGCGGCGTCCGACGCCGCGCTCGGGGATCGCGGAAGTTTCCTGCACTCCTACGTGCCCGAGTCGGTCCTGGGGGAGTATCGGCACCACGTGGTCGAGCGGTTTCACGCGACCAAGGAGAGCGACCTGGCCATCACCTACACGCCCTTGCACGGCGTGGGCGGGGCGACCATGACGCGCCTCTTCGCGAAGGCCGGCTTCTCCCAGGTGACCACCGTGGCGCGACAGTTCGAACCCGACGGTTCGTTTCCCACGCTGGCCTTTCCGAACCCCGAAGAACCCGGCGCCCTGGACCTCGCGATCGAGACGGCCCGCGCCGCGAACTCCGCGCTCATCATCGCCAACGACCCCGACGCCGATCGTCTCGGGGCGGCCGTGCGCGACGGCGAAGGGTGGCGCGTACTGCGCGGCGACGAGATTGGCTGGCTGCTCGCCTCGTCGCTCATCGAGGGCATTCACGATCGAGGACAGAGCGTGGCGACGACCATCGTGTCATCGACCCTGCTCGAAAAGATGGCCCGGGCGCACGACGTGCCCTACACGACGACGCTGACGGGCTTTAAGTGGCTCGCGCGCTCGGCGGGCCCGGGCCAACTGGGCTTCGCCTACGAAGAGGCTCTGGGCTTTGCCGTGGACGCGAACGTGGCCGACAAAGACGGGCTGTCGGCGGCGCTGGCTCTCGCCACGCTCACGAACGATCTCGCGGCGCGAGGCTCGTCGCTGCTCGCGCGCCTCGACGAGATTGAGTCCCTCTACGGAGTTCACGCGACCACGCAGTTGTCGATCCGCGCGGAGGGCCCCGAGGGACTCGGGCAACTGCGTCAACGAGTCACCGACCTGACGAACCGGCCACCCCGCGACCTGGGCGGGGTGAGCGTCACCGAGGTCAGCGACTTGGCCCAGGGTTTTCGCGGCCTCTCGCCCACTGACGGCGTGTGGCTCGGACTCGGCGCCACGGGCCGCGTCGTGGTGCGCCCGTCGGGCACCGAGGCCAAGGTGAAGGCCTACGTGGAAGTGACGCCGCCGCGCGAGGGGTCGCTGGTCGAACAGCGGACCCGCGCGAAGGGGACCAGCGAGCGACTGCTGGCGAGTCTCGCGGAGCTACTGAGCGGGTAGCTCGCGCAGCGCCGCGTAGCCCGGCTTGATCACCGTATTGATCATGGCCAGGCGGGTGTCGAACTCGTAGAAGGCGCTCTTGGCCGCGTTCAACGTCAGCCACTCCATGTCGGCGAGGTCCCAACCGAAGGCGGCGGCGCAGGTCGCAAACTCACTGGAGAGCTTGATCCCGCTCATCAGACGGTTATCGGTGTTCAGGGTGACGCGAAAGCGCAAGCGCTTGAGGAGTCCGATGGGGTGGGTGGCGATGGAGGCCGCGGCGCCGGTGTGGACGTTGGACGTCGGACAGACCTCCAGAGGGATTCGACGATCGCGGACGTAGTTCGCGAGGCGGCCGAGTTGGTAGTGGCCGTCCACCTCGTGGATGTCGTCGACGATGCGCACCCCATGTCCCAGACGCTCGGCGTTGCAGAACTGCACGGCCTCCCAGATTGAGGGCAGTCCGAACGCCTCACCCGCGTGAATGGTCAGGTGAAAGTCTTCGCGCTGGATGAGGTGAAAGGCCCGCAGATGCTTGGTGGGCGGGAAACCGTCCTCGGGGCCGGCGATGTCGAACCCGCAGACGCCTTCGTCGCGAAAGTCGATCGCCAGTTGAGCGATGGTCTCGCTCAGGGTGGCCTGGCGCATCGCGGACAGCAACGTTCGCACCACGATGCGGTGTCCCTCGTTGGCCGCCTCTTTGGTGCCGAGGGAAAAGCCATCTACGACCGCGTGCACCACCTCGGGCAACGTGAGGCCGCCGGCCAGGTGCAGCTCGGGGGCGAAGCGCACCTCGGCGTAGACCACGCCATCTCGGGCCAGATCGATCGCGCACTCGGCGGCCACGCGCTCGAGTTGATCTCTCGTTTGCATGAGGGCGGTGGTGTGGGCGAATCCTTCGAGGTAGCCAACGAGGTCACTGCCGGGGGTGTCCACCACGAACCACCGGCGAAGCTCATCGGGGTCGTCGGTGGGCAGACCGCGGTAGCCCACCTCGCGAGCCAGTTCGAGAACGGTCTCGGGGCGCAGACCCCCGTCCAAATGCTCGTGCAGCAAAACCTTCGGAGCCCGGCGAATTAGATCCAGCGTCAAGGGCGTAGTCGTCATGGGCCCAGGCTAGCGACGGGTCAATCTCGAATGAGGGGCCGCGAGACCAGGGTCGCGGTGTAGGGGCTGTCCCTGATCGTGACGGCGTCGCGGATCGCGTGGCGACCGGCCTCGAGATGCGTGTCGTCGTCCGCGTACAACTCAAAAAGTGGCTGACCCTCCTCGACGCGGTCCCCCTCGCGGGCGAGACAGATCACACCGGCTCCCGCGCTCACCGCGTCTTCCTTCTTGGACCGTCCGGCGCCGAGTCGCCAGGCGGCCACGCCGACTCTCAACGCGTCCACGTCGTGCACGATCCCCGACTGGGTCGCGCGTACCTCGTCGCACCAGGGAGCGGGGGAGAGGACCGCCTCGGGATCCCCACCCTGGGCCGCGATCATGGCGCGATAGACCTCGTAGGCGCTGCCGTCATCGAGTCGGGCCGCCGGGTCGGCGTTGATCCCGACCAGTTCGCACATGGCCCGCGCCAGCTCCACCGTGAGCTCGCGCACATCGAGGGGACCGCCCCCGCGCAGAACGTCCACCGACTCGTTGACCTCCAAGGCATTGCCCACGGCCCGCCCGAGCGGTGACCCCATGGGCGTCAGTCGCGCCACCGTCTTCACCCCGTGCTCGAGGCCGAGGCGCACCATGGTGTGCGCCAGTTCCGTGGCCACGTCGACGTGCTTGATAAAGGCGCCCCGGCCAAACTTGACGTCCAGGACCAGCGCTTCGGTCCCTTCGGCGATCTTCTTCGACATGATCGACGACGAGATCAAGGGAATCGACTCCACCGTCGAGGTCACGTCGCGCAGCGCGTACAGTCGCCGGTCGATCGGGGCGAGCGAGGCCCCCGCGGCGCAGATGACCGCGCCGACGCTCTCGAGTTGCTCGCGAATCTCCTCCAGCGTCAGTTGGGCTCGCCACCCGGGAATCGACTCGAGCTTGTCGAGGGTTCCCCCGGTGTGGCCGAGTCCGCGCCCCGACAGCTGGGGGACGGCGGCGCCGCACGCCGCGACCAGCGGCGCGAGGATGAGGGAGATCTTGTCGCCCACCCCGCCGGTGGAGTGCTTGTCGACGGTCGGTCGAGAGAGGTTACGCAGGTCGAGCCGTTCACCGGAGGCGATCATGCGATCGGTCCAGGTACGCAGCTCGCGGTCGTTAAGGCCCCGAAAGAAGATCGCCATCAGGAGCGCCGACATCTGCTCGTCGGCCACCTCGCCCGAGCCGTAGGCGGCGAGGATCCAACTGATCATCTCGTCACTGAGTTCGTGTCCGTCGCGTTTGGTTGCGATGACGTCGAGTGCCGAGAAGTCGATCACCGGTTGCGTCGCGTACCTAAGTCGTTGGAGCCGAAGGCGTCGGGGAGCAGTTCGCCCAGACGACGGGGCGGGTCGTTGTCTCCGGCGTCCAGCAGAAGATCGTTTCCGCCGTGCTCGAACAGCAGTTGGCGACAGCGTCCGCACGGCGCGATGGGCAGGCCGTCCCCGGCCACGATCGACACCGCGACGAGACGTCCGCCGTCACAGCGTACGAGGTCGCTCACCAGCGAGCACTCGGCGCACAGCGTGAGTCCATAACTCGCGTTTTCAATGTTGGAACCAGAGACCAACTGGCCACTCGAGCACAGCGCTCCCGCGCCGACGCTCACGTGTGAGTAGGGAGCGTAGGACCGAGTCGCCGCCTCAACGGCGAGGGCGCGCAACTGCGCCCACGCGATCTCGGGGGCTGCGCTCACGCCCCTCACTGTACACTTTGCGCTGCGTGAGCAACTTTCGAATTCCCGCCATCACCGTCTCGGACGAGGTCACGTCCGCCCTAAGTGAGGGCCGCGGCGTTGTCGCCCTCGAGACCACCATCATCGTTCAGGGCCTGCCGGCGCCCGTTAACTTTGAAGTCGCGAGCGAGTGCGAAGCGGCCGTGCGCAAGAGCGGCGCGACGCCGGCCACGATCGGAGTGCTGGACGGCCGCGTGGTCGTGGGCCTCACCGGTGGCGAGCTCGAACAACTGGCCGACCGTGATCGTCACGCGGCCAAACTCTCGGCCCGCGATCTCGGGTTGGCGCTGGCCAGCGGGACCGACGGGGCCACGACCGTCGCCGGGACGATCGTCGTGGCGCACCGCGTCGGCGTCTCGGTCATGGCGACCGGCGGGCTCGGAGGGGTGCACCGTGACGCGGCGACGAGCTTCGATGAGTCGGCGGACCTGGCCGCGATGGCGAGGACGCCGGTGCTGGTCGTCGCCTCGGGCGTGAAGTCGATTCTTGACGTGGGCGCGACCCTCGAGCGCCTCGACACCCTCGGCGTCCCGGTAGCCGGATTTCAAACGCGTCAGTTTCCCGGTTTTTACCTGAGGGAGAGCGGATTCACTGTGGACTGGGCGCTGGCGAGCGCGGACGAAGCGGCCGCCGCCTTTCTCACGCACCGTCAGTTCTCCCCGACGGGTTTTCTCGTGGCCAACCCGGTCGCGGCGCACCAGGAGTTGGATCGAACCCGCCACGACGAGGCCCTCGCTCGTGCTCTGTCGCTGGTCTCTCTGCAAGGAGTCACCGGCAAGGACGTCACCCCCGCCCTGTTGGCCGAGTTTGCGCGTCATACCGCGGGGGTGAGCGTGCAAGTGAATCGAGATCTCGTGGTGGCGAACGCCGCCCTCGCGGGGGAGATTGCCGTCTCGCTAGCGACGATCTCGTGACGCGCCGCGTGGTCGTCGTGGGCGACGTGATGCTCGACGTCGTCGTACGCCGTCTCGCGCCGATCGCTCCCACCAGCGACACTCCCTCGAGTATTCGCGTGGCCCGCGGCGGCTCGGGGGCGAGCCTCGCGTTGGCCGTCGCCACCGGTGGTCACGAAGTGATCTACATCGGGGCGGCCGGGCCCGACGCCGCGGCGACCATCGTGCGTGAGGCTTTGCGGAGTGCGAACGTGACCGCCCAGCTCGAGGTAGTGGACGCCCCGACGGGAACGGTGGTCGCACTCGTGGGTGATGAGGGCCAGCGCGCCATGCTGACCGACCGTGGCGCCAACTCCCGGCTGAGTGAGGCGTTCGTGCGGGGACGACTCGCGGTGCCCTTCGACCATCTCCACGTCTCGGGCTACACCCTGCTCGACCCGGCGACGCGGGCTCTCGGCGTCGCGGCCCTCGCGCTCGCGCGCGAGGGCCGGCGCAGCGCGTCGGTTGACGTGTGCTCGGTGTCGCCCCTGCGTCAGATGACTCCGGAGGTGTTTCTGGAGGCGGCGAGCGGCGCCTCGCACCTCTTCGCCAACGAGGAAGAAGCTCTCGCGTTAACGGGTGCGAGTGACGCCAATGACGCCCTGGAGTTTCTGGCGGCCCGGTTCCACGAAGTGGTGATCACCCGGGGCGCCCTCGGCGCGATCGCGGCGGTGGGCGAGACTCGTACTCGCGTGAGCGCCCACGACGTCGCGGTGCTCGACACGACGGGGGCGGGCGACGCCGCGAACGGAACGTACCTGGGGGCGCGCCTGCGTGAGGAAAGTCCCGAGCGGGCGCTCGAAGAGGCCATGAACGCGTCGGCGTACGTGGTCGGAGGGCTCGGCGCGGACTAGCCCGGGATGTAGGGCTGGCCGTCGGCCGCGGGCGGGCGAACCCGTCCGATCAGACCCGCCACCACCGCGATGGTGATGAGGTAGGGGAACATCTGCAGGACGTAGAGCGACACCGGTACCGAGTACGTGACCAGTTCGTACGAGAGGGCGACCGACAACCCGAAAATGATGGAGGCCACCACGGCCCCCGAGGGACGCCAGCGGCCAAAGATCATGGCGGCGAGCGCGATGTAGCCCAGTCCCGAGGTGTAGCCGACCTGGAACTGCCCCTGGGTGGCCATGAAGGCGACCCCGCCGAGGCCGGCGATGGCGCCGCCGAGGACGACGTTGATGTAGCGCAGGCGAATGACGTGGATGCCGACCGTGGCGGCCGCTTTGGGGTGCTCGCCGACGGCGCGAACGTGAAGTCCGTACTGGGTCTTAAAGAGGGCGAAGCTCACCACGCCGAGCAGGATCAGCATCGCGTACCAAAAGCCGTTCTGATTAAAGAAGACCGGCCCGATGAGAGGAATCTTGTGCAGGAGCGGGATCGCGATGTTGCTGGCGGTGTTGCCGGTGTTGAAGTTCGGGAAGGGAGTTAAGACCTGGAGGTTGAGGTACGACGACAGACTGCTCAACATGGTGACCAGCACAATGCCGACGATGATCTGGTCAGATTGATAGCGCAGCGAGAAGAACGCCAGTACCAGTCCGACCAATCCGCCGACGACGATGCCGCCTACGGCGGCGTAGAAGAAGTTGCCGGTGGTCGAGGCGATCATGCTGCCGAGAAACGCGCCGGCGATGAACTGACCTTCGATGGCGATGTTCACCACCCCCGCGCGCTCGCACATGATTCCCGACAGCGAGCCGAAGATCAAGACCATCACCGTCGCCGAGGCACTGACCAGCAATGAGGTGACGTTGATGTAGTTGATCGGTGAGGGTCCCGGGCCCCTCGCCGACCACACCAGCAGAGTGAACAGGAAGAGCAGCGCGACGATCCCGAATCGACCCATCACGAATCGGCGCGGCTCACGCCAGAAGACCTCAACGCCGATCGCGATCATGACGATCCCGAGCCCAATGTTCGTCCAGTGGGCATCGAAGGTCAGCGCGGCGAGGTGCCAGGGTCCATTGGTGGGGTTGAGCGGGTCGAAGGTCAACGACGCGTGCGAGCCCGCGTGGGTGCCGAGACCAAAAACGAAGAGCGAAAAGAGGCCGATCGCCATGATGATGCCGGCGATGACCCGGGTGCGCCGATTGCGCGCGACGGGTGAGTTGCTCTCGGTGACGGGGGTGACGAGGCTCACGTTCCCCATCCCGTCGTCGCCAACTGCAAGGTCGAGGTCGGCGCCTTCTTCAGCCGGAAGATCTCTTTGACCAGCACCGGCGTCGCCACGAAGAGCACGATGGCCGACTGGATGACCGTCGCGAGGTCCAGGGGGATTCCGGTCGACGCCTGCATGTTGCGCCCACCGACACTCAGCGCCGCGAAGAGCAGCGAGGCCCAGACAATTCCCATGGGACGATTTCGTCCGAGCAGCGCCACCGTGATGGCGGTAAAGCCGATGCCGGCGTTGCCGATCAGGAAGCCGCCGTCGATGTAGTGCGTGGTGCTGGCCACCTGGACGAAACCGGCCAGTCCGGCGAGTCCGCCCGAGATGAGAAAGGAAACGACGATGACGTAGCGCGCGTTGATCCCCGACGCGCGAGCCGCCGACGGGTTGGCCCCGGCCACGCGAAAGTCAAAACCGAGAGACGAGCGATCGAGCAGCCACCAGGCAAAGACCACGACCGCGATGGCGACGAAGATTCCATAACTGACGCGCAGGCCGGAGCTGGTCCCAAAGAGGGGAGCCAGAATGGCCGAAGGATCCAGCGTGCGCGAGATGTCGTTGGACTGACCGGGCTGTTGAAACGGAGTGGAGAGCACCGCGAAAAGTAAGAACGCGTAGGTCACGTAGTTGAACATCAAGGTCACGATGACTTCGTGCGCGCCGGTGTACGCCTTGAGCAATCCCGGTATCGCCCCGCACACCATGCCGCCGACGATCGCGCCGATCAGTGAGAAGGGCAGATGGATGAACGTGGGCAAGTTGATCATGGAGCCGATGACGGTTCCCGCGATTCCGCCGATCACCGCCTGACCGTTGGCCCCGATGTTGAAGAGTCCGGTCTGGAACGCGATGCCGACGCCGATGCTCACGATGACGAGGGGCGTGGCGTAGGTCAGCGTCTCCGAGATCGGGGTGAGCGTGTTGGGCCAGCCCTTGCCGGTGGTGAGGGAGTGCCAGAAACCCTGGGGGTCGACGACCGATCCCGTGAAGATCGCGCGATAGGCGGCGCCGACGTTGTCGAACGTCACGTTGAGGGCGTGGGGCAGTCCGTCCCAGTGGTGAAAAATACCTCGCCAGGCGTCGAGGACCACGGGCGTCGTCACGGCGATCACGATGGCGCCAAAAACTAAGCCGAGCACCAGGGCCAGGGCCGCGATCAGAAGGGGGTTCGCCGAGGTGTAGCGCGCCCACAGCGACGGCTTCTGGTTCCTTAGCGGGGGCACCGCGAGATCAGACACCGGCCGCCTCCATGGTCGCTCCCGCCATCAAGAGACCGATCGACTCGCGGCTGATCGTGGGATCGACGACGCCCCCGATCCGGCCTTCGTACATGACGGCGATCCGGTCGCCCAGCGCGTACACCTCATCGAGTTCGGAACTCACGATGAGTGAACCCTTGCCGCGATTGCGGAACTCGATGATCTGGTTGTGCACGTACTCGATGGAGCCGACGTCGAGGCCGCGGGTCGGTTGGGAGGCCACGAGGAACTCCAGGTCGCGAGAGAGCTCTCGGGCCACGATGACTTTCTGTTGGTTACCTCCCGAGAGGGATCCGGCGGGGGCCGCAATCGACGAGGTCCGGATGTCGAAGTCGCGCACGAGCGTCTCGGCGTTGGCGTTGACGGCCGCAAGATTTCTCGTTCCTCGGCGGGCGAAGGGCGGCTTGCGGGGCGTGTTGAGCACCAGATTGTCCGCGACCGACATGGTGAGGACTAACCCGTCGCGCTGACGGTCCTCGGGGATGTGACCGAGTCCCGCGTCCAGCGCTTGACGGGGCGTGCGGTTGGCGATCTCCTTGCCGTGCAGCATGATGGAGCCCGACTCGACGTGGCGCATACCGACCAAGGCTTCGACGAACTCGGTCTGCCCGTTGCCCTGCACGCCCGCCAGGGCCAACACCTCGCCTTCTCGCACGTCGAGCGAGACGTGATCGACGGCGACCAGACCACGGTCGTCCAGTACCACGAGATCGCGAACCTCAAGGACGTTGGCGCCCGGCGTGTACTGCGACTTCTGGACGACGAGTTGGACTTCTCGCCCCACCATCATGGTGGCCAGCTCGCCCTCGCTCGCGCTCGGCTCGGCCGTTCCGACCACCCGACCCAGCCGAATGACGGTGATGACGTCGGCGATGGCCTTCACTTCCTTGAGCTTGTGAGTAATGAAGAGAATCGACTTGCCCGCGTCGGCCAGCGAGCGCATGATGACCATTAGGGCGTCGATCTCCTGGGGCGTTAAGACCGCGGTCGGTTCGTCGAGGATGAGGAGCTCCGCGTCGTGGCTGAGCGCCTTGAGGATCTCCACGCGCTGCTGGATTCCCACCGGCAGAGACTCCACGACGGCGTTCGGGTCGACCTCGAGCTTGAACTGTCGCGAGAGTTCGCGAATGTCGTTGGTGGCTTTTTTGTAGTCGACGCGGTTGAGGTACGTCGTGGGTTCAAAGCCCAGGACCACGTTCTCCGCCACCGTGAAGACGGGAACCAACATGAAGTGTTGGTGCACCATGCCAATGCCCCGTCGCACGGCGTCGCCAGAGTCGGCGAACTTCACGACCTCGCCGTCGATCAGGATCTCGCCTTCATCGGGGTGCAACAGCCCGAAGAGGACGTTCATCAGGGTGGATTTGCCCGCACCGTTCTCGCCGAGCAGCGAATGAATTTGACCGGGCTCCACCTTGAGGCTGATGTGGTCGTTGGCGGTAAGCGAACCGAATTGCTTCGTTATACCGCGCAGTTCAAGTTGCATGAGGTCTCATCGTATGCCAACGACAAAGACCCGGGGAGATCCCCGGGTCTTTGTCGTGAGCGAGGTGCTCGCTATTTCGGCGTGGCCGGGTACTTGTTCGGGTTGACCGAGATCGTGCCCGCGATGATGCCGGCCTTGGCGGCCGCGATCTTCGCCTTCAGTGCGGCGGGGATCATGACGCCGCCGTACTCCAGCTGCGTGCCATCGTTGGCCAGCGTACCGATGTAGGAGCCAGGCTTGAAGGTGCCGTTGGCGGCCGACAACACGGCGGCTTCGACCGAAGGCTCGACGCCCTTGGCCACGGTACCGACGAAGTACTTGCAGTCCGCGGCGTCCGACTCACAACCGTTGCTGTCCACCCACATCACGTAGTGACCGGGGCCGGCGGCCTGAGCTGCGGCGACCGAACCGAGACCGACTGATCCCGCGACGGGGAAGACAATGTCGGCCCCCTCGGAGAAGAAGGTCGTCGTGTCGGTCTTGCCGGCGGTCTGGTCGGTGAAGTTACCGATGAACGTTCCGGTACCGGCGCAGGTCGCGAGGCTGCAGGCGCCCTTACCGGGAGTCCAGCCGAGCACCTTGACTTTCTTGCCGTACTTCTGGTCGTAGTAGCGAACGCCCGCGACGTACCCGTTCATGTAGAGGGTCACCGCGGAGAAGTTCTCGCCGCCGTACACGGCGACCGTGCCGGTCTTGGACATGCCGGCGGCCAGAATGCCTCCGAGAAATCCAGCCTGGTCGGTCTCGTACTGCAGCGCCAAGACGTGCGTTCCGGCCTTGACCGTGGGCGCGTCGTCGACGATCGCGAACTTCTGACTGGGGTGAGCGTTCGCCGCCGCCGCCGTCGCCGCGTCCATCAAGAATCCGACGGTGATGATGATGCCGCAACCCTTCGAGATGAAGCTATTGATGTTCGGCGCATAGTCGGAAGACGATGTCGACGACAGGTACTGGACCGAGATGTTGCTCTCCTTGGCGTGCGCGGCCTTCAGACCATCCCACGCCGACTCGTTGAACGACTTGTCGTTGATACCACCCGTATCGGTGACCACGCAGGCTTTGAACGTGGTGGCGGCCGAAGCCGGCCCCGAGCCCGAAGCCAAGCTCACCGTTAAGGTGCCGAGAACCAAAGTGCTGGCTCCAAGCAACATAACGAGGCGACGAATTCTCCCCATGAAATTCTCCCTTATTCGTTTAGCAACCCGTGAAAGGCTGTCCTCAGTGCGGCGAGCTCCCGACGTGGCGCACCGCACTAATGGATTTGACAACCGTGACACTAGCGCCGAATGATCGGGCGTTTGGGGGCGACACGGCCCGGTATTGCGGTATTAACTCCCCCGAAACCGATTCTTTAGACGGGACGGGCTCGACCCGTCATGCGCGGGAGGAGAAAGGTGACCGCCAGGGCCACCAGGGTGATAACGGCCGAGATCTGAAAGGCGCGCTGATACCCGGCCGTGAGCGCCGCGTGGGGCGACACCACGTGAAGCAACGAGTTGGTGCGGTCGGTGGCGATGGTGGCGAGAGCGGCGAGGGCCAGCGAGCCTCCGACTTGGCGCGCGGTGTTAAGGACGCCCGAGGCGAGACCGGCGTCGGCCCGGTCGACGTCGGACGTCGCCGCCATGGCCAAGGGCGAGAACAACAGACCCATGGCGAACGCGGTGATAAAGGAGGGCGCAAAGACGTGCGCCCAGTAGTTGCTGTCGGTCTTGATGAGCGAGAGCCAGAAGAAGCCCAGGGTCGCCAACGTCGCCCCGATCTGCAGAAGCGGCCGTACCCCGGCCCTCGCGATGAGCCGTGAGGAGATCTGCGCCCCGAGAATGATGGCGATGGCGGTCGGCACGAAGGCGAGGCCGGCCTTCACGGGACCAAAGCCCAGGACCAACTGGAAGTAGTAGGTCAGGAAATACCACATGGCGAAGAACACGCCGCCGACCAACACCATCACGCCATTGGCGGTGGAGAGCGAACGCGAACGGAAGATCCGAAACGGCACCAACGGGTGCGAGGCGACTCGGGCCTCCCAGAAGAAGAAGATGCTGAGCAGCACCAGGCCCGCGATCAGCCACTCCAGCGTGAACGTGGAGGTCCAGCGGTGGTTCGTCGTGTTGACGACGGCGTAGATGACCGACGCCAGGCCGCCGGTGACAAAGACGGCGCCGGTGACGTCAAGCTTGGAGGTCGCATCCTTGTTGCGCATTTCGCGAAGGTAGAGGGCCGCGCCCACTCCCGCCACCACACCGATCGGAACGTTGATGAAAAAGATCCAGCGCCACGAGACCAGACCGGTCAGGATGCCGCCGAGCAGCGCGCCGGCCGCGCCGCCCGCACCGGCGACGGCACTCCAGGTGCCGATGGCCTTGGGCAGGCGCGGTCCGTGGAACGTCGTGACGATGATGGTGAGGGTGGCGGGCGACAAGATGGCGCCCCCGACGCCCTGGATCGCGCGAACGACGATCATCTCGGTGCCGTTGTGCGCGAGTCCTGCGCCGATGCTCGCCAGAGTGAAGACCACGATTCCCGTTAGGTAGACGTGGCGACGACCGAAGTAGTCGGCCGCGCGTCCCCCGAGAAGTAAGAAGCCCGCGAAGGTCAAGACGTAGGCGTTGATGACCCACTGCGCGCTGGAGACGGTGAAGTGAAGGTCGTGTCCCATTCGTGGAAGAGCGACGTTGACGATGGAGACGTCCAGGACGACCATGAACTGCGCGATGCAGGCGATGCACAGGATCATCCAGTCGGGGGCGTGGCGTTGCGGCGCGTCCACCAGGACCGTGTCATCAGACATTTTCTGAGTGTAGTGGTGGCCTGTCGCACGACGTCCCCCACGAATGTACGGCTGTCGGTCGTGACCGGGCAGACTGGAGTCCGTGGTTGCTCAATACATCTTCACCATGCGAGACCTGCGTCGCTTCTATCCCCCGGACCGCGAAGTCCTCAAGGGCATCAATCTCTCCTTCTACCCGGGCGCCAAGATCGGGGTCATCGGGGCGAACGGTTCTGGGAAGTCCTCGCTGCTGCGCATCATGGCCGGACTAGATGACGGCTTCAGCGGGGAGGCTCGACTCACACCCGGGTTCAGTGTGGGCTACCTGTCCCAAGAGCCCCAACTCGACCCCGCGAAGGATGTCGTGGGGAACGTGGCCGATGGCGTCGCTGGACAGCGCGACCTGCTGCTGCGCTTCAACGAGGTCTGTGCGGCGATGGCTGATCCCGAGGCCGACTTTGACGCACTCTTGAGCGAACAGTCCGACCTGCAGGCGAAGATCGACGCGGCGAACGCCTGGGACCTCGAGCGCACGCTCGACATCGCGATGGACGCGCTTCGTCTCCCCCCGCCCGACGCCGACGTCACCACCTTGTCCGGCGGTGAGCGCCGGCGCGTCGCCCTGTGTCGACTGCTCCTGTCCAAGCCCGACCTGTTACTCCTCGACGAGCCCACCAACCACCTCGACGCCGAGTCGGTGGCCTGGCTCGAGCGCACCCTGCAGGAGTACAGCGGCACCGTCGTCGCCATCACCCACGACCGTTACTTTCTCGACAACGCCGCGCAGTGGATTCTTGAACTCGATCGCGGGCACGGCATTCCCTGGGAAGGCAACTACTCGTCGTGGCTGGAGCAAAAGCAGGCGCGACTCGCCGCCGAGGAGAAAGCCGACAAGGCGCGTCAAGCGTCGCTGGAGAGAGAACTCGAGTGGATCCGCCTTTCGCCGCGGGCCCGCCAGAGCAAGGGTAAGGCGCGACTCAGCTCCTTCAACCAGTTGGTGGCCGAGTCCGAGTCGGCCGATCGACGCGCGGACAAACTGGAGATCGCGATCCCCCCCGGCCCGCGTCTCGGCGACGTCGTGGTCAATGCCGACGGGCTGACCAAAGGGTTCGAAGACCGACTCCTCATCGAGGACCTCACCTTTCTGCTGCCTCCCGGGGGCATCGTCGGGGTCATTGGGCCCAACGGGGCGGGCAAGACGACCCTCTTTCGAATGATGGTGGGTCAGGAGAAACCAGACGCCGGATCCATCGAGGTGGGCTCCACGGTGCAGTTCGCCTACGTCGACCAGTCGCGCGACACGTTGAACGCCGACAACACGGTCTTCGACGAGATCAGCGGCGGACAAGAGCACATGGTGGTCGGGACGCGCGAGATCCACGCGCGCGCCTACGTCGCGAGTTTTGGCTTCAAGGGCAGCGACCAGCAGAAGAAGGTCGGCGAGATCTCCGGTGGCGAGCGCAACCGCGTGCAGCTGGCCAAGGTGCTCCGTAGCGCCGGCAACGTGTTGCTCTTGGACGAACCAACCAACGACCTCGACGTCGATACCTTGCGCGCCCTGGAAGACGGCCTCCTGGACTTTCCCGGGTGCGCCGTGGTGATCAGCCACGACCGCTGGTTCCTCGACCGCATCGCCACGCACGTCCTCGCTTTCGAGGACGACGCCGTGGTTCGCTGGTTCGAGGGCAACTTCTCGGACTACGAAGCCGAGCGCCACAAGCGACTCGGTCTTGACGCCGATCAACCGCATCGCCTCCGCTACAAGCCAATCACCCGCTAGATCGGCCTAAGGTCTTCTCGTGGCTAAGGGGACCGACTACTCGACCTACCTGCGGATCAATGACCTGCTGAAGCTGCAGATTCCCTTGACGGACCACGCGCCCGACGAGCTGCTCTTCATCGTGGTGCATCAGTCCTACGAACTGTGGTTCAAGGTCATGATCGATGAACTCACGCGGTCGGCCGTGGTCCTGCACGAAAATAAACCCTGGCGGGCAACGGCGCACCTGCGGCGCATGGTCGAGGTCGAGGAACTTCTCCTCACTCACTTGCGCCTCCTGGACACCATGTCGCCCGAGGGCTTCCTGCAGTTTCGAGACCCCCTTGATCCCGCCTCGGGTTTTCAGTCGTGTCAGTTCCGCGCCATTGAGTTCTTGAGCGGGGCGGGCAACCCGGCGACCCTCAACTACGACTTCTTCGACCAGGAGCAGCGCACCTGGTTAGCCGAGATGGCCCAACTCCCCAACGTCTGGTCGGGGTTTGAACACTCCCTGCGCGTGTCGGTGGGCGCGTCGGCCAACGATGACCTCTTGGATCTGGTGCGGGCGCTGTACCTGGCCCACGACAGCGCCCAGCTGACGGCTCTGCACTCGGTCGCCGAACTCTTGGTCGATCACGACGAGAACCTGGCGATCTGGCGCTACCAGCACATGCTCATGGCCGCGCGTCAGATCGGGCGCCGCCCGGGGACGGGGGGGAGCGCGGGTCTGGCCTACCTCGACACGACCATCGAACGCCGCTTCTACCCGGTCCTGTGGGAAGTGAGGTCGATACTGTGACCAGCCGCGAGGACTGCCTCGCGCGGGACGGCGCCGACTCGTTGGCTCCACTGCGCGAGCGGTTCACCCTCAACGCGGACGAGATCTATCTCGACGGCAACTCTCTCGGTCCGGTGTCACGTTCGGTCGCGTCCCGCGTGAAGGAGGTCATTGAGAACCAGTGGGCGCGAGGTCTGGTACGAAGTTGGGGTCCCTGGATGGACCGGCCACTCAGCGTGGGTGAGCGCATCGCGCCCCTTATTGGGGCCAGGCCGGGTGAGGTGCTCGTCGCCGACACCCTCACCATCCTGCTCGCCAAGCTTATCGGCGCGGCCCTCGCGCAGCGGCCCCATCGCCACGTCGTCATCACCGACGCGCTGAACTTCCACTCCGACCTCTACATCGTCGAGGCGATGGCCAAACTCGCCGGCCGACCCATCTCGGTGAAGGCCATCGACCGAACCACCTTCGCCGATGAGCTCGACGATGACGTGGCGCTCGTGATGCTGACCCACGTTGACTTTCGATCGGGGGAGATGCTCGACCTGGCCGGGGTCACCGCGCAGGTTCACGAGGCCGGCGCGCTCATGCTGTGGGACTTCGCCCACTCCACGGGCGCCGTGCCCCTCGACGTTGAGGGTGCCCTGGTCGACTTTGCCGCGGGCTGTGGTTACAAGTACCTAAACGGCGGACCGGGATCACCGGCCTTCCTCTACGTACGTTCCGCGTGGCAGGAGTTCCTCAACAATCCTCTGCCCGGGTGGCTCGGCCACGCGCGTCCCTTTGACTTTGAACCGACCTTCGACGCCGCCCCGGGCATTCGAAAGTTCATGACCTCCTCGCCCTCCATCATCGCCCTGGCCGCCCTCGATGGCGCGCTCGACGTGTTCGACGACGTCTCGATGAACGACGTGCGCCGAAAGAGCCTGGCTTTGACGGATCTCTTTCTCGACCTGGTCGACACCCGCCTCCCGGGCGTCTTTGAGGTGGTGACTCCCCGCGAGCACGCCCGCCGGGGGAGCCAGGTCGCGCTGGCGCACCCCGAGGCGTACGGGATCGTCCAGGCGCTCATTGCGCGGGGGGTCGTGGGAGACTTTCGGGCCCCCGACGTGGCGCGATTCGGCTTCACGCCCCTCTATCTGCGCTTCGTCGACGTCTACGACGCGGTGGAGGTTCTGGTGGACGTGTTGGCGTCGGGGGCCCACCAAGATCCCAAATTCGCCGTCCGCAACCCCGTCACGTAGTCCCGGAGCACCCATTTGATCAGGTAGTTTGAGATTTTCACGTCCCGGGACTTGACAAACGATAGTTATCGATATATCGTTATAGTCACAAACCTATCGAAAGGATACGTTGATGACACACCGAGATCATTCGGAACACTCGCCATTCCGGCGAGGCAGGAACGCGGAAGGTAACGACGCCAGCCCCTTAGAGGGTCGCTCCGGCGATCGTCGTCGCCACGGCCCCCACCGGGGCGGCCACCGCGAAGAAGGTCGAGAGCGTGAGTTCTCGATGCGAGGTCGGGGAGGACGAGGTCGCGGTCGCCGCGGCGACGTTCGCTCGGCTATTTTGGCCCTCCTCAATGAGCGGCCGATGCACGGATACGAGATGATGCAGGAACTGGACGAGCGGACCCAAGGTCTGTGGAGCCCGAGTCCTGGGTCGTTGTACCCGGCGCTGCAGCTGCTCGAGGACCAGGGGCTCGTACTCTCCGAAACGACTGAGGGTCGCCGTCAGTACACACTGACCGACGCCGGTCGAGCGGAGTTGAGTTCCCGGCCCCGCGCGTCTGCGCCGTGGGAGTCAATGGTGCACGACGCCGACCAAGGTGACATGGCGCTTCGCGCCGCGTTGCACCACGTCGCCGTCGCTGTGCACCAGGTCGCCGAGGCTGGCACGACCGAACAAAAGGAACGCGCTGACGCACTGCTCAAGGAGCTGCGCCGTCAGATGTACCTCTTGCTCGCGGAGTCCCTCGCCCCGCGCGACGAGACGCCGACGGCCTAATCGCCCCCGCGTTTCGCGAGGCCCGGTCCCGAAAGGGACCGGGCCTTTTAGAGTCTCCGGCGCCGAATCGTGCGCCAGCTCAGAGTCGCGAGCGTGGACAACGCCGCGAGGACGAGAAGAACGAAGAGAACGGGTCCGGCGAGGCGGATGAGCCACTCGAAACCCGAGACGAATCCACTCACACTGCTGTGCCAGGCCTTGTCGATACCCGAGCGCGGTGTCGGCGGGTGGTGGTGAGCGGGCGTGGCCACGTTCACCGTGAGAGTGGCGTAGGTCGTTTCGTGGTTGAGGACGTTGAGTTGTCCCTGGTCCTGTTCGAACTGGCTCTGGATCTGATCGATCTGATGTTGGACGGCGAGAATGCCGCTGATGGTGGTCGCGCGCGTCATGATCCTGAGGTACTGATTCAGACTCACCTTCAGCGCGTCGATGCGCGCTTGCAGGTTCACGTACTGGCTCGTGACGTCGTGGGAGTTCGTCACCACCGACGTCGTGCGCCCGACCCGCTCCACCTGAGCGACCAAGTGGGTGAATGACGCTTGGGGCACGTCAAGGACGATGGTGCCCGAGGTGAAGGTCCCGTGCGTGCGCGATCCAGTCGACTCTTGTGAGCTGTTGACGAAACCGTGATCGCGCGTCACGAAGGAGGACAGTTGGTTGAGCGCAGCGTGGAGGTGGCCGTCTCTCACCGACACGCTGAGCGTTCCGGTCGACTCGATCTTCTCGCCGGACGTTCCCGCTTTGAGGGACGTCGGCGTCACGGTCAGCGATGTGTACGGTGCCGCGGCTCCGGTGCCGGTGACGGTCTTCGCTCCGGTCGACGCGGCTCTAGAAGTGCCCTGGTGGTCCGGGACCTTCGCGTACGCCCCGCCCGCCACGGTGAGTGGCCGGCGGGTCTCGTGAGCCGCGAGCGGTACTCCCACGGCGACCGCGACGACGAGCGCCGCCGCTCCCATCACGACCTGGCGGGTCCGTCCGCGCGGGCCGAGGAGTCGTGCGACACCCGTGGCCGGGGTGACGTCGTCGGCGCGCATCTGCTCCACGATGCGCCTGGCGGCCGCGTCCGACACGTCGAACGCGTCGCCCGTCGCTCGAAGGGCGGCGCTGAGCACTCCTTCATCAATCATGGTCATCCGGTGATCTCCTCACTGGTGGGGGTGGGCGAGCTATCGCGCAAGGCGGGGTGATCGGCCAGTCGGCGACGAGCTTCGTGAAGTCGAGATTTCACGGTGCCGGGCTTGCGTCCGATGGCGATCGCGATCTCTCGCTCGCTCAAGTCGGCGTAGTAGCGAAGAACAACGACCACGCGCAGGTGAACGGGCAGGTCCTTCAAGGCGCGGGTGACGTCGTTGGTGGCGGCGAATCGATCGGCCGCCTCGACGTCGAGGAGCGTGATGTCCACGTCGTGGTCGGGGTCGCGGCGCTCGCGTCGCGCGATGTCCTGGCGCAGTTTCGAGTAACACGTATTGACCACCACGCGATACAGCCACGGGCGAACACTGGTCTCCTTGGCCAGGGAGTTGCGGAACTTCCAGGCGCGCAGGAAGGCCTCTTGCACCGCGTCCTCGGCGTCGGGACGATTGCCGAGAATGAGGTAGGCCGTCCGAACGGACTGGGGATAACTCTCCTCCAGCGTCAGGGCGAGCTCACTCATCGTTCGAGCCTTGCACTGACCGGCGTGGCGGGCACCCGCGAAGAGAATCTCCCATACCTCTATAGACGCGCCAGAGGTCGCGATGGTTCGCCGAACTTGTGGCGCGAAAAACGAGTAAAAGGGGTACGGAGGAGGTTGATGTGGCTGAGATCATGCGGGCGTGGGCGGTCTCGACGCCGGGTCCCGTGGACTCGGGTCCTCTGGTGGCCATCGAGCGCGAGGTCCCGACGCCCACCCGGGGACAGATTCGACTTCGCGTGGTCGCCTGTGGCGTCTGTCGCACCGATCTTCATCTCGTGGAAGGAGATCTCTCGCCCCGGCGACCGCTGGTGATTCCCGGCCACGAGATCGTGGGGGTCGTCGACGCGCTCGGACCCGACGCCGCTCGCTTCTCCCTCGGTGATCGGGTGGGTGCCGCGTGGCTCGCGCACACCTGTGGTGAGTGCCGCTTCTGCCTCGCCGAGAAGGAAAACCTGTGCCTGTACCCGACCTTCACCGGCTGGGACATCGATGGGGGGTACGCGCAGTTCGTGGTGGTCAATGAGGAGTACGTCTATCAGCTGCCGCCCCAGTTCAACGACGTCGAGGTCGCCCCACTGCTCTGCGCGGGCATCATTGGCTATCGCTCACTGCGCCAGAGCGCACTTCCCGAAGGGGGGCGACTCGGCATCTACGGCTTCGGCGGATCGGCCCACCTCACGGCCCAGGTCGCCCTCGCCGAAGGGGCGCGCGTGCACGTGCGCACCCGCGCGCCCGAGGCGCGCGAGCTCGCGAAGGCGCTGGGCGCACTCTCGGTGGGCGACACCGACGACCCCCTCCCCGAACCGCTGGACTCCTCGATCCTCTTCGCGCCCGTGGGCACTATCGTGCCGACGGCCCTCGCGTCACTCGATCGCGGAGGGACGCTGGCCATCGCCGGCATCTACCTCAGCGACATTCCTCCCCTCAGCTACGAGACGCATCTTTTTCAGGAGAAAAACCTTCGCAGCGTGACGGCGAATACTCGAGAGGATGGTCGTGACTTCCTGGAGGCGGCCGCGATGATCGGGGTCGCGGTCTCGGTGAACCCCTACCCCTTTCGCGAAGCGAGTCGCGCGCTCGCCGACCTCAAGCACGAACGATTCACCGGGGCCGCGGTGTTGGTGGACTTCGACGCGTGGTGAGTGCCCACCGGCGCGCCGGTCCGTCGACGCCCACCTGGCCCTTTCGCAGAAGCGTGCGGGTGGTGGGAGACGCGCTGCGCGACTGCGTCGTGACTCCCTTCATCAAGCATTGGGTGTCGATCACGACCGAAGGCTCTGACAACCTTCGCGGCTTGAACGAGTCGTCGATCTTCATCTTCAATCACAGTGACGACTTTGACGCACCGGTCATTTACGCGGCGCTGCCCCGACGGGTTCGTCGGCGACTCTCCGTCGCCACCGGGGAGAATATTCTGGCCGACCACCGGGGCCTGGCCTTCGTGATCCGGCTCTGTTACGCGGGCTTCTCGTTCGCCCCACGGGCCTTTCGCCCGAGTCTCGCCTACGTGGGCGAGCTGATGGCCTCGGGCCGACACGTGCTTCTTGCGCCCGAAGGTCAGCTCAGCGAGGACGGCGAGCTCGCTGAGTTCAAGGCGGGCGTCGGCCTGCTCGCGGTCTCCCTCGGCGCACCGGTCGTGCCCATGAGGCTCGACGGCCTCTGGGGCACGGTGCCCATGCACGCGCTGTGGCCCAAGCGCCACAGCGTCGTGACCCTGCGAATCGGTGCGCCGTTGCGCTTCGGCCCCGAGGACAAGTACCGCGAGGTCACGACCGCCCTGCGCGACGCGGTGCAGCGTCTCTAGGGGGCTACTTGCGGTACGAGAAGAACCCCTGCCCGGATTTACGGCCCATCAGTCCGGCCTGGGTCATGCGCGAGAGCAACGGCGGCGGCGCCAGGTGCGGCTCCTTGAACTCTTCGTAGAGCGAGTCGGCGACCGCCAGGGTGGTGTCGAGTCCGATGAGGTCGGTCAGGGCCAGGGGACCCATGGGGTGAGCACACCCGACGACCATCCCGGTGTCGATGTCCTCGGCGCTGGCAAAACCCGACTCCAGCATGCGGATCGCCGACAACAGGTAGGGGATGAGGAGGGCGTTGACGACGAATCCGGCGCGATCCGGCGAGGTGATGACCTTCTTGTTGAGCGAGTCCGTCGCGTACTGCGCGGTGCGCGCGGTCGTCTCGGGACTCGTGAGCAACGACGAGATCAACTCGACCAGTCGCAGAACCGGCACCGGGTTGAAGAAGTGCATGCCGATGACCTGCTCGGGACGCTTGGTCGCCATGGCCAACTTGATGATGGGGATGGAGGAGGTGTTGGTGGCGAGGATGGCCGCCGGATCAATGACCGCCGCGTCAATCTTTCGAAAGACGTCCAGTTTGATCTCTTCGTTTTCGGCGACCGCTTCGACCACCAGTTCACGGTCGGACAGATGGGAAAAGTCCGTGGAGTACGTGAGGTGCTCGCGGATGAGGGCGGCGTCCTCGTCGCTCATTTTGTTGGATCCCACGGCTCGCGCGAGTGACTTTTCGACGCGGTCGCGGCCGCTCTGGAGGGCGTCGTCGTTCGCCTCGACGACCACCACGTTCGCCCCCGCGCGGGCCGTCACTTCGGCGATACCCGATCCCATGAGGCCGCAACCTACGACGCCGATACGTTCCATGGGACCTCCTCGAGGGACGCGCCTGCGTCATCTGGAGAGCGAGTCTAGAGGTGACGTCGGGCGAAATCTGGCGCGAGGCGGCTGGCTACGATGGTTCCGTCACGCGTCAGTGCGTCTTGTCCCAAAGGAGCCGGTCATGGACACGGTCAACGTCATAGTGGAGATTCCGCGCTTCAGTCAGAATAAATACGAGTACGACCACGAGAACCACACGATCAAACTGGACCGGCATCTGCTCGTGGCCATGGGCTACCCCGCGGAGTACGGGTTCATCCCCGACACGCTGGGCGGGGACGGCGATCCCCTGGACGCCCTCGTGATCACCGAGTTCCCCACGTTTCCGGGGTGCCTGATTGAGTCCAAAATCCTCGGCATGTGCGTCATGACCGACGAGAACGGCCGGGACGAAAAGCTCATCGCGGTGCCCGCCTACGACAAGAACTGGAAGTCCGCCGCCGACATCACCGACGTGCCCGATGAGATTCTCGATCGCATTCGCCACTTCTTTACGGTGTACAAGGACCTCGACGAGGGCAAGTGGGTCAAGGTCGAAAACTACGCCGGGCGCGATGAGGCGTTAAAGGTGCTGCAGGCCGCGCGCGACGCGTACGTGCAGTAGGTGAACGAACTTTGAACGTCCCGACGCTGTCGTTTCGTTACCCGGCGACGCGCACCCTACGAAGGCCCCTGAGTTCGTGAACGCTGATCAGTTTCCAAAGCCCCTGCAGCCGTTGCTGCGGGCCTTTCACATTGACTTCAATCCCCAGAGTCCGCCCGCTCCCCTGGGTCTGGCCGTGGCCACCGTCGTGTCGTTGGTGGGCTCGCTCCTCGCCGATTGGCTGCTCGTGAAACTCGGTACCCACGTTTTTCCGTCCACCCGCGGTTTCGTGCACTTTCGCTTCAGCGACTACGCGAAGCTGACCATCATTGGCGTGGTGATCGCCTGCGCGGCGTGGCCGCTCGCGACACGGTTGACCTCACAACCGCGTCGGCTCTTCCGCCAGGCCGCCGTCGCCCTCACGATTGTGTTGCTGGCGCCCGACGCCTACATCTGGCACAACGGCGCATCGGGGAAAGCGGTGTTCGTCCTCGTCTGGATGCACGTGGCGATCGCTCTCGTCACCTACAACGCGCTGGTCCACCTGGCCCCGGCCCGCCGCTCGCGACGCCCTCGCCACGCGCGGGCCTGATTCCGGGGGACGTCACCGCGCACGCCAGGCCCCGCGCCTTCGTTTGCTATTATCTAGTACTTCCATAGGAAAAAGGGTGTTCCCGCGGCGGCCCTGCCACCCGCGGCATACCTCAGTCCCTTACGACGCGCGACGAGAGAGAACATGTCCACGGCCCTAGATTCCCCACCGTCGACGTCGCCGCGCCCGGCGCCGCACCCCCGGGGTCGTCGTCGGGCGCGCCTGGGCCTGCAGGCGCTCGCCGGTGGCGGCGGGGCATTGCTCGTGGGTTATCTCTCGCTGATCGTTCTGATTCCGATCGCCGCACTGATCAGCCACGGCCTGTCGATCTCGGTCTCGACACACGGCGCGGGGGCCGAGTTTTGGCGCTGGCACGTGTCCCTCGGTGTGCGCACCTTCTGGAACGCGGTCACGGCGTCGGGTTCGAAGGAAGCCATCTTCTTGTCGTTGTGGCTCTCACTCAGTGTCGCCGCGATCAACGCGGTCATGGGGGTCGCCATCGCCTGGGTCCTCGTCCGCGACACCTTCCCGGGCAAGGGTCTCGTCGAGTCGGCCATCGACCTGCCCTTCGCGCTGCCCACGATCGTGGCGGGCGTGGTGCTGCTCGCCATCTACGGGGTGAACAGCCCTATTCACGTCGACCTCTTTGAGACCTGGATGGGTCTGATGGTGGCGCTGTTGTTCGTGACCCTCCCCTTCTCGGTGCGAGCCGTGCAGCCCGTCCTCGCCTCGCTGGATCTCGAGAGCGAAGCGGCCGCGCGGACCCTCGGGGCGGGAAGCGTCCGGGTCTTCTTCAGCGTGGTGCTTCCCTCGATCTGGCCCGCGGTGCTCGGCGGCTTCGGCCTGGCCTTCGCTCGAGCGATCGGCGAGTTCGGATCCATCTCGCTGATCGCGGGAGGGCTCGGGCGCACGACGACCGGCGCGTACTACGTCTATAACCTGACCCAGGGCTTCCTCTGGACCGACGCCGCGGCCGTGTCGACGGCTCTGTTGGTGCTCAGCCTCATCATCCTGGTGGCGTCCAATGTTCTCGCCCACCGCTATCAGCGACGGACCCTCTGATGACGACGCGTCGCTGGCCCCTTCGCGGCGTGGTTCTCCTCTACCTGGCCATCCTCATTGGACTGCCGGTCGTCTTTATGGTCTACAAGGCCCTCCAGCACGGCTTCGGTCCGTTTTGGTCCCAACTCACCCAACCGGGCTCGATGGGCGCGTTGCGACTCTCGGTCGAGATTGTCGCCATCGCCGTGCCGGTGAACACGATCGTGGGCGTGGGGGCGGCGCTCTTGATTGCCCGGCACCATTTCATTGGCAAGCGCGCCTTCGACACGGCCTTCGACATCCCCGTGGCCGTCTCCCCGGTGATTTTGGGGGTCGCCCTCATCCTCGCGTACTCGCGCATCGGGTGGTTTGGCGGGCCGCTCTTGCGGGCGGGCATCATGGTTCTCTTCTCGCCGCTCGGTCTGGTGCTCGCCACCATGGCCGTCTCGCTGCCCTACGTGCTGCGCTCGATCGTGCCGGTGTTGATCGAGGTCGGTACCGAGCAGGAGGAGGCCGCTCGAACCTTGGGCGCCGGTCGCTTTCGTACCTTCTTCAACGTCACGCTGCCGTCGATTCGCTGGGCCGTGGCCTACGGCGTCACGCTCACCACCGCGCGAACGCTGGGCGAGTTTGGCGCCGTACTCGTGGTCTCGGGGAACATCTCGGGACGGACCCAGACGTTTCCCATCTTCATCTACGACGACTGGGATCAGCGCTTTGACACGCTGGGCGCCTACGCCGGCGCCTTATTGTTAGCGCTGATCTCGATGGCCGTGCTGTTCGCCCTCGCCATGTTACGAAAGAGAGAGAGGAGACTTCGTGTCGATCTCGCTTAACCGGCTTTCCAAGCATTACGGCTCGACCCACGCGGTCGACGACGTCAGCGCCGAGATCACCCACGGCTCACTCACGGCCATTCTCGGGCCGTCCGGCTCGGGCAAGTCGACTCTCCTCAAGCTGATCAGCGGGCTGGAAGCGCCCGACGAAGGTCGGGTCATCATCGATGGGGAGGACGTCACCGACGTCGACCCGCGGCACCGCGACATTGGCTTTTGCTTTCAGAGTTACGCGCCCTTTCGCCACATGAACGTGGCGAAGAACGTGGGCTTTGGTCTCAAGGTTCGCAAGCGCTCCGCGTCCGAGATTGACACCCGAGTGAAGGAGCTACTGGCCCTGGTCAAGCTGGAAGACAAGGCGGCGCGCTATCCCTCGCAGCTCTCGGGCGGCGAGCGTCAACGGATGGCGCTGGCGCGGGCGCTCGCCATCGAGCCCCGAGTGCTCCTGCTCGACGAGCCCTTTGGCGCCCTGGACGCGGTGGTGCGCCAGGAGCTTCGCCAGTGGGTGAAGGTTCTCCACGAACAGATTCAGGTGACCACGGTGCTCGTGACCCACGACCAGCAAGAGGCGATGGAGGTGGCCGACCAGCTCATCGTCATGCGCGCGGGCAAGGTCGTACAGTCGGGCAACCCGCTCGCGCTCTACGAGAGTCCGTCCACCGACTTCGTGCACGAGTTTCTTGGACCGTCGACCATCTTCGGCGGCGTCGTCACCCGACCCCACGACCTCGAGCTGGTCTCGGTCTACGAGGGCGCCATCAAAGGTCGCATCACCTCGATCGTGTCGCTGGGCTTTGAGGCCCAGGTGACCGTCGAGCTCAGTGACGGCACGACGACCTGGGTGCAGCTGAGTCGCAACGAGCTCTCCAAGATGGGACTTCGCGTGGCGCTGTTAGTCGGCGTTCGCCGGCGCAGCGAGAGCGCTGACTTCTAGAGCGCTGAGCTCATCGGTGCGCTTCACGTGCGAGCCGCGGAACCACGACGTGACCGCGGCCGCCCCACAGAGGATGGCCGCAAAATCGAGGGCCGGGTGCAGCCCCGAGACGAACGCCTTCTCGATCATCTTCGGAAAGAACTTTCGTCCGAGCACCGTGGCGCGCGCGCTCGGCGAGAGGGTGCTGAGGACGTGGGCGCCGAGTAGGTGCTGCATCGGGTTGTAGCCGAGGAACGAGGCAAAGAGCGTGGACACCGGCGGCAAGGTCGAGACGTGATGGGCCACGGAGCTGGATATCCCTTGCGCCGTGAGACCCACGTAGAGCGCGTGGGGCAGGGTGCGCGAGAGTCCGATGATCATCAGGCTGAAGAAGATGCCGATGGAGAGGACCTGCCCGGAGTTCTGAAACGTGGAGGCCATGCCCGAGCCGACTCCGCGGTGCTCTTTGCGGCAGGGAGTTCATGATGGCCGCGCGGTTGGGAGCGGCGAACATGCCAAAGGAGATGCCGTTCAGAAAGAGCAGCGCCCCGTAGATCGGATACGAGAAGTTCGCCGGCAGAAACTGCAGCAACAAGAACGAGACGGTCGCGCCGGTCATGCCGCTGACCGTGAAGATCCGGGCGCCGTACCTGTCCGAGAGGTACCCACAGAGTGGACCCGACACGAGGAAACCGGCGGTCAAGGGCAAGAGGGCGATGCCGGCCCACAGGGGAGTGTCCGAGAAGTTGTAACCGTGAAGGGGTAGCCAAATGCCCTGTAGCCAGATGACCATGGTGAACATCAGCCCGCCGCGGCCAATGGCCGAAAAGAGTGTCGCGACGCTGCCGGAAGTGAACGCGCGAATGCGAAAGAGGCTGAGGCGGAACATGGGATCGGGCGAGCGCGTCTCGATGCGCGCGAAGAAGAAGAGCGTGATGATCCCGACCGCGAGACACAGGAGCACGAAGGGACTGGACCACCCCATCACGTGGCCGCCGTAGGGCTGGATGCCGTAGGTGATGCCGACCATCAGCGCGACCAGCCCGAGGGCGAAGGTGAGGTTCCCGCTCCAGTCGACGCGGGTGTCGCGCCGCGTCGGGACTTCCTTTAACTTCATGTACGACCAGATGCTGCCAAAGACGCCAATGGGCACCGAGATGATGAAGACGAGACGCCACTCAATGGGTCCCAGCAGTCCGCCGAGAATGAGCCCGATGAACGATCCGGCGATCGCCGCGATCTGATTGATTCCCACCGCCATGCCTCGTTCGTGTTCGGGGAACGCGTCGGTCAAGATGGCGGTGGAGTTGGCGATCAAGAAGGCGGCGCCGACTCCTTGAAAGAGTCGCATGACGACGAGCCAGATTCCCGCCGCCGTTCCGGTCATCCAGGTGATCGAGAGCATGAGCGAGAAGAAGGTGTAGATGACAAAGCCCATGTTGTACATGCGGACGCGACCGAGCATGTCGCCCAGTCGCCCGAGACTCACCACCAAAACGGCGGTGACGATCATGAAACCAAGAATCATCCAGAGCAGGTAGAAGGTGTTGCCCGGCTCCAGGGGGTTGATGTGGATGCCCTTGAAGATGTCGGGCAACGCGATGAGCACGATCGACGTGTCGATCATGGCCATCAGCATGCCCAACGTGGTGTTGGAGAGCACTACCCACTTGTAGCGATCGGGTTTGGGGGGAGGCGAACTACGAAGGGGTCGCGCGGTATCAACGCTCACGAGACGAGTTCACCCAACAACGCCTCGGGAATCGTGTCGAGGCTCTTCAAGATCGCCTGGGCCAGGGCGCGAGCGCTCTCGGGATCCATCTCGAGCGCGGCGCGCGCCGAGGGGCCGATCGATGGATTGAGGAAGTCGATCATGAGGGCGTGGCCGGCGCCGAAATGCACGGGATGATCGAAGTACACGAGGGCGTTGGTCATCGACGTCCAGCCCGCGGGGGTCTTGGCGCTGGCGCGGACCTCTAGTCGTTCAGTTTGATAGGTGCACACGGGGACTCCTTAGGCGAGGGTACGCGAGAGAAACGTGAAGATGTCGTTCCAGCCTTCGACCGCGGACTCGGGCCGGTAACTCGGACGATCGGTGGAGAAGAAGGCGTGCCCGGCGCCGTCAAACGTGCGGAAGGTGAACTCCTTGCCCGCCGCCGTCAGGGCCGCGGCCAGCTGTTCGTTCTGCTCGGGCGAGGGGAACGTGTCGTCCGCGCCAAAGAGTCCGAGCAACGGGGCGGACAGCTTGTCCACCTCGCCGATCAGCGACTTCACCTTGAGGGGAAACTCCGCGGGGGGGTCGATCGCGACGAAGGCGCCGTAACAGTCGATCACCGCGTTGACGGGAAGGTGAAGCCCAACCAGAAACGACTGTCGGCCGCCGGAGCAGTACCCAATGACTCCCACGCGGCCGTTCGAGATGTCGAGGGCCTTCAGGTAGTTCATGGCCCCTTGCGCGTCGCCGACGAGTTGCTCGTCGGGCACCCCACCGAGGCTTCGCGCGGTGGCGGCGGCGTCGTCGGGACTGGCGTCGGGTGCGACGCGGTAGTACAGGTTCGGGATCAAGGCGGCGTAGCCGTTCGCCGCGAAGCGGCGGGCGATCTCCTTGGTGCCCTCGTCGTAGCCGGGCATGTGATGGATGATGATCATCGATCCCACGTGGGAAGTGTCGGTCGGTACCGCGAGGTACGCCTCAATCTCGTCACCGCCGTGTCCGGTGATGGTGATGGTGTCGGCGCGCAGGTTGTGCGTCACGTGATTCCTTTCGGCTGGTCGGTCAAGGCGCACCTCGACTGGCAAACGGTCACTCGGGAATTAGTTACTTTAAGTAACTATATTGCTAATATTAGCGCAATGGCCAAAAAGATCAGTACCTCGGCCAACGGCACGACCCTCGAGCGAGAGTGGGGTCGGCTTCGGCGAAGTCACCTCATGCAACAGGTTCGCGCGTCCAGCGGTTCAGGTCACAGTCCCCTCGAGGTGGAGTTGTTGCGCGCCATCGTCGAGGCGGGCGAGATCCGCGCGTCGGATCTGGCGAGTCAGTTGTTCGTGACCAAGACCTCCATCAGCCGCTACGTCAACGGCATGCTGGACGAGGGGCTCTTGGTTCAGCGACGCGATCCGCGCGACGGACGCGCGACGCTGTTATCCGTGTCCCCGTCGGGCCAGCGCGAGTTCGAAGAGCGCGAAGCTCGCCGGAGCGCGTGGCTGCAGGAGATATGTCAGGACTGGGTCGCCCGGGACGTCAGTGAACTGACGACGTTGCTCGAGCGACTGAATGACGGCGTCCAGATGATCCTCACACGTTCACAGCACTAGGCACGGCCTCCTCGTCGCCCACCATGGAGTTTCGTTCCGCGGTGCCGGTGAAGTAGGCGATACCGCCCGAAACCAGCAGGAGAACGCCCGACACCGTCAGCGCCAGGTTCAACCCGTGCGTGAAGGCCCCGTACGCGGCGTGAACGACCTCGTTGATCAGTCGACGCACGTAGCTGCTGCTGTGTCGGCCTAGGGCCGCCGCCTTGGAGGCGGCCGTGCCCGTGATGACGTCGGTGATGATCTCTTGGCGAAACGAGCTCGGAACCCCGATCTCAATGAGCCGACGCGTCAGGTTGACCGTCAACTGGCCGTTCACGATCGAACCGAGAATGGCGACCCCGGTCACGGCGCCGAGCTCCCGGCTCGTGTTGATGGTGGAGGCGGCCATGCCCGAGTTCGCGGCCGGGATGCTGATGAGCGCGGTGGCGTTGATTGGCACGACGATGATGCCAAAGCCAATCCCCGCGAGGCCCATGGTCCAGCCGAGCGTGGTGAGTCCCGCGGTCGGGCTGATGGCGATATCGGTGAACAGGACGCCCAGTCCGGCCAGGAGGCAACCCACCGTCAAGGGCACCCGTGACCCGACGCGCCCCACCCAACGTCCGGTGAAGAGTGACGCCACGACCATGCCCGCGAGCAACGGAAGGAAATCGACGGCCAGGGTGTAGGGACCGACCGCGGCCACCACCTCCAGGTAGAGCGCCACAAAGAAGAAGATCGAAAAGATCGCGAAGTAACTGGTGAAGGCGATGACGGTTGAGCCCGCGAAGGCGCGGTTGGTCACCCAGCGCACGTTGAGCATGGGGTACTTGGTTCGAGACTCCACGACGAAGTAGACGATCAAACTGAGTCCCGCGATCGAGTACAGCGACAGAACGCTGGAGGAGTAGTAGCCCCACGTCTCGCCGGCGATCGTGGCGAAGGTGGCACACCCCAGCGCGACGGCGGCCAGCACGAAGCCGAGGCCGTCAATCCGGCGGCGCACCTCATTGACACTCTCGGGAAGCGTGATCGTTCCCATGATCAGGACCAGTCCGCCGAAGACCAAGTTAAACCAAAAGACCGATCGCCACGACCACAGCCCAACGAGAACGCCGCCGATGACTGGTCCGAGAGCGAGGGCCAGGCCCGACACCGCCGCCCAGGCCCCCAGGGCCCGCGCCCGAAGACGTTTGTCGGGATAGATGTGTCGGATCATGGAGAGGGTGCTGGGCTCGGACGCGGCCGCGCCGACGCCCATGATGACGCGTCCGACGATGAGTTGAGTGGGCGTCCCCGCGAGCGCGCACACCACCGAGCCGCCACAGAAGATGGCGACGCCGATGAGCATGACCCGCTTGCGTCCGAAGTTGTCGCTGAGCGATCCGCAGATCAGCATGAGGCTGGCGAAGGCCAGGGCGTAGCCCCCCACGACCCACTGGAGCTGGGAGACCCCCGCGTGCAACTTCGCTTGCACACTCGTCAGGACGGCGCTGGCGATGGTGTTGTCGAGAAAGGTGAGGAAGAGAATGGCGAGGAGGGTCGCGAAACTAAAGTGCGCCTTCAGCCCGTGCACGATCGACGAGCGACGCTCTTGGAGCGTACGGGTGAGCGCGAACTCAGCGCCGTTGTGCTCCATCTGCCCCCTTCGTGACGGTCGGTTCTGTTGTGCCCCACGACTCGATCGAGAGCGTACGTGGGGTCGCCCCACGATCAAACTATTTCTTCGCGGGGGCCCTAAAGGCGATGCGAAGGACGGCGGAGTCACCACCGGATATGTTCCCCACGCTGACGGCGCAGTCCTTGAGGTTGGCGGCCGTGGTGCCGCACTTGCCATTACCGATCTTGCCCGTGGAGACGGTGAAGGTCGACTTGGCCAGGGCGCCCGTCTTGGAGATGGTGGCGGGAACGGTGTTCAAGATGTCGCAGTTCGACTCACCCTTGGCCGTAATGAGGCACTCCACGATGTACACGGAGTCGCCGGGCTTAAAACCGGTGCCCGATACCTTGACCTTTTCGCCACTGTGAAGATTGGTCGACGGCGTGACCGTGAGCTTCGGGCCGCCGGCCGCGGAGGCGACGACGGTACCTAGTCCGCTCGAGAGTGCCACGCCCAGCGTCGCGCACAGCGCGAAACGAAGAACTTTTCTTGACCGCATACTTCCTCCCCTGGGCTGACTTCGAGTCTGACGGCGGGACCGTCAGTTGCGTCGAAACAACTCCTTGTCATCGTAGTGACACCGTTCGAGAGTCGTTCGGGAGGCGATCGTTTTCCGCCTGATTAATGCCGTGAAAGTGGAACGGGCGCGCGTTAGGAGTGCGCGTGCGCCGGTGTCGCCGCGACAAGCTCGCCGCGCGCCGCGCGGCGAATCGCGCTGAGGATCTCGGCGATCGAGGAGTTCTTGCTGACGATACGAACGCGATCGACGCCAATCGCTTCGCGGGGACGCTCGTCGTCCCCGTTACCGGCCACGATCACGACGCGCGAGGAGGGAGATTCGTCCAGCATGGAGCGAGCGACGCTGATGTACCGGTCATCGCCGTTGCGATAGTTCAAGACGATGACGTCGGGGTGTTCGCGTTTGACGACTTGGGCGGCGTCGCGTGCGGTGTTGGCGACCCCGGCCAGCGAGAGGTCACGCTCCTTCGAGATGGAGAGGGCCATGATCTCTGACACCATGATCTGACCGTCAACGACGACCACTCTGGTAGGCAAGTGCGGCACTCGTTCCATTACTAACCACGCTAGTGACGTGGTCATTTTGAGTGCTCAGTGTTGAGCGTATTTTGTGCGTGTCGCCGCACGAACAAATTGTAAGTCTGGTTATTTTCAATATCTTCCGTATTCGCTGACGTCCGGTGCGTTGATTCCTTACGTTCACGAAGAGAAAAAAGATATTGTGAATACTCTTTGAATCAAACGAAAAGTACAGAGTTGTTGCTACCGAGTCAATGCGGACGACGCGTTCAGCGAAAATCTTCTTGCAGCCGCGCGAGTTCGTCACTGCCCGGACAGAGTTTGTCGTAGGCGAGACTCGCCAGAGACGCGTCGGGCGTGTGGTTCAGTTCGTGCAGCTCGACCCCCGACTCATTCACGTACAAAAGTCCGGTGGCAATCTCACCGCGACCTTGACGATCGCGAATGTACTCTTCCACCTTCATGCGATCGCCCGGGTCGTATCCCTCGGGTACCGAGCGAAATCGCAGCACGCTGCCGTCGTGCATGGTGACCGCCTTCGCGTCGTCACTGGGGATCTTTTCCCGGATCGGCACGGCCATCGGAACGAAGTCGGTCTGCACCTCTTTCACTTCGTGTTGCCGCGTGAACTTGTAGCTCTTGGTGGAGCCTTCGTGGTCGTTGAAGGTGACGCACGGCGAGATCACGTCGATGAGGGCGAAGCCGCGATGAGCGACGGCCGCTTTCAGTATCGGAATCAACTGCTCCTTGTCCCCGGAGAAACTCCTCGCCAGGAACGTGGCGCCGAGCGTGAGTCCCAGCATGATGGGGTCGATGGGCGCGAGCAGATTCGCGTCGCCCTTCTTCGGCGCCGAGCCGATATCGGCCGACGCGGAGAGTTGACCCTTGGTCAGTCCGTACACCCCGTTGTTCTCGATGACGTAGACCATGTTGACGTTGCGACGGATCGCGTGCATGAGGTGTCCGAGGCCGATCGAGAGGGAGTCGCCGTCGCCCGAGATACCGATGTAGGTCAGTTCGCGATTGGCGGCGTTCGCTCCGGTGGCGATAGTGGCCATGCGCCCGTGGGCGCTGTTGAAGCCGTGCGCGCCGCGCACGAAGTAGGTGGGCGTCTTCGACGAACAGCCGATGCCACTCAGCTTCGCGATGCGATGGGGCGGCGTGGAGAGTTCGAAGAAGGCGTGGGAGATGGCCGCGGTCACCGAGTCGTGTCCGCACCCCGCGCACAGCGTCGACATGGCGCCCTCGTAGTCGCGCACCGTGAGGCCGAGCTCGTTCTTCGGCAACGGGTTGAGGGGTATGAGGGGTTTGAGAATTGACGGCATCAGGCAATCTCCATCTGGGTCAGCACGCTGTGAACGACCTGTTGGGCGCTCAGCGGAAATCCGCCGTAGGCGAGGACCGAGCTCATCCGCTCGGGCGCGACGCCCGTCTCGATGGCGATGAGACTGCGCAGCTGGGCGTCGCGGTTTTGCTCGACCACGAAGCAGCGTTCGTGGGCCTCGACAAAATCGCGCACGTCGCCCACGAAGGGGAATCCCCGCACGCGCAAGAAATCTGCGGCGATACCACGGGCGGCGAGTTCATCGAGGGCCTCGCGTACCGCGAGGTCGCAGCTGCCGACCGTGATCACGCCCACTCGGGCCCCGTCGCGCCGTTCGACGATGGGCGCCGGCACGTGCGGCGCCGCGGCGGCGTGCTTCAACTTGAGTCGGTCGATGACCTCTTGGTACTGATCGGGAATCTCGGTGTAACGCCCGTACTTGTCGTGTCCCGAGCCGCGGACGAAGTACGCGCCCTTGGAGTTGGAGCCGGGCACGGTGCGAGGAGTTACGAAATTCTCGTCCTCGTTGGTGTAACGAAAGAACTCGGCGACTTCGGCCAGTTCCTGGTCGTCGAGGACGCGACCGCGATCCGGCACGTAGTCGTCGTCCCAGGTCAGCTTGGGAACGACCCAGTCGTTCATCCCGATATCGAGGTCGGAGAGCATGAAGACCGGCGTCTGGAACCGCTCGGCTAGGTCAAAGCTCTGCGCGGCAAACTCGAAACACTCGTGAGGGTTCGCCGGGAAGAGCAGGATGTGCTTGGTATCGCCGTGCGAGGCGTAGGCGCACATCAAGATGTCGCCCTGCTGGGTACGGGTCGGCATGCCGGTCGAGGGCCCGACCCGCTGTACGTCGATAATGACGGCGGGAATCTCCGTGTAGTAGGCGAGGCCCAGCAACTCGCTCATCAGAGAGATTCCGGGACCCGACGTCGACGTGAACGCTCGCGCGCCACTCCACCCCGCGCCCAACACCATGCCGATGGAGGCAATCTCGTCCTCGGCCTGGATAATGAGGTAGTTGTTTTTGTAGGTGGCGGGCGCGCCCGGATCGTCACTCTCGATCTTCTCGCGTCGGTACGTCGCGCACAGCTTGGTGAAGTTGTCCATAACCGCGGTGGCCGGCGTAATGGGGTACCAGCCGGCCACGGTCGCGCCCGCGTAGAGGCAGCCGAGCGCCGCGGCGGTGTTGCCATCGATGAGGATTGAGTCGTCGTTCTCCTTCATCGGCTCGAGGTGGAACTCCAGTGGGCACGTGAAGTTCTCGCGTGCGTAGTCGTAGCCGAGGCGCAGGGCCCGCTGGTTGGACTCGCGCAGCGCTTCGTTGCGCGAGAAGGTCTCGGACAAGAGGTTGGCGACGATGTCGAGATCGATCCCCACCAGCGCCACCACCGCGCCGGCGTAGGCGATGTTCTTCATCAGGATCCGCTCGCGCGGCTTCTGGAAGTTCTCGAGGCACATGGTGGCGAGCGGAACGCCGAGAAAGTTGACGTCGTCGCGCTTGAGGTCGGTATCGAGGGGCCACGATGAGTCGTAGAGCACGTAGCCCCCGGGGTGCACGTCGGCGATGTCGTCGACGTAGGTCTGGGAGTTCATCGCCACCATGAGGTCGTAGTCGAGCGCGCGAGCCGTGTAGCCCGAGGCGTTGACCCGAATCTCGTACCAGGTGGGCAGGCCCTGAATATTCGAGGGGAAGAGGTTCTTGCCCGAGACGGGGATCCCCATGCGAAAGATCGCCTGCACCAAGAGGCTGTTCGCGCTGGCCGAGCCGGTGCCGTTCACGTTGGCCAACTTGATGGAGAAATCGTTGACGCGAGTGGCGCCGCGGTGCATGACGGTCATGAGCGCCCCGACCCGGCGAAGCCGACGGCGACCGGAATGAAATTCTTGGAACCGGCGTAGGGGATGGCCAGGTCGAACAGCTCCATATCCCAGGCCGCGGTCGGACACCGTTCCGCGCAGAGCCCACAGTGCACGCAGACGTTCTCGTCCTTCACCATCACCCGGCCGGTCTGGGGCAGCGGCTCGGACACGAAGAGTTCTTGATCGAGGTTGGTGGCCGGCGCCAAGAGGCGACCGCGCAGGTCGGCTTCGTCGCCGTTACTCGTGATGGTCAGACACTGCACGGGGCAGATATCGAGACACGCGTCGCACTCGATGCACAAGGGCGCCGAGAACGCCGTCTGCACGTCGCAGTTGAGACAGCGCTGGACCTCGCGAGCGGTCTGCTCCGCGCTGAATCCCAACTCCACCTCGAGGTCGAGCGACGCGAACCGCTTGGTCAACTCGACGTGGCTCATCTTTTGGCGCGACGACTGGTTGTAGTCGTTGTGATAGCTCCACTCGTTCATGCCCATCTTCTGACTGATGAGGTTCATGCCCATGGGCGGGCGATCGTGAAGATCGACGCCCTGGCAGTAGTTGTCGATGGAGATAGCGGCCGAGTGGCCGTGGGCCACGGCCCAGATGATGTTCTTCGGACCCCACGCGGCGTCGCCCCCAAAGAAGACGCCCGGCACACTGGACTGCATCGTGACCTCGTCGACCTCGGGCATGTCCCACTCGCCAAAGGTCATGCCGAGATCACGCTCGATCCAGGGGAAGGAGTTCTCCTGGCCGATAGCGAGGATGACGTCGTCGCAAGGAAGAATCACGGTGTCGAGCGTGGTGGAGTGGCGCGCGCCCTCGTCCCACTCCAGGAGGTCGAACTCCATGCCGACCAGTCGACCCCCTTCGATCACAAAACGCGTGGGCGCGTAGTTGACGAGGATCTCCACGCCCTCTTCTTCGGCGTCGTCGAGCTCCCAGGGCGAGGCTTTAAAGAACTGACGAGGTCGCCGGGCCATCACCTTGATGTCGCGCCCGCCCAGTCGGCGCGACGTGCGACAGCAGTCCATGGCGGTGTTGCCCACCCCGATAATGAGGACGCGTTCACCGATCTCGCTGACGTGTCCGAAGGCCACGGACTCGAGCCAGTCGATGCCAATAAATATGTGCGACTCAGCTTCGTCGTGGCGACCCGGCAGGTCCAACTCCTTACCCCGCGGGGCCCCGACGCCGACGAAGACGGCGTCGAACTCGTCGTCCAACAACGAGCGCAGACTGGTGACCGGGGTGTTGTAGCGGATGTCCACACCCATGTCGAGGATCATGCTGGTCTCTTCCTCGAGGACCTCTTCGGGCAGGCGGAAGGAGGGGATGTTCGAGCGCATCAGGCCCCCGGGCTTGTCGTACTGCTCGAAGATCGTCACCTCATAGCCCAGGGGCATCAGGTCGTTGGCCACCGTCAGGGAGGACGGGCCCGCGCCGATGCAGGCCACGCGCTTGCCGTTCTTCTCGGTGGGAATCTCGGGCAGCCGATCGCTGATGTCACCGCGCAGGTCGCTGGCGACTCGCTTGAGGCGACAGATCGCGACGGGCGCGCCGTCGACGCGCTCGCGCCGACAGGCCGGCTCACAGGGTCGGTCGCAGGTTCGCCCGAGAATGCCGGGGAAAACGTTCGACTCTCGATTCAACATGTAGGCGTCGTCGAAGTGACCTTGGGCGATGAGTCGGATGTAGCCGGGAACGTTCGTGTGGGCCGGGCAGGCCCACTGGCAGTCCACGACTTTGTGAAAGTAGTCGGGTGAGGACGTGTCCGTCGGCTTCACACAGCTCCTTTCGACCAGGCGAAGCAGCTCTCATCCCAGAACTGTCGCTCGGGCCCCCTCGTTTTACTGTACTTCTCACGCCAGCGCCCTTTGGTTCGTTCGAGGCGTTCTCCGGCGCGTGCCCGATCCCCGTCACGGCGGTCATCTAGGGTGCGGAGCGTGGCGCCGTTCTCCTCCAACTCAGATCTCGAACGGGTGATGAACGCGGCCCGAACGCCCGGCTGGAGTCTCGGACTGGATCGTCGGGGCCAGATCATGGCGACCAGCGACGCGGGCGATATCGGCTTGCCGTGGGTCGTGATCGCGGCGAAATCCGGTCGGGGGATGCGTGTGTCGAAGTACCAACCCGGCGATGACGTCGAAGTTGAAGGCGACGTGATTGGAGAGGTGTCGGGGAACCCGCGCGAGATGGGTCGTCAACTGCGCGACCTGCTCGCCGACCTCGAGTGCGGGTGACGGCCCCTAGGGCCAGGTGAGCGAGCGACTGGCCCCCTCGTCGGCCAGTCGAAAGTACACGTGGAGGGTGGTGCTCTGCACTTCGTCAAGGCGCACTTCACAGAGCGCGTACTCAACCGGGGCGAAGGTACCCCCGCGGTAGACGTCGCTGTAGGCGAGGCAGGTGGATTTGCGGTACGTGAGGAAGACTTTTTCCGCGGACCGCAGACTCGTTCGCTGCGCCGTGGGGATCAGCGAAAACAGCAGCTTGACCTCGGCGTCAATGCGGCGATCGGCCGAGAGCAACTGGCCCTCCGCGCAGCCCTCGAGGCCCAGCGTGTTCGTGTGGTTACAGGGCAGCCTGGTGAAGTGCTCGGTGATCACCGGCGTCGCCGCGCTCGTGGTGGTCGTGCTCGTGGGGGAGCTAGAACCGCACGAGGCGAGGGCCAACGCAAAAACCGCGAGGACGCCGAAGGGGAGAAGGCGACGCCTCGCCGCCGTGGCGAAAGGAGAGCGCGGTCGAAGAGGCACGCGGTGGTTCAAACTCAATCGGGGCCTCCCACGGCTCGCCTGTCACGGTTCGCAACATTGAACCACGGACCGCAAGTGCGTGGCGGATGTTGTAGCGCGAAGGTCATGAAACAAGGTCCCTACCCAGCGCGAGGAGAGCCACTCCCCGGGGCAACCTCGACCACGTGGGTGTTACTCGGTCTCGGGGGCGGCGCGCAGCGGAGGGTCGCAAAGGTCGTTCGCGTCGAGCCGCTCGTCGCGTCCGCGCGCTGTAGCTGACTCGGGCGCCGGCGGTGCCGAGGTGGTGGGTCGCGGGAGGGCCGTGCTCATGACTCCGGCCAGCGCGGCCATGGCGGCGATGTAGATCCAGAGATGGTGAAAGTTGTCCAGCGCGGCAGCGGGGCTCTTCGGAGTACCGAGGATGACCACGAGAATCGCGACGCCGAGCGCGCCGCCGATCTGGCGGGCGGTCTGGTTGACCGCGCTGCCCACCGAGTAGCGCGAGGGTTCGAGACTCGAGACCGCGGCGGCACTGAGCACGGGGAAGGTGAGTCCGATGCCCAGTCCCACGATCAAGGTGCCCGGCAGCCACAGGGCCGGGTAGTTCGGCGTGAGGTGCACGCGCCACACGTACCACAGGACCCCCAGGGTGAACACGACGAAACCCGACATCAAGACCCGGCGGAACCCGAACCGTCCGGCGAGTCGCCCCGCGGGACCGGAGACCGCGGCCACCACGAGGGGACCGGGCGTCACCGAGAGGCCCGCGCGCAGAATGGAGTAGTGCCACACGCTGGTCAAGAACAAGATGTTGCCGAGGAGCATGGCGAAGAAGCCCATGGAGTACATCAGGGCGGCGGTGTTGGCCACGCTAAAAGATCGCGCCCGAAACAACGTGAGATCGAGCACGGGTTCGGCGTGACGCGCCGAGCGAAAGAGGAAGGTCGCGAGCAGGGCCACCGCCACCGCGAAGCCGGTGATGATGCCTCCGCTCGACCATCTCCACGAAGGTCCTTCCGAGATGGCGAGAACCAGCAGCGCGAGCGCGCCGCTCAAGAGAAGTACCCCCGGATAGTCCGGGCTCGACGTCGATCCCAGACCGGCCGATTTCGGCAGCACCCGTCGGCCGAGCAGCCAGGCGATGAGTCCCACCGGGAGGTTCACGTAGAAGGCGGCGCGCCATCCAAAACCCGTAATGAGAACGGCACCGAGCGAGGGCCCGGTCGCCACCGCCAGCGCGCCGATGCCACCCCAGAGACTGACAATCTGCGAGCGACGATCCTTGGAGTAGGCACCCAGCAGGAGGCCGAGCGACGCGGGCAGCATGGCGGCGGCGCCCACCCCTTGAACGACCCGGCCGACGATGAGCGTCTGGACCGAGGGCGCGACGCCACAGAGAAATGAGCCGAGACAGAACACCGCGAGTCCGAAGAAAAAGACGCGACGACTGCCGAGTCGGTCCGCCGTGCGACCCGCCACGACGAGAAGTGAGCCAAAGACGATGGCGTAGCCGGTGAGAACCCACGACAGCGTCGCGCGCGAGTCGTGGGTGAAGGCCCGCTCCAGAGCGGGGAAGGCGACGTTCACGATGGAAAGGTCGAGCGATCCCATGAAAGCGCCGAGAGCGGTGACGAAGAAGATGGTGCGCCGTCGACGCGCCGCCATCACGTCAGAGGGAGACGTAGTCAGTTCCGTCATGGAATGCACCCTACATGGTTGCGTAGCATCATGCAACTGACTACACTACTTTTATGGAACGAAAGAGTTTTTCTGAAATGGACTGCTCGGTGGCCCAGTGCCTGGAGGTCATCGGCGAGTGGTGGACCATGCTGATCATCCGCGACACCTTTATGGGGGTCACCCGCTTTGAGGACTTTCAGCGACGACTCGGGATCTCGCGCAACATCCTGCGCGACCGTCTGGCGTCCTTGGTGGACTCCGGCGTTCTGGCGCGCGTTCCCTACTCGGAGCATCCGCCCCGCGACGACTACAAACTCACTCAGAAGGGTCGCGACTTGTGGCCCGTCATCACGGCCCTGCGTCAGTGGGGTGACCAGTACGCGGCACCGAACGGCCCACCGGTGGAGGTCATCCATCGTTCGTGTGGACAGGCGAGCCACTTCGACATGTCGTGCGCCTGGTGCGGTGAGCGCGTGACCTATCGGAACGTTCAGGCGGTTCCAGGACCCGGCCGCGACGAGTCACTCCTCGCCGCGGGACGTCGCTAGCTCAACTCTCGAAGGTGGCGAGATTCCGAGAAAAGGTGACGACACTCGCCGCGCCAGAGCGAACCAGTTCTCTCCGACGGTGTCGCAGCGATCGGACCTAGGGGGCGACGAGTGCGTCGGAGAGCCCGTCAATGGAGGCGAGGTGACGGGCGAGCTCGTCGCTGAGATGGTGACGGGACGCCAGTTCCGTGGTCGAGTAATACGAGACCTTGGTCTGGTCAGCGTCCGCCCAGATGAGCAGTTTCAGTGGCAGGTCGAGCGCGGCGAGGGGCGCCGCGTTCATCACTGGCGTGCCGGCGCTCGGACTGCCAAATACGACCAGCGTGGTCTCGCGTAGTTCCAGTCCGACGTCGCGGGCGGCTTCGCTCTGGTTGATCACGGCGAAGAGTTTCACACCCTTGGTCGCCAGAATCTCGAGCAGGTGCGCGACCGTGTCGCTCACGGAGCGAGGACTGACTTTGGTGACAACCCCGCGCTCGTCGTCGCCGGTCACGTCGTTCTCCCTTCACTCGTTCGGTCTCCATCGTCGTGGGAGCGGCCCCGGAGATCCCACTTCTCGTCACTGGCTGGCAGTTAATTTATACCGAACCCCGCTCGCGGATCCCGGCGAGACGACACCAGACGTGAGACGCTCGCAGAGATTTACTGGATGTGGAGAGTCGACCGTGCTGAAAAGAAATCCTCGTCGTCGACCGGGAGTGGAGCGGGGGTACATTTCACCCCGGTCGACGAACGAGCCACCGTGTCCACGATGGGGGTTATCGAACTATCTGCACCTCGTGCGCGTCACCGACGGGCCTCGGGGCCTCGCGCGACGAGAGTCGTGAGAGGATGCACAGCGTGGCTGACACCCCAATGCCCAGTGCTCCCACGCTCATCAGGATGAGGCCCGACGCACCGACGACTGATTCGAGGACGTGAAGCGAGGGACCGAACGTGCTGTTGGGACTGGTGCCTTGCACGAATGCGGCCAAGTATATAAAGGCACCGAGCGCCAGCGAGACGGCGCTGAAGATGAGTGACCGTACGCCCATGCGCTCCTGCTTTCCATCACCGCGACAAGGTGTCCGGTGCGGAAGCGGGGTCTCGACGTCCTTGGAAAAACCCTAACATTCTCGATCGACGCTGACGGGGAGCCTTCACAAGAAAAGGTCAATTATGTGACAACTCGCAATCACTGCCGCTCAACTCAATCGTGAATCGGAGCGTCAAAAAGAACGGGGAGGGACGGGGTCAGCCCCCCATATCTATGGCGTTCACCTTGTGCGGCACCAGACGAACGACGACGCGCTGGTCGTCGGGTCCGTCGTAGGCCCGAAGGTCGGCGCCGTACTTTTTACCGACCTTTTCGGCAAAGGAGTAATCGCTATCGGGCGTGATCTCGGCGTCGCCGCGAAGCTCGAGGTATCGCATGGGATTGGCCAGATCGAGAATGAACAGGCAGCACTGTGGTCGTTCTCGCAGGTTCTTTAACTTCTGGCGGCTGGTGTTCATCGACACCGCGACGGTGTCGCCCTCGCTGAGAAACCACACCTCGCTGAGTTGGGGCCGCCCGTCGGGACCGATCGTGGCGAAGGTGGCCACGGAACTTTGCAGTAGATCGAGGTGTGATGAGGGGATCTGGGTCACGTTGCTCCTTGGATCGACGACGTTGGTCGATCAGTTCGAAGTTACCGACCAATAACACGTGGTGTCAACGGGATCTTCGCGCCGCGGAACGCCGACCGGCGCCTTCGCCGAACTAGAAGTTCGGCTCGAAGTCGTAGCGCAAGGGGAATCCGCTCGCGCCACGATCAGGGCGCACGCTCAGGATCTGGTGGATCTCTAGGTGATGGCGCTCAAAGCCCACGGCCGAACCGGCCATGTAGAGCCGCCACACGCGGGCGCGCTGCACTCCGACTTCGTCAGTCGCTTCGTCGAAGCGCTTGACCAGATTGTCGACCCAGCGACGGAGCGTGAGCGCGTAGTGCTCGCGCAGACTCTCCAGGTGACGTACCTCGAAGCCGTGGGACTGGAACATCGAGACCATGGTGCCGCCTTCTTGCAGCTCGCCGTCGGGAAAGACGTAGCGCTCGATGAACTGGCTGCCGTTCTTGGAGGGACCTCGCATGCCGAGGGCGATCTGCAGCTGGCGATTCAGTTCCGACGCGCGCGAGGGCGGGGGGTCATCGTCAACGGTGACCGGCCGAGCGATGGCGTGATTTAAGAATCGACCGCCGGGTCGCAACAGTTCCCAGATGGTGTGCGTATAGCTGGGCAGAGACTTTCGCCCGACGTGCTCGGACATTCCGATGGAGCTAATCGCGTCGAACGGCTCGTCGTGGATGTCGCGATAGTCCTGGAGTCGAAAGTCGACCAGGTCACTGACGCCCGCGAGGCGGGCCTGGTCGGTCGCGTAGCGCTGCTGGGGTTCGGACAGCGTGACGCCGACGACCCGGGCGCCGTAGTGGCGGGCGGCGTGAATGCCCATCGCTCCCCAGCCACAGCCGATGTCCAGTAGTCGGTCGCCGGGTTGGAGGTTGAGCTTGCGAGCGACGAGGTCGACTTTTCGGGCTTGGGCCTGTTCCAGGGTGTCCTCGGGCGTGGCGAAGACCGCACACGAGTAGGTCATGGAAGGGCCGAGGACCATCTCGTAGAAGCGATTCGAGACGTCGTAGTGGTGGGTGACGGCTTGGCGGTCGCGGCTCTTCGAGTGGAGGGCGCCGCGCGGGCGGGCCTCAATGGACGGCGGGCGCAGTGGCTTGATCACCGACGCCCCGACGACCGAGAGCAGGGAGCGAAGGTTGCTGGCATTGAGCAGTTGCCCGAGCGCGGGCGCTGAGAGCTCGAAGAGGGGATCGAGATCTCCCTCGACGTCGATGTCGCCCGCGACGTACGCGCGCGCGAGCCCGAGCTCTCCGGGATGAGTGAGGACGCGAGAGATGGCGTCGCGACTGAGGATCCTGACCGTCACGCCGTTCGCGCTCGAGGCGACGGTTGGTTCACTCGCACTGCCGTCGTAGGCCTCGACACGAAACGGGAGTTGATTGTTGAAGATCGAGGCCACGAAGCTTGCGACGTCCATCACTCTCCTCTCGATGCCCGCGGGCCGAAGGAGTAGCCCGACTGTCCCGTTCTACCAGGAACTTTGTGGGAATCGCCACAAAAAATATCTCGCGGCTCCCGCGGGGGGTCCGCGCGAACGGGAGAGGCGCGACGGCCTCTTTTGGTACGACGACTCCCAGAAGGTCGAGAAGAGGGGTGAGTTACACTGCGATCAACGGCCGGAACGAGTTCAGTTATCTCAACTGCACCAACGCTCCAGCGGAGGTGCTTCATGGATTTGGGTATCGTTCTCGCGGTCATTGCCGCCGTCATCGTTCTCTTGGTGATCACCATTATTTCGAAGTCAGTGCGCATCGTCCAACAGGGCTTCGAAGGAGTGGTCACCCGATTCGGTGAGTTCAAGGACATCAAGAATCCCGGTTTGACCTTCATTATGCCCTTCATTGAGGTGATGAAGATCATCGACGTGCGCGAGACGCCGCGCACCGGTGACCGTCAGCAGGTCATCACGCGCGACAACGTCGCGGTCATCGTCAACGCGACGATCTTCTCTCAGGTCGTCGACGTGCGACTGGCCCTCTTCACTAACTCCGACTACCTGGTGAGCGTGGACAACCTGGCTCGCACGTCGGTTCGCGCCGTCTTTGGCTCGATCAGCCTGGACGAGGCGTTCTCCCAGCGCGAACGCATCGGCACCTTGCTGCAAACCCAAATGGAAGAGGCGACCGATAAGTGGGGCGTGCGGATCAACCGCGTGGAAGTCCTCGAGATCACGCCGCCCGATCAGATTCTCCAGGCCATGGCCCTCCAGAAGCAGGCCGATCAGGAGAAGCGCGCGCGCATCCTCGAGTCCGAAGGTCAACAGCAGTCGGCCGTCAACGTGGCCGACGGCCAGCGACAGGCCGCGATCAAAGAGGCCGAGGGTTCCCAGCAGTCCCAGATTCTTCGGGCGGAGGGCGCTCGCCAGGCCCAGATTCTGGAGGCCGAGGGACGCGCGCAGGCGATCGGCCTCATCTACGCGGCCATCAAGGGCCAGGCCCCGGACCCGACGTTGGTCGCGATTTTGCAGCTCGACACCCTGTCGAAGTTCGCGGAGAGCCCCAACACCAAGCTCATCATCCCGGCCGAAAGTTCGGCACTCTTGGGCGCCGCCCAGGCCATCAAGAGTGTGATGGAAGGCGTCCCGGGGACGCCGACGATCTAACTAACCCGCTCCACCCAGAGTGTGGTACCGAAGGTTTTGCGAACGATGACTTGCGTGCCGTCGGGGATGGCCTCCTTGGCCTCGGTGACCGCGCGCCACGACTCACCCTTGATCTTCACTCGACCGGGGTGACCCTCGTCACCCACGGTGTCCTCCACGAACCCCGTGAGGTTGGTCATGGAACTCTTGGAGGGCGCGGCCAGGTCGGTCACGCCCCGGTGATGAAATCGGTGCAGGGCGGCGGGTCGTAACGCCCCAATCAAGATCCCCGAGATCACCAGCCACAAAATCGCCTGGAGCGCGAAGGGCACACTGGCCAGCGACAAGAAGAACGGCACAACAGCCCCGGCGCCGATGAAGACGGCGAGGAACGCGTTGGTGTGAATTTCGGCGAATATGCAGACCAGAATGATGACCAGCCAGAAAAGTATCGCCATACCCGAAGTATAAGTCCGGCCCTTCGCTGAGCACCGCCCGGGGTAAAACGGCGTTACGTTGGGTTGTCCAGAGAAAGGGCGCGATGGTGTACGACGAGGGGCGTGACGAGGGGCGCGGGCTCCTCGCTCCGGTCACGACGTCCCACGAGACTCAAGGAGACGACCTCGATCCGCGCCGCGAGGAACTGCGTCGCTGGTTGCTCGAACACCCCGAACCGTCCGGGCGCGAGTTGGCCGAGGCCGGACTGGTGGCCCCGTCGTGGCCCGAGCCCTGGGGGAGGGACGCCTCGGTCGAGTACCAACTCATCATCGAGGATGAACTGCGTCGCGCCGGGGTGAGACGCCCGATCAATCCCATCGGCATCGGTTGGGCGGGCCCGACCATCGTGGCGGCCGGCACGGCGCAGCAGCAGGAACGGTGGCTGCCCGGGCTGCTCAGCGGTGAGGAGTTCTGGTGCCAGCTCTTCAGCGAGCCCGACGCGGGAAGCGACCTCGTCTCGCTCTCGACGAGTGCTCGACGTGACGGGGACCAGTGGGTCATCCGCGGTCAGAAGATTTGGACCAGTTACGCGCACCTCGCGACCTGGGGAATACTGCTCGCTCGAACGTCCAGCGAGGGTGCCCCCCAAAACGGCATCAGCTACTTCATCTGCCCGATGGACGCGCCGGGCGTGACCATCGTGCCCATCGAGGACATGACCGGCGACCACGCGTTCAATGAAGTGTTTCTCGATGACGTTCGCCTGGGCGACGAGCACCTGCTCGGTGCGGCGAACGACGGTTGGCGCCTGGCCAAAGTCACCCTCGGCAACGAACGTCTCGCCCTCTCGGGCGAGGGCGTCTTGTGGGGTCGAGGACCCACGGCGAGTGACTTGGTGGCGGTGGTGCGCGACCGGGGCCACGCCCTCTCGCGTCGCGAACGCGATGACCTCGTGCGCTGCTGGTCGCACGGCGAGATGCTCAGGTTCTTGCGGATGAGGCTGACGGCGAACGCCCTCGCCGGCCGGGCCACCGGTTCTGACGCCTCGCTGCGCAAGGCGCTCGCCGACGACCACGGCCAAGAGGTCATGACCCTGGCGCAGCGGCTCGCCCGGTCGGCGGGCATGATGCGAGACCGGGGACCCTCGGGGGTGGCGGGCGAAGAAGGTCGCTCGTGGTACTGGGGCTTTCTCTACGCCCAGGCCCTCACCATCGGCGGGGGGACGTCGGTCGTTCAGCGCAACATCATCGCCGAACGGGTGCTCGGGCTCCCGCGCGATCCGAGCGCTTAAAGGGCATCGACGAGCAGTTCGCCGAGGCCCCGGCACCGCGGCTTCGGACCGGCGTGCACGTTGCCGTAGCGGTGGTTGGTGATGGCCACACTCTGCTCGTGGAGCCACCACGACAACTCCACGGCCCCCGCTTGGGCCAACGGACGTCGATCGAGGCTGACCCCGCGCTCCAACAACGCGAGGGCCGGTGCCTCTTCGCGCGAGAGCCACCGCACCTTCGTGGTGGAGGGGACCCGTGCGACCAGCTCACTCACACTCTCGATCGTGACGTCCACCAGGCCGCGAACCACGACGTCCGCGCTGAAGTCGAGTGTGAATCCGGCGAGTTGCGCGAGCCCGCGTAGGTAGGCCCGCGCGTCGGCGTCGAGGGACTCGTCGATGCGCACCACCACGGGAGAGAGGTAGTGGCGATAGCGCACGTAGTTTCGTTCGGCCTCGAGCCCGGACTCGTCGCGCGCACTGGAGGCCACGTCGTGCCACCACGACGACGCTTGGGCGAGCGCCCCGTCGACGTCCCGGACGCGGGGCCAGTTGCGTAAACAGTTCACGTAGTGGGCGCCGCCCGCCTTCGCGGTCGGTCCGACGCTCGAGCGCTTCCAGCCACCGAAGGGCTGTCGGCGCACGACGGCCCCCGTCGTCCCGCGATTGACGTAGAGGTTTCCGCCCTCGACGCGATCGATCCATCGCTCGCACTCGGTCTCGTTTAACGAGTGCAGACCGGCCGTCAGCGCGAACGGCGTTTGATTCTGCCAGCGAATCGCTTCCTCCAGGTTGCGAGCGACCATCACCCCGAGGACCGGTCCGAACCACTCGTTCAGGTGACTCCAGGACCCGGGTCGCACCCCGACCTTGACCCCCGGACGCCAGAAGAGTCCCGCATCGTCCAGTTGTTCGGGGGTCACGAGCCAGGACTCACCCGCGTCGAGCTCCGACAGTGCTCGCCGCAACGGCGCCTCGGGGGCGCGGATGATCGGACCGACCTCGCTCGCGAGTTCGTATCCCGCGCCCACGCGCAACGTGGAGACGGCGTCCACGAGTTGGTGGAGGAACTGGGGGTCATCGTAGAGAGAACGCTCGACGATCGCCAGACTCGCGGCGCTGCATTTTTGCCCGGCGTGACCGAAGGCCGAGTGGACCAGGTCCTTCACCGCGAGGTCGATGTCGGCGCTGGCCGAGATGACCAGCGCGTTCTTGCCGCTGGTCTCGGCCAATAGTCGCAGGGAGGGCTTCCAGGAGGTGAAGAGCTGCGCGGTCTCGAAGGATCCCGTCAAGATGACGGCGCTGACCCCGACGTGGGTGACCAGGTGCCGTCCCGTGTCGTCGTCGCGGGTGGGCACCATCTGGAACACCTCGCGGGGCACGCCCGCGTCCCAGAGCTGGTGGGCGAGTTCAAAGGCCACGGCGACCGTCTCGGGGGCGGGCTTCAAGATGACCGCGTTGCCGGCGGCCAACGCGGCCAGCACGCCGCCGGCGGGTATGGCGTAGGGGAAGTTCCACGGGGGCACCACGAGAACCACGCCGGCCGGCGTCGAGGAGTCCTCACCGGGAGTTTGGCTCGCGTAAAAGCGGGCGAAGTCGACGCCTTCGCTGACCTCGGGGTCCCCTTCGGCGATGGTCTTCCCGCCGTCACGGGCCATGACCGCGATGGTCCGCGCTCGTCGCTCGGACATGACGTCGGCGGCGCGCAGAAGGATGGACCGACGTTCTTCTACGTCGAGGCGGTGCCACGACGCGAAACCGGCACTGGCGAACTCGAGCACCTGGTCGATCTGAGCGTCGGTCGCGACGCGATACCGGTAAAAGGGCCGAAAGTGTTCGTTGGGATCGTGGCCCGCCTCAAACTCGTAGGGACCGTCGCCCCCGAGGTGGTCCAGCGTGTCGAGCGAGCGATCGTTCTGGGCGCGCACAATGGCCAGGGCCGCCTCGAGGCCCTCGACGTAGGGCGTGGAGGTGGGATCGCCGTCGGGTTCATTCTCGAAGCGATCCGCCGGGACCGCTAGTCGATGACGTCGCGGGGTGAGATCAACGGTGAAGCGCTCGTCCAGGGCGGCGACAAACCGGCCTTCTTGCTCGCGGTAGACCTGGGGATCGTCGGCGATAAAGAGCGCGGCGCGCAGGTAGTTCTCCGGCGCGGTGTTCTCATCGAGGCGCCGGACCAGGTAGGCCACCGCCGAGGCGAAGTCGTCGCGACGGGTGATCGGCGCGTACAACAAGACGGGCTGTCCGCTGTGGGTGAGCGCCAACGCCTCGGCGTTGGCCATTCCCTCGAGCATCTCGATGTCGAGCTGTTCGGGCACCCCGCGGGCCTTGGCCAGTTCGATGGCCCAGGCCACGTGAAAGAGATTGTGGCTGGCGACCCCTACGCGAAGCGACTTCGCGTGCTCGGGGCGCAGCGCCACGTCCACCAGGCGGAGGTAGCTGGCGTCGACGTCGGCCTTGGAACCGTACGGCGCCGCCTGCCATCGATGAAGCTCGGCCTCCACGTGCTCCATGGCCAGGTTCGCGCCCTTCACCAGTCGGACCTTCACGACCCCGCCGCCCTCGCGGTGTCGGCGCTTGGAGAAGGTGATGAGCTCTTCCAGCGCGGCGTGAGAGTCGGGCAGGTAGGCCTGCAACACGATGCCGGCGTGAAGAGAGAGGAACTCGGGTTCGTCCAAGACCGTGGTGAAGGCGTCCAAGGTCAGACGAAGGTCGCGGTACTCCTCCATGTCGAGATTGATAAAGGTGTCATGCTTCGCGGCTTCGCGGAAGAGCAGTCCGGAGTCTGTCGGCGGCGCGCTCGAGCGAGCCCCTGTGGTCAACGGTGAGCAACTGGCTCACCACCGACGACAGCTTGACCGAGACGTAGTTGACGTCGGGTCGGCGCAGAACGTCCAGCACGCGGGCCAGGCGATCGCGGGCTTCACCCTCGCCGAGTACCGCTTCGCCCAGGACGTTGACGTTGAGGCGCAGTCCCTCACTGGCGTGAGCCGCGAACTGCTTGGTCAGTTCGTCGGGATCGGCGTCCAGAATCAGGTTCTGGGTGAGGGAGCGGATCTTCGTCTCGACGATCCCTAACGCCAACGGCGGGGCCACGCGCGAACCCCAGGCGAGGGCGCGCAGCCCGAACATGTTGACGAACCCAAATCCCCTAGGGGAGGTCTTCGCGGCGGCGTCGCGCAGGGCGGACCCCGCGCTGTCGGAGGTGTGAAAACGCATGACCTCGTCGGTCAACGTGATGGTCACGTCGATGGCGCGCGGATCGCTAAAGAGTCGGCGCAGGTTCTTTCTGGTCTCGCGTTCGTGGCGCGTGCGCGGACGCGCCGCCACCTCGATGAGGGCGCGCGCCCGCGCGAGAGCCTGTTCGCGCACGGACGCGGGCACGCGGTCGTCGGCGGGCATCATGATCTGGCCGTCGCGGCGCCTACTCGGCGGCGGCGGGGTCGTCTTCGCTGGCGGTACTGACCACAAAGCCGGCCGGCGCTCTCGTGAGATTCCATACCTCTCGCGACACTACGTGGACGGTGGCCGCGGCCGGCACGGCGAGGAGAACGCCGATGAGACCGCCGAAGTCGCCGGCCACCCACGATCCCACCTCCGCGCCGATCAAGATCGCGACGAATACCGTCAGCGCGTTGATCTTGACCGAGCGACTCATGATGATCGGCCGCAGGACGTGATTTTCGAGCTGGGTGTAGACCATAAACACGGCGAAGGTGATGATCCCGGCCGTGACCGAGTGAATGAGCGCGAACAGGACGACCGGGATGCCGGCGAGCGCTCCGCCAATCTGGGGCAGAAAGTCCACCAGGGCCACCCAAATGCCGAACAGCAAGGCGAAGGGCACCGAGACGCAGATCAGGGTGATGAAGATGACGAATCCCGCGGCGAGCGACATGATGCCGCTACCGATCATGTAGCCCAGCGCCACTTTGGAGACCTCGGCGCCGACCCGCGAGATCCAGGCGCTTTTGGCGGGCGCCAAGTTGGCCAGGCCGAAGCGCCGGATCTTGGGAGCCTCGAGGAGCAGCAAGACGACGAAGGCGAACAGGGTGACGAGCGCGAGAACCAAGGTGGCGGCGCCCTCGCCGAACTTGAGTGCGGGCTTGCTCAAGCCTCTGGCAAAGCTGACCAGTTTGGACGAGTTCTTCTCCACCCACTTCTGTACGTGGTACCGGTGCAGCAGGTGGCCGAGCCAGCCGCGGTTGTGTTCCGCATCCTTCACGTAGGTCGGCAAGCCGTCCGCCAGGTGGGTGAGTGAGTTCACCAGGGGGTAGCCAAAGAGAAAGGCCAGGCCGAGAAAGGCCAGGACCGCCGCGCTCATGACGATCAACACGGCGGCGCCGCGTCGAGGGATCTTCCAGTGCTGCAGCCACACCACCATCGGGTTCAAGATGAGGGCGATAAAGCCTCCCACCACCATGAGCAGGAGGATGTCGCGAAGTCGGTAGAGGAGCTTGCCGGTGAAGTACACCAGGATGATGACGCCGATGGTGACGAGAATGGTCATCAGGGGCACGCTGTGCGCCTCGGCGCGTTTGAACAGGAGCGTGCGTCGAGAGGGGGCGCCGTCGTTGCCGGTCGTGCCGAAAGACATCACCCTCCTTTCGTTCTCGTCATCGTTCACGCTACTGCCGCCCGAAAAATCGGCGCGGATCTAGCCGACTCGTTCGCTCTGTCGAAGCGGTCCGTAGCGCCGGCGATAGAGGAAGTAACACACGCCACCCGCGATGGTGGGCATCCAGTACGAACCCACGCGAAAGGCCAACGTGGCGACCACCGCGTTGGCGCTGGGCACATTGGCCAGCACCAGAAGTCCGCTCAGACTGGCCTCGACAATGCCCAGCCCCCCGGGGGTGAGAGGCAGGAGCGCCAGCACCGCCGTCGCCGCGTAGGCCAAAAGGACCAACGCCGGCTTGGGACTGGTGCCGGTCGCGCGAAGCACCGCCAGCAGGCTCCCGAAGTCGAAGCCGATGCGTCCCGCCACCAACAAGACGGCCTTCCACCAGTTCTTGCCCAGGTCCGTTCTCACTTGATCGCGTTCGTCGAGCAGTCGTTTTCCGAGCTCTTCAGTGTTGCGCGCACCCGCCTTGTGCTTGGGCAGCTTGTGCAAGAGCCAGGCCACGACCCTCGCCAGTCGCAACAGGGTTTTGTCCGTGGTCAGCACGACGATCCCGACCGCCAGGATCAGGACGAAACCAATCGCCCCCAGTTCTCCGGTGTGCACGAGACCCGGGCTGACGGCCTCACCGCCGAGCAGGAGTGGGAGGGCGAAGATCGGCAAGGCGAAGAGGGCGCCCACGCTAATGATGGAGCTCACGGCCAGCCCCCCCGCCGCTTGCACCGTGTCGATCCCGCTCCCGGCGAGCATGCGGTACTGGACGCTGGCCCCGACCGCGTCGCCGCCGGGCAGGGTGTTGGTGACCGAGTTGCCGGCGAGGAAGGCCGTCGTCACGGCGAACCAGTTCTTGGTCCGAAGGACCAGGCGCAGTAGCGCCATCTGGCACAGGAAGCTCGAGGCCTCGGCAACGAAAGCAATGACCAACCACCACGGGCTGAGCGTCAGGAGTCGCGGCCACGAGTCGGCGACGTGAACGAGACCCGGCAGGAGAATGTAGAGACTGAGCCCGGCGACGACCACCGCGATGACGGTTCGAATCGGATGCTTGGCTGAACGGGACGGGGCGTCGGTTGCTATCGCATCAATATATGCGAGGGGGTCTGGGGGGCATCCGTTTCACACTGAGAAGACCCCGCGAGGCGGGTCGATTACAGGCTGGGCAGCTCGAAGGACGCCGAGTCCTCGCCGGTCGTCGAGATGTGCGCCTGCTGTCGCAGGGGGATCTCCTTCATGAAGAAGCAAATGAAGAAGGCCACCACGGCAAAGGGTATGGCCACGATAAAAACGGTCTGCAGCGTGTGGCTGAAGGCGTTGATGATCAGTTCGCGCGCCGCGTGGGGCAACTTGGCGATCTGGGCTGGATTCTCCGAGATATCACTCCCGCCGATCGCCTTCAACAGGGCCGGCGAGGCCACGGCGCGAAGATGACTCAGCAGCTGGGCGTTAAAGACGGCGCCCAGAATGGCCACCCCAAAGGCACCACCGATGGTTCGAAAGAACGTCGCCGTCGCCGTCGCGGTGCCCAGTTGGGAGTGGGGCACGGAGTTTTGGACCGCCACCACCAACACCTGCATCACGAGTCCGAGTCCGAGTCCGACGATGAACATGTCGAACGCGGCGATGCCGTAGGACGTGTGCGCCCCCAGCATCGCCAAGAGCACGAGACCGACCGTGGTGACGCCCAGTCCCAAGATGGGGAAGATCTTGTAGCGGCCGGTGCGCGAGACGAGTCGGCCGCTCACCACGAAGGTGATGAGCATGCCACCCACCATCGGCAAGAGCTCGAGGCCCGACGTGGTCGGGGTGGCGCCGTGAACGATCTGCAGGTACAGCGGAAGATAGACGATCGATCCGAACATCGTGAAGCCGATGGCGAAACTCACCGCCGAGGCCACGGAGAACGTGCGATTGCGAAACAGTCCGAGCGGGATGATGGGCTCGGCCACCTTCGTTTCGACCAGACAGAAGATAACGATGGCGATCGTGCTGGCGATAGCCAGAATCACGATGGTCGGTGAAGTCCAGGCCCAGCCCGTGGTGCCACCCAAGGTCGTGATGAGGATCCATCCCACCACCCCGCCCGACAGAAGCGTCGTACCCAGCCAGTCGACCTTGTGGTGCAGCTTGTTGGCAGGAATGTGAAGGACCGCGGCGATCGTGAACAGCGCGACGATACCGATCGGAACGTTGATGTAGAAGATCCAGCGCCACGAGAGGTGCTGGGTGAAGAACCCACCCGCCAGTGGGCCGAGGATGCTCGAGAGGCCAAAGACCGCGCCGAAGTAGCCCATGTAGCGTCCACGTTGGCGAGGGGGAATGACGTCGCCGATGATCGCTTGCGATCCGACCATCAACCCGCCCGCGCCCGCGCCCTGTATGGCGCGGCACAAGATCAGTTCCAGCATGTTCTGGGAGAGCCCCGACAACATCGAGCCGATGAGGAAGATGACGATGGCGATCTGGAAGAATCGCTTGCGCCCGTAGAGGTCGCCGAACTTGCCCCACAGAGGCAGGGTGATCGTTGACGTAATCAAGTACGCCGTGACCACCCAGGAGAGGTGATTGAGCCCGTGAAGGTCACCGGCGATGGTGGGAAGGGCCGTGGCCACGATCGTCTGGTCCAACGCGGCGAGGAACATCCCGAGCATCAAGGCCGAGAGGATCACCAGAATTCGACGGTGCTCCTCCTTCGTGAACTCATGTTCCTCCGGTGCGGCGGTGACGACACTGTCGAGGTCATCAGTCACGGTCATCCTCCATTTCTTTAGTCAAGGCGCTAGCGAACTTGTCGAGTGACAGCGAAAAACTCGCGACCTCGTCTTCGCTCCAGCCCTCGAACAGGCGAGCGAATCGATGGTTGATCGCCAACATCACGCGATCGATGGTCGTCTCTCCGGACTTCGTGAGGCTGATGCGCTTGGCTCGCTTGTCGTCGGCGTCGGGCGCGCTGGTCACGTAGCCGAGGCGCTCGAGCTGTTGAACCTTGCGCGTGACGGCCGGGGTGTCGACGTCGAGCAGCTCCGCGAGGTCACTCACGCGCGCCGACTGTCCGTGGGCGCGCAGTTTAAAGAGAAGAGCCGAGCCCGCACGATCCAGGCGAACGCCCGCCTCCTTCAAGAGGTTCTCGTGGGGCCGCGCGAGGGTGAAGGCGCGCGAGAGAATGGACATGCTCGAGGCGAAGCGCTTTAGCTGGTCTTGCGAGAGCGTCACCACGCGGGGCGATACCGGTGAAGTTGCTTTCGTCATACAACTAATTTATCGGCGGGACGCTCCCCCGTGACCGGGACCGGACCCCGTACCATCAGGGCAGAAGGATTTTTGGGGAGGAATTGTGACCGAGATCACCTTTTCAACGGACCGCGAGGAACTTCGGGGCTACCTCGCCCGCCCGCCGGGCGCGGGCCCCTGGCCGGGCGTGGTGGTCATCCACGACATCTTCGGCCTGAACAACGACCTGCGTCGCCAGTGCGAGTGGCTGGCGAGCGAAGGGTTCCTCGCCCTGGGTCCGGACCTTTTCTCGCGAGCGAGCAAGGTGTCGTGTTTGCGATCGATTGTGATGGATCTGCGAGCTCGTCGCGGGCCCACCTTCGACGCGATTGACGCCGCCCGGGCCCGACTGGTGGCCGACGAGCGCTGCAGCGGACGCGTCGGCATCATCGGCTACTGCATCGGAGGGGGGTACTCGCTGCTCCTCGCGCCCGATCATCACTACGTCGTCTCCAGCGTCAACTACGGCGACGTTCCCAACGACATTGAGACCGTGCTGGCCGGAGCGTGCCCGGTCGTCGCCAGTTACGGGGCGAAAGACCGACTCTTTCGAGGGAAGGCGGCCCAGTTGGAGCACGCCCTCGCGGTGAACGGGGTGGCGCACGACGTGAAGGAGTACCCCGACGCGGGACACGGATTCTTGAACGAGCACGAGGGAAAAGTCGCGGCCTTCGTCGGCGTGGTCGGGCGCCTGACCGGCATCTCCGGCGACGAGCCGTCGGCGCGGGACGCGCGGCGACGCATTATTGACTTCTTTTCTCGCTACCTGAAGGGGAACTAATCGATCGGCGTGGTTCGCCCGAGAAACAAGTCCGTCACCACGTGCAAGTTGAGCGAGCCGTCGTGACCGGCGAGCACGGTGCGCACCTCCTCAAAGAGCTGCTCTCGCATCGTCGGATCCAATAGTCGATAGGCCGAAGTGGAGGCGAGTAAATCGACGTAGGTGTCGGCGTCGTACTCCAAGACTCGGTGGTACCGGCGACTCACCAGATCTTCGAAGCGCGAGTCACCGGCGAGGTCGTACGCCGGCCACCCCTCGTCGATCTCAATCTCGCCCTCGAGTTCTTCCACGGACACCCCGTTGGCCGAGTAGTCAACCCCGTAGCGGGCGTCGATCTCCGCGAGCGCGACCCGCCGATCGGGGTCGGCGACGATGTAGATGTTCCAAAAGAGCGCCAGTGTGCCGCCGGTACGAACCGCTTCGTGGGCCAGCTCCCAGCGACGCGAGGGATCGACCCAGTGCCAGGACTGCGCGGCGATCAGGGCGTCAAAGGCCAACGGTCGCGCGTAGTTCTCCAGTCGAGTGACCTCAATGGTGACCTGCGGGAAGGCCGAGCACTCCTGCGCCAGACGCGTCGCCATTCGCGGGTCGGGCTCGAGACAGGTGAGGGCGACCCCGCGCGCCGCGAAATCGACCGTGGCCTTCCCGGTGCCCGCGCCCACTTCGAGCATCTCCGCGACCGGGTCGGCGTACTCCAGGACGTCGTCGATCATCGCCGCGGGGTACCCGGGGCGGGCCTTCGCGTACTGGTCGACCGCTTCGCCAAAGACGTCTCGTCGTTCGCGCTCCACCCGGCCTCCTTCGTCGAAGGCCAATTATCGCTCACTCGGTGGGATCCGCCCGTACGCTTCACCCGTGACGGGAAACGTGTCAAGCGATGCGCTGGGCGCCGTGATTGACGAAGAGCTGGACCTTGACGCGACCACCTCACGAGGGCTCACGAACCACCTGCCCATGGCCCTGGTCGCGAAGGCCGGCCTCGGCGCCCCACGAGAGGAGCTCGAACGCTTCTCCCTCAAATACCGGCGCCGACTCGTGCCGGCTCCTGATCCCACCGACCGTCTAACCTCGCTCACCTGGCGCGGCGCGATCGGCCACGTCGACGCCTACGTCAACCTCAGCGAGTACTTCACTCGAGAGATTGAGGAACACGGGGTCGACGCGACGTTGCGCGCTCACCTGGACGAACTGGTGGACGGCGTCGCCGGCGCGGCCTTTCACGGCGTGATTCGCCTGGCCTACGCGCTCGACGTCGCGTCACCCCGACGCGTGGCCACCGGTCTGGCCTACCTCGCTTCGACCGCCATGTCCCTGGGGCCGCTCGAGGACGGCACCATCACCGGTGACGACCCCGAGGCCCTTCTTCGCGCCCTGGCGGCCGAGTGGGAGGGGCGAGCGGACGACGCGGTCGGCAACATCGCGGCGCGAATGCGCTACGTCGCTGAACAGCCGCGGTTTGCCGCGGTCGCCGCCTCTCTCTCCCTCGACGCGACGACACAGGTCCGATTGTCCGACGCGGCCCTTCGGGTGTACGCGAGCACCGACGACTTCACGGCGTTACACGGAGTCACCGGGCTGGAGGCGATCTCGCGCCTGCGGCCCTACGTCGCCGACGTCGAACGGCTCGATCGGTCCACCTTTCAAGCGCTGGCCGCGGCGTATCTCTCGATTGGCGCGCCGGACATCTGGTCAACGGCGCGGCTCAGTGAGATGGCCGACCACTCGACACTGGAGGAGTCCGAGGTCGCGACCCGAGCGGCCTTCAGTGACGACGAGCACGTGGCGAAAATCGTCTTTACCTCGCGTCGTTTGAACGCGGCGACCAGCAATCCTCTCTACCGGGCGGTCGCGGAACGGGCCGTGCTCGGCGACCGCGCGCCGGGTGGCGCGCCCCGCTGCTGACAGTTCTCACGACCGCTTCGCGACGAGGGGGCGAATCCGCGCGTCGAGAAATGTGGTGACGGCGTTGGTGAAGTGGTCGTTCTGATCACCGGCGATCATGTGGGCCGCACCGGCCACCTCCACCACCGTGATGTCGGGTAGCCGAGAGACCATCAGATCGATACCCGCCTGGGTGACGACGTCGCTCAGTTCACCTCGAACGAGCAAGGTGGGCACGAAGATGTTGCTCATGGCGACGTCGAGGAGACCGAGCAGCCGAGTGGCGACCACTTCGGTGCGGTCTTGTTGAATGACGCGGGGATCCCAGTGCCAGTACCACCGACCGTCGCGTTCGCGCAGCACCTTGAGGAGGCCCTTCGGATTCGCGCTGCGTTTGCGTTGAGGGGTGTAGGCCGCGATCGCGGCCGCGGCGTCCTCGAGTGACGCGAAACCGTCGACCCCCGAACGCATGAAGTCTCCGATCCGCTTGATGCCCTCGGGATTCGACTGGGGCGCGATATCGACGAGCACCAGTCCGCTCGACACCTCGCGGTCACTGGTTCCCTCGGCCAGCATGGCCGCCATTCCTCCGAGGGAGGCGCCCACCAAGACGGGCGGTTTCTCGAGTTGGTCCACCACGGCGATGCAGTCGGCGCAAAAGGCCGTGAAGGAGTAGTCACCGTTCTTCGCCCAGTCGCTCTCGCCGTGCCCGCGCTGATCCAGAGAAATGGTCCGCCACCCCCGCGCCGCGACCAGTTCGGCACTCTTGCCCCACGCGTGACGGGTCTGACCGCCGCCGTGCAAGAACAGGACGGGCCAGGCGTCGGGGTTCCCGCGAACGTCGGCCACCAGGTTGATGCCGTCGAATCCTCGAAACACCGCGCGCTCGATACTCACTCGGCCCATGTTCTCACGCCGCGTACATTGACACTGTTAACCGGGAGGGGTTATGGACGTCATCCAATGCTTCAACTGTGCCTACGAGATGAGGAGTGATCTTCCGCCACGCGAGAACGTGTGGGGAGTGGGCGGCTGGTGGCGGGTGGCGCTGGCCTTTAACTCCAGTCTCGAAGGCTGGGCCGTCGTTCTCCCGACCCGCCACCTCGAGTCGCTGGACGAACTGACCGATGAGGAGTCGTCGTCACTGGGCCTACTCCTGCGCGATCTCACGCGGGCGTTGAAGTCGGTGACCGGCTGTCAGAAGACCTACGTCATGCTGCTGGCCGAACAGCCGGGTTTCAACCACGTCCACTTTCACGTGGTCCCGCGGATGAGCGAACTCCCGAGTGAGAGAACGGGCACCGCGATCTTTGCGTACCTCAAGGAAGACCCGTTGAGCGATGAGGATCGCGATGCGATCGCCCTCAGGATTCGAGCCGAGCTCACGCGGGCGGGTGCGGCGGGAGCGGGTGGTTAGTCCGCGCGCGCTCGTGAGTCCAGGCGATAGCCCGACGACAAGGGGCCGCCGACCCGGTTGAGGACGTCGGTGACCACGACACTCAGACTTCGTCGCTCCACCTTTCCGAGAGCCAGGGCTGCGGCGGCGCTTAATCGCGTGGCGAGGTCCGCGTCGTGCTGGCGAAGCTGTCGCGCTAGCCACTTACCCGTCCCCAGCCACTGCCCGTGAGCGCTGAGTTCGAGTTCCGCCGCGCTTGCAATGAGCGAGGCCACAATGAATGTCAGCTCCGCGTCGTCGTGCGTGCCCTGGTAGTCATCGAGTAGATCGCTGAGGCGATATCGCTTCTCATCGAGCTCATCGGGTCGCAGCGGTGGCGGACCCTGGGCCCACAGGTTTCTCGCCTGTCGCTGTCGCGTCTCGGCGATGTCGTCATTGGAGAAGAGGATGACGCCGTGGGCGCACATGTGCAACAGGGGCGAGCGGCGCCGAGCGATCTCGGTGGTGCAAAAGTAGTTGAAGGAATCGGGCGACATGACGAAGAGTTCCGTCAACCAGCCCAGCTCGAACACGGTTTCGCGAAAGGTTGGATCGTTGTTGGTGACGAAGACCACCACGTCGAGGTCCGAGGTAAAAGTGCGATCCGCGCTGAGGGCGCTGCCGGCGAGGATCGCGCCACGCGCGTGGGGGACGCGTTGGCAGGCAATGCGTAACGCGTCGTTGCGCGGGTCGGACTCGGACACAGTTGATTCTCTCACCTAACGCGCGCAGAGAGCGCGACGCACCGGCCGACATCGGCGTTGCATACTGGGCGAGTGGCTTTGCTTCCCGATCATCTTGACGGCAGGGTCCTCGAACTTCACCGAGCGCGTCCGGAGATGAGTGACGCCTTCTACGACGCGACGATGGTGAGTTTTGACGAACTGCACCAGTGGATGACTTGGGCGAACGAACTACCGACCCGCGCCGCGTTAGCTGAGTTCTTGGTCGCCGCGGAGGTGCTCTTCGATCGCGATGAATACTGGAACTACGCGCTCGTGGAAAAATCGACCGGCGAGGTCGTGGGCTCGGCCGGCCTCCACGTGAAGGATGATCCGGTCTCTCGCGAGATCGGGTACTGGGTACGGTCGGATCGAACACGCCGCGGCTACGCCACGAGCGCGGCCACCGCGCTCAGCGAGGCGGCGTTCCGCTTTCTAGAGATTGATCGCGTCATCATTCGCATGGATAGGGCCAACGTGGCCAGCGCGTCGGTGCCGCCGAAGATCGGTTTTCGGCTTCTCGGGGAAGAGGAGCGACCACGCGAGACGCCCGGTCACACGGGTACCGGCCTCATCTGGGTCCGGGATCGAGACTCACCCTAGCGAGCGAAGGCACTACTCGGTCGCTCGGTGCGCCACCAGCGTGAAGGCCAGAGGTATTCGGGGCCGGTCCCGCGGGATCGTCCAGGTTCCCTCGCCTGATTCCTCGAGCCAGGGAAACTGCGCAAACACCGTCCAGTCGAGTTCGTCGAAGGCGTCCACCACGAGACCGTTGCGTCGCAGCGCGCCAAAGACGTCGGCGAGCGAGTGGTTCCACTCAAAGGTCGTAGTACTGGAAAGGGCCGCACCGTCGGTGTAGGTCTCGTCGCTGTCGAAGACCAGCGGTTCGGCGCTTTCAAAGTACCCAAAGGCGACTCGCTCACCGTCGTCGTCGAGGCTGTTCGACAGCGGATGAACGTCGTGGACGTAGAGTCGGCCCCCGGGCGTGAGCAGTCGCGCCACCACCTTCGCCCACCCCTCGATGCTGGGCAGCCAACAGAGAGAACCGAGACTCACGTAGACCAGGTCGAAGCGCTCGCCGCCCAGGATCTCGGGCGCGTCGTAGACGTTGGCACAGAGGAAGCGCGAGCGCTCCGCGAGTCGCGCCCGCCGGGCGAGGGTGGTCGCCTCCCTGATCGCCACCGTCGAGAAATCGACGCCGGTGACGGTCGCGCCGACCCGCGCCCAGCGCAGCGTGTCAGTACCGATATGGCATTGCAGGTGAACCAAGGAGAGCCCGTCCACGTCGCCAAGCGCGCTGCGCTCCAGTGGCGTCGGACCGGGCTCGTCGCGCAACCAGCCCTCGACGTCGTAAAACGTGGACACCGCGTGAATGACCGCTCGGTCGTCCCAGTTCGCTCGATTCGTCGCGAACCAGTCGTCCATGCGTTCACAGTACGCTGTTAGACCGTGAACATTCGTGAGGCGCGCGACGACGACTGGCCCTCGATCTTTCCGATCTTTTCGGCCATTGTGGCGGCCGGTGAGAGCTACACCTATCCGCCCAATCTCTCCTTGGACGACGCGAAGGCGCAATGGATGGAGGGCGCGCCGAGTCGGGTCATCGTCGCCGTCGATGAGGGCCGGATCGTGGGTTCGGCCAAAGCGGGGCCCAATCACCCCGGGCGCGGCGCTCACGTCGCGACCGCCAGTTTCATGGTGGACCCCAACGCGCAGGGCCAGGGTGTTGGCCGGGCGCTCGGTCTCGAGGTCATCGAGTGGGCTCGCGCCGAGGGTTTTAGCGCGATGCAGTTCAACGCGGTGGTGGAAACAAACGTGAGCGCCGTGCAACTGTGGCGGAGTCTTGGCTTCGATGTGCTGACGACGGTGCCCGAGGCGTTCGACTCCGCGGAACACGGTCTGGTGGGCCTGCACATTATGTATCTGAGGTTGTAGAACCGAGACAGTTGGGCCGCGTCTCTGTGGTGCGTGAACTTGAGTTCGTCGTCGGGTGGCGGGCAGTGCGCTCGGGGTCTACGTGCGCAAGACGACGTTGAGAGGCTCGTCTCCCCTCGACATTCTCTGGGCCTGCTCCTTGATGAGGCGAACGAGTCGTGGCACACCGGCCGTCGTCGCGCCCCCCACGTGGGGTGAGATGAGGACGTTCTCGAGCGCGAACAAGGGGTGTCCGTCGGGCAGCGGCTCGGGATCGGTGACGTCGAGAGCGATCCGCAGTCGTCCCGAGCTCGCGTGCTTCAACAGCGCCTCGGTGTCGGCGACCCGTCCGCGCGACACGTTGACGAGGAGGGTGCCATCGCGCATTCGCGAGAGAAAGGCGTCGTCGATGAGACGGGTCGTGCTGTCGTCGAGGGGCACGACGACGACGACGACGTCGGCGCTCGGGAGGAGCTCGTCCAGCGACTCGATGCTGTATATCTCGCCGCGCTCATCGGTTCGGGCCGTACGCGCGACGCGAGTTAGCGTGACCTCAAAGGGACTCAGCCGCTCGGCGATGGCTCGACCCACACCGCCGTAACCCACCAGGAGAACGCTCCGGTCGGCCAGGCTTTGGTGCCACGCCGGCGCCCAGTGGCCCTTCTCCGCCGCGCGCACGAAGTCCGGCAGTCCACGCTGGGACGCGAGAATAAGTGCGAGGGTCAACTCGGCGGTCGAGGTCTCGTGCACGCTGGCGGCGTTGGCGTAGACCACGCCGGACGGCAGAAGGTCGGCAATCCCGTCGTAGCCCACCATCGGACTTTGAATGAGCCGAGTGGGGACCCCCGCCAGCTGCGTGGCCCAGCCCGTTCCCGCGAGGTAGGGAGGGATCACGATGTCGAGGGCGGGGACGGGGGGTGGTCCCGACATGTCCCAGACCACGTACTCCACGCCCGCATCGTCGCCCAGCGCCTGGGCGAGGTTCGCGTCGGGGACGCTCACCACGAGGGGGGCTACCTTGGCGACCATCATGCGCGACATCATAGGAGCACGTCGCACGCGTCCCTCGCCGGTTCTTTCGCGGGCGGCGTGCAGAGGGTGTGTCGTCACAACTTTTCGCGCAGATACTGCCATTGCCGTTGGTGAGATCGGGCCTTTTCTTCGTCGGCCATAATCGAGACATGGCTCAATCAAAGAGGAGCACGCATGCCCATCAACGTCACGCCCATCGCCGAACTGAGCCCCGAGATCAACGACATCCGCCGACGCACGGCCGATCTGGTCAACTCTGAAATCCTGCCCCACGAAGGCGTGCTGTGGCGATCGTCGCGCGGCGCCGGCCACCCCGACGAGGATCGCGTCGACGCGCGACGCGAAAGCCTGGAACGGAGAGAGAGGGTCAAGCTAAAAGTCGCCGAGGCCGGACTGTGGGCGCCGCACCTCCCTCAGGAGTACGGGGGCGCGGGACTGGACTTCCTGTCGCTCGCGTACATGTACGAGATCCTCGCCTACGCCGTGGGCGCGAACGCACTCTTTGGCATCGCCGCACCAAACTCGGGCAACGCCAGCATCCTGGTCAAGTACGGCACCGAAGAACAGAAACGTAAGTGGCTGTTGCCACTCATCGCGGGCGAGATGGAGTCGGGATTCTCGATGACCGAGCCGGAGCACGCCGGTTCCGATCCCCGCTCCATCGCCACCGAGGCGGTGCGCCAGGGTGACGAGTGGGTGATCAACGGTCACAAGTGGTTCACGTCGAACGGCATCGACGCGGACTTCTTCATCGTTATGTGTCGCACGGTCGATCCGTCCGGAGAGGCGGGCTCCACTGGTCGCATGAGCCAGATCATCGTGCCCGCGGCGACCCCCGGGGTCACTATCGTTCGCGGCATCGGCATCTTTGGTCGTTCGTCCTCGGACCACTGTGAGATTCGTTACGAGAACGTCCGCGTGCCGATTGAGAACACTCTCGGCTTGGTTGGTCAGGGTCACCAGGCGGCCCAGGATCGACTCGGCGCGGGCCGCGTCTACCACTGCATGAACTCCATTGGTCAGATGTGGCGAGCCTTCGACCTCATGGTCGAGCGCTCGCTGGTCCGCGAGGTGCACGGGGGACTGTTGAAGGACAAGCAGTTCGTCCAGGGCTTCATCGCCGAGAGTTTCATGGACTTGCAGTCCGCGCGACTGATGACCATCAACGCCGCCGAGAAGGTGGCGAACAGTGACCCCGACGCCCGCACCGCCATCTCAGCGATCAAGGTCTTCGTGCCCGCCGCCTATCACCGGGTGGTGGACCGAGCGATCCAGGTGTGGGGTGGCGCGGGGGTGAGCAACGACCTTCCGCTGGCCCAGATGTATCTCACCGCGCGAATTCTTCGCCTGGCCGACGGCCCCGACGAGGTGCACAAGATCTTGATGGCCAAGAACATCATTCACCGCTACGAAAGCGGCGAGGGCTGGAATTTCGGTTCCTGAGTCTCGGGCCGTATTTCGTTATTGAGGACGAGGGATATTTCGGAAAGCGGGTCCCTCGGACGTACGGGTTTCACCAATGGTCAGCTGTACGACGCGCACGGCCGAGCTACCCCGACAGCGCCGTTGAGTACTTCGTCTCAACATTCCAGTTAGCCGACGCCACCCGGGCGCTCGATCTCGGTGCGGGAACGGGATTATTTAACCGACAAATGCGGCCGCACGTGGGAACCATCAGGGCGGTCGACCCTTCGTCTCGATGCGAGACGCGCTGCGCACTTCGTCGCCGGGGATCGAGGTTCGTGAAGGATCCGACGTCGCGATTCCTTGGGATGACTGCAGCGTCGACGTTCAGACGATGGCTCCCGAGAATGCAAAAATCCTGTTAAGGACCGCATTTAGGTGAATTGCCGACCAATTTTTCGATCACGGTTAGGCCCCACACCGATCACCCGGGAACACTGAGTACAAATTTGGAATGGGATTACATATCCCAGTGAATCTAGGTTGCATGGGTAACCCCAGGGAGGGGCGGCGAAGTTACATTCCTGGTTGGAGGCGCAGAACCGAATGACGGTGGGAAAAGGGGCCGGGGGAACGAGGCGTCACATCATCGATAGCGCCGAAACTCTGCTGGCCCAGCGCGGAAGTAGCGACCTGCACCTCGCCGACGTCGCCGAGCTCGCTCACGTTGGTCTCCAAACGATCTACTACCACTTCGATTCGCGCACACAACTCATCGCCGAAGCGCAAGCGTCCGCGTACTTTCGACTTACCAGACCGCTGCACGAGTATCTGGGCACGGCCGAGAGAGCTCTGGTGGAGAAAGACGAAGCAACCTTCTGGGAAGCGCTGGGTGACAACTTGGTGCTCGCGTGGTCCTACGGTGAGCGCGACGATCAGTGGAAGATAACGAAACTCCTGATCGATATCTGGGCCGACGAGAAGACGCGCATCGAGTTTCGCGCCGGTTTGGAAATCCAAGTGGAACGGTGGATCAACGCAATTAACGCGGCGAAGCCGCTGGGCTGGATCCGACCCGACCTCGATACCTATGCCCTGGTCACGTCATGTTGGGCCGCGTCCATCGGTCAAGCCCTTTTCGTCAACTCGGCGAAGATTCATTACACGCCCGAAAGCATTCGTGATTTCTTCGTCGAGATCGCGCGAGTGGTGCCCTCGAGCGACAGCGTACGGACCTCCGATGCGGTCGAGGATCAGACGATCGTGGGAGAAAGTTCGTAACGTCATGACAAATTTTTTCTAACGCGCATGTCGGAGGAGTACATAAACTGCAGGCGGATTCCGACAAAAAATCGGGATTAAGACAAGGGTAGGTAGTGATGGCCAAAACGAGACTTTCGGCGGTCAACTCTGCCACGAACCCTTCGCCCGCCAAGGCCTACGAAACCGGGGGCAAGGCGGCCGCGACCCGACGCCGTCTCCTCGACGCGGCGGCGCACGTCCTGGCCGAAAAAGGGTTTGCCGGGATGCGGCTCTCTGATGTGGGCGAGGTCGCTGGGGTGCAGGCGCCCGCCATTTACTATCACTTCTCCAATAAGGAAGATCTGGCCAGTGAGGTGTTCGTCTCAGGACTGATTCGCTGTCGACTGACCTTAGAGAACACGCTGAAGTCCCACGAAGAGGACGATCCACTTGAACGGCTGGCCGTTGCGATCGACGCGCACTTGCGCATGACGGCGCGTCAGTCGGACTACGCGAGGGCCTGGATGCACCGCATCACCGGCGACGTGCCCGCTCAAGTGCAGGAACTCTGTCAGCCCGACGAGCGCGCGTACGCCCGCGTCTGGACGCGTCTCCTCACCGAGGCGAAGGAGGCGGGTCTCTTGCGCGACGACATCGACGCGAAAGTGGCCCAACAGCTCGTCATCGGCGCGCTGAACGCGCTCTCCTTCGCGTGGAAGCCGGGGCGATCCTCGGTGGACTCGATCGTTCTGAGCGCTCAGCAGATACTGCTGTCCGGCCTTTCCTTCGAAGAGCGCGACTGGTCCCGCATCGAGGTAAGCGAGGACTCACTCGTCTCGTCCTAGCGGCGATTTCGCCGGGCCGACGGCGACGATGATAGTAAGGACGACAGTATGTCTGACTCCTCCGCGCCTCATTTCGACTCGACGTCCGCACCTTCGGGACCGCTCGCGGGCATTCGGGTTCTCGAACTGGCGACGGTGATCATGGGACCGTACGCCGGGCAGCTTCTCGGTGACCTGGGTGCCGACGTGATCAAGGTGGAGCACGGCGCCCTCGATAGCAGCCGCGTCATGGGGGGCGGGCCCGATCCCGAACTGTCGGGAATCGCCCTTAATCTGCACCGCAATAAACGGTCGGTCGGTCTCGACCTGAAGTCGTCGAAGGGTCGCGACGTCTTTCTGCGACTGCTCTCGACGTGCGACGTGTTGATCACCAACATCCGACCGTCGGCGCTCGCGCGGCTCGGGTTGACCTACGAGGACCTCGCGGAGTCGATGCCCCACCTGGTGTACTGCCAGTCCCAAGGCTTTGCCGTGGGCAGTGACGACGAAGACCGTCCGGCCTACGACGACATCATTCAAGCCATGACCGGTCTGCCGTGGCTGAACCAGGAAGTGCTGGGCCAGACCGCGTTCGTGCCGACGCTGATCGGCGACAAAGTTGTCGGGCTCACCATCGCCTACGGGGTGCTCGCGGCCCTGGTGCACCGCGAGCGCACCGGTGAGGGACAACGCGTAGAGGTACCGATGTTCAACGCGGTCTTGTCCTTCAACCTGGTCGAGCATCTCAGTCGAGCAACGGTCCCGGGCGGACTCGCCGGGTACAGCCGCATCATGTCCTCGGGGCGTGGTCCGCACCGCACACTCGACGGCTACGTCGCGATCATGCCCTACACCGACGCGAACTGGACGGCGCTCTGTGGCGCGGTAGATCGGCTGGACATTCTTGATCGACCGTGGTTCGCCAACCACGCGAGCCGCCTGGCCGACGCCGATCGCGTCTTTGGCGACCTGGCCGAGGTCGTGGCCGAGCGAACGACGAACGAGTGGCTCGAGATCTGCGCCCGTCACGACATCCCCGCTAGCGCCGTGCCCTCCCTCGATGATGTGGTGAATGACCCCGACGCCCATCGCGGAGTACTGGTGGACGCGACCCACCCCCTGGTTGGTGACTATCGCCAGATCACGCCCGCCGTGACCATGTCGAAGACCCCCGGGTCGGTGCGACGACCCGCGCCGCTCGTCGGTGAGAACACCGTGGAGATTTTGCTCGAACTGGGCTACTCCGATGAGGACATTGCGTCGCTCGTTGCCGGCGGAGCGGCGGGCGTGACGCGAGAACCCCACCCGGAGTCTCCCGACGTCGCCTGATCGACGCCATCCTCGCCGCAAGGACTTCATTAGGCTCGTCCCATGAGCGGGCCGCTAGCGGGACTGAAGGTTCTCGAGTTCGCGAGCATTGGCCCTGGTCCCTACGCCGGAATGTTGATGGCCGACCTGGGCGCCGACCTTCTTCGACTGGAACGGGGTGACGGCGGGTCGACCGGGGGCGTAGCGAACGACATTTTGAATCGGTCACGTCCATCCCTGGCCGTCGACCTGAAGAGTGACGCGGGACGCGACCTCGTACTCGCGCTGTCGGAGAAGGCCGACGCGGTCATGGAAGGTTTCCGACCTGGAGTCATGGAGCGTCTCGGGCTGGGCCCCGACGTTCTACTCTCGCGCAATCCTCGCCTGGTCTATGGACGCATGACCGGCTACGGGCAGAGCGGGCCACTCTCCCAGCGAGCGGGTCACGACATCAACTACATCGCGGTCTCGGGCGCCCTGTGGCCGCTTGGTCGAGCGGGGGAGCCGCCCACGCCGCCGATGAATCTCGTCGGAGACTTTGGCGGCGGCGCGCTCTTTCTCGTCATGGGCATGCTGGCGGCGCTTCTCTCAGCGCGATCGACCGGGGAGGGGCAGGTCGTCGATGCCGCCATGGTAGATGGCTCCGCGTCGATGCTCACCATGATGCACTCGTTGTTGAACGCGGGGTACTGGCACGAGGAGCGCGGGGTCAACATCTTGGACACCGGAGCGCACTTCTACGAGGTCTACGAGACCAGCGACCAGAAGTACGTCGCGGTCGGCGCCATCGAGGCGAAGTTTTACGCGGAGCTACTGCGCGGCTTGGGACTCGACTCGAGCGAACTGTCCGCCCAGATGGATCGCGCGCAGTGGCCCGCGATGAAGGTGCGCTTCGCGGACCTCTTCGCCACCAAGACACGCGACGAGTGGACGGAGATCTTTTCGGGCGTCGACGCCTGTGTCACGCCCGTCTTGTCGTCGCGTGAAGCGGCTCGCCACCCCTGGAACACCGAGCGTGACGTGTTCGCTCTGGAACCGGTGATTCAGCCACGTCCCGCACCGCGATTCTCAAGGACGCCCGGCGCCATCGTCGAGTCGCGCGCGGCGGACTTCCCCGGCGACGAGCTGCGACACTGGGGCCTTACGGACGACGTCGTCGAGTCCTTTCTCCACGGGGGAAACGGATAGTTTCAACTCAGGGGCTAACCCTCGACACGTTGTTGACGCTGGACGGATTCAGCGAGACGACCGACCGCGAGAGGATCGGGCCGGACTGGTCGGACGAGCCGCGCGCGTCATTTCCCCGACCGGATCACCCCTCGATCTGACACACTGGGTGTACAGCCATCGCCCCTAGTTTGACGAGCATTGAGAGGTCTCATGAAGCGCATCACCCACTGGATTTACGGGAAGCCATTTATCGGGGACGCCGAGCGTCACGGCAAGGTGTTCGATCCCGCGACGGGGGTCCAAAGCGGCGAAGTGGACCTGGCCAGCGTGGCCGAAGTTGACCTCGCCGTGGCCGCGGCGAAGGCCGCGTTCCCCGAGTGGCGAGCGACGTCGCTGGCCAAGCGCACGGCTACTTTGTTCGCCTTGCGTGAACTGCTGGTGGCCCACGCCAGCGAGTTGGGCGACCTGATCGTCGCGGAGCACGGCAAAGTGAAGAGTGACGCGGCGGGCGAAGTGGCGCGGGGACTCGACGTGGTGGAGTTCGCCTGTGGTATTGCCCAACTCCTGAAGGGCGAGTTCAGCGAGAACGCCTCGACCGGTGTGAACGTTCACTCCCTGCGTCAGCCGCTCGGCGTGGTCGCGGGAATTACGCCGTTCAATTTCCCGGCGATGGTGCCCCTGTGGATGTTCCCCCTCGCCATCGCGACCGGCAACACGTTCGTCCTGAAGCCATCCGAAAAGGACCCCTCGGCCTCGATGTTGTTGGCGGAACTCGTGGCCGAAGCCGGGGTGCCGAACGGCGTCTTCAACGTCGTTCAGGGCGACCGCGTCGCCGTGGACCGCATCCTCACTCACCCCGACATCGCGGCGGTGAGTTTCGTGGGTTCGACGGCGGTGGCGCGTTACATCTATGAGACGGCGGCTCGCGAGGGCAAGAGGGTGCAGGCCCTCGGGGGCGCCAAGAACCACATGGTCGTCCTGGCGGACGCGGATCTGGCCGACGCCGCGGAGGCGGCGGTGAGCGCCGGTTTTGGCTCGGCGGGAGAGCGGTGCATGGCCGCCTCAGTGCTCGTCGCGGTCGGCGGATGTGGCGATGAACTGGTCGAACGCATTAAGGCTCGCGTGGCGCGACTGACGGTCGGCCCGGGTACGGACGCGGCGTCCGAGATGGGTCCGCTGGTGACGTCGGAACATCGCGACAAGGTCGCTTCGTACCTCGGTCTGGGAGAAGACGAGGGCGCGGTCGTCGCCATCGACGGCCGGGACCCCGACGTCGCCGGTGATCCGAACGGCTTCTGGCTCGGACCGTGCCTCATCGATAACGTCACCGAAGACATGAAGGTCTACGCCGACGAGATCTTTGGTCCCGTGCTCTCTCTCGTGCGGGTGGACACGCTGGATGAGGCGATGGGGCTCATCGACCGCAACGGATATGGCAACGGGGCCGCGATCTTTACCGGCGATGGGGGCGCGGCGCAGCGATTCGAGACCGAGGTGGACGCCGGCATGGTGGGCATCAACGTCGCCATCCCCGTCCCCGTCGCGTACTACTCCTTTGGCGGATGGAACAGCTCGTTGTTCGGTGATCTGCACGTCTACGGTCCCGACGGCGTGCGCTTCTACACCCGAGGAAAGGCCGTCACGAGTCGCTGGCAGAACATCGGCCAACACCACTCGTCGCTCAACTTTCCGAGCAGCGGACCCACGACGTCCTCGGCCGGAGGAAGGTAGTCGCCCGCTTCACTCTTTATGACCACCTTGATATCTCATTAACTCCGACACGAGGCGTTCGACCCTCGGGCTCTCCGCCTCCGCGTTCGCCGCCGTTCTGTGGGGTTTTGGCGGTATCTTCGTCGCCCTGACGTTCGCGTCGGGACTGGTGGTCGCGTTCTATCGCCTGTGGCTGGGGGCGCTCGCGCTGACCGTCATCACCTACGCCTTGGGGAAACGCCTCACCTGGTCGACGTTGCGGGCGACCTGGTTGGGCGGTCTGCTCCTGGCGGGTGACATGACCATGTTTTACAGCGCGGTGAGGCTCACCAGCATCGTGGACGTGTCGGTGATCGGGGCTTTTCAGCCCGCGTTGGTTCTCATCGTGGCGCGTCCGCTCTTTGGCGAACGCATGAGTCGCGCCGACGTGGGCTGGATCATTGTCGCGATGGCCGGCGTCTCGCTCGCGGTCGTCGGTCCCGGGGCGGCGGGACACGAACGCGTGTTGGGTGACCTCCTGGCCGTCGGGGCGCTGTTGAGTTTCACGGCGTACTGGCTGGTCTCGAAGCACGCGAGAGAGCTGCACGACGCCATGGAATATACGACGGGAGTAACCATCTTTGCCGCCCTCGGCGCGACGCCCATCGTTTTACTCTCGAGTCAGTCACTCGGACGCGTTCACGCCAGTGACTGGATCTGGATCGCGCTCCTCGCGGTCGTTCCCGGCAGCGGTCACCTGGTCATGAACTGGGCCCACCGTTTCGTCGACGCCTCGATCTCATCGGCCATCAGTTGTCTCGCGCCACTGGTCGCCGCGGTCGTGGCGATACCGATCCTCGGCCAGTCGCTGTCGCTGGTGCAGGTCGCGGGAGTGCTCATTGGCCTCTCGGCCATCGCGGTCGTTGCCGCGCGCCATCGACAACCGGCTCAACCGCCGGCGGAGTAGTACGGCCTATCCGCGACGAAGGTCTTCGACCTCGTCGAAGCGAAAGCACTCGCGTTGATGGTCGTTGACCATGCCACTGGCCTGCATAAAGGAGAGGCAGATGGTGGGCCCGACGAACTTGAACCCGTCTTTTCGCATCCGGGTACTCATGCGTGCCGCGCACGTCTTTTCGTCGTCCTCCATCGTGCCGAGTGACCAGACGTAGTCAGAGAAACTCCCGTGCGTGCGCTGCGCGACCAGAACCGCTTGAGCGTTGGTGATCACCGACGTGATCTTCTGACGATGACGTATCACGCTCCCGTCGCCCATGATCTCCTCAACCCGCGCGTCGTCGAAGTCGGACACCGTCGTGGGGTTGAACTTCTGGAACGCTCGGCGATACCCCTCACGTCGACGAAGAACGGTGATCCAACTCAGTCCCGCTTGGGCCCCTTCCAGTGAGAGAAGCTCGAAAAGTTTGTCGTCGTCGTGTAGCGGCACGCCCCACTCGTCGTCGTGGTAACGCACGTAGAGATCGTCGTCGCCGCACCACCAACAGCGCGTGCGTCCATCGTCCACGACCACCGTCGCGTCGGCGATCAGATCTGAAGACCCGCGAGGACGATGCCGACACAGCGCTGCACTGCTTGGTCGTCAGTTCCCGATTGCGCGGCCGCGTGACACGTACCCATCACCAGATTCATAATGTCCTGGGTGTCCACGTCACCACGGATCGCCCCGGCGTCGACGGCGCGTCGTCGCAGGACATCGATGCGAGCCACTAACTCCTCCACTCGATCGGCGAATCGTGCCTTGAAGTCGAACCCCGATTTCTCGAGCGCTTCGAAGAGATCTTTTTTGTCCGACGCCTGTCGAGCGAACTCTCGAAGGAAGGCGTCGAGGGCGCCCCGCGCGTCGTCCGTGGTGTCGTCAATGTAGGCATCGGCGGTGTCGACGAGTTCGTCGAGACGGGTGACCACGATGGCTTCGTAGAGAGCCTCTTTGGTGGGGAAGTGACGATACAGCGTGCCGATGCCGACGCCCGCGCGCTCGGCCACGAGGTCGATGGGAACAGTCACGCCGTCCAGGGCGAAAATCTCCTCGGCGGCCGCCAGGATCTTGTCGTGGTTCCTTTGGGCGTCGGCGCGCATCGGCTTCGCCGCCGCCGCGTCACTCTCGGGGGTGAGGCCACGCGCGTCAAGGCTGAGGGGGCTCGCTGGTACCGACACCGTCAAACACCTCCCGGGGCTACTTGACAAACGGAACGTCCGTTACTATTATTCTAAACGGAACGATTGTTCCGTATATGTTCGAACCGTCCCTACCGAAAGTTTAGCCGAAAATCAGCGAAATATCGCTGCCGAGATCGATTGCCCCGACAGACAAGGAGAGTCTGGTGACTACCAGCCAACTCAACGAAGTATCCGACACCCCGGACGTTTCCCTGGACCCCAAGCGCTACTGGGCGCTGGCCGTCATCGCCATCGCCCAGCTGATGATCGTCCTTGACGCCTCGGTCGTCATCGTGGCGCTACCGTCGGCCCAGCACGCCCTGCACATTTCCATCGCGAACCGCCAGTGGGTCATGAGCGCCTACACCTTGGTCTTTGGAAGTCTGTTGCTGCTGGGAGGGCGCATCGCTGACTATCTCGGTCGGCGACGGATGTTCATTATCGGGCTGCTGGGCTTCGGGGCGGCGTCCGCGCTGGCCGGTCTCGCTCAGAGCTCGGCCATGCTCTTTGGCGCTCGTGCGTTACAAGGAGGCTTCGCCGCCGTCATGGCCCCGGCCGCTCTGTCCCTCCTGACCGTCACCTTCACCGAGGCGCACGAACGGGCTCGGGCGTTTGGCGTCTACGGCGCGATTGCCGGCAGTGGCGCCGCCATCGGTCTGGTGCTCGGGGGAGTCCTGACCCAGTACGCCTCGTGGCGCTGGACACTGCTCATCAACACGCCGATTGCGTTGATCGCCGCGGTGATGGCGAGCCGCGTCATTCGCGAGAGCCGGGTGGAGGTTCGTCACAGCTACGACCTCCCGGGAGCGGTCACCTCCACCGGCGGCCTCTTCCTCTTGGTGTACGGCTTCACGATGGTGGCGTCGCACGGCTGGGGCGCGCCCCTCACGGTATCGCTCCTCGCGTCGGCGGTCGTCCTCTTAAGCGCCTTCGTCGCCATCGAGTTACGCGCGGCCCACCCCCTCCTGCCACTGAAGGTCATCCTCGAGAGGAATCGCGGCGGCTCGTTCCTGGCGTCGCTCTTCGTGGGCATGGCCCTGCTCGGTACGTTTCTCTTCCTGACCTACTTCCTCCAGGGGATCCTCGGCTACAGCGCGTTGCGCACCGGCTTCGCCTTCCTTCCGTTCTCGGGGGGCATCATCGTGGGCGCCACGCTGGCGAGTCGGTTGCTCCCGCGTACCGGGCCCAAGATGCTGATGGTCACCGGACTTTCCATGGCCACCCTCGGCCTGCTCTGGTTCACGCGCCTTGGGGTCGATAGCTCGTATCTCTCGCACGTGTTGCCCCCGGAGATCCTGGTCAGCATCGGCATGGGACTGGCCTTCGTGCCCATGAACTCAACCGCGCTCTTTGGCGTCGAAGAGGACAGCGCCGGCGTGGCCAGTGCCCTCGTCAACACCACCCAACAGGTGGGCGGCGCACTCGGCACCGCGTTCTTGAACACCGTGGCCGCCTCGTCGACGGCAGCCTTCCTGCTCTCGCGCGTGGCCTCGAGCGCCGTCACCCGGTCCGCCACCGTGCACGGGTACACGACGGCGTTTGAAGTGAGTGCGCTGCTCGTGGCCATGGGAGCCGTGGTCGCCGGGGTTCTCGTGGGAACGAAGCGCAGTCACCGAACCTTGGCGAACGCGCCCGACGACCGCGCGCTGGAACTCGTGTAGGTCGACGGGGGCGACCTCGACACGTCGCCCCCGCGGGTCGCTAGTTTCCCGGCATCTTTTGCAGCATGGCCACGAGATCCTCGCGCCGATATCCGTGTTGGCGAGCGACGTCGATGAGCTCTTTCATCTTCATCGCGACCACGCCGCGATCGGGTTGACCCGTCACCCGTATCGATCGCCCACGGCCCATCTCGACCACGCCTTCGTCGCGCAAGACCCGCAGGGCGCGCAAAACCGTGTTCGTATTGACGCCTAACTCGGCGGCGAGATCCTTGGCCTGAGGGATACGCTCACCGGGGTTCGCTTCACCCTCGGCGATGGCTCGGCGGATCTCGGCCGCGACTTGCTCATGAAGGAGCGTCGGATCGCGTCGATCGAGTCGTGGGAGCCCCAGTTGTTCCTCCTCGCGGCCCGGATCGCGAGACTTGATAGAACTCATGAAAACAACTATAGTAGTTTCAATGAGCATCGTTACCGACCCCACGACCACCCGCGAATCCCGGACCTCACCCTCTGAAGTGACCACCTCGGGCCCCTTAGAACTCCTCTTCAGAGAGGCGAAACATCGCGCGCGCCGCCGCCGGTGGCGCGGCGTCGGACTGGCCCTGGCGATCGTGCTGACGGCCGGTGTCGTGGCCGCAGTGGCCTACGGAGTGAGCGGCCCGACATCGCGTGGCGGGAGTTCGGTTCCGCCCCTCGCCGTCGGCACGAGTGCCGGCGTGTTGACCTGCCAAGGTACGGACGTCACCCGCCCTTCTAACTTCGTCATCACCTGCGCTGACGCGTACACCCAACTCACGCAGACCCACTGGACGAGTTGGACGTCAAAGAGGGCAGTGGGCACGACGACCTTCGCGATGAATCTTTGCAAGCCCTACTGCGCGGCGTCGAAGATGACGTACTACCCGGGCAGCACCGTCAGCTTCACGTCACCGGTCACCACGAAGCACGGCTCGCTGTTTTCGCTGCTGACGGTGCGCTATCGCTCCGGTGGCCGCCCGCGCGTCTTTCGCTTCTCGTACCGCGGCGATCCTTCATTTAAGTAGTCACCGCGTGCGACTCGGTCGCACCCGACCGACGCGGACGTCGCAGGCTAACTGTGACTCACGACGATTCCGATCACCTTCGACCGAGAGACGCTGCCCCACGACCGACTGTCACACGAGTCTGACTGGTTGTCGCCGATCATAAAGTAGTGAGTCTTGGGAACAACGACGGTGGGGATGGCCTGGCCGAGGGGTTCGGTGTGGGTCCACGTCTGTTTCAGGGCTTTTCCGTTGACAAGAATCGTGTTGCCCTTCGAGCTGAGATGATCTCCCGGCACGCCTATCGTTCGGGCAATTAGGTCGCCCGCATCATCGCCGCAGAAGGAGCTCACCTTGGGGGGAGCCTTAAAGACCAAGATGTCGCCAATGACTATCTGAGTCGCCTTGGTAAGGGGAGAGACGGAAACCTGCCCGCCGACCTTTATCGTTGGCTCCATCGACCCCGAGGAGATAGTGAAGTTCATCAAGCCCGTTTCAGGCGAAGTCGGCGTCGTGGTGGTGGAAACGCCCGACTTCAGGTGCTTCAACTTTGAGCACGAACTAGGTCCTCGGAACAACATCCTCTTGGCGGACGTCGGAACAGAGACCATGAGTTTTCCCGCGACAATGCTGTAGTCGAAGTAACGACTGGCGCCGGGCCACGCCGCGAGGTACGGGCCACCGTCTTGGTGGCTCAACAACAGTTCCTCCGAGGGGATCACGTGGGGATTTTGGGCACCAAAGGCCGCCATCGCCACGCTCAGGGTCGCGCCGGCCGCCTGACAATCGAGTTCCGCACGTGGCGGGGTCGACGCCTCGCTCGTCGATGGCGCCACAGCTACGAGTGCGCCAAGTACGAGCGTCAGCACCGCTGAAAATCGCACGAGGGAGTGAATTGTCCGGTGTTGAAGAGTACCCATGGAGTCCTTTGTCGACGTGGTGGACGAACTCCCCTGACGGTACAGCCGGTTCGGTCGATGACAGCGGTAAGGCGATTACGGATATCGCGACGTCACCACGAAGGCCACCCCGCAGGCAATGGCCCGGGAGGACCGTCAGGCTGGGGAAGTCCCGGTCGAGAACCCAGAGCCTCGAGCAGCGAGTCGAAGTTCAGTCCGTAGGCGGTGGAGTTTTCCCCGTTGAACTCAAGGTGAGCGGCCGCGTGCGCGATCGGCCCGGGCGGATCGGCCCAGCCCGTCTCGAGACAGGTGGCCGCGTCGTGCAACTGGCCGACGACGGTCGTGGGGGTGACTCGCTCTCCGATCGAAACGGTCGGCGTGAGGTCTTCGGCGTCATAGACATAGAGACCCTTGGCGGGTCCGCTCGTCAGACGGTACGAAAGAAAGACGCCGCTCGGCCAACCCGAGGAGTAGACGTTCACGACGACGCCGTCTCCGATTGCGTAGATCGGCCCCGACGCGCAGTAGTCGACCCCTTGGTCAACTTCTTGGGGCCACAACGACGTCAGTGCGCGAAGCGGGTTGAAGTACCCGTCAAGGGGAGTGTCATCGACCGCTTCGTAGTACCCGCCCGTCGTCGGATCTATCGCGAGCGCGCTGGCGAAGCCTCCTTCGGGCATGGTGCGCGACGCCGCGATTGATCCGTGCGACGGCGCGTCGAAGCCGTCGACCGCACCGTTCGCGTGAAGAACGTAGTAACCGGAACCGTCGGGCAACGCCGCGATCGCGGTCACGGGATTGCCGTCGTCGGGCGTCTTCGCGGGTGCTGCGGGAACCCCGTCGCCGGTCGCGTCGAAAGCCGCCACGCCGCCCGTTGAGGTCGCAATCCAATAGCCGCCGCTTGTCGAGTCCACGGCGATGGCGACCGCGAGCACCGGCGCGGTGGTCAGGTAGTGAAGGGTTCCCGCCAGCGATCCGTGCGTCTTCACCCCATATCCATAGACGGCACCGTTCGCGCGAAGAACGTAGTAGCCCGCGCCCAGAGGAGCAGCCGCGATGGCGACCGCAGCGGGATGCTGTCCCCATCCGCCCGAGGGGACGAGCGTCTCACCATAGGAGGGCGCGTTAAACGCTGTCACCGAACCGTTGCTCGAAAGGATCCAGTAGCCACCCGTCGCGGCGTCAAGGGCAATACCGGTGGCGGTTATTCCTGCGGGAAGACTGTTGGAGCTCAGTGACCCGTAGCTGGTGGTGCCGTAGGCATCGACCTCGCCGTCCGCTCGAAGCACGTAGTAGCCGATGCCGTCGGCGCCTGCGGTGATGGCAACGACCGCGGAGCCCGTGGTCGCGGGAGAGCCGTTATAGGGAGCGTCGAATGCGGCCACTGTGGCGGACGTCGCCGCGGAAACCGGGGTGCCCCGGAGCGGTACCACCATGGCGAGCGACGTGAGTGCAAGCGCGGAGACGGTGACGATGGTGCGTCGAAAAATCTGCAAGGAGCTCCGATGAGATTAACGATCGGCTCTGGAGACGACTACAGGCACGACCCAAGGCCCTGCCCAATATTTTATTGCTCAGTCTTCGCATTTTTCCGCCACATCGCGCACGCGCACTCGGTACTGGATTCGTCTCCCACGACCCACGGAGTTCGGTGGGGAATACTCCTCCATATAGTAACTGGAGGAATAATTCGGTTTCCTGACGATTCTCATCGGAAAGGTGCTTGGCAATGCCCTCCCCAGTTAGTCGCCCCGCCCGGTCGGGTCAAGGCGATCGCGTCGTAACGAAGGTCGCATTGAACCTCAGTGAGGCGATGAGATGATCCAAGGACCTCTGGCCGGACGGTACTCGGCCGTCGCCACCATGGTGATGTTCGCGTTGATTCCGTACCTGGCCTTATCCGCAGCGCTCGGGCCCTTAACACCGATCATCAGCAAGCAACTCCACATGTCCGCACAGACGTTCAGCCTGGGCGCCGGGCTGGCGAACGCCGCCTACGCCCTGGGCACGGTGCTCGCGGTGCAGTTTGCCCAACATTTCCCCCAACGGCGCATGTTGGTGGTGTACGCGATCCTGCTCGTTCTCGGATCGATACTCACCGCCTCGGCGACGGACGCCGGCATGTTCATCACGGGCCACATCATCCAGGGACTCTGCACCAGCCTGCTTCTCATCTCCGCAGTGCCGCCACTAGCGATTGGCTACCCCGCGGTTAAGTTGCGCGACACCGCAGTGATCATGAACATGTGCATCTTCGGAGCGGTCGCGCTCGGGCCTCTCGTGGGTGGCGTTCAGGCCGAGTCGCTCGCCTGGCGGCCCTTGTTCTGGATCGTCGTCGCGATTGCGGTCATCGCACTCATCCTGGTGGTGTTGACCTTTGAAGACTCTCCGCCGGCCAACCCCGACGCGCCACGAGACCCGCTGGCGATCGGCCTCTCCGCCGTGGGGTGTGTGGCCGCTTTCTTTGGCGCGTCTGAGCTCACGAGCCACGCGCTCCTCAACGTGGAGACGATCGTGCCGCTGCTCGGAGGTCTTGGTCTCATTGTCATCCTCGTCGTCTATCAGTTCCGAGCGAGACGGCCGCTGTTGACGGTCAAGGCAATGCTGACGAGCTCGATTCCCGTTGCGGGAATCGTCGTCGCGTTGTTCGCCGCCGCCGCATCGGTGTCGGCAACGGCGCTCACCGTCGGGGTGCTGGAGTCGCGCTACAGCCCCTTGCACATCGGTCTTCTCTACCTGCCCGAACTCGCCGGCGCCGTGATCTCGGCGATCGCGCTCGGACTGGTGATACGCCGGCGAGCAATTCACTATCTCCCGCTCGTGGGCATGATCATGCTGGCGGTCGGCATCGTCGTTTTTCGAGTCTCCGTCCCCTCAAGCCAAGCGATGACGCTCCTTGGTTCGGGACTCACCGGGCTTGGTCTGGGCGCGACCGTGGCCCCGGCGTTGTTCGTCGCCGGATTCTCTTTGCCGGCGGCCAATCTTCAGCGCGTGTTCGCCATCGTCGAGCTCTTTCGAGCGGTCGCCGCGTTCATGGTCGCTCCGATCTTCATCCACTTCGCTACGGCCACCGGCGGAGGTATCGATGCGGGTACGGCCATCGCGCTGTGGGTCGGACTCGGTCTCGCCCTCGGCGGTGCGATCATTGGGGTGGTCATCTACCTCGTGAGCGGCGCGCGTCCCCAGGCACCCGATCTCGATCGCTTCCTCTCGCAGAACGATCCCGCGTGGGTGTCGCCACCGCTGTTCGCGAAACTTCGCCAGAGCCTTCCCGAGACCAAGGTTCCTGCCATGGCCGGCGTTCTGACGGAAAGTGAGGACTGACGTGTCCACCCCTGACGGTGGCGCGACGCCTACCGACACGATCCTTTTCGTTTACGACGGCTCCGCCCTCGCGGCGCTGGCCATCGAGCGCGCGGGGCGCGAGCTCGCGACCGGGCGTGACGCCCTGGTGCTCTGCGTCTGGCAGCCCGCCGACGTCGGCTTCGAGCCGGTCAACAAGCGCCACTTCGACGCCGATGCGGCGACCGAAGTCCGCCAGGCCGCGGAAGAGACTGCCGAGTTCGGCGCGTCGCTGGCCCGTCACGCCGGTTTTCGGGCCCGGGGCCTGACCGCGGAGGCCGCGCCCACGTGGAAAGGGATTATCCATACTGCGGAAGAGCATCACGTGAGCTTGATCGTGCTCGGTGCCCACCGACACACCGGTCTGGTTGGGCACCTACTGGGCGGCGGTGCCGCAGCCGTCGTGTCGCACGCCACCTGCTCGGTGCTCGTCGTGCACCCGGACCTCTGAATGGAATCTTTAGCGTGGAATTACCCTGATTTTCCTCCTCGGGGTTAAAGTCATGGGCACTGTGCGAACAGCGAACGGAGAGTAACAATGGCCAATCCAGCCCTAGCGGATCGTCGAGTACGAGACTTCGACAAAGTGGACAGTACGGGTCAGCGCATGACCCGTCTGGGTGTCGCTCGGGCGCTCGGCGTGTTCACCATTTTTGGTCTGGTGGGCGCCGGTTTCGGGTGGCACGAGGGAGTGGGCGCTCAGATCACGAGCCACACGGAGACCTTGATCATTGTTTCGATTATCACCGCTCTTGTTCTGTCGTTCGTGATCATGTCGCGACCCAAGTTGGCTCGGTCGCTGGGAGTGGTGTACGCGGTACTTGAGGGGTTCGCGGTCGGCGTTATCTCCGCCGCGTACAACGCTCAGTACCACGGGATCGTCGAGGAGGCGGTCGGCGCCACGTTCGGTGTCGCGTTGGTCGTCTGGTTCCTGTACGGCACGGGGATCATCAAGGTGACCGCGCGTCTCACCCGGATCATCACCATGGCCGTGCTCGGCGCGCTCGTCTTTTACGGCGTGACGCTTCTCGTCATCGCCTTTGGCGGACCGGACCTTGACGGCGGAGGTGGCCTGCTCGGCATTGGCATCTCGCTGGTGTTGGCCGCCGTCGCGGCGTCGACCTTTCTGCTCGACTTCGATCGCATCGATAAGCTCATCGCCTCGGGCGCCGGACACGAGTACGACTGGTACGGGGCCTTTGGTCTTCTCATCAGCTTCATCTGGCTCTACTTGGAGATCTTGAACATCCTGGGTCGACTGCGCGGCGGTGGAGGAGCTATTCGTCGCTAGTTGGTTCAACCAGCTCGCGACCCCCTGAGGCCCGCCAACGTCGGATACCCCTGCACGTCAGTTCGTGAGCGTGCCCGGAAGTGGGGGACGATCGTCCAGATTTTCCGCGGTGCACACGAAAGACAGGGATCCGGTGACCGCCGTCGAGAAGTCGAGGATGCGGTCGTTGCCGGTTTGCTCTCCCAGGAACATACGCCGGAGCATTCGCATCGGGCTCGATGATCGTGTCGAGAGCCACGTGCACCGGCGTATGGACCTCGATCGATTCGTACGAAAGGCGCTGGCGCCTAATCGTCGCTGGGTGCCAGCGCCAGGTCGACGGGAAGAGCCGCCTCGCGAGTAATGCGAAGGTGGCGCAAAGCGAGCCATCCGATGAGGCCGGCCAAAAAGCATGACAGCGCTCCCACACCGAGTCCGACCCGTGCTCCGGCGGAACTGGTTATCCATCCGATCACGGGTCCGCCAATAGGCGTCGAACCCATGAACGCGACGGCCCATAACGCCATGACCCGGCCGCGCATCTGAGGGTCCGTGTTCAGTTGAAGTGTCGAGTTGGCCATGGCCAGGAACGTCACGCTGGCAAAGCCGACGACCGCGATGGCGACGAACTCAACCCCGAGGAAGGGAGCCAAAGCGGCGAAGGTCATACAGACCCCAAAGATCAGTGCGGCGCGAGCGAGTGCGCGCGAGCCGGTCTTTCCGCGCGCGGCCGTCCAGAGTCCCCCGATGACCGCACCCGCCCCCATGGCGGCCAACAACAGCCCGTAAGTGGCCGCGTTGCCGTGGAAGACCCTTCCGGCGACGATGGGGAGGGTGACCTGGAACTCGTAGGCCAGCATGCCCACGAGGGCCATCATGATCAGAGGAATTGCCAGTTTGGGGGTTCGGGCGACGTAGCGGAACCCTTCACGGAGTTGGCCCTTGGCTCGAAGCATCGGCGTGCTCGGGTGAAGTGTCGATCGATCCATCGCGACCAGCGAAGCGACGACGGCGATAAAACTCACGGCGTTCAGGGCGAAGCACCACCCATCTCCGACCGCGGCGATGAGCACGCCCGCGATACCCGGACCTACCGCGCGAGCCACGTTGTTCATCGTGGAGTTCAAGCTCACGGCGTTTCGAAGATTATCCGCACCGACCATTTCCAACACGAACGCCTGGCGGGAGGGATTCTCGAAGGCGTTGTTCAGACCGAGGACGACGGCCAGCAGGCAGACGTCGAGGTAGGTCACTATGTGAAGTATTGACAGCACCGCCAGCGCAGCCGCTTGCAGGCCCATCATGGACTGCAAGCCAATCATTAAGCGTCGCTTATCGACGCGGTCCGCGATGACGCCGCCGTAGGGCCCCAGAACCAGGACGGGCAAGGTCTGCAGTGCCACGACGAAGCCAATATCGGTGGCCGAGTGAGTCAGGGTGAAGACGAGCCACGACTGGGCCGTCGTCTGCATCCACGTGCCAATCAGCGATGTGGTCTGCCCGAAGAAGAACTTGCGGTAGTTCGGATTAGAAAGAGATGAAAAGGTCCGTCGGGCGGACGCGTGCACGTTCACTGATCGCGGTTCCTCAGGGACTCGACCAGCGTTTCGAGGGCCGGAAGCGCCTCGATGATCACCCGGCGTTGATCGGCTGATAACTGGGCGAGCGCGTAGAACAAGGCGTCGGTGCGCTCGTTACGCATCTCCTCGTGGAGGGCGCGGCCCGTCTCGGTGGCCGCCAAGTGCACGACTCGAGCGTCGGCCTCGTCGGGTCGACGCGCGACGAGCGCGGCGGATTCGAGATGGCCCAGGATGCGCGACAACATTGTCGGGTTAATACCCTCCTCGGCGGCGAGCTCGGAGAGGCGCAGCGGTCCACTACGCACAATCGTCGCGAGGACTTCACGTTGACTCGGCGGCAAACTACCGTCGGCGTGAGTGAGCCGAAGGGTGCGTCCCAGTCGGCCGACAATTTTTCGTAGTCTTTCGGCGGATTCCACCCCGGTCCGAGTCGATTTCGCCTGAACAGAGTTGGACGCCATGGAGCCATTCTAGCGATAGTTGCCTGCTGGCAAGCATCTAATTTACGCCCGGGGCCCCTCTAAGGTCGTGGCGAGTGCGGTTGCCCGATCCACCAATCCCTGGTTTTGGAGCGTCGGGGGACGCGATCGACGTACTCGGCCAACAGACCGCACGTGACCAGGTCGGGACCCAGTCGGTTCACACCAGGTCGAACCGGTCGAGATTCATCACCTTGTTCCACGCCGCGACGAAATCGTTCACGAACTTCAACTGGGCATCGCTCGACGCGTACACCTCGGCGATCGCTCGCAGCTGAGAGTTCGAGCCGAACACCAAGTCCGCGCGACTCGCCACCCACTTCAGATCACCCGTAACGCGACTACGACCCTCGAAGACGTCTTCGGCCGAGGTGGCCGCCGACCACTCCGTGTCCATGTCGAGGAGGTTCACGAAGAAGTCGTTGGTGAGCGACTCGCGTCGGGTCGTAAAGACGCCGATTTCGCTCTGTTGAAAGTTCGCGTTCAAGACTCGAAGGCCACCGAGCAACACCGTCATCTCGGGTGCGCTCAACGTCAAGAGGCGCGCTCGGTCCAGCAGCAGATCTTCCGCGGGGCGCCGCTGGCCGTGACCAAGGTAGTTACGAAAGCCATCGGTGGTCGGCTCGAGCACGGCAAAGGACTCGACGTCGGTATCCTCCTGCGTCGTGTCCGTGCGGCCCGGCGCGAAGGGAACCTCCACTTCGCGTCCCACAGATTTCGCCGCCTTCTCAATGGCGGCGCAGCCCCCGAGCACGATGACGTCGGCCAACGAGACGGCCTTTCCGTCGGTGCGAGACGCATTGAATCCCTGCTGAATGCCCGTCAGGGTCGAGAGCACCGCACTCAGTTCCGGCGGGTTATTGACGTCCCAGTCCTTCTGGGGGGCGAGGCGGATGCGCGCGCCGTTTGCTCCACCGCGCTTATCGGTGCCGCGAAACGTCGAGGCCGACGCCCAGGCCGTGGAGACCAACTGTCCGACGGAGAGGTTGGAGGCGAGAATGGTCGACTTCAGTTCGGCGATCTCGTTCGCACCGATGAGATCGTGGGTCACGGCGGGCACCGGGTCTTGCCAGATCAGCGGCTCGCTCGGCACCCACGGACCGAGGTAGCGCGACCGCGGACCCATGTCGCGGTGCGTCAGCTTGTACCAGGCCTTCGCGAACGCGTCGGCGAACTCTTGGGGGTTCTCGTGGAAGCGCTTGGAGATCGGGCCATAGATGGGATCGAAGCGCAGCGCCAGATCCGTCGTCAACATCGTCGGGGCGTGGCGCTTCGAAGGATTGTGGGCGTCCGGTACCGAGTCAGCCCCGGCACCATCCTTGGGCTTCCACTGGTTCGCTCCGGCGGGACTCTTCGTCAACTCCCACTCGAACGAGAAGAGAAGATCAAAGAAGGTGTTGTCCCAGGTGATTGGTGTCGGGGTCCACGCGCCCTCGAGTCCGCTGGAGATCGTGTACTCGCCCGAACCGGTGCCGAACGTGTTCTTCCATCCGAGTCCCTGTTGTTCGATCGGCGCCGCTTCTGGCTCGCGACCGACGTAGCGCTCCGGATCGCCGGCCCCGTGGGTCTTGCCGAAGGTGTGACCGCCGGCAATGAGGGCGACGGTCTCCTCGTCGTTCATGGCCATGCGCTTGAACGTCTCGCGAATGTCAATAGCCGCGAGCAGGGGGTCGGGATTACCGTTGGGCCCCTCGGGGTTCACGTAGATGAGACCCATCTGGACGGCGCCCAGGGGGTTGGCGAGCTCGCGGTCCCCGCTGTAGCGCTCGTCACCGAGCCAGGTGGTTTCTGGTCCCCAGTTGATGCCTTCTTCGGGTTCCCAGGCGTCAACTCGTCCACCGCCGAAGCCGTAGGTCGTAAAGCCCATCGACTCCAGCGCGCAGTTGCCCGTGAAGATCAAGCAGGTCGGCCCACGAGATCTTCTGGCCGTACTTCTCTTTGATGGGCCAGAGCAGTCGGCGCGCCTTATCGAGACTGACGTTGTCGGGCCAGCTGTTGAGCGGCGCGAATCGTTGCATCCCCGAGCCCCCGCCCCCGCGGCCATCGCCGACGCGATAGGTGCCCGCGCTGTGCCAGGCCATCCGGATGAAGAACGGCCCGTAGTGGCCGAAGTCCGCGGGCCACCAGGGCTGCGAGTCGGTCATGAGCGCCATGACGTCCTTCTTCAGCGCGTCGAGATCAAGTGAGGCGAACTCTTTGGCGTAGTCGAAGTCCTCGCCCAACGGATTGGACGCGGGAGGCGCTGAGTGCAAGAGACGGAGGTTCAGCTGATTGGGCCACCACTTCGCGCTGGGTTGGCTGTCCTCAAGCTGGGTGAAGGCGCCGCCGGCGTAGGGGCAGACGGCATGGTCGTTTCCTTCTTGAATCAGGGGATCAATGTCAGTCATGGTGTACCGTCGCTTTCAATTTGGTGTGGGTGGGTAGGGCGTTTGAGGGATAGAGGTTGGTGTGGCGTGCCACCTGCCGGTGACTCGAGGGAGTTCGACGTGGCGTGGGCTACCTGACACGCGGGGCAAACCCCCCAGTAGGCGACTTCGGCCTCGTCAATGTCGTACCCGTGATCGTCGGACGCGGTGAGACACGGAGCCGAGCCCACGGCACAGTCGACGTCGACCACGCGAGAGCACTGTCGGCAGATGAGGTGGTGGTGATTGTCGTTGACGCGGTCTTCGTAGCGGGCCGCCGATCCGATCGGCCGGATGCGGCGTAGCAGGTCGTTCTCCACCAATATGGCGAGGGCGTCGTAGACCGCTTGACGCGAAATCCCACCAATATCAGACTGGGCGATGTCGACTACCTCGTCGGCGGTGACGTGCGCTCGACTGGACACCGCGCGCAGAACGGCCAGTCGTTGGGCCGTCACTTGAATCCCGCGCTCGCGCAGTTGGTCCACGGGGGCGATAGTCACTGACACCACAGTAACCGATTCTGGACTAAGTCCAGAATCGGAGAAAACTCGGCACCAAGGACCAGCGGACCCGGCGATGGCACTAAGTCTCCTCATGAAGGTCAGTTTCCAGAAACCGTTTGCGTTCGACATCAGTATGATGTTAAAGTGACATCATGTTGATATCAGAACTGATCGAGCAAGTCCGCGGCGATCTACGGTCCCTCGGGGAGTTGGGGGGGCCGGAGACCGCGGCCATTGCCGAACGTTTGGGTGCCACCCTCGGTCCGGCACTACAGAAGCACTTTCTCGACGCCTTGAACGAGGTGATTCAAGAGTTCAACCTTCAAGACGCTGCGCCGTTGAGCTTGAGCCTCGAAGGCGACGAGATTCGTCTCACCCGTCTCGTTCCGGCCGGTGTCGAAGCGGCGGCCCCCGCTCCTTCGCCCGGTGAGTACTCGGCGCGCATCGCACTTCGCCTCAGCGACGAGCTCAAGGAGAACATCGAAGGGCTGGCGACCGACGTCGGCTCGTCAGTCAACTCGTGGATCGTTCGCACATTGGAGCGATCCGTGCGCGGCGACACCCCGGTCACCTCGTTTAAAGGTCGTAACCAACTCCGCGGCAAAGGCCGCGCGTAATTAGAAGGGATTGATCGATATGAGATACCTACACGGCACGGGCGATGAACTTCGTCCGACTTCGTACGCGACTCATCGTCGCGAGACGATCGACTTCGAAGCTGTCGGCGGCGAGCGGTACTTCGAGCACGACGTCGAGGCACGTCCCCTCGCTCGGATCTACCAGTTCCCCGTTAACGCGATGTCGCGGTTCGCTCTGCGGCTCCAGCGAAAGGCGTAGGTCATGTCAAACTCTCGCCAGGAGATCTACCAGGCCTCGGGACCGGTGCACGCCGACGTGGTGACCAAGAGCGGCGACATCTCCGTGCAGATGGGGTCGGACAATGAAGTCAAGGTGAGCCTCAAGGCAAGTAGCAGCAACGCACAGGCCCTCCTCGAGAACGCCGAACTCCACTTTGATGAAGCCAGCAACGAGATCCGTATTCGCACTCAGCCGCACGATCAGTTTGATTCACTGGCGGGTTTAACGAATCTTTTCATGAAGAGCCTCCGGCCCGGCGACCTCGACGTGATCCTGACCCTCCCCGAAGGCTCGTCGATCAAGGTGGTTACCGCTTCTGGCGACACGGTTACTCTTGGCCCGCTGGCAGACGTCGACGTCACCACCGGATCGGGCGACGTGAGGGTGGGTGACACCGTGAACTCCGTCAACGTGAAGACGGGCTCGGGCGACGTCGTTACGGGCCACGTCACCGAGAGTCTCGAGTGTCGATGCGCGTCGGGCGATGTCCGCTGCGACGGGGCAGCGTCGGCCACCAATATTCACACCGCCTCGGGTGACGTGATGGTGATCGCCGAGCGCTCGGGAGATATCTCCATCAGGGCCGTGTCGGGCGACGTTCGGATCAACGTCCGGCCCGGACTCGTCATCGACGTCAGTGGGACCACGGTCTCCGGCGACATGGGTTCAGCGATTCCCCTCGACCTCAGCAGCGGAGACGATGACGACGACGAGGGCGAGACGGTGTCCATCAACGTGGTCACCGTGTCGGGCGACTTTAAGATTTCCCGGGCGTCGTAGGTAAGTCAGCCCGGGATTAAGGCGTCGCTGTTCGAGTCCACCTGCTCGGGAAACCACTGGTTCTGTAAGCCGCAGCGAAGGGGTTCCGCGAACGCGCGCATGTCGAGCAACTCGGTGGAGCTGGTGATGGTCGCGAGCCAACTGACCGAAATCACTGCGGCAATGACCGTGCGAACGGCGTAGTCGCGACGCTGATTGTGCCCGTCGTCCGTCTCGGCCAGGACGGTTCGTGCGGAAGCTCCTTGAATGAGTTCGCCCAGAATGACGGGCCGCATGGTGTCGCTGTGTCCCGCGGCGAGCGCGGTCTCCAAGCAAAAGTTTCGTCGACGTTCGCTCTCCATACTGGCTTCGGAGCGCAAGACGTTGGCGAAGAAGCCTTCGTCGAGGATCTGGGCCATCATCGATTCATTCAGTTGACGTCCCGCCACCAACTCCGTAAAGGCGCCGATGACGAGGTCTTCCTTTGATCGATGCAACTTGTACACCAAGGCGGGGGAGCACTTCGAGCGACGGGCGATGCGTGAAATGGTGGCGCCCACGTATCCGCTGCGCCCAATGACGTCGCACGCCGCGTGCTCCAGATCGGACTTGAATCCTCGATCGGTGGCGACACGATCACGGTCCCCCGACGGCTCAACGGTGAAATCGTTGATGGTCGCGCTATTTTCATTGGGAGGGCTCGTCACACTCAGCGCCTCAATGAGCAGTTTTTCCAAGGCGCGCTGGAACTCGACGTCGAATCCGAACTGCGCGTTCGAGAATATCTGGACCATGACGACTCCGAACAGAATGACGGCTCGGGTATCGGTGACGGTCGACTCCTCGTTGGACTCGAGACAGGTGTGAATAAAGTCTTCGGTCTCTTCGAGGAGAGTGGGCAGCCTCCGCGACACTAAAAGCATCTCGATCGCCGCGCGATCGCGCGAATCAGCCTGACGAATGAAGTCGGAGAGTTCGCCGACCGTGCGCGTTCCCGGGTTCTCCGCGGCATTGCGAGACAGTTTGTACATGGCCATAAGGCGCTCATTCAATGTGGAGTTCCATACCTCAATGAGTAACTCACTGACGTCCTCGTAGCGAGCGTAGGTAGCTCCGTGGGTCAACCCCGCCACGTGTCCCACATCACGTAACGAAACGCGGTCTACGCCGACTCGAACAATTTCGTCCACCGCCGCAGCAAGGATCGCCTTGTCGTTGCTGAGGGCTCTTTGACTACGCCTGCGTTCGGTCATACTCGTCCACAACTCCTCGTGAAGTGTCACAGTGGAGTGCAGGGTCCGGGCGTCCAACACCAAGGTAACACGTCAACGAATCATCTGCACATTTATCGTGAAGGGTCGTAATGGCGTTATTTATACGGCGTCAGGTCCGAGGCGGGAGAAGCCACCGTGCGGCGAGTCGAGAGGACGTTTGTGGCGCGGCGCGGTTCCCTGCGGCCGGTCAGTCGGTCGCGGAACGGCCTCTCAGAGGTAGAAAAACATGGATCGCCTTCTCGAGCGGCGCTCGACGTGATCCGGCCTTACGACGTCTTCGCCCTCGCGGATATCTAGTCGTCCAGATCGCTGGCCAGCGCAGAGCGATTCACGATGCGCGTCGCGAGGTCCGTGAGACCTTCATTGTGATTTCTCGCGTGCGTACGCAGTCGCGTGAACGCTTCGTCCATATCGCAGCCCGTGGCTTGACGAATCATCCCCTTCGCTTGCTCAATGATGATTCGACTGTTGAGAGCGTTGTTCAACTGAGCGTTTAGTACGTTGGCGTCCAGGGAGGAGCGGTGCTGGAGAATGGCGATGGTGGCCACGTCGGCGAGTCCCTGAACCATTCCCGCGTCTTCTTCGGTGAGAGTTCCCTGGTGCGTACGAAAGAGATTCAAGGCACCGATGGTCCGACCGCGCAGCCGCATGGGTAGGGAGTGCACCGAACGAAAGCCCAACGCCAGGGCGCGGGGGGTAAAGAGCGGCCAGCGGCCATCGGCTTCGCTGATCGAGTGATTGGTAATAGCAAGCCCGTCGCGATAACAGTCGACGCAGGGACCCTCGTCAGTCTGAATCTGAAACAGTTCCAGTACGCGCATTGACTCACTCGATGACGCTACGAACTGCAGCTCTCCCGAGGGTGAGCCCAGCATCACGCCGGCCGCGTCGACGTCGATCGCTTCCACGCAGCGATGGGTCAATACGGTAAGAACGTCAATCACGTCGTAGTCGTCGACTAGGTTGTCCGCCAACTCCACCAGCGTCGCAATCAGTAGCGATTCCCTAGTCATCGGTCCCACCTCGTCCCTAAGTCGAATGCCATCAGTTTTCGGCACGGAAGCGTCCCGGGGATTGACGCACAAATCATACAGTTCATAGTTTCAGCTTTCCACTTCATCGATCCACCTCAGCGTCTCGAGCTCGTAGCGCGTGGTCATCGAAACCACGCGATCGGCGAGTTCTCCGAGTCGACATCCGAGGGCGAAGGCGTGCGCGCGAAGCGTGACCAGGGCGTCTTTCACGGACATCGAACCCTGGACTGCGATCATGCCCGCCGCCTGGTGAACGCGGAAATCGAGCATGGAAGAGCCGGCGAGCTCTTCGATCAGTGACTCGGGCGACCCGCCCCCTTGTCGGGAGAGTATCGCCCGGCCTAACACCGACGCCATTAAGTATCCGTCGGACGACTGGCCCGCGCTGAGCGGTCCGGGACTGGCGCGAAAGAGGCTGAGCGCTCCGAAGTTCGCGGCGCCCAGCTGAATCGGGTAGCCGAATACTGCCCGCGCTCCCAGAGCGACGGCTTCGGGACCGTAGGTTGCCCAGTGAGGGGCGACCGATCGCGCGAGATCAGATTCTTGTACGGCGTTGCCGCGGCACGCGTCGACCGCGGGCCCTTCGCCAAGTGTGATTTCGAGGTTCATGAGGTCACCGGCGACGGCGTTACTGGTGCAGAGGGTCATCAGATCCTCACCATCGCTGCTGAGCGCAATTCCCGCTCCATCCAGCACCATGAACTCCGCTGCGACGTCGCAGAGCACAAACCCTTGGGGACTTTCCCGTTCGAGTCGCTCCATGATTGAGAAGATTGTGAGGAGGCGTTCGGTGGTCACGCGAACTCAACGAACGGTGCTAAATCTGCCACTAGCCGGATCTCCTCGCAATGCGTGGACGCTCAACGAGGACCGCGGTCGGCGCTCTGTGCTCGAAACGAGACAGAACCTCAGCCTAGGTCGACGAGGAGGAAGGGACGTTCCCGGTTCGATCGCCTGCGGGCGCAATCGGATCAGACGGAACTGGTGCGGCGACGTTTGAGCAAAGTTCGCGCCCACTTTGAACTTTAGAAATAGTGTCGTCGACCGCCCACGGCTCGTCCCGTCGCTCCGAGAACCCACAGAACGAGCCCAACGACGAGCACAATTACGCCAATCGTCCACAAAATCGCTATTCCCGTCACGAACCCAATCAAGAGGAGAATCAAACCAAAAATAATCACAATGCCTCCGGTGCTAGTACCTACGAATTGAACTGCGAACTCCGCGCTCGCTGCCCACGAAGGAGCGGCGAGCGCGGAGGAACTACCTACTCTCCTCGTGCAGCGTCCCGGGCGGTATCGGTGGCTTGCACGGCCTTACGTTGCGCCTTCTCCGCCGTCGCGTCAACCTTGGCCTTCACCCGGCCTATTTTCTCCTTCGCTCGCCCAGCGCGACGGTCCAACTTGCCTTCGGACTCCAGTTCCTTGTTACCCGTGAGGCTTCCGAGTGCCACTTTGATTCTGCCCTTGGCTGTCTCGATTTTCCCTGCCATATTTCTGCCCGCCTTCCTGTTGTCATGATTGATGGGTGAACGTCGACGTGGCCCGAACGGAGGTCGGCGCCAACTCAGCGCGAGTGTTTTCTCGTTAGTTGCTCTCTTCGTGAACAGAACTTGAGCGACCCTGGGAGTCGGTCACTTGCCGATCCAGGGAGTGAGATCCGGTACCGACTTGGCGTCGCGACGTCGCAAAGACCATCGCCGAGACGAGAAAGCCAAAGGCTCCAGCGATCATCAGGATTACACCCACCGTGGAAAGTCGAAAACCAGTGCCTTGGTACGTGATAGCCCAGTACATAATTGCGCCCGCAACCGCGGCGATGGCGCTGAGCACCATTCCTGGAAGACCCATACTGCGCTCCTTTGTCGTGCCTGGCCAATGGTCAGGTGAAAGGGAAGCGGGGTCTAGACGTCCTAGTGCGAACCGTAGCACGCACGGTGACGTCGTGCACTCCACGATGGCGCGATCTCGTTTCGTGTCAGCGCGAGGGGTTGGAAAGTTCGACCAACCAACGCTGCTCTGCCGTCCGGACCCGCTAAAGGGAGATTCCTCCGGTCGCGAACAGGGCAATCGAGGCCACCGCCATGAGGGCGAAGGTGACCCAACCGAGGATGTTCGCGGCGTGACCATTGACGTAGCGACCCATGAGGCGTCGATTGTTCGCGATAAGAAGGACGACGACCAAAAGCGGAGCGGCAATCACGCCGTTGATCACCGCGACGAAGACCAGGAGTTTTATGGGGTTGACGTTGAGGAGGCTGAATGCTGTCCCACCGATCGTTCCGAGGCCGACCAGCGAATAGAACAGCGGGGCCTCTCGAATGGAACGCGAGAATCCCCAGTCTTTGCCGAGGAGACCCGACACCCCGACCGAACCCGACGCGGCCAGCACCGGAACGGCTAAGAGACCGCTCCCGATAAATCCCAGGGCGAAGATCGCGCTGGCGAAACTACCGGCGAACGGCTTGAGCGAGCTGGCCGCTTGAGCGGCGCTTTGAATATTGGTGACGTGGTGCACGTGAAGGGTTGCGGCGGTGGTGGCAATGATCGCGAACATGACGACGTTCGAGAACGCCATGCCCGAGAACACGTCGAGGCGACTCGTTCGTTGCTTCAATCGCGCTTGGGTTCGACTTCTCATGGCCAGCGTCTCGGGAAGCGACCCGCCCTCGGGCGCCTCGCGCATCTCCTCCAGTCGGTTCGCGTTCTGCCAGAAGAAGAGATAGGGCGAGATCGTGGTGCCCAGGAGAGCGACGAGAAGCGCGATGTACGCCTTGTTGAAGTGGACGTGCGGAACGACCGTGTTATCGAGCACTCGCAGCCAGTCGTGGGTCACGATGACGGCGACGACGATGTAGACCAAGAGTGCGGCGGCGAGGGCTCGAAAGACGAGCTCGATGCGAGAGAAGGTTCCCTTCACCAAGAGAACGGTGATCGCCGCGCCCGCGATAAGGGCCCACAACCACGTCGGTCCCGCCTTCAGCAAGTTCATGCCAGAACCAATCGCCACCAGATCCGCCGCAATGTTCAGCGTGTTCGCCACGATGAGCACGAGCAGGAGCAGGCCGATGATCCATTTCCCCGTTCGCTGAAACCGGTCGCTCGCTAGTTCCCCCAGGCCCTTGCCCGTCGCCAGGGCCGTTCGATCGCACATCTCCTGTACCGCCGCCATCAGCGGAAAGGTCAGCAGGGCCGCCCACAGAAGCGATAAACCGTACCTCGAGCCCGCCTGTGCGTAGGTTGCGATACCGGACGGATCGTCATCGGAGGCGCCCGTGATGAGTCCCGGCCCAATCGCGCGAACATATTGGCCCAACCGGATGCGCGGATTGGAGGAGGATGGCTCCCGGCGGTTCGCGCGAGGTTTCTTCTGGGCCCAGTTACTCACGACTCAATATTGGCCAAAGCCTCGACGACTGGGAGGGACTGGCGGCCAAGAATGCACTTAGAGCACTCCACTTCGGCGACGTATCGCGTCGAAGCGTGCTCAGCCTTCGCTCTGGCCGATCAGCCAATGGGCCACCAGGAACGCTGCGCTGGTTGGAATCGTTTCGGTAGAGACGTCGGGCATTAATCCATCGGAAGGTGGTTGTACGACGTTTCCCCTTCGGCCGATTCCCGAGAGAATCCGGGGAGCCGGTTCTGACCCTTCGTCAATAAAAGTCGTCCATTAGTTCGAACGATGATTTGGATTATTGCAACTCTCTCCCGCGCAGTTCCAAGCACCATCGATGAAGAGGCAATAATCGCCACTCTCGATGCGCAAGTTGGCACCCGCTGGTTCGCTTTCTCGGGCCACGATCGCTCCAGCCTCCTAGGAAGAGTGCAGGGTCCGGGCGCCTTCAAGCAGAAAATACCATGCGCGGGATTCTTTGGCCAATCGCTGAAAATCGGTGAACCGGACTGGTTCTGTCGGGTTGGCGGGGCACATTCCCCGTCCGGGTCACATCCGTGCCGGCCACAGGAATGTGGCGATCGCCAGGCGTGTGCCTGTTCACGCCCTCCGCATCGCTGTGACGTTGTGGAAGGCGGTGGTGCGCCCTCACTGATGACGGGCTTGGTCGCTAGCGAAGTGTCCTCTGCCGCGCGCAACGACGAGCGAGTGCCGAATCCCTCCGTGTGCACGCACGGCGAACGCGGTCGACGCTGTTTCTCTTTTGTCGATTCTGTCGCTCGTTCTTCAAGTGTGTGAAGCGACGGTGTTAGGGTTCACACCAGGACGTCTAGAACCCTGCTTCCGATTTCACCCGACGCCTTGTCGGTGAAGGTAGAAAGCAGGCGGTTCTATGGAGAACGTCATCGGACTCATTGGAAACCCCTCGAAGGTGACGACGCCACGAAGCCTCTCGTGGCTTCAGCGGTCCAAGTCGGCGGCTCTGATTTGGAACGCCATCCGTATCTGGCTCGGGGTCATGTGGCTCCAGGCCGGAATAGCGAAACTGTGGGGCGCGGAGAACCCCGCGTTCTTGCACCACAACGGTGCCGGCGTGGCGGGCTTCGCCGCTCACGGCGTCGCGGCCTACAGCTGGTGGGGGAGTTTTCTGCACAGTTTTGTCGTGCCCAACGCGGGATGGATTGCCATCCTGGTCGCCGTTGCCGAGTTCGCGATTGGCGCCGCCCTGGCGGTCGGATTCCTCACGCCGCTGGCGTGCCTCGGAAGTCTCTTGCTGCTCTTCACCTACGTCATGTCGGGGACGGCAAGTGTGTGCGCCTTTTACGCATTGTTCGCGATCGTGATCCTGGCCATGTGGCGAACGTCCGGCTGGATTGGTGTGGACGGCCTCATCTCTGGGCGACACCAACGTCACAGCGCCCTCAACGGCCCCGTGAGCGAAAAGGGTGCTCCCGAGGTCGCCAGTGACCGCGTTGTCCTCCCGGATGTAGGAGAGGACATTGGTTACGTCCCCGTCCTCTAGGCATTTCTAAGGGAGTGCGCCCCGGGGAACTCGCGCGCGACGCAGGTGAGTGCGATCGCGTAGTGGATCGGACTCGCTTGCGGAACCGAGAGGTCGGCTTCAAGGGGATCCTTCAAGGCGTGTTGTACGTCGGAGAGTCAATGGGGGCTAGGGTGCCTGCGAGGACGTCCGGACCCCGCATCCTTCTCACCTGATACTTCATCAGGGTCGTGCAGAGCGGGGTATATATGTACGCCTTATCAGTCGGATTCGCCCTGTTCGGGGCACTGGTGTGCGTGAGCGCGCTGGTCACCGAGCATCGCCCGCGTCTCGGCGTCGAAGGACCGTCGCGACTGCGCAACGAAGAGAACGATCGGTTCCAGCAAAAACCCGTGCTGCGTGTCGCCACTTTGGCGAGCGTGGCGCTCGACGAAGGGTCGCCCAGCGACGGCAGGGTTGACATTCACGGTGTCGAGTCGGAGAGCGATTTAGAAACAACGAAGGACGTACCTTCGCGTCGAAGCAAGGACGCCGATACCGCCGTCGATCGCTGAGTCACGTTGCCTTTGTCGTGAAAGCCGGTGTGGGTGGAGCAGTGTGCTAGTCGGGCGGTGCGAGTTGGGGGTATGGCGACGACGACCAAGTCGACGTTTCCTCCTCGGTGAGTGGCCTATCAGGGGCACACTTATTAAGGTGCGATTCTGACTCGTCCCGGGCTCTCTCCTGTCGCCGTAACTGAAGTTCAAAGTCATCGTTGCTTCATCAGGGCGCGCGATGCCGAATCACTTCCGTGCTCAAAAGCAGTGAGAAAATTGATACGATGCCACTAATTCACAGTGTTACGATCGCGTTAAGGACGTCTAAACCCCGCATCCGAGTTCCTCGACATCGTGTCGAGTAGATGACGAGTAGGTGTGATGTGAGTCCCTCTTCAGTTGCGCGACGCGCTCTCGAGGTTGCCATGGGAACCGTGGTACGCCGGAACATTCCTCCTGCCGCCTCCGTCGCCAGGGTCTCAGATTCCAATGGAAATGATGAACGTGCGCCGTTTACCGGTGGCCCGTCCAATGAATGTGTCAGTGATGTCCCGACGAATCATATCCAGGGCCCCCTCCGCTCTTATGGTGCACCGTTCCTCGGCCGGGACGCCAATCCACCACTCGCTCCGGACGATCGACCTCCCACGTCACTCGAACTACTTCGTCAACTCGAGGGCGTCGTGCGCGAGCTCTTCGAAATCAGCACCGGAACGTGACCAACCCTCGACGTGGCCATCGCGAAAGCCGAGCGTGCTTCGAGAGGACGACAAGCACATGAGGCGTTTCCTTCGACGTCAGGCGGATGACCGCCATCTGAAACTGATAGCGCGGGCCGACCAGAGAAAGTTCGAACTCAATCGAAACGTCACAGCGACGCGCAACGACGACCAGAGATTGCGCGGCCGGGCCTCACGAGAATCGCGGCTCGATGCGACGATCGTGACCCACCCCTCTCGCACAACTTCCTTTTCCACGTGGGCCAACTCATCGCTCCGGTCCAAAAGATCCGCCAACTCTTCCTAGGCGCGACGCGGACGCGAGCGACGGTTTCGCATCAGCGTCGCGGCACCCGTTAGTCGCAAATCAACAGTGGACTGAGTCTCCTTCCTCGCCGTTGGTTCCTTGGGATTCCCACCGGGCCTAATGTAAAACGGACAGGAGGGTCTGATGTCCGAGTGGGCAGTCGAGGTACGTGACGCCGTTAAACGCTTCGCGGAGATCACGGTGGTTGATCACGTGTCCCTCGATATTGGCGCGGGTGAGTTCTTTACCATGCTCGGCCCCTCGGGGTCCGGAAAGACCACCCTCCTTCGCATGATCGCGGGATTTGAAGCGCCCGATGCGGGCTCGATCTTTCTTCAGGGCGTCGACGTCACCGCGAAGCCGGCCCACGCGCGTCCGGTTAACACGGTCTTTCAGGACTACGCCCTCTTTCCTCATATGGACGTCGTGGCCAACGTCGAGTACGGACTGAGGGTCAGAAAGGTTCCGGGAAAAGAGCGCCGTGAGAGGGCCGAGCGCGCGCTGGAGATGGTGCAACTCCAACATCTGGGGTCGCGACGGCCGGCGCAGCTCTCGGGAGGGCAACGCCAGCGCGTCGCGTTGGCGCGGGCCATCGTGAACGAACCGGCCGTACTGCTGCTCGACGAACCGCTCGGTGCACTGGATCTCAAGCTTCGTCAAGAGATGCAAGTCGAGTTGAAAGCCATTCAACGTCGGGTGGGAATCACCTTCATCTACGTCACGCACGACCAAGAAGAGGCGATGGCCATGAGCGACCGGATCGCCATCATGAACAACGGAGTCATCGAGCAGATCGGTTCTCCTCGCGAGGTGTACGAGCAACCGCAGACTCCTTTCGTGGCCCGTTTTGTGGGGACGTCCAACATCCTGGAGAGGAACGGACAACGCTGGTCGCTGCGACCCGAGCGGCTCTCCCTGGCGTCCCCCGACGACCCATCATCCGGGGACGGTCGCGAATACGGGACCATCAGCGACGTGGTGTACCTCGGTATGACGACGCGCTTCATCGTGCACCTGAACAGCGGTGAGAACCTGGTCGTGGTGCACACCAACCGCAGTGCCGAGGACCTCACGGCGGGCCGTGGCGTCGGCGACCGGGTCGCGGTCTCGTGGAGCAATCGAGACGCCGTGGTCTTAGACGACGCACTAATCTGACCTCCGAGAGCCAATCTCACAGGGGAGGAATTATGTTTCGTACTACGCACCGCCACGGCCCGTGGCGAGCCGCCATCGCCCTCGTGGCGCTATCGACGATCACGCTGGGGATGACCCTGGTCGGCACCGACGCGGGCGCCTCGAGCGGGCTGACCCCGCCGACCCAGGGCATGAAGCCCCAGACCTCCATCGGCAAGGGAGAGGGTCAGCTCAAGCTGATCGCCTGGGAGGGATACGCCCAGCCCCAGTGGGTGAAGCCCTTTGAAGCGGCGACCGGTTGCCAGGTGTCGACTAAGTACGCGGGCTCGTCCGGGGAGATGGTCTCCCTGATGGCGAATGGCGGGGGCGGGCAGTACGACCTGGTCTCGGCCTCGGGCGACGCCGACCTGCGCCTTATCTACGGCGGCGACGTCAAGCCGGTCAACATGAAGCTCATCCCGTCGTGGAAGGAGCTGCGACCATTCCTACAGTCCCCGGACTTCAACACCATCAACGGCGTTCACTACGGCGTGAGTCTGCAGTTTGGTCCGAACGACCTGCTCTACTCGACCAAGACCTTTACGACGGCGCCCACCTCGTGGAGCGTCATCTACTCCAAGAAGTACGCGGGCAAGATCACCATCCCCGACAACCCAATCCAGATCGCCGACGCCGCCCTCTACCTCGAGTCGGCCAAGCCCTCTCTCGGGATCACCGATCCCTACGAGTTGACCCAGCCCCAGTTCACGGCGGCCGTCAACCTGTTAAAGGCGCAGAAGCCCCTCATCAAGAAGTACTGGGATCTGGCCAGCCAAGAGATCAACCTCTTCGCCACGGGAACGACGGTGGTGGGCGCTGCCTGGCCCTACCAGACCAGTCAACTGAAGGCCGACCACATCGCGGTGGCCGACACCATTCCCAAGGAGGGCGCGACGGGATGGGCCGACTCCTGGCTCCTCGCCACCAAGGCGCCCGACCCCAACTGCGCCTACGACTGGATGAAGTGGATCACCACGCCTCAAGTGCAGGCCGAGCAGGCCGTCAGTTACGGCGAGACGCCCGACAACTCATTGGCCTGTCCGCTCATGAACAAGATCCAAGCCGGTAGTTGCGTGGCCCTGCACGCGAACGAGCCCGACGCGTACTTCAACTCCATCAAGTTCTGGAAGACGCCTCTCTCAACGTGTGACAACGGCAAAAATGACTGCATACCGTACAGCGAGTGGACGAACGCGTGGACCCAGATAGTGGGGTAGCCACCCTCGATCGAGCGAAGAGCGGAGGGACTAAGTCCCTCCGCTCTTCGTCGTTGGGTCAACGCTGGGCGACCGCCTTCTTGCTGGCGCCGCCCCTGCTGTGGTTCCTCGTTCTTTACGTGAGTTCTCTCGTGGTCATGCTGATCACGTCTCTCTGGAGCGTGAACAGTTTCACCCAGACGATCGACCATCAGGTCACCGGCTCCAACTTCCAACAGATCGCCATGGGCGCCTATCCCTCGATCATCGGGCGCACGGTGCTGCTGGCGGTCCTTGTCACGGTGATCGACGCCGTCGTCGCCTTCCCCTTCGCGTACCTGATGGCGCGCGTGGCCACGCAGCGAGCCCAGCGGTTTCTGCTGGCCGCCATTTTGTTGCCCCTGTGGGCGAGCTACTTGGCCAAGATCTTTGCGTGGGTCTCGATCCTCGAGAAGGGTGGGGCGCTCGACTGGTCGTTCCAGCACCTGGGTCTCCCGAGCCCCAACCTGGGCTTTACCAACGGGGCGGTGCTTATCACCTTTTGCTACATCTGGCTGCCGTACATGATCGTGCCGTTGTTCGGTGCGCTCGAGCGTATACCGTCGTCACTGCTCGACGCCTCCAGCGACCTGGGGGCGGGAAGCTGGTGGACCCTTCGCCACGTGGTCCTGCCCCTGGCGTTGCCCGGACTCGTCGCCGGGTCGATCTTCACCTTTTCGCTCACTCTGGGCGATTACGTCACGCCCTTGCTGGTGGGCGGCTCCAACTCCACGCTGATCGGCAACGCGATCTACGACAACCTGATCACCGGGGGAAATCTGCCGCTCGCGGCGGCCCTCTCGGCGGTCCCGATCGTGATCATGGTCGTCTATCTCCTTATCGCGAAACGCCTCGGCGCCTTTAACGCCTTATGAGACAACGACTGGCGCGAGGGGGACTGTGGCTGTGGGCGGGCATTGTGCTCGCCTTCCTCTTTGGGCCAATCATCGTCATCGTCCTCTTCAGCTTCGACAAGATCAACATCGAAACCTTGCCGATTCGTCACTGGACGCTCTCGTGGTACAGCGTGGCCTGGCACGACGAGCAAGTTCGTCAGGCTTTTGTACTGTCCCTCAAGGCCGCGTGCGCCGCGACGGTGCTGGCGCTCATTCTGGGCTCACTCGCAGCCTTCGGGGTGCACCGGGCCCGGTTTTTTGGTCGCGACACGATCTCACTCTTGTTAGTCCTCCCGATCGCCTTGCCGGGCATCATCACCGGGGTGGCACTCAATTCCACCTTCCAGTGGGCGGGCATCGATCTCTCGATCTGGACCATCATCATCGGACATACCACGTTCTGCATCGTCGTGGTCTACAACAATGTCATCGCGCGGTTGAGGCGCACCTCAGGGACTCTGTTCGAGGCCTCCGCCGACCTTGGCGCCTCGACGAGCCAGACCTTTCGCTTCATCACGTTGCCGCTGATCGCCACGGCCCTGGTCTCAGGTGGTTTGCTGGCCTTCGCGCTCAGTTTCGACGAGGTGATCGTGACTACTTTTACTGCCGGCGCGCAAAATACTCTTCCAATCTGGATCTTTGGCGCGATTCGACTTGGTCAGCAACTGCCCGAAGTCAACGTCGTCGTCACTGGCGTCGTTGTCTTGATGTTCATCCCCATCATGATTGCGGCACGTCTCACCGGCCGCGACACCATCGCTCCGAGGACTCGCGAGACAGCATTGAACTGACAGTTCCCCCGGACGTCATTAGCCGTCTCGCTGAGGGCGGGGATTGGCGCGGGCATGGGACGTCGTTGTTTTTAGTCGAAGGACAGGTTCGCCAGTCTTGAAAACAGATTTCAGTAACTGAATTACGACCTAACACAAGTCCTGCCAGCAGCCCCGCTGAGATGGTCGTGTGTATCGAGAGGGGCGACTACGGCAATTCGGCGATTCATAGTGCGTTGAGACGTCGATTTGAGTTGCTTTGTTTCAATGTTCGATGTAGTTTCCGCACAGGATTACTGAAGTGACTCTCGGCGTTGTCGAGTTTGGGGGCAATGGTGGCTTCACCCAATGGTGTCGATCTCGTTCCAGTTCAGACCGCAATTCGTCTTGGTTGGTATGTCGCGGAAGTACGGGGTCGGAATCGGCCGGACGCGCCGAATGTCTTGTTAACGATAGAACCGCCGTCTTCGGATCATCCTCTACCGCTGCGAGTCGAGCGGACTATAACGGAACTCCGGATCGAGTCGCAAAAGGTGCTCATCGCTCTTGGCAAAGGTAAACCTTTTGATACCGCTGACGACGGAGGGAGTTATTGCCTGAGTATCGACAAACAAGCGAAGCAATTGAGTGCCTTGCGGAAGGCTACGCCGCTTGACTCGGCGGCGGTCGCAACCGCGTGGAACTCGCTAGCCGACACGATTTGGCTCCTAGACGCCCAGATTCAAGATGTACTCACTGGCGCAGACCCCATGCAAGCAAACGGGTATCAACTGGGCCGTGGATTGGCTGAGTGCTTTTGGGCGCTGGATGCAAAGTCGACGGATGGTTGGGACTCTTGGGGCTTCCTCTATAGCGACCTACGTTGCGATGAATTGACACGACTGTGCGGACGATTATCCGACTACATGAATTCTTTCGCGGCGTCCGCCATTACCGGTTCGCTCCAGGTGTGGAAACTTTTGGCGTCCGACGAAGAGTGGAGAGTTGAGGGTGACGTACCTCAGTGTCTGTACGAGCAGATTCGTACGTGGTACGAGTTGAGCGTCCTTGGACAGGATCCTTCAAGAAACATAAAGCCCTTTCATCTAATTCGTAATTGGCGAGTCACGTACCAGGCCGCGAAAACGTTCTTCGTTCAGTTACTTCTGGGGGCCGTTGGGCTTGTCGCCCTCTTTTTTCTTGTCTTACTCCTGAGCTCCAAAACGCCGTCCCACCTATTGGAAGCGCTGACATCTGCGCTCGCGACGGTCGGTATTTCGACCGCTGGTATTACTGGCAAACTCAAAAATCAGGCGCAATCGCTCTGGACGCGGATTGGACAAGACGCGTATACCGATTTGATTGCGGCAGAGATCACCGTAGTTCCACCTCCTCCAGATCGAAGTCACGGTCGAAATATCCGGGTCGTCATCGAGAGGAACGTATCCAAGAGGGATTTGACAGTCGACACCGCCTTTAGATAGTTGCCTCAGAGACATCATGGAGAGTGGAGAGCGATGGGCAATTTTCTGGGAGATCTGATTGACAAGGAGGTTGCACGAGCCGAAGTAGCCCTTCAGGATGTGCGCGGTCGTGCTTTGAACTTTGTTGGAGTGGCAGGTGGACTAGTCACTGTGGTCGGCGGTGCTACCGCAATTGTTGTGGGCACGCATCAAAATGTTTCGATTTCGGTGTTAGCCAGATGGTGCTTAGCCATTGCGTTGATCGCGTATGTGCTGGCGACCCTTGTGGCGCTCGGTGCAAACGTGGCGCCACGGAGGGTCTTTATGGTTGACCCTCATGGTCTTTCCGATCTAGTGGAGTCGCATTGGAACGACGAAGGTTGGGACAAGCAGGTTGCAGCCGTGTCGCTCCGTTATCTGATGAGTCTTCGCCAGGCAACTGCGCAAATAGGAAGATGGATGTTTCTAGCCGCAGCTTTGGAGATTGTCGGCATCGCGTTCACGGGAGCGGTGGCCGTTCTGATAGTGAGTTCAATTTGAGTTGCTCTGCCCTTTTTGGTTCGAAAGAACTCCGCCCGCCTTCATTTCACTCGAGGCATCAACCGATCGTTGAGTGGCTAAGAAAGTGGCGGGGAGGCTGGTTGCACGCGATGTACTCTTTCTTGACGACGCGCCCCTTCGGACGCGGAGAGGGGCGATCATGAGCGGTGTGCGCGTACTGGTGGGAACGCGAAAGGGAGCCTTCGTGCTCCGCGCGGACGGCACCCGAAAGAAATGGGACGTTTGTGGTCCCTTCTTTGGCGGGTGGGAGGTCTTCCACGTGAAGGGCTCGCCGGTCGATCCCAATCGGATCTACGCCTCGCAATCAACGAGTTGGTTCGGGCAGTTGATCCAGCGCTCCGACGACGGTGGTCTCACCTGGGAGCCGGTCGGCAACCAGTTCCCCTACGACGGCGTGCCCGGCACCCACCAGTGGTACGACGGGACGCCCCACCCGTGGGAGTTTGCGCGAGTCTGGCACCTCGAACCCTCTCTGAGCGACCCCGACACCGTGTTGGCCGGTGTCGAGGACGCGGCCCTGTTTCGCTCCACCGACGGCGGAGCCAGCTGGAGCGAGTTGTCGGGTCTGCGCGGCCACGACACCGGATCGGCCTGGCAGCCGGGGGCGGGCGGGATGTGCCTGCACACGATCATCGTGAGCCCGAAGGACCCGCGTCGCATCTTCGTGGCCATCTCCTCAGCCGGCGCCTTTCGCAGCGACGACGAGGGGACGACCTGGCGACCGATCAACCGCGGGCTTCACTCCGAGGGGCTACCCGACGAGGACGCCGAGGTCGGGCACTGCGTGCACCGGATCGCCTTGCATCCGTCGAACCCCGACGTGCTCTACATGCAAAAGCACTGGGACGTGATGCGCAGCGACAACGCGGGGGACTCCTGGAGCGAAGTCAGCGGGAACTTGCCCTCGGACTTCGGCTTCGCCATCGACGTGCACGCGCACGAACCAGAGACGGTCTACGTGGTGCCCATCACCAGCGACTCCGAGCACTTCCCGCCCGAGGGCAAGCTGCGGGTGTATCGCAGTCGAACCGGGGGCCACGAGTGGGAACCCCTCACCAAGGGACTGCCCCAAGAGCACTGCTACGTCGACGTCTTGCGCGACGCCATGGCCGTGGACAATCTCGAGGACTGCGGCGTGTACTTCGGCACCACCGGGGGTCAGGTCTACGCGTCGGCGAACTCGGGCGATTCGTGGGAACCGATCGTGCGCGACCTGCCCGCGGTGCTGTCGGTCGAAGTCCAAACGTTGGCATGATCCGGGTCGTCCTGCCGGCCCATCTCAAGATGCTCGCGAAGGTCTCGGGTGAGGTCGAACTGGAGGTGGCGGGACCGCCCTCGCCGGCCAGCGTGATCGACGCCCTCGAGGCGCGCTTTCCCGCGCTTCTCGGCACGATTCGTGACCCCGCGACACAGCAGCGAAGGAAGTTCGTCCGGTTCTACGCGTGCGAGAGGGACCTGTCACTGGAGCCGATCGACGCGTCGTTGCCCGACGAGGTGACGCGGGGCGAAGAGCCCTTCTTCGTGATCGGGGCGATGGCGGGGGGTTGAGCCACCTCAGAACGAACCATCACCTACGCTCGTCGCCGTGGATCTCTACGCAAAGGTGCTGATCGTTTCGGACTCGGTCGATCGGGGGGAGCGCGAGGACCTCGCGGGCCCATGGCTCTCGGCGCGACTGGAAGAAGCGGGCTTCACGATCGCCGAGTACCGAGTGGTTCCCGACGGCGAGGAGTCAGTGGCCGCGAGCCTGAGCGCCATGAGCCACGACTTCAGTGGACTCCTGGTCACCTCGGGGGGGACCGGGTTTTCGCCACGCGACCTCACCCCCGAGGGCACGGCCCGGGTGCTCGAGCGCGAGGCGCCCGGACTTAGCGAGGCCATGCGCCTCGTGAATCCCTTGGGCCGACTTTCGCGCGGGCGAGCGGGCACCGTCGGTCGGTGTCTGGTTCTCAACTGCCCCGGTTCGCCGCGGGGCGCGATCGAGTGTCTCGAGGCCGTCCTCGACGTGGTGGCGCACGCGCTTCAGTTACTCAGCGACGACGCCTCACCTCACCCGCCCGAGACGGGGGGCAGTACCGCGATCTCGTCGTCGTGACCGATCACGGCCCCCGCGTCGGCGGGCTCGCCGTTCACCCAGACTCGACTGACCTCGAGTATCGCTCGAAACGCCGGTCCGTAGCGACGAACGGCCTCGTCGAGCACAACGTCGAGTGAGTCGCCGTCAACGACGTCGGCGCCCGTGCCCGCCGCCTCGCGGGCCGGACCTAGCAAGACCAGTCGCGCCATTAGTGGGCGCTCAACTGATCCGGGTCGAGCACCATTCCTTGCACGAGGTCACCGGTGTTGGCGCCGTCGCCGTCGGGTACGAAGACCAGGGCGTTGGCCTTCGCGACTGCGTGGAGGAGGTGTGACGCCTGTCGTGCGACACTCTCCACGTGGACGGTGCCGTCCTCGTGAACCCGAGCGACCACGTGAGCGAGATGGAGACGTCCGTCAGGTTTTCGCGGCAGCGGACAGTCGAGCACCATCGAGAGGGTGAGCCGATTGAGCACGCGATGCCCCCCGAGGCGGCGCAGCGCCGGCCTCACGAAGGCCTCAAATCCGACCAGGGTCGACACCGGGTTGCCGGCCAGCCCGAAGATCGGCACACCCGCGTCCTTGGTGACGCCGAACGCGAATGGCTTGCCCGGTTTCATCGCGACCTGCATCGAACGAGCCCGATCTCCACAGAGGTCAATCAACACCGACTTCACGAAATCGGCGTCGCCGACGCTGACGCCGCCCGTCGAGATGATCGCGTCGCACGACGCCGCGCCGCGTTCCAGGGCCTCGGTGATGTCGGCTGACGAGTCGCCCACGATTCCCAGGTCCACGGCCTTGAATCCCGATTGGCGCAGCGACGCGAGGAGTGAGGGGCGGTTGGTGTCGCGAATCGTGCCAAGCGATAACGGGCCGGTCGAGTCGGAGAGTTCGTTGCCCGTCGACAACACCCCGACCAGTGGACGGGCGTGGGCCTTCACCGTCGAATATCCCTGGCTGGCCAGTACGCCCAGCAGGGCGGGGCCCAACTCATCGCCGGGTGACGCCAACACCTGGCCGACGGCCACGTCGTCGCCCACCCGGCGAACGGCCTCACCGAGGCTGACCTCGCGTTCGATGAGGACCGTGGCGCCGTCGGGGTCGAGGACCGTCGCCTCACGCAGACAGACGCTGTCGGCCCCGGCGGGTAGCGGTGCGCCGGTCATGATGCGCGCGGCCTCGCCGTCGCCCAGTGTCACCGACGGGTGGTCCCCGGCGAAGATCGCGCCGGTCACGCGCAAGCGCCGAGATCCGCCGCGGGTGTCAATGGCGCGCAGTGCGAACCCGTCCATGGAGGAGTTTTCGAATCGAGGTGACGGTTCGCGGGCGGTGACCGCCTCGGCCGCGACGCAGCCCAGCGCGTCTGAGAGCTCAAGGTCGTGTGGGGCGAGGGGCGTTATGTCGCGAAGGACGAAACTCTGCGCTTCGTCGAGAGAGATCATGGACGCGGAATATCGAGGAGCGGCGAGGTCTCTTCGCTCCACGCCGAACCGCCCTCCCATATCTCGCGCTTCCACATGGGCACCGTCTCCTTCAGGGTGTCGATGCAAAAGCGCGCGGCGTCGAAGGCGTCGCTGCGGTGAGGAGACGACACGGCGACGATGACGGTGGCCTCAGAGAGCTCAACCGTGCCGATCCGATGGTGAATCGCCACCGCTTCGAGCGAGGGCCACCGTTCGCGCGCCACGTCGACGATCTCGAGGAGCCGCTGATTGGCGAGCGTCGTGCTCGTCTCGTACTCGAGGGCCACGACCTCGTCGTGAGCGCGTGAGTGGTTGCGCACCACCCCGCTAAAGGTGACGACGGCCCCGCAGTTGGGTCGCACGACCCAGGCGGAGAGTTCGTCGCTCGAGAGCGGCTCCTCGGTCACCGCGACCCAGGTGGAGGCTGACGTCGACGGCATTCCGGTCATCCTACGGCGCGGTAGTTGAGCGACTCACGCGCGCCCCGGCAACCTGAGTTCCTCATGGGCCTACCCACCGATCATCGACATCGAGCGGGCCGGTCGAAGAAAGTCGGGCTCGTTGATGGCGTGGCCGGGGAACTTCTCCCAGACCGCCCGTCGCAACAGCCCGGCGATCTCCTCGTCGCCCGCGCCGCCACGGATCAGGGCACGCACCGATAGTTCGTCGTCGGAGAAGAGACAGTTGCGCAGTGCGCCGTCCGACGTCAGCCGCAAGCGATTGCACGTGCCACAGAAGGGTTGAGTGACCGAGGAGATGAGCCCGATCTCGCCGCGACCGTCGGAGAAGCGGAATCGCTCGGCGGGCGCGGAGCCGCCCGCGGCCACGGCCTCGAGGGGCCAGACCGCCGATACCCGATCGAATATCTCGCGGCCGGCGACGATCTGGCTCTTGTCCCACTGGCCCTGGGCGTCCAGAGGCATGAACTCGATGAAGCGCACGACTCGACCGCTATCGCGCGCGAAGGCGGCGAAGTCGAGGATCTCGTCGTCGTTGACGCCGCGCAGGATCACCACGTTCACCTTTATCGGGAGCAGGCCCGCCGCCTCGGCCGCGTCCATGGACCCCAGCACCGTCGCCAGGTCGCCCCGTCGTCGAATCGCCTCGAAACGATCGGCCCGCAACGAGTCACAGCTGATATTGACGCGAGTGAGCCCGGCGTCGGCCAGACTCGAGGCGAGCGGCGCTAGCAACATGCCGTTGGTCGTGAGTGAGAGGTCGCGGAAGCCGAGCGGCGACAGTCGCGCGATCAAAGAGACGAGGCCCTTGCGAACGAGCGGCTCGCCGCCGGTCAGGCGGAGCGACGTGACCCCGAGCGACGCCGCCACCGAGGCGACGCGAACGATCTCGTCGAAGCTGAGCAGCGCGTCGTAGGGCAGGAAGGTCATGCCGACGTCGGGCATGCAGTAGACGCAGCGAAGGTTGCACCGGTCGGTCACCGAGACGCGAAGGTCGTCGTGCACCCGACCGTACCGATCGACTAGGGCACCCTCGGTCGGCATGCTCGCCCCCGATACCTCACTCCGGTCGCCCGCCACGGCGCGCGGGTGGGGGCGAAGGGACACCGCCACGGGCGGGTTCAGGTTCAGCGACACCCGGTGTCGCTCTCGCCGTGACGACGGACGAAGCTCGCAACAGTGACCATTGGCGTCCATGCTAACGGGGTCATATATCTCGACCCCTACGAGGGGCGACGTCGGCGCCGCCGCGTCGGCGCCTCGACGAGCCGCCCCCAACTCCCCGACTTGCCGCCTTCTTTTTTAAGGAGCACCAAGTCGTCCATACGCGCCTCGGGGTCGAGGGCGGCCAGCGAGTCGAGGAGGCTGAGGGCCGCGAAGGCGCAGGCGGTGAGCGCTTCCATCTCCACCCCGGTCGACTCGTTGGCGACCACGCTCGAGAACACCTCGACGCGGCCGTCGCGCTCCACGACTTCGACATTCACGTCGCTCAGGTGAAGAGAGTGGCACAGGGGAATGATCTCGGCGGTTCGCTTCGCGGCGAGGACTCCCGCTACCCGCGCGGTGTGCTCGACGTCGAGCCCGTCGTGGCGGCGCTCGATGGTGCCCAGTTTGACCTCGGTGACCACGTGGCATTGCGCCCAGGCCTTGCGAAGAGTACGCCGTTTGTTCGAGACGTCGACCATTCGCAGCTTGCCGCGTCCGTCGACGTGGCTGAAGGGGCTATCCACGAGCACCTCGTTGTCGCCAGGCCCACCCCAGCAGAAAGAGGCCCAGCACCAACACCGCCGCGCCGAGTACCGCGTACCCGCCGCGGCCACTCATCATCGATCCGTGCAGCACGTTCACGCCCTGGAGGATCCAGACAATTCCCGCGAGACATAAGAGCGCGCCGATGATGCCTCGAATCCACACGTCGACTCCTCGCCCCGGTCTTCTCCTAGGAAACTTAGTGAACATTCGACGCGGCGGCCGTAGAACCTAGGGAGAGTCGACCGAGCCCTCGCCGTCGCGCAGTTCCTTCAGCCAACGCGGCGCGTGCGTCGCGGCCCACTGTTCACTCACCCAGCCCTGGAACATCGATCGAAGGGAGTCGCGATGGGTGATCGCCATGTAGATATGGCCGATCACCACGGCGAAGATGGCCAGGGCGAAGACGTCGTGAACGAACGTGGCGCCCTGGCGCAGGGGCACCGAGAAGAAGCGGAACCACTGCAACATCGAGCCCGTGACGAGCATCACCAAGATCGCCGCGCCGACGAAGATGGCGTTGAGCTTTTGGCCCGGATTGAACTTGTCCTCCTCGAGCGGCGAACGACCTCGCGTCCACAGCCAACGGATCTCTTGACGGGTCCAGGCGTTGACGCGCCGCACGTCGCGTCGCATCGAGCGGCCCCACGGTCCGAGCAACGAGATGATGATCGGGAACGGGAGGGCCAACCCGCTCCAGAGGTGGATCTGCTCAATCAGGTGGCGAGGAAGGACGACGCCGAAGAACGAGCCAAAGTAGAGCGGGATGGCGGTGAACATGAGCGAGCCAAAGAGCGCGGCGTTGGCCCAGTGAGCGCCGCGTTGCACGCGATCGAAGCGCAGAACTCGAGCGACGCGACGGGTGGTGGCGGGGGCGACGGTCATGGACTTAGGTGAGGCTCGGATCAGGATTCGTCGGGCCGGTCGTTCCGTCCAGCCAGCCATTCACCGGGTAGCCGTTCTGCTCCCAGTAGCCGGGCTGCTCGCGGTCGACCACGCGAATGGCCGAGAGCCACTTGAGGGACTTGTAGCCGAACATCGGGGCCACGTACAGCCGCACGGGCCCCCCGTGCTCGGTCGTGACCGGGGCGCCGAGCATCTGATAGGCCACGATCACGTCGGGCAGTCGGGCCTGGTCAATGGTCAGGCTCTCGGAGTCGGCGCCGTCGTAGGACTCAAAGGTCAGCGCGACGGCCCCCGGTCGAACCCCCACGGTGTCCAGGATGTCCGAGAGGAGAACTCCCTCCCAGGGCACGTCAGGAACCTTCCAGCCGGTCACGCATTGGAAGTTCTTGGTGAACGAGGTGACCGGCATCGCCTTTAGGTCGTCGAGGGTGAAGGTCTTGGGACGGTGCACTAATCCGCTCACCTTGAGTCGATAGTCGCTGTCCTTGATCTGGGGGTACGTTCCGGTGATGGAGTAGATCCGAAAGCGGTCACCGCCGGGCAGCAGTCCTCCGATGCCCGAGCCGAAGGCGTTGCCGAGGAAGTTTGAGATGCTGCTCCCGAAAGCGACCCCGAGGGCGGCGAGCCCCGTGAGACCGAGAAAGACTCGACGCCCGACGGCGACCGCCTTGGCGGGCTCCGGAGTTGTCACGAGCGCGCCGCGGACGTCACGGGGCGCTCGCTTGGCGATGAGTCGAAAAAGGTGTCGGCGTTTGGAGCCATGGATCTCTCGTATTTCTTTGGGAACGGCGTGTCTCCATACTGCCAGGGACGACCTCGTTGTCGACGCGCAGGCAGCAAGGAAGTCCTTACGCGCTGAGTTTCGCCGCGGCGATCGTGGTGCCGCTCAGCGTTCCGGTCACCGTGACCAGGGCGCCGACCTTGATATTCTTCGCGGTCCCCATCACCCAGTGCGTCATCGCGTCGTAGTGGACCACGTAGACCTTCATGTCCACGGTCATGGTGAACGCCTCGGTCGTGCCCATCTTCGCGTCGAGCTTGGTGATCTTTCCGTGCCAGGTCTTGTCCATCGCGGCGTGGCTGGCGGAGGCCGCGGTCGCCGGGGCGGCGACGGCGAGGAGGCCGAGGCCAAGACTTCCGAGGGCGAGCGTGGCCGGCAACACGAGTCGGGTGATCGGTCTCTTCATGTGATTCCTCTCTGCGCCCCGGTGGGCGAGGCGATGGACACTTCGGACGATCTCGTCCACCCGTTCTGTCCTCCCAGAAGAAAAGCCGTTACAACTTCTTTTGACGTCGGCGCGAACGAGGGCGAAGGCCGAACTCGGGAGTCTCCGGGATCGCCCGCTCGCGGGCTTCTAGGCTTTGCCCGTGCTCGCTGACTCGTCACCTCGGACGGCCACGGTCTCCTCGTTGTGGCGCTATCCCGTGAAATCCATGCAGGGCCAGAAGGTCGGCGAACTGGACTTTGACGCCTGGGGCGTCGTCGGCGACCGGGCTCACGGGGTCTTGAACCGCGAGTCGGGGACCATTCTGTCGGCGAAACGAGAGGGCCGACTGCTGGAGGCGACGGCGGAGTATCGATCCGGAGTGCTGGTCGTGACCTTGCCGACCGGGGAAGAGTTTCGCCAAGGAACTCACCTGGATGACGAGCTCTCGTCGTGGCTCGGCTATCCCGTGGCCCTGGTGATCGCGGCCACCTTCGGCGTGCCGACCTTTGAGAGCCCCGAGGACTTTGAGCGCGACGACTCGCACGTGGTCACCTGGGAGGGAACGAGTGGCCGATTCGTCGACGAGAGCGCTCTTCATCTTCTGACGTCGTCGGAGCTGGTACGACTGTCCCACGAGCGTCCCGAGCTGACGTGGGACGTGCGGCGCTTTCGCCCGAACATCGTCGTCGACGACGCAGAGAGGAGTCTCGACACGTCAACCCAGCGCCGCATCCAGGTGGGCGAGGTCGTCATCGAGATCACCAAACCCTGTTCGCGATGCGTGATGACGACGAGGCCCCAGCCCGGAGGACTTGACCGCCAGCTCGACGTGTTGCGCCACGTGAGTCGTCACCACGACGGCAACGTCGGTACCCGTGCGGCGGTCGCGCGCCCCGGGGTGGTTCGCGAAGGGGACGAGGTGAGGACTGTCGGGTTCTGACCAGTGACACTGACCGAGGTTGACGACGCGACGCCCGAGTCTGGCTGTCTTCTTTCGATAGTCTCCCCAGTGGGACCTCTCTCGAGGGTGCTGAGTAGGTCACATCGGAAAGTTCAGGCGCGAGCGATGACGACGAACCCAGACGACGAAGTCCGAGTCGGACCACCAAAGACCTCGGCGGTCGGCATTCCGGCCATCCGGCGCGCGATGCAGTACTCGGTGAGTGAGATGGGAGTGACCCGTGGCGCCAAAACGCTCCACCGGCTGAACCAAACCGACGGATTCGATTGCCCCAGTTGCGCGTGGCCCGACCCCAAGGCCGGGGACCGAAGTTTTGCGGAGTTCTGTGAGAACGGGGCCAAAGCCACGGCGTGGGAGGCGACCCGCGATCGCGTCGACCGGGAGTTTTTCGCGACTCACTCCGTGAGTGAGTTGCGCGAGCAGGACAGTCACACCCTGGAGCACCACGGACGACTCACCGAGCCGATGTACTTAGCTCCGGGGGCCGATCACTACACCCCCATCACCTGGGACGACGCCTTCGCGGTGATCGCCGATCGGCTGCGTGAGCTTCCGAGTCCCCACCGGGCCGCCTTTTACACCAGCGGCCGCGCGAGCAACGAAGCGGCCTTCGTCTATCAGTTGCTGGCTCGACGCCTGGGGACGAACAACCTGCCGGACTGTTCCAATATGTGCCACGAGTCCAGCGGTACCGCCCTCAACGAGACGATCGGCGTCGGCAAGGGAACGGTCGACCTGGAGGACATCACCGAGCACGCCGAGCTGATCGTCATCGTGGGTCAAAATCCCGGCACCAATCATCCGCGCATGTTGACCGCCCTCGAACAGGCCAAGCGGCGCGGCGCGCGCATCGTCTCGGCCAATCCGTTGCCCGAGGCCGGTCTGATCAATTTCAAGAACCCCCAGCGCGTCCGGGGGCTGATCGGTCCCGGGACGAAAATCAGCGACCGATCCTTACCCGTGCGGGTCAACGGAGATTTGGCGATGTTCGCCGGCGTGAACAAGGCGCTGTTGGCGCGCGAGGACGCCGCGCCTGGGACGATCTTCGATCACGGCTTCATCGAGACCTACTGCGACGGGTTCGATGAGGCGTGTCGAGCGTGGCGCGGTCTCGAGTGGTCCGACCTTGAGTGCCAGAGCGGACTCACGCGCCAAGAGATCGAGGACTTCGCCTCGGACGTGGTGGCGGCGAAGAGCGTGATCGTCTGTTGGGCCATGGGAATCACCCAGCACCGCAACGCCGTCGCGACCATTCGCGAGATAGTGAACTTTCTCCTGCTCCGGGGCAACATTGGTCGGCCGGGAGCCGGGCCCTCGCCGATCCGCGGTCACAGCAACGTCCAGGGCGATCGCACGATGGGCATCTGGGAGAAGATGCCCGACGCGTTCCTCGACAAGCTGCGCGACGAGTTCGGCTTCGAACCGCCGCGTGACCACGGTTTCGACACGGTCAACACCATTCGGGCCATGCGCGACGGCCGGATCGACGTGTTCTTCGCGCTGGGCGGCAACTTCGTCGCCGCCACGCCCGATACGGCGGTCACCGAGGCGGCGATGAGGAACTGCGCGTTGACCGTGCACGTGGCGACCAAGCTCAATCGGTCGCACCTGTGTCATGGTCGCGAGGCCCTCCTGCTGCCGTGCCTGAGCCGCACCGAACGCGACCGTCAAGTGAGCGGCGACCAGTTCGTGAGCGTCGAAGACTCGATGAGCATCGTGCACTCGAGCCAGGGGAGGCTTGCTCCGGGCTCGGAGCTGCTCCGCAGCGAAGTCGCCATCGTGACGGGCGTCGCCCGGGAACTCTTTGGGGAGGACGTGGGCTGGAGTGAGATGGCCAACGACTACGGGGTGATCCGTCGCCATATCGAGCACGTGGTCGACGGATTTGACAACTACGAGGCGCGGGTTCGCGAACCGGGAGGTTTCACCCTGCCCCGCGGCCCCCACGACTCGAGGACGTTCGCCACCGCCACGGGTAAGGCCCGATTCACGGTGAACGAACCCGACGCCGTCACCGTCCCCGACGGGCACCTCGTGTTGCAGACCGTGCGGTCGCACGACCAGTTCAATACCACGGTCTACGGTCTGGACGACCGCTATCGCGGCATCAAGGGCGGGCGACGGGTGGTCTTTGTCAACGCCGAGGACCTCGCGGCGCGCGGGCTCGTTGACGGCGACCTGGTTGACCTCGTGAGCGTCTGGTCGGACGGCGAGCGCCACGCCAAGGGCTTTCGCGCGGTGGCCTACGAGACGCCGCGGGGATGTGCGGCGACGTATTTTCCGGAGGCCAACGTGTTGGTACCGCTCGACTCCACGGCCCTCGGCAGCAACACCCCGACGTCGAAATCGCTGATCGTCCGGATCGAGCGTTCGACGCCAGCGGCCTGAAAACGGGACTCCACTTCCAAGCTTCAGTGAACGCGCCCCGCGCCGGCGTAGACGACCATCGACGGATCGCGCAAAAAACCGACGAGGGTCATGCCCGACTCCTCGGCTAAATCAACGGCGAGCGACGACGGCGCCGATACGGCGCACAGGGCGGGCACGCCCGCCATGACCGCCTTTTGGACCAACTCGAAGGACGCGCGGCCCGAGACCAGCAAGATCACTCCGCGAAGTGGCAGTCGACCCTCTCGCAGCGCCCAACCGATGACCTTGTCGACCGCGTTGTGGCGACCCACGTCTTCGCGCAGGGCGAGCAGATCACCCGAGTGACCATCGAACAACGCGGCCGCGTGCAGTCCGCCCGTCTTTTCGAACACCTGCTGGGCGGCGCGCAGTCGACCGGGCAGCGAGGCGAGCATCGAGGGGGCCAGCGTCAGCGGATCATCGTGCACGTCGAAGACCGATCGGGTCCTCACCGCGTCGATGGACACCTTCCCGCAGAGCCCGCACGAACTGGTCGTGAAAAAAGCTCGCGCCACGGTGTCGTCGGGGGGAGCCACGCCGTCCCCCAACGTGAGATCGAGCACGTTGTACTCATTGATCCCGTCCTCGCCGACGCCGGCGCAGTAGCGCATGGCGACGAGGTCCCTCGTGCGAGAGATGACGCCCTCGCTCACCAGGAATCCCGCGGCCAGGTCGAAGTCCGCGCCGGGCGTTCTCATGGTCACGGCCAGGGATCGCCCTCCCACCCTCAGTTCGAGCGGTTCTTCACCGGCGAGGGCGTCACGCTCCCGGCGAGGCGGTTCGCCTACCGTCACGCGCGTCACGTTGCGTTCGGGCGATATCCGGCTCACGTGAGGCCTCGATCCCTTCGAGCGTGACGACTCAGCGACACTGGACCCCGTCGTGGCGCCGGTGGCGAGAGCACATAGCCTTCCGCCTTCATTGGTCAGCCTCCGGCTGGTTGACCCCGCGCTCGTTCGCCACCCTTTGGGCAATCTCGAGCGCGGCGCGTGGGCTCAGTCCCGCGGCGGCGGCGACCCAACAGGTCAGCGGGGCTGACACTCTCTCGGAGGAGTGCGCCGCCACTCCCGCCAGGGCCAGGATCGACTCGCGTTCTTCGTCGGTGAGTTCTGTGCCACCGGCCGCCAGCGCAAACTCGTGAATCCACGTGGTGGCGTCGGTCATAGAGGCGCGTCCCCACGTGTTCTGGTCCGGCAGTAGGTCGGGGGCTCGATGCGGTCTTCCACCTCTTCATTTAAGGCGAAAATGTAGTGGGTCATCGAAACTCAACGACCTCTCAGCGGTAGGTTGCCAACATCGCCTGATCCGATGAGCTGAGCCACGCCCCCGTTCTCGAAAAGTTTCAGGGACAACGGCCGAATCGAAACTGCCCCCGTAGTCTTTGCTCTGTGCACGATCTCGGGCCGTTCGAGCGAAGGGGCTTTGAGGGCGCGATACTGACGGGCGGTCTCGCCAGTCGAATGGGTCGTGACAAAGCACTTCTTCCCATCGAGGGAGTTCCGATGGCCACCCGTGTTGCACGCGCGATGCGGGAGGCCGGGGCACGCGAGGTGTCAGTTGTCGGGGGCGACGACGCGGCACTAGGCGTGCTCGGGTTGCGAATCATTCGAGACCTCTACCCCCACCAGGGCCCGCTCGCGGGCATCATCGCCGCCCTTCGCGTGGCGGGCGAGGAAGTCGTGGTGGTCACCGCGTGCGACATGCCGTGGATTCGCCGCCCTCACGTGACGGGACTCGTGGAGGGAATTGGCAACTGTGACGCGGCGATGAGCTCCGCCGATGGTCAGCTGCAACCCTTGCACACCGCCTGGCGGCGCGCCGCGCTCGACCGGCTGGAATCATCGTTCCTCTCGGGCGAACGTTCTCCTCTCCGCGCGAGTCGAGACCTCGACTGTTCGGTTATCGACTTCGGCGCCGGCGCGTGGTCGATTGATCTCGACACACCCGGTGACGTCGCGTCGGCCCACTCGCCACAGACCTGATAGCGCGCGGGGTCGGGCGCGAAGACCTCTTGGCTAGCCGTGACTTCACGGTGTCCGTGACGGCGTCGCACCTCAAACAACAGGTTTGCGAAGACATTTTCTGATTGCCCCAAGACTTACAAGCGGGGAGTGTCGAACGCTTATTTCGCGATTCTTGGAGTTCTGCTCGGCGCGGCGCTGACCTTTTTCCTTACTCGCTTGGGCGGAAGACTTGACAGGAACCGAGAGAAGCGACTTGCGGCGGCCGGACTCCTGTACGAGATGGAAATGAATCTCGAGTGGTCGAAAGGGCTCACGCTCGATGGGTTGGGTCCGTATTTGAGAGACGAGGTCCACGTCTACATGAAGAATCGTGGGGGAATCGGTGATCTACCCGATTCGGTGCGGCGTCAACTTATTTGTGCCTATGAAGCGCTATACCGGCTCAACGAGTCGACCCGGCGTCTGCGAGAGGGTCAAGATCCTCTCGACAATGAAGGGTACGGTCATCTCATAGAGGACTTTCAAACCAAGGCAAAGGATCTTCCTAAGACACTCGAAGACTTCACCTGAACGGACTTTTCAGAACCACCGAAGCCAAGTTTGCGTCAGCTTCAGTGATCTACCGGATCACTTCTGCGGAAGGTAGCGATGAGTGCGAGAGCGCCGTCAAGAGCTTGTCGCAGCGCCCGCGGATCGCGGCGGGCCTGGGTGAGGATGAGCCCGCCCTGCAAGTTGGCCAGCGTAGACGCCGCAAGCCAGTCGACGTCGGTGTTGGGTTCAAGTTCGCCTGAATCGACCATGGCGACAAGACCAGCTCGAATTTCCGCCTCCCACCGGTCAAAGCCTGATGCGAGCTCCACCCGAATCTCGTCGTCTCGTTCGCCAAGTTGAGCGACGAGGTTGGCGATGGGACAACCCCCACGCCCCTGAAGTCGCTCTTGCACCTCAACGAGCGCGTTCATCCATTGCGTCAAGCCGGCCCACGAGTTCAGTTTGTCGAACAGCGGACGTTGGCCATCGAGAACGGCGTTGTTCGTGGACTCCGCTACTGCGTGGAGCAGCTCGGTCTTGTCGGCGAAATAGTGGTACAACTGGCCGCGCGACGCCGAGGCCCGGACTCCGACCTCGTCCAAACTTGCTCCCACGGCGCCCTTCTCGCTTACCACCGCCGTTGCGGCCGCGACGATGCGCTGTCGCGTCTGTCGACCCCTCTCCGTACTTGGCCGCTTGTTCACCACACCATCATTTCATTTCTGGACTTGACAGTCCAGGGTGGACCTGCTTAGATCCTAACTGGACTGTGTAGTCCAGTAATGCGTTCAGTAAGGAGACCCGATGTCAGTCACTATCCGAGAGCAGTCCGAGCAGATGCAGGCCGCCGCCGCGAACCAACTTCCGGCCGAGGTGGTCGGGGTGTTCGATCGCAGTATTCAAAGCCTTCTTAGCCAGGGCGTGCCGTCCGACGTTGTCGCGCTCGGAGACACGTTGTCGTCGTTCACGTTGAGCGACGCGACCGGGTCGCCCGTCTCCTTGGACCAACTCGTTGAGACCGGACCGGCCGTGCTCGTCTTTTACCGGGGCGGTTGGTGTCCCTACTGCAACCTGGCCTTGCGTACCTACCAGCGCGAGCTACTTCCCGAACTGCCCACATTTGGAGCGCGCCTCGTGGCCATCAGCCCGCAGACGCCGGACCAGTCGCTGTCGACGGTCGAGAAAGCCGAGCTCGACTTCACGGTGCTCTCTGATCCGGGCAACCGCGTTGCCAAGAGCGTGGGCATCGTATTCCAGCAGGCGGATGACGTCCTCGAGGCACAGCGCAAAATCGGCCTCGACCTGGCGACCGTCAACGCCGAGGGCTCAACGGAACTTCCCCGACCGACGGTCCTCATCGTCGACCAGGATCGGGTGGTCCGGTTTGTGGACGTCCAACCTGACTACACGGCTCGTACCGAGGTCGCCGACATTCTTGCCGCGCTGGGTGAACTTCCTGTGAGTTAGCCGCATTTGACGAACGCGTCGATCGGCAACGCCCGCCGGTCTGTCGCTGTAGTTTGTCACTACAATAGTTAGTATATGAATGTATCCGAGCAAGACACGGACTCGGTGATTGACTCCGTGCTCTCGGCGAGTCGAGTTCTGGTCGCCGTCGCCGCGAGGTCTCTTTCTGACATCGCGGAAGAGGTCACGCTGACTCAATATCGAACTCTCGTCGTGCTCGCGTCGAGGGGGCCACAAAACATGGCGACGCTCGCGGAGGGAGTGGGCGTCACTCCCGCCACGGCGACTCGGATGTGCGATCGATTAGTGAAGAAAAAGCTCATCGTCCGTCGCGCTGAACGAGGCGATCGAAGGCAAGTTCGACTCGTCCTGTCAAAGGCGGGACTCGATCTAGTCACGGCCGTAACGAACCGACGACGTAAGGAGATCGAGAGGATTATTGGCGCGGTGCCTTCAAAAGAGCGTGGCGTGCTCGTCCAGGCGTTGGGGCATTTCGCGGCAGCGGCGGGTGAAGTCCCGGAGCAGGATTGGTCCACGGGCTGGGACTTGTAGGCGATGAACCCCGAGAACACGTCGCGCGAGCAACGCGGATTTAAGAGACTTCAATCTCGAGCCGCCCGGTGGCTCGCGTCGGCGACGTACACCCAAAAGTGGCTGGTGCTCGGAACCGTGGTCGGCATCGTGGCCGGTCTTGGTGCCGTGGTCTTCTACGACGCGCTGCGCCTCGCGTCCTACGTCTTTTTGCAGGTCCTCGCCGGATATCACGTTCCTGAACCCGTCAGCGAAGGGGGACGCCTCGCGTCCGCGCACTTCGCTCGACCGTGGGCGATTCCCCTCGTCGCGACCGGGGGAGCGCTCTTGGGCGCGATCCTGGTGTTCTCCATTGCGCCCGAGGCTGAGGGGCACGGCACGGACGCGGCCATTGCTGCCGTGCATCACAATCCGCGGGGCGTTCGGCTTCGCACGGTCTTCGTAAAGATCGTCGCCTCCGCGCTCACCATCGGTTCTGGTGGTTCGGGTGGACGGGAGGGACCGACGGGACAGATCAGCGCGGGATTTGGCTCCCTGCTCGCACGAACGTTCGATCTCAGTCCCGAAGACGCGCGAGTTACGGTGGCGAGCGGCATCGGCTCAGGTATCGGCGCCATCTTTGGCGCGCCGCTGGGCGGGGCCGTTCTCGCGACGGAGATTCTCTATCGCGACGACTTCGAGGTAGAAGCCCTGTTGCCGGCGTTCATCGCCTCCATCGTCGGCTACGCCGTGTGGGGATCGTTCGAAGGATTCGGACCGCTCTTTGGCTACGTCGGGAACTACCAGTTAACGAGTGCCCTGCCACTGTTGTGGTTCGCCGTGATCGGCATTATCGGGGGGTTCGTCGGCCTGCTCTACGCCAAGGGCTTCTACGGCATGGTCGAGGCCTTCGCGCGCGTACCTCTTCCTCGCTGGGTGCGGCCCGCCATCGGCGGACTGCTGGTCGGCTGCATCGCCCTGGCCATTCCCGAGGTGCTGGGCACGGGGTACGGCTGGATCCAACAGAGTCTCGGTACCCATCTCCTGCAGATTCCCCTCTGGATCGTCCTCATTCTTCCCTTCGCGCGTATCGCGACGACGGGACTATCGATCGGTTCGGGAGGATCGGGCGGGATCTTCGGACCGGGCATGGTGATTGGCGCCTTCGTCGGAGCGGCCGTCTGGCGTCTTTTGGATCCGATCGTGCCGAGTCTGGGCCATGACCCCGCGCCGTACGTCATCGTGGGCATGATGGCCTGTTTCGGCAGTATCTCTCGAGCTCCACTGGCCGTCATGCTGATGGTCGCGGAGATGACCGGAACCTTGTCGCTGATTGTGCCGGCAATGCTGGCGGTCGGTCTCGCCACGCTCATCGTTCGCCGTAACGACGACACGATCTATCGCAGTCAACTCAAGAGCCGTGCGGAGTCGCCCGCGCACCGGATTCTCAACGGTCTACCGCTGCTGGCCGAGGTGCCGGCGTCTGACGCGATGGTCGTGCCGCGCTGCGTCGCGGTGGAGCCACTCGACCGCGACGCCGTCATCACACTGCTCGAGGGTGCCGGCGTTGACGGCGCGCCGTTCGTTGACCCCCAGGGTCGGTACCTCGGCGTCGTTACACTGACCTCGTTGCGACATCGAGAAAGTGCGGGTAAAGAGGCGGAGTCAGACGTCCCCCTCGACTCGATCTTTGCCCCGGTCTACCAAGACACGCGTCTCGACGTGGTGCTCGACGTACTGACCTCGACGCCGCAAACGTGGGCCACGGTGATCGACCAGGAGCGCAGCGTCCTCGGTACGATCTCACTGTCCGACATCGTTCGCAACTATCAGCGAACCGCACGAACGTATCTCCGCCGACTGGCTGAAGTGGGCGGCGGAACCGGCGTCGTCGATGTTCTCGTCGAGAGCCACTCGCCGATCACCGGCTTGGCGCTTCGATCATCGCTTTTCCCCCGTGGCGTTCTCATCACCGCGATCGAGCGAGGACAGGGCGTCATTCGTCCTTCGGGGGACACGGTTCTTCAGTGGGGTGATCGACTCACGGTTCTCGGTTCCACCGACGACATCCATCGACTTGAGCACCTGTGCCGCTCGCCCGTCCTGACGGGAGAAGATAATCCTCGCGGCGGCTCGTCGTGATCTGGTAGCCGCTACGTCGCGAGAAGGCAGGTAACGAAGACCACGTAGCCGACCACAATCAACCCGCCCGCGCGACGCGAGAGGCCGCTCCGGGCGAAGGCGAGGACCAGAGCGATCACGGTCAGAACGACGTAGGCGATGGACGTGAAGTTTCCGGCGAATGACGGCCGCGCCAGTCCCACGATGACTCCCGGTACCAGTAAGCCAACGACCACGTTCAGATTGTTGCTGTTGAGGGCCGTGCTGAACGCCGCGGCCCCTCGACCCTTGCCCGCGAGATAGATCGCTGAGACGGCGTTGGGCAAACTGGTGACCGCCGCGAGCACGATCCCTCCGATCACGGCGTCGGCGACGTGGAAATGGTGCCCGAGCGACGTGGCTCCGCGCTCCATCGCCACGCTGGACGTCACGACGATCGCTAAGGCTGCGAGCGCCGTTACGGCGTCGACGGGTCGACCGCGCCGGGGTCGAATCGCAGTGATCAGTTCGAGTCCTTCGTCATTGACGGCCTCCCCCAACCAGGTCGAGAAACGTCGGCCGATCGGTAAACGCTGCGTCGTGTCGGGCCGCAGTCCGAGGACGACCAAATAGCAGATCAGTACGGCCATCGCGATCGAGAGGCCCAGCGGCACCGATAGAGCGCGGACCGTTGTCAGGAGACAACAGAGCGAAATCGCTAAGGCGACGCAGCCCCCCAGGACGACGACCTTGCGGTGAAGGACGATGAACCCCGACACCATCGCGCCCAGGCCGAGAAGCGCGGCGAGATTGAAGAGGTTTGAGCCGACGACGACGCCCGAACCGATCGCGCGCTGGTGCTGAGAGATGGCGGAGATGGATGAGGTGATCTCCGGGGCGTCGGCCGCGAGCGCGGCAACAACGCCCAGTAACGCTTCTGACAGACCGAATCGCTCGCCGACGCGCTCGAGGCGCGTTACCAATACCCAACTAAAGGCAAGGCTGACCACTGCGCCCGAAATGAAGGAGACGAGCGACAGGGCCACGGGCGGTTTCCTTTCCGATACACAACGTGCCGACCCGTCTTCCCGGCGCTCCACCAAAAGGTTAACGCACCCGGCCTACGCGGCGCGGGCTCGAGGGTACGACCTCGGGCGCATGCTCGCTTGATGTGTGGGTCGAGCAACGTGTCGACCCGACGTTACGAGAAGGTCCAGATCTTCCCGATAACAATGCGGGCATCTCATGAAGGACTTTCAAAACCACAGCGAAGTACCTTGCTCAGGCGGACTGTCCAGATACAAAAACCTCGTTAATTGTTGGCGGTAAAAACCTGGTAGCCACGACTTTTTGTGTCATATTTTCCGACGGCACTGCAGTAGCCACCGGAACTGCAGGCCACCGCATCAACTTCGGCCCAATTCAAATTCAACGTTGAAATTCCTGGCACTTCTTCTGCGTTATCCCAGGTACCTCCGGACTCATTTACGATGAAGGCTTCCCGCGTCCCAGAAGATGAGTAGTAGTAACCACCCGCGCTGCAGTGTCCAACACTCGCGCACGAAACGCTGTTCACCATCGCGTCGCCGTAACTATTGAGAGGGCCGATACGCGGCACCTCAAGTGCGTCGTGCCACTTTCCGCTGACCTCGTTGATGACGAAGGCCTCGCGGTCTTTCGCGGTGGCTTGGTAGTAGCCGCCAGCTGAACAGTTTCCCGGCGAACTACACGAGATCGAGTTAAGGTCCGCCGCACCACCGACATTCAAGACGGCAGAGTTCGGCGCCTCTTCGACGTTGCTCCACTTCCCGTTTACCTCGGACGCAGTAAAAGACTCGAACTGTCCGTCAGAGACGGCGTTAACACGATGAGCGTTCTCGTACTGGCCAACGAGGCTGCAATTTCCTGCGGACGCACATGAAATGGAGTTCACCTCGCCGTACCCCCCAGCGTTGAGAGCAGTCGACCCGGGAGGATCACTCGCGGGTCCCCAGTTTCCGTTGACTTCACTGGCGACTGAAGGTTCCATCTGAGGTGAACCGTCCGGCTCCTCTCGGCCCGTCTCAATATCCCCGCCCGCACTGCAGTTACCCGGAGAAGCGCAAGAAATCGTGTCTATTGAAGTGGCGTAGAGGCTTGAGGCATTACCCCATACCCCGTTCACTTCATTGACGACGAAGGCTTGAGTGCCGTACAACGAGAAACTATAAAATCCTCCCGCGGCGCAATTTCCAGACGAAGAACACGAGATGGCGTTGACCATGGCGTATGTCGACGTGTTCAGCGCAGCGGTACCTGGAACCTCTATGGCATTTTCCCAGGTTCCATCTACTTCGTTCACGACGAAGGCTTGACCTCTCGTCCCTCTCGACGAGTAGAAACCTCCAGCAGCACAGTTTCCCGGTGAACTGCACGAGATCGAGTTAATGACAGCCCCACTTTCAGCGGGGAAACCCGATACGTTGAATGCGGTTTGCCAAGCACCGTTGACCTCGTCAACTATCAAAGCGCCCGGTGTTGTGTTGGTCGCCCAATCGAACCCTCCCGCACTGCAGTCGCCGTTCGACGGGCACGAGACGGAGACGAGTTGCCCATTACCACCTCCGTTTATCGATTGAGATCCCGCGGGTTCGATCGCCCTGTTCCAAGACCCAACGGAAACGGGAGTGGTGGGCGGAGTAACGGGAGGCGGGGATCCCGAAAAGTTGGGAGTTGGAATCCCGTACGCCCATTGGAAGATGTCATAGAGGCCCTCGTAGGTCATCGCGCCGTTCGTCACGGTGATCGTGTCGATGCCCGTGACGTAAGCATTCTCGTCGAGAATCGAGATCGTTCCATTACCCGTCGACGTCACCGAGGGGTCAACGGCCGTCACTATGCCCACGTGCCCGGCGGTACTTGTCGGACCCATGCTGACGATGTCACCTGGTTGAAGCGTTGATTGATACGTGTCGGTTAACGGTGAGAGTGACAGTTGTGGATCGCTTTGCACCACGTCGCTGGCGTAGGCACTCCCGTTTCCCGCCGGGGGAGTTACCCCGGTGGCGGCGTAGAAGTAGCGGGCTGCCAACTCCACGCACTGAAAGCCGACGGAATCGAATTCGACACCTTCATAGCCAATTTCGCCTTGTGTATTAGAGCCGGCATTCTCATACTGATCTCCACAAGCCGCAACACCATCGAAACTGTTGCCCATATACGGGACACCGTACATCGAACAAAACAAATTACCGGCCCAGTCGCTAGTCCAAGACTCTTTCGACGTCAAATGAGATTTCGTCAGCGCCCGAATCGCAACTGCGCCCTCGGACTCCGTCGAGACGGACAGAAGAGCGACCGCAATCAAGGTCGTGCCGAGCAGCGTCCTGAAAAAAATGCGTGTGACTTGTGACAATCCCGTTCCCCCGGTTGCGCCAACTCTAGACCGCAGCCAAAGTAAGCGCGTGTCGAAAGCTGCACTGCTTCGCCCAAAATGTCCGTCGATAACAGCGACACTCATCAGCCCCGGAGGTCACTTCAACTCTTGAAGGTTTCGAGCCCGTGACGGTGCGGGTAGGTGCTACGCCGATTACGGAGAAGTTGGAGCCATGGAAGCCCGACGTACTCGATGTCGAACCATCTGACTGAACACCATGCGGTGAGTTGGACCAAGCATCTTCCAATACATCAGACCTGAGATCCCGCGGGGACGAAAGGCCGCAACTTGTTGAAGGGAGCCCTCGTTGATGCGATAACCCAACCAGGCATCTCCTGGAAACCACCCGTCGCTGCGCAGCACTAATTGATTTTCGTCAACGTGGGCGATTCGCCACCAATCAACGAGGACGCCAGTGACCAACGCCTCGGGGCGTTGCGGACGAAGTTTTTCACCCACTAGTCGTCCGAGGATTAGTCGAAGCGCCCAGCCGGGAGCGGCTCCGTACCAGCGGAGAGTTCCGCCAATGGTCCTCACGTCACGTCGCACTGCGTCGTCAAGACCTGTGGGGATAGCGACTGACACGGCGATGGTGTACACGCCGTCACGTTGGCCTTGGGATCGTTGAAATAATGAGCGCGCCACTTCTTCATCCTGCTCATCGAGCGCCGTCACCAGAGCGCCCTCGACGCCCATCGGCACGACGGAGTAAGCCTGTTGTGTTCGCTCCCCGTGGACCACGATGACTTCTGTGACGAGGCTCTCGATTAACGCGTGACTCACCGATCGATCCACGGGTGTGACCAGATCAACCCAGTACGACGACAGATGTGGCGTGAGCCAAGGGATGTCAAGAATGAATCGCCTTCGCAGTCCGCGGACGCGAGCGTACGCAGAGATCATGTCGCGATAGGTGGTCACGTCAGCCCCGCCAATCTCGTAGACGCCCGGTGCTACGTGAAGTGACTGCTCTAAGTAGCCAAGAAGGTCGCAGAGAGCAATAGGTTGAATCCGAGTACGCACCCAGCGAGGACACACCATCGCGGGGAGGCGTTCGGTGAGATAACGGAGCATCTCGAAGGAGATACTCCCAGCGCCGAACACCACGGCAGCTCGAAGCTCCACAACATCCACCCCTGAACTTCGAAGGGCCACGCCGACCTCGTGTCGACTCGAGAGGTGAGCAGAACTGGGAGCGTCACCCAGCGCCCCCACGTAGATGATTTGACCGACCCCGGCTCGTGACGCGGCCCGACCAAACGTGGTGGCGAGTTGCAGGTCGATGTCTCGAAACTCATCGCCGGAGGCCATCGAGTGGACGAGGTAGTAGGCGGCGTCGACGTTCTTCAGAGCACGAACGGTGGCCATCTCGTCCCTCAGGTCGACAACGACCGTCCTCTCGCCTGCCACCGGACCCTTTGTGGATCGGTGCAGGGCGACCACATCGTGATTGCTTGCACGAAGTTTGACGGTGAGCGCACGACCTACGAAGCCGGATGCCCCTGCGATTGCAATGATCATCGGCGGCCTTCTGTGGAGGGACCACAATTCTCCCACATTCGATTTGAGATCAGTGCCCACGGAAACACCGAACACCGCGTGAAGACTGCGCGTCGGAGTTCTTTTTAGTTCGACGGTAGATGCGCGACGTTACGGGTCAGTTCACCTTCGCTTTGCCGACTTCCCCCGCGTCTACGAGAGCGAGAAC
>CAWKAT010000003.1:0-97289 GCA_963847725.1 uncultured Acidimicrobiaceae bacterium
TTACTTCGGGGCCGAAAGTGAGTATCTCGACTTCTTGCAGGAAACGTTGCTCATCGCTTTTCAAACGGATCCTCGAGCCACCCTGGTGAGTGGCGCTAGCGACCCCCCTAAACGCCGCGAATACGTTCCCCATGACGACTTGCGGTCGCAGTTGACCTACTCGACCGCTCTTGCAGTGGGCAAGAGCGGATATAGCGGCGCGACGATCTCGCGGATCGCTCGCCGCGTGGGCTGCTCCCCAGGGGCGATCTACAAGTTGTACAACCGTAAGGAAGAGCTGGTCCTCGATGCGTTCCGGCGTATCGTCGGCGCCCAATGGATCCAGGATTCAAATTATCCGAACATACTTCGGACCGAAACATTTTCGGGGCTCCTATTGGACGAGGCGAGCGACGAGAACGCTCTTCGACGAAACTTCACGTTTGAAACGGTTCTGGCCGCCGCGCATAATGAGATGCTTCGACCAACAGTGAGTGAGAACCTCAAAGATCCGGGCGGCGTCATTGCTCGGCTTGAAGTGAGTGACGACGAAAAGGACTTGCTCGGGTACGTAACTCACGCCATCGCATCTGCTTCCAAGGGCGTGAGATGGTTGACCATCATCACGGATAGGACGAAGGGTCTGGATTTTCATGAGTTCTCAGGGCGTTTGCGGCTAGCCCTTGAGTCTGAATGGAGTAAGCCCAAAAACATCACGAGTCACACTGATGCGGTCGAAAATACTCGGAGTACCGCGCTGGATTGAGGCGAGGATCGCCAAGGTGTGACTTCGAGGGGTGTTCACCGCGTTGCTCTGATCGGTGCACGAGGTGGTGGATGGAGACTGCTCGGCTGTGCGTCCAAGACTGAGCGCTCGCAAATCTGATCGTGGACTCGCGCAGGCCATTTTGAACGGTTCAGAGCGGACCAATTTCTTCAGTTTGTCCAGCGGGCATTTCAGGACGTGCGATGGATGTTAAGGTGATAATTCCCATAAGAGTTGTAGGTATATAGTTTGTTAGTAAGCGGATCGCAAAAGGAGCAGGGGAGAGCCAATGTCTGAGGACGCAAGAATCGAAGCAGTTGGTGATGACAGGCCGGAGACCAATCTGGTGAGTCGGCGCGGTGTTTTGCAGCTCTCCGCCGTCGGAGCAGGTGCCCTGGCACTGAGTCCAAAGTTGGATGACCTCCGTGAGGCGAGCACTCTCAGGCCGCGCGCGAGCGCCCACGCCAGTTCACCCAAGTCGGGCGGGACGCTCACGTTTGGCCGAAATACCGGTCCGACGCAACTCGACCCCGCCAACTCAATCGTCGAAGGTGACGTCTACACCCTGGACAAGATCTTCGAGCCGCTCTACATCACGAGTCCTGCGGGCGATCTCACGCCCTGGCTGGCGGAGAGCCACAGTGTGAGTGCTGATGGCAAGACGTGGACATTCAAGTTGCGCCCCGGCGTCGAGTTCTCTGACGGCAAGGCCCTCACCGCGGACGACGTGGTGTTCTCGATTAACCGCGCCCGCAAGGACGCGAACGGCCCCTTGAGCTTCCTGGACTCGGCGATCAAGACCATCACGGCGACCAACGCGTCGACCGTGACCTTTGAGCTCACTCAGGTGTGGGCACCCTTCCTCTCGGACATCTCGGTCTTCGCGAACGCAATACTGCCCAACAACTTCGGAGGGAAGAGCGAAGCGGCCTTCTTCGCGAAGCCCGTCGGTACCGGGCCGTTCCTCCTGGAGTCATTCGTGAAGGGCGGCAACGTCACGCTGAAGAAGAACCCCAAGTACTGGCAGAAGGGCAAGCCCTACCTCGACGAGGTGAACTTCACCTACGTGTCGAGCGACAACCAGCGCGTCGCGCAGCTAAAGGGCGGCCAGATCGACATCGCCGCCCAGATTCCGCCTCAGCAGGTCGCCTCGTTGCAAAGCGACTCATCACTCGCCGTGAAGGAGTTCGGCTCGTGGGCCGTTGACCTTATCTTCTTCAACGAGAAGCGCCCGTTCTTCAAGGACCGCAACGTTCGCCGCGCCATCAACTACGCAATCGACATACCGGCCTTGGCCAAGGCGACGACCTATGGCACCGCGAAACCTGGTGGCTCCTTCTTTCCGCCGTCGCTGCAGTACTACTCGGCCGTTCCGACGCTTAACTACAGCCTCTCCAAGGCGAAGGCCGCCCTGGCGGCATCGAGCTACCCGAAGGGCTTCTCCTTCAAGCTCCTGGTGGACAGCGGAAACTCGCAGTACGTGTCGGCGGCGACCATCATCCAGCAGGAACTGGCGCCGCTCAACATCAAAGTGACGATCGATCAGCAAGACAACGCGACCTACACCGCGCAGTTCGAGGCGTTCAACTACGACGCGATGATCAACGGCGCGACCAATGACATCAGTGACCCCGACGAGATGGCCTCCTTCCAAGTGGACGTTGAGGACGGTGGCTCGCACTCCTTTTGGACCTACTACGACAATCCGGCCGCCATTAAGTTGGTTCGTGAGGCGGAAGTGGCCACCAACGGCGCCACCCGCAAGTCGTTGTACAAGCAGATCCAGGCCATCGTGGCCCAAGACGCGCCCTTCATCGCGCTCGACTACCCACCCAACATTTACGGCTGGTCCACCAAGGTGAACGGGTTCGCCGTCAACCCGGGCGGGGCGTATCGCCTCGAGGACGTCTGGCTGAGTTAGGGGTCGTGAGCGGTACCAGTACCGTTGGTGAAATTACTCTCATCGACGAAGCCAGTCTCAGTAGCACCCACGTGGCCCAGGACCGGCCACGTCGCGGGAGCCCCACGCTTCACTACATAGGGCGACGGCTGGTGTCGGCGATCCCGGTTCTCGCGGGCGTCATCGTGGTGACCTTTCTGCTGCTCCGTCTGGTCCCGGGTAACCCGGCGCGCGAGGTGCTCGGTATCCACGCCTCGCCGCGCGCCGTCAACGCCCTCACCCACAAGCTCGGCCTCGACCAACCGATCTGGCTGCAGTTTTGGCACTACCTCGACGGGCTGTTCCACGCCAACCTCGGCACTTCGATCTACTACCACACCCCCGTGGTGTCGCTTATCTCGACGCGCATCGGACTCACGGCGGTCCTGGTGCTGCTCGCCAGTTTTTTTGCGGTGATAATTACCGTGCCGCTCGCGGCGCTCGCGGCGACGCACCAAAACCGGGCGAGCGACCACGGCGTGCGCGTCGTGTCACTCGTTGGCTTAGGCATGCCATCCTTCTGGCTCGGTATCGTCCTCAGCATCATCTTTGGGCTCCACCTGCACTGGTTTCCGGTCGGGGGACAGGGCAACGGTTTTTGGGGGACGCTTCACGCGTTGATCCTGCCGGCCCTGTGCACCGCGCTGGCCATCGCGCCCGTCCTCATTCGAAGTTTGCGCGTCGGAATGCTGGACGTGCTGAGTGCCGATTACGTCGCGACGGCTCGCGCGAAGGGACTTCGGCGCTGGCGCGTGACCCTGGCCCACGTCGTGCGCAACGCTTTGATCCCGACGGTGACGTTGCTCGCCGTGAACATCGCCTATCTGATCGGTGGCACGGTCGTCATTGAACAAGTCTTTGATCTAAATGGCCTCGGCTCGTTGATGCTGAACTCCATTGGTAACCGTGACTTTCCCGTCATCCAAGGCGTCACCCTCGTCTACGCGCTGTCGGTCATTGTGGTGATTCTCCTCTCGGACCTGGTGACCGCGAGACTCGACCCACGGATCCGACTTCGATGAGCGTTGATCAGATACTGAGTACTGACGAGGACGGCGAGTCGTTCGCCGCGCGCTCGAAGTTCTGGTCGCGGGCCCGACGAAGTCCGACCTTCGTGATCGGCGGGTCGCTCACGTCACTCATCTTGCTCGTGCTCTTCCTGGCGCCGGTTCTCGCACGCCACAACCCCGACACATTGAATCTGACGAATCTGCTCTCTGGACCGAGTTCCGAGCACTGGCTCGGCACCGACGACCTGGGTCGTGACGAGTGGGCTCGGGTGCTCTATGGCGGACGCACCGACATCGAAGTGGGCCTCCTGACCGTTTTGTTTCCACTGATCTTCGGCGTGGCGATCGGCACCTTCATCGGCTACGTCGGTGGCGTGGTGGACACCGTCGTCATGCGCGTCGTGGACGTGGTCCTGGCCTTTCCGTTTTACGTCTTGATCATCGCCCTGGTGGCCTTTATCGGCGCCGGCGTGCACGGAATATTCATCGCCTTTGGTCTCACCGACTGGGTGGTTTACGCTCGATTGACGCGCAGCTCGACCATCGTGGCGCGAAACGAAGACTGGGTGGCCGCCGCCCTTAACGGCGGCGTTCCTCGCTGGCGGGTGTTGGTGCGCCACATCATGCCCAACACCATCTCCCAGAGCCTGGTGTATGTCATGTCGGACATCGTGCTGGTGATCCTCGCGGTGGTCACCCTGGGTTACCTCGGGCTCGGCCTCCAGCCGCCCTCGCCCGACTGGGGGGCGATGATCAGCGAGGGACAGGCCTTTATCTTCACCGACCAGTGGCAGGTGCTCATCCCGGGTATCGCGCTGCTGCTGACGGGCATCGGCTTTTCTCTCCTCGGTGACGGCCTCGCCGATGTTCTGAGGCCCCAATGAGCGACACGGTGATCGACGCCGTGAGCGCCGTGGCGGTCGAGCACCTCAGCGTTGAGCTGCTGCGCGACGGAAGGACCATTCGGCCGGTGAGTGACGTTTCCTTCGCGGTGGAGCGAGGTCGTTCGCTCGCGATCGTGGGCGAGTCGGGTAGTGGCAAGAGCGTGACCCTGCGGGCGATCTTGGGTCTGCTACCGCGAGGCGGTCGAGTCGTGGCCGGTCACGTGGCCGTCGAGGGACGCACCCTCAAAGAGTCGCGGCGCAACCTCGGGCGCGGTCGCGACGCGCATCTCTCCATCGTCTTCCAAGATCCCCTGGCCGCGCTCAATCCGGTAATGAGCGTGGGTACACAAATCGCCGAAGCCCCGCGATTCGTGCTCGGCCTCACTCGCCGGGCCGCGCGAGAGCGCGCCCTAGAGCTGCTGCGTTTGGTCGGCATTCCCGATCCTGTGCGTCGCTACGAGGCGTTTCCCCACGAACTGTCGGGCGGTACGCGTCAGCGGGTGATGATTGCCGTGGCTCTGTCGTCCGAACCCCGGGTGCTGCTCTGTGACGAGCCGACCACGGCGCTGGACGTGACCATTCAGGCCCAGGTGTTGGCGCTGCTCGCCGACCTGCGCCGCGACGAGGGCCTGGCGCTCGTCTTCGTAACCCACGACCTGGGCGTGGCGGCCGAAGTCGCCGAGGACCTGGCCGTCATGTACGCCGGGCGAATCGTGGAGAGCGGACCGGTCACTGAGCTCCTCTCCTCACCGAAGCACCCCTACACCCTGGGGCTGTTGGAGTCAGCGATCGACGTCGATACGCCCGAACGAATTCCCCTGGCGATTCCCGGGTCGCTGCCCGAGATTTCGCGGTTGCCGAGCGGCTGCCCCTTTCATCCACGATGCTTTCTCGCGACGCCCGAGTGCGCCACGACCGACGTCGAGTTGTGGAGCGTGGGGGAAGGTCGCGCCTCGGCGTGCCTGCACGCCGAGCGGATGACGATCCGGACGAGGGGCTGACGTGTCCGTCGACATTCTCAACGTGGAACACCTGTCGGTCTCTTTTCCGGCCGAGCACGGACACAAACTCTGGGCCGTCGATGACGTGTCGCTTCGACTAGAGAAGGGAACGGTACTGGGCATTGTGGGGGAGTCGGGGTCGGGCAAGTCGACGGTGGCCCGGTCGATCACCGGACAGCAGGTCCCCTCCTCGGGCGAGATCCTCTTGGACGGGGTCGCCCTGGGCGCCCACCGGTCGCGGTCCACCAACCGGGCGATTCAGATGGTGTACCAGGATCCCTACGCCTCACTCAACCCGCGCCTCAGTGTTCGCCAGGTCCTGCGCGAGCTGTTGCGTATCCATCATCTGGTCTCGCGTGAGGACGAAGAGGAGCGCTGTCGCGAACTGATGCGCGACGTCGGGCTCCCTCCCGCCGCGCTCGACGGCAAGCCCGGTCAGTTCTCGGGGGGCCAACGCCAGCGCATCGCGATCGCCCGAGCCCTCGCCGTGCAACCCCAGGTGCTCATCGCCGATGAACCCGTCTCCGCCCTCGACGTCTCGGTGCAGGCCACCATCCTTCAGCTCTTTCACGAGCTGCGTGAGCGCCTGTCGCTGAGCGTGATCTTCATCTCGCACAACCTGGCCGTCGTTCGTCACTTGAGCGACCGGGTCGCCGTCATGTATCTGGGCAAGATCGTCGAAGAGGGTGAGCGAGAGCAGATCTTCAGCGATCCGCGACATCCCTATACGCGCTCCCTGCTCGTCTCAGTGCCGCGCCTGCACGCGACGTCGCTGTCCCCGCCACGACTGCGCGGCGAACCACCCAGCCCGGTGGACCGCCCGAGTGGCTGTTCCTTTCACCCGCGGTGTCCTCGCGCCGAAGAGATCTGCGCCCGAGAAGCCCCGGCGTTGCTCGAGGCGGGAGCGGGCGGCCACCTCGCCGCCTGCCACTTTCGACGTGAGTCCCTACTGACTGACCTGGAGGCCGAATGACCAATCCACTACTGGACCCCGAACTGATCAGCGCGGCCGAGTTCGATCGCGTCGGCGGTGACGCCCAACGTCTCCTCGCCACGAAGAACGACACGATCATCTTTCCCGGCGAGGCGATCGTTCCCTTGGAGGGGATAGCTCGATCGCTCGGCGGACCGGGCGTCACCGCGCTTAACGTCGTGACCAGTCCCTACGGACGCTACTTCGGCCGTTGGCTCGCCGAGTCCGGCGCAGTAGTGGTCGAGATTGAGGCCCCCGAAGGCGAGGCCGTGAGCGTGGACGCTGTCGCACAGGCCCTGGACGCGAATCCCGACATCTCCGTGGTCGCCTTCGTTCACGCCGAGGCCATCGCGGGCGTCGTGAACGACGCCGCGGCGATCAGCCAACTCGCGCACGACCACGGGGCCTTGGTGGCGCTGGACGCGGTGGCGTCCTTTGGCGCCGACCAGGTCCTCATCGACGAGTGGGGGATTGACGTCGTGGTCGTCGGACCCCAGAAGGCGCTGGCCGGGCCCTCCGGGGTGTCACTCGTGGCCGTGAGCGACCGTGCCTGGGACGCGTTCTCCCATAGTTCCGTGGCCCCGCGACACTCGAGTCTCTCCCTCCTGGACTGGAAGACGTCGTGGCTCGACACCGAGAGGGAGGTGGTGCCGGTGATCCTCGCTCCCCTCGAGATACGCGCCCTCGACGCGGCGCTCTCGCGGGTGCGCGCTGAGGGTCTGGCAACGGTTGAGTCGCGCCATCGGGCCAGTGCCGCGGCGGCCCGCGCGGGGGGTCGCGCCCTCGGGCTAGAGCCCTTCGCTCGCGACGACTCCGCCGCAGCGATCACCACCACCTTCCTCGTGCCCCCGGGTCGTGACGCCCGGGAGGTGGTGATCGCGGCTCACGTGAAGGGCCCGGTCGCCCTGACGGCGGGGTTCGGCGACCTCGCGACCCGAGTGGTGCGTGTCGATCACACCGGTCAACGAGCGCAGCTCGGCGTTGTACTCGATGCGCTGGGCGCGTTGGGAGAGGCGCTCGGCGAAAAGAACCGGCTGGTGAGCGCCCGCTCGGCGGCCGAGGCGGCGTGGCAGAACGCCATCAGCCCGACGTAGTCGACTTCTCGAGTGCGCCTAGGTCGTGGTCAACGACGGCGAGAGATGAACGATGCCCCCGTCCTTGATGACCGCCGCCACATTCTGTGGATCTTCGAACGTCGAGGGATCGGCGGGGTCCCTCGCCAGTATCACCGCGTCGGCGCGATAGCCCGGGGCGATCACGCCACCGTCAGGGTCGTGCAGGAGGGCGGCTCCGTTGCGCGTGGCGGCGAGCAGGGCTTCTGCGCTCGAGAGCCCCGCGCGCATAAGACTTCCTATCTCGACCAGGTTCCGGCCATGCTGCTCGGTCGTCGTGAAGTCTGAACCGACCGCTAACGGCAAACCCACTTCCATGGCGAGGCGAACGGCCTTCTCGTGGACGGCGATCACGTCGTTGATCCGCGCTAGCGGCACGCCTCCGAGTTTTCCCGCGATCACCAGGTCACGCACGTATCGGTAGATGGTGAGGGTGGGAACGAGCGTCACGCCGGCGTCGCGCGCGCGGGTGGCCTGACTCGTGGTCAAGTAGATGCCGTGCTCAAGACTCGTGGCCCCCGCGTCGATGGCCCAGTCGATCGAGTCGCCGCCCCAGGTATGGACCATCACGTGCGCGTCGCCCTCCCTCGCGGCGTCGACCGCGGCCACGAACTCGGCCTTCGTGAATATCGAGTCGAGAACGGCGTCGGCCGCAGTGGCGACCCCCGTCGTCGCCACCAGCTTGATCCACGTGGCGCCCTTGTCGAGGGCGCGCCCGACGGCGGCCCGCACACTCGAGACGCTTCCCGCATCCTCGGCGCCGATCAAGTCGACGGAGATCTGCAGTCGGGGGCCGGTCAGTGAGCCGTCGGCCACCGCGTCGCGCAGGGCGGCGTCGGCGCCACCCGCGTCACGCACGCTGGTCACGCCGCCGCGCAGGGTGGCCGCGAGCGCCTCGCTCGCCTGAGAGCGTCGCTCGTCCATCGAACGCCGTTCTCGATCCTCACGGTGGAAGTCTCCCCACGAGATGTGCGAGTGGCAGTCGTAGAGACCGGGGACCAGCCACATTCCCGTTGCGTTCAGCGAGGTGGCGTTCGCGGGCGCCGGCGAGCGGCCGTCGACGAACACCCCCTCGGCGATCGCCACGCGGGCTCGCGACGAGAACTCTCCGCGCTCGTCAAACACTCGGGCGCCCGAGATGACCAGTGGAGTCCCTCGTGTGGTCATAGTGATCGGCTGCGCCCGCGGAGTCGCGAGGCTACGCGTGGGCCGTTCCGTGGCGCTCAAAGAGCATGGCGCGTTGGAGGGCGGCCTCGCGGAGTTCCTGGGGGATCTCGACGGGACCGCCGAGACTGCTCGAGTTGAGTCCGGCCTGCGCGGCCTCTTCGACGATGCCGCCCACCTGGATGGCCAGTTCCGGGGTCCGGTGAAACACCAGCACCCCGTGATTCGCTAGCAGGACCGCGGGAACCCCCGGGGTGATCGCGGCCCGAATGTTGGCCACCGCTTGCTCAGAACCCCGGGGACCGTACCGCGCGACCGGGACTCCGGTCGGCAGACCGAACATGGCTAAGGCTTCGACCCAGCAACCGATCGGTCGATGAGCGACGGCAAAGGCGGTGGCGTAGGGCGAGTGGGTATGCAACACGCAGCCAACGTCGGGGTAATCCGCGTACATCGCCGTATGCATGGCGACGACGGCACCCTGGATCGGCGGCAGATCGCCCTCCAAAAGGGTTCCATCCAGCCCGACCCGCACGACGGCCGACGGCGAGTGGTTCCGCAGCGAGGGGCCCGCGGTGAAGTACATCTCCTCCGCGCCGGCGACCCGAAGGCTCACGTTGCCGTGCCCGTTAGAAGAGATCGCTCCGCTGGCCACGACCCGCTGAGCCGCGTCGATAACTTGATCTACTAGGTCCTTGTCCATGGCACCTCGGAGTTGTCGTTGCCGACAGGCTATCGACGCGATCGTTACTTCGCCCGGCACGCAGACAGCCGCTGGTGTCGCCGTACTGATCGGACCGGGGCAGAATCGAGACCGGTGAATGTGCTCTGACGCGATGGCCGTTGAGCGGTCCGCCGGCCAGGCCGCGCACGTGGAGAAACCAACTGGTCTCGGTCGGTTAGGGACAACCTTGGCCGATCGGACCGGGTGGCCGCCAACTACCGCTCAAGTACCAGTGAGAAGTTCCCGGGCCGACGGGGAACGCCCAGGCTTGGGCGAGGTGGTCACTTTTCACGTTGAGAGTCCAGTGAGCGATCCTTCCTTGATGAGGACCTGGCGACTCGTCGTCGCGTCGCCAGCCCAGCGACGTGAGGGAACGGGCAATCGCGCCGACAACCAGGTTTCGAGGTTCGCGGTCGTTGAAACTGATCGAAATCCGATCCGTCGTCCAGCCGCTGCGCGATCCCGGCACGGAAGAACATCCGCTGATCCACGACGCCGAACTCGACTCGACATGAACATTGGTCGCTGCCGTGGGTACGGCGCTTCTGATCGCCGTGACTTCCTCGTCGATCTGACCTCCATTGGCGATGGCGTGATTAAAGCCCAAGGCGATCCAGAGTCCGAATCCGATCGGCAGAAGAATCAGCGAGACGAGAAGCCGCTGTCGAAAGGTCCAGGTCGTTATTCCTCCAGCGGGACCTTCCATGGCGCGAACTCTATAGTGTGCGCCGAGTTCGAGCGTCGCTAGAGCTCAGTCACGGCTCTGCCGTGCGCGTTGAGTGTGGGCCGTCCTCTGAGGTCCGCGTGCTCGCGAAACGGAGGAGCCTCGTCATCGAGACGTCGACCCGTCGACGGTAGTGTCGAGACTATGAGTCGGCTCAAGATCACGGACCTCGAGAGCCTGCGCCGCGCGAAGGACTTTATCGACCGCGAGTATGCGGCCCCGCTCGATATCTCGGCCATGGCGAGCACCGCGCTCATGTCATCCGCGCACTTCTCGCGAAACTTTCGAGAGGCCTACGGCGAGACCCCGTACTCCTATCTCATGACGCGGCGCATCGAGCGCGCGAAGGCCTTCCTGCGCGAGGGGATGTCCGTCTCGGACGCCTGTCTCGCGGTGGGGTGTTCGTCACTCGGCTCGTTCAGCTCACGCTTTCGCGAACTGGTGGGCGTCACGCCCTCGCAGTATCGGGCCCGCGATCATCGGGGCATGGAGTCAATTCCCTCGTGCGTGAGCATGCTCGCGACACGTCCCCGTCGTTATTCCATTTCCGCCTAGGGCACCGCTCCACGGCCACAAGTAAGCAGGATTCAAGAAGTCGCGTCGCTCGGGGCCTTCCTATGATGGGCCCATGTCTCTCACCCTCGCCACCACCTTCATCCTCGTTCGTGACCCCGACGCCGCCCTTGGCTTTTACCGCGACGCGCTGGGACTGGAAGTCCGCATGGACGTCTCGTCCGAGGGCTTTCGCTGGGTGACGGTCGGGGCTCCCGGACAGGACGTGAGCATCGTCCTCTCTCAGCCCCACGGCGGCCGTACCCAGGTGGAGGGTGACGAGCTCCTGTCCCTGGTGACCCGCGGGACCTTCCAGGCGGCCATCTTTCGCACCGACGACCTGGAGGCGACCTTTGAGAAGGTCAAAGCCTCGGGGGCCGAGATCCTCGAGGAGCCGACGAACCAGCCGTGGGGCGTGCGTGACTGCGCGGTCCGCGACCCCTCGGGCAACCTCGTGCGTATTCAGGCGGCGGCCCAGTGAAGACCATGACCTGTCAGCAGTTGGGCGGCCCGTGCGAGCTGGCTCACCACGGAAGCACCGCCGACGAGATTATTAAGGCCCAGGACGCTCACCTCAAGGCGGAGGTCGCCGCGGGCGACACCACCCACGAGGGCGCGTTGAAAGAGATGAAGGGCCGCTGGAAGAACCCGCTCTCGGGAATGGGCTGGTACCGCACGACGAAGAAAGAGTTCGCCGCCCTTCCCGAGGACTGATCCGTCGGGAAGGGCGTAGGGCGTCTAGGCCTCCGCGTTGAAAGGCGTGACGGGAGGTCCGTTGAAGTAGTGGCCCTCGTCGAGGTCGGCGATGAGCCCGGGCTGCGCCGGCACCCAGTTCATGAGTTCCTGGGTGAAGGTCCCCGACGCCGGGCTGTCCATGCCAATGAAACGCGACAGCCAGGTGAAGTGCGCGGCCGCATCCTCTGAGGCAATGGACGCCGCGGGCACGTTCAGGTGTCGAGCGATCACCTCGGCGACCTCCCGAATGGGTACGCCCTCGTCGTGGACCGCGTGCAACGTCGACCCGGCTGGCGCGTCTTCCGCCGCCAATCGGAAAAGCCTCGCCGAGTCCAGGCGATGCACGGCCGGCCAGCGGTTGGCACCGTCGCCGATGTAGCCCGACACTCCCGACGCGCGCGCGATGTGGACGATGGTGGTGAGAAAGCCGTTGTCGCCCACGCCGTGGTTGGTCGGGGGCAGGCGCACGATGGAGCTACGAACACCGCGGGAGGCGAGAGCGAGCACGTACTCCGACGTCTCCCACCTGGTGCGGGGACCCTCGGGGATGCCCGCGACGGACGGGTCTCCGAGGTGCCCGTCTCGTTCGGTGGTGGCGCGACCGGCCACGGGGGTGAGCCCGAGGAGCCCCGAGGCGAGGACGAAGGGACGATCCGAGTCGACGAGCGCCTCTGCCATCGTCTCCACCGCCAGGCGGTCCGCGTCGGCGGCGCCTTGGAAGTTTCCCGAAAAGGCCACGTCGTGTTTAAACGCGAGGTGGATGACGCCGTCCGACTCGCGAGCAGCCGAGCGTAAAACCTCGAGATCATCAAGACCGCCCAACGTCACTTCGACGCCGGCCGACCTCAGCGCGTCCGCCGACTCCGGTGAGCGGGCGAGGCCCACTACGTGATGGCCCGCTCCGAGCAGTTCAACGACAACGGCGGAGCCGATCCAGCCAGATGCTCCGGTAACAAAAATTCGCATACGTCCTCCATGAGGGTGAACTCCCGACAGTACGGGGCTGGGGGAGAGCGATGTCACTCGCTGACATCACCATAGTAGTCTTATGACAGCCACTGACATCAAGTTACCAGAGTTGTGAAATCTCGGTGGCGACGGCGCCGAAGCTCTCGATCTCGACCGGTTCCAGGTCTCCCATATCCGCCACGAGTTCGTCGGGCACGGCGACCTCGACCAGCGTCGATCGCACCGAGTCGGTGAGGAACCGTGAGGGCTGGGCCCAGGAGTGTTCGTCACGGACGCGGTGGTGGTGGTAGCGCAGGGGAACGTAGATGGCCAGGTCTCGTCGAGCCCGCGTGACCGCCACGTAGAACAGTCGGCGTTCTTCCTCGAGACCTTCCGGGGTGCCGAGCGCCATGTCGGAGGGGAAGTTTCCGTCGGCCGCGTGAATCACGTGCACGGCGTCGAACTCGAGTCCCTTGGCCGAGTGGACGGTGGAGAGGACCAGCCAGTCCTCGTCCATCATCGGGGGCCCGGCCAGATTTCCCGTGGAGTGCGGCGGATCCAGCGCCTGGGCGGCCGCGACGTCACTCAGTCTCGTGGCGTCGCTGCAGGCGAGGACCAGGGCGCCGAGATCCTCGAGACGAGGCAGGGCGTCTTCGTAGGTCGCCTCGATCAGCGGTGTGATCGCGTGTCGCAGACGATCGGCGTGGGCGGCGAGCGGCTCGTCGAGCCCACGGCACAGCGCGTCCACCAGGCGCTGGGACATCTCGGTCGTCTCGGGCGGCAGGACGCGCTGCAACTGGGGCCAGCGTTGCGTGATGACGTCGTTCGAAAGGGGGAGCTGGGAGTCGCCGCCGCGAAGCGCGTCGATCGCCCGACGCGCCTTGGCGGGCCCCACGCCGGGCAGTAACTGCAGGAGTCGAAACCAGGCCATCTCGTCGCGGGGATTGTCGACCAGGCGAAAAGCGCACAGGAGATCCTTGACGTGAGCCCCTTCGAGGTAGCGCAGCCCTCCGTACTTGATGAAGGGGATGCGCCGTCGCGAGAGTTCGATCTCTAAGTCGGCGCTGTGGTGCGACGCGCGAAAGAGGACGGCCTGACGCTGCAAACCCACTCCCGACTCGTAGAGTTCCAACACCCGATCGGCGACCACCGTGGACTGCTGTCGTTCATCGACGCAGTGAATGAGCGCAGGCTGAACGGCACCGGGGGTGGGCACCTCTTCTCGCAGGACGGAGGTGAAACCTTCGGGAGCGTCCGCGGCCAGCGCGTTCGCGACGCCGAGGATGGGGGCGCTGGAGCGATAGTTGGCGTTCAGGGTGATGGTGGTGAGCCCGTCAAAGTACTGCTCCGCGTCCAGCAGATACCGGGGCGACGCGCCGCGAAAACCGTAGATGGCTTGGGCGTCGTCCCCGACCAGAGTCACGCGGGGGTCGTGTTGACGAAGTCCTCTCAGAATGTCCAGCTGGAGGAGATTGACGTCTTGAAACTCATCGACCAGAACGTGGTCGAACGCGGCGCCGAGCTTCTTGCCGAGAACCTCGTGCTGAACGGCGTGTCGCCAGAAGAGAAGGAGGTCGTCGAAGTCGAGGAGTCCCAGCGCCTGCTTTCTCGAGACGTAGGCGCGAAAGAGCGACGCGACGTCGTCGCGGTGTTCGATGCACCACGGAGTGATCTCGTTCATCACGTCGCGAAGGGGCACCCCGGTATTCACGGTGCGCGAGTACAGGGACGCGAGCGTGCCCTTTTTCGGGAGTCGCCGCTGATCGCTCAGAATACCCAGATCGCCGCGGACGAGGTCGAGCAGGTCCGCGCTGTCGCCCTGATCGAGCACGCCGAATCCCTCGGGGATGCCCACCGAGGTGTGATGTCGTCGCAGGGTGCGGTGGGCGACCGAGTGAAACGTTCCGCCGGCGACGCGCTGCACCCGGTCGTCGCGCCTCAACGCGCGTACCCGCCCGACGATCTCTCGAGCCGCGCGGCGGGTAAAGGTCAACAGGAGAATTCGTTCGGGGGGGACCTCGCGCTGGAGCAGGAACTCCACCCGGGCGCTCAACGTCGTGGTCTTGCCGGTCCCCGGTCCGGCCAGCACGCGAAGCGGAGTGTCACCAAAGGAGGCCGCTTCGCGTTGGCGATCGTTCAGATGTTGTTGCGATGGCGACATGGCTGGACCCTACCGACGGCCTGTCATACGCCAGTTCTTCGACGGTGTCGTGCTTCCCTGTTTCGTTCTCTGGCGTCACGACCTCGTGTAGTCACCCTGGTAGTTATAGATTTCGACCCATGAGCGACGCCATCACTCCCGAACAGTTCCACCAGTCTGAGGGCATCGACGACTGGCGTGTCCTGCCCGGTGGGGCCACCGCCTACTTTCGCACCGGATCGTTCGTTCGGGGCGTGGAACTGATCGACGCCATCACCGTCCTGGCCGAAGCGGCCAACCACCATCCCGAGGCCGATCTTCGCTACTCCGGCGTCACGGTACGTCTCACCAGCCACGACATTCACGGCCTCAGCCGTCGTGATGTCGCCTTGGCGAAGGAGATCTCACTCGCGGCCCGCGACATGGGAATCGCGGCCGAGCCAGCGGTGAGTGAGTGCGTACACATCGCCATCGACGCGATGGATATCCCGAGCGTTCGCGTGTTCTGGCGAGCGGTGCTCGACTACCGAGACGTCGGTGACGAGGAGTTGCACGACCCTCGTTCGATTGGCCCCGTGGTCTGGTTCCAGCAGATGGACGTGCCCCGACCCCAGCGCATTCACATCGATGTCAACGTGCCCCACGACACGATCGAGTCGCGCGTCGCGGCGGCGATCGCGGCGGGAGGTCGCCTGGTCACTGACGAGTACGCGCCGTCGTGGTGGGTGCTCGCGGACATCGAAGGTAACGAAGCGTGCCTCGCGAGTTGGCTCGGCCGGGAGTGATCGCCAATCGACATCGGCGTCGCGCTCTCGTCGTCGTCGCTCTCGGGGTCGTCGCCCTTGTAACCAGTGCATATGCGTCGCCGAAGGGCGAGGGTGGGGCAGGTCTGGCCTCACACTCCACGAATCCCCGGTTCAACGCCATATCGTTCTCCTTCGACTCTCCCGCCAACGGTTGGGCGCTGGGACTTCTGCCGTGCGCGAAGGCCACGGGCTGCCTGGCCCTACGAGAGACCCTCGACCACGGTCGATCCTGGTCCCCTCGCTCTCTGCCGGCGGCGCTGGTGGCGCTATCGAACAAAAACACGTCCGGTTCGGGGTTCAAACGAGACGGCGCCTTGAGCATCTTCTTCGCCGACGCGCAGAACGGTTGGATCTACGGCCTCGAGAGGGGACGTCCCGTCTTCTTCTCCACCCACGACGGGGGCGCGCAATGGCGACAACTGTCGACGTCCCTGGAGGGCCCCTACGGCGTCATCTTCGACATCGCGGCAACGAGAGGTACCGCCTACTTGGTTGCCCAGAGCAGGTCCTATCACGGAGTGGTGGAGCGCTCAGCGGTGGGGCGAGACGACTGGCGTCGCGTGCGAGCTCCGACGTTGGAACTCCCCGCGGGCGGCGCGACGGACGGCGGCGCGATCGTCTTTCGCGGAACCTCGGGTTGGTTGGTGGTCGGGAACGATCGCGGCGTTTCGGGCAGCGCGCGACTGACATCGAGCGGACAGTGGGTGAAGTGGTCCCCTCCGTGCGCACCGGTGGGCGACAGCTACGTCGTCCCGGTTGCCACCACGGCGCGAGACCTGGTCGTCGCCTGTGAGATGGGAGGCTTCGCCTCGCCCCTCTCAAAGTCGGCGCCGCCGGGCGCCACGTTGCAGTCGGTGTGGCTCTACACCTCTCGCGACGATGGCCGCACGTTTCACTACGGTCCCCAACTCAGTCCATCGATTGAGAACATTCTGGCCGCCCCCACGGCGACGGACCTCTTCGCCAACCGAGTGAACAACTCGGTATCCGATGTTCAGCAGTTCATCCGAAGCGTGGACGGTGGTCATCACTGGGAGATCGTTCGCCGAGAGTGGGCCCTCTCGCTCGCGTTCCAAAGTGTCGCCCAGGGTGTGGCCCTTCTCCAGGGCGCGCGTGATGAAAATACGATGATCATGACGTCGGACGGCGGAGTTCACTGGGCGGCGGTGGTTCCCTAGGGCTGGCCCTTTTGACGCGGCGAGCTCGCGTGCAACCTCCTTGACCCGCTCGCGGGCTACCGGGATCTGGACGCGCCCGAGAGTTCGTACGTGGTGGTGTGCGGCGTCGCGATTCTCGTGGGGCGTCGGTAGTCTCACATCAGGACGTCACGATGTAACGCGGTCTGACCCTGGAGAGACAGTAACGACGGCCCCGTAGCGCGTAGCACTGCCGCGGGCGCGAGAGGAGAGAGATGACGAATTACACGAAGGACCCCGACAAGGTGGCCCAGCTGACGCCCGAACAGTTTCAGGTCACCCAGGAAGCGGCCACCGAACCGCCGTTTCGCAACGAGTTCTGGGATCACAAAGAGGCCGGCATCTACGTGGACGTGGTCTCCGGCGAGCCCCTGTTCGCCTCCACCAAGAAGTACGACAGCGGTTGTGGGTGGCCCAGCTTTACCGCGCCCCTCGAGCCCGCCAACGTGGTCGAGAACAGTGACCTGAGTTTTGGTTGGAAGAGGACTGAGGTTCGCTCGGCCAACGCCGACAGCCACCTCGGTCACGTCTTCGACGACGGGCCGAAAGATCAAGGAGGGCTGCGCTACTGCATCAACTCAGCGGCGTTGCGCTTCGTGCCCTACGACGACTTAGACAAGGAGGGGTACGGCGAGTACAAGACGCTCTTCCCCGCGAAAGGAGAATCAAAGTGAGTGAAGAGAAGGCCATTTTGGCCGGCGGGTGCTTTTGGGGAATGCAGGACCTCATTCGCAAGCGTCCGGGCATCATCTCCACCCGCGTGGGCTACAGCGGGGGAGACGTCGCCAACGCGACGTACCGACACCACGGCAACCACGCGGAGGCGATCGAGATCACCTTTGATCCGAGCGTCACCTCGTATCGCGACATCCTGGAGTTCTTCTTCCAGATCCACGACCCGACGACCAAGAATCGCCAGGGCAACGACATGGGCGCGAGCTATCGTTCAGCGATCTTCTACCTGAGCGACGAGCAGCGCAGAGTCGCCGAGGACACGATCAAGGACGTCGAGGCCTCCGGACTCTGGCCCGGCAAGGTCGTCACTGAAGTGGCTCCCGCGGGTCCCTTCTGGCTGGCCGAGCCCGAGCACCAGGACTACCTGGAGCGTTATCCCAACGGCTACACGTGCCACTTCCCCCGTCCCGGCTGGGTCTTGCCACGCAGAGCCGACAGCGAGGCGTCAACGTCGGTGACCTCTCACTAAGGAGAGCGTCCCGCCCTTCATAGGTGGACGAAAGCCCCGGTCGACTAGTTCGACCGGGGCTTTCGTCCATTGGCAAGGACACGAAACGGTGTGACACATTGCCCACGCCCCTCGTCGGCGGGTGGGGCCGCTAGGTAGAACTGGTCGTCGCAGTGACCGCGGGCGCGGCGCTCATGGGGTCGGGGTGGGGCGTTTTGTTGAGTGAGTCGGCGATAGCCAGTGCGGTCGCCGCGAGGCCAATCGCGCCGCCGAGCACGCACACGCCGGTCCAGCGAAAGTGCTCGTAGGTCATGCTCCCGATCCATGAGCCGAGTGCCCCGCCGAGGAAGTAACAGACCATGTAGGAGGAGTTGATACGACTACGGGCGTGGGGAGCGAGCCGGTAGATCAGTGACTGGTTGGTCACCTGTAGGCCCTGGGCGCCGACGTCGAGAATCAAGATGCCGACGATGACCAGGGCCAAGGAGTGACGCCCGAGCCAGAGCGGCAGGAACGAGAAGGCCATTAGCGCGGCGAACACCAAGGTCGTGGGCTTGGTCCAGCGGCGGTCCGCCCAGCGTCCGGCGAAGTTGGCACAGAGCGCCCCGGCCGCGCCGATGAGCCCGAAGAGGCCGATCGTGAGGTCGTTGTAGTGGTACGGCGCGCCACTCAAGAGGAAGGCCATGGTGGTCCAGAACACGCTGAACGCCCCAAAGCCGAGCGCCCCGAAGAGCGCCCGCCGGCGCAGCAGCGACTCGGTCGCGAAGTAGTGAACGGCGCCGCGCAGTAGCTCTGCGTAGCGCACGCTGGGACGCTCGCGCTCGGGTGGCAACAGCCGAGAGAGCACCAGGGCGAGGGCAAGGGTCATGAGGGCCGCGATCACGTAGACCGCCCGCCAACTGGACAGCTGCGCGATGACCCCCGAGACCGAGCGGGCGAGGAGGATGCCGAGCAAGAGTCCGCTCATGACCATGCCGACGACACGACCGCGCTCGTGGTCGCTGGAGAGGGACGCGGCCATGGGGACCAGTAGCTGGGCCGCCACGCTGCCGAGACCAACGACGAGGGTGATCGCCACGAGGACGCCGACGTTGGGCGCAAAGGCCGAGACGAACAGACCGACCACGGTGATCAACAAGACCGAGGGGACCAGCCGGCGGCGTGGGAGCATGTCGCCGAGGGGAATGATGAAGGCGAGGCCGATCGCGTAGCCGATCTGGGCGAAGGTGACGATGAGTCCGACGTTGCTCGAGCTGGTGTGAAAGGACGTCGCGATGCTCCCGAGCACCGGCTGGGCGTAGTAGAGGTTGGCGGCCGAGATGCCACAGGCCAGGGCGAAGAGGAAGACCAACGGACGACGCAACGGCGCGGATCCGGGGGTGGCTTCAGCGGTGGGCGACATCGAGACTCCTTTACGCGATTCGTGCATCATAGCGTATTACTGAACGTTACGTACATAAACTAGAATGACGGCGTGGCCAAAGTAACCAGCGGCGCCGCGCGTGCCGGGCGCCCTCGCAGCGAGAAAACTCGTCTCGCGATCCTCGAGGCCGCGGCCGACATCATGTTGGAGTCGGGATTTTCGGCGACGACCATCGAGTCCATCGCCGCGCGGGCGGGCGTGAGCAAGGTGACCATCTACAAGTGGTGGCCGAGCCGCGGCGCGGTGGCGATCGACGCGTACTTTTATCGCTACCGCGAGACCATCGCCTTCGCGGACACCGGGGACGTCGTGACCGACCTCACGAACCAGATTCTGGTCATGGTGAAGGCCTTTCGAGGGCGCGCGGGTGACGTGATGGCCGAACTACTGGGGCACGCCCAAAGTGACCCGGCCCTCGCCGCGATGTGGCGCGAACGGTGGCTGCAGCCCCGGCGCGACGCGACGACGGTGGTGCTGCGCCGCGGGATCGATCGAGACCAGATCCGCGGTGACGTGGATCTGGCCCTGGTTATGGATGAACTGTACGGGCCTCTCTACTACCGCCTCTTGGCCCGACACGCGCCGATGGACGACGCCTTCGCCCGCGAGCTGGTCGCCACGACTTTCAGGGGCATCGGACCCCACTAGCGCCGCGAGGGTGGACGATCGTGCCACCCCGCGATGTCTGGGAGAGTCGCGTCAGGACTCGCGGTGGATCAAAAAAACGGCGTGTCTCCGAAGATACACGCCGTTTTCATGGTAGGGGAGTCGTTACGACGGTTGTCCGCGGTGAGTGGGAGGAGTCCCCAGGGCCTCGATCGCGGTGCTGTGCGTCACCATCGCGTTACCGACGGCGATCTGGTACGTCAGTCGAGCTGACTTGCGGTCCCACGCGGTCGTGGCGGACGCCAGCGCCTGCGACAACGCCGTCTGGGCGGTCACGATGGACGCGCGGAACGCCACGTTGGCGGCCTGGAAGCCTTCGACCCACGCGGTGCCGTTGTAGCCAGCGGGCGGCGACGGGGGGTCACCGGCGGCCGTGATCGCGGCGATGCGCGCGTTCAGGTCAGCCGAGAGTGACACGTTGAGCGCCGCCTGTGCGGCCTGCTTCTCGGCGGGGGTGGTGGCGGCCGCCATGGCCGCCAGGTACGCCGCCCGCGACGTCTGTACCGACGCGCGGTAGGTCAGTCCGATCGAGCGCAGTCCGTCGACGTAGGCCTTCCACTGCTTCTGGAACGCCGTCCACGCCGTCGCCGTCGCGGTCGCCGACACCGTCGCGCCGGGAGCGGTCGTGGTCGTCGTGGTGGTGTGGTCGTCGTTGAGTCGGCGAAAGCAACCGCCGGCGCTCCAACGCCCATCGAGGCAACGATCGCAATCGCCGCAATGGATTTGACGTTAAGTAGTTTCATGTTCGGTTCTCCCTTCAAGAACAAGTACGACGATACGAAGCGCTTTTGTGAGATCGATGTGAGAAAACTGTCGGATCGCTGAGAGATATCTGCGAAATCGCTGGGAAGGGACTCTCCGTTGAGTTCCTTTACCGATCCTTTACCGAGGGGGGATCAGTGGGGTTGAACCTGGCGATAGCGACGCACCGCGACGAAGGACCACACGAGTTCCACCACCCCGAAGGGCCACGCGCCCGAGAGAAATCCATAGACGCTGGACAGCACGCAGCCCAGGGCGAAGGCCAGGATGAAAGCGCGACCGCGCCGCTCGAGTGCGTACATCGCCATCATGAAGGAGACGGCGCACACGCCGTAGATTGTCACGCCCACCGTTGCCATGAGAGAAGTCAAGCAGAGGGAATCGCGAGTCACCGCGCTGAGCCGATGAGCCCACCGGTTGCTACATTTCAGGGATGAAACTGGTGTCGTGGAACGTCAATGGAATACGTGCGGTCGAGAAGAAGGGTCTCTTTAGCCCGGCCATGGAGGCGTTGAAGCCCGACATCATCTGCCTGCAAGAGACGAAGGCGCAACAACACCAGTCCGAGGTGCAAGTGCCGGGATACGTGGAGCACTGGAACTCCGCGGTGAAGAAGGGCTACTCGGGCACCGCGATCTTCTCCACGACCGAACCGTTATCGGTCACGCCCGATCTCCCCGACGACGCGGTGGCCCGGCACGGTGTCGTCGGCGATCAGTTCGGCAATCCCAATACGGAGGGTCGGGTGCTCGCCGAGGAGTTCGAGGACTTCTTTGTCGTCACGGTCTACACCCCCAACGCCAAAGAGGATCTTGGTCGACTCTCGCTCCGTCACCACCAGTGGGACCCGGCGTTCCTCCACTACGTCAAAGACCTCGAGCGCACGAAGCCCGTCATCTTCTGCGGTGACCTCAACGTGGCTCACACTGCCGACGACCTGGCCAACCCCAAGTCCAACGTCGGTCGCAAGGGATTCACCACCGAGGAGCGTGCCGGCTTTCAGGCCTATCTCGACGCCGGCTTCGTCGACACCTTCCGTCTCTTTCACCAGGGAAACGGTCACTACTCGTGGTGGTCGCACTTTGCGAACTCGCGCGCGCGCAACGTGGGGTGGCGCATCGACTACTTTCTCGTCTCGCAGTCGCTCGTCGAGCGAGTGGAAGCGGCCGACATCCATCCCGACATCCTGGGCAGTGATCACTGTCCGGTGAGCCTCACCCTTCGCGAGTAGGGACCGGGCGACAGCGCGTCCCCACCCAGGGTTCCTGACGTCGACCTAGCGCGAGAGTGCGTCAGCTCCGCGATCTCACTGCATAAAGAGTCAACTGGCTAAGCAAAGAATCATTCGACGGGCGCTCGATAGTGGGCTAGTACATGTCCTAGTTGATCAAACAAAGGAGATGTGATGGTGGCGACGTACGACGACGCGGGGATCTTGGTGCAGCTCATGCGCTGGGGTACCGAGCTGAAATTAGACGAGGGCTTCAACCAAATATTTGCCGAGGGATTCGACCCGGAGGCGACCGACCTCAACGACCCCGCCGTGGGAAGGGTGTTGTTCTTCGGAGAGACGGTGGGCGCGCTGGTGAAGCACGGGGTGCTCAATCGCGACCTCGTGCTCGACGTGTTCTGGGTGGACGGGATCTGGGCCAAGGTCGCGCCGAGAGCGCTGCACGCCCGCGAGATGGCCGGTGAACCGCGACTGTACGAGAACTTCGAGTCACTCGCCCGTTAAGCGGTGAGCAACGCAAAGGTTCGACGCCGAACTCACCGAGATACAGTTTGCTCTAGATGATCCAACACCCCGCCTTCGACGTGGAACCCTGGCGCCTGTGCGAGTCTCAGTTAGACGTCGACATCTTGGCCCAAAGCGAGTCACTGTTCACCCTCGCCAACGGTCATATCGGTTGGCGCGGGAACCTCGACGAGGGCGAGCCGCACGGGCTGCAGGGCTCGTACCTGAACGGCGTCTACGAACTCAAACCGCTGCCCTACGCGGAAGCCGGGTACGGCTACCCCGAGCAAGACCAAAGTGTGGTGAACGTCACCGACGGCAAAGTCATTCGACTGCTGGTGGACGACGAACCCTTCGACATTCGCTACGGCGACCTGCACGAGCACGCGCGCGTGCTGGACTTTCGAACCGGTCAACTCGAACGACGAGCGGAGTGGTCCACCCCGGCCGGCAGCCGGGTTCGGGTCACCTCCACCCGAATGGTCTCCATGGTTCAACGAGCCATCGCCGCGATCAAGTACGAGGTGGAAGCGCTCGACGGCGTGCGCGTTGTCGTTCAGTCCGAGTTGGTGGCCAACGAGCCGGCCAACAAACCCGCGGGGTTCGACCCGCGAGCGGCGGTCGAGTTGGACTCTCCCTGGACGGCTCTCGATCATCAGTGTCACGAGGCGCACGCCGACCTGGTGAACCAGACCGGCTACAGCGCCTTGTTGGTCTCCACGGCGATGGATCACGACGTCGCGGGGCCCGAGGGAACGAACGTCACCGCGGAGGCCTTCGCGGATCTCGCGCGGGTGACCGTCACGACGAACCTGAAGCCGGGGGAGAAACTGACCATCGTCAAGTACGTGGCCTACGGCTGGTCGGGGGTGCGCACCATGGAGGCGCTGCGCGATCAGACGGACGCGGCGCTGTTCGCGGCCCGTGAAGGTGGCTGGGACGGACTGGTGGCCGAACAGACCGCCTATCTCGACGATTTCTGGACGTCGGCCGACGTGGAGATCGACGGGGACGAAGAGATTCAACAGGCGGTGCGCTTCTCGCTCTTTCACGTTCTCCAAGCGGGGGCGAGAAACGAACAGCGCGCGATTCCGGCGAAGGGTCTGACGGGCACGGGCTACGACGGTCACGCCTTCTGGGACAGTGAGGCCTTTGTACTGAGGGTGCTCAGCATGACCGCTCCCGACACCGTCGCCCACGCCTTGCGCTGGCGTCACAGCACGCTGCCCATGGCTCGCGACCGGGCCTCGCTCTTAGGTTTTCGCGGGGCGGCCTTCCCGTGGCGCACCATCGCCGGCGCCGAGTGCTCCAGCTACTGGCCCGCCGGCACCGCGGCCTTTCACGTGAGCGCCGACGTGGCCGACGCCGTGGTGCGCTATCTGCACAACTCCGGCGACGAGAGTTTCGAGCACGACTTCGGAGCGGAGATCCTCATCGAGACGGCCCGACTGTTTATGTCGCTCGGACACTTCAACGTGGACGGTGGTTTTTGCATCGACGGGGTGACGGGCCCCGACGAGTACAGCGCGATCGCCGACAACAACATCTATACGAACTTGATGGTCCAGAGAAATCTGCAAGTCGCCGCCGACGCCGCCGAGAGACACCGTGACGTCGCCTCCGACCACCAGGTCAACGAGGACGAAGTGGCGCAGTGGCGCCGCGCCAGTGAGGCCATGGTTCTGCCCTACGACGAGCAGCTCGGCGTCCACGCCCAGTCCGAGGGATTTACGCGACACGAGGTGTGGAACTTTGAGGGCACCAAGGAGGATCAGTACCCGCTGCTCCTGCACTTTCCCTACTTCGACCTCTATCGCAAGCAAGTGGTGAAGCAGGCTGACCTGGTCCTGGCGATGTTCGTGCGGGCCGACGCCTTCACCGCCGAGCAGAAGAAGGCCAACTTCGACTACTACGAGAGGCTGACCGTGCGCGACTCGTCCCTCTCGGCCTGCATCCAGGCGGTGCTGGCGGCCGAGGTGGGGTATCTGTCGCTCGCTTACGACTACATGGCCGAGGCCGCGCTGATGGACATCGAGGACCGCGAACACAACACGCGCGACGGTCTGCACATGGCGTCGCTGGCCGGAACCTGGATCGCCATCGTGCAGGGCCTGGCCGGCATGCGCGCGTGGCGCGACTCCCTCATGTTCTCGCCGCGCCTACCCGAGGGCATCACTCGCGTCGCCTTTAACATCATCTTTCGCGGGCGCCACCTCCACGTCGAGGCGACGACGGCGTCCACCTCGTACGAACTGCGCGACGGCGACGCGCTCGAACTGTGCCACGGGGACGAGGTCTTCACGCTCTCGGTCGACACGCCGGCGGTGCACGCACCGGTCGCCCCGCTCTCGCCGGGTCCACCGCCCACCCAACCCCCCGGCCGCGAACCCGACCACCGCGTCGCGGACGCCCAACGAGAGAACGACCGACCGATGAGCGACGTCGTACCGAGCGACCCGGGTGCCGTGGACCTCGGCGCCTACGCGGCGTGGCTCTTCGACATGGACGGAGTGCTCACCAAGACCGCCCTGGTGCACGCCGCGGCGTGGAAACAGGCCTTTGACGCGTTCCTCCTCGAGGAGACGAAGAGAACGGGCACGACCTACGCCCCCTTCGACGCCGAGAGCGACTACGAAAAGTACGTGGACGGCGAGCCCCGCGCCGACGGCGTGCGGAACTTCTTAAAGGCCCGGGGCATCACGTTGCCCGAGGGGAACGACGACGATCCACCGACCGCCGCCACGGTGTGCGGAGTCGGGAATCGAAAGAACGAGCTGGTCCTGCAGGTGATGAAAAAGGACGGCGTCCAGGTCTACGAGGGGGTGAAGGAGCTCATCGCCGCGCTCAAGGGCCGAGGCGTCAAGATCGCCGTGGTGTCGGCCAGTGAAAACACCGAGGCCGCCCTGACGGCCGCGGGCATCAACGATCTCTTTGACACCCGCGTGGACGGTCACACCGTGAAGGACCTACACCTCGCGGGCAAGCCGGCGCCCGACTCGTTCCTGCAAGGGGCGAAGCAGCTCGGGGTGGCGGCGTCGCGCGCCGTCGTGCTCGAAGACGCGCTGGCCGGAGTGCAAGCGGGGCACGCCGGTCACTTCGCCCTGGTGATTGGGGTCGATCACCACGACGAAGGCGCCGCGCACGACTACGCCGATCAACTTCGCGCTCACGGGGCCAACGTCGTCGTGAGCGATCTCTCCCAACTAGTCGGTGACCGGGGCGCGACGAAGTCCTCCTAGGGTCCCGTCGCGTTGCTACTACGCCTTGTCGGGACGGTTGCTCTCCGCTTGGGGTACCTGGAAGGCTTTGCGAGTGGGGTCTTCAAAGACCTTGGGCCCCGACTTCACCTTGGGTTTTTTGGGCTTCTTGGATTCGCGGCCCTGTGGACTCTTCATAGCCGCATCCTAGGTCGGTCGCGTTGACGGCGGGTCGAGTTCGAGACCGAGGGCCCGAAGGTAAGGTCCAGTTAAATCCAAGTGCCGCCACTGTAAGGTGGCTCGTGATGAGCCTTTCGGACGATTCGGACGAACTTCGACTGGCCGCGGCGTCTCTTCGTTCAAACAGTTCCGACGTGCACATTCTCTTGAAGGCGCTCTGCGACGAACTCTCCGACACCCTCGGTGATCGCCTGCGCGTTGAGCGCGCGGGTGGTCGATTTCATAAGTCGAACGCCATCTCCGGGGTGAGTATCGCCTTGGCCGGCAGTCAGTTCGAGGCCAGCGTCGAGGGGGCGTCCCTGCAGTGCCACGTCGGTCACGTGTCCGGCGGTATTCGCATCCGCAGTGAGACGGTCGACGTGGACCAGTGGATCCTTCGTCTGCTGCAGGCCCTAAAGGACGAGGCGGCCCACAGTGAGTCGGCGCGCCAGGCCCTCGAAAATATTGTTATTGGAGGACATCAGTGAGCGACGTAACGAACGATCTGCCACAAGCGACGGAACATCGCCTGGAAGAGCTCGAGAAGGGTCTGTTCACCTCGGACCTCTCGGTCAATGAGTTCCTGCTCGTCAAAGAGGCCGGGTTCCATCCGGTGGGCTTTGTCATGGGTTCTTCGATCTACCACACCGGTATCCAGACGCGTAAGTGGAGCCAAAGCCAAGAGCTGACCAAACTCACCGAGGCCATGTACAACGCGCGCGAGCTGGCCATGACGCGCATGGAGGAAGAGGCCGCGGAACTCGGCGCCGACGGCGTGGTGGGCGTGCGCCTGGACGTGAACTACTACGAGTGGGGCAAGGACGCCGCGGAGTTCATCGCCGTCGGCACCGCCGTGAAAGCCGAGGACGGGGTCTCGCGCCTCAACAAGAAGGGCAAGCCCTTCACCTCGGACCTTTCGGGACAGGACTTTTGGACGCTGGCTCAGACCGGCTACCAACCCCAGGGCCTGGTCATGGGGACCTGCGTGTACCACATCGCCCACCGCGGCATTGGCCAGACGCTCGGCACCACCGGCCAGAACGTGGAGCTGCCGAACTTCACCCAAGCGCTCTATGAGGCGCGCGAACTGGCGATGACCCGGATGCAGGACGAGGCCAACGAGCTCGGGGCGAGCGGCATCGTCGGCGTTCGTCTGGAAGAAAAGTCCCACCAGTGGGGATCGCACACGATTGAGTTCTTGGCCCTCGGTACGGCCGTCACCAAGAGCTCCGAGGACGTCACGTTGGTCAAGCCGGTCACCATCATCTCCCTCGACAACTGATGACCACCGGCTCGAGCGACCTACCCGAGGCCGCGCAGCGACGCCTCGGCGAGGGGGCGTTCTCCTCGGGACTCTCGGTGAACGACTTCGCGGCGTGCCTGCAGATGGGACTGGAGCCGGTCGGTCTCGTTCAGGGCTTCTGCGCCATGCAGTGGGGGGCCTACGGGGTCGGCTTCATCCAACGCGGCATCACCCCCTACGGCGGAAGTCAGGGAGGATACGTCGAGAACTATCAGTGTCCCCACGGCGCCATGATGGGCGGCGAACACCGAGTCTGGGGACAGAACTACCAGCAGACCTGGATCGAGAGTTCGTGGCACGAAGGGTTCTCCTCCGCCTACGCGCGAATGGTGGAAGAGGCCAGTGACCTTCACGCCGACGGCGTGGTCGGCGTGCTCGACACCCAGAGCTCGCTCAGTGAGGCGGGAGTCATCGAGTTTCATCTGGTGGGCACGGCGGTCACGCTGAAGGGCGCCCCGGTGGCGACGACCCCGCCCTGGACGACGTACCTGGCGGGACAGCGCCTGGCGAAGTTGTTCGAGGCGGGCTTTGCGCCGGTGTCGGTCATCGCCACGGTCTCTTCGGTCCGCGTCTGGGCGTACTGCGTGACCGAGTACCTCATGGGCGGCGCCGGGGGGTTCATGGTCAGTCAGAACTTCGCGCCCCAGGAGATCGATCAAATCGTCCGGGCCCAGAGCGCCGCGCGGTCGATCGCCCGAAAGAACGTGCGCGACCAGCTGCACGGCGACTCGTTGCACGGGGCTGATCTCTCGGTGAGGGAGCGAGAGTTCGAGAAGGGCGACCTCGAGGTCCAGACCTTACTGCGCGGCAATCGCGTCCGTCGTTTCAAGGCCTTCGAGGCCCTGCCCGTTCCCCAACCGACCGTGCGCCTCTCGTGAGTCTGCGCCCGGAAACTCCCATTGACGTCGCGGCCGACGTACGGCGGGCGGCCTCGGGCGCGACGGTCGCCTCGTCGGGACCCTCCATGACCTCGGACCTGTCGATCGACGAGGAGTTCAACCTGCACGCCATCGGTTGGGAGCCGGTCGAACTGGTGAGTGGGGTGTCGGTGGTGTCGATACCGGCCGGCATGTGGAACTGGGGTCAGGGCGAGATCCTCGGAGCGACCGAGGCTCACGCCCTGGCCTTTAAGAACGCCATCACCCGCATCGAACACGAAGCGGGCAGCGCCGGGGGTCAGGGCGTGGTGGGCGTGCACATTGAGCGAGCCGTTCACTCAACCCACGTGGAGATCTCCCTGCTCGGCACCGCGGTGCGTCCCGTCGGGCTCACGCGAGTCGAACTGAACCGAGTCTTCGTGTCCGATCTCTCCGCCCGGGACTTCGCGCGTCTCATGGTGGCGGGATGGGAGCCCCTGGGCCTCGCCACGGGGGCCAGCTTTGTCTACGCCCCGCGGCGCAGCGTGGGCGCGGTCTTCCAGCAGCAGACCCAAAACGTGGAGCTGACGAACTTCACCGAAGCCATGTACGCGGCGCGCGAGGCGGCCATGGCGCGGATGCAGGAGTCCGCGCTCGCTCTCGGTGGGACCGGGGTGGTGGAAGTGAAGGTCGTCGAGGGACCGATGAGCTTCGCCACCCACGCCATCAAGTTCGTGTCATGGGGAACGGTCGTTCGCCTCGCGGCGTCGTCGCACCAGCTCGTTGAGCCCACGACCGTCGTGTCTCTGAATGACGCGACGGTGGCCTTCGACGCCGCGACCCTGCACTAGAGCGAGCGCGACGGCGTTTGTCGTCGTCGGCGCGGAAGGCTAATCTGCCCGAGAGAGGAGAGCAATGACAATTGCCTGCAAGGTCATCGGAGAGTACGCCCAGCACATCACGTGTCAGCTCGACGCCGGACAGTCGATGTTCGCTGACGCCACCAAGTTTCGCTGGAAGACGACCAACGTCTCCCTGGAGACCCGGCTGTCCACTCCCGGGGGACAGGCCGACGCCGACACGAAGGCCGCCAAAGAGAGCGGCGGGGCCGGTGGCTTCTTAAAGGCCGCGCTCTCCACCGCCACCGAAGTCGGCAAGCGGATGCTCAGTGGTCAGAGTCTGGCCTTTCAGTGGTTCACGCCCCAGGGCGGGTCCGGTCTCGTCACCTTTGCCGGCGAACTGCCTGGTCAGGTCAAGGTCGTGGAACTCGACGGCACCACGACGGGCTGGCGGGCCGAGAGTCGCGCCTTCGTGTGCGCCGAGTCGACCGTGAACTATGACATCTCCTTCGCCGGTCTCACGACGGGATTTCGCGCCAAGGACGGCTACATCTTTGAGCACTTCACCGGCACGGGCACCGTGGTGCTCGGCGGCGGAGGGAGTCTGCTCGAACTCAACCCCGCCGACTACGGCGGCAAGATTCAAGTGCACGGGGGAGCGCTGGTGGCGTTTTCTGACGCGGTCGCCTTCAACGTGGAGCGCATCGGCGCCTTTAACGCCCAGACCGTCATGACCGCCGTCTTTGGCGGTTCGGGACTCAACCTCATCTCGCTGAGCGGCGACGGACCCGTTATCTTGCAGTCCACGCTCCACAAGGAGTTCGAGGACGAAGAGAAGCAAGACGCGAGCATGGCGAACTCCGCGCGCCAAGGTCTCCTCGGTCGGTTCTAAAGAGAAAGAAGGAAATATGGCCCTTTTTGACAAGGTCAAAGAGCAAGCAAGTCAACTCGCCCAGAAGGCCCAAGAGGCCGGCAAGGCGGGACAAGCCAAGATTGAGGACGCGCAGGCGAAGCGCAAGTCCGACGCGATGCTGCGCGACCTGGGTGCGGCGCTGTACGCCCAGAAGACGACCGGCGCCGACAACAGCGCCGAGATCGATCGCATCGTGGGAGAGCTCACGGCCTTCGAAGCCGAGCACGGTCCCGTGGCGACTGACGACGCGACGGGCGCCGACGGATCGACCCCGAGCGCGGGTACGGCCGGCGAGGCCGAGGCGCCGCCCGAAGGCGGATTCACGCTCTAGGCCACGTCGGGTGGCGGTATCACCGGGCGCGTCGACGAGGTGTTCGCTTCGCCACGTCGACGCGGCCGATCACGTGGCGACGACCGAGGATCACGGTGCGTCATCGCCGTGCCCTCCGCTATCTCGCGGCGACCAGGCTTCCCGGGGTACCCAGAACCTTGGTTACTGGTGAGCTTGACGATTGAGGAGCGCGGGGACCTCGTCGCTCGCGATGGCGGGCGACCACAGGAAACCCTGTCCCAGCTCGCACCCGTAACTGCGTAGTCGCTCCAGCTGCGCCGAGGTCTCGATTCCCTCGGCCAGCATGATCATCTCGAGCTTGTGGCCCAAGGAGATGATCGCCTCGAGAAGGACGTCGTTTCGTGGTCGTTCGATGGCGGGGCTCACGAACGACTGGTCGACCTTGATGATCTTGGGGTGCAACAGGGCGAGGTAGGAGAGCGACGAGAACCCCGTGCCAAAGTCGTCCAGGGCGAAGGCGATCCCCTGATTGCTGAGCTGCTCCATGATGCTCACGGTCTCGGTCACGTTGAGGAGCGTGACGCTCTCGGTGATCTCGAGCACTAAGCGATCGCGCTGAAGCTCGTTAGCTGGCGAGCGCGGACTCGATGGTGGAGACGAGGTCGAAGTCGTGGAACTGACGCGCGGAGAGATTCACCGCCACGAAGAGATCACTGGCGTGGGCGCTCGTCGACTCCCACGAACGCAGGGCGGCGATGGCTTGGCGAATGGCGAAGTGACCCAACTCCAAGATCAGGTCACTCTGTTCGGCCGCGGGAATGAAGACGTTCGGCGGTACCCACCCGCGCGTCGGGTGGTGCCAGCGCATGAGTGCTTCGAACCCGACGACGCGCTCACTGGCGAGATCGTAAATGGGCTGGTAGTTCATGGCCAGGTTCCCGGCCTGGAGCGCCTGGCGGAGCTCTTGCACCAGGGTGAACTGATTGACGGCCTGTTGGTGCATGGTGGTGGTGAAGAACGCGAAGCGGCCCTTGCCGAGACGCTTGGCCTCGTACAGTGCCACGTCGGCGTCTTGGAGGAACTCGGTGCGATCGTTCAGCGACGCGTCGGCGACCACGATGCCGATGCTCGCTCGCTGTTCGATGGCAATCCCGCCGACGTTGAACGGCGCGGCGAGCGCGTCGAGGAGTCGGGTCGCGACCACCGAGGCCTCCTCGAGGGAGGACAGTCCTTCGGCCAGGTACAAGAACTCGTCACCCCCGAAACGACACAGGGTGTCCGAGTCGCGCGCGACCTCTTCCAGACGACGGGCCACCGAGATGAGAAGCTGGTCGCCGGCCAGATGTCCGAGGGAGTCGTTCACTCCCTTGAAGTCATCCAGGTCCAAGAGCAACACGGCGCAGTACCCGCCGTCGCGCATCATCTTGGCGCGGGCCTGCTCGAGTCGGTCGTCGAAGAGGGCGCGGTTGGAGAGGCCGGTCAGGGTGTCGTGGAGCGCTTGATGCGAGAGCTGAGCGGCCAGCGCTCGTTCGTCAGTGATGTCGCGCTCGGAGATGACGTGGTAGAGGATGTTGCCGTCCTGGTCCCGGGCCGGCGAACGCAGGACCTCGACGTAGATCAGCCGGCCGTCCTTACGCACGTAGCGTTTCACGTAGCGCGATTGGTGGGCCTGGCCCTCGGTGATGCGCCGATGGGAGTCTTCGGTGATGCCCACGTCCTCGGGGTAGGTAAAGGGTTTGGAGTCCTTCCCGAGGATCTCCTCTCGGTCAAAACCGATCATCTTGCAAAAGGCGTCGTTGGCGGCGAAGACGCGGTCGTCGAGGTCGGTGAAGATCATGGGCGCCATGTTGTCCTCAAAGGCCAGACGGAACCGTTCTTCGAGTTCTTGAAGTTGGCGGACGTAGCGGTTGTGTTCGGTGGCGTCTCGTCCGTTGATGATGATGCCCGCCACCGCGGCGTTGTCGAGGGCGTTGGTGGCGACCAGCTCCAACTCGTGGACCTCGCCGTTGGCCCCGAGCGTTCGAATGACGTCGCGAACGGTGCCGCTCGGGGTCTCCAGCAGGGACACGAATCGATTCGCCACGTACTCGATGTCATCGGGGTGCAGGTAGAGGAAGGCACTGGTGCCAATGCCGGCCTCGAGGGTCAGTCCGAAGATCTCGAGACACACCGGGTTGGCGTACTGGACGTTCCCCGCCGCGTCGAGCACGCACATGAGATCCTGGGAGCGTTGACCCACGACCTCCAGCGCGGCGAATCGCTCGCGAATGCTCGCCTCGGCGTCAGCGACGGTGGTCTCCTCCGTGGCCGAGGCGGAAGCTGAAGCCTCCTCCTCGGACTCGTTGGACGTGTCAGGACTCACCGTGAAACTGTAACTGTGCAATCACAACGAGCCGTTCATGCCCGTCACTCGGCCGCCACAACGAGTATTCGGGCGACTACCCGCTCGTCTACTGGACGGTGACCAGGGTGCCGATCGGCGTGCGGGGCCAGAGCACCGCGGCGTCGGCGAAGGGCATCTCCACGCAGCCGAGGCTCTGGGGAAAGCCGTAGCTCGAGCGAATGAAGCCGTGGAGCGCGTCGCCTCCGTGGAAGTACGAGACCCACGGGATGCCGGGATCGCTGTACTTCGTTCCGTCCGGATAGGTGCCCGACATGGTGGTGACGGTAAAGCGCAGGTACACCGGGTAGGTACCGTTCTCGGTGGGGGCGCTGGAGACTCCCGTATTGGCCAGGGTGTGGAAGATGGCCTTTCCGTTTTGATACAGCGTCACCGTTTCGGGCAGAGTCTTGGTCACGTCGACGTAGTCGTAGGGGTTGGGGTCCGCCTGGTGGGCGACGATGGCGCTGGTGAGCGACTGCCACGTCGCGCCGTCCATCTGACCGGTGGTGCTCAGGTTGTGCACGTACTGAAAGCGCATGAGAGCGCCTTGCAGGACGACGTTGTTGGTTCCGACTTGCCACTGCGAGCGCAGCGCGGTCAGGTTGTCAAATCTCCAGACGAAGTTGCCCGGGATGATCTTGGTCGCGTACTTCGTTGACGGCGAAGTCGGGGGGGTACGGGGCGGGGCGGTCGTGGTGGTCGTCGTCGTCGAGGTGGTCGACGTGGTCGGCACCAGCGTCGTGGTGGTGGGCGGGACCGTGGTCGTCGTTGTGGTCGTCGTGGTGGTCGTGGTCCGAACGGTGGCGATGAAGGTCACGGGAAGATAGCGCAGCGTGGCGAGGTACTGATCCTCCAAGCGAAGGGAAAACGGCGCCGGTTGACTCCGGTGAGAACTGGCCTGCGCCACGGTCGAGATCGCAAAGGTACTGGCCGTCACCGCACACGCGGCGACCAGGTAGGAAGCCCGGGCGGTCTTGGAAAGCATCTAGCAAGGATACTTTGCGCCGCGCTTCACTAAATCGGCGAGAGGGCGTCGCACGGTTACGAATCGGTTACAGATTGACGCGCCGAGCCCCGCACGAGTGAAATCGAACGGTTACTCTCGGGTGCCCGATTGGCCGGGCAGTAAATTGAGTCCGTGACTCACTCGCTCGTGACAAAGATCTGGCGAGTCACGATCTCGGTGCTGGGAGTGGGAGCGGTGGCGATCGCTCTCATCGTGGGGACCAGCCCGACGACGGCCATCGCCGGCACCACGACGACCTCGACCACCACGACCACCACGACGTCGACGACCACCTCGACGTCCACGACCACCACGTATCCGGGCGAGACCACCACCACAGTGACGCCCACCACGACGACGACCCTGCCGCGCCCGACTCTCGCCTGGCCCGCGCGGGGGAGTGCCGCGATCCTCGTTCCCCAGTTGGGGGTGGCGGCCGCCTCACCCAACCAGCCCCAACAGCCCATCGCCAGCCTGACCAAGCTGATGACCGCCTGGGTGGCCTTGCACCGTCTGCCCTTGAGCCCGAGCGGCACGGGACCGTGTGAAGTGGTGAACGCCACTGACATGGCCCTCTACAACTACGACAACGCCACCGACCAGTCGGGCGTCAAGATCGTCCTCGGTGAGAGGTTGTGTGAGCGCACGCTCCTTCGCGGCATGCTCGTTCACTCCGCCGGGGACTACGCCCAGTTGCTAGCCGCCTTGACGGGAATGCAACAGGCGACCTTCGTCGCGGCGATGAATCAAGCGGCGACGACACTGGGGCTGAGCGAGACCCACTACGTGGACGTGACCGGCATCTCGTCCGGAGACGTGTCGACGGCGGAGAGCCAAGTCACGATGGCGGCGGACCTCATGACGAAAGAGCCCGTCGTCCAGGGCATCGTCATCTTGACCCACGTCGCGCTCCCGCTCGCGGGCGTCGTCGCGTCCTTCACCCCCTTCACCGGCCAGGGCAACGTCATCGGCGTGAAGTCGGGCTACACCAACGAGGCGGGGGGCTGTGACGCGATGGCCATGGTTGACCAGATCGGCGCCACGGCCTACACCACCTACGCGGTCGTGCTGGGCCAGCACTCCTACGACTCCCTCGGCCTCGCCGGCAGTGACGCGTTGGCGTTGTCCCAGTCGATCCGCGCGTCGATGTCCCGGGTGAAGACCCCGGCGGGTGTCGTGGTTGAGTGGATCGGCGCTCCGAACGACGTGTCAACGACGACCACCACGACGACGTCCACTACGACCACCACGTCGACCACCACCACCACGACGACCCTGCCCTAGCGAGGCCCGGCTCACGGCGTGAAACGGGTCCCGTTCGGACTCAGCGGAGTCCGGTGACGGCTCGGCGCGGCTCGGCGCGGCTCGGGCGGCGAGGTTGCGAACGGCTTATGAGTCCGTTTTCTGGTATCAATGGATTCTTGACATCGTCGATCGATGGACTCGACCAGGGGAGATTTCATGCAGCGCAACACTCGGATTCGCCAGTTTCTTGTCGTGGCGGGAGCCGCCTCGCTTCTGCTGGCCACCAGCGTCGCGGCCGGGGCCGCCTCGACCAAGGGCACCTACAACGCGATGGACGCCAAACTCGTTCCCGCCGCCTATAAGTCCGGCACCATTCAAGTGGCGACCGACGCGACCTACGCGCCCGATGAGTCCGTTAACGCGAGCGGAACCATGATCGGTTTCGACGTCGACTTGATTCACGCCATCGCCACCACGCTCGGGGTCAAGGTGAATGAGAACAACGTCACCTTCGACGACATCATCGCCGGCATCAAGGCCGGGAAGTACGTGATCGGCAACTCCTCGTTCACCGACACCGCCGCTCGTGAGAAGCAGGTTAACTTCGTCGACTACTTCCAAGCCGGTGAAGGTGTCTACGCCAAGGCCAGTTCGACCCTCAAGTTCACCGGGTTTAAGAGCTTCTGTGGCGTCACGGTCGCCGTCGAGACCGGCACCACGGAACAGAGCGACGCCACCGCCGCCTCCAAGTCGTGCCCCGCGGGAAAGAAGGTCGACGTCATTCCTTTCCCCACCCAGACCGAGGCCAACACCGCGGTGCGCTCGGGCCGAGCGGAGTTCGGTTTCCTTGACTCACAGATCGCCGACTACGTCGTCTCGACCTCCAAGGGCGTCTTCAAGTCCGTGGGTAGCGCGGTCAACGTGGCCCCCTACGGAATCGCCACCCCCAAGACGACGGCTGGCGCGGGCTTGGCCAAAGCGATTGAGGCGGCCGTGAAGACGCTGATTGCGAACGGTACCTACGGCGCCATCTTGAACAAGTGGGGCGTGAGTGCCGGGGCTCTTCCCGCGTCGAAGATCACGATCAACGGGGCCGGCTCCTAGTCACTTGCTACGACGAGTCCGTCGCGCATGAGCATTCAAGAGGAGCAGCCTCTCAAGGTCGTCCCGGTCCGTCACTACTGGTCGTGGGTGGGCGCCGCCGTGACGGTACTGCTCGTCTCGATGGTGATTCACACCCTGCTCTCCAAGGTTCCGAGCGGTACCTACCAGTGCGCCAGTGCCCATCCCTTCCGTCACTGCACCCCGCGGATGGTCTGGCGGTTCGGGTGGACGGTGGTCGGCCAGTTCTTCACGTCGCGCGAGATCTTGGAGGGCCTCAAGATCACCATGGAGGCGACCGTGATGGCCATGGTGATCGGCATCGTCCTCGGGATGCTGATCGCGGTGATGAGGTTGTCGAAGAACCGAATTCTCTCGTCGCCCGCGTGGGCCTACACCTGGTTCTTCCGGGGAACGCCGGTGTACGTGCAGATTCTCGTGTGGTTTAACATCGCCGCGCTGTATCACAGTTTTCGCCTGGGGGTTCCCTACTCCAGCTGGGACTTCGCTCACTTCAGCGCCAACTCGCTGTCGCCGCTCACGGTGGGCATCTTGGCCCTCGGACTTAACGAGGGCGCCTACATGTCAGAGATCGCCCGGTCGGGCCTGATCTCGGTGGACGAGGGCCAGATCGAAGCGGCCACCTCGATCGGTATGACGCGAGCCCAGACGCTGCGCTACGTCATCTTGCCCCAGGCCATGCGGGTGATTATTCCCCCGACCGGCAACGAGGTGATCTCGATGTTAAAGACCACGTCGCTGTTGAGCGCTATCGGCATCACGGAACTTTTGGGGGCGGCGGAGAACATCTCGGCGACCAACTACGAAGTCATGCAACTTCTCGTCACGGCGAGCCTGTGGTACCTCATCATGACGACGATCTTGTCGACCGGTCAGTTCTATCTGGAGCGGCACTTCGCGAAGGGCGCGTTACGCACCCAGCCCCTTACTCCGTTGCAGCGGCTGCGGGTGGACGTACGCGGGGTGCTCACGAAGTTCCGCACGCACCCCGACGTGCCCAAGACCCGGGTGCGTGCGACGTGAGCGTTCCCATGGTCGAGGCGCGGGCCGTTCGCAAGTCCTACGGCGGGGTCGAGGTCCTCAAGGGCGTCGACCTCACGGTGAGTCGAGGGGAAGTCACCTGTCTGATCGGCCCCTCGGGCTCGGGCAAGAGCACGCTGTTGCGCTGCATGAATCACCTGGAAAAGCACGACGCCGGGGAGCTGTTCGTGGACGGGAACCTGGTGGGCTACGAAGAGCGCCACGGTCGACTGTACGAGCGAAACGACCGAGAGATCTGCGCCGAACGGTCCCACATCGGCATGGTCTTTCAGCGATTTAACCTCTTCCAGCACCTCACCGTGCTCGACAACATCACCATCGGGCAGGTCAAGGTGAAGAAGACCGACGAAGCGCGCGCGAAGGCGACCGCTCAACAGCTACTGGCGCGGGTGGGACTGGAGGGGAAAGACAAGTTCTACCCCAGCCAACTGTCGGGCGGTCAGCAGCAACGGGTGGCCATCGCTCGCGCTCTGGCGATGGAGCCGAAACTGATGCTCTTCGACGAACCAACGTCCGCGCTCGACCCCGAGCTGGTGGGCGACGTGTTGGACGTCATGAAGGACTTGGCCCGAAGTGGCATGACGATGGTCGTGGTCACCCACGAGATGAACTTCGCGCGAGAGGTCGCGAACACCCTGTACTTCCTCGACCACGGCGTGATCGAGGAGTCGGGCAATCCGCGCGACGTGCTGGCCTCGCCGAAGTCGGAACGTCTACAGAGTTTCCTGTCCAAGGTCCTCTAGGTTCTTCGAGGACGATCTAAGGAATCGTGACCGGCAGCGAGAGGGGCAGGTCGGCGGAGGATTGACCGACGCTCACCTGGTACTTCCCCGCCACTGTCGTGAACGCGTGGTGGAGATAGATCGAGAGGCTCGAGATCGGGATGGTCAAGGCGATGCGTCGCGTTTCGTGCGGCGCGAGCGTCACTCGGGCGAAGGCCTTCAGCTGTTCGGGCGGCTCACCCGCGGCGGTGGGGAACTTCACGTACCCCTGGACCACGTCGGTCCCCTCGCGCGCGCCGACGTTGGTCACGTTCAGTCGCACGATCAGGTCCGCGTCGGTCTCTTGAATCGACGGGCGTCGAAGCGAGAACGTGGTGTAGCTGAGACCGAAGCCAAAGGGAAAGAGCGGCTGGACGTCGTGGGCCTGGTACCAGCGGTACCCGACGTCGAGGGCGTCACCACCGGTACCGAAATCCACCACGTCGCTCACGCCCGGAAAGTCCGCCACCGACGTCATGGGCTGAGCGGCCTCGCTGGAAGGAAACGTCAGCGGCAGGCGTCCCGAGGGGTCAAAGGCCCCAAAGAGGACCGAGGCGATCGCGGTGCCGTCCTCCTCGCCGGGGTACCAGGCCTCGAGGACGCTCTGCACCCGATTGAGCCAGGGCATGTACACGGCACCTTCGGTATTCAACACGACCACGGTGTGCGGGTTCGCGGCCGCGACCGCTTCAATGAGCTGATTCTCGTCGCCCGGCAAGCTCAAGGTCGTTTGGTCGGCGCCCTCGGTGCTCGGTTGACTGGCGAAGACGACCGCCACCTTCGCCGCGCGCGCGGCCGCGACGGCCGCCGCAATCTTGTTGGTGACGTCGCTGAGGCCGAACTCCGGCGGTCCGTTCTTGAGGACGGTAAACCAGGTTCCCTTGAAGGTGTAGCGATGTCCTTTCTTCAGTTTCACGATGTCGGTCATGGTGGTGGGCTCGTGCAGGCCCGGCGAGGCGAGGATCCTTCGGCCGTTCATGGAGAACCACGTGTCGCCCACCTGCTTGACGGCCACTTCGTAGTCGCCCGTGGCCTTCGCTCGAAAGACCGCGCTCCAGTGGCTCCACCCTCGACCCCGGGCGGGCTCGCTGGCGGTGTTGATGGCGTTGGTGACGTTGGCGGCCGCTTCGATGGAGAGGTCGTCATTGGCGAGTTGACTGGTGAGACCGCTGCCGGCGCTAATCGCGAACGGTTTCAGGTAGACCGACCCGGAGTTTTCGAGGCTACCGAGAGCGACCGTGTTCGGGCCGCCCGATGAGTACGTGATCTTGACGTCTCTCGCCACCGCGTCGCGAATGCCGGTGAGCGGCGTGATGACAAAGGGCGCCACGACGGCGGAACTGCCCGCCCCGGAGCTGGTGGGGCTCGACGACGCATCGTCGCCGATGACGGCGAGGGAGGTGTGCGACGTAGGCAGGGGGAGTTCGTTGTCAGCGTTCTTCAACAACACGATGCTCTCCTGGGCCGCGCGCAGGGCCACGGCGGCGTGCGCCGGAGAGGTCGCGGGAACGTTGGCGTCAGTCGCGCGGGGGTGGGCGATGAGGCCGTAGGCGAACATCGCGGTGACGAGGGCGCGAACGGAACGATTGAGGTCCGCCACGGGTAGACGCTTGGTGTGGACGAGTCGCACCATAAAGGCGGCGGAGGCCCCCTTGATGAGTTCGAGGCCCGCGCTAAAGGCGACGGCCGGGTACGTGGCCGCGCGAAGGTCCGAGCGGATGAAACCGGTGAAACCCCAGGACTTGAGGGTCGCGTAGATATAGGGATCGGAGCAGACGCTCTCGCCGTTGAGTAGTCCCGACGCGCACATGAGAGCGGCGACGTGGGCGTCTTTCACGGCCGCTTCAAAGGGCGCGTTGTAGAGCTCGGCCAGGGCCCGCGGCGTGACGTCGTCGTCGATGCGCGCTCGCGCGGTCTCCTGGCTGTAGGCGGTGAAGTGCTTGGCGAGCGCCATGACGCCGGTGGACTGGATGCCCTCAATGTTGGCGACGCCGAGGGCGCTCGTAAGAAAAGGGTCCTCGCCGTAGGACTCGAAGATTCGTCCGCTGGAGGGAACGCGGGCCAGGTTGAGATCGGGTCCCTGTACGACGTCGATGCCCTTGGTGCGAGCCTCTCGTGCGACCAGCTCGCCGGTCGCCTTCGCCAGTGACCGATCGAAGCTCGCGCCGATGCCAATCGCCGCGGGCAGTTGGGTCACGCCGGTCATCAGGCCCGCGATACCGTCGGGGCCGTCGGAGAGCGTGAGCGCCGGCAGACAAAGGGCGGGCACCCCCTGGTTGAAGTTCTCGATGTCGTGACCGTTGCTCAACGTGACGAACTTGGCCTTTTCGAGCAGGGTCATCTTGGCCACCACCTGCTCCGCGAGGGCCGCGGGGGTCCGGGTGTGACGGCGCGACTCTCGAACCCATGGGCACGACGGTCGCCGCGTCGCGATCACACTCATGGAGGAGTTCGCTCCGTAGCCGGATCCTTCCCTCGCGACCAGACCCGAGAGGCCGACGGCACTCGCGAGAGCGACCATCGCGACGCGGCGCGAGAGCGCTCGTACCTTCGCGGCGGCGGGTGGTGTCGGCGTACCTGACTGCGCGTGAACCACGTTGATAACTGCTCCCATCGGTGACGATCCCTCGGATCACCCACCGTGCCGGGTGGCCTCGCGCTGAGCGACGCACTCGATTGGTGATCACGCCGTGTAGGAAAAAACTAGAGATAAGGCTGATACGGTGGCGACGGTTCGTATTAAGACTTGGCAAAGACTGCCAACAGACTAGACGGCTCGAGAGAGCGGGAGTCCATAATTTGGGCGTGAACGTGTTGGTGATTGAAGATGACGAGCCCATCGCGCTGGCGCTGGTCAATGGGCTTCGCCGAGCGGGCTTCGAGGCCGAGTCGGTGGGCTCGGCCGCGGCGGCCCTCAACGCGCTGCCCACGGAGTTCATCCTCCTCGACCTCAGTCTGCCCGACCGCGACGGCATCGAACTCTTTCACAACCTGCGCGAAGTGACGACGGCGCCCATCATCATGGTCACCGCCCGGGGCAGTGAGGAGGATCGTATCTCGGGCCTCGATCTGGGCGCCGACGACTACGTGGTGAAACCCTTTGGCGTTCGTGAACTCATCGCGCGTATCAACGCCGTGATGCGCCGATCCAGTGCGAAAGAGCCCGAACCGGTGCAGGTCCTCGACGGGGTGGAGATCGACCGGCGCGTTCGGACCGTTCGTTCGCGGGGGAACGTCGTGGCCTGTACCCCGAAGGAGTACGGGATTCTCGAGTTTCTCGCGCGCGATCCCGGCAAGGTGATCACGCGTCAAGAACTTCTCGACGGGGTGTGGGGTCCGCACTGGTACGGCGCCACCAAGATGATTGACGTACACGTCGCCTCCCTGCGACGCAAACTCGGAGCGCCCGAGTTCATCGAGACGCTTCGCGGAGTGGGATTTCGAATCGTTCTTGATCAATGAGGCGTCGACTCCTCGCGGGTTTCCTTCTCTTCGCGGTCATCGCCACCGCGTTGCTCGTCGTGCCGATCGGCGTCACGCTGCAGGCCCACGAGAGTTCCAACACCGTTCACGTTCTCAAACGTGACACCGGGGCTCTCGCCGTGCTGTTAACCGATGCCCTCAATCACGACAGCGTCTCGAGGGCTATCCAACTGACCCAGTCGTACGCTCTCGCGACCGGACGCCAGGTGCTGGTCGTGGCGAACGGCGGCGTACTCTTCGCCAGCGCTCGTCGTCAAACCCACGATCGGAGGCTGATCGCGATCGCGGAGGCGACCGGCGCCCTCGGAAAGTCGGGCACCTCGCGATCCGCCAATGGCGAGGGTTCTCAGTACTACGTGGCCGCCGAGCTCACGCACGTGAGCACGTATCACCACGCCGTGCTCGTCGTGACCTCCCCGGTCAAGATCACCAACGACCGAATTCACGAAGAGTGGCGAGACCTGGTGCTGTACGGGCTCTTGGTCCTGGTTCTGGCGTGCTTCTTTGGCATCGTTATCTCGGGTTCGCTGGTTCGACCGCTGCGGCGAATCGGTCGTGACGTCGAGGCGGTGGGTAACGGCGAGCTCGACGTCCGCGTGGACGAGACGACTGGGCCGAGCGAGCTGCGGGCCCTCGCTCGGGTGATCAACGCGACCTCGGCGCGCCTCATCACGCTGCTGGAGTCCCAGCGAGCCTTCGTGCAAGACGCCTCGCACCAGTTACGCACGCCCTTGACCTCGCTCCAACTTCACCTGGAGAACCTTCGGGTGGCCGAGGGTGTCACCAACGAGAACGATCTCAACAACGTGTTGGCGGAGATGAATCGTCTCAGTCGAATGGTCGACTCGTTGCTCGCGCTCGCTCGGAACGAGTCGAAGACTCCGGTCCTGGTGGCGGTCGACGTGCGAGAACTGGTGGCGGAACGCGCGGAGGTGTGGCGAGCGCTGGCGGCGGAGATGGAACTCGAGATGGTGATAGACGCGCCCGCCGGGTTGTGGGCCCTCGCGGTGGAAGACGTTCTCGAGCAGGTACTGGACAATCTCCTGTCGAACGCCTTCGACGCCACGCCCGCGGGCGGTCGGGTAAAAATCGAGTCGTTCGCCGCAGCCGATCACGTCGAGATTCACGTGATCGACAACGGACCCGGACTCGGTCCGGCCGAGCGTGAGATGGCGCTTCGGCGATTTTGGCGCGGGCGCGAGAACCACAGCGAGGGTACCGGTCTCGGTCTCTCCATTGTCGTCCAACTCATCCAGCTGTCCGGCGGATCGATTGAACTGCGCGACGCCGAGGGTGGGGGGCTCGACGCCGCCATCACCTTGCGCCGGGCCACGAACGCGTGAGCCGGGCTACTCCGTGCCGCGCAAGTTGGACGGCCCGACCAGCGGCTGCACCGCCGCCGTGTGCCAGTCGGTTCGTGGGCACGTGAAGAGGCCATAAAACGCCTCGATGATGGCGTCGTAGTTGACGCGCCAACCCACGAAGTCGCGCCAGGCGGCGTCGTGATCGGCCAGGATCGGCACGCCCACCCGCTCCAGGCGGTCCAACACGATATCGAACTCCTCTCGACTGATCGATATTGAGATGTTTTTATGGAGGTCGGTGGGATACGTGACCTTGAAATAGTCGGCGATGCGGCGAAGCGACAGCCATCCCGCTCGAATGCAGAGTCCCGCGGTGGGCGAGGGTTCGGCGTCCACCGCGGCTTGGAAGAGGGCGGCGGCGTCCAGAACGCTCGCCGCCGAGCCGATCCAGGTCTGGTCGGGATTGGGAGACCGGTAGTAGTTGAGTATGACCAGGGTGGTGTGGGTCTCGCCGACGTCGATAAACCACTCTTCCCACTCACGCCAGAGTTCGTCGAGTCGCTGGTAGGAGTCAACGCTGGCCGCGATCTCCAAAACGCCCCAGGGGGTGGCGGGAATACCGGCGCGAACGGTGAGCCGCGAGACCGCGTATTCGCGACGCTGAAAGGACTGATACAAGGTGGGGATGAAGGCGATGAGGAGGGCCAGCAACACGAGGCCGATGCCGGCCTCGATGTACTGAGGGATCAGTATTGATCCCTGATGGGCCGATACGATGCCGGCTCCGATGATGGACGATCCCGACAGCGCGAAGGCGTGCGAGAAGGTCGACACCCCCGACGCCACGTAGATGCCGCCAAAGGCGACCAGGCTCAGCGACAGCCAGACCACTTGGTACGACAAAAGGACAATCGAGGGGTAGAGGGCGAGGATCTCGTCCTTGGTCACGTAGTTCTTTCGCCCGGCCATCATGCGAAAGACCTTGGCGATCATTCGTGAGGTGTAGCGACTCAGCCGCACCGTGGCGACCCTCGGCAAGAGAAAGGTACGGATCGCCGCGTCCAGCACGACGATCTGTAAGAAGAGTCCGACGATGCCGCCCAGTACGCGAATCCACACGCTCACGATCGTTCTCGACGTGAACGAGGGACGCAGACCATGGAGAGGAAACTAGCCCAGGGCCGCAACGAGCTCTGCCTCGTTACTCCTCGAGCGCTTCGTCCGCCGTAAGTTCGGCCGCCGGATCGGCCTCGAGCCGCGCCGCGGGAATCTCCCGACCGCTCTTGAGGGAGCGACCGTAGGTCCCCTCATCCAGGCGGGCCAGTGCTCGCTCAACCGTCGCGAGCCGCTCGCTCAACCCCTCGCTGACGGCGTCATCGACCTCTTCGAGATTGAGGGAGACTTGGGGGTCCGACCAGTCGCCCTGGTCACCGGTTGTGGCCCGCTCGTCCTGTCCGTCGCCGGTGGTCTCAGCGAGCAGTCCCTGGAGTCGTTGCTTCTCCTCGTTTAACCGGGCGCGCGCACTGTCGTGATCCATGACGTCTCCTCGTAGTCGTTCTGCCGAGACTACCGCCGCGATCCTTGGACATTCTCAGGATCGGCCGCCGCCGCGTCACATTGTTCCTGATCGAGATGGGCCGTGGGCCGAAGGATGAGTATTAATTGTGTATGACATGCACTCTTGGACGAATAATCGGATACTAAAATCGATCTACGTATCACCGACGCACATGGCCGGTAGGTATGAAGAAGTTGAATCCATATTTCCTAAAGGACGGCCCCAGTGACGCGTGAGAACTCTCGCTCCCTACGAGCCCTCGACGATCAGGTCGGCCTCTGGCCCCGTCGCGTTCAGCCCCTCATGGCCTCGCGTCTCGCCGAGTCCAACCACATTGGCATTCCCAATCAGGACACCATCGAGGCGCTCTTTCCGCCCATCGCCGACTACGCCTTTCTCTCCGACTGCGAGAACAGCCTGCTGGTGGCGCCCACCGGGGCGATTGAGTGGATGTGCATTCCCAAGCCCAACGACCCGAGCATCTTCGGCACGATTCTCGACCGCGCGGCCGGTTCGTTTCGACTCGCGCCCGTTGACAGCGCCGTGCCCGCTCACCGCCAGTACGTTCCGGGGACCATGGTGCTCGCCACCACCTGGCAGACCCGCAGCGGCTGGCTGATCGTCAACGACTTCTTGGCGGTCGCCCCGTGGTATCGCACGGGCGATCGCTCGGAGCACCACCGACGGACCCCGGGCGACTTTGACGCCAAGCACGTCCTCATTCGCACGGCGACGTGCCTGCACGGCAGCGTCGACATCTTGCTCAACTGCGAGCCGTCCTTCGACTACGGGCGGGTTGACGCGGAGTGGGAGTACGAGGGCTCGACGTACGAAACGGTGCGCACCACCAATCCCGACTTCCCGCACTTGACCTTGACCGGTGACATGCGCTTTGGGATCGAGGGTCGGGCCGTCCGCGCTCGCCACCGTCTCACCGAGGGCGAGACGTCCTTCGCGGTCTTCAGTTGGACCGACGCACCCGCCCCCACCAGTCGGGCCGAGGTCGACACCTGTCGCGCCGAGACCAGTCGCTTCTGGCGTGACTGGATCGACGGTGGCCGCTTTCCCGACCACCCGTGGCGTGAGTACCTCCAGCGCAGTGCCCTCACGTTGAAGGGTCTGACCTACGCCCCGACCGGGGCGCTGCTGGCGGCACCGACGACGTCTCTGCCCGAGATGATTGGGGGCACCCGGAACTGGGACTACCGCTACACCTGGGTTCGGGACGCGGCCTTCACGCTGCGCTCCCTGCACGCCCTGGGATTCGACACCGAGGCCGACGACTTCTTGGCCTTCCTCGGCGACGTCTTAGAACCCCAGGGTGGCATCATGGCCGGCAAGCGACTGCGGGCCAACCTTCAGGTCCTCTATCCCGTCGACGATCCCGCCGCGCCGACCGAGAGCGAGCTCGACCACCTGACGGGATACGGCGGGAGCAGCCCCGTGCGAATTGGCAACGCCGCCTACAACCAGATCCAGTTCGACATCCTCGGCGCCATCGTCGACTGCGTCTTTGAGCACACTCGCTCGCGGGACTCCCTCAGTGAACGGTCCTGGCGCATCGTGGTCCAGGCCGTGGAGATGGCGCTGAAGTTCTGGCGCGAACCGGATCGAGGTATTTGGGAGGTTCGCGGAGAGCCTCAGCACTTCACCTTCTCCAAGGTGATGTGCTGGGTCGCCGCCGATCGTGGCGCGCGCCTGGCGGCGCTGCGCGGCGAGCGCGACCGCGCCGACGCCTGGTGGGCCGCGGCCCAGGAGATCCACGAAGAGGTCTGCGCGAAGGCGGTCGATGATCGCGGTCGCTTCCGCCAGTACTACGGCTCGGGCGAGATGGACGCGTCACTGTTGCTCTTGCCGCTGGTGGGATTTCTGCCCCCGACCGACGAGCGGATCCGCGCGACGGTCCTCGCCATCGCCGAAGAACTGAGCGAGGGCCCCTTTGTCTATCGCTACCGGGCCGAGAAGACCGACGACGGCATCGGGGGCGAGGACGAGGGGACCTTCACCGTCTGCTCGTTCTGGCTGGTGTCGGCGCTGGTGGAGATCGGTGAGCTGGACTGGGCGCGCACCAACTGTGAAAAGTTGCTCGGCGCCGCCAGCGTGCTCGGACTGTACGGCGAAGAACTCGACCCCAAGACGTCGCGGCACCTGGGGAACTTTCCTCAGGCCCTCACGCACCTCTCACTCATCAACGCGGTGCTGCACGTGATCGAGGCCGACCAGCGCGCCACCGAGTCAGTGATCGGCCAGGCGGGATCACCCAGTTGGTGGAACGCGGCCGGGAAGGACGAGCGCGGTACTACCATGACCTGAGGTGCGGGGGTGTTGGGCCCACTCACTTCGTTGTGGGCTCTCGCAACGCGTGTCGGGGGCATGAGGGTTTTGATCAGGTAGCGACCATGGTGGAACAGACCCGCAGCACACGTGACCCGACGTCAACCAAGGAACGTTCGGGTACTCGTGGTTCCTCCAAAGCGGATCTGGTCGTGGTCGCCAATCGTCTGCCCGTCCGACACGTCGGTACGAACGGCACCAGCACCTGGCTGCCCAGTCCCGGGGGCTTGGTCTCGGCCCTGACCTCGGTGTTGCAGAATCGAAACGGTCTCTGGATCGGCTGGCCCGGAACCTCCGACTACGACCAGCCGCCGACCACCTACGAGGGGATTCGCCTCAAGGCCGTCGACATCTCGGACGAAGAGTACGAGAACTTCTATCTGGGGTTCTCCAACGCGACGCTCTGGCCGCTCTACCACGACGCCATCCGCGCCCCGACGTTCCACCGCCACTGGTGGCAGGCCTACACCCAGGTGAACATGCGCTACGCCGCCGCGATCGCCGAAGAGGTGGCCCCCGGGGGAACCGTGTGGATTCACGACTACCAGTTGCAACTGGTGCCCCAGATGTTGCGCCAGCTTCGACCCGACGTGCGCATTGGCTTCTTCCTGCACATTCCCTTCCCGCCGATCGAGCTCTTCATGCAGCTGCCGTGGCGCCGGGAGATTCTGGCGGGGCTGCTGGGCGCCGACCTGATTGGCTTTCAGGTCTCCCAAGCGGCGTCCAACTTCTCGCGCATGGCCCGTCGCCAGAGCGCGGCGACCGGTACCGACTCGCTGCTCGACTACAACGGCCGGACCGTGCGCGTTGGGGCCTTTCCGATCTCGGTGGACTGTGAACAGATCGTCACCCTGGCCAACGATCCGGTCATTCGGGCCCGGGCGAAAGAGGTGCGCAAGGACCTCGGCGACCCCGAGCTGGTCCTGCTCGGGGTGGACCGTCTCGACTACACCAAGGGCATTCAACAGCGCATCAAAGCCGTCTCCGAGATGTTTCAAGACGGCTCCTTGGTGCCGGGCAAGCACGTGATGGTCCAAGTGGCCGTCCCGAGCCGGGAGACCGACGCGCACTACGAACGAGAACGCCACCAACTCGAGCAGGCCGTCAGTGAGATGAACGGTGAGTTCGGCCAGGTCGGCAGCCCGGTCGTGCACTACCTCCACCAGAACTTGCCCTTCGACGAGCTGGTCGCGCTGTACTTGGTGGCCGACGTGATGCTGGTCACGCCCTTTCGCGACGGGATGAACCTCGTCGCCAAGGAGTACGTGATGTGTCGCACCGACCTCACGGGTCGCCTGGTGCTGAGTGAGTTCGCCGGCGCGGCCGCCGAGCTCCGCGGGGCCTTCATGGTCAATCCGCACGACCTCGAGGGGGTGAAAGAGGCGATTCGCTTGGCCGTCAACGCCGGACCCAAGGAAGCGAAGGATCGCATGACGCGCATGCGCCGCAAGACCTATCGCCGCGACGTCTACGACTGGGCCGCCTCGTTCTTACTGGCCCTCCAACAGACGGCGATGTGAGCGAGGCCGAGGGGTAACTCTCGCCGCTCGCGCGGCGAGCGCCGTTGCGGTGAGTCCTTTTTCGTCGGTCGTAGCGGTCGGGGCGGGTGTTAGCGTCGTAGCGATTATCTAGGTGTGGGTGACGATGACGACTTCAAAGGTGCAGCGAACGGCCGCGGGTAATGACCCGTCGCGCAAGAGACCGCTGCCCCCGGAGCGCGAGCGCCAGCGCGACCGGGCGCGCACCAAGAGCGACATCTTGACCGTGGCGACCCAGGAGTTCGCCGAGAAGGGCTACCTCGGGGCGCGCGTGGACGACATCGCCACCCTGACGCGAACGACCAAGCGCATGATCTACTACTACTACGACTCAAAAGAGGGTCTCTATCGGGCGGCGCTGCAACACGCCTACGAGCAGATCGTGGTACCCGTCGACCGATACGGCGTGGAGGGTCTCGAACCGATGGACGCGATTCGCCAGGTCGCCAAGGTCACCTTTGATCTGCACGACGGCTATCCCTACTTCGCTCGCTTGATCAGTCTCGAGAACATGAACCGGGGACGCTTCATCGGGGGAAACGACGGTATCGACGTGCTACCGCGACCCATCATCCCCCTCCTGCAACAACTACTCGTGGCCGGGCGAGAACAAGGCACCGTCAAGCGCGAGATGGACGCGAAGGACGTCCACATGTTCATCAGCTCCCTGTGCTTCTTCAGAGTCAACAACCGATTCACCTTCAAGGCCAACTTCGGCCGGGACTTGATGTCGCCCAAGGCGCGAACGCGCTACCGCAACATGGTGGGCGACGCCGTCGTCTCGCTGCTCTCGTCAACGGGCGACGAGTCCTAATCTCTAGCGTCGCGGTCGAACGCTCCCGGCCGCGGGCCCTAGGAGTCGAGTTGCTCCTGTAGCTGATTGAGCACCTCGTAACAGCCGAGCACTTGGCGCACCGAGGCGTTGGGCTCGCGGCCCTCGAGGATGGCCGCGACGAACTCTCGGTCCTGGAGCTCGATGCCGTTGCTGGACACGGCGACGCCGGCCAGATCGACCTGCTCGTCGTGGCCCGTGAAGAGATCGTCGTAGCGGGCGAGGTAGGTGCCGTGGTCGCAGATGTAGCGGAAGAACGTTCCGAGCGGTCCCTCGTTATTGAAGCTGAGCGAGAGCGTGCAGAGGGCGCCCGACTCGGACTTCAACTGGATGGACATGTCCATCGGTATGCCCAGGGTCGGGTTGGTGGGCCCGGCCAGACAGTGCGCCTCGACGATGGGCGACTGGGTCTGGTAGGCGAAGAGGTCGACGGTGTGTGCCGCGTGGTGCCACAGGAGGTTGTCGGTCCAGCTGCGGGCCTGACCCAGGGCGTTGGTGTTGGTGCGCCGGAAAAAGTACGTCTGCACGTCCATCTGCTGGAGGGAGAGTTCGTGACGCGCCACGCGCTGGTGGACCCACTGGTGCGAGGGGTTGAACCGGCGCGTGTGGCCGACCATGCACGTACGGCCGGTCGCCTCGGCCCGCGCGGCGACCGCGAGCGCGTCGGGCCAACTGTCGGCCAAGGGGATCTCAATCTGGACGTGCTTTCCCGCGTCCATGGTGGCGAGGGCCTGGCTGGCGTGTAGCTGGGTCGGGGTGCACAAATGACCGCGTCGATACTGTCGTCCTCCAGGACGTCGCTTAACTCGTCGGTGGCGAGGGACACGCCGTAGGCCTCGGCCACTTCGCGGGCCTGTTCGACGCGACGACTCACGACGCCGGCGATCTCGACGCCGTCGATGAGTTGTAACGCGTCGAGGTGCTTGATCCCGAAGGCGCCCGCGCCCGCCACCGCTACGCGCATCGTCCTACTCTCCTTCGACCCGACATCAGCGGCTCGACGACGAGGTGTCCGACCGCCGTGTTGGACGCGGGCACGTGGTAAAAGCGATGGAGTTCGTTCACGTCCTCGCCCATGGCGCCGCGCATGATCAGCCACATGACCAGCTCGATGCCCTCGGACCCCGCTTCGACCAGGTACTCGAGGTGCGGGACGTCGGCCAGCTCGTCGGGTTTGGCGACCACCCGGTCGAGAAAGTCGTGGTCGAAATCGCGAGTTGATGAGCCCGGCGCGGGGTCCTTGCAGTTGATGGCTCATCCCGCCGGTACCCCACACCTGAACGTTGAGGTCTTCGTCGTACGACTCGACCGCCCGGCGCAGCGCCTTTCCGAGGTTGTAGACAGCGCCGCCCCGTCGGCGGCGGGTACTGAACCACGTTCACGGCGAGGGGGATGACCTTGGTCGGCCAGGCGGACACGTCGCCGAACATGAGCGACAGGGGGACGGTGAGCCCGTGGTCGACCTCGAGTCGGTTCATGATGGTCAGATCAAACTCATCGAGGATGAGGGACTGGGCGAGGTGACAGGCGAGGTCCGCGTGGCCCGGGACCCGGGGTACGGGCCGGGGCCCGAAGCCCTCGTCGGCGACCTCGTAGGAGTCGGCGCACCCCAGGGCGAAGGTCGGAATCATCTCGAGTGAGAACGCGGAGGCGTGGTCGTTGTAGACGAGCACGATGACGTCGGGGGTGTTCTCGCGCATCCACTCCCGACTCCACTGGTAACCGCTGAAGACCGGTTGCCAGTAGGCGTCGCCGGTGCGCCCCGTGTCCATGGCGTACCCCATGGCCGGGATGTGACTCGTGGTGACGCCGGCGGTGATTCTCGCCATCGCTAGTCGCCCCTCGCCTTGGAGCGTTGCCCCTCGGGCGAACGACCACCCGACAGCATCATGGCGGCGTACTCCTCCTTGGTCATACCGGTCATCGACGCGGCGGCGTCTTGGAAACTAATGCCGTCGGTGCCAAAGATCTTGGCCAGAAAGTAGACGTTGCCGCCCTCGCGCAGCATGGCGTTGTAGTCGCGTTCGAGCACGGCGACCTTCTGCGCTTCGGTCATCGGCCACTCATCGAGGTAGGCGCGCTCGTCGCTTCGAAAACGGTCTCGATTTTCGGGCTTCATCAGGCTCACGCAGAACTGGTTGAGGTAGAACCCCTTACGGGACTGCTGCGCCGTAAAGACGATCGTTCCGGGAATGTCGTCGAACTCGGGATTGTCATTCATGTGTACTCCCTCCAGTACAGGGTACGAGGGTTGTCGACGAGAAGCTTGCGCTGGAGCTCCTCCGTGGTCGCGACGCGAGGTATGAAATCGACGAGCGCCCCGTCGTCGGGCATGTGCGTCTTGAGGTTGGGGTGGGGCCAGTCCGTGCCGGTGAGGACCCGGTCCGGGTAGCGCTCGACGACTCGGCGAGCGAAGGGCACCACGTCGTCGTAGGGAGGTCCAGTCACCGAGAGTCGGTCGGGGCACGTCACCTTGGACCAGACGTTGTGATGCTCGTCCATCAGGCGAAGGAACTGTCCAAACTCGGGTCCGTCGGGGTCCTTGGTGACGTCGGGACGCCCCATGTGATCGACCACCACCGTCGTCTCGAGGTGGGTAAAGAAGTCCCACCGTTCGGCCAGGTCGGCGGCCTCAAAGTAGACGACCACGTGCCAGCCGAGCGGGGCGATGCGCTCAACGATGCGGCGGTAGTACTCATCAGGGTGGGTGTCGCCGAGTCGCTTGACGTAGTTAAAGCGAACGGCCCGCACCCCGGCCTCGTGCAGGAGTTTGAGTTCTTCGTCCGCGATCTCGGGGGTGATGGTCGCCACGCCGCGCGCGCGGTCCTCCGCGGCCAGCAAGGCGTCGACCAGGGCTGAGTTATCGGAACCGTGACAGGTGGCTTGGACGATAACGTTGCGCTCAAAGCCGAGGAAGTCGCGCAGGGCGAAGAGCTGCTCCTTCGGCGCGTCGGTGGGGGTGTAGTGCCGCTCGGGCGCGTAGGGAAAGCGGTCGCCGGGACCAAACACGTGGCAGTGCGCGTCGACCGATCCGAGAGGCAACTGAAACGTCGGGGGACGGGGATGATGATCCCAGTCGAGCCAGTCCGCGTCGGGCGTAAAGGTGGCGCTCATCGACCCGCCGCGGTGAGTTGGGCGTCGAGACGAGGGTAGACCCGTCGGGTGTTGCCTTCGTAGATGGCCTGGCGCTCGGCCTCGCTGACCTCGGCGGCGTCGACGTAGCGCTTCGTGTCGTCGAAGTACTGGCCCGTCTCCGGATCGATCCCGCGAACGGCCCCGAGTAGTTCGGAGCCAAAGAGAATGTTCTTGGGCTCGATGACGTTCAGCAGTAAGTCGATACCCGGTTGGTGATACACGCAGGTGTCGAAGTACACGTTGTTCATCACGTGCTCGGCCAGTGGTGGCCGCTCGAGCATGTCGGCCAGGCCCCGGTAGCGGCCCCAGTGATAGGGGACCGCACCCCCGCCGTGGGGAATGACGAAACGTAGGGTGGGAAAGTCGTGGAAGAGGTCTCCCTGGATGAGCTGCATAAAAACGGTGGTGTCCGCGTTGAGGTAGTGGGCGCCGGTGGCGTGGAAGTTGGGGTTGCAACTGCTCGAGACGTGGATCATGGCGGGCACGTCGAGTTCGACCAGACGTTCGTACAGTGGGTACCACGACCGATCGGTCATGGGGGGTCCGCTCCACAGGCCACCGCTCGGGTCGGGGCTCAGATTCACCCCCACAAATCCGAGTTCGTGCACGCAGCGATCGAGTTCGGGGATCGACTCGCTGACGGGCACGCCCGGCGACTGGGGTAGTTGGGCGACGCCCGCGAAGTGGGAGGGAAACAAGTGCGTGACGCGAGCGATCAAGTCGTTGCAGGCGCGCGACCACGCCGCGCTCACCGACTCGTCGCCCACGTGGTGCTCCATGGCGGAAGCTCGAGGCGAGAAGAGAGTGAGATCCGCACCGCGCTCGGTCAAGAGTCGAAGTTGATTTAACTCGATGGTCTCGATGATCTGCTCATCAGAGATTGCCGGATAGGCAGGCGTTGGCGCACCGCCGTGGTACGCGGCGACCTGAAGTTTGCGCCACGCGTTGTGGGGCTCGGGTGCCGTCGTGTAGTGGCCGTGACAGTCAATGATCATCGGCCACCCCAAACCGAGTGAGGCACCAGGACCTCGCCACGCATCAAAAGGCGCGCGGTTCGAAGAAGGGCGCTTCGCCGCACCAGGACCTCGCCGTCGACCATCTCAATCTCGAGGTCCACGGTGAAGTAACCAGTGGGGTGTTCAATGTCGAGCGAGTACGTCCCGTCGGTGGGAGAGATGTTCGCAATCTGGTTGGCCACCGAACCAGGCAGCAGACAGGCGGTGGCGACCGAGACGGCCCCGAACACGCCGATCGCCTCGTGGACACGCTTGGGAATGAAGGTGCGCGTGGTCAGGGCCCCGCCGTCGCGCGCTCTCGCGAGGAGGCTCACCTTGGGCACCGTCTTGTTGGACACGTCACCGAGATTCATGAGTGGTCCGGCGGCGAGGCGTATCCGCTCGACCACCGCGCAGACCTGCGCGTTGGCCTCGATGTCGGCGGGGGTTTCGTCGCCCCGTAGACCCACGTCGGAGGCCGCGACGCAGACGACCGGCATACCGTTGTCGATACAGGTCACGGCGACACCTTCCAGCGTGTCCCGCGTCCGTCCGCTCGGCAGCAGAGAGCCACTGGTCGAGCCCGCGATGTCGAGAAACTCGAGCGGGATTGGGGCGTGGGTGCCCGGTACCCCATCGATGTGGGCGCTCCCTTCGTACTCCACGTATCCCTCGGGCGTCGGCACCTGCGCGACCGCGAGGCTGTCGGTATTCTCCATCCAGATGCGAACCGGGGTCACGTCGCCGGTGCGTTTGAGGAGTCCCTCTTCGAGGGCGAAGGGACCGATTCCGGCCAGGAGATTGCCGCAGTTTTGATTGTCCGCGACCTCGGCTCGATCGGGCCAGACCTGCAAGAACAGATAGTCAACGTCGGCGTCGTGGCGCTCGGACGGTTTGACGACGGCCACCTTGGAGGTCAGCGGATGGCCACCCCCCAGGCCGTCGATCTCGCGCACGTCGGGTGAGCCCATGGCGGCCAGGAGTACCGCGTCGCGGGTGGCCACGTCCGCGGGCAGGTCCTCGGCGTGGAAGTAGAGCCCCTTGGAGGTGCCGCCGCGAATGACGGAGCATCGAATAGCGGTCTGTCTACTCATTCGCCTGCGTATTCGACGTACGTGAGTCCCTGGTCCGCCAACCGCTGGCGCATGGCGTAGAGGTCGAGTCCGAGTTCGCCACTGGCCAGTCGTTCGCGCTTGGACTGTTCGTTGTCCGTTCGCGCTCGGGCCGATGCGAGCACCGTCGCCGCGTTCTCACGCGCGACAATGACGACGCCGTCGTCGTCGGCGACGACTACGTCGCCGGGGTGGATGAGGACGCCACCGCAGACGATCGCGGTTTGCACGTTTCCGGGGGTCTCCTTCACGGTTCCCTGGGCGGAGATGGTCTTGGACCACACCGGAAACTGCATGGCGGTGAGATCGGCGATGTCGCGCACGCCGGCGTCGATGACGAGCCCGCGCACCCCGTGGGCGGCGAAGCTGGTCGCCAGTAGTTCGCCAAAGTAGCCATCGTCACAGGGGCTGGTGGGCGTCACCACGAGGAGATCGCCGGGCTGGGCCATCTCTACCGCGACGTGAAGCGACCAGTTGTCGCCCGGCGCCACCTCGCAGGTGAGAGCGGTGCCCGCCACCCGAACGGGTCGATAGATGGGTCGCAGCCGCGCGGCCAGTAGCCCGGTGCGGCCCTGGGCTTCGTGGATCGTGGCGACACCGTGTGTCGCCAACTCATCCACCAGGTCCAGCGCTGTCCGAGGCGTTCCACGAACTACCACCGCCATAACGCCCTCCCCACGCCTAGGTGTGCGCCGTGCGCGTCGTTGTACCCAGGGCGTTCGTTCTCAGTGATCAACATTTGCGAGGATACACTAAAAAGTTAATTAGGGTGATCGAGGTCGCTGCGACGGACGGGGGAGTGGCGTGGCGAACGACCCCGGTGATGTTCGTGGGATCTAGTCCAACGGCGCTGTTTCGCGGACACCTTCTCACCGGCGACGGAACTAACAACGTCGTCAGACGCCGCATCGATCCCTTGGCGGGTGACGTTCAGTGGACCCGGCGATCGCCACCGTGCTCTCGCGCAACGACGTCGATCTCGACTCTCTCGAGCGCCTAGAAGGGATAACTCGGGAGTTCGCTCTGGGCCGTGACCCACTGGGTCTCGGTGTACGCGTCCAGATTGGCCACGCCGCCCATGCGCGAGCCGTTACCCGAGTTACCCGTACCCCCAAAGGGAATAACCGCTTCGTCGGCGACGGTTTGGTCGTTGATGTGGATCGCGCCGCAGGGAATGCGGCTCGCCAACTCGAGGGCCTTGAGGCCGTCACCGGAGAGAATGCCCAGCGACAGACCGTAGGGCGAATCACTGGCGAGGGCGACCGCTTCGTCGAGAGAGGAAAACGAGACGACCGGGGCGACCGGGCCAAAGACCTCTTCCATGTACGCGGGCGCGTTGCGGGGCACGTTCGTCAACACGGTGGGTCGATAGAAGAGGTCTTCGAAGGTGCCCCCCGCGGCCAACGTGGCGCCCGCGTTTATGGTGTCGGTCACCATCTGATGCACGCGATCGCGTTGGGTCGCGTCGATGAGTGGTCCAAGGGCCACCTGACCGGACGTCGGATCGCCGACCGGCAGATGGTCGGCGTGTTCGGCGAGGATCCGTGAATAGTCCGCGGCTATTTTGGCGTCGACCAGGTGTCGTCCCGTGGTCATGCAGATCTGGCCCTGGTGCATGAAGGAGCCGAAGGCACCGACCGAGACGGCCTTTTCCAGGTCCACGTCCGACATGATGATCAGAGCGGAGTTCCCTCCTAGCTCGAGGTGGACGCGCTTGAGGTGTTGCGCGGCGAGCGAACCGACGACGCGCCCGGCCTTCGTAGATCCGGTAAAGGCGATGACCCGTACCAGGGGGTCCGTGACCAACGCCTCGCCGACCTCGGCTCCCGCCGGCAGGACGGCCAGCAGACCGGGGGGAAGCCCGGCCTCCTCGAAGACGCGGGCCAGCACCACGCCACCGCTGAAGGCGGTTCGAGGGTCCGGCTTCACCACGACGGCGTTACCCAACGCCAGGGCCGGCGCGACCGAACGGATCGAGAGAATCAGCGGGAAGTTGAAGGGAGCGATGACGCCCACGACGCCGGCGGGAACGCGCCGAGAGAAGCTGAGTCGTGGCAACTCACTTCGCAGGATGTCGCCGGTGGGGTGTGACGCGAGCGCCGCCGCCTCGAAGCACTCTTGGGCGGCGATGTGTACCTCCAGTCCGGCCTTGGGACCGATGCCGCCCGTTTCGCGCATGTTCCACGCGCTGATGTCCTCGGCGTTCTCTTCGAACAGTTGGCCGGCGCGGCGCAACACCGCCGCGCGCTCGCTGTAGGTCGCGTTGGCCCACTCAGTCTGAGCGGCCCGCGCGACCGAGGTGGCCAGGGCGACGTCGGCCACCGACGCGCGACCGGCGCGACCGAGCTCGGCGCCGGTGGCCGGTTCCACGATGGGGAAGGATCCGTCGCCGCCATCGGTCCACTTTTCGATGAAGATCTTCCCGGCCCACCTGTGGTCGTCAAGTAGTGACATTTTTCCCCCTTCGCGGCGCGATAGCGTCACCATACATAGCACACTAAATCGTGAATTATCTCACTCAGGGGTCGGCGCGTTTCGTGTGCGGAACACCGAATGGGGGACGGCGGGTGTTACGAGACCACTGGTACGTCGCGGCGCTGGGAACAGAACTCACCACACGGCCCCTGTCGCGTCAGATCCTGGGGGAGCACGTGGCCCTCTTTCGCACTGAAGAGGGAGTGCCGGTGGCGCTGGTGGACCGCTGTGCCCATCGGGGTTATCCGCTCTCGCTGGGGACCGTCGTGAAGGAGACCCTGGTCTGTGGGTACCACGGCTTCACCTACGACTGCGACGGCGTGTGTATTGGCGTGCCGGGTCAGGTGCGGGTGCCGAGTAGCGCCGGTGTTCACCGCTTCGCCCTGGTCGAGCAGGGACCCTGGACGTGGATATGGATGGGACGAGGCGACCCCGATCTCGGCGCCCTGCCCGCGGTTCCCTGGATGACAGACCACGAGCACTGGCGGAGTATCGCGGGAGTGGCGACGATTGACGCCCGTTTTGATCTCTTGGTGGACAACCTGCTCGACCTCTCGCACGAGACGTATTTGCACAAAGGTTCGATCGGCACCCCCGAGGTCGCCGAGACGCCGATTGAGGTCGAGACCGATGAGGAGTCGGGGGTGGTGCGGGTCTATCGCCACATGAACGCGGTTGAGTGTCCTCCGTTTTACTCCCGGACCACCGGGCTCGAGGGGAAGGTTGACCGCTGGCAAGACATCGAGTACTTCCCCCCGGGGTTCTACGCGCTGCACTCGCGCATCGCCCCGGTGGGTGAGCCGCCCCTTCCCGACGGACGTGACGACCACGCCTACCACATGACGATCTTTTACGGGCTGACGCCGGCGTCACCGGGTCGAGTTCACGACTTTTGGGCCCTCGCGCGGGACTTCTGCCGGGACCAGCCCGAGATCGATGAGTTCCTCATGACGATGCAGACGAACGTCGTTCAAGAGGACGTTGACGCCTTGAACATCTTGGAGCGTCGTGCCCAAGAGGAAGTGGAACCCCGCGAGGTGAGCGTGAAGATCGATAAGGGCGGCCTCGCGGCGCGGCGCATACTGCGGGCCATGGCCGACGCCGCCGACGCCCCGGGACCGCAGTAAGGCGTGGAATTTAGTGCACTATTTGGTTCAATACTGTGATAGAAAGCATCAACAATCTTTGAGGGGGAGCGATGGGGAAAGAGATTGAGTCACGTGGATCGAGTGGCGCCGGAAGTTGGCGCGAGTTCGAGTTTGGTCGCCGACTAGGACTGCAGGCGGCGGGCGTCGTTGCGGCGGGCGTGGGGGCAACGTCGCTGATTGATATTTCCAAAGCCGCCGCGGCGGCCAAGTCATCGACCATCAAAATCGGTTACGTGTCGCCTCAGACCGGAGCGCTGGCCGACTTTGCCGGCCCCGACAAGTTTGTTCTCGCGTCAATCAAGAACACCGGCGTCTTCAAGAAGGGAATGACCATTGGGGGCACCAAGTACCACTTTGAGATCACTGTCAAGGACACGCAGTCTGAGTCCAACGTGGCCGTCCAGGTCACTCAACAGCTGATCGCCGACGGTGTGGACCTCGTGCTCGTGACCTCGGCGCCCGAGACCACCATCCCGGTCGCCACGACCTGTGAGCAGGCGCACGTGCCGTGCCTGTCGACGGTCGTGCCCTGGGAGGCCTACTGGGGCGGTTTCAGCGGTACGTCCATCACCGCCGAGGGCGGCGCGGGCGGCACGGGTCCCAAGTACAACGCGATGTTCTTCTTCGGCATCCCCCAGTTCGTGGGCTGCTTCGTACCGATGATCAAGCGGGTTCAGGCCACGACCAACTGCAACTCAACCTTTGCCGAGATGTTCCCCAACGACGCCGACGGCAACGCCTTCGCGGCGGCGTGGGCGCCCACGGTGAACGCGATCTTTCCCAATGAGTTCCAGTTTTACGCCGGCCAGAACGGGTACACCGACCTCTCGTCCAACTACTCGACGATGATCGAGGCCTTTAAGACCAACGGACCCAGTGGCGCCCAGTGCGACCTTTTCATCAACTGTCCACTCCCTCCCGACTTCCAGACGTTCTGGACCCAGGCGGCGCAGATGGACTGGACCCCGACCATTGCGACGGTCGCGAAGGTGATGTTGTTTCCCTCCGACGCGTACGCCCTGGGCACGCTGTCGAACAACATCGCGACCGACGCGTGGTTTACGCCCTACGCGCCCTACAGGTCCTCGTTGAACGGAACGACCGCCGAGAACTTCGCCGCGACCTATCAGCGCCAGTACAAGACCCAGTGGGTCCAGTCAATGGGGTCGAGTTACTCCCTCTTTGAAGTGGCCATTGAGGCGCTGAAGATGGTGAAGAGTCCCCACGACCGCGCCACGCTCGGCGAAGCGTTGCAGCACGTGAACTACTCCGGAATGTGCGGGCCGATCAACATGAACTTGAAGAGCAAGGACCCGCTCGCGGCGAGCCCCGCCCCGGGAATTGGCATCGTTCCTCCCGTCGGCATCCAGTGGAAGCCCGGCTCCTCCAAGCTGGTGGGCGGCGCCAAGTACCCCTGGTCGCCCTACGTGGTCGATAACTCACTGAACAAGGACGTCAAACTCAACGGCACGCTTGAGCCGACCAAATCGTAGGCGGTTCGGTGACGCTGCTCGGGTTGGACGGCGTGTCAAAGAAGTTCGGTGAAGTGGTCGTTGCCAACAACGTGACCTTCCAGCTGGCCGAGGGCGAGTCGATGGGGATCGTCGGGCCCAACGGGGCCGGAAAGACCTCCCTCTTCGGAATTATCTCGGGTGACCTGCGACCCGAAGAGGGAACAATCACGCTCGGCGGGCTCAACGTGTTGTCGCTCTCGCCGGCGAAGCGGACGCACGCGGGAATCGGCCGCACCTACCAAGTACCGCGACCGTTCGAACATATGTCGGTCTTTGAGAATGTCGTCGTGGCGGCCCAACAGGGTGCGAACCTGCGTCGACAAGGGGCTTACGACGCCGCGTACGCGTCGTTGGTGCGCACGGGCCTCGCGGAGATGAGCGATCGTTCCGCCGGGAGTCTCGGCCTCCTGCATCGAAAACGTCTCGAGTTGGCGCGGGCTCTGGCGACGGGACCGCGCCTTCTGCTGTTGGACGAGATTGCCGGGGGACTCACCGACCCCGAAGTCAACGAGCTGACGACCATCGTTGCGAGTTTGCAACGAGAGGGGATAGCCGTGATCTGGATCGAACACGTGGTTCGAGCGCTGCTCTCCACGGTCTCGAGACTGCTCTGTCTCGCGAACGGGGCCGTGGTGGCCGACGGCTCGCCCCAGGAGGTCCTCGCGTCCGACGCGGTCCGATCGGTGTATCTGGGTGGCAAGACGATAGCGACGGGTCGACTGGCGAACTCGTGAGCGACGTGTTGTTGGAGGTCTCCGATGTGGTCGTGTACCACGGTCAACTGTGCGCGCTCGACGATGTCTCGTTCAACATTCAACAAGGCGAGATCGTCGCCATCATCGGCGCGAACGGGGCGGGAAAGTCGACCTTGTTGCGATCGATTGCCGGACTGCACAAACTGACGCGAGGGAGTGTGCGTTTCAAGGGTCGTGATCTCAAGGGCTTGGCGCCGCACCGGCGCGTCGACCTCGGTATGTCGCTCGTGCCCGAAGGGCGACGACTCTTCGCCTCGCTGACCTTGGAGGAGAACCTGCAGGTGGGGGCGTCGGGGGGCAAGAAGGGGACCTTTACCCTGGAGAAGATCTACGAACTCTTCGACTGGATGCCCTCGCGGCGTCGTCAGTACGCCTGGCAGTTCTCGGGCGGCGAACAACAGGCCATCGCCCTCGGCCGAGGACTGTTGACCAATCCCGACCTCCTCATGGTGGACGAGTTGTCGCTCGGGCTCGCGCCCATCGTGATCGAGAGGATCTACGCACTGATTCCCGAGATTGTGGCGCACGGGGTGAGCGTGTTGATCGTCGAACAGGACGTCTCTCAAGGGGTCGCCGTGGCCGACCACGTTCACTGTCTTCTAGAGGGCCGCACGTCACTCTCGGGACGGCCGGAAGAACTGACGGCGGAACAGATCGAACGCGCCTACTTCGGGGCGGGCCAGAGCCCAGTGAGTGGGACCCACTCGTGATCTGGCTTAACATCCTCGTCGAGGGAGCGCTGATTGGCGGCTTCTACGCCCTCTTCGCCTGCGGGCTGTCCTTGATGTTTGGCGTCATGAAGGTCATCAACCTGGCGCACGGCGACCTGGCCGTGGTGGCCGCCTACATCGCCGTCTTTCTGGTGCCGCACCTCCACGTGCCCGAGGTCCTCTCGTTTCTCGTGGTCGTGCCGGTCTTTGGTCTCATCGGCTACGTGGTGCAGCGGACCCTGATTCAAAAGAGCATCGATCGCGATCCCTTCACCACGCTGCTCGTGACGTTCGGGCTCTCGGTGGTGATCGAGAACCTCCTACTCGAGGGGTACAGCGCCAACGCCCAAACGGTCAACATCGGGTCCCTCGGGTACAACTCGTGGCACCCCGGTTCCATCTTTTATCTGTCCTACGTGTCGCTGGTGGTGCTGGGATCGTCGGTGGTGATTCTCGGCGCGCTCCAACTGTTCCTGTCGAAAACCAGTCTCGGCCGGCAGATTCGCGCCGTCTCGGACGACCAGGAGGCCGCGCAGTTGAGCGGTACGAACTACCGTCACATCTTCGGCGTGGCGGCGGCCATCGCCTTCGCCACCGTGGCCCTCGCCGGAATCGCCTACGGGATGACTACGCAGTTCTCGCCCACGAGCGGCGGCATCAACCTGCTCTTCGCCTTCGAGGCGGTCGTGATCGGTGGCATTGGATCCCTCTGGGGAACGCTCGTGGGAGGGATCTCGCTGGGAATCGCCCAGCAGCTCGGTGCGCACTTCAACCCTCAGTACCCCACGCTGTTCGGCAACATTTTGTTCTTGATCGTGCTCGCCGTGCGGCCCCAGGGTCTGTTTGGCAAGAAGACGGCGTTGCTGTGAGCGCGACCCCCTCGCTCGCCGCGGTCAGCGTTCGCCGCAGCACCCAGTCACCGGTGTTCACGTTCGTGGGCGTGATCGGACTGGTCGTCGCGTTGACCCTGGCGCCGTGGATCTTTCCCCAGGCGTTCGTGTCGGTTCTCCTTAACTTCTTTGTGCTGTTGATCATGGCCACGATGTGGAATCTCCTGGCCGGCTACGCCGGCATGGTGTCGATTGGCCAGCAGGCCTTCGTGGGTCTCGGCGGGTACGGCGTGCTGTACTTCGCCCTGAAGGGGGTGAGCCCGTTTCTCGCCGTGCCCCTGGCCGCGCTGGTCGGGGGCGTTATCGCCATACCCGTCACCTTCCTCCTCGTCCGGCTGCGCGGGGGGTATTTCGCCATCGCCACGTGGGTGGTCGCGGACACCGCCTTGATCATCATTGGGACCGTGTCGCTGCTGGGGGGCGGCACGGGCAAGCTCGTCCCGGGCTTTACCAGCCTCAGCCCGACCCAACTGAACCACTACGCGTATCTCGAGACGTGGTTGGTCGCGTTGGCGGTCCTGGTCGGCACGTATCTCTTGCTGCGCAGTCGTACCGGTCTGGTGCTGGCGGCGATACGCGACAACGAGGTGGCCGCGCGCAGCGTGGGCATTGACGTCGTGCGGGCACGACGACTGATATTCGTCATCGCGGCCGCCGGCTGCGCGGCCGCGGGCGCGGTCCTCACGCTCAGCCAGACCTACGTGCAACCCACCAACGAGTTCAGTCTTCAGTGGGCGGCCGAGATGTTGTTCGTGTCGATGATCGGCGGACTCGGGACCATCGAAGGTCCGATCCTGGGTTGCGTTATCTTCTTTGGCCTCCAACAGACTCTCGCGCAGCAGGGGGCGTGGTATCTGGTCATCTTGGGCTCGGTCGCCATGATCGTGGCGCTGTGGCAACCGCGCGGTCTCTGGGGAGCGGTGCGCGACAGGTTCGGCATCGAGCTGCTCCCGGTGGGTCACTGGGTGGGTGCGCGAGGGGAGGCTCGTTCGCCCGAGCTGTTCGCGCAGGAGTAAAGAACTACGTCACCGACGACTCGACGCGTCACAGCTCAGTCGAGCCCGTTCTCGCGAACGGTAGCGCTTAGGAGATTTCCTCGATGAGGTCGGCGACCGAGTTCACCACCCGCGACGGTTGATACGAGAAGCGATCAATCTCATCACGTTGCGTGATGCCCGAGAGGACCAAGATCGTGTCGACCCCCGCCTCAACCCCCGCGATGACGTCGGTGTCCATACGGTCCCCGACCATGACCGTGGTCTGAGAGTGGGCGCCCAGAATATTGAGGGCGTCACGAATCATCACCGGATTGGGTTTACCGACGAAGTAGGGACGAACGCCCGTGGCGCTCTGGATGAGGGCCGCTAGGGCCCCGCAGCCGGGCAAGAGGCCGTTGGGGGTGGTGCCGTTGGTCTCAGGATTGGTCGCCACGAACTTGCTGCCGTTCGAGATGAGACGGACGGCGGTAGTGATCTCGTCAAAGGAGTAGTTCCACGTCTCGCCGAGGACCACGTAGTCGGGCTCCTTCGCGTCCTCGACGTAGCCCACGTTGGCCATGGCCTCGTGAATGCTCGTCTCGCCGACGACGAAGGCGCGGCCCTTGGGCCTCTGGTCGTGGACGAACTGGGCGGTCGCGAGGGCCGACGTCCACAGTTGGTCTTCTCGAATATTGACGCCGAGCGTCGTGAGTCGCTCTTGAAGTTGACGGGGCGTGAAGAGCGCGTTGTTGGTGAGAACGAGAAAGTCGCGCTGTTTCTCGCGAAGTCGATCGAGGAACTTGTCGGCACCGGGAACCATGTGACCATCGTTGATGAGCACGCCATCCATGTCGCACAGCCAACTCACGGGGCTCGCCACAGTAGCCATCTTTCCAGTATGAACGAATTCACTTCGCGGCGCTTTGGAGCGCGTGCCCAACTTACCTGACCCGCCCGACGACTTCGCCCCGCGAACGACTGGATATTCGGCGTTCGCGAGGCGGAGTGATCTAGTCGTCGTTACCTACGGAAGTTCGAGCCCTGTCCGCCATTCGAGCCGCCGCCGAAGCTGCCGCCCGCGCCACCGCCGAATCCGCCCCCGAAACCGCCGTGGTGGTGTCCGTCGGAGTCACCCTGGGGTTGGGGGGTCGTAGTCGTCGAGCAGATGTCGACGTTGAGTGCGTCCAGGGTCGTGCCGTTGGCATCCACCAGACCTTCGGCGCGAATGCGCGCGCCCACGACGACGTCGGCGAGCGTGCCCGCCGCACCGGAACTGTTGTAGGTCGTGGCGCCCCCGACGAGAACCAGTCGGGTAAAGCCCTGACGGTCGCTGAGGGTGATGGCGTCACCACTCACGGCGGTCACCACGCCGCTGACGTGGGCCAACTCGACCCAGATTCCGGTCGCGGTGGTGGTGGCGCTGGAACTGAACTCTACGCCCGCGTGCTCATTGACCACCAAGTCGGCCGAGCTCAACGTCAGCTTGTCGTGGCCGACGGCGCTGATCGGTGTGCCCGTCGCGTAGCTGAAGGTGGTTGACGTGCCGCTTCGGCCCTCAATGGTGACCGAGGTACTGGTGACGGCCGTGATGACGCCCCAGTCAAAGCCCATCTGACTTTGGGTGCCACCGGAGATGTCGACGCTGAGGGCGTCGAGGGTTGTGCCGTTGGTGTCAACGGTGCCCTGGGCAAAGATCTTTGATCCCACGACGACGGCGGCGAGAGTCACACTCGCGCCCCCTTGGCGGTAGGTCGTAGAGCCCGACACCAGAATCGCTCGCGTGAATCCTTGAGGATCGGTGACGGTGATGGTGTCACCGCTGATCGCGCTGACGGTGCCGACCAGCACCGCGGTCCCGTTGTTCGAGTAACTAAAAGGTACGGCTCCCCGGCTCGCTCCATGGTGGGAGTGAGGTCCCCAACCCTGGGCGCCGGCGAGTGTTGCTGATCCCATCGTGAGTGCTGCGCCGAGCGCAACGACCGTCGCTGCTCGTCCCACTATCTTTATCGGTGTCATAGACGTCCTCCCGTAGTACTTTTCCGAACGGACCCAGTCTGGCCGGAGGAGTCTTTGAAGGGGTTGTGAGGACCCTGTGAGAGACCTAAGAGAGCGGTGGTCCTCATCTCGCGGCGGGCGGTGGTGCGATGATGTTCCTGATCAAAGCCGCAATGTACCGCGCCGTCGCCGCAGTGACGTGACGAAAGGTTGTCCGTTCCTTTACCGAGAACCGGCCAAGACGGTGACGGTAGCGGCGCGGCGTCACGAATATTCGTGACGCCGTGTGACCCGTTGTCTTTTTGTGGCGTCCACCTATAGTTTCAAGTGCGAAACCACGACGAGAGAGGCCCCCATGCCCGCGGTGACACCGGAAAAATGGAGCGAACTTGCTCACTTTGACGCGCCTGACGGTGCCGAGAGCCCCGAGCGGCCGGTGAAGTCGGTGACCACCGCTCCCCAGGGCCTGGAGGGCGAGGGCTTTCCCGTTCGTCGGGCGTTCGCCGGACTGTCCCTCCAGGACCTCGACCCGTTCGTCCACATGGATCAGATGGGCGAGGTCGACTACGCCCCCGGCGAGCCTAAGGGCACCCCCTGGCACCCCCACCGCGGATTCGAGACGGTGACCTACATGATCGATGGCACCTTCGAGCACCAGGACTCCCACGGGGGAGGCGGGCTTATCCAAAACGGTGCGACGCAGTGGATGACGGCGGGCAAGGGCATCTTGCACATCGAGACCCCGCCGGAGAAGTTGGTCGTCTCGGGCGGACTCTTCCACGGTATCCAGCTCTGGGTCAACCTTCCGGCCAAACAGAAGATGATCGCCCCGGCCTACCAGGGCCTCGAAGCCGCCGATGTGGTCTTCGTCTCTCCGCGCGACGGCGAGTCGCTGGTGCGCATCATCGCGGGGAACATCGCGGGGCACCGGGGCCCGGGCTCAACCCATACGCCCATGGCCATGACCCACGTGTCGGTGTCACCTGGTTCGCAACTCGACCTACCCTGGGACCCCTCGTTCAACGCCCTCCTCTACGTGCTGGCCGGCACGGGGTACGTGGGCAGCGATCGGCGACCGATCGCGATGGGTCAACTCGCCGCGTTCGGCAAGGGCGACTGGTTGCGACTGGGCGCCGACGCCACACAGGACTCTCGCACCGCGAACTTTGAGTGCCTCGTCCTCGGGGGTCAGCCCATCGGCGAACACGTCGAGCACTACGGACCCTTCGTCATGAACTCGCGTTCGGAGATCGTCCAGGCGCTGGAGGACTTCGAAGCGGGCCGCCTGGGCGTCATCCCGCCCAACGCGCTCATGCCCCATGTTCCCGATCCCAATCCGGTACGCGTCGAGCACACGGGTATCTAAAGCGGCGGCGGCAACCAGGCAACGGAGGCCTAGTGTGGTCGTTGTCGAGCGAACGAAGGGGACACCCGTGGATGACGAGACGATACTGCAACGGATCGAGAGACTGTCGATCGAAGAGCAGACGCTGGAGGAGTCCCACCGCGGTGAGCCTCTCTCGAAAGAGCAAGAGGCTCGCCTCAAGATCGTCGAAGTTGAGTTGGATCAGGCCTACGACCTGTTGCGCCAGCGCCGGGCGCGTCGGGCGGCCGGTCAAGACCCCGATGAGGCGGCGACCCGTTCTGAGACCGTCGTCGAAAACTATCTTCAGTAGCGGCGACGAGAAACTGGTTCAGTGGACCTCGAACTGAACGGACGGGCCTTTCTCATCACGGGAGGAAGCGACGGTCTGGGACTGGCGCTCGCGCAACGACTCGTCGGCGAGGGGGCGCACGTCGCGATCTGTGGCCGCGACGAAGAGCGCCTCGCCCGCGCACGGGTCGTGCTGGGCGACGAGGCGATCTGTTATCGCGCCGACGTCACGGTCGAAGCGGAGTTGGACGGATTCGTTGACGCCACGCTGGAGCGTTTCGGGCGCCTCGACGGAGCGGTCAACAACGCCGGTAAGTCGGCCGCCGGATCCATCGCCGAGTCCAGTGACGACGGGTGGCGCAGCGACTACGAACTGAAGGTCATCGCCGCCCTGCACGTGAGCCGTCGCGTGCTGGACGCTCTCGCCCAGAGTCGCGGAGCGATCGTGAACGTGTTGGCCATCATGGCGCGTGCGCCCGGGGTGAACTCTACCCCGACGGCGGCCTCGCGAGCCGCCGGACTCGCTCTGACCAAGGCCTTGGCGAGCGAGGCGGCGCCCCGCGGGGTCCGCGTGAACGCCATACTTATAGGGCTCATCGAGTCCGGGCAGTGGGTGCGCCGCGCCGCGGCGGCCAACGTGTCCTTGGCGGACTTTTACGCCACGCTCGTGAAGAACAGCAACATTCCCCTCGGTCGGGTCGGAACACCCGACGAGTTCGCTGATCTGGCCACGTATTTACTGTCGCCACGCGCCAGTTACGTCACGGGCGTCGGCATCAGCCTGGACGGCGGACTCTCTCCCGTTATCTAGGGCCTTCGCCTCGCGAGGGCAACTGGCCCACCAGGACGCGAAGAGCCGTGGCGACCTCACTCGCGCTGACGTAGGGGTCAATCGTCGCTCCGGCTCGTCCGTGGAGGTGGGCCGCGAGGCCGGCGGCTTCGAAGGGCTCGTGCCCCCGGGCAATCGTGGCCCCGATGAGCCCCGACAGTATGTCGCCAGACCCCGCGGTGGCCAGTGACGCCGTGCCCGAGTTCACCACGCGCAGCGTGCCACTCGGGTGGGCGATCACGGTGCGCGGGCCCTTCAACAGGACCACGCAGCCCGTGGCCTTCGCCAGTTCGCGCACGTCGGCGAAGCGGTCGTCGCCGACCGGGTGTCCACTTAAGCGTTCGAACTCGCCCGCGTGCGGGGTGAGCACCCACGATCCATCTTTGGGGGCGCACTCGTCGACGAACTGTCGATCGAGGCCGTCGGCGTCGAGCACGACAGGACACGTCGCGCCGGTGAGCCCTTCGCGAAGCCAGGTGGGCGCCTCGGGCCCGAGCCCGGGACCGGCGACCACGGCCTTGCACCTCGGGTCAACCTTCAGTTCCCTCACGTGGACGACCTCGGGAGGGACGCGCACCTGAGTCGCGACGTCCCCGCGACTCACCAGGCGAATCATCGAGGCCCCGCCGGCCAACGCGCCGCGCAGGACGAGCTCCGCGGCGCCGGGCATGAGGGTCGAGCCCACAAATGCCTGAAGTGCGTGCCCCCATTTGTGATCGTCGGCCTTGAAGGCGATGAGCTGGTCCAGGTCGTCGTCGTCGATCAGCCCGTCGTCACTGGAGGTGACGATGCCCAGTCCGGCGAAATGGAGCTCGCCCATGATCTCGGCCGCCGGCCCCGAGAAGTGCGCGGGCTTATATGCGCCGAGGGCCACGGTGGCGGTCGCTGTCAGGGGTTCTCCAAGAAGTGCCCCGGTGTCGGTGTCCACTCCGGACGGGAGGTCGACGGCGAGGACGAGCGTCCCCGAGGAGACCCGGGGCGCGACGTAGGGCCGACTCGCCCCCGTACCAAAGGCCGCGTCCACCACCAGGTCGTAGCCCGCGAGGAGATCGGGGGCCGCGTCGAAGGGGAGAAGCGTGTACGAGGGCTCCCCGAGAGGTCAACCACGCCGCGGCCACCCGGCCGTCGGCCCCATTGAGCCCCGGACCCGCGAGAACGCACACGCGTCGGGCGTAGCAGTGGCCGAGAAGGCCCCGCGCCACCAGGGCCACCGCCGTCCCGGCGTCTCGGACGAGGGCGTCTTGGCCGCGGGCCGCGACGGCCCGAGCGTCGGCGGCGCGCATCTCTGACAGCGACAGGATCGGAATCATTGATCCTCCTTCTGTCGCCACCGTACCGCGAGCACGTGAGGGAAGTTCGACCTCACAGCACGAAGCCACCACCTCGTAGGGGTGGTGGCTTCGTGCAACTGCGGGCGTGATGTTGCTTTAGCCCTTCAGCCAAGCGGGAATCGGGCTGATGGTCAGCGTGGTCGTCGACTTCAGAGGCGACGCCGCGGAGTTGCCCGTGGTGAACACTGTGCCGTTCACCGGGAGGGCCTTCACGGGAGCCTTCGATCCGTTGGCGGCGATCTTCGCGATGACGCCACCGGTGAGTCCCTGGTGGTTCGTGGCCGAGTACTTCAGCGGCGTGATCGCGGGATCGGCGAAGGACGTCGACAACAGCGTCTTGACGAAGCCCGCTCGGGTCACGTCCTTGCCCTCGGCCTTGAGCGCTTCCACGAAGGCCACACCCCAGCCGACACCGTAGAGCTCGTTGCCCGTCAGGATCGAGCTCGCCGTGAACTTCGGAAAGTCGGCCTTGTCGGCGAGGAGGACCTTGCGAATCCAGGGGATCCACGGGTCGCCGGTGTCGGTCACCGAGGGGAAGTAGTCGAGCGTGTACGCGCCCGCTTCGCCCGGCGTAGTTCACCGACGTCGGGTCCGCGCCCACGCTGGAGATGATCCAGGTCGGCGAGTATCCGAGAGCGTGCGCCACTTCCAAGATGCCCGTGGTAAATCCGGGCACCGAGTCAAGGACGACCACTTGGCAGTTGTCCTGGGCCAGGGTGGCCACGTCGGCCTGAATGTCGCTGGTCGAACCGGTGATGGCGTCCGCCGCGTTGTAGGTCAAGGAGTTCGCGCTGGACACGTTGACGCCGCCATCGGTGAGCCCGAGCAGGCCGTTGGCACCGAAGTCGTCGTTCTGTCCGATGAAGCCCACCGTCTTACCGGCGAAGTGGGTCTTGATGAAGTGCGCGAAGATCTTGCCTTCGGCGTTGTAGGACGTCTGGTAGCCGAACAGGTCGGGGTACTGGGACGGGTCGTCCCAGGCCTTGGAGCCGGAGTTCACGAAGAGCTGCGGCACGCCGTTCTGCTTGAGGTAGCTCTCGACGCTCTCTTCGGCGGCGGTGCCCAAGGAACCGACCGTGGCAAAGACGTGGTCTTGAGCGACGAGCACCTGGTTCTGACTCAGGGTGGTGACGCTCGCGCCCGCGGTGCAGCCGAGGCCGTAGGACGCGAGGTCGTAGCAGTCGTCCAGGCGGATGTACTTGATCGTGCGACCGTTCACCCCGCCGTGGGCGTTCACCCACTTAAAGACGGCGTTGGCCGCGGCCGAGACCGGTGCGTAACTGGCCGCGATGCCCGACAGCGGCACCGACGCTCCAATGGTGATGGAGTTCGCGGTCACGCCCGGCGTTGAACCGGCAGCGCCCGCGCTACCGGACAGTAAGCCGGTGGTGATGCCTCCGAGCGCTAGGGCGGAAACGCTGAGGAGCGTTGCCGACCGTCGTAGTCGATTCATGTGTATCCCCCTTGTGAAATTTTTTGTAATTCCCTGGTGTTCAGCGTACTTCGGCCGCGTCAGGGAGTTTGGGTCGGGCACGAAGGGTCCTGAGAAGTTTCTGAACCGGTGTTTTAATCGACGCGATGCCCGCGGGGCACGAACAACATGGTCAGGATCAGCAAGGCCCCAAAGATGATTCCCTGCATGTTGGCCCCCAGGTTCGAGGTGGGATTGACCCCGGTGAGGGAGTTCACGCGAGCCACCAGATCGGGACTGAAAGAGTAGATGATGCCCCCAATGACCGCTCCACTGAGGGTGCCGATGCCGCCCAGCACCATCAAGGTCAACAGCGTGATGGAGAGCGTGAGGGGGAAGGTCTCGGGGGTCACCGACGACTGGAGCAGCGCGTAGAGCGCACCCCCCACCCCGGCGTAGGCGGCCGCCACCATAAAGGCGCTGGAGCGGGCGCGCGAGAGATTGACGCCCATGAGCTCGGCCGCGACGTCGTTGTCGCGCACCAGACGCATGGCGCGGCCGCTGCGGGAGTGAAAGAGATTGGCCATAAAGAAGAAGGCGATGCCCGCGACCACCACCGAGAGATCAGCCAGCCACTGGGAGTTCGCGTCGATGGAGGCGTAGGTCCCGTGAAAGAGCTGCCCGAACCAGTGGGGCGTCACGAGGGAGTTCATGAAGATCCCGCCCTCGCCGCCGGTGATCGACGTGAAGTTCTGGGCGATGGGGGTCACGGCGGCGGCGAAGGCCAGGGTGAGGCCGGCGAGATAGGGTCCGCGCAGTCGCGTGGAGGGAATCGCGATGATGAGTCCGGCCAGTCCTCCGGTGATGAGGGCCAGCACCAAGGTGAGGATGAGGGGAGTCGTCGCGTGATGGTGCGCCCAGATGCCCGCCGTGTACGCGCCCACCGCCATAAAGGCGGAGTTGCCCAGGGAGATCTGCCCGCTCCAGCCAATCAGCCAGCTGAGTCCCAAGATCACGATCGCGACCGCCGCGCCCCGGGCGAGATCGCCGTTGGCTACCGGTGGAAGGACAATCGTGATGACCAGGGTGAGGGCGGTCAAAAGGGCCACGCCGAGGAGGCGTGAGTGGGTCGACTCCTGACGAAAGAAGGAGCGCCACCAGTCCACTAGACCCTCCGTCCCGCGGTCTTGGTGAAGAGTCCCTGTGGTCGAATCATCAGGGCGATCACCAAGATGATGATGCCGCCGAGCGGGGCCACGTTGGGCGACCAGTAGGAGAGTATGAACTGCTCGGCGAGGCCGATGAGCAGCCCGCCGGCGACGGCGCCCATGGGGGACTCGAGTCCGCCCACGGCGGCCGCGATGAAGCCGGCCACGAAGATCCCGTCCATGTCGGTGGGGAAGAGTCCGAAGGTGGCCGAGGCGGTGATGACCGCGGCGATCGCGCCCACCCCCGCGGACAGCATCCATCCGAACGTCAGCATCCGCGAGACACGAATGCCGAGCAGGCGCGAGACCTCGGGGGCCAAGGCGGACGCCCGCAGCTGCAGGCCCAATCGCGTGAAGCGAAACAGGGTGGCGACGGCCAACATAATGCCAATCGCCAGCACAATCTGAAAGATGATGAACGGCGACAGATAGACCAGCTCGCCGTGGGCGTGATAAGAAGATCTGCGAGAACGGCTCGGCGATGTTGCGAGTGGTGCTCGTCCAGATGGCCGCGGCCAGCGCTTCGATGACGCCGAGAAAGCCCACCATCACCACGATGGGGTTGATCTCGGGTTTGCCGTAGAGGGGTCGTATGAGGACCCGCTCGGTGACTCCGCCCAAGGCCATGCCCACGGCCACCGAGATGATGACGCACCACCAGTACCCAATCCCTCGATCGATCTCGGTCATGCCGATGTAGGTGGCGAACATCGCCATGGCGCCCTGGGCGAAGTTCAGTACGTGGGTGGACTGCCAGATGATGACGAGGCTGAGGGCGACGAGCGAGTAGACCACGCCCTGAGCGAGGCCCCCGAAGATGTTGTGCATGAACGTCGAGGTGAGAAAGGCGCTCATTCCACGACCACACCCAAGTAGTAGCGCCGAAGGTCGTCATTGGCCGCGACCTCGGCGGCGTCGCCACTCGCGACGGCGCGGCCGAGGTGCAAGACGACGGCGCGATGCGCGATACGCAGAGCGCTTTTCGCGTTCTGCTCGACCAGGACGACGGTCAGGTGCTCGTTGTCGCACAGGTCGCGGATGAGGCGCATGAGCTGGGCCGTGACCTGGGGAGCGAGACCGAGGGACGGCTCATCGAGTAGTAGCACGCGGGGCTTGGCGATGAGCGCGCGCGCCATGGCGAGCATTTGGCGCTCACCCCCCGAGAGGGTCGAGCAGAGTTTCTTTCGGCGCTCGGCCAGGGCGGAAAAACGCTCGTACTGCTCGGCTAAGCCGTCCGCGAGAGTGACCTTGGCCGCCATGGCGCCCAGGCGCAGGTTCTCCTCGACCGTGAGCTCTTCGATGACCCCGCGACCCTCGGGAACGTGCGCGACGCCGAGGCGAGCGATGTTTTCGGTGGCCGTGCCGACGAGAGCCCGCTCGTCAAGAAAGATCGATCCCGACTTGGGGGTCACCAGTCCCGAGATGGTGCGAAGGAGCGTCGTTTTACCCGCGCCGTTCGCGCCCAGCACGGCGGTGATCTGACCCGTGGGCGCCTCGAACGTCACGTCGCGTAGGGCGCGCACCGCGCCGTAGTTGACGCAGAGGCCCTCGACGCGAATCACTCGTCGATCCCGAGATACGCGGCGAGGACATCGGGGTTGTGGCTGATCTCGCCGGGTGTTCCGCGAGCGATGACTTGACCGAAGTTGAGCACGACGAGCTGATCGACGAGCTGCATGACAAAGTCCATATTGTGCTCGACCAGCAGAACACTCATGGACGATTTGAGCTCCATGATCAGTTGAGTGAAGGTCTCGAGTTCCTGCTCGTCGAGCCCCGACGCCGGTTCGTCCAACATCAGCAGCGACGGGCGCGTCATGAGAGCCCGAGCGATCGAGACTTTCTTCGCGATACCGTAGGGAATTCCGCTCGGGAGGGCGCCGGCGAACTTCGAGATACCCAGTCGCTCGAGCCCGCCCATCGCCTCTTCGCGCAACTGACGCTCGTGGCGTAGTCCGTTGGGCAGTCCGACGAGGGAACTCCAGATGCCTCCGCCGGGGCGGCTCTGGGCCCCGGCCATCACGTTTTCGAGCACGCTGAGGTGGTTGAAGAGTCCGACGCCCTGCAGCGTTCGTGCGACACCCACTTTCGCGAGCTGTGACGGATGAAGTCCCTGGCGCCCGAGCTCGGGAAAGTTGACCCGGCCCGACGACGGCTTCTGAAAGCCGCAGGCCACGTTGAAGGCGGTCGTTTTACCGGCCCCGTTGGGTCCGATGAGACCCACGATCTCGTGTTCGGCGACCTCAAAAGTGACGTCGTTGAGCGCGAGGAGACCACCGAATCGCACGGTGACCGCCTCGAAGGCGAGCGTGATCGGGTGAGAGGTTGGGTCAGTCACGAAGTTCAAAACTAGCCCGGGTTAGTTCACGTTGAGTGCGCGTCGCGGCACCCGCTCACTCGACCGTGCTCGTACAGTGCAGGCACTTCGTCGCGGCGGCTGGCAGATCGGCGCTCAGACAGAAGGGACAGGTCTTGGTCGGTGGGGCGGGGGTCGGGGCCGTGAAGACCGGCGTACCCTGCTTCGCCATGTAGCGGCGATAGGGAACGACCAGCACGAAGTACACGACCATCATGAAGATGATGAAGTAGATCACGGCGCCAAGAAACGCCCCCACGTCAATGAACTGACCGTGGACCGTCCAGCCGAGCCCCGGGTTCCTCGCCGAGGTGCCGGCCAGGGAGTTGAGGAGCGGGGTAATGATGCTCGTGGTAAAGGCGGAGACGAGAGTGCTGACCGCGAGCGCCACCACGAGGCCCACCGCAATAATGATCAGATTGCCCTGCAACAAAAAGGCTTTAAAACCCTTCAACATCATCCCCCTTTTTTCCGATGCTCTGACTCTAACGAAGGAGCGAAGACCCCTTCGTCCGTTGCTCGTCGAGCCCTAGGACGGAAGCGAGGCGACGGCGGTAATGGTGGCCACGATGTCCTCGGCGCTGGCCCCGGGGGTGAAGACCGCCGCGACGCCGAGTTCGCGAAGCTCGTCCAAGTCCCGGGGCGGGACGATACCGCCCAGGACGACCGGGATGTCCGAGTCGCGAGCGCGCAGGGCCTCGACCACCAGGGGGGCGAGCGTCATGTGGGCTCCCGAGAGCATCGAGAGCCCCACGACGTCGACGTCCTCCTGAATGGCCGCCACGGCGACCGTCTCGGGCGTTTGAAAGAGTCCGGTGTAGACGACCTCCATGCCCGCGTCGCGGAGCAGACGCGCGACGACCTTGATGCCGCGATCGTGACCGTCTAGGCCGACCTTCGCCACCAGCACGCGCAAGGTCACAGTGTGGGCACCTCGACGTAACGACCGAAGACCTCGGCGAGCGTCGTCATCATCTCACCGACCGTGGCGTAGGACGTGGCGGCGTCGATGAGGGCTGGCATGAGGTTGACCTCGGAGTCGGCCGCCTCGCGACCCAGCCGCTCGAGCGCGCGGCGAACGTCGTCGTCGTTGCGATCGTGGCGGACCTGGGCGAGGCGAGACAGCTGTTTGCGCTCGTCTTCGTTGGTGATGCGCAACGTCTCGAGCTCGTCGTCGTCGTTGCCTTCGAGGAAGTCGTTCACCCCCACCACCACGCGCGCACCACTGTTGAAGGAACGCTCCAGCTCGTAGGCGGAGTCCGCGATGCGACCCTGGAACCAGTTCTCCTCGATGCCGCGAATGCAGCCCTCCAGCATCGATCCCTCGCCCATCTTCATGATGTCGGCGAAGAGGAGTTCGGTCTGATGCTCCATCTCATCGGTGAGCGCCTCGACGAACCACGATCCGCCCAGCGGGTCGGCGACGTTGGTCACGTTGGTCTCGTGCGCGATGATTTGCTGAGTTCGCAGGGCGATGCGGGCCGCCTTTTCGGACGGCAGGGCCAGCGCCTCATCCATTGAGTTGGTGTGGAGCGACTGGGTGCCGCCGAGCACTCCCGCGAGGGCCTCGATGGCCGTGCGAGCGATATTGATCTCGGGCTGTTGAGCGGTGAGAGATACGCCGGCCGTTTGGGTGTGGAAGCGCATCTGCCACGATCGCTCGTCGAGAGCACCGTAGTGGTCCCTCATCCACTTCGCCCAGACTCGACGAGCGGCCCGATACTTCGCGATCTCTTCGAAGAAGTCGATGTGCGCGTTAAAGAAGAACGAGAGTCGCGGGGCGACGACGTCGACCGACGAGTCCCGCCTGAACGGCCAGTTCGACGTAGGCGAACCCGTTGGCCAGGGTGAAGGCGAGTTCCTCGGCGGCCGTCGAGCCCGCTTCGCGGATGTGATATCCCGAGACCGACACTGAGTTCCATTTGGGCATCTCGGCCGCGGTGAAGGTGATGGTGTCGCGCACCAGACGCATCGACTGGCGCGGCGGGAAGACGAACTCCTTCTGGGCTTGATACTCCTTCAAGATGTCGTTCTGCAACGTGCCGCCCAGGAGAGATCGATCGACGCCCGACTCTTCGGCCTGGGCGACGAACATCGCGAGCATGACGGCGGCGGGTGAGTTGATGGTCATCGACGTGGTGATGCTGGCCAGGTCGATGTCGGCGAAGAGATCGCGCATGTCGGCCAGCGTGTCGATGGCCACCCCACAACGACCGACCTCACCAATCGACATCGGATCGTCGGAGTCCAGCCCGAGCAGCGTGGGCATGTCAAAGGCGGTGGAGAGTCCGGTGCCCCCGGAGCGAATGATGTCGCGAAAGCGTTCGTTGGTGTCGAGGGCCGTGCCGAACCCGGCGAACATGCGCATAGTCCAGAGTTTCGTGCGGTACATCGAGGCGTGGACGCCACGGGTGTAGGGATAGACGCCGGGATACTCGCCGTCATCGGTTCCATAGACGGGGGCGAGGGGAATCCCGGACATGGTGGCGAACTCGCCCGAGCGAAGACGAGCGGCGTCGTAGTGGCGCCGCCATCGCTCCCGGTTGCTGTCTTCGCTCACGGCGACTCCTCACGGACGAACGTACGAATCAGCATAGGGTCGGCTCGCCCGGCGGCCCCGGCGGCCGCCGGCGGCGACCGCGACGAGTACTACGTCTCGTTTTCCGGCTCGCGCAGAGACTCGTGATGAGCGAGTTGCTCTTGTTCTCGCTCGGCCAGTTCCTCGTCGGGGGCGATCTCCAGTTTGACGACGCGATCGTCGGCCCGGGGGTTGGCGCGGATAAGTTCATCGAGCTTCAGCTGTAGGACGAGCTGATGGCGACTTTGGGTGTGCTGAATGACGAACAACATGATCAACGTGACGACATCGGCGATCGCCCCGAACGTCGTCAACCAGGTCGTCGGGAATCCCTCGATGCCCGAGAACGAGCAGAAAGACGAGGAGGACCAGCGTCACGACGATGGCGGCGCTCGCCCGCGATGTCGCTTCGCCGATCCATCGCAAGAACCTGCTGATCCGCTGAAGGGGTGCGTCGGCGTTCCATGTCTCTCCGATCAGCCTCAGTACGTTGGCGGTGAGATCGAGCGGGTCGCTAGCCCCAAAAACACCGCGCGAGCAGTGAAGCGTAGGGGGCGGCGACGCCTCACGCGTCGGCGATGGCCAACGCCAGCAGGGGCGCGGACGCTTTGTTGAGGCACTCGCGGAACTCGAAGGCGGGCTGGCTGTCGGCGACGACGCCGCCCCCGGCCTGCACCGTCGCGACGCCGTCGCGCAACGACACCGTGCGAATGGTGATCGCGAAGTCCGCGTTGCCCGAGAGTGAGAAGTAGCCCACGGCGCCGCCGTAGGGACCGCGGTAGACCGACTCGAACTCATCGATGAGTTCCATGGCTCGCACCTTGGGTGCGCCGGTCAGTGTGCCGGCGGGAAAGAGAGCGTCGAAGGCGTCAAAGGCGTCGAGCCCCTCTTTTAACTCGCCGTCCACGTGGCTGACGAGGTGCATGAGATGGCTGAACCGCTCGACGTGCGCCAGTCGCTCGACGCGCACGGTCCCGGGCGCGCCACGCGGCCGATGTCGTTTCGCCCGAGGTCTACCAGCATGACGTGCTCGGCGATCTCCTTCTCATCCACCAACATCTCGGCTTCTAGAGCGAGATCCTCCGCGTCGCTGGCCCCCCGCGGGCGCGTGCCGGCGATGGGCCGAGTGCTGACCACCCCGTGGTGCACCCGCATCAACATCTCGGGTGACGCGCCCACGATCTGGCTGTCGCCCGAGTCGAGCAGGTACATGTAGGGGGAGGGGTTGAGGGCCCGCAACACGCGGTAGAGGGTTAGGGGATTGACCGAGCTCGTCTTGGCGAAACTGCTGGCTGGGTACGACCTGAAAGACATCTCCCGCGACGATGTACTCCTTCGCGCGCTCCACCACGTCGCGGTACTGCGTCCGCCGTGAAGTTCGAGAGCCCCTCGGCGAGTTCGTGAATCTCGATGCGGGCGCGCTGCTGGGGCGCGGTCGCGACGAGGCGCTCGGTGGCCGGGTCGGTCGTCGGCGCCGGACCGAGGAGAAGGGCCACCAGTTCATTCAGTCGTTCGAGCGCCCGATGGTAGACGCGGGCGGGATCGTCGCCCTCGACGACTCCGAGTACCACCACGGTGGTGGAGTGGCGAAGGTGGTCACAGATCAAGGTCGCGTCGGGAAAGGAGAAATCGACGTCGGGCCAGGTGGCCTGGGCTGTCTCGTCCCGGGAGCCGTTCGAGGCGGCGCACGTAGTCGTAGGTGACGAAACCCACGGCGCCGCCCACGAAGTCGGGGAGATCGCTCGAGACGTAGGTGCGATAGGTCCCGAGGAACCGGCGCAGCTCGACCAGCGGCGCGAGTTCGCTCTCTCGACGGGTCGCCCCTTCGACGACGGTGGCCTCATCGTGGGTGCGTGAGGCGCCAGCGTCGATCGAGCCCAATGAAGGAGTAGCGACCGGTCGCTTCGCCGAGGGCCGCGCTCTCGAGGAGAAAGATGGCCCGATCTCCGAAGCGCTGGTAGAGCGAGACCGGAGTCTCGCGGTCGAGCTGCAGCGTGACGTGAAGGGGGACCACGTTGAATCCCTCGTCGATGAGGTCGAGAAACGAGTGCAGGTCCAAGGGGTCCATTCATGAAGGTTAGTAATTCTGGACCGTAGGATTGACTTGCAATGTCGCTCGGCCCCTCCATTCTCGTCGTCGATAACTACGACTCGTTCGTCTACAACCTCGTGCAGTATCTGGGAGAGCTCGGCGCTCGCGTCACCGTGCGACGCAACGACGACGTCAGCGCCTCGGACCTCGCGGCGCTCGGCGTGGACGGCGTCCTGATCTCCCCGGGCCCGGGCCGGCCGGCGACCGCGGGAAACATCTCTCCATCGTGCGCCAGTGCGGCGAGCAGTCGTTGCCGATGCTCGGGGTGTGCCTCGGTCACCAGGCACTCGGCGAAGCCTTCGGCGGGCGAGTCGACGTGGCGCCGGAGTTACTGCACGGTCGAGCCAGCGTGGTCACTCACGACGGGGCGGGAGTCTTTGCCGGGGTGGCGAACCCTCTCGTGGTGGGGCGGTACCACTCGCTGGTGGTGCTCGAAGACTCCCTGCCGGACGTGTTGGAAGTGAGCGCGACGTCGAACGAGTCTGATTATGGGCATTCGACACCGCGAGCTCGACCTCGAAGGCGTGCAGTTTCATCCCGAGTCGGTCCTGACCCAAGACGGGTACTTGATCCTGGCCAACTGGCTGGAGCGCTGCGGGGCGGAGGGGGCAGTTGCTCGGGCCTCTACCCTCGCTCGGCGAGCGGACGACGTACGCGCCGCGCTGCCTCAGCCGCGTCTCTAGCCGAAGCACCCCGTCGACCCGCTGCGGAACGCCCAGGGGGTTCGTGTCACGCAGCGCCTCGGGGAGAAACTCATCGGGCACGTTCTGGTAGGTGACCGGGCGTAGCCAGCGCTCGATGCTCGCGGCCCCCACCGACGTCGTGGACGGCGACGTCGTCGCGGGCCACGGTCCGCCGTGCTCCATGGACCAACTGACCCCGACGCCCGTCGGATAGCCGTCCACGATGACGCGTCCCGCGCGGGAGTGGGCGAACTCGAGCAGCCACCTCAGGTCGCCGTCGGTCGCCCCGCGAAAGACGCTGAACGTCAACGACGGCGCGGCCGCCGCCAGCGCCGTGGCTAAGGCGGCGCTGTTGCCATAGCGAACGATGAGCGCGAGGGGTCCGAAGCACTCCTCGTGGAGGCGACGCATCGAGGGGTCGCGAAAGATGGCGTCGGACACTTCGAAGAGGTGCGCCCCGACGTGAGCGCCCGTGCCGTCGTCGGACGCCACCAGGTGGCGGACGCCGGGGATGGCGTCGAAGTCGCTCACCCCGGATCGAAACTGCGACGCGATGCCACTGCTCAACATCGTCATGGCCGAGAGTGCTCGTAGCTCCTCGACCAGGGTCGCGACCAGTTGATCGCCGTCGGCGTTCGAGGGAACAAACAAAAGTCCCGGCTTGGTGCAGAACTGTCCGACGCCCAAGGTCATGGACGCGGCAATCCCCGCTGCGATACTGGCCGCCTGATCGGCCGCGGCGGCGGGGGTGACGACCAGTGGATTCGCCGAACCCAGTTCGCCGAAAAAGGGAATGGGCGTGGGTCGATCGTTGGCGCGACGCCATAAGAACTGACCCGCGCTGACCGATCCGGTGAACCCGACCGCTTGGATCGACGGGGCGTCGACGAGAGCGACCCCCGCCTCGACGCCAAAGACCAGCGCGAGTAGTCCTTCGGGCGCTTCGTGGGCGCGCGCCGCGCGTCGCAACGCCTCAAACGTGGCGAGGCTGGTCGCGGGATGGGCCGGGTGGGCCTTGATAACGACGGGGCAGCCGGCGGCGAGGGCGGACGCCGTGTCGCCCCCGGGGACCGAGAAGGCGAAGGGAAAGTTCGAACTACCAAAGACGGCGACGGGGCCAAGGGGTACGCGGAGTCGTCGCAGGTCGGGGAGGGGACCCATGGGTGAGTCGGTGGCGTGATCGATGGACGCCTGGAGGAAACTGGCGTCCAGTACCACGTCGGCGAAGAAGCGAAACTGAAACGCGGTGCGGCGAAGTTCCCCCTCGAGCCTCACTGGGGTGAGTGCCGTTTCGCGTTGGGCGATCTCGACGAGGGTCGCCGCGTCGGCCTCCAACTCCTCGGCCATCGCGCGCAACAGCTGGGCCCGCCAACGAAGGGGCTGGCCGGCGAAGTCGCTCGCCACCGACGCCGCCCGCTCCGTCAGTTGAAGGACCTCGCTCGCCGAGGTCTCCTCCACCGCGAGCTCGACGCTCTCTCCCGTGTCCGGGTTCACGCTCATAACGCGAGTCACGAGGACTTCTTTCGAAGGGTCTCTCCGGTCTGGGCGTCAAAGAAATGGGCGTGCTCGGGGGAGATCTGCACCGAGAGAACGTCACCGACGGTCACTTTGGTCCGCGGACCGAGTTTCGCGATCAGCGTCGCGCGTCGTGAGAAGTCGTGACGAAGTCGCTCCCCGGGAGAGAGCGACGTGTCATGGACCTCGGCGTGCGAAAGGTGCACGAGAATCTCCGAACCCGAGCGCCTCGGATCGCTCCACGCGGGTCTTGATGGTGTTGGCGACGCCGGCGTCGGTGATGAGGACGTCCTCGGGTCGCACGCCGAGCACCACGGGGGCGCCGGCGGCCGGCAGATCGTGAGAGTTGACGTAGCTGAGCGGAAGCTCCACCGCTTGCTCGCCGAAGTGAACTTCCACGCGGTCCGCTCCGGGGCGAAGCTGGCAGGGCAACAGATTCATCGGGGGAGACCCCATGAACCCCGCCACGAACTCATTGGCCGGTCGGTCGTAGAGGTCCTGGGGGGTGTCGACCTGCTGGAGTTTTCCGTCCTTCATCACGGCCACGCGGTCGCCCATGGTCATCGCTTCCACCTGATCGTGGGTGACGTAGACCGTCGCGACGTTGAGGAGTCGCTGGATCCGAGCGATCTCCAGACGCATCTCGACGCGCAGCTTGGCGTCAAGGTTGGAGAGCGGCTCGTCCATCAAGAACGCTTGGGGGCTGCGCACGATGGCCCGCCCCATGGCGACTCGCTGGCGCTGTCCCCCCGAGAGCGCCTTCGGACGACGATCCAGATAGTCCTCCAGCTGGAGAATCGCGGCCGCTTCGGTCGACCTTACGTTTGATCTCACTCTTGGAGTCACCACGAATCTTGAGCGCGAAGCCGATGTTCTTCGCGACTGACATGTGGGGATAGAGCGCGTAGTTCTGAAAGACCATGGCGACGTCGCGGTCTTTGGGCGAGCGCGTTGTTCACGACCGAGCCGCCAATCTTGAGCGTGCCCGAGGTGATCTCTTCGAGTCCCGCCAACATGCGCAGCGCCGTCGTCTTGCCACAGCCCGAGGGACCGACCAGCACCATGAACTCGCCGTCGTTGATGTGCAGCGTGAGCTCGTCGACGGCGGGCTTGCCGCCGGCGAAGACCTTGGTGACGCGGTCGAAATCAATCTCAGCCATTGGCTGACTCTCCTTTATCTGGGGTCGAGCGTGTAATCATCGATCGATGCCCATGGTGAGGCCCTTGACGAGATAACGCTGGAAGATGAGATACACGATCATCGCGGGCAGGGCGCTGATGAGCGACCCGGCCATGAGCGCGGGAATCGACGTGGTGCGTCCGGCGGCCAAGATCGCCAGACCGACGGTGATCGGTCGTTCGTTGGTGTTCTGAATGAAGAGCAGTCCCACCAGCAGGTCGTCCCAGATCTGGATGAACTGAAGAACCGTAACGGTGGCGATAGCCGGGATGGCGATCGGCACGACGAGGCGCCACAGGGCGCCAAAGTATCCGAGGCCATCGACGATGCCCGCCTCGATGAGCTCGTCGGGCACCCCGCGAAAGTACGTCGAGAAGAGAAAGATCGAGAACGGGCGTCCCGAGCGCGGCGTAGACGAGGATGGCGCCGAGGTACCCACCGGTCAGACCGAGCTTGGTGACGTTGACGAACTCGGGCATCAAGATGGCTTGGAGGGGGACCATCATGGCGCTCACCATGATGAGAAAGACCATGGTCGAGGCGCGAAAGCGCAACTTGGAGAAGGCGAAGCCGGCCGGCAGACCCACGGCCAGGATGAGGGCGATCGAGGCCGAGCAGACGATCGTCGAACTCAGCACCTCTTGGCCGACCGGGATAACCGACGACAGGGTGCTCCAGCTGAGCCACGAGAATCCACCGCCCGAGAGGAACTGGGTCTCGGACTGCAAACTGGTGGCGATCATCACCCAGAAGGGGTAGAGCATGACGACGGCGATGACGACCATGACGCCAAAGAGCACCCAGCGTCCGACGCTCGGGCGCCGAGGTGGCGGGGGAGTCACCGGGTCGACCAGTGTGCTCTCATTCGGAGGCGTCTGAAGGGTGGTCACTCGTTCGATCCGATGAGTCGCAGTTGAATGATGCCCACGATGGCGGTGATGACGAAGAGGATGATGCCGTAGAGGGCCGCGGTCCCAAAGGCGGACTGCTGAAAGCCGGTCTGATAGACCAAGAACTCGATGGTGGTGGTGGAGTATCCGGGCCCACCCCCGGTCATCACGAAGATGAGGCTGAAGAGCGCGCTGAAGAGCGCGATCACCGTCATCACAAAGGCCAGTTGAATGAAGCGCGCGAGGTGAGGCAAGGGTGATGCTGCGAAAGATCCGCCAGCGACCCGCACCGTCGATGCGCGCCGCCTCCTCAAGGGAGGGATCGAGGGTGGCTAGTCCGGTGAGGAACAGCATGGTGTTGGTGCCGATCATGGTGAAGATGAAGGTGATGCCGAGCGCGGTGAGGGCGGTGGACTCATAGCCGAGCAGGTTGGTGTTGGTGTGAGAGAAGCCGAAGAAGTGGATGATCGAGTTCAGCGTGCCCTGAAAGGCGAAGAAGCGCTCGGCGACCAGGCCGAGCACCACCCAGGAGATGGCGGTCGGCAAGAAATAGATGGAGCGAAAGATCTTCCAGCCCGCGACGCGCTGGTGCAAGAAGCACGGCAATGCAGAGCGGCAGCGCCAAGGCGAAGGGGACGGCGATGAGCAGCTTGGCGTTGTTCTCGAGTGCGGTCCACAGGTTTGAGTTGTGGAAGGCCTGGGTCCAGGTGGACGGGCCAATCCAGGTGGAGGTCAGGCCGTTCCACTAGGTGAACGAGTAGTAGACCGCCTGTCCGATGGGGATGCCGATGAACCCGACCACTAGCGCGATGGCCGGGAGAGTGAAGAAGAACCCGGCCCACTGTCGCCGTCGCCGCAGCGTCATGCGCCGCTCGCGTATCACGCGCGGCGGTGACGTCGTTGGGGTGTCGAGAACTGCTGTCACTAAATCATCCGTTGATCGGCTCTCCCCTCACCCGGCGCGAGCCGGGTGAGGGGAGAGGGGAAGCATTATTAGCCGGCGAAGTCACTCTTACTTCGTTGAGCGGCGGGGAGTTGTTGCCACGCCTGCGCCATGTTCTCTAGCGCCGCCGAGGGGCGTCTCTTGGTTGGCCAGGACCGCGGGCAGGACTTTGTCGGCGGCGTTGCCCACGTTGACCTGCACGTAGTTGTCCATCATCGGGTAGGGCGTCATGTGATCGACGGTGACGAAGTTCAACATCTCCTGGTTTACCGGGTTGGTTGTCGTCAGGCCCTTGATGTCGGGAATGAGGCCCGCCTTGTTGATGATGTTGCCGGCCTGGGTGGTCGTGAGGAAGTCGAGGAACTCAAAGTCCTGCTTCTTGTGCTTGGACCACTTCATGACGGAGAATCCGTCACCGGGGTACTCGACCACGCCCTTGATCGGCGTGTTGGAGTACGGCGGAACGAAGGCCGCGACGTTGTTGCCCATCGCCCCGGTGTACTGCGCCGTGTCCCAGGTGCCGTCAACCAACATGGCCGCCTTGCCCTTTTCGAACTGCTGGATGTTGGCGGTGTTCGTCAAGACGCCGATGTTGGTGTAGCCGTCCTTTTCCAACTCGGCCCACTTCGTCAGCTGGGCCACGTTGGCCGACGAGCGTCCAGGGAGTCATGCCGTCGTAGAGGTTCTTCCAGGTGGCGAGCGGGTGGGCACCGATCATCAGGTAGCTCATGTCGTACCAGGGGTAGAACTCCGTGCTGATGGCCTGTCCGCCGTTGCCGTACACCAGGGGCTCGATGCCCTTGGCCTTGAGCAACTTGCAGTCGGCGAACAGCTGGGTCCAGTCCGTGGGGACCGACGTGATGCCGGCCTTCTTGAAGAGGGCCTTGTTGTAGAAGCCGATGTAGAACTGCGTCTCGAGCGGCATCACGTACTCACCCAATGACGTGTTGAAGTCCGGCGCCTCCCACTGGAGGCCCTCCATCTTCGCTAGGTCCGCCGCGGGCACGTTGCCCTTCAGGTTGACGAGCAAGCTCGAGTACTGAAGGTCGTAGATACCCGTCCACATCACCGCGAGGTCCGGTCCGTTGCCCGAGATGGCGGCGGACTGGAGCAACTGGAAGTAGTTGGTACCCGGCTGGGCGACGTCGTTGATCGTGATGTTGGGGTGCAGCTTCTCGAAGGCCTTGATGAGATTCTTGGTGGCCACCGCGTTCTGCTCGGTGCCGTAGTTCTGCCACAACGTCAAGCGTGACTTTGGAGCTGGCGGACGCGGGTGTGACGGCGTAGAACAGCCCCGCCACCATCAGAGCGGCCGCCACCGCTCCGATTCCCTTGGTTCGTATTCGTTTCAAGGTGGTTCTCCCCTTAACTATCTCGAAGTTCACTGTGAACTCCCGACTCTCGTGAAGCGTGCACTTCTCAAGACCTTCCCACTACCGGCTCCTCCAGATGCGGCGCCTGGCCGCGCGGGGTTACCAAGAAATCAAAGTCGCAGCCCTCGGGCGCTTGGCTGACGTGGCGCCGGTAGAGCTCGGTGAAGCCGCGCCCGGTGGCGCGCGGGCGAGCGCGTACTCGCCCGACGGGTCTCGAGCTCCTCGTCAGTCGACTTCGAGCTCGATCTCGCCCGCGTCGGCGTCCACGCGAATCATGTCGCCATCACGCACCAGGCCCAGTGGGCCGCCCGCGGCGCCTTCGGGGGCCACGTGTAAGAACACGGTGCCAAAGCTGGTGCCGCTCATGCGCGCGTCGGTCACGCGCACCATGTCGGTGACGCCGCGCTCTAAGAGTGGCTCGGGAATGGGAATCATGCCCCACTCGGGCATTCCCGGTCCGCCGATGGGTCCCGCTCCCGCGAGCACTAATACGGCGTCGTCGGGGCACAGTGCGTCTTTGCCGGTGCGAACGTCAAGGTCATCAGCGGTGACGACGTAGGCCGGGCCCCGATGGTTCAAGAGAGCGCTGGTCGCGGCGGAGCGTTTGATCAGCGCGCCGTCGGGGGCGAGGTTACCGCGCACGACGCGAAAGGCGCCCTGCGCGTCGACGGGATCGGTGAGATTGTGAATGACGCCTTTCGGCGCCTGCGCTCCCGCCTGCACCTCGTTCATCTTTCGGCCATTGGCGAGAAGCGCGTCGCCCACGAGGTGCGAACCCAGCGCGCGAAAGAGGGTCGGAAATCCTCCGTCGGCGTCGAGGTCCTCGAGGAGGGCTACGCCCGACGGCTCGACGTCCACGAGCACCGGCGTGGCTCTCGAGGTCCGGTCGACGTCGTCCAGCGAAAGCTCGTAGCCCAGTCGCTTGGCCATGGCCGTGAGGTGGATGACGGCGTTGGTCGAACCGCCAATCGCGCACAGCACGACCAGCGCGTTCTCGAGTGACGCCGGTGTGATCTGGGAGGTGAGAGGCGTCTCGCTGAGGGCCAAGGCCACGGCACGCTCGCCCACGAGGCGCGCGATGCGCAGGTGTCGACCGTCGCCCGCGGGAATGGTCGTCGAGCCGGGCCAGGCCAGCCCGAGGGTCTCGGCGAGAGCGCCCATGGTGGAGGCCGTTCCCATGGTGTTGCAGGTACCTTTTCCCAGGGTTAGTGCGCGCTCGAGTTCGGCCCAGCGCTCGTCAGAGAGCTCCCCGGCCCGACGCTGATCCCAGAGTCGCCAGAGGTCGGTACCGGTGCCGATGCGCCGACCCTCGAAGTGGGCGACGGGTCGCGGACCCGACACCATCAGCAACGTCGGCAAGTTCGTGCTGAAGGCCCCCATCAACGTGCCCGGCACGGATTTGTCGCAGGCCGCCAGCACAATGATCGCGTCGAGGGGCTGGCTGCGGAGCGACTCTTCGAGTTCCATCGCGACGAGGTTGCGATAGAGCATCGAGGACGGCTTCATCAAGTCCTCGCCGAGTGACATCACCGGGAACTCGACCGCGATGCCGCCGGCCTTCTCGATGCTCTCCTTCAGGGGACGCACCATTCGGTCCAGCGGTTGATTGCAGGGATTGAGGTCACTCGCGGTGTTGGCGATCCCGATGATCGGACGACCTCCGTCGGCGTCCACGGGGGCCCCTCCCATGCGCAAAGCGACGCGACTGTCGAGGGCGACTTCGTTGTCGCCCCGCACCCACCGATCGCTTCGTAAGGTCATGGTTCGGGTACGCCGATACCCTCGGCCCCGGTCTTGGAGATGGTGAGATCGAGCGCCGAGTCGTCTAACCACTCGAGGGCGATCTGCGCTCGACGGACTTTTTCGCGCACGTTGCCCACCACGTCGCCGCGCAGATGTTCGCCCGCCGGATAGACCGGCCGAGCGTTGCGCAGTCCGAACTTCGCGTACAGCGGAGCGGCCACGGTGGCGATCTCGCCGAGTTCGTGCCCGCGAACGACGCCGCCCATGGCGTCGGGTGCCTCGAGGTAGAGGTCGATGGGCGCGTCGCAGAGCGCGCGGATCTCCGCCAACTCGACCAAAGTTATGTCGCTCGGCACGTTCACCGTGGTGCCGCCTTGAGCGATCAGCTGGCGAAAGGTCACCGGGTTGGAAGGGGCGAGGACCGCCGAGATCTTCCACACGATGGTGCTCGGCAGTTCGCCGGCCCGCACCATGGTGCTCAGAACTTCCATTAACCCGGTGTCGGCGATAAGGAAACCACGAATGCCTTGGTCGACCGCGCGTTGAATGTCTTCGATGGCGTAGCGCAACTGATGAAGTCCTCGAAGCCGGCCCGAAAGAACCAGACCGTCGGGGGACTTCACCGCGCCGCCCACTCCGTACTCTTCCCGGGGACCCACAAAGAGGCTGATCTCGAGGCCCTCATCGGCCCCGATCTGGGCCATTTCGGCGAGTTCGTGCTTCGCCAGCAACATGGCCCCGCTGCCTTGGGAGGCTCGATGGATGGGGACCTTTCGTTCGCGCGCCTCGTCGACGACGGCCTTGAGGGCATCGGGGTTTTCGACGCTCGGTATCTCAATGCGAAAATGGGCGCCGTCGGGGAAACGCGCCGGGCTGGCGGTCGGCGGGGCGCCCAGCTCTCCCACGTGTCGCGACAGTGCGGCCGATCCTCGAGGACTGCCGGGACCTTGTGTCATGTTGATCCTTTCACTCGAACTACAAAACCTTGACGGCGCTGCGGAGCGATCCGCGAGGACCTTCCACCGTGGGCCACGACGGCGTCGCGGTGAGTAGTTCGAGATTTTCTCCAATGAGGTACGTCTCTTCGATCTTGGCGCCGCCGCGCAGGCTGGGGTTCCACGCCACCGCCGTCCCGGCGCGACGTTCCACCGACCAAAACGGTGAGTCGATTTGCGTGGGGGCCAACTCAAACTCGCGCTGCTCAAAGCCAATGGGACCGCCTTGAAAGTGCTCGCGCCACGCGTCGCGATATCCCGCGTCGTCGTAGGCGAGCGCCAGGGCGATCATCGTGTCTCCCCACGTGCCGCCGGGTAGTGACGCCTCGAGAACCTGGTCATTGATGGACCCGAGGGACTTCATCAGGGTGACGATCTCGTCATCCGCGCTTCGCGTGCAAAGACGAGTCGCCGCCACGTGCACGCCGGCGCGTTTGGCTACGACGACCGCCATCAGCGCGTCGCTCACCACCTCGCCTGCGGCCAAGGGGTGTCGAAACGTCCTGAGACGCTCGTCGCCACCGACGATGAGACAGACGGCCCGGGCGCCCTCGGCTTCCAACGTGGCGCTAATCGCCGCCGCCACGTCGAAGTCCCGGGTGACGCCGGGACGCCACGCGTCCATCCCCACACCCAGGGCGGTACCCGCCAGTCGTCCCAGGTCCCGGAGGTCGTCTCGCTCGGCGTCGCTGAGCACGAGGCGCGCCCTCGTGAGGACATCGCTCACGTTGCGCCCAATACCCGCGACGTCGCTCGAGAGCTCGAGCGGTGCCACGTTTGCGTACTCGCTCGCTCGCGTGAGCCGCGCCTCGTCGTCGAACCACGGCACGGTGATCACGTCCCAGCCCCACGCGCTGACGCGAAAGTCATGTTCCAGTCGCGGAGCCTCGATCTCGTTGGTGATGAGCGCGGAGCCCGCGTCACAGTCGACCACCCAGACCGGGTCACTGTTCGCGGTCACGTCGATCGGATCGGAGAGCCCGCCCGTGCGCCAGTTCACTGAGCCTGGCGTGGTGAGGAGCAGCGCACGGTCTCCCCGCTCTTCGCGGATGCGTCGCGTGACGCCCCGCGCCGCTTCGGCCCGGCGTCGGACGCGAGACTCTCTGTTCGGCAGTACAAAACGGGTGTCGGAATTGATACATGCATCCAAGCACGTGAACTGCGCATCGTCAAGTTTCTATTCCTCATTAACGAAAAGATTGCGTATAGTGTTCTGTCGTGCCGAACAATTCAAGTTATCTTCACGACAGTCGCTACGAGGTGCAGTCCGTCGCCCGCGCCGCCCATCTCTTGAATGAGATCGCCGATCACGGCGCGCGCGGTCTCAGCGTGACCGAGATCTCCGATCGCTTGGGCGTCGCCAAGAGCACAGCCCTCGCCCTGGCCCGCACGCTCTCCGCGGCGGGCCTCTTGCGCGGGGTCGATCCCGGCCCGCGGTACGTGCTGGGACTGAACCTCCTGCGTCTGGGTGATCTCGTGGGCCAACAGACCTCGATCGCCGAACTGGCCTTACCCACGCTGCGGGACCTCTCATCGACCACGGGTATGACGGCCCGTCTGGCGTCCAATGAGTCGGGATACCCCGTCTTCATCGAACGTATTGACGGCGAGGGCTCGATCCGCTTTCACGCACCCCTGGGGCAGCGAGAGCAACCGCACGCCACGGCGGCGGGCAAGGCGATCCTCGCGTACTTAGAAGAGGGTGACGTGCGTCGGGTCATCGGTGAAGCGGGGATGACGCGCTACACGCCAAAGACCCTCACGGAGGTGGGCACGCTCTTAACGGAACTAGAGCGCGTTCGCAGCGAGGGCTACGCGCTGGACGACGAGGAAGAGGCCGAAGGGGTGTTCTGCGTGGGCGCGGCGTTCTTCGATCATCAAGGATCGTGCGCCGGGGCGCTGAGCGTGACCGGCCTCAAGGTTGACGTGCCACTGCGCGAGGTCCGCCAGCTGGGCCTGACCGTTCGAGAACACGCCGACCGCGTGAGTTCCATGTTGGGCGGCGTCCGCCCCAAGGTCGTGGCCTAGCGACACCGTGAGAGCCTTCGTCGTTACAGAACCAGGGTCGACCGCGCTCGGCGAGTGGGCCGAACCCACGGTCTCTACTGGTGAGGTCGTGGTGCGACCACTGCTCGTCGGGATGTGCGCCACCGACCTGGAGCTGATCGACGGAACCATCGACCCCGCGTACGTGAGATACCCGTTGGTCCTCGGTCACGAGTGGGTGGGTTCGCTCGAGGGCGACTCCGAGGTCGGGCCCGCCGGGGCGCGCGTGGTGGTCGAAGGGATCGTTCCCTGCGCCCAGTGTGAGGAGTGTCGGCGCGGTGACACCAACCTCTGCACTACCTACGACGAGATTGGCTTCACCCGCGCGGGCGCCCTGGGCGAACGAGTCAGCGTTCCTTCGCTCTTGGTCCATCGTCTCGCGGAGGGCGTCGATCTCAACGACGCGGTGCTGGTAGAGCCCATGGCCGTGGTCTGGCGAGCTCTCACGCGCGTCCCCCTTCGCTCGGGGCTACGAGTGGCCATCGTGGGCGACGGCACGATCGCCCTGCTCTGCGCGCACCTGGTCGGACAGTTCGCCCCCTCGCGCGTCACCGTGATCGGCCGACGCGCTGAGCAGCGTGAGTTGGCCCTTCGAGCGGGCGCGCAGGAGTTCCTCTACGAATCACCGGCCGAAAAGTTCGACCTGGTCGTCGAGGCCGCGGGTAACGCGGCGGCGGTGACGAGCGCCCTCGGTCTCTGCGCCCGAGGCGGAATGGTGATCCTCTTGGGTCTGCCGCCCCACGGTACGAAGGTGGAGATTGCCCCCGACGACTTGGTTAATGACGACGTCATCATTCAGGCGAGCTTCTCCTACACCCGAAAGGCCTTCGCAGAAGTGGTGGAGCGTTTGAACGCGAAGGAGGTGCGCCCGTCCTTTCTCATCACCCATCGCTTTTCGATCGATGACGTGGACTCGGCCGTCGCCACCTTGCGCGGCCCCGCGCGAGATCTCGAGGCCCCAAGAGCGACGGGGCCTCCGCCCTCACCGCCGCGTCACCACCGCGCGGCAAGGTGGTCGTGGAGGTCGCGGAGGGCTAAGCGAAGCGCTCGCCCACGGGCACGCGCGTCTCGATGATCTCGCCACTCACCAGTTCGGTTCGATACGCGGCCGGCCCGGTCGCGGGGTCCACGTCGATGTCTGCGACCACGGTGGTTGGTTCCACGCCCTCGTACCAGATGCCCACCCGGTCGTCGGTGCAGAAGGCCAGTGGTCCGAGCACCCCGTCCTTCATGAGTTGTTGAATCAGCGGCCGACGCTGGGCCTCTGAGTCGTAGTGGACGCCGTTCGCGTAGGGCAGGAACCCGAGCCCGTTGGTGACCGGTCGAAGGGTCGGTCCGAAGGAGTCCGTGGTGCCGCCCACGTGCCAACAGAGACTGCCCGCGGACACGCCCGCGAGAATGACGCCCCCCTCCCAGGCCTCGCGCATCGCGAGATCGACGCCGTGCAGGCGCCAGAGGGCGAGGAGATTGGCCACCGAACCGCCGCCGACCCACACAAAGTCACACGACGTAAGTCGCTCTGCGGGGTCGGCGGAGGGCTGAGTGAAGAGCTTGAGTTCCGTGACGTCACAGCCGGCGGCGTTAAACGCTTCGTAGAGCTTCGGCGTACCACGCAGCCGGGTCACCGCTGGCCGTTTCCAGGAGACAGACCCGTGGGCGATCCTTCTCGGTGGCGGACAAGGCGCCGAGAATCATATTTCCAAGACGCGACCGTTCCCTGCACGGGGCCGGCCACGAAGCCACCCGAGGTGGCCAGTATTCGTTGAGTTGTCATGACCCATTGTTACCGGACACCTCGCGAAGGGGGACGGGGACCGTGCGTAGTATTCGAAGGGCACACCCGCTGAAGGAGAGCCATGGCCACGAGCGAATCCGACCTCGACGTCTTGATCGATGATCTCGTCACGACCTACCCGATTGAGTCCACCGATCCCGTCAAGTTCCTCGGTGAGCAGTTCGACCGGGGCCTGGCCTGGGTGCATTTTCCCGAGGGAAACGGAGGACTGGGCCTCTCGCCGGCTGACCAGCTCTACGCCATGCGCCGACTCTCCGCGCTCGGGGCGCCGAGCGCCCTCATGCGCAACATCATTGGTTATGGCATGGTGGCCCCCACCATCGCGACCCACGGTACGGACGAGCAGAAGTCGCGCTTCCTGCGTCCCTTGTTCACCGGTGAAGAGATCTGGTGTCAGCTGTTCTCCGAGCCGGGTGCGGGATCGGACGTGGCGACGCTCTCGACCCGAGCCGAACGCGACGGCGATGAGTGGATACATGACGGGCCAAAAGGTGTGGACCACCCTCGCGCACATCGCCTCCTATGGTCTCATCATCGCCCGGACCAACCCCGACGTTCCCAAGCACAAGGGCATCACAGCGTTCCTGGTCGATATGCACGCCCCCGGCGTCGACGTTCGCCCTCTGTTTCAGGTGACCGGCGAGGCCGAGTTCAACGAGTGCTTCTTCAACGAAGTGCGTATTCCCGATACGCGACGATTGGGGGGAGTGGGCGAAGGCTGGGGCGTGTCCATCACCACGCTGATGAACGAGCGAGTCTCCATCGGTGGAACGGTCCCACCTCGCAGCTCAGGACTGATCGGTGAAGCCTTGAAAATCTGGAAAGCCCACTGGGCCACGCGCACCGACGCCCACGCTCTGGCGGTGCGCAGTGACGTCATGCGCGCGTGGGTGCGCAACGAAGTGGGACGACTTACCAACTGGCGGGCGAGCGATCTGCGTCGAGCCGGGACGCCGGGACCGGAGGGCTCGGTCGCGAAGTTGGCCTTCGCCGAGGAGAACCAGCGCACCAGTGAGCTGTGCGTCAACCTGATGGGATCCGAGGGCATGCTGTACGGCTCCAACTACCCGCAGATTCGACCGAGTGAGTCGGCTTTCAGTGGCGGGGACATGCGAAAGGCTTTTCTGCGCATGCGGGCAAACTCCATCGAAGGCGGGACGAGTGAAGTCATGCGCAACATCATCGGTGAGCGCGTGCTCGGCCTGGCGGGCGAGCCTCGCAACGACAAGGATGTGCCCTGGAAGGACGTCCCGCGAAGTTAGAGGCGAACGGGCACCAGTTGGGCGTTGAGAAACTCTCGCGTCCGCTCGTCCGCGTCGTCACTGGCCTCTTTGTTGTAGGCGTTCGGTCGCGCGTCACAGTGAAAGCCGTGACCGGCGTCGGGATAGCGAACAATCTCCGTCACGACTTCGAGTTCATCGGTGAGGGTGCGCAGGTCCTCCACCTCCTCGACGGGGATTCCTGAGTCCAGGTCTCCGTAGAGTCCGAGCCACGGGGAGCGCAGAGTCTGCGCTACTTCCAGCAGTGGCGGAAGTCCCATGCGGCCAACGGCGATGCCACCACCGTAATAAGAGACCGCGGCCCCGACGGTGCCCAACGTGGCGGCAAACAGGGCGACCGAACCGCCCATGCAGAAACCGACAGCGCCGATGGATGCCGGAGTGAAGCCCAAGGTGGCGAGAAAATCGGTGGTGGCGTTGAGATCGTTCGTCAGCCCGGTCTCGGTGAGCGTCGACATCAGCGCCTTGGCTTGTTCGATGTCGTCGTAGGGGACCTCCGGCGACCCGCTGCGGTGATAGAGGTGCGGGGCGATGACGAAATAGTCGTCATCGATGTATCGATCGGCCACCTTGCGGATGTGATCGTTCACACCGAAGCCTTCTTGAAGAACGATGAGCGCGCGAGGGGAGTCGGTGGAACCCGCGATGTAGACCGGGAATCCGGGCGAGGCTCGAGTGCGACGCTCATTCGAAGATGGGCCCGAGCGTTCGCGTGCGCTTGAGCTCATAGAACCCGGGGACGCTAGCGACGAGCATGACGCCGTCAAAGAGTTTGCCGGCCATCTCGCCCTTGGGCGCGGGAGTGACGACGGGTCCAAAGAACGCGACGTCGCCCACGTGAATTACCGGCGTTCCGACGTCGTAGCCGACGGGGTCCATTCCGGCGTGGTGGCTCTTGCGCAGCGCTTCGTCGTAGTCGGTGGACGTCGCCGCCAGGGCCAAATCCGCTTCGAGACCCACGTCGCTCAGCGCGCCCGCGATCACCGCGTCGAGGTCCTTCTCGCCGTGCACGTGGTGACGGGTGCCCATGGCGCTGTAGAGGGGCTCAAGGACTTCGTTCCCGTGACGCTCTTCGGCGGCGGTCAGGACGCGAACGGGTCCCCAGCCTTTGGTAAGAAGTTCTTTGTACGCGTCGGACAGGTCTCGACCCTCGTTCAAAACGGCGAGGCTCATGACGTGAAAGTCAACGTCGAAGCTACGGACTTTTCCTGCTTCGAGGAGCCAGCGCGATGTCATCCAGGCCCAGGGGCACAAAGGATCTACCCAGAGATCAACGTGATCGGTCATGAAGTTCCTTACTTTGTGGCGTGTGCTTCCAACACAGTAACGACCATGTTGGTGACGCCAACCGCCATGGGCAGGTCCAACATCTCGTCAATGGCGTGGGCGTTGGACTCGGGACCGTCCACCCCGGTCGCGACAAACTGCACCCCGGGGTATCGCTTGGCCAGCGAGCCGAGGAAAGGGATAGAGCCGCCTTCGCCGGTAAAGCCGACCGACTTGCCGAAGTAGTCGAGTGAGGCCTTTTCGAGCGCCGGAGCGAGCCACGGAGCCAGCTCGGGTGAGACCCATCCATCACCGGGATTCACTCTCGTGATCGTGACCGTGGCGTGAGAAGGGACGTCGGTCGTCAGGATGCGCTGGAGGACTTGCGCGGCGGCGAAGGCGTCAACCGACGGGGGCAGACGAAACGAGAGGACGGCTGTCGTGGAGGGTCGAAGAACGTTGCCGGCGATGTCGGGCCCGGGTATGCCTCCCATGCCGATGACCGAGAGGGTGGGGTACCAATTTCGTCGCAGGATTCTCTCTTCCGCGTTGGCGCCCATGAGCTCTAGTCCCTCAAGGGTGGGGAAGTCGTGCGCGAACACGTCGCCAAACTCGAGGGCGATGTCGTGGGCCGACTTCGCGTGCGACGCGGGAACCGTGGCGTGGAGTTCTTCGACCAGTATCTCGCCCGTCGTGGCGTCTTCGACGCGATCCAACAGTTGACGAAGGATGCGAAACGACGACGGCACGATGCCACTGGCCGAGCCGCTGTGGCGACCCTCCTCTAGAACCGAGACGTTGAGGTCGAGGTTCACCACCCCGCGAAGGGACGACGTGACCCACAGTCGGTCGTAGGTGAGCGCCCCTGAGTCGAGGCAGATCAGTAGTTCGACATTCCCCAAGTGTTCAGCCAGATCGTCGAGGTACGCCTCGAGATCGACGCTGCCACTCTCCTCGCTGGCCTCGATCAGCACGACGCAGCGCCCGTGGGGAATGTCGTTCGCTTCCATGGCCTCGATGGCGCTGAGTGCCGAGAAGCAGGCGTACCCGTCATCGGCGACCCCGCGCGCGTAGAGGCGGTCCCCGCGCCGCACGGGGCTGTAGGGTCCGAGTCCCTCCGACCAGTTACCCAGCGGAGGTTGCTTGTCAAGGTGACCGTAAAGAATGACGGTGCCGGTCTCGCCGGCGGTCGAGTCGACAGTGACGACGAGCATGGGGGTACGGCCTTCGAGTCGACGAATCTCAATATGGACGTTTCTCAGGGTGCGCTCTCGAGCCCAGTTGGCGAGGAGCTCCGCCGCCTGATCGAGGTATCCGTCCGTCGCCCACTCGGCGTCGAACATCGGCGAGAGGGAGGGGATTGTCGCGAACTCCGTCAAGGCGGGCAGGGCGTCACGTTCGAAGTCGTCGAGGGAAATGAGCGGCATAGATGCGAGATTACTGTCCGCGCGAAAGGTGCACGGCCTGCCAGCAGTACCAGGCAACGTCCGAGCGCACGCCTTCGAAGATGTCGCCGCGCCCCCGGAGATCCTTTTCCGTCACCATCTCTTCCAGTTGATGCAGAAGAGACCATCCATGGCGCACCCCGAGATCACCCGCGGGCCACACGTCGTGACGAGCCAAGGTGTGCATGAGGTACATCTGCACGGTCCAAATTCCGATGCCGCGAACCGCTACGACGTCGGTGATGACCTCGAGGTCGGTCATTCGTCCATGTTGATCTAAATGAATGCGACCATCTCGTGCCCGCTCAGCGAGGTCGAGCATGGCCGCCGCCTTGGCGTTCGACAGCCCGACTCCTCGCAAGTTCGCGTGTCCCGCCTTCAAGATTGAGTCGGGATTCACTGTGCCGCCGCAGGCGTCGATCACACGTTGGTGAATCGTGTCCGCAGCCTTGGTCGCGAGAAGTTGAAACGTGATCGAGCGCGCAAGTGTTCCGAATCGATCAGCGACGGGCGCACTGCGCCGTCGCGGTGGTGGACCAACGCGCTCAATGAGATCGGAAAAGGCGTGGTCACGTCGTGCGATGTCGAGGGCTCGCTCGCTCGGCGACATTGGTGGTGGCACGACAGGACTATTGCACACGTGTGTAATGGTCATTCTCAGCGATACCTTCTATGACATTCGTTGCATTCGCTGATACTCGGTTGGTTCTAAGAAATTTCAAAGCGGTGATCAGGAAACTCATGGGCGAAGTTGATATTTTTTTCGTCGAGAGAAATACGTTGCAACGTTGAACGAGCGGAGACGTTCCAACGACATGGTGAATCCGCCCTGAAACGGTCGAACCGTGAGCACCAAAGCCACCGCCAGCGACACGTCAACGATCAAGACATTGATACCTGCACGCATTGACCGACTGAAGTGGTCCAAATTCCATACAAGAATGGTGATGGCCCTCGGCATTGCGTGGATTCTCGACGGCCTCGAGATCACCCTGGCGGCCGACGTGGCGGACATCTTGGAAAAGAAGAGCACGCTGGCCATGTCGCCACGCGCGGTGGGCGATATCGCATCGGTGTACCTCATCGGGGAGGTCTTCGGAGCCATTATCTTCGGTCGGCTCTCTGACAAGCTCGGACGCAAAAAACTCTTTCTCGTTACTCTCGGCGTGTATCTCATCGGTTCTGGTCTGACGGCGGCCACCTTTGGTCACGGAGCCGGGTGGGTGACTTTTCTCTACGCCACACGATTTATCGCTGGCATGGGAATCGGCGGCGAGTACGCGGCCATCAACTCAGCCATCGATGAGATGATTCCCGCCCACTACCGCGGACGCGTCGACATTGCCATCAATGGCACCTACTGGGGCGGCGCGCTGATCGGCACGATCGCGGAGTCCTACATCTTGGGTCACTTCAGCGACACGGTGAACTGGCGTCTCGGCTTTCTCATTGGACCGGTCTTAGCGCTCGCCGTGATCTACGTGCGTCGAAATCTTCCGGAGAGTCCGCGTTGGTTGATCATGCATGGTCGAGAAAAAGAAGCCGAAGCGGCGATGAAACGGATTGAAAGTCTGTCGGACGAGAAGGACGCGCCAATGCCCGACCAGTCCAAGGCCATCGAGATCAGCCCGCGTAACGACATCGGCTTCTTCGCGCTGGCCTGGGTCCTCTTTCGCCAGATGCCCAAGCGCAGCGTCTTGGGGGCGTGCTTGATGATCTCGCAGTCGTTTCTCTATAACGCGATCTTCTTTACCTACGCCCTCGTGCTCGCGAACGTGTACCACGTGGGTGAGTCAACGATCCCGCTCTACTTCATCGCGTTCTGCGTGGGGAATTTACTGGGGCCGCTCCTCATCGGACCGCTCTTTGACACACTCGGTCGCAGAATCATGATCAGCGGGACGTACCTAATCTCTGGGATATTGCTGGCGGCAACGGCGTGGGCCTTTGATGCCAACCTGTTGTCTGGTCTCAGCCAAACGCTCTGTTGGTCGGTTGTGTTCTTCTTTGCCTCCGCCGGAGCGAGCGCGGGGTATCTGACGGTCAGCGAGGTGTTTCCGTTGGAGGTAAGGGCGAAGGCGATCGCGGTGTTCTTCGCGATCGCACAGTGCTTTGGTGCGCTGGGTCCCAATATTTACGGCGGACTGGTGAACAGCCACCGCGGGTTGTTTGTCGCCTATCTCGTCGGCGCGGGCGTGATGATCATTGGAGGTCTGGCCGAAGTGTTCTTAGGTGTTGACGCCGAGCGCAAGTCGCTCGAAGACGTGGCGACGCCACTTTCGGCATTGGATCCCAAGACTCGGCGAGCGCCGGAGATGCCT
>CAWKAT010000004.1:0-263957 GCA_963847725.1 uncultured Acidimicrobiaceae bacterium
CACCCGAGACTGGCCAAGGCTTCGCGATGACGTCGAGCCGTTGCTCCTTGTCCCGGCGAAACTACGCCGAGGTCTTGTCACTGGGCAGATAGACGCCCTCGGGTGGATTCTTGGCGTTGGCGACCACGTCCTCTAGCAACGAGTGAATGGCGCGAACCGGGGCCGAGGGAAAACCAAATCGTCGAGTGGCGAGCACGACTCGGCGCTTGGCGATGTTCTCAATGGGTAGCGCCACGAAACTCGCCCGAAGGTGCGGTGAGAGCATGGTGGCGGGAAGGATTGAGGGGCCGTGCCCGTCGAAGGTCATCGAGGCGATGGTGCGCAGGCCGTCCAGTTCCACTAGGGGATGGAGTTCAACGCCTGCGACTCGCGCCGCTTCGTCGATCTCTCGACGGATCGGAGTGCCGCGCATCGGCAGGAGAATGTCGTGTTCTGCGAGAACAGAAAACGGAAGTGGCCCCACGTAGTCCGCGAGGGGATGATCGTGATGCGCAATGACGACAAGATCCTCGGTAAAGAGATCAACTTCTTGGAGTTCGTCGGCTTGCACCGGCCACGCCAACACCGCCAAATCGAGCTGTCCATTGACGAGTCGAGGCTCGATGGCGGAGTTCGTTCCTTCGCTGATGCGAAGGTTGATGTGGTGGAAGCGCTCGCGCAGATTCTCGAGCAGGAGCGGCACGAGCCACCGACCCGCGGTACCGATCATGCCGAGGGTTACTTGCCCTCGGATCTCGGAGTTCAACTCGGACACGTCAGAGGCGATAGCCCGTAACTCATTAAGTATTCGACGCGCGCGCTCCGCCACCACGGCGCCCGACTCAGTGAGGGTTCCCGTCGCGCGATTCACCAGTTCGGTCCCCAGTTCCGCCTCGAGCCGGGCGATCCGGTTCGAGATATTTGACTGAACGGTCCCCAACGATTCCGCCGCATTTGAGAAGGTTCCGTGCTCGGCGATGCCGATCAGGGCCTCTAATTGGCGTATTTCCACCTATCTATTATACAGATGGAAAGTATCAAAAGTATTCACTTGAAAGATATGAGCGGACCGTGCATACTGGACGAAGCCTGCATTGCTAGAACCCCCCCTCTAGTAGTCCCAGGGTTTTGCAAAAGGACCAACCACCCCCCGGTTGGTCCTTTTGCGTTTTCTCGGGCGTTAGCGTTAATCCAAATGTCCCCGGCACTCTCACTCCGCGACGCGTTCGCCACGAGAGCGATTCGAGCGGTTAATTTTCTTTCTCGCGTGACCGTGGGCGGCTCGGGAACGGTCATTGGGGGCCGCGTCGGTCTCGCCCTCGCCCCGCGATTGTTGGAAGACTTGGCCGCCTCGCGCACCGTGGTGCTGGTGAGTGGGACGAACGGCAAGACCACCACGACGGCGATGATCGCGGCCGGTTGGGGCGGCGAGGTCGCGACCAACGAAACAGGATCCAACATGCCCCCGGGCCACGTGGCCGCGCTGGCGTCGTCACGAAGCTCCCGGGCGGTATTGGAGGTCGACGAGTCGTGGATGTCGAGCGTGACTCCCGCCACCAGTCCTCGCGTCATCGTTCTGTTAAACCTCTCGCGCGACCAACTCGATCGAGCCAACGAAGTGCGCCAGATCGCTGAGCGATGGCGAACCCTGCTCAGCGTCGGCGACGGTGCGATGGTCGTGGCGAACGCCAATGATCCACTCGTGGTCTACGCCGCCGAGCTCGCGGCGAACGTGGCGTGGTGCGATGTGCCCACTCCCTGGAACACTGATGCGGTCTCGTGTCCTCGCTGCACCCTCCCGCTTCGATTTGCCGACGGATCGTGGTGGAGTGAGTGCGGGTTCTCCAAGCCGCTGAACGTCGCCACGACCTTGAGCAACGAACTCACGGTTCGAGGGAACCTCCTTCGTCTGGATCTTCGCCTGCCCGGGGCCTTCAACGAGGCGAACGCCGCGATGGCCCTCACCGCTCTCACCTACCTCGAGGTGGACCCGCACGAGGCTCTCGCGAGAGTGAACGAACTCGAAAGTGTGGCCGGGAGGTTTAGCCTGCGTCGCTGGCGGGGCCACCAGTTGCGACTTCTGCTGGCGAAGAACCCGGCGGGTTTCACCGCCATGTTGAACACGCTCAAGGACGACGAGAGCGACATCTGGGTCGCCATCAACGCTCGCGTCGCCGATGGAAAGGATCCCTCGTGGCTCTACGACGTTCCCTTCGAGAAACTGCGAGGTCATCGCGTCTACTGCTTTGGTGATCGACGCCTCGACCTCGCCACGCGACTCGACTACGCCGGGGTCGACTACGTAGTGGTAAGCGACGAGGCCTCGCTCCCGAGGTCCGGCGAGGTCGTCGACGTGCTCTCGAACTACACGGCCTTTCAAGACTGGCGAAAGAAGTCAGCGCCGTGCTGAAGATTGCTCTCGTCTACCCCGAGTTGCTCGGCACCTACGGCGATGGCGGTAACGCCCTCGTGCTGGGCGAGCGGGCCCGGCGTCGCGGGATTGAGGTGGACGTGCTGAGGGTCGGCATCGGTGACGACATGCCCGACGCGTCCCTCTACCTGCTGGGCGGGGGGGAAGACGGTCCGCAACGCCTCGGGGCGGACCTCCTGCGAGAGTCGTCTTTCGCCGCACGAGTTCGCGACGGCAGGCACGTGCTGGCGGTGTGCGCCGGACTGCAGATTCTGGGCACCAGCTTCGCCGTCGAGGGCGATGACGAGTACGAGGGACTGGGGCTCGTCACCGCCGTCACGCGTCGCGGTCTCACGCGCGCGGTGGGTGAACTTCTGGTCCGGCGCGGTCGCGAGGTGCTGGTCGGGTTTGAGAATCACGGAGGGCGAACCGAGATCGGCTCGGGCGTTGAACCCTTCGGTCTGGTGGAACGGGGCCGCGGCAACGATGGCGTCGTTGATGGTTATTGCACCGCCACGATCTGGGCCAGCTACGCGCACGGACCGGTGCTCGCCATGAACCCCTGGTTCGCCGATGAGATTCTCTCACGCGTTCTCGAACGCGAACTTGAACCGCTCGACTCAATCGCCGATGACCTCTACGCAGAACGCCGCAACGCGATCCTTCACTCGACGGAGTCCTCGCGTCGGCCATAAGTCGGGTCACCGCTCACTGCCCGCCCTAGTTCCTCAACGGCCTGCTCAATCCTCACGCCGAAGTGGCGCATATTCTCGCCCTCGCCACAGCGCAGGGGCTCACCGAAGGCGATGATGACATGGTGTCGCTTCTCGTTAGCCTCCACGTAGATCGGTGCCTTGGCGTACTTGGCGCCCTTGAGATAACCCGACTCGTGGATGTAGGTCGGGATGACCGTCGCCTTTGAACGTTCGGCGAGGTAGGCGGCGCCCCCTTTGAACTCTTGGAGCTGGCCGTCGGGGGTGCGACCGCCCTCGGGGTAGATGACCAGGTTCCAGTCGTCCTCGACGAGTTCGAGGGCGAGCTGAGCGCTGCGCCGATTCACCTTGAGCCGATCGACGGGAATCGCGTTGAAGTAGAGCACCGTCTTGATGGCCTGTCGGTAGTCCATGAAGAAACTGTCCATGGCGGCGGCGACCACGGTGCGTCGACGTTCCTTGGCGGGAATCGCCGTGAGTAACAAGATGGTGTCGGAGTGGCTCGCGTGATTGGCGACGAAGATGAAGGGCCGCTCCCCGCTCACGTTCTCACTTCCTCGAACTTCCAGCGTCGAGAGATAGCGCGCGTAGGGGCCCATGAAATACGTCTGGATAACGTCGCGCGCGAAACGGGCCGTGTATCCCCGTCCCCACTTCGTTGGAAAGTCCAGTCCTAGTTTGGCCATGTTCTAGCGACGTTTAGGCGCGGGCTTCTTCGGGGTGTAGCGCTTGGAGGCTTCGGGTGTCGTCGGCTTGGCGGGGGTCTTCTTGGACGACCTAGCCCGTGTCGCCGGCGACGTAGCGATGCCCGTTGATCCGATGTACGGCTCGATGTCGGGCTGTCGTCCTTCTTTACGAGCCCGAGCCATCTCCCTCGCCACCCGATTGGAGCCTGTCATTGTGGCGACACCATACTTCTGCAGGCGATATGCACGCATGATCAACCAGGCACCCAGGAAAAAGAAGACCAATCCAGCGCTTCCATCTAAAGTCTCAAGACCGAGGCCGAGAAATATTGCGAAGCAGGCCGCTCCGGCTCGCTTTCGACGGAGCGCAAACAGCAATATGCAAAGAGACACTCCAAATATGAAAATGAACTGCCATCCCCAATAGCTCCGAGGATCTTTCACAATGTGTTCGCACAACGTGAGATGGAGAGAATATGTGGGCGCGCATTTCGTCCCAGCGACATGTTTTGCGGTTTTGATAATCGGGCGGTTACGGTCCCACTGAATTCCCGTTACCAGTGCGAGAACCAAACCAATGGCGGCGCCGAAAAGGCTCACACCGCGCTCTAAGGGGTCGAGGCCAAGAACGACCTCTCGGGGGGCGAGCGACGGACGTCGACCGCGGCGGCTTCTCATCGACCCCTTGGAGGTCGACTCAGTGTTATCTTGCACGTGTGAAGGTTACAACTCTAAGCAAATGACCTCACGGTCCCGTGCGGGTAGCATTGGGGCCCCGGGCGCTTAGCTCAGTTGGTTAGAGCGCAGCCTTCACACGGCTGAGGTCGAGGGTTCGAGTCCCCCAGCGCCCACTTCAATGAGAAAGAAGCGGATTCGTCCTTCCCTCCACCGGCGTCACGGCAACCACGTTGTTGGCGCCGCACGCGTTAAAACTCTCGTGATAGGCGAAGTCACCCGATGAAACCGGCGCGAGTGGAATTTGAATGAGGATGCTTTGAACGAGGCACTTTTTTGACGCCGTCGCCAAAGTTGGCACTCCGTGAAAGCTCATCCCAAATGAAACCACGTCGTTTGGACCGATGGTGAGAAGCTTCGGGGTAACGGACCGGTATGCCGAGGTGTCGTGAACGACCTTGATGCGAGCATCAAGTCGCGACGCGGTAAAAAACCTCAAGGTGGGGTAGCCGTACATGCCGCACGTAGACGCTCCGGCGTTTTTGAACTGGAAGGCTTCGAGCCGCTGACCGCGTATTTCTCCTAGTTGCTTCGCCGTGACTTTTACGTTGTTCGCGGTGCAGGCCTGAAGCGACGGGGGGCTGGCACCGGCCGGTTGAGAAAGAACAGGAATTGACGCCCCGCCGACGGCGAACAGCATCAACGTTCCACTCACCAACCTCAAAATCGCCCCGTGGTGGCTCATAGCAAGATTCTAAGGAGATGTCGCGCGGACGCAAGAGCACCCGGGCGACGACTGAGCATACGGTGTTCCAGGCTTCACAAATCGCGCGGCGCGCGTTCAGCAGGGCGTGGTCTCGTATTGTCGTCGTGGCTAATGGAGTTGTGCGGCGTCCTCTGTCGTTGTCTCATTAAGGTCGGGAAAAAATTCTCACACGGCTGGGGTAAAGGGTTCGCGTCCCCCGCGCCCAGGGATCGCTGCGGGAACTACCACGTCAACTCAGGAGAGGGAACTCGCGAGCCGGCTTCGAAGTTCGCCGTGATGAAGGGACCACGCGGACCAGGTGGACGTGGCCATTGTTAGGACGACTTCCTGGCGCTCGTCGACAGACACATCGTTGACGGTACGCACGGTAACGGGGTAGTGGTCGGGTCTTGGTAGGAGGAGTGGGTAATCCTGATGGGTCCAGTGGCCGATCATCGCTCGTAGATGTCTGCCCGACACGCCAAATTCCAGGGACGCACAAAGGCTCATGAGGTGCACGGTGACCGATTGTCGATTTCGACGATCTGGATTCGTGGCGTGCTGAGCGGCGTAGGCGTCTACTAGGTGTTGCGCGGTGGTAATTCCGTCGTCACCAATCAGTGAGTCCTTCCACTCTTGAAGTTCGCAGTACATCTGCCAGCAACCAGGGCTAGCGCTCATGTACGCATGGACGGGGCCCGTCGTCTCGGGCGTCAGTGCTCCGCAATCACGACAGATGACGTCGCTCACGTACTCCAGTCTTCCAAGAGATCAGCAGCGGGAAAGAACATCGTCCTTAACTCACCGCAGGGCCAGGTAGACCGCCGCGAAGTGGCATCCCGCACCGACCAAGGTCAGTGCGTGAAAGAGCTCGTGGGGACCGAAGATACGAGGCCATAGCCGTGGACGTTTCAACCCGAGGAAGATCGCGCCGAGGGTGTAGGCAATCCCACCACTGACGATCAGCCAAAGGCACGCCGCTCCGCCCCCGCGATAGATCTGGGGCATGACCGCGACGGCGGCCCAGCCCATCACCAGGTACGGCAACGTGTTCACCCAGTTCTGGGTGTCGATGGTGAGTTGTCGAATCAAGATTCCCGCCACCGTTCCAGCGCCGAACACGAGCAGGACAACGGTACGAATCACCCCGTGCAGGGTCAGTCCGATGATGGCCAGGTAGGTCCCAGTGATGGCGAGAAAGATGGCGAAGTGATCGGCCCGTCGCCAGCGGCGAAGGGCGTGAGGTGACCAGTTGAGGCGGTGATACGAGGCGCTCGTGAACAGCATCGATCCCACACCGAGCACGAAGCAGAGAATCCAGCCGACCTGGGCGCCCGAACGTGCCCGAAGAAAGAGGGCGATCGAGCTCGCGAGAAATATCGGCAAAGCCACCGCGTGGAGCCAGCCCCGCAGGTGCGGCTTGAAGGACGGGGCCTCGTCCGGAATCATCTTCGAAGGCTACTGACGCTCAAGAATCCCGTGGACTTCACGTCGGGGGCTGGCGCGGTTGTCACGAGTCATTCTCCGGCACCACCGCCTGCGATATCCCGGGGAGAGTCACATCGGGGGGAAATCAACGTCGAACTACGAGGAAAAACGCAGGGCACCCTTTCGGGTGTACCAGTTCATCACGTCGATGGAGAATCGCCCGGCCACCACCGCGGGATCGGACTCGGCGAGTCGGCGAGCCTCGGCGAGTGATCCGACCTGGTAGAGACAGATGCCGCGCCAACTCTCGTCAGGCTGGTCGACGAGGGGACCAGCCACTTTGAGGTATCCCGCTTCTTTCATGTTGGCGAAATGTCCGAGGTGTTGGCGTTGGAGGAGCTCAGCCGTGGCGTCGTCGACCGGGGAAAGATCCGCAGGTCGACGCAGGACAACCAGCTCATAGACGTCGAACTCCTCAGGTGGTTCCGCCGTACGGGGCTCGCTCTCAGTCACCGACGAGTGCGTGGAGTTGGCGAAGATGAAGGTCGAGGTGAAACGCGGAGTTCGTTTCAATGAATCCCTGTAGCGGCACCGGTTCGTCAATGACGAGGGTGTCGCCGTCAACGATCGTCACGGGAATGAGTTGCTCGCGTTGACCCTCGTTGAGTGCCGCCGCGGCCGACGCCAGGCGAGCGGCCGAGGTCTCGACGGCGAGCGCGAGTCCGTCAAGACCACCGACGGACTCGGCGTAAGCGGAAAGTTCCGCGTCGTCAATGTCGTCGCGATTGTCGTAGGACGGACGTTCACCGATCAGAACCTGTTCGGCGACGTGGGCGATGCGATTGTTGGTGTGCGCCACGTGCGCCGCAATGAGTTCCGCCGACCAGCCCTCCGAAGGGGGAGAGAAGCTTCGCTCTCGTAGGAGCGATACGAACGGGCTGTACGCGTCGGTGAACGGCCGAGAACTCACGATGAACCTTCTTTAGCTAGAGGCGACGTCATGATCTTTTCAATTGCGAGTTTCTGTGTCAATGAGCGATTGGCCGGGCGTTTCGCGAGTAGCCCATGGCGTCGATCTGGTCGCTCTCGTGTTAAACATGGGCGATGTGCGCCGCCAGAGACTCCTCGAACCCCGGGGAGCGACGCGCCCGTGAGCGGCGTGGCGCGGATCGCCGGGTGAAGGACGAGGGGCCGCCCGACGGGATGGAGCGCCGAGTCGCCCAACGTCGCCAGGGCGAACGCCGCAAGAAGTAAGCAGTCCCGCCCGACCGGGCGTCCGTCGTCACCCCTCGAAGAACCTCCAGAGGCGCTCTTGGGCTTTGGAGATTCCGATACGCGTCGAACGGCCCACGCGCAGGAACTCACCCTTCGGCGCGCTCGTAAAAGAAAACTTTCCGGGAGGGTTGCGACATACGTCGTCGCCGTTGTCATCGCCGGTGACGCCGAGGGCGCGGGTTAGCAGTCCCGGTCCGCGCATGTTCGTCTGATCGTTCGCCGGTTCCACCAGGAACTGCGCGCCGCGCAACAACACCGCGCTCGCCACCCCCGGCGATCCCGTCACGATATTCATGCACCAGTGGACTCCGTAGCTCCGATACACGTAGACATGTCCGGCCGGTCCAAACATGATCTCGGTGCGGGGCGTGGGACCGCGAAACGCGTGTGACGCCGGATCGTTGGCGCCGTCGTAGGCCTCGGTCTCGACGATTCGGGCGCGAAGTTGACGCTCGGGGTGGTTGACGACCAGCACGCAGCCAATAAGTTCGTGCGCGACGATCTGCGGCGCTCGTGCGAAAAAGGTGCGGGGGAGTCGCGTGCCCATCGATCCATTGTGGCTCGTGTATCTCACACCACCGAGGTAAAAAACCTGCGATGGTACGCTCCGCTCGTGAGAGCGAAGTGGCGTTGCGCGCGTCGATCCTCGAGGGTCGGCCGCTGGATCCCTACGCCGGTGCGCGGGAGTTTCCCCGTGCTGGCGGCGGGCCTGGTAGCACTACTGGTGGTGACTCCTCTGTCGGCGTCGGCCGCCGATCGCCCCTCGCTGCGCGCGTCGGGCACGACGATTCCGGGAACGAACTGTCCCGCCTTTCCGGCTGACAACGTCTGGAACACTCCGATCACGGGACTTCCGAGTAACCCCGAGAGCGCGACCTGGCTAGCGGCGATGGACGCGTCCACGACGTCGTTACACCCGGACTACGGGCCGTCGGGAGACCCGGCGGCCCCCTACGGAATTCCCTGGGACATCGTGCCGACGAACACCCCGTTCACCCACGTCAGGTTCCAGTACGCCTCGGAGAGCTATCGCGGTCCGTACCCACTGAGCGCGTCGACGCCCATCGAGGGCGGTTCCGACCGGCACGCCCTCATGGTCGATCCTCGAAGGTCCGCCACGTCGAGCGCCTGCACGCTGTTTGAAACCTGGGAGACACAGTTCCACCCCGATGGTCGCTCGACCGCGGGATCGGGCGCGGAATGGAATCTGCGCTCAAACGCCCTTCGTCCCGCCGGATGGACGTCGGCCGACGCCGCCGGACTGCCGATCCTGCCGGGCCTCGTGAACTTCGACGAAGTCGCCTCGGGGGCCATGGATCACGCGATCCGATTTACCGCGCAGTGCACCGACCAGTCGTATCTGTGGCCGGCGCGCCACGAGGCCGGTCAATCCGACCCCAGCTGTCCGCCGATGGGCGCTCGTTTTCGCCTGAGCGCCTCCTTCACGCTGCCGGCTTCGGAGTGCAGTCGCTTCTGCCAAACAGTGCTCACCACCATGAAGACCTATGGACTCATCCTCGCCGATAACGGCAGCAACTGGTACTTCCAAGGTACGGCCGATCGACGCTGGACCTACAGCGAGGTCGATCAACTCAAGTCGATCCCCGCGAGTCAGTTCGTGGCCGTGGACGAGTCCTGCCTGATGGTCACTGTGAACTCCGGCCTGGCTCTGCAGCCCGGGAGCGCGGCGTACAACCAGAAGTGCCCGTCGACCAGTTAAGCGAGGTCGATGGCCTAGGTCGATGGCCTAGGTCGACGCTGGTCCCGTTCCGGCGGCGTTGCATGCCCGCGGGTCCCACGGTTCCAACGTGGGGCTCACCGCGTTCGGTGCCGTGAAGTCGGGGTCGTTGCGCATCCCGGGCGGTTCGTACACGGTGGTCGTGGTCGTTGGTGACGTTGACGTCGTCGCGTGTCCGTGCTTGGTGGTCGTGGTGTGATGACCCGTCGTGGTGGTCGTCGAGGCCACGGGATTGACCGAGAGCGCGTCGCCGGTCTGGATGGTCACCGTGGCGCCGGGGGTGACTTCGTGCGGGTCGTAACCGAGGACGGCGGGTCCCGCGAGCTGATCGATGACCGCTTCGGCGGCGGCGAGACCGGGACTCGTCCAGTTGCCGCTGGCGGGCGGCGGTGAGCCGCCGTACCAGACCATGGTCTCGTCGACTGGGCCATCGGGGGTGACGTCACCGGTGGAGAGCACGTCAAATCCGCGGGCGCGCAGCGGATTGGCGATCAGGGCCGCCTGATTGGTGATTCCGGTCCCGTTCTCCACGGTCAGCTTCACGCTGGAGGGCGACGGCAACGCGGTGCCGGTGAAGGAGTTCATTCCCGGTTTCACGTCGAGAATGGTGTCGACGGCTTTGGCGCCCGTCGGTTCGATCGGAAAGACGACGTCGCCGTAGGAGTAGCCCTGGTACATCAGCGAGCCCGACTCGACGTCCGACACGGGATAAGTGAACTGAGGAACATTGGCAATGCTGGTGTGGGCGAAGGACTCCGCGAGACTCACCATCTTGCCCTCGGTGAATCCGCTGTCAACGGTCAGGCTCGGGAGTACGGCGGTCATGATCCCCTGGTCGGTCAGGGGATTGCTCAGCCCACGGGCCGCCACTTTCGCCGCCAAGACGCGCAAGAACTCGTGAGTTCGGCGGATTCGCGCGATGTCCGAAAGCGCCTCGTAGGGCCACGAGCGTGGGTCGTGGTTCGAGGGAGTGGGCTGAATCTGCAGGTGTCGAGCACGCACGAGTTGCAGGGCGTGGAAACCGTTTAAGTCGTAGCAGCCGGCGCGCTCAATGTTGAGGTCGGAGTCCGCGTCATAGATAGGGACGGGGAAGTACATCTTCACTCCACCGAGGGCGTTCACGACGTTGGCGAAGGTGTCGAAGTTCAGTTCGACAAAGTTGTCGATGGGGATTCCAAAATCTTCCTCGATCGCCGTGGTGAGTTGACTCGGCCCTTCATAGAGCGCGGCGTCGATCTTGTTGGCGCCGATGACCCGGGCGTTGGGAACGAAGGTGTCGCGGGGGATGGAGAGTAACGACACGGTGCGAGTGGCGGGGTCGAGGTGCAAGATCATGTCGATGTCGCTATTGACCCCGGTCACTCCCTGGGAGCACAGACCGTAGGCGACGTTCTGTTGCTTGAGTCCACAACGGGTCGTCGAGCCGATCAACAGGATGTTCTCTGAGGCGGCCGTCGACTTTTGGAGATTGTTGACGGTGACGTGATGAACCAGGGAACCTAGATAGAAGTAGTCCGCGACGACGCCTCCGACAACCAACACGATCACAACGCCGACCGCGATGAGCGATCGTCGCCACCAGTTGGGTCGCTGTGGGGGACGACGACGTCCCGGCCCGGCGTTGCGTCGATTGACGGCGTCGCCCATGGCCATAAGCCGGTCGTAGTTGGCAATTTTCTCGACCCGCGCGTCACGACGGCCGCTAGTACTGTCGCTGGGCACCGGACAATTCTACTGGGCGAATGTGAAAACTCTTGGTTCCTGACGAAGTCATGAACGCGTCGCTGTGCCCTTGGACCGCGAACTCGCCGCCACCAGCGCGAACGCGAAACGTCGCCTCATCTAACGACGGCGAACCCACCAGACGCTGAGTGACGTGAGGAGGGCCGACAGGACGACATAGGAAGCCAACTCGTACCACTGAAACGTCCAAAAGCGGCTGGCCGGCTGGTAGGTGAACAGCGACTGTAAGTGAAACGAGTTGATGCACGTTTCCATCGCCCTCATCATCGCCGGGTTCGGGCCAATGTTGATTCGCTGACCCGCCAGGTGGGCGGGCGGTGACGGGAACCTATTGGGACAGATCCCGAGCCCGCCGAGAACGTCTCGGTGGTGTCCGATGGAATCTACATTGAACTCCCCGTTAGGTCCGATACCTCCGTTTTGTCCAATGACCTTTCCCGTGCGGCTCAAGGTGGTATCGGTGAGAATCCACGCGTTTGCACCCGGGCCACCTTTCGTGATTGCCGAAGGGGCGCCCCCACTGGAACTCTGGAACGGCGCGATGAAGGCAGTCACGTACCGCAGGGGAGTCGCGAAATGAGGCCGGACGTAGTCCGTAAGGAGAATTCGTACGCCGGCGAACGAGAAGAACGTGAGGGCCATCGCTGCCACCGTGCGTCGTACCAGAAGACCGATCGCTGCGCCGAGCGTGACCGCGAAGAGTGCGTAACCAATGGGCACGATGTCGCGAGCATCGAACCCACTGAAAGGCGAGTTGTTGAGGTGATCGAAGGGTGTCGCCCACCAGGTTGCCATCGCGGTAAAGAGCGCGCTGGTTACGACCGCGGCGAGAGCCACGACTGCGAATTTGCCCATCAGCCAAGTGGTGCGCGACACGCTTTGCGTCCACGCCAGGCGAAAGGTTCCTGACTCGAACTCACGGGCCACCAGGGGCGCGCCCCAGAACGCTCCCAAGAGGGCGGGCAACAGTATTCCTCCCGCTTGTACGAAGTGCTGAAGCAGATGATCGGAGCTTTGAAAGGCCGACGTCACGGAGCCGCAGTCGGCATGCGACGCGCAGTGCTTCACGACCGTGTCGTACTGGTGATGCAGGTGAAGTCCCGTGATTCCGAAAACGATCGCGAGGACGACAAGAATGCCCGCCGCGACGATCGTTTGCGTGCGGAACTGTCGCCACGAGAACCAGATCATGAGCCGCTCGAATCGGCCGATACGCCACGGTCGAGGCGGCGACCTTGGCCCATGTAGGCGAGAACGAGATCTTCGAGGTTGATGGCCTCTACCAGCCAGCCAGGATCTGCGACGGGACCATCGGAGCGCACAATCAGCATGCTTTGGCGATCGGTGTAACTGGACTCGATCACCACTTGTCCCGTCGGGGCGTCGGCGTCGCGGGGACCGATCAGTCGATGATGGGTCGCGAGTAAGTCGTCAACGTCACCGGCGATCTGTACGCGCGAGGAAACCAGTATCACTATGTAGTCGCAAACTCGCTCGACGTCGGCGACCAGATGAGAGGAGAGCACGACACTGACGTGTTGATCGGCCACGGTCTCCATGAGAACCTGGAGGAACTCTCGTCGAGCCAGAGGATCGAGGGCCGCCACGGGCTCGTCCAGGATTAAGAACTCGGGGCGTTTGGCGATGGCGAGAGTGAGGGCGAGTTGGGATCGTTGTCCACCACTCAGTTTTCCGGCCCGCTGGCGCGGGTCGAGTCCGAGGTCCTCGATGCGACGCTCGGCAAGGTCGCGATCCCACCGAGGGTTGACGTGGGCGCCATAACTCACGTGATCCTCGACAGTCAGGGCCGAATAGACAGGCGTGTCTTGCGCGACGAAGCTCACGCGTTCGAGGTGTTTGGGATCGTCGCTCGGCGCCTCGCCGAGAACCTTGAGGGAACCCGACGTGGGGGAGAGGAGTCCTGCCGCGAGGTTCAATAGTGTTGTCTTACCAGAGCCGTTCGGGCCGACGAGGCCAACCACGCGGCCTTCGGGTAGTGCAAGCGTGCAGTCGTTGAGCGCTGTCTTGCGGCGATAGCGCTTTGTCAGGGCCTCGGTGGTGAGGACGGAGGTCAACTTAGGACCGCCCCCGAGGAGGACCGAAAGCACTCTCGTATCAGAGCGTCGATGCTCTCGTCGTCAAGCCCGGCACGGCGAGCGGCGAGCATCCACTGTTCGAGGTCGTGGCGCAGAGGACCGTGCGCCGCGAGAGAGGAGTCGCTCAGCGACTTGGCAACGAAGGTACCCACACCCACGCGTGCCGCGACGAGGCCTTCGTGCTCTAGTTCGCGGTACGCCTTGGAGACCGTATTGGGGTTGATCGCGAGCCGCGCGACGACCTCTTTTACCGTCGGGAGTTGGTCACCTTGCTCGAGTACGCCCAACTTGAGCGCGCGTCGAACCTGCTGACTCAGTTGGAGATACGGCGGTACACCGGAATGGGTGTCGATATAAAACTCAATCATGATACCTCTAGTTCACTAGGAGACTAGTGAACCGTATCACTGGTTCGAGATCAGGTCAACTCATTGGCCGGCGACGTAACGCTGAACCGCTTCTACGTGTAAGAACTGGGGTCCGGTTTTCGCGCATCCCACGAAGGGGAAGGGCACGACCGTCGACTCTTTTTGTCCGGGCGGGTAGACGCGCAGACCGGCGGCCGTGATCGGTTCACAGACCGAGGCGGGAAAGTTTTCGGCGACGGTGATCTGCAGGATAACCGTCGCGGTATTGCGCGAGGTCGACGTTTCGAAACCCTTCGCCGTTCGCGCGCTGGCCAACGTGATGCGTGTGCTGGCGTGCTGGGCGTCACGCCCGGCCGCGCTACCGAGTTGAATGCCGGCCTGCGTTATCGCTGACACGCCGGGGTAGCCCAAGAGTGTGCAGGAGTGTGGGGAGAGGTTAGTGAGATTGAGGTCGTAGTACGAGCTACCGGCCGCGCCGTTGCCGGTCGTGTTGAGCCACACGTCGAGGTTTGCTGTCGTGCACGCGGGGGCGACGGCGGCGGACGACGGCGTGGGCTTAGCGGCGACACTCCAGATAAAAAGGCCTGCGATGAGGACTAACACTCCTGCGAGAGCCACGATCTTCGTAGTGAACTTTCCTGGAAGGAGAAAAGTGTGATGTCGCATCACGCACCTCCTGTGCATTTCACGAGGTCGCAGATGCAGGGTTGCACGGGCGTACTCGTTGCATTAATCGTAGGTGCGTTATCGATGCGCTCTGACTGCTTTGGACAGGTGTCACGTAGTTGTAAAGAAATTACGAACGCTTTGCGCCCGTCGCCCGACCGATGATTTTCCTCCGCGCAGAGGCCATTCGTTCAACGGCGACCGTCTCAAACCTCGGACGTAACCGAGCGAAAGCGACGAGCGAGTACCACCGGGATCACGCCCACGCTCACTTTGTCGATCCGTATCTCCTCACATATTCGTCTCTCAGTCGCGTGAACGCCGATCCTTCGAACGCCAGATTCACGCCCAATTAACGTTGGCCCGAACTATGCACACGAGACGGGTCAGACTTTCGACGGCCAGGTACGCCCTTCGCGGGAAGAGGGCCCGTGATTAGCGGCGGCCAACTTATAACTTTTCTGGTGGCCTCGATGGTCATCATCATCGTGCCGGGGCCCAGCGTGCTCTTTACGTTGGCCCGAGGCGTGGCCTGGGGTCGGGCCGTCGCGGTTCTCACCGTTCTGGGAAACAGTCTGGGCACGCTGACCCTTTCCGTCATCGTCGCCCTGGGCCTCGGTCCTTTGCTTTCGCACTCAAAGACACTCACCATCGTTCTGCAGCTGATCGGGGGAGGATATCTGCTCTGGCTCGGCATCGGGGCGCTGCGCCATCGCGAGGAACACGCGCGAGCGATGACCGAGCGGGAGCCACGACGACCGAACAACACTCGCATTGTTCGCCAGGGGTACGTGGTCGGTATCTTGAACCCGAAGTCGCTGGTCTTCTTTGCGGCGGTGTTTCCACACTTCGTCGATCGAACAAAGGGAAGCGTCACGATTCAGTTGCTGCTCCTCGGCGTCATCTTCAGCGTGATCGCGTTTTGTAGCGACTCGACGTGGGGCATTATCGCCGGCACGGCCCGCGAATGGCTCTCGGGGTCTCCGAGCCGCCTGGTGGTTCTGCGAACCGTGGGCGCGTGCGTGATGATGACTCTCGGCGTCATCATCATGGTGAGTGCCATTACCTCCTAGGTACGTCTGCGCCGTCGTCGCGCGTTCGCCCGCCAGACGTCGCTTCCTACACTGCCTGAAGCGAAAGGGTGCCGATGAGCATGCATGGCGGCAGGATGGCTGGTGGCGCGCGACTGGGTCTGCGCTCGCTCTCTCGCGATCGCAAGATTCTCGAACACCAGATCAAGAAAGGCACGTTGCCCCGCATTTTGAAGTTCGCCCGGCACTACCGCCCGGCCCTGATCTTCTTCTTGAGCGTGGTCGTCCTGGACGCGATCATCTCCTCGGTCTCTCCCTTGCTGCTGCGAGCGATCATCGACATCGGTATTCCCCAGCATCGGGCGGGACTCGTAGTCGAGTTAGCCGCCATCACGGCCGCGTTGTCGATTGGCGACGCCGGCCTGCAAATGATCGAGCGGAGAATCTCCGCGATCATTGGCGAGGGTCTGATCTACGACCTGCGGGTCGAGGTCTTTCGCCACATCCAAGAGATGCCCATCGCCTTCTTCTCGCGCACCCAAACCGGCGCCCTGATTAGCCGACTGAACAACGACGTAGTCGGCGCGCAGCAGGCGTTCACTGATCTCTTCTCGAACGTCGTCGGCAACATGGTTCTCGTCGTGATCATTCTCGTGGTCATGTTCATTCTGAGCTGGCAGATCACCCTCGTCGCGCTCATCCTCGTGCCGGTCTTTCTCATCCCCGCGAGGCGCGTGGGGCGTCGACTCGGAACCCTGTTCCAACGCGGCATGGAGCTCAACGCCGAGATGAACATGGTCATGTCCGAGCGTTTCAACGTCGCCGGAGCGATGCTGGTCAAACTCTTTGGGCGACCCAACGATGAGCGCGCGAACTTCGATGATCGCGCGCGACAGGTGCGTGACATTGGAGTCCATCAGGCCACCTATCAGCGATTCTTTTTAATCTCGCTCACCCTGACCGCGTCCCTCGCGACCGCGTTTGCCTACGGATACGGCGGCGTGGAGGCCGCGCACGGGGTGATCATGGTGGGAACCGTCGTGGCGCTCACGGCCTACCTCGGACGTCTCTACGGACCTTTGACGCAGCTGTCGAGTCTCAACATCGACTACATGTCCGCGATGGTGAGTTTCGAGCGACTCTTCGAGGTTCTCGACCTCACACCCATGATTCAGGAGAAGCCGAACCCCGCAACAATTCCCCCCGGTCCGGCCGAGTTGCGCTTCACTCACGTTGACTTCTCGTATCCCGGGGCCGAAGACGTCTCGCTGGCGTCACTGGAAGCGGTAGCCCGTCTCGACGACACTCCGCGAACCCCGGTGCTCCACGACGTGAGTTTCGACGTGAAGCCGGGCACCATGACCGCGCTGGTGGGACCGAGTGGAGCGGGCAAGACCACGATCTCGATGCTGGTCTCTCGTCTCTATGACGTGGATGGCGGGTCCGTCACGATCAACGGGGTCGATCTTCGTGATGCCTCGACGGCGTCCTTGAACGCCACCGTGGGCGTCGTTACCCAGGACGCGCATCTCTTTCACGACACCTTGCGAGCGAACCTGGTCTTCGCGAAACCCGACGCCACCGACCAGCAGATCGCCCAGGCCCTCGCCTCCGCCCAGATCGCCGAGCTCGTCGCGTCGCTGCCCCTCGGACTTTCGACCGTCGTGGGGGAGCGGGGCTATCGCCTCTCGGGTGGCGAGAAGCAGCGAGTGGCGCTCGCCCGACTGCTGCTGAAAGCACCGCACCTCGTGGTTTTGGACGAGGCGACCGCGCACTTAGACGCCGAAAGCGAGGCGGCCGTTCAGCGCGCGTTGGACGAGACGATGAGAGACCGCACCTCGGTCGTCATCGCCCACCGCCTCTCCACAATTCGCAACGCCGATCAGATTCTCGTCGTGGATGCCGGCCGCATCGTTCAGCGCGGCACGCATACCGAACTACACGCCCAAGAGGGTCTCTACCGCGATCTATACGAGACGCAGTTCGGCGATCAAGAGGACTGAGTATCGCCACTCGGGCGACTGCTTCACCAAAAGATGTGCCCAGATCCTTGACATTCTCGTCGTCTTACCCTAAAGTAATGTATTACTATAGAGTAAGACATTGGAGACTGGTGGCGACATCGAACGACGAACTGTTTCGTATTTTGGCGGATCCCACGCGTCGGCGAATCCTTGATCTTCTCGCTGACGGAGGCCCCCGAACGGTGAGTGAGTTGGCTGCTGAGTTTCCGAAGCTGGTTCCTTCGGGGATCTCGAAGCACCTAATGAGCTTGCGGGCGGCGGGATTAGTCGTGGCGACGCGCCGGGGTCGCCAACAGATTTACCTCATTAACGGCAGGGCACTAGCCGATGGCTTGGTGCCCTGGCTCGCGAGATATCAGCAGTATTGGCCGGATGCCTTTGACCGACTCGCCGCCCAAAAGGTCGTCCAACTATTTGATTAACCCATTGCGTGGGCGCCGCCGTCGACGTGGATGACCGAGGCGGTCGTGGCACGAAGAAGCGGCGACAACAGGGCAACCGCGGTATCGGCGACGGCGCTGGGGTCGTGCACGTCCCAGCCGAGGGGCGCTCGCTCGCTCCAGGTGTCCTCGAAGAGGGAAAAACCGGGGATCGACTTCGCCGCCATGGTGCGAACGGGTCCCGCCGCAAGCATGTTGACGCGGATGCGATCGGGACCAACCTCACGCGCGAGGTAACGCCCCAGTGACTCCAGGGCAGCCTTCATCACGCCCATCCAGTCGTACATGGGATAGGCCCGCGTGCCGTCGAAGTCGAGCGCCACGACCGACGCCCCGCCATTGGCTTCACTCTTTTGAAGCAGCGGCCGAAAGGCGCCCACGAGAGCGGCGAGCGAGTACGTCGAGGCGTGCATGGCCGTGGACACGTCCTCAAAGGGTGCCGCGAACATGCCCGAGCCCAGGCAACTCGGCGGGGCGTAGCCAATGGCGTGCACGAGTCCGTCGAGGCGTCCGAATCGTGACGTCACTTCCTCCACGGCCGAGGCGATCTGCTCGGGGTTCATGACGTCGAGCTCGATGATTTCGCCGACGTCGCCCAGTTTCTTCGCCGTGCGTCGGGTGATAGACAGGCCACGGCCGAAACCTGAGAGAGCGATGGTGGCGCCCTCTTCGAGCGCTCGTTTGGCAATGCCAAAGGCCAGTGAGTCGTCGGTCAAGACGCCCGTGACCAAGATACGGTTATCGCTCAGGAGTGCCATGTCGCTAGCGTACTTCTAGGGATTTCGAGCATTGGGGACGACAGTGACGACAGTGGGAGTGTTGGGCGGCACCGGTCCGGCCGGGCGAGGGGTGGCGATACGGCTCGCGAGCGCGGGCTACGACGTCATTCTCGGGTCCCGTGACGAAACGCGCGCCGCCGTGACGGCCTCGACTCTTCTTCCTCGCGGGGAGGGCGTGATCCGCGGAGGGACCAATGAGGCCGCGGCGGACTGTGAGGTGGTGGTGGTCGCCACGCCCTGGGACTCGGCGGTGGCGACCGTACGCGCGTTGCGCGAGCCCCTGGCGGGGAAGGTCGTTATCTCGATGGTGAACGCTCTCGTGCGCGAAGGTAAGGAGCTCGTTCCTCTGTATCCACCGCGCGGGTCGATGGCGGCCCAGATTGCTTTCGCGTTGCCCGCGAGCACCGTCGTCGGCGCGTTTCACCATCTACCCGCGAGTGAGATGGAGGATCTCGACAGCGGACTCGACGCCGACGTGGTGATTTTCTCCGACAGCGTCGCGGGACGCACCACGGTGGTCGAGATGGTGAACGCCATGCCCGGACTGCGCGGCGTGGAAGCGGGATCGATGTCACTCGCCAGTGCCGTCGAGGCGTTTACCGCGGTCTGTATCACGATCAACATTCGCCACAAGGTGCACAGTTACGTGAAACTGGCTGGGCTGACCGACTAATGCAGCTCTTCGACAGTGCGCGCCGCGGCGTGTTCCCCCTCGAGGTCGGTCCCGTCGTCACCCTTTACAGCTGTGGCATTACGCCCTATGACTCGGCGCACTTGGGTCACGCCTTCGTTTACCTGACTTTTGACACGCTGACTCGTCGACTCATCGACGCCGGACACGAGGCACGCTGCGTCCGCAACGTTACCGACGTTGACGATGACCTACTGCGTAAAGCGCGCGAGCTCGGCGTCAACTACCTGGACCTCGCGGCTCAAGAGATGACCATTTTTGAGCGCGATATGAAACTCATCAACCTGTTGCCGGTGTACTCAGAGCCGAGAGCGACGAGCGCGATTCCCGAAATCTTGACGTTGATCGGCGACAGTTTCGATCGGGGCGTGGCCTACGAAGTTGAGGGCAACGTGTATTTTGAGGTGGCAAAGTTTCCGCGTTTCGGTCAAGTGAGCCACGCCAGTCGAGAAACCATGTTGGAGCTGGCGGCAACTCACGGAGGTCGCCCCGACGACCCGCGCAAACGTGATCCGCTCGACTTCGTCTTATGGCAGACCTCGCTCGAGGACGAGCCGGCGTGGGAGTCGCGCTGGGGCCCGGGTCGACCCGGCTGGCACATTGAGTGTTCCGCGCTGGCGCTGCGCGAACTGGGCGTCACGCTCGACGTCCACGGCGGCGGACGCGACCTCGCCTTTCCCCACCACGAGTGCGAGGCCGCGCAGAGTGAGACCGTGACGGGCGAGCCCTTCGTCAAGCACTGGCTGCACGTGGGGCTGGTGGGACTTGACGGGGTGAAGATGAGCAAGTCTCTCGGCAACCTCGTCTTCGTGCACGAACTGGTCGGTCGTTCGGAACCGGCGGCGGTGCGACTCGCTCTGTTGGATCGGCACTATCGCGAGGACTGGGAGTGGCACGGCGACATGTTGTCGCGCGCGCAGTCGCGTCTCTCGACGTGGCGGTCCTCCTTGACCGGTCGTACGTCGAGTGTTCTCGACGAAGTGCGAGGCGCTCTGGATGACGACCTCGACGCGCCAGGGGCGTTGCTCGCCATCGACGCCGCGGCCCACGCGGGGGCCAACGTCACCTCGGCCGCGGCCTTGCTCGGCGTTACGCTGTAACGAGCGAAAGGTAGCGATGTCCGAGATCACAGTTGAACTCCCTGACGGCAGTGAGAGAGCCTTGGAGGAGGGCGCGACGGCCCTCGACCTCGCCGCCGCGATCGGAAAACGACTGGCGAAGGACGCCGTGGCCGCCACCGTCAACGGTTCCTTGACCGATCTGGGGGCCCCCCTCGCCAACGGCGACAAGGTGTCGATTGTGACGCCCGCCAGCGACGCCGGCCGCGAAGTCCTGCGCCACTCGACGGCCCACGTGATGGCCCAGGCTGTGACCCGGCTGTGGCCCGGGGCGCATTACGCGATCGGACCAGCCATCCGCGACGGTTTCTACTACGACTTCGAACTCCCTGGTGGAGCCCACTTTAGTGACGACGACCTCGTGCGCGTGGACGCGGAGATGCGGGCCATTATCGCCGAGGACCAACCCTTCACGCGTCGCGACTTCGCCATCGACGAGGCCCGGGAGCTCTTTCGTGATCAGCCCTTCAAGGTCGAGATCATCGAGGCCGTGGCCCACGGCAGCCAAGACGACCTCGCCGAGACCGGTGGGGAGGACGTGGTCTCGACGTACTCGAACACGCCCGCCTTCGTGGATCTCTGCCGCGGCCCTCACGTGCCATCGACCTCGCGACTAGGCGCCTTTCTTTTGACCCGCGTCGCCGGGGCGTACTGGCGCGGCGACGAAGACAATCCCCAACTCCAGCGCATCTACGGCACGGCCTGGGAATCAAAGGACGCCCTGGCCGCGCATCTCCTCCAGTTAGAGGAAGCCGAAGCGCGCGACCATCGCAAACTTGGCGCCGAGCTCGATCTCTACTCGTTCCCGAGCGAGATTGGTCCGGGGCTCGCGCTCTTTCACCCACGCGGTGGCATCATCCGACGCGTGATGGAGGAGTACTCGCGCCAGCGTCACGAGGTCTCGGGCTATGAGTTCGTCTACTCACCCCACATCACCAAGGCCGAGCTCTTCGAGACGTCGGGTCACCTCACCTGGTTCGCCGAGGGCATGTACCCGCCAATGATTCTGGACGAAGGGCAGCGTTACTACCTCAAACCGATGAACTGCCCGTTTCACACGACGATCTTCGCCGCACGTCAACGCAGCTATCGCGAACTGCCCCTGCGCATGTTCGAGTTCGGCTCGGTCTATCGCTACGAGAAGTCGGGCGTCGTCCAGGGACTGACGCGGGTGCGGGGAATGACCCAAGACGACGCGCACATCTTTTGTACCCGCGATCAAATGTCGGAAGAGTTGACGAGAACCCTCAACTTCGTACTCGATCTTCTGCGCGACTTCGGTCTGAACGACTTCTACCTGGAGCTCTCGACTCGGCCGCCGGGCAAGGCGATCGGCACCGACGAAGAGTGGGCCGAGGCCGAGGCGATCCTCGCCGAGGTGGGACAAGCGGCCGGTCTCGAGTTCGTCATGGATCCCGGTGGCGGAGCCTTCTACGGTCCCAAAATCTCGGTGCAGGCACGTGACGCCATCGGTCGCACGCATCAGATCTCGACGGTCCAGCTGGACTTCCAGACGCCCAGAAACTTCGACATCACCTACGTGGCGCCCGACAACACCCGTCAGCGCCCGATCATGATTCACCGCGCGCTCTTTGGCTCGGTGGAGCGCTTCATGGCGATCTTGATCGAGCACTACGCGGGCAACTTGCCGACCTGGCTCTGTCCGGAGCAGGTTCGCGTGCTGGGGGTCCGCAACGATCACGACGACTACGCCTACGAGGTCGCGGCACTGTTGCGTGAGCGCGGGCTTCGCACCCACGTGGAAGACGCGACCGAGCCGCTCGGTTCTCGCATTCGAAAGGCCAAGCTGGAGAAGATTCCCTACGTCATCGTGGTGGGCGACGACGACGTCGCGAACGGCACGCTCGGCGTCAACGCGCGTGGTTCGAACGGTCCCGAGCGCGACGTGAAGGTGGGGGAGTTTGCCCAGCGCCTCGTCGAGGAAGTCGCTCGTCACGCGTCGCCGGAAGCGCCCTGATGGGTCTTGAGCGATTCTCCGCCGCGTGGCGCGAGAGTTACGTCTCGGGAGCCTTCGCGGGCGAGCACGATCGCGATGACGCAGAGTGCGTCTTCTGTCAACTCGCCACGGAGCCGATCGATGAGTCGACCGGGGTGCTGTGGCGAAGCGAGTACTCGTTTCTCGTCTTGAACGCGTTTCCCTACGGTTCGGGACATCTCTTGGTCGTGCCGTACCGTCACGTCGCGAGTTTTGAAGAATTGAGCGACGCGGAGTACCTCGACTACGTCGGCGTGCTCCGCCGAGCGGTCACCGCCCTCAACGCGGCCTATCGCCCGGACGGAATGAACGTCGGCATGAACCTGGGCTCGGCGGCCGGAGCGGGCATCCCGCGCCACCTGCACGGACACGCGTTGCCGCGGTGGAACGGCGACACCAACTTCATGACCACGATCGGTGAGACCCGGGTTCTTTCTGAGTCACTGGTCTCTACCTGGCACAAGGTGCGCAACCAGCTGGAAACCGAGGCGTACTGATGGGTACAGGTAGACTCACGCCATGAGCCAAGAGGGTCGATGTTCGACGGCAAATTTCGCCAGTCGGTAGACACGAGGATGGCGCCCGTAGGGCGCGGGCTCGTACGAATTGGCTTTTCGGCCGACGTTCTGACGTTTTCTGGGCTGGTCTTCGCCTGCGCCACCGCCTGGGCCATCGCCGCCGGGTTCAACTGGTTGGCCATTGTCTTGTTGACCCTGACCGGTTTTCACGACCTGCTCGACGGCGCCGTCGCCAAGGCCAGTCATCGGGCCAGTCAACGGGGGAGCTTCTTTGACTCCGTGACCGACCGCGTCGGGGACGCGGTCATCATGGGTGGTGTCGCCTTCTACCTGACCTCGCACCATCACGGACAGCTGGTCTTGTTGCCCTTTGGCATCTTGACCACCACGTTCTTGATCTCCTACCAGCGATCGAAGGCGGAGAGTTTGGGACTGGCGGCCAAGGGCGGCCTCATGGAACGCGCCGAGCGCATGATTTTGCTCGGGGTCGGCCTGGTGACCTACGCCATATTTATACCGGTGCTCTGGATCATGCTGGGCCTCACCGCGATGACCGCGGCCGGACGATTTTGGCGGGTCTGGCAGGTGGCCGCTCGCCCGGCGCCCTCCGCCACGCCCACCCTGCGGGCCCGTCAGCACAGTCGGCGTCTGCGCCAAGGTCTTAGTCGCGCCTCGCGTCACTAGACGTGGCAACCACCGCGCGCGTGGCGGCCTTCAAGGCGCTCGGCGCCTGCATGGAAGCGCTGCCCGAGCGCTTCGATGTGGCCGTCGCCTCGACCATTGCTCAGCGCGTTGGTCGCCGCCAAGTCGCAGCGCGCGCCCACTTGAGCGCCAACCTCCGACAGGTTCTCGCCGCCCCCGGAACCTCGGTCAGCGACGCCCTGGTCGAAGAGTTCGTCGATCGAGGGTTCCGCGGCTACGGCCAGTACTGGGCGGAGGGCGCCAAACTCCCGGCCCTGAAGAAATCAACGATCACCGATCGCTTCAAGATCGCCGAGGGTCTCGAACACTTGCTGGCGGCCAAGGAGCGCGGTCGGGGGATCATCGTCGCGTTGCCCCACATTGGATCGTGGGAGTGGGGTGGTTCCTTCCTCGACTCGCTCGGGCTCACCATGACGGCCGTCGCCGAGGAACTCGACCCGCCCGAGTTCTTCGCGTGGTTCAAGAAGAAACGCGAGGCCATCGGCATTCGCATCGAGCCCCTCAACTCCCACGCCGGGACGGTCCTTCTCTCGACGCTGCGCGAGGGCGGCGTGGTGGGGCTGCTCTGTGATCGCGACCTACAAGGTGACGGGGTGGAGGTGGACTTCTTCTCCCAGCGCGTGACCATGCCGGGCGGTCCCGCCACCTTGGCGCTACGAACGGGCGCGACGTTGGTGGCGGCGGCCTGTTACAGCGGTCCCGGCCGTGACCATCACGCCGTCGTGACGCCCCCCATCGACACCACCCGCACGAGTGCGCGACTTCGCGACGACGTTCGTCGCATCACCCAAGACGTGACGCGCGAGCTCGAGCACCTGATCCGCCGCGCCCCCGAGCAGTGGCACGTGCTCCAGCCGCGCTTTGACTCGTGACGCGGCGCATCGTCCTCGTCTCGCCCTACGCGTTCAGCGTGTTCGGTGGCGTGCAAGAACAGGTTCTCGCGATGAGTCGCGTTCTCTCCCGGCGCGGGGACGACGTTCTGGTGGTCGCACCGGACTCGCACGACGTGGAAAAATATGACACGCCGGCCAAGGTCGTGCGTCTCGGTCCTCGACTCTCCGTCCCCGCCAACGGCTCACGAGCCCCGTTGACCCTGTCGCCGACGGCGTCGCGTCGGGCCAAGGCGGTGGTCGCCGCGTTTCAACCCGACGTTGTCCACCTGCACGAGCCCTTTGCGCCGGTGCTCGGGTGGGCCACGCTGTGGGCGCACCAGTTTCCCACGGTGGGGACCTTTCATCGCAGTGGCGACGGTCCCGCGATGAGATACGGCGCGCCGGTCATGCGGGCGTTGGGTCGTCGCCTCGACGTCGCGGTGGCGGTCAGTCTCGCCGCGGCGGACACTCTAAAGCGGGCCGTGGGGAGGGACAGCGAGATCCTCTTCAACGGGTTTGAGACCGAACGTTTCGTGGCCTCGCCCCGCGAGCGCTCGGTGGAGACGGTGCTCTTCTACGTCGGACGGTTGGAGGAACGTAAAGGGGTGGGCACCCTCATCGAGGCGACCCGTGAGCACAACGCCCGTGGCGCGAAACCGTGGCGACTGGTGATCGCCGGGGATGGCGGTGACCGCAACCGACTGGAGGCCCTGGCCGCCCACGACCCGCGGGTGGTCTTCCTCGGGCGAGTCAGCGACGCGCAGAAGCGTTCGTGGCTGCGTCGAGTGCACGCCCTGGTAGCCCCGTCGTCGCACGGCGAGAGTTTCGGTCTCGTCCTTCTCGAGGGCATGGCCAGCGAGACGCTGGTGGTAGCGAGTGACATCACTGGCTATCGCGAGGCGGCCGGCGGTCACGCGACGCTCTTTCATCCCGGCGACGCGCACTCCCTGGAGCTGGCGGTGGAGAGCGCGCTCCGCGAGGACAGTGAGGAGCGCACGCGTTCCGCGCGCGAGTACAGCGACCGCTGGTCGATGGCGAAATTGATGGACGAGTATGAATTGCGATACGAACTCGCGCGGCAGCGTTTTCGCGGCCCGGTAGCCTAAAGAGATGGCCACCAAGCAACGATCGCGCTCTCGGCGCCTGCACGATTCTCGTGATCGCGCGCCGCGCTACGTGGCCCCGGTGCTCGACCCCGACTGGAACAACCCCTACGCGCCGTCGGCCGCTGAGCGCCACGATCACCAGCGAGCACTGCGGGCCTTCGCGATTCGCCGCAGGCTTCCACAGACCATCGTGGTCGGGGTGGTCGTGCTGGCCCTGATTGTGGGCGTGGTCGCCGTGCCGTGGCTCCCGGCCGTGGGCGTAGTGCTGGCGGTGCTCTACGGGTGGAGTCTTCGCCGATCCCTGCTCTCGTACCATCAGCGCGGGCACACCCTGGGCGCCGCGATGCTCGCGACCTTTACCCCCGGCGGCGATCAGACCGAACGCCTGCGCCTCGTGACCGTGCTCGATCGACTGGCCGCGACCTTTGGTGTCGATCACGTCTCGGCGTTCATCGTCAGCGACCACGGCTACAACGCGGCGCTGGTGCCCGACGGCGCTAACTACTCGCTCTTTGTCACCTCGGCGCTGATGCACGACTTCGAGCTCATCGAGCTCGAAGGGGTGGTGGCGCACTGCCTCGCCCGTCAGCGCCTCGGAGTGCTGGAGCGCGAGTCCGTGGCCGCGGTCTCTGCGATCAGTGACGACGCCCGCTCGAACCTTGCCGGGCGCGGTCAGGCCTATCGCGCCGACGAGGTGGCGGCGGCCAGCATTCGCTATCCGCTCGGCCTCGCAGCCGCCCTGCGCAAGTGCGCGCGACAACAACTGGCCCCCGACTCGTTCTTCGCCTCATCGACCTACGCCGAGTGGCGCTGGGTTTTCTTTGATCAGTGGAGCGATCGGCACGTCAGTGACCTTTCGGACCTCGACGACGCCGAGCTACGAGCCCGGGCTCTCGAAGAGTGGTAACCATCGGCCATTAGGCTGGTGGCATGAGTTCTTCTTCCACGACCGGTTCGGCCCTCGTCAAGCGGGGCCTCGCTGACATGCTGCGCGGCGGCGTCATTATGGACGTCGTCAACCAGGAACAGGCCAAGATCGCCGAGGACGCCGGCGCGGTCGCGGTCATGGCGCTCGAGCGAGTGCCGGCCGACATTCGTCGCGACGGAGGAGTGGCTCGCATGAGCGATCCGCTCATGATTCAAGAGATTCAGGCCGCGGTCACCATCCCGGTCATGGCCAAGGCTCGCATCGGGCACTTCGCCGAAGCCCAGATCCTCCAAGCGCTCGACGTCGACTATATCGACGAGTCCGAGGTCCTCACCCCGGCCGACGAAGAGAATCACATCGACAAGTGGGCCTTCACGGTGCCCTTTGTCTGTGGCGCCACCAACCTGGGCGAGGCGCTTCGTCGCATCGGCGAGGGCGCCTGCATGATCCGCTCCAAGGGAGAGGCCGGTACCGGTAACGTCGTCGAAGCCGTGCGCCACCTTCGCACCATCAACGCTCAGATTCGTCGCCTCCACACCGCCGACGCCAGCGAGCTGTACTCACTGGCGAAGGACCTACAGGCCCCGCTGCCGCTCGTTCAAGAAGTGGCGGAGTTAGGGAAGTTGCCCGTGCCGCTGTTCTGCGCCGGTGGCATCTCGACGCCGGCCGACGCCTCCCTCGTCTTGCAACTTGGCGCCGAAGCGGTGTTCGTTGGCTCGGGCATCTTTAAGAGTGACGAGCCGGTACGCATGGCCCAAGCCATCGTCGAGGCGGCCACGCACTTCGAAGACGCCAGCGTGGTGGCGAAGGTCTCCACGGGCCTCGGCGCCGCCATGAAGGGCTGGGAGACGGCTTCGCTGGAACAGCGGTTGGCCGAACGCGGCTGGTAATGAAGCGCGTCGGCGTGCTGTCGCTTCAGGGCGACGTGGGAGAGCACGTGGCGATGTTGAGCGCGCTGGGCGCTGACGCGGTCAAGGTTCGCACCCTAGAAGCGCTCGAGAGCGTCGACGCGCTGGTCCTGCCGGGCGGCGAGTCGACCACCATCGCGCATCTGCTTCAGACCTCGGGTCTCAGTAACGCCGTGGCGCTGAAGCTCAAGGAAGAGCTGCCCGTGCTCGGGACGTGCGCGGGACTGATTCTCTTGAGCGAAGAGATACTGGACGGGCGAAGTGACCAGTGGAGTTACGGCGCGTTGTCGGTGTCGGTTCGACGCAACGGCTACGGACGACAGATCGCGAGTTTCGAGTCGGCGCTGGAGGTGAAGGGTGTGGGCCAGGTGCCCGGAATCTTCATTCGGGCCCCGCGCATCGAGAAGGTCAGCGAGGACGTTGAAGTCCTCGCCACGCTCGACCACGGGGACGGGGCGGGCGAACATCCCGTCTTCGTGCGACAAGGCCACGTCTGGGGACTGTCGTTTCATCCCGAGCTCTCGCGCGACACGCGCGTCCACGAGCTCTTTCTTAACTCGCTGTAATTTCGCTACGATAGCCAGGCCCTTCGGGGCGGGAGGAATCATGTCCGGCCATTCCAAATGGGCAACGACCAAACACCGCAAGGGCGCGAAAGACTCGGCCCGCGCCAAGGTCTTCGCCAAACTCATTCGCCAAGTTGAAGTAGCGGCCCGCGAAGGTGGCGGCGACGCCGACGCCAACGCGCAGTTGCGCACCATGTTCCAAAAGGCCCGCGAGGCCTCGGTCCCCCTGGACACCATCGAGCGCGCCATCAAGCGCGGGACCGGCGAGCTGGAGGGTGTTCGCTACGAGGCCATCAGCTACGAGGGGTATGGGCCGAGCGGCGTGGCGGTCATTATCGAGACCCTGAGCGACAATCGAAATCGCACCAGCGCCGAGATCAAACACCTCCTGAGCAAGAACGGGGGAGCGATAGCCGAACCGGGAGCCGTCTCGTGGCAGTTTGATCGCAAGGGCATCGTCGAAGTCCAAGGTCCCGTCGATGAAGACCAGTTGCTCGAGTGGGTCATGGAAGTCGGGGCCGAGAACTATGAGGCCAACGGCAAGAACTACGTCGTGACGACCGAGCCCCACGACCTGGGTTCGGTGCGGGACGCCTTGGAGCAGCACGGGCTGAAGGTGCTGAGCGCCGACCTCACCCTGGTGCCCCAGAACACCATCCCCATCACCGATGACAGCGAGGCGAAGAAGATTCTTCGCCTGATGGACGCGATCGACGACCACGACGACGTCCAAAACGTGTACGCCAACTTTGACATGTCCGACGAGTTGCTGGCCGCCTACGACGGGTGAGCGAGAGTCTCGGATTTCCGAGGTTTCCGGGCAAGCATCAAGGCAACGCGTTGCTCACCGCCAAGAATTTCATGGAGGCGATCGGGGCGAGTGACCGTTCGGTCCCCTCCTCGATCGTGCTGGGTTACTCGCCCACGCGGCTTCCCCCGTTGCTCGTTGAACGTGGATTTGTGGAGATCTTCGGATTTCCACCGCCGTGGTTCTCTCTTTGGCGACGCGAGGACACTGACGTGGGCTTCGTCTCCGGTTTTGGCATCGGCGCGCCGGCCGCCGCGATGGTCCTCGAAGAACTCGTTGAGCTGGGCGCCACTCGCTTCGTGTCCCTCGGTTTCGCGGGGGCGCTGTCGAACGATCTTGATTTCGACGATGTGGTCGTCTGCACGAAGGCGTTGCGCGACGAAGGCCTGTCACATCACTATCTCGCGCCAGCCCGGTACTCGTTTCCGTCACCCTCGCTCAGCGCGCATCTTCTTCAGGCGTTGTCCCGCGACGGCGGGCGCGTAAGTGAAGGTCCCTCGTGGACGATCGATGCCATCTTTCGTGAAACGATCGCGGAGGCGACGGCGTATCGCGACGAAGGTATTCTCACCGTCGAGATGGAGGCGGCGGCCCTCTTCGCGGTCGGGGAAGTGGTGGGTGTTGACGTCGCGGCCATCTTCACCATCTCCGATCATTTGCTCGCGCACGACGAGTGGCGGCTGGCGCCGGGCAGGCAGCGCAACGGGGGCGGACTGGGACGCCTGGTTGACGCGGCTATCGAGGTCCTCTCCTAATACCCGGGGTGGCGGGTCCCGCGAACTACTATCGAACGTATGTTCGTACTCGGCATTGACCCCGGTTTGACCCGCTGCGGGTTCGGACTGATTGAAGGGTCCTTCGAGGGAGTCGAGTCTTTTCGCGCGGTACGGGCGGGGACGATCGAAACCGATCCCGAGGCCCCCGTGGAGCAGCGACTCCGCGAACTACACGTCGAGCTCGACGCACTGCTCAACGATCTGCAGCCCGACGCCGTGGTCGTGGAGCGACTCTTCTACCAACGCAACGCCAAGACGGCGATTCCGGTGGCCCAGGCCAGCGGCGTGGCCATCGCGCTCGCGGGCATCGAGGGCGTCGCCGTTCGTCAGTTCACGTCCCAAGAGGTCAAGTTGGCCGTGACCGGCTACGGCGCCGCGAGCAAGGGTCAGGTGCAGGGGATGGTGGCGCGACTCTGTGGGTTGAGCGAAGTACCCCGGCCCGCCGACGCGGCCGACGCGCTGGCTCTCGCCATTGCGTATTTCATGATCGTGCGCACCGAACGTCGCTTCGCCCTCGGGAGCCGAGCGTGATCGGCTGGCTCACTGGTCGGGTGGTGCACCAGCTGCGAAACGGCGCAGTGCTCATCGACGTCCACGGCGTCGGGTACGAAGTGCACGTGGCCTCGAGTACGACGCCGCCCTTTGATGAGCTGCTCGAACTCTTTATCTATACGGTCGTGCGTGAAGACGCGATACAGCTCTTTGGTTTTCACACGGCCGACGATCGTGAGTTCTTCGAGCTGCTGCTCGCCACGCCCGGGGTGGGACCCTCCACCGCGCTGGGCGCGCTTCGAACGATGAGTGTCGCGGAACTGGCCTACGCCATCGAGAGCGATGACGCGAAGAAGGTGGCGACCATCTCGGGCATTGGGCCCAAGACCGCGAGTCGCATCGTGCTCGAGTTGAAGGGCAAAGTCCTCGGCGACGTGGCCTTCGTGGCGAAAGAGCCCGTGGACCACGTCGACGCCGCGATCGACGACGCGCTGCACGCTTTGGGGTACACCAGTCACGAGGTACGAACGGCACTGCGCGACGTCACCTTGCCCGACGACGAGTCCGAAGCGCTGCGCACTGCGTTGCAGCTGCTGAGACGACCGTGAAGCACGAACTCGACCTGGAACAACTGAGCGATCACGTCGTGGCGGCTGACGCGAACGATCAAGAACGTCGTAGTGAGGCGTCGCTTCGCCCCCAAACGCTCGGCGACTTCGTCGGTCAACGCGACCTCGTGGGGCACCTGCGCATCGTGCTCGGCTCGGCGCGCGCGCGTAACCAGTGCGCCGACCACCTGCTCTTCGCGGGACCGCCGGGGCTGGGCAAGACGTCCCTGGCCAGCATCGTGGCGGGCGAGATGGGGGCCGGGTTTCGCGTGACGTCGGGTCCCGTTCTCTCACGCCCCGGCGACCTCGCGGCCTTGTTGACCGACCTGCAAGACGGGGACGTTCTCTTCATCGACGAGCTGCACCGCTTGTCACGGGCGGTGGAAGAGGTGCTGTACCCGGCAATGGAGGACCTGCGCCTCGACGTCATGATCGGCCGCGGCCCCTCGGCGCGATCGATTCGTTTGGACCTGCCGAACTTCACGTTGGTGGGCGCGACCACGCGGACCGGTCTCGTGGCCGCCCCGCTCAGAGACCGCTTCGGTTTCATCGGCCAACTCGACCTCTACGACGTCGAGGAGCTCACGGAGATCGCCGCGCGTTCGGCGAAGTTGCTCGACGTGGTTCTCAGTCTCGAAGCGGCGACGTTGATCGCCTCGAGAAGTCGCGGCACGCCGCGCATCGCGAACCGCCTACTGCGACGAGTCCGGGACTTCGCCTCGGTGGGTGGGCACCACGACGTCAGCGAAGACGTCGCGCGCGACGCGCTCACGCTCTTTGGCGTGGATGAGTTTGGCCTCGACAAGATCGACCGTCGAATACTGACGCTGCTCTGTGACCAGTTCGCCTCCCAACCGGTGGGTCTGACCACGCTGGCTCACGCGTGCGGTGAAGAGCCGTTGACCATTGAGGACGCCTACGAGCCGTACTTGCTGCGTTCTGGACTCATGATTCGCACTCCCCGGGGCCGGGTGGCCACCGAGCGCGCGTACGAACACCTGGGACTACAGCAACGCCACGACGGGCTGTTCTAAAGGCGCAGCGGCCACCGAGTAGAGTTTCTCTGTCCGTTAACGAAGGAACTCTCTATGCTGTTCGCGCTTTCTCACATCGTCGCCACCACGGCCAAGAAGTCTTCGGGGATCTCGCCGTTAATTCTTATCTACCTGGTATTCATCGCCGGCCTGTACTACTTCTTCATTCGTCCCCGCAACAAGCGGATGAAGGCTCAGCGTCAGGAGCAGCGCAAGGTCGAGGTGGGAGAGCGCGCCCAGACCATCGGCGGATTCATCGGCACCGTGGTCAAGAGTGAGCCCCACCTGGTCACTTTGCGAACCGATGGGGGCGTCGAACTGGATTTCATCCCGTCGGCGATCGCGCGCAAGTACGACCCTCCGATGGGTGTCCCTGAGTCCACCGACGACCACGACCACCCGACGGAAGGCGACGCTCAGTAATGCCGCCACAGGTTGGTTCGCGACGATCCCTGGTCGTCAGCCTCATTCTCACAATCGCGATCGCCTTCGGGTCCCTCGCCGCCACGTTGTCCTTCGGCTGGGGTCCAAAGTTAGGTCTCGACCTGGCCGGCGGGCTCTCGGTCGTCTACAAGCCCGCCCAAAAGGTGTCGTTGTCCGACATGCAAGAAGTGGTATCGATTCTGAACAACCGGGTCAATGGGCTCGGCGTCTCCGGCGCCACCGTCAATCTCCAGGGTAGAGAAGTCGTGGTGAGCGTGCCCGGGGTGAAGAACGCTCGCACCGTGCTGAAGGCAGTGGGGGAAACGGCGCAGCTCTTCTTTCGCCCCGTGCTGTGTGCCGCCGACGTGGGAACCAAGCTGAAGGCGGTGGCTCCCGGAAAGTTGCCGACCTGTGGCGCTCAGTATGTAGAGACGACGGCGAACACCAACGCCCTCGAACCAGACCCGGCCTTTACGGACCTCAAGACCACCGCGCCGGATAAGGACTATAAGAACAACGAAGTGCTCTTGCCGGTGCTGGGTGAAAAGGGCCTTCGCTACGTGCTGGGACCGGCGCAGCTGACCGGGCGCGCCGTGAAGAAGGCCGTCGCCCAACAGACCCAGACCGGTGAGTGGGTGGTCAACTACACCCTGACCTCAACGGGCAGCCCCGCCTGGGACAAGGTGGCCCAGGAGAATTTCCATAAGCAGGTCGGCATTGAGCTCGACGGAGTCGTGCAGTCGGCGCCCGACATTCTGCCCGATCAATCGACCTTCACAAGTTTTGATGGTCAAGGCGAGATCTCGGGGTCCTTCACCGAAGCGTCCGCGAAGAATCTCGCGCTGGCCATGAACTTTGGTGCGCTCCCGGTCCGTCTTAACCCGCTCGATACCGTCACCGTGTCGCCGACGTTGGGACACTCGGCCTTGGTCGCGGGACTCGGCGCCGGACTGGCCGGTCTGGCCCTGGTTTTGCTCTACACCATCCTCTACTACCGAGCCCTCGGTCTCGTCATCGTGCTCGGTCTGTCGGTCACGGCGGCGTTGCTGTGGGCGATCATCTCGGCGCTCGGCCATACCGCCTTCGCGCCCAGTTTTGACTTGGCTGGTGTTACCGGATTGATTGTGTCCATTGGTATCACCGTCGACAGTTACATCGTGTATTTCGAACGACTAAAAGATGAAGCGCGGGCCGGGCGCTCTATTCGCTCGTCGGTGGACCGGGGCTTTCGCTCGGCCTGGCGAACCGTGCTGGCCGCCGACACGGTGAGTCTCCTGGCCGCCGTTCTGCTCTACATCATCGCCGTCGGCGACGTCAAGGGCTTCGCCTTCTTCCTGGGGCTCTCGACGCTGATGGACGTGCTCATCACCTGGTACTTCACCCGACCGCTGGTCATTCTCCTCGGTCGACGCGACAACTCGGGTAGCTCGGCGTTGTCCATGGCGGCGGGACTTCACGCGGGTCCCCAGCAGACGGTGGGGGCAGCCAGTGAGTAACAACGACTCCTTTGCTCCGGTGGACGAAAAGCACTACGGCCCGGTCGGTCGTCTGTACCACGGTCTCACGCGCGTCGACTTCGTTGGCCGACGCAAGATCTGGTTCAGCGTGTCGCTGGTCATCATCGTGCTCGGCCTGGGCTCGCTCGGCGTACGGGGTTTCAACTTCGGCATCGACTTCAAGGGTGGTAACTCCTGGGAGGTTCTCGCCCCTCACACCACCATCGCCGACATGACCACGGCCGTACGGGCCGTGGGCCTGCCCAACCCCGACGTCGAGAAGCTCGGATCGCAGACCTACCAGGTCTCCGCCGACATCCAGTCGCTGAGTCAGACGTCCCAGGCCGCTCTTTCCAACAAGGTCGTGGACGCGATGGCCAAGGTGGCCGGCAAGTCCGCCAACCAGGTCTCCATCACCTCCGTCGGTCCGACCTGGGGTGGCCAGATAACCGACAAGGCCTTGGAGGCGTTGATCGTCTTCTTCATCGCGGTCGTCGCCTACATCAGCATCCGCTTCGAGCCCAAGATGGCGGCCGCGGCGTTCATCGCCATGGTTCACGACTTGTTGGTGACGGTCGGGGTGTACTCGCTCTTTGGTCTGCAGATCACCCCCGACACGGTGATCGCCATTTTGACGATCCTCGGTTACTCGCTCTACGACACGGTGGTCGTCTTTGACCGGGTGCGCGACAACACCAACGGGGTCTTAAAGGGTGGCGACCTGACCTACAGCGAGATGGTCAATCTCTCGATGAACCAGACGTTGGCTCGCTCGATCAACACCTCTCTGGTCGCTATCTTGCCGGTGCTGGCGGTCCTCGTGGTGGGCGCCGACATTCTCGGTGCGACCACGCTGCAGAGCTACGGCTTGGCCCTCTTCGTGGGACTGATGAGCGGTGCCTACTCCTCGATCTTCATCGCGAGTCCGTTGCTCGCCATCATGAAGGAGCGCGAGCCGCGCTATCGCGACTTGGCGGCGCGCGTGTTGGTGCGCAGCGATCGTAAGGTCTTGACCGCGACGACGGCGGCCGTCGCCGGCGCGCAAGCCACCTCCTCCAGCGTGGGGGTTCGCCCGATGCGCACGAGCGCCGTCACCGGCACCATTCAGGCGCGCGCGCGTAAGCAGAAACGTCGTTAACTCACCGGTAGGCTGACTGCATGGTCAGTCTCACGTCGCGAGCCAGCGCCGATCCGGTCCTTTTGGGCTCCATTGAGCGGCTAATCGCGCGTTTTAACGAGCACCACGAGGACGGCGACGTTGAGTTGATCCGTCGAGCCGGCGTCGCCGCGATCAACGCCCACGAGGGTCAGTTGCGCCGCACCGGCGAGCCCTACGTCACTCACCCCATCGCCGTGGCCGGTATCACGGCCGACCTGGGCCTGGACGAGATCACCATCGCGGCCGCCCTGCTGCACGACGCCGTGGAGGACACGGGAGTCACCGTCCAGTGGCTGGAGAGCGAGTTTGGACCCCAGGTCACGGCCGTGGTGGACGGGGTCACGAAGTTGGATCGCCTGGAGTTCGACTCCAAGGAAGCCCAACAGGCCGCCACCATCCGAAAGATGTTCATCGCCATGGCCCAGGACTGGCGAGTCCTGCTGATCAAGCTGGCCGACCGGCTCCACAACATGCGCACCATCTCGGTCATGCCGATGCATCGCCAGCGGGCCATCGCCCAGGAGACCCTCGACGTCTACGCCCCCCTCGCGCACCGACTCGGAGTGCAGCAGGTCAAGTGGCAACTCGAGGATCTCAGTTTCGCCACCCTTCACCCCAAGCGCTACGCCGAGATTGAACAGATGGTCGCGGCCCGAGCGCCCGAGCGCGAGGCGTACCTGCACGAAGTAATGGACACGCTCTCCAAGAAACTGGTGGAGTTCGGCATCGCCGCGGAGATTCGCGGGCGGCCGAAGCACTTCTGGAGCATCTACGAGAAGATGGTCGTGGGCGGCAAGGAGTTCGACGACATCTTTGACCTGGTGGGCCTGCGGCTCATCGTGGAAGACGAGCGCGACTGCTGGGCGGCGCTCGGGGCGATTCACGCGCTGTGGTCTCCGGTGCAGGGTCGCTTCAAGGACTACATCAACTCGCCCAAGTTCAACTTGTATCAGTCCCTGCACACCACGGTGATCGGGCCGCGGGGCAAGTCCGTCGAGGTCCAAGTTCGCACCCAAGAGATGCACCGTCGCGCCGAGTTTGGCGTGGCCGCGCACTGGAGTTACAAAGAGGGTTCCTCGGCCAAGGAGGTCGCCTGGATGCAACGTCTGGCCGACGTCGAGGAAGAGGAAAACGACCCCATCGCCTTTCTCGAGGCCCTGAAGCTCGACCTCGGTCAAGACGAGGTCTACCTGTTCACGCCCAAGGGCCGGGTGATCGCACTGATCGAAGGCGCGACCCCCATTGACTTCGCCTACGCCGTGCACACCGAGGTCGGACACCGTTGCGTCGGGGCCAAGGTGAACGGTCGATTAGTGCCGCTCGATACCGTCCTGCGTTCGGCGGACGTCGTGGAGATCGTGACCAGCAAGAACGACAACGCTGGTCCGTCGCGTGACTGGCTGAACATCGCCCAGTCGTCTCGGGCGAAGTCCAAGATCCGCCAGTGGTTCCAGCGCGAGCGACGCGACGACGCTATCGAAGGTGGTCGCGAGGAGCTCACCAAGGCCCTGCGACGAGAAGGTCTGCCGATCGCTACCTCGCTGTCCTCGAGTGCGCTGGACGCGGTCATCAAGGCGCTCGGGCTCGACGAACGCGACGCGCTCTTTATGTCGATCGACTCGGGGCAGATCTCGGCGCTGGCCGTCGTTCAGCGACTCGATCGTGAGCTGCGCGGTGGTGAGGCCGAACAGATGCCGACCACCGTCACCAAGGCCCCGCGCACCTCGCGCAGCACTCGGCGCACCGCGGGGGTCTACGTCGAAGGCCTCGACGACGTCATGGTGCATCTGGCGCGGTGTTGCTCACCGGTGCCGGGCGACAACATTATGGGGTTCATCACCCAGGGTCGGGGCGTCTCGGTGCACCGCGACGACTGCTCCAACGCCGTCGCCCTGGCCCAACGCCTGGGGGAGCGGATCATCGACGTCGAGTGGGACGGCTCGGCCGGCGGCCAGTACCGCGCGGTGCTCGAGATCATGGCCTTCGATCGCTCTCGCCTCTTGCTCGACGTCTCCAAGGTGGTGGCCGAGTACCACCTGAATATCATCTCGAGTTCCTCGACCACGTCGGGCGCTCGCATCGTGCGCATGGTCTTTGACGTCGAGCTGGCCGATCCGACCCACCTGTCGAGCCTTCTGGCCGCGCTCAAGGGCGTCGACGGTGTCTTCGACGCGTTTCGTCAACTGCCGGGTCAGAACAAGGCATCATGAGCGACTCGGTCGCGCCCTTTCAGGCGCCCGTCGGAACCCACGACGTTCTCGGTCCGGAGTCGGCCCTGTGGGAGGGGTTGGTCGCGATCTTCGCCGAGAGCGCCTATCGGTACGGATTCTCGCTGGTCATGACGCCGATCTTCGAGGACGTCGGCGTCTTTGTGCGCGGCATCGGGGAAGACAGTGACGTGTTTCGCAACGAGATGTACGTCTTTGAGGACCGGGGCCAGCGCCGATACGCGCTGCGCCCGGAGGGGACCGCCTCGGTCGTGCGAGCCTTCGTGCAGCACCAGCCCACGACTCCCTGGAAGGCCTGGTACCTCACTCCCGCGTTTCGCTACGAGCGTCCTCAGAAGGGTCGCTACCGCCAGCACTACCAACTGGGCGTGGAGGTGCTCGGCACCGACGACCCGGCGGTCGACGTCGAGGTCATCGCCCTGGCGCACCACGTCTACCGGGCCATCGGCCTGCAGCGCGTCACGCTGCTCATCAACTCCATGGGTCACGCGCAGTGTCGTGGCGCCTACGTGGAGTTACTCGCTGAGTACCTGGACGAGCACCACGACGAGCTCTGTGAGGAGCACCGTACGACCTGGCGCCAGAATCCGCTGCGGGTGTTGGACTGCAAGCGGGCGGAGTGCGTGGAGGTCACGTCCAAGGGACCGATGCTCATCGACCACATCTGTGACGCCTGTCGGACTCACTTTGACGCCGTGGTGAAGGGCCTGGACGCGATCGGCATCGCGACCACGCTGGCGCCACGGCTGGTGCGCGGCTTTGACTACTACAACCGCACAACCTTTGAGTTCGTGGCCGACGCCTTCGAGAGCGCCCAGAACTCCATCGGCGGCGGGGGACGCTACGACCAGTTGGCCGAAGAGCTCGGCGGCAAGCCGACCAGCGGGATCGGCTTTGGCAGCGGGGTGGAGCGGATACTGCTGGCCCGCGAAGCCGAGGGCGTGACCAGCGAGCTCCTCAAGCGCACGCTCGACCTCTTCGTGATCGATACGACCGGCGACGTGTCGGTCGTCTCAATGATCGAGGATCTCCGGCGGGCCGGGTTCGCGACCGATCGCGCCTACGACCAGCGCTCGATGAAGGCCCAGATGAAGGCGGCCGATCGCTCCGGCGCGCGCTTTGCCCTGTTGGTGGGTCCGGAAGAACTGGCGGCGGGCGAGGTTACCATTAGAGACCTGCGAAGCCAGGACTTTGGACAGACGCAACAGCGCGCTGGCCGAGGGGAGATCGTCGACGCGGTCGCCCATCTATTGACGAAGTGAAGTGATCATGTCCAAAGATGTTGAAGCCACCAGTTTGCGCGACCTGCTCTGCGGTTCGCTGAACGAGAGTCACGTCGGTGAGCGCGTCAGCGTCTGCGGGTGGGTCGCCAAACGACGCGAACACGGTGAGCATCTGGCCTTCCTCGACGTGCGCGACCGCTCCGGCGTGGTGCAAGCGGTCATCGAAGGATCGGTCGACGCGCGCAGCGAGTACGTCGTTCGGGTCACCGGCACCGTCACGCCGCGGCCCGAGGGCACGGTCAACGACCGACTGGCGACGGGGGCCGTCGAACTCTCCGACTGCCGAGTGGAGATACTCTCGATCGCCGAGGCCCCGCCGTTTCAGTTGGACGATCGCGTCGACATTGACGAGCAGGTTCGCCTGAAGTACCGCTACCTGGACCTCCGTCGAGAGCCAATGCAGGCGAACCTGCGACTTCGCGCCGGGGTCAACGCGGCCCTGCGCCGGGCCATGGACGATCAAGGATTCTGTGAGGTGGAGACGCCCTTGCTCTGGGCGCCCACCCCGGAGGGCGCGCGCGAGTTCGTGGTGCCGTCGCGTCTCAACCCGGGTGAGTTTTACGTGCTGCCCCAGAGTCCCCAGATCGCTAAGCAGCTGCTCATGGTGGGCGGGTTCGATCGCTACTACCAGATCGCTCGGTGCATGCGTGATGAGGATCTGCGCGCCGACCGCCAGTTTGAGTTCACTCAGATGGACATTGAGGCGAGTTTCGTGACCCAAGACGACGTGATGAGATTTGTCTCGCGGGCCGTGCTGGACGCCGCGGAGATGGCGACCGGCGAGCGCCCCGGCGAGATCGGCACCATGTCCTGGTCCGAGGCGCTCGACAAGTACGGCACCGACAAGCCTGACCTGCGATTCGAGATGACCCTCTGTGATCTCTCGACGGTATTTGAGAACAGCGGGGTGAAGGCGTTCGGCGCGCCCACGGTGAAGGGGATGCGAGTTCCCGAGGGCGCCAGTTACTCCCGCGCTCGGCTCGACGCACTGACCGAGCAGGCGAGGGCCCTCGGGGCCAAGGGTCTGGCGTGGTTCCGCGTCACGGCCGAGGGCCTCGACTCCCCGCTGGCGCGCTTTCTCAGCGCCGAGGAGACGTTGGCCATCGCCACGCTGGACGGCGCCACGGCGGGAGACCTGGTGCTGGTCGTGGCCGACGAGTACGAACTCGCCTGCCACGTGCTCGGGGCCCTGCGCGTCGCGATCGGCTCACCGCCCGTCGGGGACGGCCCGTACCGCTACGTGTGGGTGAGCGACTTTCCGATGTTCGAGGGCGTCGACGACGAGGGCCACTTACAGGCCGCGCACCACCCCTTCACCATGCCCCACGTCGACGACCTGGAACTCCTCGACAGCGACCCCCTAAAGGTTCGCGCCCAGGCCTACGACCTGGTGCTGAACGGCTGGGAGCTCGGCAGTGGCTCGGTGCGCATCCATCGCGCCGATATCCAGTCCAGGATTTTTCGCGCGCTGGGGATCACCGACGAAGAGGCCCAGGGCCGCTTCGGTTTTCTCCTCGGCGCCTTTCGCTACGGGGCGCCACCGCACGCCGGCTTCGCCTTCGGGATCGACCGGCTGGTGGCGATCTTCGCCGGCGAAGAGAACATTCGTGAGGTCATCGCGTTTCCCAAGACCCAGTCCGGGGCCGACCTGATGACCGGCGCCCCGAAGAGCATCACCGAGCGCCAGCTGCGAGATCTGCACCTTCGTTCAAGCGCCAAGGGAACGTGAACCACGTCGCTCTTTGACGACGCCGTCACCCAACGACTGCGCGACGCGGCGCCCCTCGCGGAGTTGCTGCGTCCGCGCACCCTGGACGAGGTCGTTGGTCAAGATCATCTGGTGGGACGAGACGGACCGCTGCGCCGACTGGTCGAGACGCGACAGCTCACCTCGATGATCCTCTGGGGCCCGGCCGGCACCGGCAAGACGACCCTGGCGCGCATCCTCGCCTTCGCGGCCGGTTACGAGATGGAGAGCCTGTCGGCGGTGTCCAGCGGTGTGAAGGACGTCCGCGAGGCCATCGTGCGCGCGCGCGAACGCCTCGGGGAGCGCGGGCTGCGCACCGTGCTCTTCATTGACGAGGTGCACCGTTTCAACAAGGCCCAACAAGATCTCCTGCTCCCCGCCACCGAGACCGGCGAAGTGGTCTTGATCGGTGCCACCACCGAGAATCCCTACTTCGAGGTGAACGCGGCCCTGATGAGTCGATCGACACTCTGGCGACTTCGTCCCCTGGGTGAGGCGGATCTGGACGTGTTGATCAACCGAGGACTGCAGTTGCGCGACGCCACCATCGCCGACGACGCGCGTGGAGCGATCACCTCCTCCGCGGACGGCGACGCGAGAAGCGCCCTCACGACGCTCGACACGGCCATCGTGCTGGCGCGAACGGACGGCGAAGCGACGCTGGTCGCCCTCGAAGACGTGGCGCGGGCGAGGGATGGGCGGCTCTACCATCAGTCGGCCGACTCGCACTACGACCAGATCAGTGCCTTCATCAAATCGGTCCGCGGCTCCGATCCCGACGCCGCCATGTACTGGCTCGTGACCTTGCTGGAGAGCGGTGAGAGTGCGCGCTTCATCGCCCGACGCCTGGTCATTCTGGCCAGCGAGGACGTCGGACTGGCTGATCCGCTCGGGCTTCTCGTCGCTGAGTCGGCGGCCCGGGCCGTTGAGTTCGTGGGACTACCCGAAGCGCGTCTGACCTTGGCGCACGCCACGATCACCCTGGCCCTCATGCCCAAGAGCAACTCGGTCACCCGCGCGCTGGGAGCGGTGACGCAGGCCGTACAGGCGGGAGGACTGGTGGAGGTGCCCGCGCACCTTCGCGACGCCTCGTACGCGAGCGCCCAGAAGCTCGGCCACGGTAACGACTACGAGTACGCGCACGCCTTTCCCGGCGGTTGGGTCGACCAGCAGTACCTACCGGACCGATGGAAGGACGAGACCTTTTTCGATCCCTCGGACTACGGTCGCGAAGGTCCACTGGTCGAGCAGTGGCGCGCGCGAACGAACCGTTCCCATCAGGATGAACCTGCCCCGCCAGTAGAGTAAATCGGATGGAAGCGGCCCAACTCCGATCGATTTTTCTCGACTACTTCGTGAAAAACGGGCACACCTTGGTGCCCTCGGCGAGTCTGATTCCCCACGACCCCTCGCTGTTGTTCACCGTGGCGGGCATGGTCCCCTTCAAGCCCTACTTCACCGGTGAGGAACCGGCCCCCTACGCTCGGGCGGTCTCCATTCAAAAGTGCTTCCGGGCCCCCGACATCGACGTGATCGGCAGTGACCAGCGTCACCTGACCTTCTTTGAGATGATGGGCAACTTCTCCTTTGGCGACTATTTCAAAGAGGGGGCCATCAACTACGCCTGGCAGCTGGTCACCGAGGGCTTCGGTCTGGATCCGACCCGCCTCTGGGTGACCGTGCACGAAGAGGACGACGCCGCCGCGGCCATCTGGCTGGACGGCGTGGGCCTGCCGGCCGACCGCCTGCAGCGACTGGGCGAGGACAACATTTGGCTCATGGGCGACGTGGGTCCCTGTGGCTACGACTCCGAGATCTTCTTCGACAAGGGTGAGTCCTACGGGGCGGCCGGGGGTCCGGCCGCGGGCGGGGAAGACCGCTTCGTCGAGATCTGGAACCTCGTGTTCATGCAGTTCGAGCGCGAGTTCGGGGGCGCGATGAGTGAACTGCCCAAGAAGAACATCGATACCGGCGCCGGGTTCGAGCGAATTCTCTCGATCTTGAACGGCGTGGAATCGGTCTTCGCCACCGACCTCTTTGCGCCTCTTCTCGAGGCCGCGGCGAGGTCGCTCAAGCAGCCCTACGGAAAGGACGAGGGGACCGACGTTCTGATTCGCCGCGTGGCCGAGCACGGTCGCGCGATGACCATGCTGGTCGGCGACGGGGTTCTTCCTTCCAACGAAGGACGCGGGTACGTCTTGCGGCGCATCATTCGTCGCGCGATTCTGGCCGCGCGGCGTTCGGGCTCGGACGTGTCGCTGACGGCGCCCCTGGTGGACGCCACGATCGAGAAGATGGGTCTGGCCTATCCCACGCTGGTGGATCAGCGTGACCTGATCGTCGAGATCTTGGAGCGCGAAGAAGCCGGCTTCGCGCGCACGTTGCGCACGGGCCTATCGTTACTCGAAGAGGCCCAAGCTGAGGTGGTGGCGCGTGGCGCTACCGTCTTTCCTGGTGAAACCGCCTTTCGCCTTCACGACACCCACGGGTTCCCGATCGAGTTGACGAGTGAGATCGTGGCTGAGTCGGGACTCCTCGTCGAGCGCGAGGCCTTTGATCACGCGATGGCCGCCCAACGAGAACGCGCCCGCGCCAGCGCGAAGACCTTGCGCCGGGCCGACGACGCGCAGTATCGCGACTTGATCGAGCACCACGGCGCCACCGAGTTCGTCGGGCGCGACGTCACTCGCTACTCCCTCGAGACGACGGTGGTCGGCGTACTGGCCGGGGAGGACGGCGAGAGCGAACTGTTTCTCGACACGACGCCCTTCTACGCGGAGTCGGGTGGCCAGGTCGGCGACACGGGCACCGTCGTCACCGAGACCGGTCGCTTTGAGGTTCTCGACACCCAGAACGTGGCCGGGGGACTCTTCGCCCACCGAGGTCGCCTCCACGGGGAAGTGCTGCCCGGCCAGAGCGCGGTCGCGACCATCGACGTCGACCGGCGTGAAGCGACTCGTCGTAATCACACGGCCACCCACTTGCTGCACGCGGGGCTGCGGAGCGTTCTCGGTGATCACGTTCGCCAACAGGGTTCCTACGTCGGCCCCGACCGTTTGCGCTTTGACTTTTCGCACGATGGGGGACTGTCCGAGGAGGAGACGGGCGAGATCTTGACCATCGTCAACACGGACGTGGTGCTGAATGAGCACGTCGACACCATTCAGACCACGAAGGCCGAGGCCGAGACCATGGGGGCCGTTGCCTTCTTCGGCGACAAGTACGGTGATCGCGTTCGCGTCGTGCGGGCCGGCCGTCACAGTCTGGAGTTTTGCGGTGGCACCCACGTCGAGCGACTGGGCGACATCGGTCAGATTCAGGTGGTGAGCGAGTCCTCGATTGGGGCGAACACCCGCCGCATTGAGGCGGTGAGCGGGCTGGGCGCCCAGCGACGTAGTTACGAAATGGAACAGACGCTGAACGCGGTCGCCTCACTGTTAAAGACGTCCAACGATGACGTCATTCCGGCCCTCGAGCGGCTCTTTGAACGTCAACGCGAGGTGGAGAAGAGCGTCGCCTCACTTCGCCAGGCGCAGCTCAGCCAGTTCGCGAACGAACTCCACGAGTCCAGCCCGGGCGACGTGGTCGTCGCGCGCGTCGACGGATACCCCGGCGAACAGCTACGCACCCTGGCCCAAGACTTGCAGCACCGTGGTCGTCGGGTGGTCGTGCTGGTCGGCGCGGACGAAGGCAAGGTGGCGATCGTGGTCGCGAGCGACGGATCGCTGGACGCGGCGGCGACGGTGAAGTCGCTCGCCACGCACGTGGGCGGCGGCGGTGGTGGATCCGCGCGCCTCGCGCTCGCCGGCGGGCGCGACGTACACGGCATCGACGCGGTGGTCATCGCGGCGAAGGCGCTCTAGGGCTGGATGGCTCGGCTACTTGGCATTGATCCGGGGTCGAAACGCTGTGGCGTGGCCGTCACCGACCGCGACGAGTCGATGGCCTTTCCTCGTCCGGCGTTGTCGACCGATGACCAACTGGTGGGACGACTGCGTTCGCTCGTCGAGGAGGAAGGGGTCGAGCTCGTGGTGATCGGGCGCCCGGTCGCCCTCTCGGGGAACGAGACGGCGAGCACGCAACAGGCGGACGCCCTGTTCGAACTGCTGGATACGGGCCTGGCGCCCGTTCCGGTCGTGCAGTGGGACGAACGACTGACGACCCACGAGGCTCAGCGATCACTGTCCGAGGCCGGGGTGAAGGCCAAGAATCATCGCGAGCACGTCGACAGCGCCGCTGCCGTCATCATGCTCCAGAGCTACATGGACGGTCGACGTGCACAGTAGTCCGCCGCCCGCGTGGCGCGTCGGTCGGATCGTCATCGTCGTTGCGGGAGTGATCCTGACGTTGATCTTTCTGGTCGCGGTGTGGTTCTTTCTCCAGACGTACCCGCTCTCTTCGCACGGGCGTGAGACTGTGGTCAGTGTGCACAAGGGCGAGTCGCTGTCGACTCTGGGAGGCGAGTTGGCGAAGGACCACGTCATCGCGTCCTCACTGGCCTTTCACCTCGACACCATCGTCTTTGGCTCGTTCCCGATAAAGCCGGGTGCCTACGAAGTGCGTGACGGATCCTCGTACTCTCACATTCACTCGGTCTTTACCGGCCCGGCGATCCCAGAGGTCACGGCATCGCCCGGCCTGACCCTGCACGAAATAGCCCTCTCGATCGAGCAGCAAAAGGGGGTGAGCTTCGCCAACTCCTTCGCCACAGCGGCGACGGCGGCCGTCACGCCGAGCCCGTACGGTCACGGGTCCTCACTCGAGGGGCTCATCGGTGACTCCACCTACCTGATTCCCAGCACGATGACGCCGAGCGAACTGGCTCGTGAGATGGTGGATCGCTTTGACAAAGAGGCCGCGTCGGTCGGTCTGACCCCGTCGACCACCGTCAACGGGCTTGATCCCTATGAACTCATCACCGCGGCCTCGATTGACGTGAAGGAGGGGTACTACTCGGTCAACATGCCCAAGGTCGCCCGGGTGATCTTCAATCGCTTGGCCAGTGGCACACCACTGCAGATGGACTCGACGGTCTTGTACGCCCTGGGACAAGATGGGGGTTCGGTGACCCCGGCCATGGAGAGGGTCCAAAGTCCCTACAACACCTACTTGAATACCGGTCTTACGCCCACGCCCATCTGCACCGTCTCTAAGGTGGCCCTACGCGCGGTTCTCCACGCGCCGAAAGGGACATGGGTGTACTTCGAACTCACCAACAAGGACGGCCGGGAGACTTTCTCGACGACCTTCGCCGAACAGCTGAGCGGCGGAGGCCCTGGCCAGGTCGCGGGGACTGCCGTGAACTGGCGGGTCGGCGTCGCGGGATCTCCCGTGTCACACTCACTCTCGCCCCGTCTGCACGAGATCGGACTTCGTCTGGCGGGACTGAACGGCACGTCCACGCGCGTGGAGATCGATCTCGAGCACGCGAGCGATCTGCAGCGACTGCTCGGGACGGTGTTCGACGCCTTGTCGATCACCAGCCCGCTGAAGCGCGCGGCCTTCGCGCTCTGTGATGAACCCAGTGACGTCGCCGTCCGCACCCAGTCGGTGAACTCATTGCTCGTACGCGACGGCGTCCTCCTCGGCGACAGTACCGACGGCCAGGGCTTCGTGGAGGCGCTCCGCGACAGCTTCGGCTCGGTGATCGACAACGCGCACGTCGTGGTGCTGGGCGCGGGCGGGGCCGCCAGTGCCATCGTTGACGGCTTGGTCGCTCACGGTGCCCAGTCGGTGGTCGTTCATGGACGCACCGCCTCGAACGTCGACGCGCTGGTTGAGCGCTATAGCAATGTGCACTCGTCGTCGCTCGTCTATCGCCCCATTGACCTCATCGTGAACACCGTTCCCGAAGTCGGGCGTCCCGCCGAGGCGACGGTGCTGCAGGGGGTGCACCACGACACCATCGCGGTCGACATCGTCTACGACCCGCCCGAGACGGAGTGGCGGCGCCGCTACGCCGAGGCGGGGTGTCGAACCCTGAACGGACTGCCCATGTTGGCCTATCAGGCGGCGATTCAGATGCGGTGGTGGTGGGGCGTAGCCTTGGGCGGCGCACAACTTCTTGAGGGACTGCAATGACCGACACGCTGAGCGCGATTACTTCGCACATTCGTCGCCAGGATCGCCTGGACTACGGACTGCTGTGGGGTCTGATCGCGCTCGGAGTGACGGGCGTGGTGATGATCTACAGCGCCACCCGCCAGGCCCTGGTGGACGCGGGGGAGAATCCCCACTACTACGTAGAGCGCCAAGCCTTCTTCGTGGTGTTGGGCATCGCCGCCATGTACGGGGTGTCGCGCATCGACTACCGCCGCTACGAGATGGCCGCCACCCCGCTGTACGTCCTCTCGCTCGTGGCGTTGGCCGGGGTCTTCGTGGCCGGAAACTCGGCCTTGGGGGCGGAGCGCTGGTACAGCGTCGCCGGGATCCAGGTCCAGCCGAGCGAGTTCAGCGTGCTCTTTCTTATCTTGGCGATCGCCACGTTCTGCGCTCGACGAACCGAGGGTCTCAAGATGTACGACGTCATGCGTCTGCTCTTGATGGCGGTCGTCCCGCTGGCGTTGATCGTGAAGGAACCGGACCTGGGAACGGCGATCATCATCGTGCTCGTCGTCTCGGCGATGATGGTCATCGCGGGGGTGCCCCCCAGATTCATGACGCTGCTGGCGGTCATCGGCTCGGTCGGGCTCGCCGCGGCGGTCTTCCTCAATCTCCTTCAGAAGTATCAGGTCGACCGTTTCGTCTCGTTCTTGAACCAGAACTCCACCAACAAGGCCTTCGCCCAACTGATCTACGAAGTCAACAACGCCAAGAGCGCCATCGGCGCCGGGGGCCTTCACGGAGCGGGTCTCTTTCACGGGGCCCAGACCGTGCTGGGCTACGTGCCCGAGCAGTGGACGGACTTCATCTTCACCGCCATCGGGGAACAGATGGGATTCATCGGATCGGTCATCGTGATCTTGCTGCTCGCCTTTATCGGGTACCGGATGTTCGTGATCGGCAAGAACGCTCGCGACACCATGGGTCGACTGATCTGCATTGGCGTCTTCATCTTCTTCGCCTTCAGCGTGTTCGAGAACATTGGTATGACGATGGGCATCATGCCGGTCACCGGCGTACCGCTGCCCCTGCTGAGCTACGGCGGTTCGGCCGCGGTGTGTTTCTTCGTGGCGGGCGGCATGGTGTTGTCCGTGTCGCGGCGGGGCCCGGCCCGGGTGACCCAGTGAGCGACGAGATCGTGAACGACGAGTCCGTGGTGGAGGACGCCGACGAGATGAGCGAGCGCACCAGCGAGATCCTTCCCTCCGAAGAGGCGCTCTCCGAAGAGGAGGTTCCCGTAGCCGGCGAGGCGTACGCCACTTTTCGGGTCATGAACGTCGAGTCGGTGCTCTACGACCTCACCGACGCGTCGCCGCTCGTCCATCTCATGGAAGCCGAGTCACCCTTTCGCTACCTGGCCATTCCGATCGCCGTGCCCGACGCCGTCGCGCTGGCGCACGCGCACCACGCGATCGAGGGTCGTCGGCCCAGCACTAGTGAGCTCGTGACCACGATGCTGACTCGCCTGCAGGCCGAGATCATCGCCGCGCGCATCGTGCGCTACGACGGGGGAATCTTCTACGCCGAGCTGGATTTGATGACCCCGCGGGGACGCCAGGTGTTCGACTGTCGCACCAGCGACGCGCTGACCTTGGCCCTCCGTCAACGCGTTCCCGCGCCGATCCTCTGCGCCGAAGAGGTGCTCTCGCTCTACTTCGCCTAGGTGAGGTGCACGGCGACGATCTCGCCGCCGTGTCGTTCGGCGTGACCCTCGTCGGAGATGCGGATCAGAATCGCGACGATGAGATAGTTGGCGATGAGCGAGTTGCCCCCGTAGGCCATGAAGGGCAGGGTGATGCCGGTAAAGGGAAGAAGTCGCAAGACCCCGGCCATGATGAAGAACGCCTGAAAGCCCATGAGGGCCGTGAGGCCGGTGGCCGTCAAGCGCACGAAGTCCGACGTCGCGCGCTGGGCGATGCGAAAGCCCTCCCCGACGAACGAGCCGTAGAGGCAGAGCACCAGGATCACCCCGACGAAGCCCAGCTCCTCGGCGACCGTGGCGAAGATCATGTCCGAGGTGATGAAGGGGATGTTGCCGGTCGTCGGGGACGCCAGACCGAGTCCGGTACCGGTGACCCCACCGGCCGCGATGGAGAACCAACCCCAGATCAGCTGGGAGGAGTGGCTCAGGTTCGCGGCCGACCACGGGTCGAGCCACTCCGAGACGCGAATCTGCACCTGGCTAAAGAGTTTGTCCGCGATGAACGCGCCACCGACGAGCAGGGCCAGTCCGAGGGCGACGTAGGACTTGAGTCCGGTGGCCACCCACAAGAGAGAGATGAACAGCGCGAAGATCAAGATCGCGAAGCCGATGTCGTTCTCCGCGCCGAGCACCGCGACCGAGATGCCCCACGCGGCGAAGATCGGCACCAGGACCTTCGGTGGTACCACGTTTCGTCGGCCGAGTCGCTGGGTGGGGGTGGAGAGTAGTTCGCGGTTGGCGGCGAAGTACGAGGCGAAGAAGAAGACCAGGAGAATCTTGGCGAACTCCACGGGCTCGAAAGAAAACGGGCCGACGATGATCCAGAGCCGCGCCCCGTTGATGGTGGTGCCGACGACCAACGGGGCGACCAAGAGCGCCAGCGCGGCCAACAGGGTCAGGTAGCGATAGCGATCGAGGTCGCGCACGCGGCGGACAAGTTTCAGGGTCAGTGCGAGGCCCACGGCGCTGACGAAGAACCACAGCGTCTGGCTCCTGGCGTAGGGAGGATTCCACCGAGCGATCTCGACGTACCCGATGCCATTTAAGAGCGTGGCGATGGGCAAGAGGATCTCCGAGGCCCGCGGCGCGTAGCGCTGAATCGCAAAGTGCATCAGCAGAGATATGAGAACGATGCCCCCGAGATACCAGCCGAAGCGCGCCGGCATCTTGCCCTGCGCCCCGAGTGAGGCCAGGACGTAGAAGGAGGAGGTGATGACCCAGGCGAGAGCCAAGAGACCGAGCTCGGTGAGGCGAAGGTTTCGTGGTGGCTTCGTAACCGAAGGGTTCGCGGGCGCCGGCTTCTTCGGGCGCCCGTCAACGGGGCTCGTGCGTCTCGCCACAGAGGTAAGCGTACCCCTACGATGGTGGCTACGACTTGACTACCAGAGGGATAGCCGCCGTGACCGATTTGTCGACCTTTGGGCCCGAGAGGTTCTCGAGTCGCGAGCTCTCGCGCCTGGAGTTTGGCGCCCGGCTGCTCGATCTCGGGGACGACGATCGCCTGCCCATCTTGGAGCGCTGCAAGTTCATCGCGATCTTCGCCGACATGATCGACGAGTTCTTCCAAGTGCGCGTGGTGAGTTTGCAGGACAAAGTCGCGGCGGGCGTGCAAACTCCGTCGGTGGACGGAATTCGCCCCCGCCAGCAGTTGGAGGCGATCCGCGAACGGGTGCTCGAGTTGGTCGAACGCCAAGACCGCCTGATGCTGGACCAAATCTTGCCGACCTTGGCCTCGGCCGGGATCAACATCGTGCGCTACAACGACCTCCAGGCGGAGGCCAAAGAGACGTTGACGAAGTACTTCAACGAGAACGTCTACCCCGTGTTGACGCCCCTGGCGGTGGACCCGGGGCACCCCTTTCCGATGATCTCGAACCTGTCGCTCAATATCGCGGTCAGCGTTCGCGACGAGGTGACTCACGACGAGCGCAACGCGCGCGTGAAGGTCCCCAACTCGTTGCCTCGATTTATTCCCGCCGCGGACGGTGAGTGGATCCTGCTCGAAGAGCTCATCGTGGCCCACCTCGATCAGCTGTTTCCCGGCATGACCATCGGTCAGGCCGACCTGTTTCGCGTGACCCGCAACGCGGACTTGACCCTGGAAGAGGACGAGGCGGACGACCTCCTGGTGGCCCTCGAAGTGGAGCTGCGTCGACGGCGCTTCGGCGAGGCCCTGCGGGTGGAGATCCAGCGCGGCATGTCCGAAGAGTTCTTGAAGTTGCTGGTCGACCAGCTGGACCTCGACCCGGCGAACGTCTACGTCACCGAGGCCATGCTGGGTCTGAGTGATCTGTGGAACCTGTATCGCATCGACCGACCCGACTTGAAGGGTGAGAGTTGGTCGCCGCTGACGCCCAAGCGACTGCTGGACGGCGACCACGTGGGCGACGTCTTCGCCGCGATCCGCGACGGCGACATCTTGCTCCACCACCCCTATGAGTCCTTTACCGACTCCGTCGAGTCCTTCACCTCCCAAGCCGCCCTGGACGAGAAGGTGGTGGGCATCAAGCAGGCGCTCTACCGCACGTCCGGCGACTCGCCGATCGTCGCCTCGCTGATCCAGGCCTCCGAGCGAGGAAAACAGGTGGTGGCGTTGGTGGAGCTGAAGGCGCGCTTCGACGAGGCCGCGAACATCGAGTGGGCGAAGGCGTTGGAGGACGTGGGCGTGCACGTGGTCTATGGCATCGTGGGGTTGAAGACGCACTGCAAGATCACTCTGGTGCTGCGCAGTGAGGGTGGCACCACGGTTCGTTACGTGCACATCGGCACGGGAAACTACAACGATCGAACCGCGCGAATCTATGAGGACTTTGGCCTGTTGACCTGCGACCCGGCAATTAGCCACGACGTGGGGGAGCTCTTTAACTACCTGACCGGCTTTTCGCGCGTGGGTGACTACGAGAAGCTCATCGTGAGCCCCTTTAACACCCGCACGAATGTCATCGAGCTCATTAACGGCCAACGTGATCGAGGCTCGGCCGGACGCATCGCCATCAAGGTGAACGGCCTCACCGACCCCACGATCATTGACGCACTCTACGAAGCGAGTATCGCCGGCGTCGAGATCCGCCTCATCGTGCGAACGCTGTGCTCGCTGCGTCCGGGGGTGGCCGGGCTCTCGGAGAACATCAAGGTTCATTCTCTGGTCGGAGAGTTCCTCGAGCACTCGCGGATCTTCATCTTTGGCCGGCCCGACGACCCGGTCTTCTCGGTGTACATCGGCTCGGCCGATCTGATGGAGCGCAACCTGGACCGTCGGGTGGAAGTGCTGGTTCCCATCGAGGTGGAGGCGCTGCGAAACGAACTCATCGAGGCCTTCGAGATCACCTGGCAGGACGATCTCTTCACCTGGGTGCTCGGCACCGATCGCCGCTGGCGTCGTCTGCAGCCGGTCAACGACATCTCCGCTCAGGCCGAGTTCAAACGCCTCGCGATGGATCGGGCGCGCTCCCTTTCTCAGGTTTAGCGTCGGTCGGACGTCGCCACTGGAGGCTGGCGTAACAGGCCCCGCCGAGGGGAATCGGTAGCCAGAAGTTGATAAGTCGATAGGCGAGGACCGCGAGGATGGCCTGGCCGTGGGGCACGCCGAAACCCACCAGTGAGGTGATGAGCACCGTCTCCACCACGCCGAGGCCCGCCGGGGTCAGGGGAATCGCCGCCAGCACGTTGGCGAGGCCGTAGGCCACCAGGAGATCGATCGGCGAGACGACCGAGCCGAAGGACCAGAGAAAGACCCACAGGCAGGCCGCGTCGAGGAGCCAGTTGAGGGTCGCCCAGGTGAAGGCCCACCACAGCGTGCGGCGGTTGGTGATGAGCAACGTGATGCGGGCCGCGATCTTGGCGATCAGCGCGCTGACTAGGTCGGGCTTGACTGAGGGCACGCGTCGGGCGATGGCGCGAATCCACGCGTCGGCCCGTCGCTGGCCCCGGGTGATGAGCAGAATCGTTCCCGAAAAGGCCAGGAGCAAGAACACGCCCGCGAGCGCCGCGAACCCGTAGAGGGGGTTAAAACCGTTCAGGGGAATGGAGATGACCAGGGCGATCCAGAAGATGATGTTGAGGATGACCGCGGATCCCGAGCCCTGGGCCGCGAGACCGAAGGCGTTGGTCTCCTTAGGGACCCCCAGTTCGTTGAAGATTCGATAGGCCAGAGCTCCGGCCGGCGCGGTCCCTCCGGGCACGACGTGGCTGATGGCGAAGCCGGCCATGTCGACGCGAAAGGTGTTGTAGCGACTCGGGGCGTAGGGGTAGAGCACGGTGCGGGTCAGTTCAACGTAACAGAGGATCGCCGTGATCTCGAGGGCGACGGCCAAGACCACCAGTCCCGGACTCACCGTGCCCAGCAGCGGTAGGGAGTGTCGGGCCCGACCGAGCTGGGGCAAGACCAGATACTCGAAGACGAAGATCAAGGAGCCCAGACTTAAAATGAGGCGAATCTCTCGGGGGAGGACGAGTCGCTTCTTCGGGGCGGCGTCAGTCATGGGGTCCTCGGGATCTCAACCGACCAAGCCTACGCCACGTCGTAGAATTCCCTAAATGCGCACGCTCGTGGTTCTGCCCACGTACAACGAAATATTTAACGTGGAACTGATGCTGCGCACCCTCAACGAGATCGTGCCGGAGTGTCACGTGCTGGTCGTCGATGACGGTAGTCCCGACGGAACCGCGAAGCGCGCGCACGCGGTGGGCGCGGAGCTGGGCGGCATTGACGTCCTCGAACGCACCGACAAGAACGGACTGGGTCGCGCCTATCGCGCCGGCTTTACCTGGGGGCTCGAACACGACTACGACCATTTCGTCGAGATCGACTGCGACTTTTCTCACGACCCGCGACAGCTACCCGAGCTGCTCATCGCGGCCAAGGAGTACGAGGTGGTGATCGGCTCGCGCTACGTCAAGGACGGCCGGATACCCAATTGGAAACGATCACGGCGCCTGTTGTCGCGCGGTGGCAATGAGTACGCGTCGCTGATGCTGGGACTCGGCGTGGCCGACTCGACGTCGGGCTATCGCGTCTACTCGGACTCGGCCCTCGAGAAGATCGACTACACCTCGGTGACGGCCGACGGGTACGGATTCCAGATTGAGATGACCTATCGCGCTCGCAGTCGGGGCGCCTCGATCATCGAGGTGCCCATCACCTTCAAGGACCGCCAGCGCGGCGAGTCGAAGATGTCGCGCAGCATCGTCTTCGAGGCCCTGGTCCTGGTGACGAAGTGGGCCGCGGAGCGCTGGTACCACAAGGCCCAGGGCGGATATCAGAAGGTGAAGGCGCTGCGACGCTAGACGCGCTCGCTGAGCAGCGAGGTCAAGACGACCGCCAACTTGTCTCGGGTCTCTTCGCGTTCGGCGATGGGGTCGGACTCGCTGACAATCCCGGCCCCGGCCCACGCTTCAAACTCGCGGTCCCGCAGGAGGACTCCCCGCAAGCCAATCCACCACTCGCCGTCCCCGTGGGCGTCGATCCAGCCGACCGGTCCGGCGAAGGCCCCGCGATCGTGTTGTTCGAGGCGGGTAATCAGCTCGTAGGCGCTGGCGCGCGGGATGCCGCCCACGGCGGCCGTGGGGTGCAGCATCCGTAGTACGTCCAGCGCGTCGGGGGCGTTCGTGGTGGCGTCGTGGCGCGCGCTGATGCGCGTTCCTAAGTGGGCGACGGTTCGCAGCGCCACGATGGAGGGCTCCGCGTCGGCGTCGATGTCCTCATAGACGTTGGCCAGGTTGCGAACAATCTCGTCCACCACCACGGAGTGCTCGTGGAGGTTCTTGGTGCTGCCGAGCAGCCAGGTCTCGTAGTCGTCGGGCGCCACGTTGGGCGGGAGCGTGATCGTGCCCGCCAGGGGGTGACACTGTATTTCCTGCCCGCTTCGGCGCACCAGCAACTCGGGGCTCGCACCCACGAAACGTCGTCCGTCGGCGCTCGGCAGGCTATAGAGGGTGCAGATCGGTTCGCGGACGCGCAGCCGTTGGGCAATGGCCGCGGCGTCAATCGACTCGGGCACCGAACCCAGCACCGCGCGCGCCAGCACCACCTTGACAATCTCCTTGCGGCGAAGGATCTCCACCGCCAGGGCGACGTTGTGCGCGTACTCCTCGGGCGTGGGCTGGTAGATGAGCGTACGAGGACTCTGCGTCTCTTGGGTGGGGAGCGTGACGTTCTCATAGAGCGCACGCCACGCGGGCGAGTCATCCCACGAGGTGAGCCAGGCGTCGCCGCTGGTGAACTGGGTTACGCAGAACTCGGGTACGGACAGAACCCCGGGTGCGGCCCGGTCAAAAGGCAGAGAGGCGAAGGCGATGATCCCGGTCCCCATCGGCCCCTCGTCGCCCGAAAGTTCGTGTTGGGCGAGCGCCCGACTGGCACTGGTGGCGACGTCGAGACCCCCGGCGAGTTCGACCGAGTCAACGACGCGACCAAAACCCACGCGCAGTACCTCGGGCGTCTCAATCAGCCAACCGTCGCGCGCGCCGAGAGCTCGCAACACTTCGGGGGCCAAGGGGTCAACGCGGTGGCGAAGGAACCTCACGAGGACCTCGTGGCGAGGAACTGCTGACTGAGCCCTCCGAGGATGCGGCGGTGGTTGACCCCACTGAAGCCCGCCCGGTGCAACATCACGACGATCTCTTCGGCGTCGGGCAGATAGGCCGTCGAGGCGGGCAGGTAGTGGTAGGCGTCGTGGTCCGAGAGAAGAGAGCCGATAAAGGGGACGACGCGGCGAAACCACAGGCGAAACCCCGTGCGCCAGAGACCTCCCGTGGGCTCGGCGACTTCCAGCAGCGAGAGGCGACCGCCCGGTCGAAGTACCCTCGCCATCTCGGTGAAGCTCTTTTCGAGATCGGTGAAGTTGCGCAGCGCGTAGCCACAGGTCGCTCCGTCAAAACCGGCCCAGCGAAAGGGCAGGCGCGACGCGTCGGCCTGGACGCGTTCGGCGACGTTGCGCGCGGTGTGCAACATGTTGTAACTGAGGTCGGTGGCCACGGCCCGTTGACCCTGTCGGCGCAACTCTCTCGTGAAGTCCCCGGTCCCCGCGGCGATGTCGAGCACCACGCTGCCCGGAGCGAGGCGCAGGTCAGCCACCGCGCGACGACGCCAGCGCGAGTCCAGTCCGAAGGTCATCACGCGATTGACCAGTTCATAGCGCGGGGCGATCGCGTCGAACATCGTGCGAACGTGTTCGGTCTTCTGGTCACCTTGGGGGAGGGACGTCACCATCGCTACAGATAGATGCGCGAGAGAGTCTGGGCCACGCAGGCCGGCTTCTCTAAGCCCTGGATCTCGACCACCACGTCCATGGCGATCTGCACCCCGCCCGGGACCTCGTCCACCGCGGCCAGCGTCGCTCCCGCGCGTACGTCGGAACCGACGGGCACGGGGGACGTGAATCGGACCTTGTTGGATCCGTAGTTGACGCCCATCGTGGCGCCCTCCACCTTCATGAGCCCCCCGACGAGGACGGGGATAAGAGAGAGGGTGAGGTAGCCGTGCGCGATGGTGTGACCGAAGGGTCCCGTCGCGGCCCGCTCGGGGTCCACGTGTATCCACTGGTGATCGCCGGTGGCCTCGGCGAAGAGGTTGACCTCTTCTTGGGTCACGGTGCGGTAGTCCGAGTAGCCCAGATGAGTACCGACTAAGCCCTTCAGTTCTTCAATGCTGTTCACGTGCGTGGTCATGACCAACCTCCACAGAGACCTTAATCTCTTAGCCCGTGCGTACCGACCCCGCGATCGGGTCCTCCTAGACTCCCTGCGTGAGTGCAATCGACAGCGAGCCGCACCACCGTCAGATCAGCGACGGAGGTTTTCGAGCGGCGCTGTTTGGCCTCCTCGACGGTCTGGTCACCAACGTGTCGCTCATTTTGGGCTTCGCCGGCGCCGATCCCGGGCACGACGTCGTGCGACTGGCCGGACTGGCCGGACTCGTCGCGGGCGCCTTCTCGATGGGCACCGGTGAGTACCTGTCCATGCGCTCGCAAAAGGAGCTCTACGAGTACGAGATCGGGGTCGAGCGCCAGGCGCTGTCCGACAACCCCGAAGTAGAGCGTCAAGAACTCAAAGAGATATTTCTCAGCCGCGGGATCGACGAAGAGCTGGCCGAACGTCTCTCGATCGACCTCATGAAAAATCCCGACCTGGCCCTGCGCACCCACGCCCGCGAGGAACTCGGGATAGACCCCTCGGCGACGGGCTCACCCTGGACCGCCGCGATCTCGTCGTTCCTCTTCTTCTCCGTGGGGGCGTTCCTGCCCCTCATCCCGTGGATCGTGACCTCGACGGGCAACGTCATGTGGTGGTCAGTGGGACTCGCCGGCGCCTCCACGATTTTCGTCGGGGGAGCGGTGGGGCGTTTCACTCGCCGTGGCGTGGTGTTTTCGGCCTTCCGCGCTCTCGTGATAATGGCGCTCGCTTCCGCGGTCACGTACGGCGTGGGCCACGTCGTCGGCGTTGGTTAGTTCGGTAAAGCGGACCAAGCGGTCCTCGCGGTAGAGGTGAAATCCCAAGGAGTCATAGAGTTTCATGGCCGCCTCGTTGGACTCGTCGACGAAGAGCACCGCTTCGGTGACTCCCTTGCGATAGAGGACGTTGAGACCCTGGGTCACCATGACCCGGCCCAGGTGGTGGTGCTGGAAGTCGGGGTGCACCGAGACGACGTAGATCTCGCCGAAGCGGTCGGGGTGTAGTTCGTGAACCTTCGTCCAGCACGACGCGGCGATTCGTCCGTCGATCTCCAAGAGGAGAAAGCCCGACGGGTCGAACCACGGCTCGTGGGTCCGCTCTTCGAGGTCGGCGTCGTGCCAGGCCCCCTGCTCGGGGTGGTGAGCGAAGGCCGCGTTGTTCTGCTCGAGCCAGGCCCGCTCATCGTGATGGGACTCGAAGTTTCGAAGGGTGAAACCCTCGGGCACCGGTTCAACCGAAACGGGCAGGGACACCCGCATCAGCTGGAGCATGCGAATGACGGTACCGAGCACGTGCGTGCACGGCTCGGGGCCGCGGGTCCACCAGTCGATGACCCGGTGGGACTCCAGCAGTTTCGAGAGCAGGGTCTCGTCGACGTCGCCACCGCACATCTCGACGGTGGCGTGCGCGTCCCCGTTGGCCATGGCGTACTGCGTGAGGGCGGCGTCTTCGTAGTAGAGCCAATGCTCCGCGCGCCATCCGTGCACCACGGCCCGTCGGCGGCCCTCGTCGATGGCTTCGCGTCCCAGCAGAACCTCGGTGCGGTCCAACAGACTCAAGACATCGAGTCGCTGCTGGGGCGAGAGCGAGGTGACGCACGACCAGGTAGGCGACATACGTCGAGACTACTGGTGGGCCTTAGAGTGACCGAGCGGCCACCCGACTCAAACGGCGTAGCAACGCGCCCACCGTGCGCTCAGCCGCCACCAACTCGGCGTACACGTCGGGGGCCATGGCGTCGCCCTCGGACTCGACGAGGGCGGTGATGCGCGCGGACAGATCGGTCATCGTCGAGGTGATGGTATTGAGTTCCGTCTGCATACTCATCGGGATTCCTCCATCGCGGCGACACTCGCCTCATCGGCCCATACAGTAATAGTCAATGGGCTCTTCGAAGGACGTCGCCACCGATCTCGCGTGGTCGGTCATCGAGGCCAGGGGCGAGGACGCCCTGACCTTTCTACAGGGCCAACTCAGCCAGGACCTCAGCGCGCTCGGCGAGGACGGCGCCTGGAGCCTGGTTCTCGCCCCCGACAGCGTGGTGATCGCGGTCTGTCACGTTCGACCACGCGAGGACGGGCTGGATCTGGTGGTGGCGCGAGAGGACGCGGAAGCGACGTTGACGCGGCTTCGACGTTTTTTGCTGCGGACCAAGTGCACGCTCGCGCTTCACGACACGAGCGGCGGACCCTTCGCGACGCTCGATGAACAGATTGGTGCGTCGTGGCCGGGAGCGAGTGAAGTCTCGCGCGGCTTGACCCCTCACACCTTTGGGCGACGATTCGTCGACCAGACCATCTCGTTTTCGAAAGGCTGTTTCACTGGGCAAGAACTGGTGGGGCGACTAGACGCGCGCGGTTCGAGTGTGCCCTGGCGTTTGGTCCGAGTGGAGGGTCCGAGCGAGGACGCGATCAACGACTACCTCCACTCCAAAGGACCCGAGGGACCCCAAGGGATCACGAGCGCGATTGAGCGCGATGGTCGGGTCGTCGGCTTGGGCGTGGCCCATCGCACCCTCCTCGGTGGCGAGTCCTCCGATGTCGTCACCGTGGAGGAAGTGAGCTGACGCAGGCTTGCTTCTGCTTCACTCCTCGCCGACTGGTTTCACTCCGTAGGGCACGAGATCGTGCCAGAGCTCGAATCGTCGATGATCTGGACGGCCCACGTGAGTCTGGCCGCCTTGGTCGATTGGTACTCACGTGAGTAACCTTCCACGCATGGAGACGGCGCGTGCGTTTCACCACTGAGGGCCTCTTTATCAAGATTTCGGGCATCATGTCCGAAGAGGACGCCCTGTTCTCCGTGGGCCTCGGGGCCAACGCCATTGGTTTCGACTTCGCGCTCGGCGACCGTCAGATTCCCGTCGCCACCGCGCACGACATCGCCGGTCGGCTCCCCGGTGGCGTGCTGACGGTCGGCTCGTTTCGCAATGAACTTCCCCAACGGGTGTGTGAGGTCGCGAACACACTCGGGCTTTCCGCCGTGCAGATCGACGGCGCCATCAGTGGGGACGAACTCAGTTACATCACCGCCCGCGTGAATACCGTCCTGCGCACCGTGCCCGACGGCACGGAGAAGCTGGCCCTGTGGGGCGGGGTGGACTACCTGGTCCTGCCCGAGAGCGACGAGCGTCAAGCTCTCGCCGACACGCTGGAACAGTTAGCGGACTCGGGACCACGGGTGCCGCTCATCGCCTCGGGCGGACTGAGCCCGGTCAACGTGATCGACGTGGTGCAGAACTTCCCGGTCTTTGGCGTCGACGTGCGCGGTGGCGTCGAGAGCGCGCCCGGGGTCAAGGATCCCGTGCGCCTGGGGGAGTTCATCGCCAACGCCCGATGGGCGTACGAGAACACGTTCGTGGAGCGCCACTTCGATGAGTGGACCCTCTAGCTAGTCGACGTAGCGGCGAAAGATGACGCTGCCGTTGTGACCACCGAAACCAAATGAGTTGGACAAGACGATGTCGACCTCGGCCTTTCGGGGCTCGCCGATCACCACGTCCAGATGGACCTCGGGGTCGATGACGGTGGTTCCGGCCGTGGGCGGGATCAGCTGGTTCTGCAGGGTGAGCACGGAGGCCACCCCCTCCAGCGCGCCGGCCGCGGCCAGGGAGTGGCCGAGGTGTCCCTTGATGGAGGTCGTGGGCGGCGCCTCGTCGCCAAAGACCTGGTGCACGGCGACCGACTCGGCGTAGTCGTTGAGGGGAGTCGACGTACCGTGCGCGTTGATGTGCGATACGTCCTGGGCGGTGATGTTGGCGTCGGCCAGGGCCAAGTTCATGCACCGCACCGCGCCGCGGCCGCTCGGATCAGGGGCGGTGATGTGATGGGCGTCGGCGGTGGAGGCCGCGCCGATGACCTCGGCCAGAATCGTGGCCCCGCGCTCGTGGGCGTAGTCCCAGTCTTCGAGGATGAGGATGCCGGCTCCTTCACCCATGACGAAGCCGTCGCGATCGACGTCAAAGGGTCGCGACAGTCCGGTGTTCGACAGCGCGGTCATGTTGCGGAACCCGGCCTCGGCGAGCTCGACGATCACGGCTTCGGCCCCACCGGCCACGGCGATGTCGCAACGCCCCGAGGCGATGAGGCGCGCGGCGTTGCCAATGGCGTGGGTGCCCGCGGCGCAGGCCGTCGTCACGGTCTCACAGGGTCCCCCGAGGCCAAATCGCATGGAGACCGCGGCGGTGGCGGCGTTGGGCATCAACATCGGCACGAGAAAGGGTGAGACGCGATCGGGACCGCGCGCCATGAGGACGGCGTCTTGGTCGAGGACGGTCTGCAGTCCGCCGATGCCGGTCGTCACGATGCTGCCGGCGTCTTCGTAGGGTCCCTCCAGCCCGCTGCTGCGCCACGCCTCGTCGGCCGCCATCAAGGCGTAGAGCGCGAAGGGGTCGAAGCGGCGGAGTTCTTTGGCGTTCCCGAGGTGGCTGGCGTCAAACTCGCCGATGCGCTTACTGGCGGGAGCGACGTCCTGGCAGAGGGCCTCCCACAACGCTGCCACCCCCACGCCGGCGCAGCTCAACGCGCCGAGCGCGGTAACGGCGACCCGGCGACCCTGGATCGGTCCCGAGGAGGAAACAGCGACGCGCACTACAGCTTGGCGTAGATCAGTTCGAAGGCCTCGCCGACTGTTTTGATCTCTTTGAGCTCGTCCTCGGCCACCTCGATGTCAAACGTCTCTTCGAGGGCCATCACGAGTTCTACGAGGTCCAGACTGTCCGCGCCAAGGTCGTCGCCGAAGGACGCTTCGAGGGTGACTTGAGAGGGATCGACGGCCAGCACCTCAACCGTGTCCTCAGTAAATTTCGCCAATGCTTCGTTGCGATCCATGGTGTAGCCCCACTTTCTGTCGCTCCATCGTAGTCAATCAGTGTTGCGATGAGAGACACTACAGACCGAGTCCGAGCCCTCCGTCGACGGGTATCACGGCGCCCGTGATGTAGCGCGCGTGGTTACTGGCGAGGAACCCGACAACCCCAGCGATATCGCTCGGTTGTCCGACGTGCCCGAGCGGGATCAGGGCGAGCATGGCGTCCTTCGCCGCGCCCAACTCGGTCGTCATCTCGGTGTCCACGAGGCCCGGTGCGACCACGTTCACCGTGATAGATCGAGAGGCGACCTCACGGGCCAGGGAACGCGCGAGGCCCACCAGTCCGGCCTTGGCGGCCGCGTAGTTGGCCTGACCGGGCACGCCCATGAAGGGAGAGATCGAGCCTATGAAAATGATCGATCCGCTGCGTGCGCGCACCATGGAGGCCATCGCGGCGCGGGCGGTGTAGAACGCGCCGTCGAGGTTGATCGACAACACGTCGCGCCACTGTTCGTCGGACATTCGCATGGCGATTCCGTCACGCGTGACGCCGGCGTTGGCGACCGCGACGTCGACGGGCCCGAACTCCGCGACGGCCGCTTTGATGGCCTCGTTGACTTGCGCCGAGTCGGCCACGTCGACCTCGAAGGACTGGGCGCAGCCCGAGGGGGCGAGACCCGAGCGCGATAGGGCCACCACGCTCTCCCCGTCGGCCACAAAGCGCTGGGCGATGGCGGCGCCGATGCCGCGACTCGCGCCGGTAACGATGACGTGACGACTCATATGGTGCTCTCCTTGAGTTCCTCGAGGGTGGCGGGGGAGAGTTGGACGACGAACTCGCGAATGCGTTTGGTGAGTCCGGTGAGCACGCCGGCGGGCGGCATCTCCACCGTGATGCTCACCCGTTCGGGCAGGGCCAGCGTCGCGTTGAGGAAATCGACCGGTGAGGTCAACTGCCGGCGCAAGAGGTCGCGCCACTCTCCAGGAGACGTGTGCACCTGGGCGTCGACGTTCGAGATTAACGTCGCCTCGGTGGAGCCCCACGACGTGCCCGCGAGAGCGGCGTCGAGCTCACTCTGTGCCGGAGCCATGAGCGGTGAGTGAAAGGCCCCGCCCACCGCCAGGGGCGTGGCCCGACGCCAGCCGAGATCGCGATGGCGCGAGAGGAGATCGTTCAGTCCCTCGCGCGTTCCGCTCAGCACGATCTGACCGGTGCCGTTGATGTTGGCGATCCATACGTCGTCGAGCGTCGCGAGGGCCTCGCGCGCGGCGTCGTCGCCGCCCATGAGCGCCACCATCGATCCCTCGGTCAGCGTCGCCGCGCGAGCCATGGCGGCACCGCGTACCGCGATGAGTCGCGCCCCTTCGTCGAGACCGAGCAGACCCGACGCCACCAGGGCCGAAAACTCACCCAGGCTGTGGCCGAGCAGGTAGCGGGGTCGCACGCCGAGATCGAGCAGCTCGTAGTACCCCACGAGCGAGAGGGCGAAGGTGGCGAGCTGCGCGTTGTCGGTGCGCACGACGTCCTCGCGACCCTCATCGAGCAGCAGTCCTTGCACGTCAACCCCGGAGACCTGACTGACGCGCTCGACCACGCCCCAGTGGGGGGAGTGGCGCCACGGCCGACCGGCCGCCGCGTTGATCGAGCCCTGTCCGGGAAAGAGGGCGACCACGTCGTCGCGAAAGGGCAGCGTTGTCTCGTCGACCATGGTTCCCAAGGTAACAGTGCCCGGAGTGGGACTCGAACCCACACACCCTCTCGAGTAAAGGCTTTTGAGGCCTCCGCGTCTGCCAATTCCGCCATCCGGGCCGCGGCGACCACCGTACCAGGAACCGTAGGCTCGCTGAAATGAACGTGACGCTCTTTCGCCAGGTCGTCGCGCTGCAGCAGCCGATTCGTGCGAGCCTCGAGACGCACGACGAACGCGCGCGGCTCTACCTTCGCATAGTGCACGAGGGGTGCACGGGATTTGGCGAGGTGTCACCGCAGCCGCGGGCGTTGAACGGCGATCCCGGGGTCGACGAGGTGCTCGGCGCCCTGCGCGGCGCGCTTGGTCGTCTCAGGGAAGTGCAAGAGCGCGAAGGCGAGATGCCGCACTGGAGTCGCGCGTCGCGTCTGGGTGGGGGAACCCCCGAGGAAAATGTGGCCTACGCCCTGATCGAGATGGCCCTCCTCGACCGGGAGCTTCGCCGCGACGCCCGTCCCATCACTGATCTTTGGTCGCCGCAGGGGGTGACCCCGCTGCAACAGACCTTCTCCCTGTGGGACGACGAACCGTGGTGCGTCAGCGACGAGGCCGCGCGCGTGAGGGTGAAGTGCGCCCCGGGGACCCTCCCGCCCGTGGCCCGGGCGCGCCTCCGCGAGGTTCGAGTGCCGCTGATCCTCGACTTCAACTGCTCGGCCACGAACGATGACGAGGTCCTTGAGGTAGTGCGCGAGGTCAGTGAGCTAGCGAGCGTCGACGCCGTGGAGCAGCCCTTCGCGGTCGGCAACGTCGTTGACCACGCCCGGTTGGCCCCACGCTTGGGGGTCGATCTCAGCCTGGACGAGGGGGTGCGATCGCTCCGCGATCTCGCCCAGATCGATCGCTACCACGCGGCCGCGATGCTCTGCGTGAAGCCCGCGCGCGTCGGGGGACTGGCCAACGCCCGAACGCTGATCCTGCGCGCGCACGAACTCGGCCTTCGCGTCTACCTGGGTGGCTTCTTTGAGTCGCCGTACGCGCGCCAGGTGCACCGGGCGCTCGCCAACAGTTGCGTGCGCGAGCCGAGCGACCTGGCCGAGGTGAGGGTGAACGTTGTTGAAGATCCGGCTCGGACGTCCAGCAGTTTCGGGGTCGAGCCCTCGGTGCTCGTCCTAGAAGAGGCGGAGTCCCTCACGGTCCTCTAGCAGGGGGGCCCGTAGACTGTTCGCCATGGGTTCAGGTCTGGTTAAACGCCGTCTGGGGGACCTTCAACGCCAGTTAGCCCAGGCCCGCGAGAGCCTCGGCGTCCTGGAAGAACAGGTCGCGGTCTGGAACGACGCCCTCGATGACGCGCGGATTCGAGCCCTGGTGTCCGAGACCCCCCTGCAGTCCAAGGAGTACGAGGATCTGGCACGCCACGTCGCGGTCGCCAACGCCGAAATGAAGCGTCGCCTCGGCGAGGTGCAAGAGTTGGTGGCTCAGCGTGATGAACTACTGCGCGCCTGGACCCCGAAGGACGAAAATGGATAAGCGTGTCGTCATTGCCGACGACGAGTCGATCATTCGACTCGATCTGAAAGAGATCCTCGAAGGTGACGGATACCTGGTGGTGGGCGAGGCCGCCCGGGGGGACGACGCGCTCGCCATGATCAAAGAGCACCAGCCCGACTTGGCGCTGCTCGACATCAAGATGCCCGGTCTCGACGGGATCGAAGTGGCCCGGGCTCTCAAGGGTTCCAGCACGATCGTCGTACTGCTGACGGCCTTTAGTCAGCGGACACTCATTGAGAGCGCCCGCGACGCCGGAGTGGCCGCGTACCTGGTGAAGCCCTTTCGCTCCAGCGAGATCTTGCCCAAGCTCGCGGCCATCATGAATCCCGCGGCCAGCGAGCCGCTGATCAAACACGACGCGCCGAGCGCCGACGACAAGATTGAGACCCGCGAGATCGTTCAGCGCGCGAAGGAACTCCTCATGGCCGAGCGCGGACTCGACGAGCCCGCCGCCTTTGAGGTCATCCAACAGTCGGCCATGCGCGCGCGCACTCGGATGCGCGACGTGGCCCAACAGATCCTCAAGGGTGAGTTCGTTGGCTGAGCCAGTCGCCCCGGTCGACCGGCGGCCGCTCGTACTGCTCGACGGCATGTCGCTGGCCTTCCGGGCGTTCTTCGCCCTGCCCACCGACATTCAAACGTCCTCGGGCGTCGTCACCAACGCCCTGCACGGGTTCGCGTCGATGCTGATCTCGCTGGTGGGATCCCAGAACCCCCGAGCGCTGGCGGTGGCCTTCGACCTGGCCGGGGGGACCTTTCGCGACGAGATGACCGAGGACTACAAGGGGGGCCGCGACGCCACGCCGCCCGAGATCGAGCACCAGTTCGATCTCATTCGCACCATGTGCGAGACCTTGCACATCCCCGTCCTCGGGGTCGAACGCTACGAAGCGGACGACGTCCTCGCCACGCTCGCCACCTGGGGCCGCGACGCTCAGATACCGGTCATCGTGGTCTCGGGGGACCGCGACACCTTCCAACTGGTGGAGGACCCCTACGTGAAGGTTCTCTACAACCGGCGCGGGGTGTCGGACTACTCGCTCTACGACGAGAGCGGAATCTTCGAGCGCACCGGCATCGAGGCCAAGCGCTACCCGCTGTTGGCGGCGTTGCGCGGCGACACCTCGGACAATCTGCCCGGCGTACCGGGGGTGGGAGAAAAGACGGCGGCCAAACTCTTCGCCCAGTTCCGCGACATGGATGAGTTGTACGCGAACCTGGGGTCCCTGACGCCCAAGCTGCGCGAGAACCTCGCGACCTTCGAAGAGCGGGCTCGCAACAACGAAAAGGTCATGCTGCTCATTCGTGACGTGCCCCTCGACTTCACCCTGGACGACCTGACCCTCGGCGGCTGGCACCGCCAGGAAGTGAACGCGTTCTTTGAGCGCTACGAGATGAACTCGGTGCGCACCCGTATGGGCAAGCTCATGTCCGATGGTCTGCTCGGCGAGCCCGCCCACGCCGACGAGCCCGAGACGCCGGTCGCCCTCGCGCCGGCGCGCGCGGAGGTCGCGCTACGGCCCGAGGACACCCTGGCGGCCGTGCTGGCCGACGCCGAGGCCCCGCTCGTGGCCTTTAATCACGAGCGAGTGGCCGTCTACAACGCGACCAGTGGGGCCGTCACCGTGGTGTCGCTCGAGGAGTTCTTCGAGGGCGCCCGCGAGGTGGCCTTCGCCGGCCACGACGTGCGGACCCTGTATCGGCGCGCCGGTGAGGCGGGCTTTTCGCTGCGCGAGCCCGCGGACGACACCTCGATCATGGCGTACCTGGTGGACTCCATCAGCGGTCACTACGACCTGGCCGACGTGGCGTTGCGATTCCTCGGCGAGGCGATCGAAGACACTCGTCCCTCGCTGTTCAGCGCCTCCAACGACGAGGCGCTGGTTCGCGAGGTGCAACAGATCGCCCGGCTGCGCGATGTGTTGCGCGCCGAGATCGACCGGTGGGAGCTGAATCGGATCTACGAGGACGTGGAGCTGCCCCTCGTCGCGGTGCTGGGCCGCATGGAGGCGCGCGGGATCTCGGTGGACGCGGCGCTGCTGCGCACCATCTCCAAAGAGTTCACGACCGAGGTCAAGGAGCTCGAAGCGGAGATTCAAAAGGTCGCCGGACACGAGTTCAAGGTGAACTCTCCCCAGCAGCTCCAGGTCGTGCTCTTTGATGAGCTCGGGCTCACCGCGGTGAAGAAGATCAAGTCCGGTCGTTCCACCGACGCCGCCAGCCTCGAAGCGATCGAGGACGAACACCGCATCGTCCCGCTCATCCTGCGCTACCGCGAAATCGAGAAGCTCCGCTCCACCTACGGCGCGCCCCTCATCGACACGATCCAAGAGGACGGTCGCATCCACGCCATGTTCACCCAGGTGGTCGCCCGTACCGGTCGCCTCTCCTCAGAGAACCCCAACCTGCACAACATCCCCGTGCGCTCTCAAGAGGGACGTCGCCTGCGCTACGCCTTCACCCCGAGCCCGGGGTGGCTGCTCGCCGTGTCGGACTACAACCAGATCGAGCTGCGGATCTTGGCCCACCTCTCCCAAGACCAAGGACTGCTGCGCGCCTTCGCCTCGCACGAGGACGTGCACCGCACCATCGCGGCCTCGGTCTTTGGCGTGGACGCCACCGAGGTCACCAACGAACAGCGCGAGCGAGCCAAGGCCGTCTCCTACGGTCTGGTCTACGGCATGGAGGCCTTTGGGCTCAGCCGTCGCTTGGGCATCCCGGTGAGTGCGGCCAAAGAGATCATGAACCGGTACTTCGAGGGCTTTCCGAGCCTGCGCGAGTACCTCGACAACATCGTCAAGCAGATTCGTATCGACGGCTTCTCGCGCACGGAGTTCGGCCGCGTCCGTCCCTTTCCCGACCTGCAGAACGCCGTCGGGGCGCAGCGCCAGGCCATTGAGCGTCAAGCGATGAACGCGGGCATTCAGGGCCTGGCGGCCGACATCTTCAAGTCAGCCCTCGTGCGTTTGGATCGACAGCTGAGCGCCGAAGGTCTCCAGGCGCGCCTCATCCTGCAGGTGCACGACGAAGTGGTGGTGGAGGCCCCACCCGAGGAGCAGGATCGCGTGAGCGAGGTCGTGATCGACGCCTTGATGAACGCGGCCGCCCTGTCGGTGCCCCTCGAGGTGTCGCTCAACTGGGGCGAGAACTGGGCCGCGGCCAAGGGCTAGGGCCGTGAATGCTAGAGTTGTTCCCTGGGTTAACACCGGCGACCCAGCCCCTATTGACTAGTTAGACCCCGGTTGTGGTCACACGAAAGTAGTACCCCATGACGGACGGCACCAGCCTCCTCTCGACCCAGCAAATGGGCACCTTCGATGAAAACGGAAACTACATTCCGCGCGTCGTGACCGAAGACAACTTGGTCGGCACGGACCTCGCCACCCTGGTCGGCGATAGCGTTCTCGAGTTCGACGACGGCGACCTGGTCGTCGGCACCGTGGTCAAGATCGACCACGACGAAGTTCTGCTCGACATTGGCTTTAAGTCCGAGGGCGTTATCCCTTCGCGCGAGCTCTCTATTCGCAACGACGTCGACCCCTCGGAGATCGTCTCCCTGGGCGAGCGCGTCGAGTGCCTGGTTCTGCAGAAAGAGGACAAAGAGGGACGACTAGTCCTCTCGAAGAAGCGCGCACAGTACGAGAAGGCCTGGGCCAACATCGAGGAACTCAAGAACCGCGACGAGGTCGTCAAGGGTGTCGTCATCGAGGTCGTCAAGGGTGGTCTCATCGTGGACATCGGCCTGCGCGGCTTCCTGCCCGCGTCCCTCGTCGAGCTGCGCCGCGTTCGTGAGCTGCAGCCCTACATCGGCAAGACCGTCGAGGCCAAGATCATCGAGCTCGACCGCAACCGCAACAACGTGGTGCTGTCGCGTCGCGCCTGGCTCGAAGAGACCCAGAAGGAACAGCGCGGCGACTTCCTCTCGAACTTGAAGCCGGGGGAGCGCCGTCACGGGGTTATCTCCTCGGTGGTCAACTTTGGCGCCTTCGTGGATCTGGGCGGTATGGACGGACTTATTCACGTCTCGGAGCTCAGCTGGAAGCACATCGATCACCCGAGCCAAGTGGTGGCCGTGGGTGACGAGGTCGATGTCGAGGTCCTCGACGTCGACTTCTCGAAGGAGCGCATCTCGCTCTCGCTGAAGGCCACCCAGTCCGACCCCTGGCAGGTCTTCGCGGACAGCCACGCCGTGGACCAACTGGTGTACGGCCGCGTCACCAAGTTGGTGCCCTTCGGGGCGTTCATCCAAGTGGGCGAGGGCATTGAGGGCCTCGTGCACATCTCGGAGATGGCCGCGCACCACGTGGAGTCCCCGGACCAGGTCGTCACGGCCGGCGAAGAGCTCTGGGTCAAGATCATCGAACTAGACACCGCCCGTCGTCGCATCAGCCTCTCGATCAAGCAGGCGGCCGAAGGCGGCGAGGTCTCTGAGGAGTACCGTGAGGCCTTCGGGTCACACGCCTACGACGCGGAGGGCAACTACATCGGCTCCATCGAGTACGGCGAGTTCACTCCCGAGACCGAGGCGCAGGCCGCGTGGGCGGAGTACGCGACGGAGATCGCGCCGAAGGCGCCCGAGGAGGAGTCCGAGGTCGTCGACGCGGAGGTCGCGGAAAAGCCCGCGGTCGTCAGCGACGACGTGGCGCAGGCGCCCCTCGAGCCCGAGGTACCCGCGGACGAAGACGACGGCGAGACGCCGAGCGCCTAGTCCTCGTAGTTCGCGGTCCGTTCCGCGGCGACGGACAGGGGATAGTGACAGGCCACCTGGTGGCCCGGGACGATCTCTTCTAAGGGTGGTTCTTCGTTCGCGCACTTCTCCGTAGCGAAGGGGCACCGCGTGCGAAAGCGACAGCCACTCGGCGGGTTGAGCGGGCTCGGGGGTTCGCCGGCGAGAACCTCTGAGTGCATGGGCGCGTCCGGGTCGGCCTCCAGCGCGGCCCCCAGGAGAAACTTCGTATAGGGGTGCTCGGGGGTGTCGTAGAGCGTGTCGGCGGGCCCGATCTCACAGATCTTGCCGAGGTACATAACGGCCACCCGGTCCGAGACGTTCTTCACCACCGCGAGGTCGTGGGCGATGAAGAGCAGCGTAAGGCCGTACTCGACCTTCAGGTCTTCCAGGAGATTGAGGATCTGGGCCTGGACCGAGACGTCGAGGGCCGAGACCATCTCGTCACAGATCAACAGTTTGGGACGCATGGCGAGGGATCGGGCGATGGAGATGCGCTGGCACTGGCCACCGGAAAACTGACGAGCGTAGCGATCGCCGTACACCTCGGGATCGATACCGACCTTGAGGAGGAGGTCGTTGACAATCGAGTCGCGTTCGTCGCCCGTCACGCTCTTCCAACAGTCGAGCGGTTCGGCGACGATGTCTTTCACGCGTCGGCGCGGGTTGAGCGAGCTGATGGGGTCTTGAAAGATCATCTGCATGCGCGTGCGCAGTTGACGCAGCGCTGATCCCTTCTTGGTCGTGAGCTCCTCACCTTCGAGCTCGACGGAGCCACTGGTCGGTTCGATGATGCGCATGAGCGCACGGCCGGTGGTCGACTTGCCGCACCCCGACTCGCCGACCAGTCCGAGCGTCTCACCTTGGTAGATGTCGAAGGTGACCCCGGCCACGGCGCTCACTTTGCGCCGGTGACCAAAGGTGACCACGAGGTCGCGCACGCGAAGGAGGGGGACGCGGGTCTCACTCACGCGCGAACTCCTTGGGTGACGGGCAGCGGGTTCCAGCAGGCGAAGGTGTGCCCCTGTTCGTCAGCGGCCTCGAGCTCGGGGCGCTCCTCGCGACACCGGTCGGTGGCGAAGGCGCAGCGCGGGGCGAACGCGCAGCCTCGGGGTAGGTCCAACAGGTTGGGCGGGCGACCGGGAATGGCCAGGAGCCGGGTGTGCGAAGGGTTCGAGACCTTGGGTGAGCCCTCCAGCAGCGCTCGGGTGTAGGGCATGCGGTGGTGGGCGAACACGTCGCGCGTCGAGCCCGTCTCCACGATTCGCCCGGCGTACATGACGATAATGCGCGAGGTGCGGGTCGCCACCACGCCAAGGTCGTGGGTCACCAGTACGACGGACATCTGCATCTGGGTTTTGAGGCTGTCGAGGAGGTTGAGGATCTGGGCCTGAATGGTGACGTCCAGACCCGTGGTCGGTTCGTCGGCCATCAGCAACTTGGGCGAACCGGCGAGGGCCGTCGCGATCACCACGCGCTGGCGCATGCCCCCCGAGAGTTCGCCCGGGTAGACGCGGTAGCGCTCGGCGGGTGAGGGGATGCCGACCAGATCGAGCAACTCAAGGGCCCGGGCCTTGGCATCGGCGCGGCTCATGCCGAGGCGCACGCGCAGTATCTCGTCGATCTGCTTGCCCACGCGCACCACGGGGTTGAGCGACGTCATGGGGTCTTGAAAGACCATGGCCACTTCGAGGCCCCAGATCGTGCGCTTCTCTTTCTCGCTGGCGCCCACGACCTCGAACCCGTTCAGGCGCACCGAGCCGGTCACCTCTACGTTCTTTCGCGGCTGCAGTCCCATGATCGTGCGCGACAACACCGTCTTGCCCGAGCCGGACTCCCCGACGATGCCCAGCGTCTCGTTCTGACCCAGCTCGAAGGACACGCCGCCGACGGCCGCGAGCGGGCCGCGAGGCGTGTCGAAGGTCGTGTGCAGGTCCTTGACCACGAGGAGGGTGTCGTCGCTCATAGCTTGATCTCGGAGATGTCGTAGTGCGAGCGCAGTCGGTCCCCGATGAAGTTCAAGGAGAGCAGGAACAGGCACATGGCCGCCGAGGGGAAGATCGCGAGCCAGGGATTGGCCTGGAGATTATTCAGACTTTCGTTGATCATGTTGCCCCAGGAGGGAGTCGGCGCGGTGACCGAGAGCCCGAGAAACGCCAAGGTGCCCTCGAGGGTCACCACCGTGGCGATGCCAATGAGAAGGAACGAGACCCCAATCGGCGCGACGTTGGGCAGGAGCTCCTTCATCAGTATTCGCCGATCGGTGGCGCCCTGCACCTTCGCCGCCACCACGAAGTCCCGGGTGGCGAAGTTCAAGGTCGCCCCCCGAATCACTCGGTAGACCAGCGGAATGGCCGCGATGCCCACCACCACGATGATCTTCAGAAGCGAACGCGGCGTCCAGAACGACAACACGGCAATCGTGGCGATGATGGCCGGGAAGGCCAAAAACACGTACATCACGGTCGATAACACCGCGTCGAACGTCCCGCGACGGTAGGCGGCCAGCATCCCGAGCGGCGCCCCGATACCAAAGCCGATGAGCATGGCTCCCAGGCTGACTTCGATGGAGACGCGTGATCCAAAGACGATGCGCGAGAAGATGTCGCGCCCGAGGTCGTCCGTCCCGAGCAGATGGTGCAGCGAGGGGCCAGTGTTCACCACGTTGTAGTTCTGAAACAACGGATTAATCAACGGTAAGACGTTGGCGAAGATGGCCCCGAGGAAGTTGAGGGCTATCCAGCCAACGCACAACCAAAAGAGGAATCCGAGGCGCCGTTTCCTCAACGGCTGCGTGTGAACCGACGCCTCTTCGACCAACTCGTTGAGAAAGTTGGGATTACTCACGGCTGATCCTCGGATCAACCAGGTTGGTCGCGAAGTCAAAGGCGAAGTTGATGAGGATGACCCCCACGCAGACAACCAGGACGATGCCCTGGACGACCAGGTAGTCGCTTCGACCGATGGCCGAGATCAACTGAAAGCCCAGACCGGGGATGGCCAAGATGAACTGCACGATGAACCCTCCGGCCAAGAGGCCCCCGATGTTCACGCCCGCGGCGCCGAGCAGCGCGACCGAGGACGGTCGAAAGGCGTGGCGCCACATGATGCGACGCGAACTGATGCCCTTCGAGCGAGCCATGGTGATGTACTCCTCTTGCAGCGTGGCGATGAGGTCGCTGCGAAGGACGCGGTAGTACACCACGTAGCTCCCGATGGCGAGTACGAAGGAGGGAAGCGCCATACTCTCGAGGTTTCCGATCCAGTCGGCGCTCAAGGAGACGTAGGACGAAGGCCCGGTGTGGGGCACTCCGAGCTTGATCGCGACGACCAACACCAGGACCACGACGAGAACGAAGGAGGGAACGCTCAACAGCGTGAAACTGCCCGCGCTCAGGATGCGGTCCATAATGCCGTCCGGCTTGCGGGCACTGCGCATGGCCGTGGGGATGGCGAAGGCGAAGGCGAAGATCTGACTGATGACGATCATCTCGAGGTCGATCGGCAGAGCCGCCTTGATCGTGCTCCAGACGGACGTCTCGGTGATGAACGAGGTACCCAGGTTGCCCCGCAGGACGTTCTTGATCCAGACGAAGTACTGCTCGATGACCGGTTTGTTCAGCCCCAGCTGGCGGTAGAGCTTGGCTCGGTTGGCGGGGCTGTCGCCGGTGCCCAAGATCACCGCCGCCGGGTCCCCGGGGAGTAGGTGAATCAGGTAGAAGGCCCCGACGGTGATCACGAACACGACCCCGATCAACATGATAAGGCGTCGCACTAAGTATCGCCCCAACGTTCCCCCTCTATGACCTGTAGCGACATTACCGAAGTGAACGTACCCACAAGTTCCACCAGGTGTCGGTTGGGATGTGACGGTCCCTGAGTACCGTGGTCGTGTGAAACGTGTGTCCGTGGCGGGGGGAATCGGGGCCGGAAAAACGGCGGTCACCGATAGACTTTCGTCCCTCGGTTTTTCGGTGATTGACGCGGACGTCGTCGCGCGCCAGGTCGTCGAGAAGGGTGAACCCGCCTGGATCGCTCTACGCGATGCCTTTGGCACGGCGGTATTAACTCCCGAGGGAGACATCGACAGAAAGTTCTTGGCAGACGTGGTCTTTCACGACGCCAGCGCGCTGCGCCGGCTCAACAGCATCACCCATGGCTATATCGCCGCCGAGATCGCGGCGGAGTTGTCGAACGCCACGGGGCCGGCCGTGTTCGTGGCCCTGCCCCTCTATCGAAGTGAGCACCGTGAGGCGTTCGGCTTCGATGAGACGTGGGCGGTTCAGGTCGATCCGACCACCGCGTTTCAGCGATTGACGACGCAGCGGGGTCTCGAGGCCGACGACGCGTTGTCGCGACTCGCCGCGCAGATGGACAATGACGCGCGGGCGGCGATCGTCGATCGAGTGATCTGGAACGACGGCACGATCGATGACCTCTACGAAGCTCTAGACGTCGCCCTGGACGAGCTGATGGCTCGTGACTGACTTCCTCGTCGAGTCGCCGTTTCAACCGGCGGGGGACCAACCCACGGCCATTGCCGCTCTGACCCAAGGCGTGCGCGACGGTTTGCGCTACCAGACGCTCGAAGGCATTACGGGCAGCGGCAAGACGGCGACCATCGCCTGGTTGGTGGAACAGGTGCAGCGACCGACGTTGATCCTGGAGCCCAACAAGTCACTGGCCGCTCAGTTGGCCTCGGAACTGCGCGACATGCTCCCGAAGAACCGAGTGGAGTTCTTCGTCTCGTACTACGACTACTACCAGCCCGAGGCCTACGTGCCCCGTACCGACACCTACATAGAAAAAGACAGCTCGGTCAACGAGGAGATCGACCGTCTCCGCCACGCGGCCACCTCGTCGCTCTTGACCCATCGCGACACCGTGGTGGTGGCCTCGGTGTCGGCCATCTACGGACTCGGCTCGCCGCTCGAGTATCGCGAGCGCATGCTGCCCCTGGAGGTCGGCCAACACTTCGATCAGCGCTGGCTGCTGCGGCGTCTGGTGGAGATGCAGTACAGCCGCAACGAGTTAGTGATCGAACGAGGGACCTTTCGCATGAAGGGCGATACCCTCGAGGTTCAGCCGGCCTACAGCAATGAGGCGGTGCGCGTCTCGTTCTTTGACGACGCGATTGAAGAGATCTCCTTCTTTAACCCGGTGACCATGGAGGGTCGCGGCAAGGTGAACGAGTTCACGCTCTTCGCCGCGTCGCACTACGCCACCAGTAACGCTACGTTGCAGCGGGCGTGCCGCACGATTGAAGAGGAACTTCAACATCAACTCGCGCTCTTTCAAAGCGAGGGCAAACTCCTCGAAGCCCAGCGACTTCGCTCGCGTACCGAGCACGACCTGGAGATGCTCGAGCAGACGGGGGTCTGCGCCGGCATTGAGAACTACTCCGCCCATCTGGACGGCCGGGCCCCCGGCGAGCGCCCGTTCACCCTGTTGGACTTTTTCCCCGAGGACTTCCTCGTGGTCATCGATGAGTCGCACGTCGCCGTGCCCCAGGTGCGCGGCCAGTACGCGGGGGACCGCTCAAGAAAACTGACCCTGGTGGAACACGGCTTTCGTCTGCCGAGCGCGCTCGACAACCGTCCGCTCAACTTTGACGAGTTCATGGATCTGGTGCCCCAGATGGTGTTCGTCTCGGCGACGCCCGGGCCCTACGAGATCGAGCACTCCGACCAGGTCGTGGAACAGGTCATCCGACCGACCGGGCTCCTCGACCCGGTGGTGACCGTCGTCCCCACCAAGAATCAGATCGACGACCTGCGACTGCGCCTCGACGCGGTGGTGGAGCGCGGCGAGCGGGCGCTGATTACCACCCTCACGAAGCGCATGGCCGAAGACCTCACTACGTTTCTCACCAAGGCCGGCTACAAGGTTCAGTACCTTCACAGTGACATCGACACGATTCAACGCATTGAGATTCTCCGGTCGCTGCGCCTCGGCGAGTTCGACATCCTGGTGGGCATTAACCTGCTGCGCGAGGGGCTCGACCTGCCCGAGGTCTCGCTGGTGGCCATCCTCGACGCCGACAAGGAGGGGTTCCTGCGCTCGCGCAGCGCGCTCACCCAGACGATCGGTCGCGCGGCGCGAAACTCCAACGGCGAAGCCATCCTCTACGCGGACCGCATGACCGACTCCATGCGAGCCGCGATCTCCCTCACCGAGCGGCGTCGATTGGTCCAGATTGCCTACAACGAAGAACACGGCATCGAGCCGGTGACGGTCTCGAAGAACGTCGCCGACATCCTTAATCGCCTGCGCAGCGAGGCGCCGCGCGAAGTCCTCTCCAAGGTGCACGGAATCTCCTCGCTGGACGACATGTTGCCCGACGACCTCAGCCTGGAGATCGCCCGGGTGGAAGAGGCGATGCTGACCGCGGCGAGAGACCTGCGCTTTGAGGAGGCGGCTCTCTTGCGCGACACGCTCCAGAACCTCCAGCGCCAGATGGTGGCGCCCATCGAAAGTTTTCTCGCCGAGGAAGAGCCGGTAGATTCCCCCTATGTCTAAGTCAATTCGCGTTCAGGGCGCCCGGGTCCACAACCTGAAGAACCTGTCCGTGGAGATTCCTCGGGACCAGCTGGTCGTCTTTACCGGTCTTTCCGGCTCGGGGAAGTCGTCTCTCGCCTTCGACACCATCTACGCCGAGGGTCAGCGCCGCTACGTCGAGAGTCTCTCGGCCTACGCGCGCCAGTTCCTCGGTCAGATGGACAAGCCCGACGTGGAGTTCATCGAGGGACTCTCGCCGGCCATCTCCATCGACCAGAAGACCGCCTCGCGCAACCCGCGCTCCACGGTCGGAACCATCACCGAGATCCACGACTACCTGCGTCTGCTCTTTGCGCGCATCGGCGTGCGCTACTGCCCCAACTGCGGCAAGCCGATCACCAGCCAGACCCCCCAACAGATCGTGGACCAGGTTCTCGCGCGACCCGACGGGGAACGATTCTTGGTCCTCGCCACCGTGGTGGAGGGGCGTAAGGGCGAGTACAGCACGCTGCTGAACGAGTTGGCCGGTCAAGGATTCTCGCGAGTCCGGGTGGACGGCGTCGTGATGGAACTCTCCGAGCGCGACACGCTCACGCTGGCGCGCTACGAACAGCACACCATCGACGTCGTGTTGGATCGTCTCACCGTGAAGAAGTCGAATCGACAGCGCCTTACCGAGTCGGTGGAGTCGGCCCTCAAACTCACCAAGGGCCTGGTCAAGTTTCTCTTCCTGGAGCCCGAAGAGATCGTCTCGTTCTCCGAGAAGATGGCCTGTAGTGACTGTGGCATCAGTTTCTCCGAGCTGGCGCCGCGTGACTTCTCCTTCAACTCTCCCTACGGGGCCTGTCCGGTGTGCACGGGTCTCGGCACGCGCTTCGAGGTGGCCCCGGACCTGGTCGTCCCCGATGAGGATCTCTCCCTGGCCGAGGGGGCCCTGGCCCCGTGGGCCGGGGCGCGATTTAAGTACTTCGAACGACTCATCGAGGGCATCGCCAGCATGGGGGGTTTCGACGTCGACACGCCGTGGAAGAAGTTGAAGGCGAAGGACCGCAAGCTCGTCCTCTACGGGGTCGACTCGAAGTCGGTGCCGGTCAAGTACAAGAACCGTTACGGTCGGGTGCGCAGCTACGAGACGACCTACAACGGCATCGTGGAGTGGCTCGAGCGCAAGCGAAATGAAGCCGACGGCGACTGGTCGCGCGAGCAGGCCGAGCAGTACATGCGCGAGGTGGAGTGCACCGTGTGCCGGGGCCAGCGACTGAAGCCCGAAGTACTCGCGGTGCGGGTGCACGACCACAACATCGCCCAGGTCAACTCCATGACCATCGACGAGGCCATCAGCTACTTCGGGTCGCTGAAGTTGACCAAGCGCGAAGAGACCATCGCCCATCAGGTCATCAAAGAGATCGTGGAACGACTCACCTTCTTGATGGACGTGGGGCTCGACTACCTGACCCTGAGCCGGGCGTCGGCCACGCTCTCGGGCGGCGAGGCCCAGCGGATCCGCCTGGCCAGCCAGATCGGCAGCTACTTGGTCGGCGTGTTGTACGTCTTGGACGAGCCGTCCATCGGCCTGCACCAGCGCGACAACCGCCGTCTGATCGCCACGCTGGAACGCCTTCGCGACCTCGGTAACTCGGTCATCGTGGTGGAGCACGACGAAGAGACGATTCGCCTGGCCGACTTCGTGGTGGACATCGGGCCCGGGGCGGGAGAGTTTGGCGGCGAGGTGGTGCACGCCGGCAGCTACGAGGCGCTGTTGAAGAACGAGAAGTCCCTGACCGGTCAGTACCTCTCGGGCAAGAAGTCCATCGCCGTTCCGAGCGAACGGCGTCGCGGGGACGGCAAGAAGCTGACCATCAAGGGCGCGCGCGCCAACAACCTGCAGAACATCACCGTGGACATCCCGCTCGGGGACTTCGTCGCGGTCACCGGCGTCTCGGGCTCGGGTAAGTCGTCGTTGATCAACGCGATCCTGCTCGCCTCGTTGGAGCGTCAGATCAATCGGGCCAAGACGGTCGTGGCCGAGCACGACACCATCGTGGGAGTGAAGAATCTCGACAAGGTGGTGGCGGTCGATCAGCAGCCCATCGGCCGGACCCCCCGCTCCAACCCCGCGACCTACACCGGCGTCTTTGACAAGATTCGCAAACTCTTCGCCGAGACCCAGGAGGCCAAGGTCCGTGGGTATCAGCCCGGTCGGTTCTCCTTCAACGTGAAGGGTGGGCGCTGTGAGGCCTGCGCCGGCGACGGCACCATCAAGATCGAGATGCACTTCCTGCCCGACGTGTACGTGAACTGTGACGTCTGCAACGGGGCCCGCTACAACCGTGAGACCCTGGAGATCCTGTACCGCGGAAAGTCGATCGCCGACGTGTTGAACATGTCCATCAGCGACGCCCTGGAGTTCTTCGAGCGTCAGCCTTTGATCTTGCGTCACGTGCAGAGCTTGTTCGACGTGGGTCTGGGCTACGTGCGCCTCGGCCAGCCCGCCCCGACGCTGTCGGGGGGCGAGGCCCAACGAGTCAAGCTGGCGACGGAACTGGCGCGTCGTCCGACGGGCCACACCCTCTACGTGTTGGACGAACCAACGACCGGCCTGCACTTCGAGGACGTCAATCGTCTCTTGCACGTGCTTCACCGGCTGGTCGACCAGGGCAATACGGTGCTGGTGATCGAGCACAACTTGGACGTGGTGAAGACGGCCGACTGGGTGATCGACCTCGGTCCCGAAGGGGGCCGACGCGGGGGGCTGGTGGTCGGCGAGGGAACGCCCGAAGCGATCGCGCAACTCCCGACCGCCACGGGCACGGTGCTTAAAGAGGTGCTCGCCGGTCACGGCCACGGCTGATGCTGGCGAAACCGTCCGGGATTCCCCGCCAGAGCGGTTGCTACCTCTTTCGCAACGAGCGCGGGACCATTATCTACGTGGGCAAGGCGCGCGTCCTGGCCCAACGGCTCTCCAGTTACTTCCAGCGCGAGTCGGGCCTCTCGGAGAAGACCCAACTACTGATGAGCGAGGCGACCAGCGTTGAGTGGATCGTGACGCCCAACGAGATTGACGCCCTGATTCTCGAGAACGAACTCATCAAGGACAACCAACCTCGCTACAACATGCGCCTGAAGGACGACAAGAGCTTCCCCTTCGTGGCGCTCGACTCGCGCACGCCCTTCGCGGCACCGTACATGACGCGCGGTCAACACCAAAAGGGCGTGCGTTACTTCGGTCCCTTCGTCGACGTGCGCGCCGTGCGCGCCACCATGGACGAGCTTCTTCAGGCCTTTCCGCTGCGATCGTGTTCGAAACACAAGTTTCTCTACCAACAGCGCATCGAGCGCCCGTGTCTGCTCTACGACATCGGTAAGTGTTCGGGACCGTGCGTCGGCAAGATCGATCCCGCCGGCTATCAGGAACTGGTGGCGTCCTGGGCGCGATTCTTCGAGGGCGACGTGCGCGAGCTGCGTGACCGGTTGCGGGCCCAGATGCGCCAGGCCTCTGAGCAACAGCACTACGAGGCCGCGGCCAAAGCGCGCGACGGCCTGGCCGCGCTCGAGCGGGCGGCCGGAGCGCAGAGTGTCGTCCTGGACACCCACTCGAACCTGGACGTCATCGCCATCGCCAGCGAAGGCTCGCGCTCGGCCATCGTGCGATTTCGGGTGCGCTTCGGCCGGATCATTGGGCGCACCGTCCACCTGGTCGATCGTTCCCTGGACGAAGACGACTGCGAGGTCTTAGAGAACGCCTTGACCGACATGTATCTGGACAAGGAGTCCGTGCCGGCCGTGGTGGTCGTCGAACGTCCCGAGCTGGCCACCACGCTGGTGCACGACTACCTGAGCGAGGTGCGTGAGAAGCCGGTCGAGGTCGCGGCGGCCCAGCGGGGCCGACGTCGTCGGGTGGTGGAGTTGGCTATCCACGACGCGGAGTCGGTCATGGCGCGCGACTCTCTGCGGCGTCAGGCGGACCACAACGTGCGCTCGCGCGCCCTCCAAGAACTGGGCGCCGCCCTGAATCTCGAGCAGCCGCCCTACCGCATCGAGTGCTTCGACATGAGTCACCTGCAGGGCACGAACTACGTGGGCTCCATGGTGGTCTTCGAGGACGGCCTGCCGGTGAAGAGCGACTATCGGCACTTCAACGTCAAAGAGGTGCTCGGTAACGACGACGTGGGCGCCATGGAAGAGGTGGTGCGACGCCGGCTCACGCACTGGGAGGAGCACCAGGCCAGCTCCAAGTTTCGTCGCGCCGATCTGATCATCATTGACGGGGGCCTCCCGCAGCTTCACGCGGCGGAAAAGGCCGCTCGCTCGCTGGAGCTCTCGGGGTTGGTGGAGTTCACCGCGCTCGCCAAACGTGAGGAGCTGTTGTTCCGCCCGGGAAGCTCGGTGCCCATCGCCCTCGAGCGGGGCTCGGAGAGTCTCTACCTGGTACAACGCATTCGCGACGAAGCGCACCGTTTTGCTATCACCTTTCATCGCTCCAAGCGCGGCAAGTCCATGGTCGCGTCGTCCCTCGAAGGAGTGGAGGGACTAGGTCCCGCGCGGCGCGATCGCCTGCTCGAGACCTTTGGCTCACTCAACTCGTTGCGTCAGGCGACCTTGGAGGAACTCGACGCGTTGTCGTGGTTGCCGAGCGACGTGGCGGTGAGGCTCTACGATCACTTACGGGCGCCGACGGCGCCACGACCCACGAAGGATAGTGACGATGAGTGAGGTCCTGTTGGTAACGGGCATGTCGGGGGCCGGCCGCTCGACGGTGGCCTCGGCCTTGGAGGACCTCGGCTGGTTCGTGATTGACAATCTCCCCCTGGAGTTGGTGGTGCGCGTGGGGGAGTTGGCCTCGGCGGACGCCCACGAGTACGCCGGGATCGCCTTCATCGTGGGACGCTCCGGCGGGCTGGAGTCCGAGGCCCTGCTCGCGGTCGAACAAGAGCTCCGCCGCCACCACGAGGGCGCCAAGATCCTCTTTCTGGACGCGCCCGACGACGTCTTGATTCGCCGCTTCGAGGGCACGCGACGGCGCCACCCCCTGGAGGCGGCCACCCTGGTGGACTCCATCGCCGACGAACGCGCGCTGCTCGGGCCGATCCGCGACGCGGCCGCGCTGGTGATCGACACCGGGTTGACCAACACCAACCAGCTGCGGCGACGCATCGTGGAGACGTTCTCCGACGCCATGGAGTCGCTGCGCATCTCCCTGGTCAGCTTCGGGTACTCCTACGGCATACCCAGTGACGTCGACATCGTCTTTGACTGCCGCTTCCTGCCCAATCCTCACTGGATCGACGAACTGCGACCGCTGACGGGACTCGACGAACCGGTCGCGCGCTACGTCCTCGATCAAGAGCCCGCGCAGCACTTTCTAGAGGACGTGGTGAACATGCTCGCCTGGCAGATCCCCGCCTTCGCCCAGGAGGGCAAGTCCTACCTCTCCATCGCCATCGGTTGCACCGGGGGACGTCACCGCAGCGTCGCCATCGCCGAAGAAGTTCGCCGTCGTCTTCACCTGGACACGGCCGTGTTTCACCGCGACATCGCCCGATGAAACTGGTGGCGGTGGGTGGGGGACACGGCACCGCCGTGTCCCTGCGCGCCCTGAAGCGTCTCTCGGGCGACGTCACCGGCGTGGTGTCGGTGGCCGACGACGGTGGATCGACCGGCCGGCTGCGCGCGATGTTGGACGTGGCGGCGGTCGGGGACCTGCGCAAGTGCCTGGTGGCCCTGGCCGATCCCGAGAACCCTCTGACCAGGTCCTTTGAGCACCGCTTTCGGGTGGGGGAGCTCAGTGGGCACGCGGTCGGCAACCTCCTGCTGGTCGGCTTGATTGACGCGACGGGAAATCTCGAAGAGTCCGTCCACGCGGTGGCCCAGGTCATGGGAGTCACGGGCACCATCGTGCCGGCCAGCTGCGAGGGCGTGGTGCTCGTCGCCACGACCGAAGAGGGGGCGAGGCGGGGTCAGACGAAGGTCGCGAAGTCATCGACCATTCGACGCCTGAGCCTGGAACCGGCGAACCCGGCCGCCCCCATCGCGGCCGTCGAGGCGATCGAGCGGGCCGACGTGGTCGTCATCGGACCGGGCTCGCTCTTTACCAGCGTGATCGCCGCCTGCGTGGTGCCGGGTATCACCCAGGCCCTGGCCGGCACGACGGCGATGAAGATCTACGTGGCGAACCTACGCGCCGAGAGTCCCGAGACCGACGGCTTCTCCCTGTCGGACCACCTCGACGCGTTGGAGCGTCACGGGGTGCGCGTCGATCTGGTGCTGGTCGACCAACGCTCACCGTTCGCGCACGATGAGGTGCGCGTCGCCACCAAGGTGGTGGACCTCGCCGGGAAGAATGGCTTGGTGCACGATGTGCAAAAATTGACGATGGCCGTGCTCGAAAGTGCGAAGATAGACAACCGACAAAATGAAGGAGACACCAGTGGCAACACGGGTCGCGATTAACGGATTTGGACGAATCGGCCGGGGATTTCTGCGCGCGGCGCTGGGGAACGCCGACGTGGAGATCGTGGCGCTGAACGACCTGGTGCCGACCGCGACCAACGCCCACCTCCTCAAGTACGACTCGACCCAGGGCCTGCTCGACCTTGACGTTCAGGAGGGCGAGAACGCCCTGCACGTGGGGGAGTGGACGATCAAAGTCTTCGCCGAGCGCAACCCGGCCGACCTGCCCTGGGGCGAGCTCGAGATCGACGTCGTGATCGAGTCGACCGGCATCTTCACCTCGCGCGAGGCGGCCAGCGCCCACTTGAGCGCGGGCGCGAAGCGGGTCATTATCTCGGCCCCCTCGGGTGACGCCGACGCGACCTTTGTGATGGGTGTTAACGAGGACACGTTCAACCCCGCCACCGATCTGGTCATCTCCAACGCCTCGTGCACCACGAACTGCTTCGTGCCGATGGTCAAGGTGCTGGACGACGCCTTTGGGGTGGAGGCCGGTCTCATGACCACGGTCCACGCCTACACCAACGACCAGAACCTGCTCGACCTGGCGCACAAGGACCTGCGGCGCGCTCGGGCCGCAGCCATCAATATAGTGCCGGCCTCGACCGGCGCCGCGCGCGCCACCAGCCTGGTGCTCTCGGCGATGAAGGGCAAGCTCGACGGCACGGCGTTGCGCGTGCCGATTCCGGTCGGCTCGATCACCGACTTCACGGCCGTGATACCCACCACCAGCGTGGAGGAGATCAACGCCGCCTATCGCGCCGCGGCGGACACGGGGCCCCTCGCCGGCTACCTGGTCTACACCGATGAGCCCATCGTCTCCTCGGACATCGTGGGCAGCCCCGCCTCGTGTACCTTCGACTCCCTCATGACCATCGTCCAGCGCCTGGATGACGCGCGCAGCCTGGTCAAGGTGTTTGGTTGGTACGACAACGAGTGGGGCTACTCGAACCGACTGGTGGACCTCGCCCAACACGTCGCGCGCTAGTGCCGGCCCCCCTGCCCTCCATCGACGCGTGGGGTGATCTCAGCGGCAAACGGGTCTTCGTGCGCGTGGACTTCAACGCCCCGGTCGCCGAGGTCGACGGCGTGCTGCGCGTGACCGACGACTTTCGCCTCCGGGCCGCGCTGCCGCTCTTTTCCACCTTGCTCGACCGCGGGGCGACCGTGGTCGCGGCCACGCACTTCGGACGGCCCGAGGGAAGGGTCGACGAGCGCTACAGCGTCGCGCCCCTGCGCCGGGCGCTGAGCGAACTCGCCCCCGAGGTGGAGCTGCTCGAGAACCTGCGCTTTCACCCGGGGGAGGAGTCCAACGACCCGGAGTTCGGGGCCTCCCTGGTGAAGGGCTTTGACTACTACGTCAACGAGGCCTTCGGGGCGTCGCACCGGGCCCACGCCTCGATCATGATCCCCCCGACGCTGGTGCCGAGCGCCGCGGGATCCAACCTGTCGCGCGAAGTCGCCACGTTATTGGCACTCTTGGAGTCACCCGAACGTCCCTTCGTCGCCGTGACCGGCGGCGCCAAGGTCAAGGACAAGCTCGGCATCATGAAGGTCCTCGCCGCGAAGGCCGACCTGGTGATCGTCGGGGGCGGCATGGCCTACACCTTCGCCGCGGCCGAGGGCCGAAGCGTGGGTGGTTCGCTGTTTGACCCGTCCTTCGTCGAGCCGTGCGCGGCGCTGCTGGAGGGCGGCAACATTCTTATCCCCGTCGACGCCCGAGGGCTGGCCAACGGGTCGTCCTTTGGCCCCGAGGGTGGATCCGAGCCGGCGATCAGTTTTGGCGAACACATCCCGGACGGCTTCATGGGACTGGACATCGGTCCCGACACGGTGGAGATCTTCGCCGCCGCGCTGGCCAGCGCCCGCACGATTCTCTGGAACGGCCCGATGGGCGTCTTTGAGGATCCCCGCTTCGGCGACGGCACCGAGGCCGTGGCTCGCGCCATCGCCGCCTCGTCGGCGGTCAGCGTGGTGGGTGGGGGCGACTCGGTCTCGGCGCTCGGCCTCTACGGCCTGGAGAGCGACGTGAGTTTCGTCTCGACCGGCGGGGGAGCCTCCCTCGAGCTGGTGGAACTGGGCGATCTGCCCGGACTGCGCGCGTTGCGAGAGAGCGCCGGGGTGAAGTAGGTGGCCACCACCTCGCGTCCCCTGGTGGTCGGCAACTGGAAGATGAACCTCGACTTCGTCGAAGGGTTGCACCTGGTCCAACAGCTCGGTCTCCTGATGAAAAACCGTCCGGTCGAGCACACCGACGTGGTGGTCGTTCCGCCGTTCGTGGACCTGCGCACGATCAGCTCGATTCTTGACTCGGAGCGACTGAGCATGTCCCTCGGCGCCCAACACGTCAACCCCCACGACAACGGAGCCTTCACCGGCGAGATCTCGACCTCGATGCTGGTGCGCCTTAATGTCGAGTGGGTCATCGTAGGTCACTCCGAACGGCGCGCGTACTTCGCCATGACCGACGAGGTGGTGGCCGACACGCTTCTGAGCGTGGCGCGCGCCGGCCAGCACGCCATCGTGTGCGTGGGTGAGAGCTCCGCTCAGCGCGACGCCGGGACGTACGAAGAGTTCGTTCGCGCCCAGCTGACGAGCGCCCTCAGCGGACTCGAGGAACGATTTCACCCCCTGGTCACGGTGGCCTACGAGCCCCTGTGGGCGATCGGCACCGGCGTCAACGCCACGGCCGAGCAGGTTCGCGACATGACCACGTTTATTCGCGGGGTGATGACCTCCCTGGCCCCGGCGAGCCCGCGGGTGCTCTACGGCGGGTCGGTGAACCCCGACAACGCCGAGAGCCTGGTGCGTGAGGGCGAGGTGGACGGCTTTTTGGTGGGCGGGGCGTCGCTCAAGGCGGAGTCGTTCTACGCCATTCTGCGGGCCTGCGACGACTGCTACGCTTTAAAGCGCTAATCGGAGGACCCAATGCTGACCTGGGCAATTATCGCTGTTGAATCATGTGCCGCCGTGGCGTTGATCTTTCTCGTGCTCTTGCACTCGGGTCGCGGGGGCGGTATCTCGGACCTGATGGGTGGCTCGATCGGGGCCGCGGCCACCGGTTCGACCGTCGTGGAGCGCAACCTCGACCGCATCACCATCGGCGTGGCGTTCGTCTTCACCTTTGCCACGCTGGCGCTCGACCTACGCCTGCAGTAAAGGCGATGCCCTCGCGTCGCGCCCGGCTCTCGCTGGCGCTGGCTGTCCTCTGCCTGGGCGCGCTCTCACTACCGATCACCCTCTCCTCGGGCGCTCCGGCCAGCGCCAACGAGAACGCCGAGACGCTGGACCTCTCCCTGCCGGGACCCTTTAACGGGTGCTCGTATCTCGACCCGGGCGCCACGGCCACGTCGAACGCCATCCTCGATCTCATCCGCCCCTCCGCCTTTATTACGAACATGAACGGCACCCTGGAGGGCGAGGGCGGGGCGATCGCCTCGACCGAGCTGATCTCCCTCGCGCCCGAGACGGTTCGCTACACCATTGCGCCGAAGCTGTTCTGGAGTGACGGCCTTCCCTTTAACGGGTCGGACCTCGTCGACTGGTGGCAGCGCGCCCGGGCGCTCTCCAGCATCACGAGCGACGGGTACCGGGCCATCAAGTCGTTGATCGTCTCCACCAACGGGCTCTCGGTGACGGCCGTCTTCAACTCTCCCTACGCCGACTGGGATCTCCTCTTTCGCGACGTGGAGTCACCCGGAACGACGCCGGGCTGCGCCATCTCAGACCTCACGACGCGGCCCTCCCTCGGCGCCTACGAGGTCTCCCGCGCGACGGCCAGCCGCGTGGTGCTCACCATGAATCCTCGATGGCCCCTCGACACCAACCGCTTTGGCCGAATTGTCATCACCGACACTCAAGACCTGCCGACCGCCGCGACCGTCAACTACGCCGACTACACCTTGGCGCTCAACGCCTCGTCGATTCTCGCCCTGAGCAACCACCCGGCGCTCGTGAGCCACATCGCCTCCTCCAACAACATCGAAGAGATGACCTTCTCGCCGATCGCCCCCACCACCAAAGTGCTGGCCGTTCGCGAAGCCCTCAGTCGTAGTGTCGATCGCCAGGCCATGATCGACACTATGTTCGGTGCCGTCACCTTCTCACCGTCGGTCGCGGCCTCGGCCATCTTCTCCCAGGGTCAAAGTCAGTACCCCGGAACCTCGGGCTCGAACCCGGCCGGTCAGTCCACGACCACGACCAGTCCCAGCACCGGGGGGCTGGCCGACTGTCAGAGCTGCGCCCTGGCCGAACTGCGCGACGCGGGCTTTCAGCGCACGCCGCAGGGATGGAGCGATGGCTCTTCGAAGGTGCTCACGATCTCTCTTGGAATAGGGCCGAGTGACCTGGACCACGCCGTGGCCCGGCTCGTTCGCACCGACTGGAAGGCGATCGGTATTCGATCAACGGTGGTGCAGGCGACCTCTGACGCTGGGACCGCCCAGGACGCAGCCCTGGGTCGAGTCGAAGTGGCGTTGTTCGCGCGACCGACCGCGACGAATCCTTCCTACACCGCGCGGTCGTGGGTGGGCGCTGCGTACCTCGACACGTACCCGAGCGGAGTGCGTCTCAAAAGTGCGGCCGCCTTCTTTAAGTCCGCGCTAACAACGTTCAACCCCGTCACCGCTTCCACTACGTGGTTAGATCTCGATCAAGTGATCATGAGTGACTTTTGGGTTCGCCCGCTCTTTACCGCGCCGTCGCTCGCAATTTGGTCGAACACGTTGACGCCCGTTGTGAGCAGTTATCTCGTGCCCGGCTTTGTCGATCAGATACCATCGTGGTCCAAGGTTCCCATCACTGCCGGTTCGTAGCGAAGGGTTGACCGCTTCTCGGCGACTAGAGTAGAGGCCGCGTCGGAGTGGCGGAATAGGCAGACGCGCCAGCTTGAGGGGCTGGTGCCCTTAGGGGCGTGTGGGTTCAAGTCCCGTCTCCGACACCATAATATCTGATAATCTGATTTAGTGACCGAGATCAGCGCTACCGAGGCCGCCAGGAACTTTGCTGAGTTGCTTGACGCCGTGGAGCATAAGGGCGAGCGAATACTCATTGCTCGGCGTGGTCGAGTCATTGCCCAAATTGAGCCCGTAGCGAAGGGGCGAGGTGCAGACGTGAAGTCTCTCCTGAAGCGCCACCCGAATGACGCTCACTGGATGGAGTCCATCAGGGAAGTGAGAGAGTTGGTGATCTCGGAGGATCGGTTCTGAGCAGATTGCTTCTTGACACGACTTTTCTCATTGATGCGGAAAGGTCGGACATCAGTCTTAACGATGCAATCGGCGATAACGACGATATCGCCGTGGCTGCTATCACGGTGGCTGAGCTTTTAGTTGGCGTTGAATTGGCAAGAGCGAAAACGAGACAAAATCGCCAGAGTCTGGTCGATGACATTGTCGCCGCTCTTCCGATCGTCGACTATGACCTCGAGGTGGCGAAGGCTCACTCTCAACTTCTCGTAGCGGTTCGACGTCAAGGTCGTCCAAGAGGGGCGCACGACTTGATTATCGCGGCGACCGCGCTTTCGTCGAATCGCACGGTGGTGACTGCTGATCAGAGTGCTTTCAGTGATCTGCCTGGAGTGGCATCAGTCTTTCACCGGTAAGGACCGGAGTCAGATAAGCGCCAGTGGTTGGTATCAGGTTTGTCAAGTCGCGTCTCCGTCACTCGTTGAGTCAGTCCTGCAGGACCACGAATATGCAAAAGGGATGTCCGTCGGGATCGGCGTACACCCTCAACGGTTCTTCCACTGAATCCGAGCGGTCGAGTAACAGCTGACCGCCGAGATCGAGGACTCGAGAGTGCGCGCCGTTCAACTCGCTGAAGTCGCGAACGCTTAGGTCGAGATGAAGCTGCTGTGGAATGACAGTTGACGGCCAAGTTGAGCGTGGCAATTCATCAACTTTTTGAAACGCCAGGCACGGCATTCCCGCGGGAGTCAAGAGATTTAGCCAATCACGACCAGCCAGATCGTCCGCGCCTTGAGCTGGTGGTTCGTGTCCAGGTCGATAGGCGAGCCCAAGGAGCGATTTCCAAAATTCGGCACTCACTCGGGGATTTGTTGTGTCCACGACCGTCTGGCGTATACGGGGCTCAGGGTAGTCCACCACGCTCAGAATGTACTTCGCGAATGTCTCCGGGTAGATCGGTATCAATCAAGCGCCAATGATTGGTAGCAAATTTGCTGCTTCGGGTTTTTGACACCAGCAATGAAGAACGTGCTCAGTATCATTGCCGGCGGAGACCTTATGAAATTTCTGCTGACTTCTGCTGGCATCAGCAACCCGAGCATCAACGACGCGTTGGTGGAACTACTCGGCAAACCGATAGCTGAGTCCAGTGCTCTTTGCATTCCTACCGCAACGTATCCGCTTCCCAATGGTGCAGAAGGGGCCTACAGATTCATCCGCGGAGTGGCCAAGAGCCACTTGAGTGAACTGGGGTGGAAGTCATTGGGGGTGTTGGAACTCACTGCCCTGCCCAGCATCAAGGAGTCCGATTGGGTTCCTGCGGTCCAAGAAACGGACGCCTTGCTCGTGTGGGGCGGCGATCCGCTGTATCTGTGTTACTGGATGCGCCAATCGGGTTTGGCGGACCTACTTACGTCGATGGAGAGAGAGATTGTCTACGTGGGGGTCAGTGGGGGAAGCATGGTGGTGGCTCCTAACTTCGGAGTGCCCTATGACGGTGTGAACCCGCCGGTCGGCAGTGAAGAAGGCATGGGGTGGGTGGATTTTGCCATGATTGGCCACCTCGATAACCCCGACATGCCAGACTTTTCCCTCGCGAGAATAAAAGAGTGGGCCGACGGAGTGCCAGGTCCGGCCTACGGGATTGACGACGAGACCGCTATCAAAGTCGTCGACGGAACGGTCGAAGTCGTTTCAGAAGGCCATTGGAGAGTGTTTACTCCCCGAAATGGCGATGCCGAGTTTAAGTGATAGTGAGACGCCAGTGCCTATGGCGGATCAGTTGCCTCGGATTTCCGACGCTCACAATCTCTGAAGCCACGAAGCCTTAGCTGGGGTCAGCGAAGCGCGCAACGGTAAAGGCGATGGTCGTGGGAACGCTGAGGGCGAAGACGACCAGCATGAGCGTCACGATCACCAGTGAGTAGCCCCGCGTGTGATCGTGCACGAAGGCGAACTCGATCATGCCCGACGTGATGACGTACGCCAGAAGTGCCCACTTGAAGACCGTCGCGAAGGTCCTCCACGCGAAACTCTCGATGCGCACGAGCATCACTCCCGACACGGCCAGAAGGGCCACCGCGACGCACAAAAGTACCGTGGCGACGCCGCGAGGGGCCACGCGCGGGGCGTAGGACGCGAGGACGATACCGCCGACCACCACTAATCCGAGCGCGCCGGTGCTGAACCAACCCACCGGTGGAACCGGTTGATCGGTGCGGAGGCCTAAGGAAGTGTCGCGCGCGCTCATCGCGAAGCCAGCCTCGTCATGATGATGAGCGTCGCGACCTGCATGACTCCGGTAATACCTGCGGTGTAGATGAACCGTTTCATGAGGCGCCCGATGAGCTCGCCGTTAGGAACCGGTTTGTTCATCTCGTAGAGCACTGCGATGTTGGCCGGCTCGAGAATGCCGAGCGCGATGACGGCCATGACGCCGACGACACAGAACGAGACAATGAGCCAGACGTGATTTGGACTTGAGGCGGAGAGATTCCCCGCCTGACGCGCCACCTGAAACCCCGTGGCGAGCGTCATCATCACCACCGTGGGCATGATGATGACCATCTTGGGCATGAACCGTGCGGAGAACTCCGCTCGCGCGGGAATCGATAGTCGTCCCAGTATTGGACCGATCACTAGTCCCACGAAAAGATCGATGCCCGTCCACAGCCCTCCGCCGACGACGTGGTTGAACATCAGTCCCCACTCCCAGTTAAACCCAATGGACAGTGCCACGAAGACAACTGCCGCCGCGACAACGGGCAGGCCCGCCAGGGGCACCACTTGGATCTGGGCTCGATCGCTCGGGGGACCCGACTGCGTCGATTTACCGACGACCGCTGTTCCGTCACTCATCGTCGCTCCCTTCTTCACCCACGAACGTACATTCGTCCAGCGCTGTCGTCTACATGCTGAGGTTTCGTCTCGGGAGGAAGAATATATCCTCTCGCCGAGATAGTCGCCCGGCGTAGTCTCGAGTCACGGTGATCGATTCCAGCGGTTCTCGGGGAGCAGTCGACCTACGGGGCGAGAAGGATTGACAGTTCGACCGTCCATCTGGTCTTGCGCGGTTCAACCGCCGGGTCGGTCCAGTAGGCCTCGTAGCGGCACGCAAATTCATCACCTTCGGGGACGGCCCGGCGGTCGAGACTCAAACTGTTGTCGCGCGCCCAATCCTGCAACGCCTGATTCGCTCTACGAGCGTGGTCCTGGTACTTCATCGTCGCGTAGCGACCCGCAGCCATCGCGCCGGGCCGCAGCTTCGGGTGTGGCGAGGGTGCCGGACCAGCCGTGAAATACCCGGCTTCGAGGTCCATTAGTCCGTCCATATCGATGACGTGTAGGCGAAGAAATCCATACCCGACGGTCGTGATCCCGGCCTCGGTGATGGCGGCTCGCGCCTCCGCTAGAAGCCGGTCTCGGGTCGCCAACATCCCCCGGAAAGGCGTGATGACGCGAATCCCCAGGTACGGGATTGCCGGCCGTTTCTCCACTTTCGCGGCCTCGACGATCTCCATCTGGACGACCGTACACGACCGGACCGGGTCGACGTCACGTTGCGGGTTTCGAGGCGCCAGTCCTTGGCGTGAGATCTACTCCGGACCTTCGACACCGGGCCAGCCGTACACTTCGTTGTTGTCGACCTCGCCCTACCATGTCGTCGTGCAACTTCCCGCTCGAGTCGGACTCATTACCTTGGCCTGCGTTGACGTCGAGCGCATGGCTCGCCTCTTTCGGAGTCTCGGCTGGCCAGAAACACCCGAGAGTGACGAACACCACCGAACCTTTCAGTGTACGAATGGCGTTGTCATCGCCCTTTACGCTGCCGTGCACTACGAACCCGATTTCGGTCCGGTCGCTGCGGGCTTTAGAGGATTTACGCTCTCGGTGAATCTCGCATCGTATGAAGAGTGCGTCGCCGTGTACGAGACCCTTTCGGGCGTCGATGGCGTTGAGATTCTTGGCGAGCCGGTAGAGGCGTTTTGGGGGGGAGGTTTTAGCTGGAGGGATCCGGAAGGAAATGTGTGGGATGTGGCGTGGGCGAAAGGATCAACGATTGACGACCGTGGGGGCGTCACATTTCCGTAGCCACGTCGTCTCGCGCGATCAGACAGAACGGAGACCAACAGGGTCCCGGAGCGCCGGAGATCCTCCTTCGCCTGGCAGTCGGCTTTTCGATCACCGATGATGACGGACTAATGAGTCGTGCACGCACGTAACTAGTGAGCCTGGGGGTGGATGGTCTCACCTCGGGCCAGCATGTCGACGAACTGGTCGATGCGCCTAGAGCGGGTTTCGGGCTTCTTGGCGTGTTCGAGCCGGTAGAGGATGGCGTATCGGTTCGCCCTGGTGAGCGTTTCAAACACCGCCTGGGCGCGAGGATTGACACTCACGGCCGCGAGAAGATCCTCCGGCACCTCAATGGTGGCCTGCCCGGCGTAGGCGGCCTCCCAACGACCGTCCTCTTTCGCCTGGCGAACCTGGTCTTCGCCGGATCGATGCATTCGCCCGGTGGTGATCAACCTTTCCGCGATGGCGGCATTTCGTTGCGACCACGGGCTGCGAGGTTTTCGAGGCGTGAAGCGCCGTCGGAACGTGCCGCTGTCGCGACCCCCCAATTGACCGTCAATCCAGCCGAAGCAGATCGCCTCGTCCAGCGCCTCGTCGTAGGAGACGGCCGTCGGTTCGGTCGTTCCCTTCTTGGCCAGTACCAGCCAGACCCCGGGGGAATCGGCGTGATGGGCGCCCAACCATCCTCGCCATTCGTCAGCGTCCACGACCAGCAGTTCGGGAAGATCCACGGCGTTCACTTTAAGCCCCGTGGGTTCATCGATTGGGCGCCGGCGCACCCGGTCGCCGATCGCCACCGCTCCGTAAACCTGTGGCGAGTGGTTGCCCACGCGGACCGCGCTGGGCGTGGCCCTCCGTCAACCGCCAGTACCGAGTGACCTATCGAGTGGGCGACTTCTCGTAGACAACCACCTGGCTCGTGCACTCGGAGTCGAAAACTTCTTCTCGCCAACCACCCCAGCGATGGACGAGTCGCAGCCCGGCTATTTGAGCCATGAGGTCGAGTTCCGATGGCCAGACGTAGCGAAACTGCGCCGAGTCGTGACGTAGGTGGCCGTTAACTTCGAACCAGTGATGCGACGTCAACAGCTGCGCAACGGGGTCGTCGAACGTGTCAATTCCCACGTGGTCGTCGTCCATGGCAAAGACCTGGCCCCGCTGCAAGGTCGTGCCTCGATCTGGCGTGTGGACACCGACTTCGATAACGAAGTATCCACCTTCATCGAGATGGGCTGCGGCGTTCTCGAAGACTTCGACCTGTCCCGCTTGGGTCGTTACGTTCATGATCGAGTTCCACACCAAGTAGACGAGACGGAACGATCCCTTCACTCGAGTAGTTCTCATGTCGCCGATGACGACTGGAATCGAGTCGGCCCCAGGTTTAATCCGTAATTGATCCGCCATGTGCGGCGACAGTTCAATTCCCGAGACGCTGAGTCCCCGGGCGCTGAGCGCTAGGGCCACTCGGCCCGTGCCGACGGCAAACTCCAGCGCCGGCCCGCCTCGCGCCAACTGCTCGAGACGATCGACCGTCGGGACGAGAACGGCGGGGTCGAACATCGCTGCGGACGTAGCGTCGTACTCCATCGCCGTGTCTTTTCCCCACACGTCTGAACTCATAGGTACGTTCTAACGTACGCGGTTTCCTACCCGCCCCGGTAACGGCGTGGCGTCCATGGAACCTGGAATCGCCCGCTCGCGGGGTCGCAGCGAGGCGCGGGGCTCCGACGCTCGCCGCCCTGGACACCTTTTCCAGGGCGTACCCGCAACTATTTGCTGCGAGCCGGCAAACATGTGAAAATGCCGAGCACATCGACGGTGAGGAGTGTGATGCCCACCAACAAAGAGATCGTGCGAGCGGCGTACGACAGCTTCGCGTCAGGTGACGTACCAGCGGTACTGGCCCTGATGGATCCCAACATTGAGTGGACCGAGGCTGAAGGATGGCCCCTGTACGACGGTACGTTCGTCGGACCCCAGGCGATTGTCGACGGGGTGTTTCTGAGACTGGGGGAGATTGGCGACAACTTCTCGGTCAATCTGGATCAATTGGTCGCCGACGGTGACACGGTCGTAGCCCTGGGGACCTACACCTGGAACCGCAAGGACTCCGGCGAGCCCGCCGAAGTGAAAATGGCTCATGTCTGGACACTCGATGGCGGAAAGCTACTTCGGTTCCAGCAGCACGTTGACACCGCGAAGGAGCGATATCTCCTCGACTGACGTGAGAGTGCGGGCAGCGCCATGAACGCCGGGCGGTCGGGTTCACGAGTGAGTCCCAGTCGCGGAGTGCGATGGGCCGTCGCGAGTGCCGTCGGGATCTCTCTCATCATCGCTTTCGCGCTTCCGGCGAGCGCGGGCCATCGTGCGACGATCCCGATCGATCTCGCGGATGACGCACCCTCCGTGGTCGTGCCAACCTCACCCGTGGGTACGCAGTTGACGTGGTTGCTCGGCGTGGGATCCCGACTACCTCTTTCGAGCAAGGAGGAGGCCGATCACTTTGACGCGGGCTTTGTCGCTGCCGAGCCGGTGGCGAAGCTCAACGGCGCGTTGGCCAGTCTCGGCTCGACGGGATCGAAGGTGACGCTGCTGAAACTGTCAGATGTCTCCAGCGACGCCTTAACGGCTGAGGTAAAGATCGGAGCGATTACGTTCAACCTTCAGCTGTCGGTGGACCCAACGGGTCTCATCGAAGGTCTTTATTTCTCGGTGGCCGCGCCAATTCCTATCCCCAAGGTCTCCTCCTGGACGCAGGTTGACAAGGACCTGAAGAAAATGGCCCCGCGCGCGAGTTTCCTGGCGGCGCGGCTCGATGCCAACGGGACGTGCACGAAAGTGCGCGCTCTGAAGGCCAACACGCCCCGGCCCCTTGGTTCAATGTTCAAGCTGTTCGTCCTGGGGGCCCTCGCGAACGCGGTGAAAGACCACCTGATCAGTTGGGATCAACGGGTCACGGTCACCGGTGCGGTCAAGGTGGGCGGCAGCGGCGTTCTACAGTACGACCGCGACGGAACAACCCTCACGGTCGAGCAAACGGCCCTCCAGATGATCTCGGAGAGCGACAACACCGCGGCCGACATCCTGCTAAACCTGGTGGGCCGCAGCGCCGTCAGCGCACAGGTGCGCAGTTGGTCGTCGCACGCCTCACTCGACGCGCCGTTTCTCAGCGTGGCCGAGATGTTTGTGTTGAAGTGGCACGATTTCCCCGCGCTGGCCGAGCACTATCTCTCGCTCACCCCCGCGAAGCGCCTGGGTTACCTCACCGCCACGATCGACAAAGTACCCGACAGCGCCATCACGGCGTCGAACTCCCCGCGCGACATCAACTCCATCGAGTGGTTCGCCTCGCCCAACGACATATGTCGCGCGTTCGCGGGGCTGCGCACACTCGCGAGCGAACCGGGACTCGGTCCCCTCGACACCATTCTCAGTACCAACAATGGAGGAATCGAACTGAGCGCTTCGACGTGGCCGGTGATCTGGTTCAAAGGGGGTTCAGAACCCGGGGTTTTGACGCTCGGTTATTTAGCGCGCGATAGCTCGGGCAAAACCTACGTGGTCGTCATGATGCTGGACAACGCGACGAAACCGATTGCACCGTCCGCAACGCTGACCGGTCTGGGCGTCATCACCGGCGCCTTCAACCTCGTCCGGAGCGCCAACACTCCTAGCCGGTCTGTCGTTGCCGGTCTTCGACAATTGGCACGCACCCCCGCGCGGACTATTCTCGCCTATGGCCCAGTTGATCTTCTCCGCGATCACCTCCCTCGATGGTTATATCGAAGACGCCGTGGGCAACTTTGACTGGGCGGAGCCCGACGAGGAGGTGCTTCGCTTCATCAACGAGTTGGAAGCGCCACTGGGTACCTACCTCTACGGACGACGGATGTACGAGACCATGGTCTTTTGGGAGAGTGCGCAGTCTCTCGTCGGCTTGGACGACTCTTCACGGGCGTTCGGTGAGATTTGGCGCGGGGCCCGCAAGATCGTCTATTCAACGTCGCTCACGACCGTTTCCAGCGCCCGGACTCAACTGAAGCGGGTGTTCGACCCGAGGGAGATCCAAGAGATGAAGGCCGTTCAAGAACGCGACATGGCCGTGGGTGGCCCCACTCTGGCGGCCCACGCCTTCCGGGCCGGTCTCGTGGACGAGTGCCAACTTTTCCTGATGCCCGTGGCTCTGGGGAGCGGCAAGCCGGCCTTGAGCACTCAGGCGCGAATGGACCTCGAATTAGTGGGAGGGCGTCGGTTTCGCAGCGGGGTGGTCTTTCTCCACTATCGATGCTCAATGGCCCACGCGTGAGTCCAGATCCCGAGTCCGCGCGCGGCACCAGTGGCGTCGAGACTGCGACTCCCGATGCCAACCCAGTAGCGCCGTAGACGGGTCACGACGGGTCGACTTCACGGTGGAGGTGGAGCGCCAGGCCGGGGACCACGAAGGATGCGAGGAAAACCGGCAGAAAACTCTTGCCGGTGCATCGGAAGGCGACCGTCTGGCCCTCAGCGACCTCGAAGGGGTGAGTCCGACTGGAGTTTCGGCCACTGCGAAGTTTCACGGTGTGACGACCCACTTCGAGGGGTATCTCGATCGTGTCATTCATCGCGAGCGATCCCACTCGCTGAGCGTCAACGATGATGTCGTACGGGCCGCGTCGGACCTCGACGCCGATCGACTTATGGGTCACTCGTAGAGTTGCCGTCATCTTCGATCCGGTCTCTCTGGCGTAGGCCGCGTTGGCTGCTCGGCCCACCGCTTCCACCATCGCACACTCGTCGCGGTTCAGCCACCAAGATACGCCGGAGTCACTCCCGACGCGACCGCTCGGGTGCGAGATTGTCCTTTGAGTTGCTCGGGCACGATCGAGAACGTGGGCACGCGTTCTACATCTGACGTAGGGTACGAAAACTGTCTACTGCGGGGGAGTCGTCGTGTCTAAGTATCTAATGTCCATCGGGGGCACGTCCGTCGCCGCGAAGGAGTCCTTCGGGGTCATCAACCCCGCGTCAGGAGAGGTCTTCGAACAGGCTCCGGAGTGCAGCCCGGACCAACTCGACGCGGCGTTCGCCAGTGCGAAGCAGGCCTACCCCACGTGGCGCTCCAACGAAAGCGATCGCCGTAAGGCCTTGCTGGCAATGGCCGACGTGCTCATGGGCTCGGCCGGGGAGATCGCGCCGATCATCACCGCCGAGCAGGGAAAGCCGTACTCTCAGGCCAACCTGGAGGTCTTCGGGGCGGCGATGTGGTGCCAGTACTTCGCGAACCTGGAGATCACTCCCGAGGTCATACAAGACGACGAGTCCGCCCTGGTCCAGGTCGTCCAGCGACCGCTCGGCGTGATCGCCGCCATTACCCCGTGGAACTTTCCGCTGCTACTCGCCTTTTGGAAGATTGCCCCCGCGCTGTTGGCGGGCAACACCGTGGTCATTAAGCCGTCGCCCTTTACGCCACTCTCGACGCTCAAGGTTGCCGAGTTGCTGCAGTCGGTGCTACCGGCGGGCGTGCTGAACGCCGTCAGCGGCGGAGACCAATTGGGCGCTCAGATGACGTCGCACCCGGTGCCGCGAAAGATCAGCTTCACCGGATCGGTTGAGACCGGCAAGAAGGTGGCCCTCGCCGCCGCCCCCGACCTCAAGCGCGTCACCCTCGAGTTGGGGGGAAACGACCCGGCGATTGTGCTCGATGACGCCGACCCGGTGATGGTGGCGAAGGCGATTTTTACGGGCGCCTTCTCGAACAACGGCCAAATATGTAGCGCGATCAAGCGGGTGTACGTTCCAGAGGCCCTGTACGACGACGTGGTCGACGGCCTAGCGGCCTGTGCTTCCGCGGTCAAGGTCGGTGAGGGAACCGACCCGCAGAGCCAACTGGGCCCGATCAACAATAAGCCGCAGTTCGAGCGGGTCAAGGAGTTAGTGGCCGATGCCTTGCGTCACGGCGCCACCGCGGTGACGGGCGGTCAGGCCATGGAGCGGCCGGGGTACTTCTTTGCGCCGACGATTCTCGCGGGACTCACCGACGGAACGCGGATTGTCGACGAGGAGCAGTTCGGACCGGCCCTGCCCGTGGTGAAGTATCACTCGCTCGAGGACGCGATCGAGCGGGCGAACGCAACGAACTTCGGTCTCTCGGGCTCGGTGTGGGGTAGCGACGTGGAGCGGGCTTCTGAGGTGGCCGCCCAGCTCGAGTGCGGCACGGCCTGGGTCAACACCCACCTCGGTCTCGCGCCGAGCCAACCCTTTGGCGGTTGCAAATGGAGCGGTCTCGGCGTGGAGAACGGCAAGTGGGGCCTGTCGGAGTTCACTGAAGTGCAGTCGCTCTACCAGTCCCGCACGTTGGACGGGACGAACCCACTGATGGCTCTTCTCGTTGAGTAGCGCCCGAGCGGGAACTACCGAACGCTAAGTCCAGTGCAAGAATTCCGAGAGTGATCAACGTTTCTCACGTCGTGCGCAATAAGGCGGCCGCGCTCGGTGCCGACGATTGGATCCAAAGTCTCCCCGATCTCATAGCGGAACTAGAAGATCGCTGGAAGATCACGGTGGGCCTCCCGATCGAAGGGGGAACGGAGTCGTACGTGGCCGAAGCCGTCGACGAAGACGGCGCTCAGGTCGTTCTCAAGTTATTGATTCCTCGAGAGAGAGATTCCGCTTCGAACGAGATCAAGGTGTTGCAGCTGGCGAAGGGCAGAGGGTGTGTCGCGCTGTTAAAGAGCGACAAGACCATCGGAGCGCTTCTCCTGGAGCGACTGGGACCAACACTGCACGATCTGTCGTTACCGATGAACGAGCGTCACGAGATCCTCTGTAGCGCGGTGGAGCAACTCTGGCGACCGGCGCCCGAGGCGGGACTTCAAACGGGCGCCGAGAAGGGCCGATGGTTGATCCAATTCATTCTCGAACTGTCGGAAAAACTGAACCATCCATGTTCCGAGCGCGTTATCGACCACGCGGTGTCGTGTGCCGAGAATCGTATTCTCAAACACGATCCCGAAAAGTCCGTACTCGTTCACGGCGACGTTCACCAGTGGAATGCCTTGCAGTCACGAGATGGTTTTAAATTGGTTGACCCCGACGGGCTTTTAGCCGAGGCGGAGTACGACCTAGGAATCTTGATGAGAGAGGATCCTCTCGAACTGCTCGTCGGCGACCCCCACGAACGAGCGCGTTGGCTGGCGCGTCGGTGCGGTTTGAACTCCACAGCCATTTGGGAATGGGGAGTCGTCGAGCGGGTCTCCACGGGGCTCCTCGCAACCCAGATCGACCTTCAGCCGATGGGGAGGGAGATGCTGAGGACTGCTGAGCACATTGCGGTGTGGAAGTGATCCGCGCGATCATTGCGCGTTGCGCCGTGGCATAATCGCGACATGCAATCTCGAGCCGGGGGCATGTGGTGGGGATGCGCTATCGAGGCTCCCGATCCCGAGGGGTTGGCGAAGTTCTACTCGGAACTGCTCGGGTGGCCGATCGGTCACCAGGAGCCAGGGACGACCATCCTGGCGGCACCCGAGGGGTCTACGTACCTCGTGTTTCAGGAGTCGGCCGGCTACGAGGCACCCGTATGGCCACCGGCGAACGGCGACCAACGACCGATGATGCACCTCGATTTCCAGGTCGGTGATCTTGATACGGCGGTCGCTGAAGCCGCAGCGCTGGGAGCAGTCATGGCGAACCATCAACCCCGGGAGAACGTGCGGGTTCTCTTTGACCCCGCGGGACACCCATTTTGTCTCTGTCGAGACGACGGCTAGCGCATACTCAGATTGACGACGACGGTGACCGTCGTTTAATTCGTGTTGAGAAAGTGCGACGTTCTCCGGAGACGATGACCACCACTAGGACTCTGATCGCGACAGATTCAGTTGGGAGCCTCGCTCAGACGTTCGGATCGTGCATGAGTTCTCGAACTTCTTGAGCGCAGCGGCAGGCGGCAGCGATCTTGGCAGCCCACCCCAGCGCTTGTTCACGCGATTGCACGTCGACGATGGCGAAACCGCCCAGGACCGCCTTGGTTTCGGGGTACGGCCCGTCCGTGACCGTTCCGTCGGTGGCCACGACGCTGGCCCGTTGGCTTTGCAGCCCCGCTCCGGTCACCCACACTCCGGCACGTTGGGCCTCCTCGACCACCTCGTGCGCGGCCTTAGCAACCTCGTCCAGTTCCTCGTCGGGGAAGGTCATCGTGCCATCGTCGAAGGAGATGAGATATCTCGTCATTGTTGCTCCCTCTGGGGAGTAGTCACCGTACCGCCAGATTGCCACACGGTTCTGTACTTCATCGCCAAGGACAGGGGCATCGTGGCGACGGCAAAGGACATCATCCCCAGCGGTGCGAGGATCCCCGTTAGAACGAGAACCGCCGCCATTGGAAAAAAGACGATGCCGAAGGGGATCTCCAGACAGAGCAATCCCGCGATCAACGCCTTTTTGTCCCACGTCAACGGGGCCTTGGGAACGTTCTTCTCTGATGCGACCATGTGGTTCGTTTCCGTCACCACACACTACGCCGCCGTCAAACCGTCCAAGTAGGACGGGGTCAGTCGTCGGACGTTTGCCCTAGAGCGGGCCGCGCATCCGTGGTGAAAGCCTGGTCTCGCCCGTGACGTCGAAGGAACTCAATCCCCGACGTCGACGCGGCGACGAGTCTCCCGCGACCAGGCTCGAACCAACTGTCGAGCAGGCTGGCGTCGACGGCGTCCTCCCAAACCGGAAGTTTTGGGCACGACGTTCGCCAGGCGTCCTGGACCTCCGCGTAGGGCCGCGGAGTGGGCCCAATCCACTCCAAGAGATCAACGATGAGCGATTGCACCGTACTTTCCGTACCGTCATCCTCCCACGCGTGACTCCACTGTGCCTCAGTCTCTCCCGGGCCGCACCGTTTCCTGCCCGGCCGGGGCGTCGCTCCGTTCTCATCGGCGATACTGGACGCATGGTCGAGAGAAACGTATTGGGCGGGGAGTTGGAGCCGTGCGGGTTTGAGCCCCTCACGGGTTTCTACCGCGATGGATGTTGCACGTCTGGGCCGGAAGACCGGGGGAGCCACACCATCTGTGCCGTCGTGACGGCCGAGTTTCTTCAACATCAGATCTCCATCGGGAACGATCTGAGCACGCCGGCGCCCCAGTACGGGTTTGCCGGTTTGACGCCGGGGGATCGGTGGTGCGTGACCGCCGTTAACTGGTTCCGCGCCCATCGCGACGGGGCTGCCGCCTACGTGGTTCTGGCCTCGACGAACGAGCGCGTTCTCGACCTCGTGCCGATTGAGGCACTTCGCGAGCACGCGGTGGACGTGCCGGCCGGACCCGGAGATCTTCAGGCGTAGCGCGTCTGCGCCGCCGGCATCGTCTAACGGGGCGACTGGTCCTTCTTTGACACGTAGGGCGGAATGTCGGGATGATGCTCAATGATGTGGTCCAACTTGGCGTGTAGCTCCGCGGTCTCAGACTCAAAGTGACCTTTGATGAACCTCTCGAGGGCCTTTCGAAACGGGGGATAGAGAATGGTGGTCGCGACCCCCGCGATAATGACCCAGATGAGGGTGGCCACGACGTCGCCGGGAATGCCGCCCGATCCACCGGCCGGCCAGACCCAGCGTTCGATGAAGGACGAGGCGATCACGCGGTGTCCCGGTTCAAGCGTTCGTGCAACGCGGGATGGCGCAGCGCGTGCTCTTTCTTCAGCGCTTCGTGATCAGCCGTGTTCGTATGTTTGTGACAGGTTTCGTAGTGAGTGCCTTCGACTTTTCCGAGCCCGAATTTGAGAGCCGGTCGCCAACAGCTCTGACACTTGTGCCGGTGGTAGAGCCCGACCAGGCTGAGAAAGATGGCGCCCTCGGCGAGGTCCGCTCCAAAACCGCTCCACCAGGCGTACCACTTTCCGGACTCGTTCGCCGTGCCGGTAACTTGCAGTATCCAGTGCCAGACTGCCAACGGAGTGGCCTCCAAACCGGTAAGTAGAAATGATCTCTCGAAATTTTAGGCAGGAATCGAAGTCGAACGCGCCATGGTCCGACTGGTCGCCGGTACGTCATTATTCCCGGTCAGCCCGGAGGATTCACCCTCGGATCGATCCGTGACGTTCGAAACGCCCGATAGTGTTTGAAGTCGAATGACGACGTGGTGAGATCGTCACCGTGAACTATTTCGCTCTACGTAAAGGAACAGACCCAATGACGACATTTGCGGGAACGTGGAACGCGACCATGGATACGCCGATCGGCCAGATTGTGGCAGCCTTCAACATCACCGAGCGGGACGGGGCGATCGGCGGTACGGCCAGCACGGACAAAGAGACCGTCGACATTCTGGACGCCGCGGCGGACGGTGATCGACTCACCTGGATACTGAAGACCACGACGCCGATGAAGCTCACCTTGAAATTCGATGTCACGGTCGACGGTGACACGATGACCGGTACCGCGAAGGCGGGCGTCTTGCCGTCGTCCAAGGTGAACGGGACGCGAGTCTCGGGAAGTTAGGTCAACTACCGCGAGTGTCGTTCACGCGGTCACGGCACCGCGAGAACAATGGCCCTTGCACCGCGACCGATTAGTTTTCATCCCGGCCGTGGTCTAATCAGTATGACCATGGAAAAGCTCACGACCGACGAAGAATCAAGCCTGCTCGCTCGAGCGCGCGACGGAGACGAGCGAGCGTACGAGGTTCTGATTGGCGGGCACCGCGATGAGTTGCACGCCCACTGCTATCGAATGCTCGCCTCGGTACACGACGCCGACGACGCCGTGCAGGAGGCCCTCCTTCGAGCGTGGAAGGGTCTCGCGGGATTTGAGTCGCGAAGCTCGATTCGAACGTGGTTGTTCAAAATCGCGACGAACGCGTCATTTGATCTGCTGAAGAAGCGTTCGCGCCGAGAACTACCGATCGAACGAGGGAGGCGCATCGAGTCGGGTGGTTCTCCGGGCGACGCCTGGTTTGACGCGGGGTGGATCGAGCCGTACCCCGACCACTTCGTCGAAGCGGGAGAAAAGTCCCCGCACGCGCGCTACGAGGCGCGCGAAAGCTTGGAGTTGGCGTTCATCGCGGTGATTCAAAATGTCCCCCCTCATCAGCGCGCCACCCTCATTCTGCGCGACGTACTCGGTTTCTCGGCCATCGAGTCGGCGCAACTTCTCGAAACGTCAGTGGCCGCGGTCAATAGTTCACTGCAGCGGGCGCGGGCGACGCTGGCCGACCGGCTGCCCGCCACTAGTCAGCGCGATGAGTTGGCGCGCCTCGGAGACGACCGGGTTCAAGCCCTCGCAGAGCGCTACGCGACCGCCATCGACGAGGCGGACATCCCCGGGATCATGTCGCTGCTCACCGACGACGCGACGTGGTCGATGCCGCCTCATCCGAACTGGTACCAGGGGCGAAGCGCCATCGAAGCGTTTCATCAGAACTCCGTGTCGAAGGTGCGCTGGCGCCACCGTACGACCTCCGCCAATGGGCAGTTGGCAATTGGTTGTTACATCTTCGACGACGAGCGCGGCACCTACGTGGGCTCGGTTCTCGACGTGTTGACGATCCGAGACGGCCTGGTCCAGTCCGTGACCGCGTTCTTCAGCGGCGACGAGGGCGGCTCGAACTCTGATGATGGGTACGTAGACGCCGTAGAGTTTTCGCGCTTCGGACTGCCCGTGGAACTAGAGGAGTGAGCCGTCGACAACGCCGATGAGTTTCTCACGGTGAGGAGGTCTTACAGAGGTATGAGTAGGAGAGAAAGAGGAAAACATGACCGCAACGTATGACGACGCCGCCTTGGTGGTTCAGTTACTTCGCTGGGATAGCGAAGCCGGAGTCGAGGAGGCCTTGAGCGTGATCTTTAGCGAGTCATTTGAGGGTGAGAAGGCGGCGCCCGATGACCCCAGCATTCGCAAGGTCCTTATGTTTGGAGAAGCGGTCGGGGCGCTGGTCAAACACAACGTTCTCGATCGGGACTTGATCCGCGACGTGTACTGGTTCGACGGCATCTGGAGTCGAGTCAAGTTTCACGCGTTGGCCGCTCGCGAACAAGAAGGCGAGCCCTCCTTGTACGAGAACTTTGAGCTCTTGGTCTCACCTCACTGAGTTCGCTTAGGTCGTCGCGAAGGGAGAGGTAGTAGAACTGAGCCAATGCGGCTCGACTTTGATGGCGAACTTTGGTTTTGGAGAGGTCCGTCTCCTTTTCACTTCGTCACCGTGCCCGGGAACGAGAGTGCGGAGATTCACGCCGTCGCGGCGCTCGTTACCTACGGCTGGGGCGTTATTCCGGTGCTCGCCGAGATTGGCGAGACTAGTTGGACGACCTCGCTCTTTCCCAAAGACGGCGGCTACGTCGTGCCGATCAAGGCGGCGGTTCGAAAACGTGAGCGTTTGGAGCTGGGAGACGCGGTGCACGTCGTACTCTCTATTGAGGTGAAGTATTGAGAGATACGGTGCAGAGAAACTGTGCACCTGGCTCGCGGCGCGGTTGCTGAGCAACGTGGGAGAAGTCTGACGAGACGTATGCATCATTGGCCCGAGGTCGACGACGCACACTCTCGGAGATGAAAGGGGGAGACATGAAGACGGCCCTTGTCTATCGAGCCACCGTCGTGGGGGCCCTCCTCGGCGCGTCGGCGCTCGGGCTGGGGCTGAGAGCCAGTGGAGCGGCCGGTCCCTCCGCGTCGTGGCCGTACCCCAATGGTGATCTGTCAAATACGCGCGACGCGGTGACGTCCACGATCACCGTGGCCAATGTGTCGAAGTTGAAGAAGCTGTGGTCCTTCACCCTGACCGGCACGGCGACGAAGAACGTCGGGGGCTACGGCACTCTCGCGGCCAACCCGATTGTGCAAGACGGGGTGGTGTACCTGCAAGACCTCCGCTCGAACGTCTACGCCATCTCCTTGGCCACGGGTCGTCTCGCGTGGGAGTACGCACTGAACCTGCCAGAGAAGTCGGGGCCGGGGCCGAACGGTGTCGCGGTCGCCAACGGCGTGGTCTACGGCCTTTCGCCGACCATCGTCTTTGCGCTCAACGCCACGAACGGCCACCTGTTGTGGTCCGACAAGCATCTGCTGCACGCTGGTCAAGGCACGTTCGGCATCCAACCCCAGGTCGCCAACGGTCAGGTCTTCCTCGCCAGCCAGTACGGATCGGGAAAAGGTGGTGGCATTCTGCTGGCCCTCAATGCCACCAACGGCCACGAACTGTGGACGTTCAACACGATGACCGGTCCCGAACCGGGCGTCCAGAGCCTGGGACTCGGCGCGGGGGGAGCGTGGGAAACCCCGCTCGTGAACGCGAACGGAACGGTGACCTACGGCATCGGCAACCCGTACCAATCGGTCGGTGACGCCTACTCCGAGCCCGCAAAACTTCTCTACAGCGACAGCGACGTGACCCTCGATGCGAAGACGGGAAGACTGCTCTGGTACTACCAGGCGGTACCGAACGACTTTAAGGACTATGACTTGCAGGCGTCGCCAATCTCGGCCACCGTGAAGGGAACGGGCGTGGTGATCGGGGCCGGGAAAATGGGCTACGTCTACGAGATGAACGCCTCAAGCGGCGTTCTTCGGTGGAAGACGCCGGTGGGTATCCATAACGGACACGACAACCAGTCGCTCAACGCGCTCAAGGCCAAGGGAAAACTGCCGTTGAAACTGCCCTTCACCTTTCTGCCGGGCGCCTTCGGTGGAGTTCTCACCAACATGGCCTACGCGGACAACACCATCTACGCCGCGACGATGAACTTACCCATCCAGTTCACCGCGGCCGACCAGGTTGACAACGGCCCGTCGGGCAAGGACATCAGCGAGAGTGGCGATCTGGTGGCGCTGAACGCGACGACCGGGGCCGTCGAGTGGAGCACCAAGCTCGACGGACTTCCCGACGGCGCCGCCACGGTGTCCAACAACCTGGTGTTCGCCCCGCTGTTCGAAGGCAAACTCGTCGCTCTCAACCGGTCCACCGGCGCCGTCGTCTTTACCCAACCCCTTCCGAGGACGGAAAACTCGCCCATCGCGATCGCCGGCAACACGATCATCGTGCCCGACGGTGGACCCAAGGACGCGACGCTGCACGGGAAGTCCCAAATCATTGCCTACGCCGTACCGCCGAGCTGAGCGACGTGACTGATCGCTGATCGGTGGTCCCGTGTAGGAGGGTTCCTCTACACTCGCTCTCCGTGAGCGACATTGACGAGCAAGGGCGAACAGAACCACCGCTGGCGGCGGACGAGACCGGTACCCTGCGTGGATTTCTAGAGTTTCAACGAGCCACGTTCGCCTGGAAGTGCGCGGGGCTCGACGCGATCGGGCTCCGAACCACGGTAGCGTCGTCGGCGATGACCCTGGGCGGGATGATGAAGCACCTGGCGCTCGTTGAAGAGTCGTGGTTCGGCGAACGTCTCATGAACCAGGACTCCCTAGCGCCCTGGAACGCCATTGACTGGGACAGCGATCCCAACTGGGAGTGGCGCACCGCGGCCGACGACTCGCCCGAACAACTTCGCGCGCAGTGGCGCGCCTCGGTGAACTACGCGGACGCGATGATCGACCAGGCATTACGCGACGGCGGCGTCGACCAACTCGCTCGACGGAAGTGGCCCGACGGCCGCGCGCCCAGCCTGCGCTGGATTCTCTGCCACATGATTGAGGAGTACGCCCGACACAACGGCCACGCCGACCTGATTCGTGAGGCGGTGGACGGCGAGACCGGCGAGTAAGCGCCGTGGACGACTCGCCGATAGGAGAGTTCTCGGTGGAGGACCTCTACCAAGCACTGGAGCAACAACGACGAGCCCGCAACCTCAGCTGGCGACAGGTAGCGGATCAGATATGGGATCTATCGAAGGTACTGAACGATCGCCGGCACGATCATCCGATCAGTCCCTCCACGTTGTCGCGAATGGGTGCGTGGCCCGAAACGAGTTGCCAACACGCCCTCTTCATGTTGCGCTGGCTGGAACGAACGCCCGAGAGCTTTCTTCACGACGCGACGACCGCACCAAACTCGACCCTCCCCAACGTCGGGCCCGATCGACGACTTCGCTGGAACCTCAAGAAACTCTACGAGGCGATGAACGCCCAACGACGCGAGCGCGGGCTGACCTGGAAGGAGCTCGCCGAGATCCTCCGTTGCACTCCCTCGCAACTGACTGGCCTTCGAACGGCCAAGTTTGCGACGGGTATGAAGTTGGCCATGCGAATCACGCAGTGGTTGGGTCGCCCGGCTTCGGACTTCATCTACGCCGCGAGATGGTGAGGCGAACACTTCACGTTCACCCCGCAAATAATGACGACTGGCGACTCAGGCGGCGTAGCAGCCGGTCGCCGGCGAACTCGTTCCCGAGGTGCCGTGCGAGGCGACGCCGTGTGTGGGTGTCACGGTCAGTTCGACGCCATTCCACGTGATGCTGTAGTACGGGGCACCCGAGGGCCACGACTCAATCAGGGCGCTGCCACTCGTCGTTGACGTGGCCCACGCCGTGCCGGTCGGGGGCGGGGCGCCATTGAGAGTCTTGTAGTACGTCAACGCAGTGTTCACTTCGGTGTAGCTCGCGAGACAGGCGGAGATCGCTGAGGCGGTGGCGTCGCTGCCGATACTTTTGACCGAGGTCGTCGTAGTGGTAGTAGCGGACCCGCCCACAACCGCCGACTTTGGGCCACTAGGGCCATTCGTGATCACCACGGTCACGATCACCCCAAGGATGACCACGACCGCCAGCGTCGAGACCATGCCCACGCCCCGCTCGGAGCTGCGTCGAGTAAGGAAGTTCGCTCGCTGCGTGTTGTGGAGCTTTCGTCGCATCTCTCACCGCCCGTCTCAGTAGATGCTACGACGCGGTGGCTCACCAGCTCGGCACTCTGACTCCGGCTGCACGCCGTCGTTCCCCGCGGCGAGCGGAGAGTGGAACCCGAGCGTAGGAGCTTCTCGCCCATGGTTTAGCTGGTGACGGCGAGCGCGTTCTCGAAGTCGGCGAGGAGATCGGCGGTGGACTCGATACCGACCGAAAGTCTGATCAGCGCCTCGTTCGATTCTGGTGACCGTTGGTCTCGATACGCGGGCTGACTGCTCCACATCGCCGACGGTCGCGAGGCAAGAGAGTGCACCGACCCCAAGCTGGCCGCTCGCGTCACAAGGCGCAGCGTGTCAAGAATCTTCTCGGCCCTCTCCCCGCCGCCGGACGGTGCGAAGGACAGTAGTCCGCTGAAGCCGCTCATCTGCGAGCGGGCCAGCTCGTGTTGGGGATGAGTGGAAAGCCCCGGGTAGTACACGTGGTCCACGTGGTCGTGACGAGCCAGCATGGTCGCCAGCGCCATGGCGTTGTCGTTGTGACGTTGCATTCGCACGTCGAGCGTGCGGATACCACGAAGGAGCAGCCACGCGTCGAAAGGTCCGAGGACCGAGCCGACCGCCAAGTGGGTTCGCCACACCTTGTCAACGAGATCGTTCGATCCCGCGATGACGCCCGCCGAGACGTCAGAGTGGCCGCTCAGGTACTTGGTGGCGCTGTGCCAGACCAGGTCGGCCCCAAGGAGATAGGGCCTTTGGTTCACGGGTGTCGCCACGGTGTTGTCGACCACGACGAGAGCCCCGCGTTCGTGGGCCACCTCGGCGCAGCGACGTAGGTCGGTGAGAGTGAGGAGGGGATTGCTCGGCGACTCCAGGAAAACCAGCTTGGTGGTGGGACGTATCGCCGCGGTCAGATCGTCCGGGTCGCCCTGTTCGAAGACGCTCGCGGTTACCCCAAACCGTTCTAAGAGACCGGTGAGGAAGCCTGTGGTACCGGGGTAGGAAGTGCGCTGGAGGACCACGTGATCCCCCTGGGCGAGCAGGCTGAAGGCCATCGTCGAGAGGGCGCCCATACCGCTGGCCGTGACGATCGCACGCTCGGTGCCTTCGAGACGGGCGACGAGTTCGCCCACCTGAGAGTGATTGGGGTTGCCGTAACGGGTGTAGAACGTATCGGTGAAGTCACGATTGGCCGCCTCGATGAACTCGTCGTTGGAGGGCGCGGCGAAGGTGGTTGCCTGGTATATCGGGGCCACCACCGCGCCGTCACGCGACTCGTGATCCCCGTGCAGGGCGATGGTGCCGGGATGATCTGCGGGGGAGTCGTTCATGTAGTGAGTCTTAACGGTCGATACAGAGTGGTCAAATCTCCTCGGACGCTGTCACACGATGGTCACCATAGTTGACTACACCACTAAGAATTGTAGGATACCCAGAGCAACACTCCGCGTCAGAGTGACGTGGCCACGGTCCAAAGGAGTTCGCAATGAGCGAATGGGGTTTTGAAACACGCCAGATTCACGCGGGAACCGCGCCCGATCCGGCCACCGGCGCGCGTGCGATTCCCATCTATCAGACGACGAGCTACGTCTTTCGCGACACGGCCCACGCCGCGGCGCTGTTTGGTCTGTCCGAGTTAGGCAACATCTACACCCGCATCATGAACCCCACGCAGGATGCCTTTGAGCAGCGCATCGCGTCCCTCGAAGGCGGCGTCGCGGCCTTGGCCGTGGCGTCGGGTCAAGCGGCCGAGACGATCTCCCTCTTGAACCTCACCGAGAACGGTGGACACATCGTCTCGTCGGCGTCACTGTACGGCGGCACCTACAACCTGTTCCACTACACCTTGCCCAAACTCGGCGTGGAGACGACGTTCGTGAACGACCCCGACGACCTGGGCGAGTGGGCCGCCGCCATCCGTCCGAACACGAAGGCGTTCTTTGGTGAGACCCTCGGCAACCCCAAGGGCGACGTGTTCAACTTCGAAGGAGTGTCCAAGGTCGCTCACGATCACGGGATACCGCTCGTCATTGATAACACCCTGGCCACCCCGTATCTCTGTCGGCCCCTGGAGCACGGCGCCGACATTGTGGTGCACTCCGCGACGAAATTCATTGGAGGACACGGTACGTCGATTGGTGGAGTGATCGTCGACGGGGGCCACTTCGACTACGAGTCCAGCGGACGTTTCCCCGGGTTCACCGAGCCCGACCCGAGCTATCACGGCCTGGTCTTCGCGCAGCTTCCCCCCGAACTGTTCCCGGCTCGCTACGTCTTGAAAGCTCGACTTCAGTACCTGCGCGACGTGGGCGCCGCTATCGCTCCCTTCAACTCGTTTCTCTTCCTGCAGGGACTAGAAACGCTCAGCTTGCGCATGGAGCGCCACGTCGCGAACGCCAGTCGGGTCGCGAGTTGGTTGGAGGGTCGAAGTGACGTGAAGTGGGTGAACTACCCAGGTCTCGACTCCAGTCCCTGGCACAACCTCCAGGAGCGCTATCTCCCCAAGGGCGGGGGCTCGGTGCTGGCCTTCGGTATTGACGGCGGTGCCGACGCGGGGCGCGCGTTCATCGAAGGACTCAGCTTGTTCAGTCACCTCGCCAACGTGGGTGACGCGAAGAGCCTGGCGATTCATCCGGCCACGACGACGCACTCTCAGCTCACCGACGACGAACAGATCTCGACGGGCGTGAGCCCCGACTTGGTGCGTCTTTCGGTCGGAATCGAGTCGATCGAGGATATTCTCGCCGACCTCGAGGCCGGTTTCGCCGCCGCCAAGGGAGCATGACGATTCCACTCGGATACTGGCGCCCCGGTGACGACCCGGGGTCGCGTCACTTCGTCACGTTCCCCGGTCCCGACGGCGCGGGCTTTACCCTGGAGGGCGGTGGTCATCTCGATGAGGTGACCGTCGCCTACGAGACGTGGGGGACGCTCAACCCCGAGAGATCGAACGCGGTCCTGGTCGAACACGCCCTGACGGGAGACTCTCACGCCGTGGGCGAGACCGGACCGGGTCAGTTGACGCCGGGATGGTGGAACGGACTGATCGGACCGGGACTGGGCGTCGACACCAATCGATGGTTCGTTGTCTGTAGCAACGTTCTGGGCGGCGCTCACGGCACCACGGGCCCGTCGTCCCTGGACCGCGCCGGGCGGCACTACGGGTCGCGCTTTCCGGTGATTACCGTGCGCGATCAAGTGGCCGTGGAGGTCGAACTCGCCAATCACCTGGGGATCGCGACGTGGCGTTCGGTGATCGGTGGGTCGATGGGGGGCATGAGATCGCTCGAGTGGACGATCGGCTACCCCGAACGCGTGGCGAGCAGCGTGGTTCTCTCGGTGGGGGCCGCGTCAACGTCCGAGGAGATCGCGCACAGCGCGTTGCAGGTGCGCGCCATCAAAGCCGACCCGGCCTTTCACGGTGGCGACTACTACGACACCGGTGATGCGCCGCTGGCTGGTCTGGCCATTGCGCGGGGGCTCGGACAGATCACCTACCGCACGGGCGATGAGTTCGAGGCGCGATTTGGCCGCTCGGCGCAAAACAACGGTGATGTCCTCAACGACGACATCTACGCCATTGAGTCCTATCTCGGCTACCAGGGGGAGAAGCTCGCGCGCCGCTTTGACGCCAATAGTTACGTGGTCTTGAGCGAGGCCATGAATCACCACGACGTTGGTCGTGGGCGCGGTGGCATAGCGCGGGCCCTCGCCACCGTGACGAGCCCCATGACGGTGATTGGCATCGACTCCGACCGGCTCTACCCGTTGCGCCTCCAGCGCCAGATTGTCGAGCTCGTGTCCAGCGCCACGCCGCTCTCGGTGATCACCTCCTCGGTCGGACACGACGGCTTCTTGCTCGAAGTCGAACAGATCGGCAAGATCATCAAAAGCGCGCTCGAAGAGTGACGTGACGCCAGCGCACCCCGGCGGCGAAGTAAGTTTCCTTAATGCGCCGACGAGTTACCATCGCCCTGGCGCTGGCCATCGCTTCGAGCATGTTCCTCGCGGTGGGGGCGCACGCCGACTCGACCACCACGACCACCGGCGTCACGTCAACCTCGACCACGACCACGACCACGTTGCCCACCACCACGACCACCAAGCCCCCGTCGCGATCGGTGGCGCCCCTCACCGGTCTGCCCTACCCGAAACGTCTTTTGAAGGACCGCTCGGCCCTCACCATCAAGATTGACAACACCCCCCAGGCCTTTCCCCAGTTCGGCATCTCGGAGGCCGACGTGGTGTACGAGGAGATTGTCGAAGGCGGGATCACCCGACTGGCCGCTATCTTCTACTCCCACCTTCCCTCGATCGTCGGACCGGTTCGTTCGGTGCGGCGCACGGATCGCGAGATCGTCTTTCCCATCGGGGGCATCTTCGCCTTCTCCGGGGGTGCGGAGTACGCCGTCAGGAGCATTGAGACGGCCCCGGTCAAGCTCTACGACCAGTTCAACGCCGGTGACACCATGTACCGTGATCCCACCCGGCCACCACCTCACAACCTTCTCGCGAACGCGATCCTGCTCATGGCGAAAGACGGCAAGCCTCGTCCGCCGCCCCCGCTCTTCACCTATCTCCGTGGCGCGCAGAAGTTCGAGGGTCCACCGGTGAAGGACTTTACGGTCGGTTTTGAGTCCGGCTACGCCGCGAGCTACGCCTGGGACTCAACGACCAAGTCCTGGGATCGGTCGATCTTTGGGGCGCCGGACGTCACGGCCGAGGGGGTGCGCGTCGCCCCCAAAAACGTCATCGTGATGACGGTCAATTACGTGGGGGGAGTCGGCGTGATCGACTCCTACGCCCAACTGATTGGGACGGGTCCGGTCGAGGTATTTAGCCAGGGCCGCGTGGAACGTGGGACGTGGTCGCGGGCCAACCTGCGTCACCCAGCTATCTACAGGAACGCCCAAGGCAAGATCATTAATCTCACCCCCGGCCAGACGTGGGTGGAGCTGATGTCCACCGGCGAGAGCGTGGCCGTGACGGCGGGATGATCTAGTAGCGGTCGCGTAAGGCGGCGAGGGCGGGCCGGCGACGGCGAAGAAAACGCACCACGCGAGCGTCGCGGAGCGAGCGGGTCCACGAGGCTCGTAACGTGCGCGAGTAGACCCAGCGAGTGCCCGCTCCGGTGCTGAGCCCCACCGCGAGGGCCGTCGTGTGTTCGACGGCGTCGAGACCGGGAGCCAGGAGCGCCGCGAGAAGGAGCCCGAAGGCCAAAACCATCGCCGATCGGTTCATTCGCAGTGCCACCAAGAGACACGCGCCCACCGCGGTCGTGGCCCCGGAGGGGCCCGTGTCTAACAGCCGCGCCATGGCCGGTGCGAGTCCGAAGAGGGCGGCGTGGGGAGACTCGAGCAAGAGGCGCGCCAACAGCGTGGAGCCCACGTGCCCGCTCGCCGCGACCAGCAGCGTCACGCTGCGACCAAGGATGAGCTCGCCGAGTCCGATGACCACGAGCAGTTGAAGGACCGCTCCCCAGAGAGGGAGGTACGCCGTGGGGACGAACAGCGACATCGGCAATCGAATGAGTTCCGTCGTGACGGGCAGGGCGGCGTAGACGTCCCCGGAGCGCCACAGTTCGGGGCTGAAAAGATGAAAGTGCACCATGACCGCGACGGCGATGGAGGCCAGTGCGAGAGAGAGACCGAGCCAGGGGCGCTTGCCGTTGGTCCAACCGAGTCGCGTCGCGAGCCAGAGGCGCGTGAACTCGGCGCGGAGTCCTCGACCGCGCGCCGCCACCTCGAGGGGGGTGGCGGCGCGAACGACCGTGGGCGTCACGGGAGTTAACCCACGCTTTCGGCGTCACACGACATAAGAAAACGGTACCGGGTAGTCGCTCCATCGTGACCGAGTGCTCGCGCCCCGTAGGGGAAGACCCCCGCGTTCGCGAATGATGCGTACTCGTTGAACGAGAGGTACTAGTGCGTGCCCAACATGGCGCGAATCGACTCACGAAGTGAGTCCATGGTCGCGATCACGGCCGTCGGTTCGTACCCGCAGTGCGCCATGCAGTTGGCGCAACGCTCGTCGCGTCCGCGTCCGTACGCCGACCAGTCCGTCGTCTCGACCAGTTCTTTGTAACTGGTCGCGTAGCCGTCGGCCATGAGGTAGCACGGGCGCTGCCAGCCGAACACCGAGTAGCTCGGAATGCCCCACGCGGTGCACTGGAAGTCCTGCTTGCCCTCGAGGAAGTCGAGGAAGAGCGGCGAGTGATTGAGGCGCCAGCGCTTGCGGTGCCCGTCGGCGAAAGCCTCTTTGAACAGCTCGCGCGTCTGTTCAACGCCGAGGAAGTTGTCTTGATCGGGTGCCTTCTCGTAGGCAAAGGCCGGCGAGATCATCATGGCGTCGACCTTGATGTCGTCGTTCAAGAAGTCAAGGACGTCGCGCACGGTCTTGGGCTGATCGGTGCTGAAGAACGTGGAGTTGGTGCACACGCGAAAGCCCTTGGCCTTGGCGGCCTTGATGGCGGAGACCGCCTCGTCAAAGACGCCGTAGCGATTCACCGCGAGGTCGTGACGCTCCTGCAGACCATCCATGTGAATGACCCACGAGAAGTAGCGCGAGGGCGTGAACTTGTCCAGACGACGCTCGAGCAGGACCGCGTTCGTGCACAGGTACACGTAGATCTTGCGCTTGATCAACTCAGAGACGATCTCGGCGATCTGGGGGTGCAGCAACGGCTCGCCGCCGGCGATGGACACCATCGGCGTACCGCTCTCCTTGACGGCGGTGAGCACGTCCTCCACCGAGAGGCGCTTGCGCAGAATCTCGGTGGGGTATTGGATCTTCCCGCAGCCCGGACAGGCCAGGTTGCACGCGAAGAGCGGCTCGATCTCCACGATGAAGGGGTAGTACTTGGTCCGCTTGATCCGATGCTTGATCAGGTAGGTACCGATGCGGAGATTTTGGCGAAGGGGGACGGCCATTACCGTACCCTAGTCGGAAGTGCGAAATGAACGGTCTCTTGCACGATGCGCTCCTCACTCAGGTGAACCGGTCCGAGCGAGGCCAACGAGCGAATAACGCCGTCCACGAGCATCTCGGGCACCGAGGCGCCGGCGGTGACGCCGATGCTCCTCGCACCTGAGAGCCAACTCAGTTCCAACTGGCTCACGTCTTCAATTAGTTCGGCCCGGCAGCCCTCACGCTGGGCGACCTCAACGAGCCGCGCGGTGTTGGACGAGTTGGCCGAACCGACCACCAGCATGAGGTCGCAACGGTGCGCGATGGAGCGGACCGCGTCCTGGCGATTCTGCGTGGCGTAACAGATGTCGTTGGTGCTCGGTCCCGTGACGTCGGGGTAGCGTTCGCGCAGGGCCTCAATGATCTCGGCGGTTTCATCGGTCGCGAGGGTCGTCTGGGTCAGGTACGCGACCGGTCGCGAGTCCAGGTGGAGAGTAGCGACGTCACCCACGGACTCCACGAGCTGGATCTGGTCGGGCGCCTCGCCGAGAGTTCCTTGGACCTCTTCGTGATCGCCGTGCCCGATCAGAACCATGTTGTAGTTCTGGGCGGCGTAGCGGCGGGCCTCGGTGTGGACCTTGGCGACCAGGGGACAGGTGGCGTCGATCACCGTGAGGCTCTCGCGCTCGGCGCCCTCACGTTTGACCTCGGGCGAGACACCGTGCGCCGCCAGGACGACGGTCGCCCCGTCGGGAACCTCAGTGAGTTCTTCCACGAAGACGGCGCCCAACCCTTCGAGGCGTCGCACGACGTGCAGATTGTGGACGATCTGGCGGCGCACGTACACGGGGGCCCCGAACTGCTCCAGGGCTCGCTCGACGGTTTCGATCGCTCGCTCGACGCCCGCACAGAAAGAGCGCGGGGACGCGAGGATGATCTCGTGTTCGCCACACGCCTTCGCCCAACGCTCCAACGGCGCTCGCGTTTGAGCCAGGGTGCCGAGCGCGCGCAGACCCCCGCGCACCGGACCGCGCGAACTGGTGTCCGAGATGGCCCGCACCACGGCGAGGGGATTGTTGGGTAAGTAGTCCATGACCCAGGAGGACTCCATGTCGACCGCGAGGGCGCCCGAGGCGGCGAGCTCCGCACGATCGCCGGCTGAGACGTAGCTCGGTGACGTGACGAGGGGGCCGTGGTACACCGAGAAGCGGGCCCGTCGAAACTCGGCGCTGAGGAGCGACGACCCCGGGAGGTTTCGCGAGGTGCTCGACTCGGTACTGCGAAGTTCGCTCGCGATAATGACGTCACCGGGGGTGAGTTCGGGCGCGAGGCCCCCCGCCACCCCGACCAGGGCGACGGCCGTGTGCTCGTTCAGTCGCGCGGCCAGTTTGGCCCCGGACTTTTGGGCCTTGTCACGGCCCGCTCCGATGATCGTGTCCGCGCCCCCGAAGGCGAAGGACTCGATGCGCAGGGGAGTGATGACTTCGAGCTCAGCCGTTGTAGTTCCCCCTCGTGACATAGCGTCCCAGTGCCATGAGCGGAAAGACTTGACGATACAGGTGGTAGTTGATGTAGAAGTCACGCGGAAAGCCGGTGCCCGTGAACCAGGGCTCGTCCCAGGTGCCGTCGTCGCGCTGAGAGTTCACCAGGTAGGCCAGGCCGCGCTCGAGTGACAGCGACGTCTCACCGACGCTCAGCAGGCCGATCAGCGCCCATCCGGTCTGGCTGGCCGTCGAGGGTCCGCGTCCGCGATACGCCGGCTCGCGGTAGGAGCGCAGGTCCTCACCCCACCCGCCGTCCTCGTTTTGATGGGCTTCGAGCCAGGCCACCGCCCGACGGAGAGAGGGGTGGTTCGGCGAGAGTCCCGCCGCGACCAAACCGGGCATGACGGCACCGGTCCCATAGACGTAGTTCGCGCCCCAGCGGCCAAACCACGAGCCATCTTCTTCTTGGGCGTGCAGGAGCCACGTCACCCCGCGCTCGGCCGCCGCCCGTGCTTCGGGGCGGGTGCCCAGCACCTCGAGCACGTGCGCGGTCACGTCGGCGCTCGAGGGGTCGATCAGTTCGCCAAAGTCGCAGTAGGGCAGTTCACGACACAGCGTCTGCACGTTGTCGACGTCAAAGGCGGCCCAGCCCCCGTCGCGCGACTGCATACCGAGCATCCAGTTCAGGCCGCGACGGTCCGCCCCCTGCAGGGGCTCGGCCGTGCGTGAGAGTGCGAGGAGGACCTCGGCGGCGTCGTCGATATCGGGGTAGGTGTCGTTGTGGAACTCAAAGGCCCACCCGCTCGGCTCCAGGTCGGGTCGGCGCAGTGACCAGTCGCCCGGCACCGTGATCTCTTCGCTGAGCAAGAAGCGCGCCGCCGAGCGCAGCACGGGATCTTCGGGCGAGAGACCGGCGTCGGCGAGAGCGGTAACCGCCAGAGCGGTGTCCCAGACGGGGGACTGACAGGCTTCCAGTCGCCGGCCGGCGTCGTCTTCGATCGTGAATCCGTCCAGCCCCGAGATGCCCGCGCGCATGACGGGATGATCGAGTCCGTACCCGCGAAGGCGAAGGGCGATGAGTGAGTAGACCCACGGCGGCTGAATGCCGCCCCAGGAACCGTCGGCCTCTTGTCGTTGCAGAATCCACCGTTCGGCGCGGCGCAGAGCGGCGTTGCGCAGGAACTTGATGGGCCGCCGCTCGTAGACGTGCAGCACGCGGTCTACGGCCAAAAAGCGTCCGGCCCAGGTGCGAATCGACTCGCGCGGGCGACTGGTCCCGGTCTTGAGTTCATCGACGCGAAAACTCAGTTGGTGCGTGGGCCGATAGGCACTGACGATCGTCAGGGCAACGACGGTCTGTCGCGCCCAGCAGGCAAAGTCGTAGACGTTGAGGGGCACCCGTCGCGGCACGAAGACCAGTTCGGCCGGGATGACCGGCAACTCCGCCCAGGGCCAGAGGTCAAACATCGCGAGCCAGATGCGGGTGAAGGTTCGACTGCGCTCGATGCCCCCCGCACTGATGATGTGCTGGCGGGCGCGCACCAGATGCTCATCATCGGGCGAGTCGCCGGCCAGGCGCAGCGCGACGTAGGCCTCAATGGTGGTCGAGAGCTCGGGGGGACCGCCGAAGAAGTTGGCCCACGTACCGTCCTCGCGCTGGCGCGAGCGTATCCACTTGGCGGTGGCGTCGGTCTGCTCTTGGGTGCGGATGCCGAGGAACTCGCGCAGCAAGAGATCTTCCGCGTCCATCGTGACGTTCGTCTCGAGCTCGCCCTTCCACCAACCCTCTTCGCTTTGCAGCGCCACCAGCGCGTCGACCGCGTTCTTGAGTGAGTTCTTCACGTCGCGATCAAAAGACGGCGACGGCGCGCTCACGCCGTCCGCCCCGAGGTCGTCAAAGGTGCGGTGGACGTCAGACTCACTCACTGGTCTCTCTCCACTACGTAGCGCGCGATGACCGCCAGTTGGGTGCGGGGCGCATCGACCATCGAGACGCGCTCGAGCGCTCCCAGCGCGGCAGCGAGTTCCTTCTCCGCGAGCTCCATCGTCTCGTAGCGCGCGCCGCACTCGTCGAGAAACACCATGGCCTCGTGGACCTCGGCGTCGCTGAGTTCGTGATCGAGGGGAGTGGTAAAGATATCGAAACCTTTGGAGTTAGCAATCGAGATAGGCAGGGTCTTCTTGCGCAGGCGAAGGTCGTTGCCCACGGGCTTGCCCGTCACGGCCGGTTCGCCCCAGACCCCGAGCATGTCGTCCACGGCCTGAAAAGCAAAGCCTAGATGTCTGCCGTAGTCGGCCAGGGCGTCCACCACGGCGCTGTCGGCCCCGGCCAGCACGGCGCCGATGGACGCGGCGCACGACAACAGCGCGCCCGTCTTGCCCGCTTCCATGGCCAAACACTCATCGAGCGTCAATGACATCTTGTCTTCGGAGGCGATGTCCTGGGCTTGGCCCACGATCATGGCCTGGGTCGCGTCGGCCAGCCGACCGGCCGCGGCGAATCGTTCGGCGCTCGGTACGTCGAGCAGCAGTTGGAAGGCCAGCGTTGACAGGGCGTCGCCCGCGATGATCGCCGGTCCCACTCCAAACTTGGACCAGACGGTCGGGTGGTGGCGTCGTTCGAGGTCCCCGTCGATGATGTCGTCGTGGATCAGCGAGAAGTTGTGGATCAGTTCGATCGCCAGGGCGCCCGGCAGAGCGACCTCGTCGTCGGCGCCCGCGGCGTGGGCGGAGAGCAGCGCCAAGGTGGCGCGGACGAACTTGCCGCCGACCAGTAGGTGGTGGTTGATGAGGGGACTTAGCTCGTCGCCCACTCGCTTGGCCGCGGTCTCGAGCGCCGGCGCCACCAGTGCCTTTGCCCGAGTGAGGATGGCCAAAGCGGCCACTTCGTTCTCTTCGCGCGAGAGGGAGTTGGACAATGTCACGTCTTCACGCTCTCGCGGTTTATGGGTCCCTCGCTACTCGACCCTGAAAAAAGACTCAGGACTTGCGACGCGGCTTGGCAGCCGCTCCGCACGGCCCCCTCCATGGTGGCGGGCCAACCCGTGTCACACCAGGCGCCGGCGAGGAATACTCCGGCCTCGCTCGACGCGATCGAGGCCCGAAGGGACTCAACGCCGGGCGCGGCGCGAAAGGTGGCCGACGCTTCGCGCGTCACCACGGCACTGAGGACGTGGGCCTCGCGGGCCAGGGGAAAGAGGTCGTTCAAGGCCTCGCGGAAGCGGGGTATCAGTTCACTCGAACCGGTCGCCATGTAGGGGTCGGCGGCGGAGAGGGAGATGACCAGGCACTGACCGGAGTGGGTGCCCGCCGCGTCGCTGCGATCGAAGACGAACTCGATGGGCGAGTCGACGCAGGCGGCCATGACGAGTTCGGTGACCTTTCGATCGAAGACGAACTGAATGTTGACGATCGGCGACGTTCCTAGCTCACTGGCCAGGCCCGGGTCGAGGACCCCGAGGGCCGCGGCGCCCCGCGGCGGCGTCGCCACGATGACGGCGTCGGCGCTCACGGACTCCTCGCCGGTCGAGACGTTGAAGGTCCCGTCACTCGCGCGCGTCAGCGAGTGGGCGGTCGTGGAGAGACGAGTGGTCACGCCCGCCGCGTCCAGAGCGCGAGCCGCGTACTCGCCGTGAAGCTTGATGAGCGGTACCGTCGACCAGCCCATGTCGGCGCCGTTCGCGGTGCGAAGAAATCCCACTTGAAAGACTTGGGCGGCGACGGCGAGGGAGGCGTCGTCCACCGGCACGTTGAGGGTCGGTTGAATGATCAGGTTCCACAGTCGGGCGATCGCTCGTGGCGACTGACCCCGCTGGCGAAGCCAGTCGCCGAAGTTGATGTCGTCGAGGGTCGGGTCGCCCAGCGTGAGGCGACTGAGGGCCAGTACCGGGCGGAGCAGTTGGAGGCGCTCACGCACCGAGAGGAGTCGATAGCGCGCCAGCGACGCCGCCAGGTGAAAGGGTGCGGGCAGGTTGGATCGGCGAATTGATCCACGCTGACCGCCCGGCGCGATGACCGGCACGTCGAGACGCGACTGCAGGTACACCTTGTCGGTGGCGCCGAGGCGCTTCAGCAAGTCCCGGTAGGCGCTGCAGCAGCCTAGGAAGACGTGTTGTCCGTTATCAAAGGAGTACCCTTCCCTCTCTTGGGACGTGGTTAGACCTCCGAGATGAGGACGACGCTCCCACACCGTCACGTTCATCCCGGCGTCGGCCAGGGTCAGGGCCGCGCTGATGCCCGCGAGACCTCCCCCGATGATCAAGACGCGAGGTCGACTCATGAGCGCGCCGCGAGAAGACTCTGGACCGCGACCGAGACTTTCTCGAGGGTCGGCACCGACACCCGTCCTTGGGTGACCGCGATCGGATTGTTCTCGATGCGTCGCAGCAGGTGCTGATAGATGCCCGACAGCGTTCCCACGCAGGCCCGTCCTCGGCCGGACAGGAGCGGCAGCAGCTCCAGGCCCTCCGCGAACCAACGATCGGCGCGTCCGCACTCAAAGGCGACGAGACGCGCGACCTCGCTGTCTGGTCCCGTGAGGCTCGGGTCGCAACTCACGCGCTGCGCGTCAGCGCGGGGAAGATAGACGCGTCCGAGCGAGCGATCTTCGACGACGTCACGCAAGATGTTCGTCAGTTGCAGGGCGACCCCCAGCGAGTCGGCCAGGGGCACCGCTCTCTCGAGATCATCACCGCCCACCACGGCGAGGGTCAGGCGACCCACCGAGCCCGCGACGTTGCGACAGTACGTCACCAGATCGTCGATCGTCTCGTAGGTGGTGCCGTTGAGATCCATCTCGCAGCCGTCGATGATCTCGCCGAAACACTCCAGGGAGATGGGGTAGCGGCTCGCGGCGTCGGCCACGGCGGCCAGGACCGGATCGTTGGTCTTGGGGTCGATCGGATCGAGGTCCTTGCGCACGTGGTGGAGAGCGGCGAACTTCTCTTCGGGCGCACCGGGGCCGTCGCCAATGTCGTCGATGCGACGCGCCAAGGCGTAGATGGCCGACATGGCCTGGCGCTCCGGTTTCCGTAGCAGCCGAATGCCGTAGGCGAAATTTTTCGCTTCCTTGCGGGTGACGCCCTCGCACCACTCGTAGGCGGCTTCTACGTTCACACCGATCTCCGGTGACTCGCCAGAAACGCGCTCGTCAGGTGAGACGCCAATGACCGTTTGGTCGGACGACAGTGGGTACCCAGCACGTCGAACTGCGCCGCCTTTAACGCGTCGACGACGGCCAGTCCGCCCGCGACGAAGCCTTCCACGGCGAATCGTGGACGCCAAGGAAGGGTGGTGGCCAGTGGGGCGCCCTCGTTCAACAGCGTGCGCGCTCGCTCGGACTCAAACGCCACGACCTCTCGAAGGGGAGCGTTGGCCCTAGCGGCGAGCAGATCGTCTTCGGAGCAGCCAAATCGATCGAGGTCGGCGAGCGGCAGATAGATCCGGCCCGCGCGAGCGTCCTCGCCCACGTCTTGAAGGTGCTCCACGATCTGCAGCGCGATGCAGATCTGGTCGGAGAGGGCGACGCGTTCGGGGGTCGAGGCGTGAAACACGGACAGCACGAGGTGACCCACGGGCGCGGCCGACAGCATGCAGTAGCCGACCAGATCGTCGAAAGTCTGATAACGAGTCACACGTTGATCGACCCGATTGGCCTCGATCAACGCACGAAAGGGTTCCGGGGCGAGACCGAGACTGGTGATGGTCGGGGTCAGGCGTTGAAACACCGGGTGAATCGCCTCACCGCGAAAGGCCAGGTCCAGCTCGTCGTCAAGCCAGTCGAGCAGGGCCAGACGATCTCCCGTCGCCTCGTCGCCGATATCGTCCGTCATTCGAGCAAAGGCGTAGATCGCCATCAGGTTGGCTCGTTCTTCCCGCGGGAGGAGCCGAGTGGCCACCGGAAAGTTCTCGTGGCGGGCTCTCGCCGCCACGTTGTCGTTCCCGTTCAGGAAACTGCTAATCGTCTGCGTCAATTTGATTGACACCAGCTCCGACTCCCTTTGAGCAATTCCAACAAAGTAAACCTATCAGTCGTGTTTTGAAGATCATTCAACGAATAGTGCCGCGACCTGCGGAGTTACCTCGTCGTTTCTGTTCCTTGAGTATTTTTTCTGAGCGCGCAGTCAGCTATTCCAGGGATACTCGGTCTTCGCGCTGAGATACGCACCTCGTGGTGCGACCGGTAACGCGCGGGGAAACTCGGGCTCATCGTTTAGAAGTCGTGTGAAGGCCGTGGCGAGCCCTTCGGGATCGAGGCCCAGTTCTGCGAGTAGGGCGTCCGGTTTGTTGTGGTCGAGAAAGGCGCGCGGCACTCCGAGTATTCGAGTAGTGGGCACCCCCACCCCGAGATCCTGAGCCCTTTCGCGCACCGCGGAGACCATCAACGTGCCGGCGCCGCCGTGGCGCGTGCCGTCTTCCACGGTGATGATGCGTTGGTGACTCACGGCGTCATTGATCATGGCGGGGTCGGGTGGCAGGACGCGCACGTCGTAGAGCGTGACGCGCTGGCCCTCATCACCCATCCGTGAGAGCGCCTCGTAGGCGGAGGGCGCCATCTTGCCGACCGCGAGCACGCACAGCGAGCCGTCACCGCGGCTGACCTCACGGGCGTGCAGGCCGACGCCCGTCTTAGCGTCGAAGGGCTTGGGCAGGGTCTTGGGAAAGCGCAGAGCGGTCGGAGAGCTCATGGAGAGTGCCTCGGCGAGCATGCCCGGAATCTCTTCGGCGCTGGAGGGCGCGAAGACCGTCATGTTGGGTATGGCGAGACACAACGCCATGTCCAAGAGGCCGTGGTGGCTCGGTCCATCGTCACCGGTAATCCCGGAACGATCAAAGACAAAGACGACCGGCAAGTTCAACAGACCCACGTCCAAGTTGGCCTGGTCGAACGCGCGCGAGAAGAAGGTCGAGTAGAGCGCCACCACGGGTTTGAGACCGCCCATAGCCATGCCGGCCGCCGCGGTGACGGCGTGTTGCTCGGCGATGCCCACGTCGAAGAACCGCGTGGGATAGCGCTGTTGGAAGGCGATCAGGCCCGTGGGTTCGGCCATGGCGGCGGTAATGGCGACGACGCGATCGTCCAGGTCCGCCAGGGTGATGAGTGAGTTGGCGAAGGCGGCCGTGAACGACTTCGGCACGGGCTCGTCGTGAGTGATGTCCGGGCGCAGCTTGTAGTCGTGCATCTTTAAGTTATCGGCGGTGGCCGGCTCGTAGCCTCGACCCTTCTCGGTCAGAACGTGCACGACGATCGGCCCGTCCCACAGCGCCGCGTTTCGTAGAGCCGCCTCGAGCGACTCGATGTTATGGCCGTCGATGGGTCCCACGTAACGCACGCCCAAGTCCTCGAAGAACGTGCCGGGCGTTACCAGTTCGCGCACCGCCGAGGTCACCCCGTGCAGGCCGGCCAGCCCGGCGCGGCCGGCCCGTGGAAGGTGGGGAGCGAGGTGACGCACGCCTTCGCGAACCGTGACGTAGGTGCGATTCAGTCGAAGTGACGTGAGGGACTCCGACAGTTTGGAGACGGTGGGGGCGTAGCTCCGTCCGTTGTCATTGAGGACAATGACCACGCGCTGATTGGAGTGACCGAGGTTGTTGAGGGCCTCGTAGGCCATGCCGCCCGTGAGAGAACCATCACCGACGACCGCGACGACGTGTCGCTTACCACCGTGACCGGCCAACTCGCCGCGATGGTTGAGGGCGATCGAGAGTCCGTGGGCGTAGGAAAGGGCGGTGGAGGCGTGACTGGACTCGATCCAGTCGTGCGGGCTCTCCGAGCGGCTGGGATATCCCGAAAGCCCCCCGCGCTGGCGCAGTTGGGGGAAGTCGCGCCGGCGACCGGTGAGCAGTTTGTGAATATAGGCCTGGTGCCCGGTATCCCACAGGAGAATGTCCTCGGGAGAGTGGAAGACCCGATGCAGCGCCAGGGTGAGTTCGACGACGCCGAGGTTCGATCCCAGGTGTCCACCGGTCGTGGTCACGGTGGAGATAATGAACTCGCGAATCTCTTGACTGAGCGCGTCCAACTCCTTGTAGGAGAGGGGCCGCAGGTCGTCGGGACCCTCGATGGAAGCGAGATTCACCTTCAAAGCCTACCGTTGAGGGCCGCGAGGCGACGATCCTCGAAAGAATGACCTACCGGGCGAGGTGCTGAGCGCGGCGACGCGCGTAGCGACCGCGACCGGCGAGGAGGTGTCGGGCCGGGTCGTCGTCGTAGACGCCCACCACCAACGACGAGGCGCACAGCCCGAGCGCGCCCGCCACCAGTGTCACGAGCGAGAGGATCTCCAACGCGACGGCCCACGCTCCTCCTCGTAGTTGCTCGTCGAACAGAACGAACCCGAGGATGATGGAGACGATGGGGTTGGTCAGAATCAGCGCCGACTGCGACACCGCGAGCGAACCGGCTCGAAAGGCGTGTTGCATCACGACAAAGGACGTCAGTCCGATGAAGGCCAGGGCGTAGAGCTGCCAGGAGATCAACGCGCGCACCCAGTCCCCCAGTAGCACGTTGGTGAGCGACTTGGTCACGACGGCGAGAAAGGCAAACCCCACCGAGGCTCCCGCGCCCAGAAAGAGTGCGCGCCACCAGTCGGGTCCTCGCAGTCCGAGGGCCACGAGAGAGAACGCGACCGCGGCGACGACGACGCTCGTGCCAATCCACCGGGCGGCGTGCGGCGTGCCGCTACCCAGGGTGGGCGAGGCGACCGCCAGGAACACGGTGAGACCGACCACCGCGGCGAGCGCCGAGACGACGTCGCGAGCGCGCCACGGCGTGGAGTACCAGAACCACAGGACGAAGACGACCACCAGAAGCTCACTCACCATGAGGGGCTGAACTTCGGCCACCGAACCCAGGTGCAGAGCGATTGACTGCACCAGGTAGCCCAGCGACATCACGGCAAATCCCACGATCCACACGCGGCGACGGATCATCTGGTGAATGAAACCGCGCTCGGGGCTGTCGGCGGGGATGGCCTCTACGCCGAGACGCTGGCACACGCTGGATAACGCGTACAGACACGATGCCGCGAGCGCCAAAAAGATGACCACCCATTCAGCCTACGGGTCGGTTGCTCGGGCGGCGAGTGCGCTCGCCACCGCGCGACGCCCTCTCGCGCCTAGATTTGAAGGAGCAGAAGGAGGACCATGTCGTTCAATCTGTCGGAACTTCTCGCTGATCGCGACGGAGAAAACTTTCAGCTTCACACTCAGTACCTGAACCCCCAGTTGGCCAAGGTCGTCAAGACCCTCGGCTTCGATCGCTTCTACCAGCGCGGTGAGGGGTGTTACCTCTACGACGAGCAGGGAACGAAGTACCTCGACCTCTTGAGCGGTTTTGGCGTCTTCGCCCTCGGCCGCTCTCACCCGGTGGTGCGCGACGCCCTACACCAGGCGCTCGACGCCGATCTACCCAACATGGTCCAGATGGACTGCGCGCTGCTCCCGGGACTGCTCGCCGAACAGTTGGTCCTGCGCAGCCCCGCACAGATTGAGCGCGTCTACTTCTGCAACTCGGGCGCCGAGGCGGTCGAGGCGTCAATCAAGTTCGCCCGGGCCCACACCGGTCGCTCGCGCGTCTGTTACCACGCGCACGCCTATCACGGTCTCACCATGGGCGCGCTGGCCCTCAACGGATCGAAGGAGTTCAAAAAGGGTTTCGGAGAGATGTTGCCCGGAGCAACCGAGATACCCTTCGGCGACGTCGAGGCGTTGACCGCCGAGATTCGACGCGGCGACGTCGCGGCCTTCATCGTGGAGCCCATTCAGGGCAAGGGCGTCTATGAACTTGACGGGGAAATATGGCGAGCGCTTGAAGCGGCCTGTCACGACGCGGGTGTCCTCTTTATCTGCGACGAAGTGCAGACGGGCATCGGGCGAACCGGAAAGTTCTACGCGTTCGAGCACTTCGGTTTGAACCCCGACATCGTTACGGTCTCCAAAGCGCTCTCGGGCGGGTACGTCCCGGTGGGCGCCATGCTCACCAGCGACAAGATATTTCGCAGCGTCTACAGCTCCATGGAGCGCGCCATGGTGCACTCGACCACCTTCAAAGGCAACCAACTCGCCATGGTCGCGGGACTCGCCACTCTGTCGGTCTTCGACGAGGAGTCCATCGTGGAGCACACCGCCTCAATGGGGGATCTCTGGCACAAGAAGCTCGGCGAACTGAGCGACCGTCACGAGTACGTGAAGGAAGTGCGGGGCCGCGGTCAGATGATCGGCATCGAGTTCGGGGCCCCCACCACGGCGGCCCTGAAGCGCCGCTGGCGGGCCGTCGAGGCCGCTCGCACCGCCATGTTTACCCAGACCCTGGTCGTTCCGCTCTTCCAGAAGCATCGCATCTTGACCCAGGTCGCGGCGGACAACGTGAACATCATCAAGCTGCTTCCGGCCCTCATCGCCGACGAGGCAGAGATCGACCTCTTCGTGGACGCGTTGGACGAACTATTGAACGATGCCGAAAAGAACAGTGGGTGGATCGTGGGCTTTGGTGCGGCGATGATCAAGGGCACCCTGAAGCGCACTCGCTCGTCCTCGAACGCCGCTCGCTCGCCGCGCTGAACCGTCCGTGACGCGGTCGTTCTGGCGCAGATGGTCGTCCCTCCGCCTGCTGGTCGTCGCGGCTCTCATCGCGGTGGTGTACCTCGTCGTGGCGGTTCGCCCCGCGCCGACGCCGGGATCGGGCCTCCAAGTCCTAACGACGAGGGCCTACGGCCCGGTGCTCGTGGTCAAGGGAGGGCGACTGGCGGGCTTTCCTCTCTATGAGTTCAGTGGCGACACCGCGGGCCGTCTCGGCTGCGGGCGGGTCCGGGCGCGGGGGTACGATCTCGTCCCGAGTGGGGCGCTCACCATGACCTGCACCGGTCCGATGAGCGACCTCTTCAACGGAGTGAACTCCGATGACTGGCCGGCCTTCACCACCAAGGGTCGGCCGGTCGCGGGGGCCGGCGTCCGGGCGTCACTGATCGGCACGATTCACCGGCGCGGAATTGGCGATCAGGTCACCTACGCCGGTCATCCCCTCTACCTGTTCGATCCTTCGTCCGCGCCGTTCCGGCCGCTCGGCGAGGACTACCTCGAGACCGTCGCCCCGCTCGCCCCCTGGCACGGCTACTGGTCCCTGGTGTCCGCCGCGAACGGCGACCCCGACGCGGGGATCGCCACCCTCGAGACGGGCCGAGTGGCGAGTGGCGAGCGCGTCGTGGCCGTCGAGGGCGACCCGAACATCAATCCGCTGGCCGTGACCGTCTACTCCTACAGCGGCGGCCTCTGCCCCGCGTCGTGCGCCCCGCAGTGGGTCCCGGTGCTCACCACCACGACCCCCCACGTACGGGGTCTCACCGCCCGAGCGGTCGGCGACGTCCGCCTGGCGAATGGCTCACTCCAGGTGACCTACGACTCGCACCCGCTCTATGAGTACTCGAAGGAGAAGGTCTCACTCGCCCCGAACGGAGACCTGGCGGCCGCGGGCACCGCTGGCAACGGCAACGGACTCCGTGATGCGAGCGGGTCGTTCTCGATCGTCCCCGTCTCTCCCCAGGGTTAGGAACGAATCAGTTCGACAACGGGGATCACGCGCGTCGTCTTCTCCTGATACTCACCAAAGCCGGGGACGCGCTCGACCTGCAGCGCGTAGATGCGGTCGCGCTCTGAGTCTTCGAGCGAAGAGGCGGTGGCCTCGAAGGTCTCGGTGCCGAGCTCCACGCTGACGACCGGGTTAGCGGTGAGGTTTCGGTACCAGTCGGGGTGAGAGTCGGCGCCGGCCTTGGAGGCGAAGACGTAGAGATGGCCCTCGTGATCCAAATACATGACGGGGCTGACGCGATCGGCGCCGCTCTTCGCGCCCGTGGTGTGCAGCAACAGAACCGGGGCGCCCTCGAAGGGACCGCCGAGGCGACCGTCGTTCGCTCGAAACTCGGCGATGACTGCGTTATTCCAGTCGAGATAGTCGCTCATGGACCACCCTCCTTGTCGTTTTCTTCAGAGTAGCCAATGGGCGTACGCGGCCGAGAGACTCTGAGGAGCCGGGCACGACCCTTCAAAGACCTACTCTCTACTCATGTGCCGAAATATCACCACGCTGCGAGGACTGGAGCCCGCGGCGAGTCCAGAAGAAATAGTGGCGGCCGCGCGCCAGTACGTGCGAAAAGTAAGTGGCGTGTCCTCGGTGTCACCGCGAACCAGTGAGCCGTTCGATCGGGCGGTCGAGGCCATCGCCCAGATCACGACCGAACTGCTCGCCGAGCTACCCCCGCGCCAGCGCCCGCCCACCACGGTCCCACCGCTGCGACGTCGTGGCGCCTCGGGCGATCACTCGTTCTAGCGGCGATCGCACCGACCGTTGTCAGTACCATGGCACAGATGTCCACCTGTCAAATACTCTTCCTCGCGTTCGGCAACCGTCTCGACGCCGTTGAGTTAGCGCACGAGGTCGGTGAGGAACTGGCGCGCCAGGGGGTGACGTCATCCCTGCACCTCTTGGACTCGCCGGACGAGCCCGAGATTGACCCGTCGAGCCTGGTGGTCAGCCTCGGGGGAGACGGAACATTTCTCAAAGCCACGCGCCTCGCGCACAGCGTGGGGGCCCGGGTTATCGCGGTGAATCTCGGTCAACTCGGATTTCTCCTCGACGTGCCCTCGACGGAAATTGTCGAACACATCACCTGGGCGCTCGCGAACAACTCCGTCTCGGAACGACTGGCCTTGCAGATAACTGTCTCGAACCGGCCCGGCGAAGAGTTCGCCCTGAATGAGGTCGTGGTCGAGCGCGCCAGCCCCGGGCACATGGTCAAGGTGAAGACGTTCGTCGACGAAGAGGAGTTCTTGACGTACTCGGCCGACGGCGTGATGGTCTCGACCCCGACGGGCAGCACCGGGTATAACTTCTCCGCGGGTGGACCGGTCGTTGACGCCTCGCTCGCGGTCATGATTCTCACTCCCGTGGCGCCGCACTTCACCATCGGGCGTTCGATTGTCGTCCCGGTCGACAAGGTCATTCGACTCTTGGTGGACGATAAGCCGGCGGTGCTGGTGGCCGATGGGCAGACCATCGGCGATCTGGGGCCCGGGGAGTTCATCGAGGTCCGCCAGAGCCCCACCCCGGTACACGTCGCGGCCACGCGGAGCTTTGACCTCGCGACCCGACTGCGCCGCAGCCTTCGAGAGGGTCATGCCTAAGGCCCAGCTCGTCGAGCTGTACGCCCACAAACTTGGTGTGATTGACGACGCTCATCTGGAGTTCGGTCCGGGTTTCAACGTTCTCACCGGCGAGACGGGCGCCGGAAAGACCTTGCTGCTCGGAGCCCTGGGGCTGTGCCTCGGCGGTGACGCCAGCGCCTCTCGCTACGCCCTGACCAACGACACCCGAGCGGTCGCTCTCTTCGTGCGCGGCGCCCACGAAGAACTGGCCTTCGCCCGTGAGTCGGGCAGTTCCGGTCGCCTCCGCAGCTCCTTGAACGGTGCGCCCTCCAGCGCCGAAGCGCTGCGCGTCGTCGCCGAAGACCTGATCATTATCCACGGGCAGCACGACTCGCTGCTGTTGAAGAATCGATCGGAGATTGTCCGTCTGATTGATGAGTCCGGTGGCGTCGACACCGTGGAACTGAGCGAAACGCGACGACGACTGAGAGAGGCGCGCCAGCTTCGTGACGAGTACGGGGGGGATCACGAGGCTCGCCAGCGCGACCTGGAGTATTTGGAGTTTCAGCTGAACGAGCTGGACGCCGCGCAGATCACCTCGTCCACGGAGCTCGCCGAGACACTGTCGGAACTCACGAGACTCACGTCGCTGCGGGAGGGGCAGTCCGCGATCGCCGAGGTGATGGAGTTGTTCGACGGTGATCACGACGACGCCGTTCTTTCCCTTTTCGCCCGGGCGCTGGGACGACTGCCGGATGGTGACGCGTACGGCGCAGTCCGCGAGGCCCTGAACAACGTCCTCGTGGGCGCGCGCGACTCGCTGCATGAACTGGCGACGCTGGCCGACCCCGACGCCTTTGACCCTCGAGTTCTCGAAGAGCTCGAAGCGCGGGCCAGTGTGCTCCAGCACGTGTCCAAGAAGTATGGCGGCTCCCTCGAGGCCGCCCTCGTTCGTCGTGACGAGTTGCGCCGGCGCCGTCGCGACGCCGAGGGCGACGCAGAGCGCGTGGGGGCGATCGACCAAGAGATCCAGGAGTTGGAGCGGGTCGAGGTCTCGTTGGCTCGCCAGGCAAAACTCGAACGCGAGGCCGCGGCGGCGAAACTCACATCGGCGATCACTCGCCAGATGCCGCGGGTGGCCCTCACCAACGCCACGGTGCGATTCGTTGTCGACGGTGACGACGGCTCGGACGCGCAGATCTTCTTTGCTCCGAACCCGGGCCAACCCGAGGGTCCGCTGTCGGCGCTGGCGAGCGGAGGGGAACTGAGCCGAGTGCTTCTGGCGCTCTCTCTGGAGACGGTACACCGTGACGTCGTCGCGGTCTTTGACGAGATTGACGCCGGGCTCGGCGGCCAGGTCGCTCAACAGATCGGGGAGTGTTTACGAGAAGTGGGACAGCAACAACAGGTGCTCGCCATCACCCACCTCGCCTCGGTCGCGGCGCGCGCCGACCATCACTTCGTTATCGAGAAGAGTGTGGAAGAGGGCACGACGAGCACCGTGGTTCGAGAAGTTCGCGGTGACGATCGAGTACGTGAAATCGCTCGCATGCTCGCCGGAGACACGCTGACGCGTGAATCGCGCGCGTTGGCGACTCAGTTGCTTGAAAACACGTTCGAGGATCGCGCCGGAGCAGATTTATCTCGCTAGGATGTTGTTCCGTGAGAAGCGCAGTCAGTCGATGACTAAATACGTCTTTGTAACGGGCGGAGTGTCGAGTTCGCTCGGAAAAGGCCTCACTGCCTCCTCGCTCGGTCGGCTCCTAAAATCTCGCGGTCTGCGGGTCACCATGTGCAAGCTGGACCCTTACCTCAACGTCGACCCCGGCACCATGAATCCCGGGGAACACGGCGAAGTCTTCGTGACCGACGATGGTGGGGAGACCGACCTAGACCTTGGACACTATGAGCGCTTCATCGACGAGTCGCTGTCAAAGATCTCCAATACCACGACGGGTTCGATCTACTCCAACGTCATCGCGAAGGAGCGTCGCGGGGACTACCTGGGAAAGACGGTCCAGGTCATCCCGCACGTCACCGACGAGATAAAGGAGCGGATTCGCCGCCAAGGCTCCTTGGGCGCGGACGTCGTGATCGTCGAGATCGGCGGGACCGTCGGCGACATCGAGATCGTGCCCTTTATTGAGTCGATCCGTCAGTTTCGCCGTGACGCGGGGCGCGACAACGTCTGCTACGTCCATCTCACCCTGGTGCCGTACCTCGCGCCTTCGGGCGAGCAGAAGACCAAGCCCACGCAACACTCCGTCACCGAGTTGCGCTCGCGCGGTATTCAGCCCGACATCATCGTCTGTCGAAGCGACCAGCCGATCTCCGATGGACTGAAGCGCAAGATCTCGCTCCTCTGTGACGTACCGGTCAACGCGGTCATTTCCGCCGTCGATGAGGCCAGCATCTACGACATACCAATCACCCTGCACCACGAGGGCCTCGACACCAACGTGTGCAACACCTTGAACATCGATCTCGATGAGCACCCCATCGACTTGGGACCGTGGGAGAGCGTGGTTCGCCGCGTGCACAACACGACGCGGACCCTGCGGATCGGCATCATCGGCAAGTACGTCACCATGCCCGACGCCTACCTCAGCGTCGGCGAATCGATTCGACACGCCGGGTTTGCTGTCGGCGCCAAAACGATTATCGAGTATCACGAAGCCGAGCGCGTCCCCTCCGAGCTGGACGCGGACCGCCTGAGCCAACTCGACGGGATCATCGTGCCCGGGGGCTTCGGTGAGCGAGGCATCGAGGGCATGATTGCCACGGCCCGCATCGCTCGCGAAAACGACATCCCCTACCTGGGCATCTGTCTCGGTATGCAAGTCCAGGTCATCGAGTTCGCTCGTCACGTGCTCGGACTCAGCGACGCCCAGTCGACAGAGTTCTCGCACAGTTCGTCGGCGCCGGTCATCTCGCTGCTCGCGGAGCAGATTGACGTGACCGACCTGGGCGGCACCATGAGGCTGGGCGCGTGGCCCGCCATGCTTGACGAGGGCTCGATCGTGGCCAATCTCTATGGCACAACCGTCGTCTCAGAGCGCCACCGCCATCGCTACGAGTTCAACGCCCGCTACCGAGAGCAGTTTGAGGCGGCCGGCCTTCACTGCTCGGGGAACTCACCCGACGGACGACTGGTGGAGTTCGTCGAGCTTCCGGGCCACACCTTCTTCGTGGGTACCCAGGCTCACCCCGAGTTCAAGTCCCGCCCCGATCGGCCACACCCTCTCTTCCTCGGACTGATCAAGGCCGCCGCCGCGCGCGCCGAAGGTCGCGAACCCCACATCATCGATCCCTCGACGGTCGACAGCACCTTGTGAGCGACTCCTTCCACGTCGAAGGGGCCGAGATTGTTTTTCGCTCACACGTCTTCAACGTTGAAAAACGCACCGTCCGTCACGGCGAGGAGCGCTTTGAACGCGACGTGGCCGTTCACCCCGGCGCCGTGGCCGTGCTGGTCATCAACGACCAGGGCGAAGTGGGCTTCATTCGACAGTTTCGCGCCACCTTCGAACAAGAGCTCTTGGAGATCCCGGCGGGCACGCGCGACGTCCAAGGCGAAGAGCCCCTCGAGACCGCCAAGCGCGAACTGATCGAAGAGATGGGCCTGGAGGCGCGGGAGTGGACCCTCATCGGACGATTCATGAACTCACCCGGTTGGTCCACCCAGGTCATGTGGGTCTACGAAGCTCGGGGTCTCAGCGAACGAGCTCGCGAACCGGCCGGCGCCGAAGAGCGCAGCGCCACCATTCACTGGTTCTCCTTGGAGGAGCTTCGCACCCGGCTGCGTGACGCCTTCGCGATTGACTCCACCACGGCCATCGCCCTGCACCGGCTCTTTGGAAACTTCCTCGATGACTTTTGAGGAGGCGCTCGAGGACTATCTCCAGTGGATGACCATTGAAAAAGGACGCAGCCGAGCGACCTTGGAGGCGTACCGACGTGACCTGTCGGCCCTCGGACACTGGATGGAAGGCAAGAACCTCACGTTGAGTCGGCTTCGCGAGGAGCATCTCGAGGGCTACTTCAACGGACTGCGTTCCACGCGTCAGGCCAGCACCGTCGCGCGGTCGGTGGCGTCAGTGCGGGGACTGCTGTCCTACTTACTCGACGAGGGGGAGTTGACACTCGATCCGAGTGCTCGGCTGAAGGGCGGTCGTCGCGGCCGCACGTTACCCAAGCCGCTCGGTGAGAACGAGATCACCGCGTTGCTCGACGCGATTCCCTCAGCCACGCCCGTGGACCTGCGCGATCGCGCACTACTGGAGCTCCTCTACGCCACCGGGGCGAGGGTGAGTGAGGTGGTGGGGCTGGAGCTATCGGATATCGACTTCGATGAAGAGCTCATTCTCCTGACCGGCAAGGGCTCCAAGCAACGGCTGGTCCCGTTGGGCGGGGCGTTGGGTCGCGCCCTGCGCGAGTACTTCGGCCCCGGGGGCCGGCGAACGTTGCTCGCCGGGCGCACCAGTCAACGGGTGTTCATCAACGCTCGTTCGGGGCCTCTGACGCGCCAGGGCGTGGACCTCATCGTGCACAAACGGGCCCTCAACGTGGGCATCGATCGTTCGCGTATCTCGGCTCACGTATTTCGTCACAGTTGCGCCACCCACATGCTGGCGCACGGTGCGGACATTAGAGTCGTTCAGGAGCTGTTGGGGCACGCGTCCATCGCCACCACGCAGATCTACACCGCGGTGTCGGTGACCACACTGCAGCGCGAGTACCAACACGCCCATCCCCGAGCCCACGACTAAAAGGTAACTTTCGATGAATTTATGGCTCTGGTTCATCATCTTGATACCCTCGGTCGTGCTGCACGAGGTGGCCCACGGGTACGTGGCGTACCTGTTTGGCGATCCCACGGCGAAGGAACGCCACCGCCTGACCCTGAACCCGATTGCCCACATCGATCCCTTCGGCACGATCCTGATGCCCGGTCTTCTCCTGCTGCTGCACTTTCCCGCTTTCGGGTACGCGAAGCCCGTGCCGGTCAACCTCTCTCGGCTCCGCAAGCCACGACAGCAGGCCTTGTGGGTGTCGCTCGCGGGACCGGCGGTCAACGTCGTGCTCTCGGCGATCGGGTACGTCGTGTGTCGATTCTCACTGACCGGTGTTGTCCATACCGCGAATGGTGTGTCGGCCTACGTGAGCCACCACGACCTTTTCGTCTTCGGAGAGACCTTGGGTCTGGTGAATCTGATCCTGGCGGTGTTCAACTTGATTCCGATTCCTCCGTTGGATGGGTCGGCGATCATCGAGCGATTTCTTCCCAATCGCAGCCTCGCGAAGTACTACCAACTTCGCGCTCGGGCCCTCCCACTGTTCTTTATCGCGCTGATTCTGCTGACCTGGACCACCAACATCGCCGGCACGTGGCTTGGCGATGTCGAAAACTGGTGGTTCAACCTCCTCTAGGCGAGACCCATGGCGTGCGCCGCGCGTCGATAGATCGGACCCGCCACCTCGCTGGCCTTCAACGCACCGCGATCAGTCACCGCGTAGAGGTCGGCGGGAGACTCGACCAGCTCCTGGTAGCGCTCGCGCAGCGGCGAGAGGCTCGCGATCATCAGCTCTGCGAGATCCTTCTTCAAATCGCCGTACCGGGTGTAGCGGCTGGCGATGGCTGGGGGCGACTCGTGGGCGAAGCTCGCGAAGATCTCGAGGAGATTGGAGATACCGGGCTTGGTGTCCCAGTCGAATCTCACCTCTCCGTCGGTGTCGGTGACGGCTTTGGAGATTTTTCGCTCGATCTCGCTCGGTGAATCGAACAGGAGGATCGTGCCGAGCGGGCTCGAGACCGACTTGCTCATCTTGCGCGTCGGTTCCTGGAGGTCCATCACGCGCGCCGCGACCGCTGGTTGCACTCCCTTGGGGACGCGAAAGGTCTCGCCGAATCGGTGATTGAACCGCTCCGCAATATCGCGCGCGAGTTCCAGGTGCTGGCGCTGATCGTCGCCGACCGGGACTTCCTCGCTGTCGTAGAGAAGGATGTCGGCCGCCTGCAGGACCGGGTAGGTCAAGAGTCCCACCCGATACCCGTCTTGGCGCTCGGACTTCTCTTTGAAGGCGACCATGCGAGAGAGTTCGCCGTAGGTCGCCACGCACTCCAACAGCCAGTTCAGCTGAGCGTGGAAGGGCACCTGGCTCTGGATGAAAATGGTGCAGAGCTCGGGGTCGAGCCCCGCCGCCAGGTACGTGGCCAGGAGATCTGTGGTATTGGCGCGTAGTTCGTCGGGGGAGATCTGGAGGGTGAGGGCGTGCAGATCCACCACGCAGTAGTACGCGTCGGCGTTTTGCGCCTCAACCCAGGGCCGCAGGGCGCCCAGGTAGTTCCCGAGGTGCAGTTTGCCCGAGGGCTGCATGCCGGAGAGAATCTTCATCGTTCAATGCTAGATGAGTGACCCGGTAGGGTTGAGCGGTGACCTTCGTCGTGACGACGCCGTCCTTTAGCGGCCCGGTAGAACTTTTACTGCAGCTGATCTCCAGTCACGACGTGGATATTCTTGACGTTCCCCTGGCTCCCTTGGTCGACGCGTTCGTGGCGACGTTGCGCGACGAGTCCGTGACCCTCGACATGGATGACCTGTCTGAATTTCTCCTGATCGGAGCGGTTCTTCTCGAGATGAAGAGTCACCGTCTCCTGCCCGGGCGCGAGAGCGGTGACCTCGACGAGGAGTTCGTCGGCTGGGAAGAGCGCGACGTTCTCTTGGCACGGCTCTTGGAACTGCGCACCTACGCGGCCCTGGCCGACGCCTTCGTCTCACTGTTCGAGCGCGCGAGTCGCGCCTACCCGCGACTGCGCGGGGTGGACGACGGCTTCATCGTTCGACCGCCCGATCTTCTGTTGGGCGTCACCACGGCGCAACTGGCGATGGCCTATCTGCGCGGGATCGAGGAGAAGCCGGTGCCGGTCGTGCGACTTCATCACGTCACCGTCGACGCCGTCACCGTGGCGGAGACGGTCGCCACCCTGGCCCAACGCCTGCCGACCATGGGGCGCTTCTCGTTCCGCCAGCTCACCGAGTCGCTCGAGACACGCATCGAGGTCATCGTCCACTTTCTGGCCCTGCTGGAGCTGTGCAAACTAGGGCACGTGACGCTGGGTCAGGGCGCAACCTTTGGTGAGGTGCAGATCGAGTGGCTCGACTCCAACGCGAGGCTCGACATGGGAGGGGTGGATAGTTATGAGGGATGAACTCTCACTCGAGCAGAAGCTCGAAGCGATGCTGACCGTCGCCCTCGAGCCCATCTCCGCCGAGGAGTTGGCCGACGTCGTCGACGCCGACGCCGCGGCCGTGTCCCAGGCGTTGGGCGATCTCCGCGCGGAGTTTCTCGAGCAGCGGCGTGGGTTCCAGGTCGTCGAACTGGCCAGTGGCTGGGTCATGCAGTCGTCACCGGACGTGGCCGCGTGGGTGACCAAGTTCGCCAACCGCGACGTCTCGCACCGACTCTCGTCGGCCGCTTTGGAGTCGCTCGCCATCATTGCCTACCGCCAACCGGTCTCGCGGGCCCAGATCACGGCCCTTCGCGGGGTAAACGTGGACGGCGTCGTCCGCCTGCTCGAACAGCGCGGCTACATCGAAGAGCAGGGCCGCGCACCCGGGCCCGGCCAACCCATTCTCTATGGGACCACGGAGCTGTTTCTTGACCGCATGGGACTGGCGTCCTTGACCGAGCTGCCCCCCATTGAAGAGTTCATGCCACCGGTCGAGACCGCCAACGAACTGGCCGATGAGATGTCGGCGCGGTTCGACGACTCCGAGGTGTCCTAGTTGGACGAGGGCGAGCGACTCCAAAAGACGCTGGCCCGCGCGGGCTACGGATCACGACGGGCCTGCGAGATCTTGATCAGCGACGGACGCGTGACGGTCGACGGTCGAGTGGCGGAACTCGGTAACCGCGTTCACCCCGAGATCAGCGTGATCTGCGTGGACGGGAGCATGGCGCCCACGTCCCAGAGCAAGGTCTACTTTCTCCTCAATAAGCCCGACGGCGTGGTGACGACGGCGTCAGATCCCCAGGGCCGCCCCACGGTGCTGGACCTCATCGAGTCGCCGGTGCGGGTCTTTCCGGTGGGGCGTCTGGACATGAACACCGAGGGCCTCTTAATCCTGACCAACGACGGCCGTCTGGCGCACCTCTTGACCCACCCGAGCTCCGGTATCGCCAAGGAGTACTTGGCGCGCGTCGAAGGCGACCCGTCGCCGAGTGCGCTGCGCCGCCTGCGCGAGGGCGTCGAACTCGAAGACGGCGTCACGGCGGTGGCTCAGGTGTCGCGGGTGAGTGAGGGACTGGTGCGCATCGTGATTCACGAAGGGCGCAACCGACAGGTACGGCGCATGTTCGCCGCCGTCGGTCACGAGGTGACGCGCCTCGTGCGAACGCGCATCGGACCGCTGCAGGACGCCACGCTCTCACCCGGTTCGTCGCGTCAGCTCTCGCTCAACGAGGTGCGTCGCTTGATGGAAGCGGTGGGGATGACCGAGGAACTGGCCTCTACGATGCCTTCATGACTTTTGCCATGGTACGAGGACTGCGGGGCGCGACGACGTGTGAGGAGAACACGACGGAGCAGATTAACGAGGTCACCCAGGAGCTGCTGGTCGAGATGCTCGAGCGCAATGGCGTCGACCACGACGACGTGATCAGCGTGCTCCTGACGACGACCCCGGACCTCACGGCGGCCTTTCCCGCCACGGCGGCCCGCGGCGTGGGATTCGGTGACGTGCCGCTCCTGTGCGCCAGTGAGATCGCCGTGCCCGGCGCCATGCCCCTGACCGTGCGGGTCTTGATGCACGTCTATACCGAGCGAGCCCGCGAAGAACTTCGCCACGTGTACCTGCGAAAAGCTCCCTCGTTGCGCGATGACCTCCCCGAATAGTCGCCACGCCCACGTGGTGGGCCTCGGCCTCATCGGATCGTCCCTCGCCCTCGCCCTGCACGGTGCGGGCTGGACCGTGACCGGTCTCGACAGCGACGAGACGGTCACCCGCGCGGCCCTCGAGGCCGGGGTGATCGGCGGGTGCGAACCTGACGCGGACGTCGTCCTCGCGGTCGTGGCCACCCCCGCGAGCGTCGTGGCCAAAGTGGCCCGCGAGATCCTCGAGGGTTCGTCCAACGAGCACCTCATCGTGACCGACGTGGCCGGCGTGAAGGGCGCCATCGTGAGTGACGTTCACGACCCGCGCTTTCTCGGGGGACATCCGATGGCCGGGTCGGAGCTGCGGGGTCTCGCCGGGGCGCGTGACGATCTCTTTCGGGGTTGCACCTGGGTCCTCACGCCCACCACGACCACCAAACCAGAGACCTACACCACGCTGCACGGCATCCTGCGCGAACTGGGGGCGAACGTGGTGGCCGTCGACGCGGACGATCACGATCGGCTGGTCGCGGTCGCCAGTCACGTCCCTCATCTCCTGGCCGGTGCGTTGATGAATGAGGCGACCCGGGTGGCCGAACAGGACGCCGTGCTGTTGCAACTGGCCGCCGGTGGTTTTCGCGACATGACTAGGGTCGCCGCCGGCGACCCCAGCATCTGGCCCGACATTCTCTTTGAAAATCGCGAGGCGATCAGTCAGTCGTTGGTGGCCCTCGAAGAACGACTGAAGGGTCTGCGCGAAGCCCTGAACGCGGACGATCACGCCGCCATCAAGACCGACCTGACTCAGGCGGCCTTCGCGCGGCGCCAACTACCGGGGCGGGCCCTCAACTCCGAGAACCTCGCCTACCTTCGAGTCGGCGTGAGCGACCAACCGGGCGTGCTCGCGGCGGTCACCATGGCCGCGTCCGAGATGCTCGTCAACATCTACGACATTGAGATTGCCCACGGCATCGAAGGCTCGAGCGGAACCTTGCTGCTGGCCGTGGACGCTCGCCTGGCCGACTCGTTCTCCGCCGCCCTGAGCGCCCGCGGTTATCAAGTGGGTCACGAATGAACGACGTGGAGGTCGTCACCCACGCCACGCAACTTCGCGGCTCGATCCGGGTCCCGGGCGACAAGAGCACCTCTCATCGCGCGCTCATGCTGAGCGCCCTCGCGAGTGGCGAGAGCACGATCACGGGACTGTCACCGGGCGACGACGTCACGGCGACCAGCACCATCGTCGTGCAGCTGGGCGCTACTCGCCACGACGAGGACGGGATCGTGCATCTCACCGGCCCCGACAACGGTCTTCGACCCAGCGCCGACGCACTTGACTGTGGCAACTCGGGGACGTCGATGCGACTGCTGTGTGGGCTCGTGGCGTCCATTCCCGGTCGTCACTCACTGTGCGGTGACGCCTCTCTTTCACGGCGGCCGATGGATCGCGTGGCGATCCCGCTCGGGCTCATGGGGGTCGACCTACAAGGTCAGGGCATGACGTCGACGCCTCCCCTGGAGATCACGAGCCCGCTACAACTGCAAGCGCTCGACTATCGCGTACCGGTCCCGAGCGCCCAGGTGAAGTCCGCCATCCTTCTGGCCGCTCTCTTCGCCGACGGTGAGACCCGCGTGCGTGAGGACGTGCGGACGCGACGAACCACGGAGGACATGTTGTCCAGCGCCGGCGTCGACGTGCGCAGCGACGACGTGGGCCAGGGCCGGGAGGTGCGCGTTCGCCCCGGACGACCGCAGCGTCACAGCTGGCACGTGCCCGGTGACCCCTCGCAGGCGGCGTTCTTCGCGGTACTGGGCGCCATACACCCCGACGCCACCCTGGAGGTCCTGAGCGTCGAGGCCTCGATTGAACGCGTGGGGTTCGTCGGAGTGCTGGAGCGCATGGGCGCCGACGTGCGCCTCGACGAGCGCGACACCTATCACGTTCTTCACGCGCGCAGTTCGTCCCTGGTCGCCACCGAGATTCACGCCCACGACGTGCCGTCGGTCGACGAAGTGCCCGTTCTCACGGTCGCCGCGTGCGCCGCGCGCGGGGTGAGTGCTTTTCGATCGATGGGCGAGCTTCGCCTGAAGGAGTCCGACCGCTTCGCGGGCTCCATGGCGCTGGCCATGAGCCTCGGTTGTCGCGTCTGGTCCGACGGCGACGATTTTTTCGTGGAGGGTCTCGGATCCGCGGAGCGCTTCCTCGCTTTCAGCTTTCACGGGGGCCTGGATCACCGGATGGTGATGGCCAGCGCCGTCGCGGGCTGCGCCGGGAACGGCGCGACGATAGAGGGCGCGGCCACCGTGTCCTCTAGTTATCCCCACTTCTTTCGCGACCTGGCCTTGTTGCAATGAGCGGTCTCGTCATCGCGATCGACGGCCCCGCCGGTTCGGGAAAGTCCAGCGTGGCTCGGGCGCTCGCGGAGTCACTCGGCTGGTCGTTCCTCGACACCGGAGCCATGTATCGCGCCGTTACCCACGAGGCCCTGCGCACCGGCGTTGACCCCCTCGATGAGTCGGCGGTCGCGGACGTCGCGGGCGAGATCACCATCGCCACGCTGCCTCGGGTCAGCGTGAACGGTCGAGACATTGAAGACGAGATCCGCAGCGACGAGGTCAACCGCGTCGTGTCCGTCGTGGCGGCGAATCCGCGGGTGCGCGCCCAAATGGTCCGTCGCCAGCGCGACTTTGCCGCCGCTCAATCCGTGGGCACGGTGGTGGAGGGTCGCGACATCACCACGGTGGTCTTTCCCAACGCCACGATCAAAATCTTTTTGACGGCGTCCTTAGAAGAGCGAGCGCGCCGACGCGACGATGAGAGCGAGGCGTCGGTCCATCGTCGCGACGTGGCCGACACCACGCGAGAGGCCTCGCCGTTGCGACAAGCGCACGACGCCCTCGTGCTAGACACGACGGGACGAAGTGTCGACGAGGTCGTTGAGGAGATCACGCAATGCCTGAAGCTGCGGACCTTGTCCTAGATCCCCGCAAGACCCTCACCTATCGGATCTGCGCGGCGCTCATCGGCGCTGTGGCGAAGATCCTCTTTCGTCCGAGCGTGGTGGGCGCCGAGAATATCCCCCTGACCGGGCCCGTTCTCATCGCGCCGATCCACCGCTCCAACGTAGATTTCGCCTTTAGCCTGTTCATCTCGCCGCGCAAGGTCTTCTTCATGGCGAAGGAGGGCATCTTTCACCCGGCCCTCTTCGGCGCGCTCTTGACGCGCCTCGGCGCCTTTCCGGTCGATCGCGCCAGCGCCGATCGCGAGTCGCTGCGACTTTCCGAAGAAGTGCTCAAACGAGGTCAGGCTCTGGTGCTGTTCCCCGAAGGGACGCGCAAGGAGGGGGACTCGGTGGAGCCCCTGCACGACGGAGCGGCCTTCATCGCGGCGAGGACCGGGGCCAAGATTGTGCCCGTCGGCATCGCCGGCAGCGATCGAGCCCTGCCGGTCGGAGCGAAACTGCCGCGACCGACGAAGATCCAGATCGTGGTGGGCCCGCCCATCGAGCCACCGGTCAGCGAGGGCCGCGTCTCACGGTCCCAGATCACCGAGAAGACCGAGGAACTCCGTCGAGAGCTAGAAGCCGTGTACGCCGAGGCTCGTCGGCGATTGGCTCGCTAGGGGACTGACGTCTGGGAACCGCTCTACGTTGAGTACGTGGCGTACACCACCACCGAGACGACCTTGGGGATCGAACTGGTGTTGAAGTCCCCACTGCCGTAGTTGACCGACCCGGGGGCATCGACCGACACCTGTCCCACCCTGATGGAGATCGGCTTGCCCAACGTGACCTGTTTGCCCAACGCCGCCTGGGCCCGCTGTCGAGCGTTGGCGGCCGCCTCGGACGTGAGAGCGGGTCGCAGTTTCTTCAGACCGTTGAAGAGGTACTCCGGTTGTTGGGCGATGAACGGCACGTTGTCGGCGAGCAGGACATTGCTGACGCCCAGAACACGCTGCATGGCGCTCAGGCGGGAAGACTGCACGGTGACCGTTTGGTTCATGGTGAAACTGGTCACTTGACCGTTGACCTGGGTATTGGGCTGCACGTTGAGCGTGCCGAATGAGATTTCGTTCTCGAGAGCTCCCGAGGCGAGAAGCGCGTCGCGGATCTGGGCGGTCCACTTATTGACCTGCGCCAACGCGGCCGAGGTTGTCGGCTGCGTGCTGGCAAAACTGGCCATCCATTGAAAGGTGTTCGACGTGACCGCCTGTTCGGCGGAGCCGGTAATGGTGATCTGATTGGCCTGGGGTTGGTTTCGGTTCCGGATCCCCGACGCGATCGAGAGCGAACCGATGATGAAGGCCACCGCGAGGAGGATCATTCCCACCAACTGCTCGTGTGAGCGAATCGAGCCTCTCGTGCGCGACGCTGGGGCCCTCGGCGTACTCTCGACGCCGACGTCGGCTCCCTCTTCGCCACTCACGGGGTTAACGATATCTCGGCTCTCGCCCCACGCTTTCGAAGGCGTCGCCGGGCACGTCCGGTCGCGTACGGGACGAGCGTGCCCTCGTTAGCGCTCGCGCCACCAGGTGCCAAAGACCACCCGGGCGTAGCGGAAACCAAAGAGCCAGTTCTTTCCCTTTTTGGTGGTGCCGGACGCGCGCGGGTACCAGACGGTCGGGACCTCGCTGGCCCGCCACCCCCGCTTGAGGGCGGTGATTAACAGCTCCGCCGTTTGATACTGCTCCTGGGTCAGGCGATCGACCACGTCGGCCAGCATGGTGACCCGCAGCGCTCGATACCCGGTTGAGGTGTCGGTCAAGTGCGCCCCGGTCATGTGGTTCATGACGAAGGAGAAGAAGTGCACGCCGGTCTTGCGCACGACGTCGGTGGTCTTGTCCTCACCCAACACCCGACTGGCCACCACGAAGTCCGACTGATCGGCGAGGAGGGGCGCGAGGAGGTTCGGGATCTCCTGCGGGTCGTTCTGGCCGTCGGCGTCCAGCGTGACGACGTACTTCACCCCGAACTCGACGCAGTAGCGATAGGTGACCTGCAGGGCCACGCCGTGACCGAGGTTGACCGGGAACTCGAAGACCTTGACCCCGGGAAACGAGCGGGCGACCTCGGCCGTCTTGTCGGTGCCGCCGTCGACCACCACAAAGGTCGTGTAGGGACTGCCGTTGATGGTGTCGGGCATCTTCTTTAGGACGTCGCCGATGTTGCCCTCTTCTTCGTAGGCGCAGATCGAAGCGACGATTCCCTCGGGAACGAAGTCGGGGTAGTCGGCGTCAAAGCGAGTGCGGGCCTGGGCGATGGCGAACTCACGCAACCGCGCGATGCGCCGCTTTTCGAGGTCCTCGTTCGACATCAATCTCCTTAAACGCAATGGGCGATTAAGTCTACTGGGGCGTATTGCCGCGCGACGACTAGGCGGAGAGCACTTCGGCCGCGGTGAACTCTCGGTCCGCCTGGGCGTCGAAGCCGGTCGCGACCGGTGTGGCGAAGACCACGTCCACGAGAGCCGTCAGCGCCTTTAAGACCTCGCGGAGCTCCGGCGGGGGAGGAAAGTACTCATCCTCCACCGTCACCGAAAAAATCTCGATGCCGTCGCGGGGCTTCAGGTGAGCCAACACCTCATTCACCAGCACCTCGGGAGCCGACGCGCCGGCCGTCACGGCCACGGTTCCCGAGAGGTCGTCGGGCAACTCGTCGGCGCCGTTGACCCGGTACACGCGCGCACAGCCCTCGGCCTCGGCCACCTTCACCAGGGCCACCGTGTTGGAGGAGTTGGCCGAACCGATCACGATGACCGCGTCCGCGGTCGAGGCGAGCTCGCGCAGCGCGGCTTGGCGGTTGGTGGTGGCGAAACAGAGGTCGCTGCGACTGGGCATCCAGATGTCGGGAAAGACGACCTCGGCGTACTCGCGAAGGTCCTGCCACTCATCGAGACTGAGGGTGGTCTGACTGAGGAGGGCGACCGGACCGTCGTGGCCGTCAATCGCGTCGATGTCCTCGCGTGACTGCACGAGGTGGACCGCCTCGGGGGCGACGGCCATGGTGCCCACCGCCTCCTCGTGGTCCTCGTGACCCACGTACAGCACGGTGTAACCCTTGTTGGCCCGAACCTTGAGCTCGTGGTGGACCTTGGTGACGAGAGGACAGACGGCGTCAATGACCGTGCCCCCGGTGCGACGGGCCGCCTCAATGACCTCGGGCGGGGACCCGTGCGCGCTCAACATAATGGGCGCCCCCTCGGGAACGACGGTCACGTCGTCGATGAAGATGACGCCCACCGACTTGAAGTGATCGACGACGAACTGGTTGTGAACGATCTCGTGGTAGCAGTAGACCGGCGCCTCGAAGACGCGCGTCATCCAGTCGAGGGCCTTGATCGCCTTCTCCACCCCGGCGCAAAATCCCCGGGGGGCCGCGAGCACAACCCTGTCCACTGTCACGACACCAGCCTAGTAAGAGAGATTCCGGGTAGCGCCTAGCCTGTATGAGTGTCCGGCGCCCGTATTTCCTCGATATCTGCGGCCTCGCCGGCTGCCGGGGTGGGTCTGGCGGTCGGGGACGAGTTGGTCACCGTCAATGGCAAAGCCCCGACCGACATCATTGAGTACCAGCAACTCATTGACGGTTCGAGCGTTACCCTGGTCGTCCAGCGCGAGGGCGAAGAGCTGTCGCGCAAGGTCACCATTGCCAAGGAAGAGGGCCAACCGCTGGGGCTCAGCATCGACTCGGCCGTTTTTGATCGTATCCGCACCTGCGACAACCACTGCACCTTTTGTTTCATCTATCAGTTGCCCAAGGGCATGCGTCGCTCGCTCTACGTGAAAGACGATGACTTTCGACTCTCGTTCCTGTACGGCAACTACACGACCCTGACCCGATTCACCGAGTTCGACCTCGAGCGCGTGCTCGAGGAGGGTCTCTCGCCCCTCTACGTGTCGATCCACTCGACCAACCCCGAACTTCGCGCCGACATGCTCCGCAACCCTCGGGGGGCGACCTCGCTGCGCTGGCTGCGCGAACTTCTTCGCGCCGGGGTCGAGGTTCACGGACAGGTCGTGGTCTGTCCCGGCGTCAACGACGGCGACGAACTCGAGCGCACCCTCAACGACGTGGTCTCGCTCTACCCCGAACTGGCCTCGGTCGCCCTAGTGCCGGTCGGGATCAGTGACTTCACCGCTGAAGAGTCGATGCGCGCCCACGAGCCCGACGAGGCGCGCCAGGTGGTCGAACTGGCGGAGCGATTCCAGCGCCTCACCCGGGAACTCTTCGGTCGCGCGAAGGTCTTCGCCAGTGATGAGTTCTACATCGTGGCCGAGATCGATCCGCCGGGCACCGACAGCTTCGAGAGCCTGGACGAGGCGGAGAACGGCGTCGGGCTGGTGGCGGCGTTCGTCGAGAGCTTTTCGAAGGGAACGACGATGGCCAAACTGGGCTCGGGCTTCTTTCAGTCCGTGGACGGGGCTCCCGCCCTCGGGTACCGCGCGCCGAGAACCACGCAGGATCGTGTCGCGACCGGCGACGAGGTCACCGTCCTCACCGGCGAGTACGCGGCCCCGATCTTGCGCCGACTCCTCGACGAGCAGGGCTTTCGCGAAGTGAACGTGAGGGCCGTGAAGAATCGATACTTCGGCGGCAACATCAAAGTCGCGGGCCTCATGACCGGCCTCGACCTGCGCGACGCGTTACAAGACGTCGATGAGTCGACGCTCTGTCTGGTTCCTGACGTCTGTCTCTCCGAAGGTCGCTTTCTCGACGGTCTGACGTTGGACGACCTTCCTCACTCGGTGATGACCGTGCCGACGACCGGTCACGAACTGCGTTCGACCCTCGAGGGCATACGGGCCCGAGCACTGAGTCGGGTATGAAGAGACCCCAGGTTGTGATCGTCGGCCGACCGAACGTCGGCAAAAGCTCTCTCGTCAATCGCCTCGCCGGACGGCGCGTCGCCGTGGTCGAAGAACAGCGCGGCGTGACCCGCGATCGCAAGGCCGTCGAGGTGGAGTGGCGCGGGGTGACCTTTGACGTGGTGGACACGGGCGGTTGGTTGGCCGCCGGCGACACTCTCGAGGACAAGGTCTCCAAACAGGCCGAGGCCGCCCTCCAGAGCGCGGATCTGGTCTTGCTGGTCGTCGATGCCTCGACCGGTCCGGTGGAGGAAGACTCGACGGCCGCGCGTTGGGTGCGTAACTCCAAACGTCCCGTCCTGCTCGTCGTCAACAAAGTCGACGACCAACAGCACGAAGCCTCCAGCTGGGAGTTCCTCTCGCTCGGCGTGGGCGATCCCTTCATGGTGAGTGCTCAGCACGGGCGAGGTTCGGGCGACCTACTTGACCGAATCGTCGACGACTTAGGCGAGCAGACCGTTGACGTGGCCGACGAAGATGACGACGGCGCCCTGCGCGTCGCCATTGTCGGACGGCCCAACGTTGGTAAGTCGACGCTCTTCAATCAACTCATCGGCGAAGAACGCAGTGTCGTTCACGACATGCCCGGTACCACGCGCGACGCCATTGACACCGTCGTCGACACCAGCGCCGGACTTATTCGCTTCATCGACACCGCGGGCATGCGCAAGCGGGCGCGCACCGAGGCGGGACTGGAGACCTACTCGGTGTTGCGCAGCCTCGACGCCCTCGATCGCGCGGACATCGCGATATTGGTGATCGACGCCACCGAAGGCGCGACCGGGCAAGATCAGCGTCTGGCTGAACGCATCTCGGCCTCGGGCTGCCCGGCCATCGTCATCTTGAACAAGTGGGAACTGGTCACGACCGACGAACGTGACGCCATCCTGGCGAGCGTCGGTGACAAACTCGCCTTCCTCGGTGACGCCCCGGTGCTCAAGATGACCGCCTTGTCCGGAAAGGGCGTCCATCGGCTGTGGCCCGCGCTCAGCACCGCCGCGCTCGACTACGCCAAACGCGTTCCCACCGGGGCGCTCAACCGGGCCATCCGCGATCTGCAGATCAAGCAACCCGCTCCGACCGGCAAGATCCGCTACGCCGTTCAAGGAGCCAGTGAGCCTCCCACCTTCACGCTCTTTATTGCCGGTCGACTGCCCTCGACCTACCTGCGCTACGTCGAGCGAAGTCTGCGCGAAAAGTTTGAACTGGGCGCGTCACCGATTCGAGTCCGCGTCCGAGTCGAGTAGTGGCCAACTGGTGTGAGAACTGCGACCGTCCCGAAGAGGGCGAGGTCTGCGCGATATGTGGTTCGGAGGTGGCCGAGACCGCGCGAGAGCCCATTCCCTGGAAGTGGCGATTCTTCGCGGTGGCCACGGTCATCTACGTCGGATGGCGGATCTATCAGTTAATTTCGTGGATAGCCCACTAGGAGGTGTGTCGTGCCCATCTACGCCCTTGGCGATCGCGTACCCCAGATCCACCCAGACGCCTATATTCACCCCGACGCCGTCGTTATCGGTGACGTGCGCATCGGTGCCGACTCATCGGTCTGGCCCACCGCCGTGCTGCGCGGCGACTACGGGACGGTCATCGTGGGCGAGCGAACCTCGATTCAGGACGGCACCGTCGTGCACGCCGTGGATGAGTACCCCACGGTGATCGGCAACGACTGCGTCATCGGCCACCTCGCGCACCTCGAGGGCTGCACGATTCACGACCGCGCCTTGGTCGGAAGTGGTTCCATCGTGTTGCACCAGGCGGTCGTCCACAGCGGGGCGACCGTGGGCGCGGGAGCGGTCGTGCGCAACCGCATGGAAGTCCCCACCAACGCCATGGCCCTCGGCGTGCCGGCGACTCTCAAACTCGACTCCTGCAACGAAGACGTGGCGGTCGCCTCGGCCGCGCTGTACGCCGCCAACGGGCGCCACTACCGTAACGAGCTCAAGCGACTCTAGGAGTTCGAGACCGCGACGAGTCGTTCTAACGCGCTCGCCGCTCGACCCTCGAGAACGCACGCGCTCGCGCGTTGGAACCCGTCCTTCAGCTCATCGGTCTCCCCGGCCACCATGAGGGCGAGGCTCGCGTTCACGCACACCGTGTCAAAGATGGCGCCGCGCGCGCCCTCCAGAAACGCCCGAGTGAGAGCGACGTTCTCGCGCACGTCGCCGCCGCGGATGTCGGCCGCGCTGTGGCGCAGACCGAGCGCGTTGCCAGGGTCGATACGTCGGCGATATCGCGTCTCGCCCGCCACGTACTCCAGTGTCGCGGGCGCTCCGAGGGAGAGCTCGTCTAACCCGTCGTCGGAGCTCACCAGGATGGCCCGACGAATCCCTCGCTGGTGCAGGACCTCGGCCATCTTGTCGAGCAGGGTCAACGGGGCCACGCCGATCAGTGATCGCTGAACCAGCGCGGGGTTCGCCAGCGGGCCGAGCACGTTGAAGATGGTGCGAAAGCGCAACTCGCGTCGAATCGGCACGAGCGTGGCGAGCGCCGGGTGAAAGATCGGGGCGAACATAAAGCCGACCCCGGCCTCGCGTACGCAGGCGCGCACCACGTCCTCGGGAGCGTCGATGCGTACCCCGAGCGCCTCCAGCAGATCGGCCGAACCCACCGACGACGAGGCCGCCCGGTTGCCGTGCTTGGCGACGGAAACCCCGCACCCGGCCACCACCAAGGCGGCCATGGTGGACACGTTGACGCTATGAAGTTGATCACCGCCGGTTCCGACAATGTCGATGGCACTCGGGCCAATCGAGAAAGTGGTGGCGCGCGAGATCATCGCGTCAATAAAGCCCGTCATCTCGATGGCCGTCTCGCCCTTCGCGGTGAGGGCCGTCAGAAAGCTGGCGATAAGGATCCCATCAATCTTCCCGTCGAGGATCTCGCACAGGGCGTCCGCGGCTTCGTGGCGTTCCAGGTTGGTCCCACGAACCAGCGGATTTAAGACATCCAGCGCGAATGAGTCCATTGTCTAGTTCGTCGCGAAAACGAGCGCGGGCATAGCGACACGCTACTCGTGGCCGTGGTGGGGCTCTCCACAACTACGATTTTGAGATGGCGACCACGTACCTTGACACCATTTTGGAATCTCATCGCCGTCGCGCGCAACAGGATGATCGCGACTGGGAGGCCCGGGTCGATCAGGTTCGCTACGAAGGTCCTTCCTTTGTCCTGGCGTTGCGTCAGGGCTCGTCACCCTTTATCAAGGTGATCGCCGAGGTGAAGCGTCGCTCGCCGTCCAAGGGGCTCTTGGCGGCCGAACTCGACGCGGCGGCCCTCGCCGCCGTCTATCGCGACGCGGGCGCCAGCGCCATCTCGGTCCTCACGGACCGGGAGTTCTTCGAAGGTTCGATGGAAGACCTGATGCTGGTTCGGCGCACGGTGGCCCTGCCGGTCCTTCGAAAGGACTTCACGGTCTCTGAGAACGACGTCCTCGACGCCGTGGAAGCGGGTGCCGGCGCGGTGTTGTTGATTGTGGCGGCGCTCAGTGACGACGAACTCGCCTCGTTCGTGGAACTGACCGAGCGTTGTGGAATCGACGCACTGGTGGAAGTGCACGACGCCGAGGAGGCGAAGCGGGCGGTCGATGCGGGCGGTCGCATTATCGGCATCAACCAACGAGACTTACGAACCTTCGACGTCGACTCCGATCGCGCCGCCTCGGTCCTTGCGTCGCTGCCGCGCGACGTACTGGCCGTCTGTGAGTCGGGACTAGCGAGTGTCGAAGACGTGGAGGTCGCGGCCCAACGGGGCTTCGACGCGGTCTTGGTCGGGGAGGCCTTCGTGACCTCCAGTGATCCCAGCGCCGTCGTGAAGGCCTTCGCGCTGGTGCCAAGTGGGCAACGTGCCTGAACTGTGGTCCCACGGCTACGTCAAGATCTGCGGCGTCACTTCGGTGGCCGACGCTCGCACCGTCGTCGACGTGGGCGCCAACTCCCTCGGCGTCGTCTTCGCCACTTCGCCACGTCGGGTGAGCGTCGATCAGGCCCGAGAGATTCTGGACGCGACGAGGGGCTCGCTGCTTCGCTGTGGCGTCTTTCGAGAGAACAGTGACGACAACATCGTTGAGCACGTTCGAACGCTCGACCTCGACGTCGTACAGATCCATGGGCCACTGAGCAACCGCCTTCTCGCCACCTTGAGAGAACGGCCGATACGGATCGTGAAAGCCCTCAGCATCGACGACGATGAGTTCGACGTCTTCGACGAGAGTCGTGTCGACGCCGTGATGATCGATGGCCCTCGGCCCGGCTCGGGCGTCACCCACTCGTGGGATCGCCTGGAGTCGCGGCCCTTTGTCGTGCCGGTGATCGCGGCCGGCGGGCTCACCGCGCACAACGTGGCCGACGTCGTGGTGCGGACTCGCGCCTGGGGGGTCGATTGCTCCAGCGGCGTGGAGGCCCGTCCCGGAGTGAAAGACGCCCGGCTGGTCGAGGAGTTCGTTACTCGCGCGCGCGGCGCGTGGGCACTGGCGGGGGAGTGACGTGTCGGAGTTCGACGTGATGGGCGTTCCCGACGAGCGCGGACGCTTCGGGGACTTCGGAGGGCGATTCGTTCCCGAGGCGCTGATGCCGGCCTGCCTCGAACTTGAAGACGCCTTTCGTGACGCGTGGTCCGATCCGACCTTCGTCAGCGACTATCGCACCACGCTGGCCCAGTTCGTCGGGCGACCAACCCCGGTGACGCCCCTCCCACGACTATCGGAGAAACTAGGAATTCAGCTCTACGCCAAGCGCGAAGATCTCGCCCACACGGGCTCGCACAAGATCAATAACGTGGTGGGGCAGACCCTCTTGACCCGGCGCATGGGCAAGACTCGCATCATCGCCGAGACCGGGGCCGGCCAACACGGCGTGGCCACGGCCACCGGAGCGGCTCGCCTCGGGCTGGCCTGCACCGTGTTCATGGGCGAGGTTGACACCGTTCGCCAGGAGCTCAACGTCTTTCGCATGGAACTCCTCGGGGCGCGAGTCGTGCCGGTGACGTCGGGATCGCGAACCCTCAAAGACGCGGTGAACGAAGCGATGCGCGAGTGGGTCACCTGCGTCGCCGACACGCACTACTGCATCGGCTCGGTCATGGGCCCCCATCCCTTCCCCTGGATGGTCCGTGAGTTTCAGAGCATCATCGGCATCGAGGCGGCCGCGCAGCTGAGCGCGCTCGGCGCGGGCGAGCCTGACCTGGTGGTGGCGTGTGTGGGAGGCGGGTCCAACGCCGCAGGAATCTTCGCCGGCTTTGCCAACACTGACGCACGACTGATCGGCGTGGAAGCGGCGGGCGGGGCCGCTATCGCCAGTGGATCGCCCGGAGTGCTGCACGGGATGCGCTCCATGATCCTCCAAGATGAGTTCGGTCAGATTGAGGAGGCGCACTCGATGTCGGCCGGGCTCGACTATCCGGGCATCGGGCCCGAGCACGCGCACCTGGCCGACGCCGGTCGAGCGGAGTACTTCTCCGTGGCCGACGAGGAGGTCCTGGACGCCTTGTCGTTGTTAAGCGAGAGCGAGGGCATCATTCCGGCCCTCGAGACCGCGCACGCCCTGGCCTGGATCACCCGCGAAGTGGGCACGTTGATCCCTCGCGGCGCGACGGTGTTGTTGAACCTCTCGGGGCGGGGCGACAAGGACGTGGCGCAGGTTCGCCAGCTCCTCGCGGGACAGTCATGAAGTCGCTGGAGGTCTCACTTCGAGCCCTGCGCGACGGCGGACGAAAGGCCCTGGTGCCGTATTTCGTCGCCGGTGCCACCCATGACTGGGTTCGTCACGTGCAAGCGGCGGCGCTCGGCGGGGCGGACGCCATCGAGATCGGGATTCCCTTCTCCGACCCGATGATGGACGGCGTGGTGATTCAAGAGGCGGGCCTGCGGGCCCTGCACGCGGGGACCACTTTGGAATCGGTCGGTCGAGATCTGGCCGTCCTCGACACTGAGATTCCCCTCATCGCGATGACGTACTACAACATCTTCCTTCACTACGGCCTCGAGCGCAGCGCCGGACGCCTGCGAGAGTTCGGCATCTCGGGGGCCATCGTTCCCGATCTCTCGCTCGAAGAGTCCCCCGAGTGGACCGTCGCCTGCGCCGCCCGGGACGTCGCGACCATCTTCCTCGTGGCGCCGTCGACGCCACCCGCGCGCGTCGAGGAGGTGGCCGAGCGCAGCGAGGGGTTTCTCTACGCGTCGGCCCGCATGGCCGTGACCGGGGCCAGTAGCGACGAGGGCGACGCCGCACGGGTGGTGGCGAACGTGCGCGACGTCAGTGACCTGCCGACGTACGTCGGGATCGGGATCACGCTCCCCGAGCAGGCGGCCCGCACGGCCATGGTCAGTGACGGCGTGATCGTCGGCTCCGCTCTCGTCAAAGTAATTCTTGACGGCGCGAGCGCTCACGACGTTGAAAAATTTGTGCGATCGTTTCGTGACGCCATTGACGAGGCGCCAAAAACCTGAGAAGTTTCTTCGCGACGGCCACGGCCTCTTTGCCTGGTAAAGCCGTCGTTTTTAAAGGTTTTCGCGACATGGCACGATTACTTTTGTGAAGGGTGTCACATGTTTGGACGAAATAGTCCAACAAGGCTGGTCCGCCCTGGTGTTTAATTCCTATCGGGCCTCCATCGCGGGGGTCGCCTGTAATCCTTAATTGGGGGGAAATAAATGCCTGAAGAAAGAGTTGCGGACCCCGGTCCATTAGGACTCGCTGGGTTCGCCATGACGACGTTCGCTCTCAGTTCGTGGAATGCCGGTATTTGGCACGGAGCGGGCCTGGAGGCGGCGCTGGCGTTGGCATTCTTCTATGGAGGGCTTGCACAGTTGCTGGCCGGTATGTGGGAGTTTGTGCGCAAGAACACCTTCGCGGCCCTCGCGTTTACGTCATACGGCGCGTTCTGGCTGGCGTTCTATGCACTGATCAAGTTCGACCTCCCCGGCGGCGGATCGGACACCGTGCCGATCTTCTTGCTGGGTTGGACGATCTTCACGGTGTACATGACCTTTGCGGCGACCAAGACGAACAACGCGGTCTTGACCGTGTTCGTACTGCTGTCCATCACGTTCATTCTTCTCACCATTGGTAACTGGGGGACGACGCACACCTTTACGGACATCGTGAAGGCGGGCGGATGGGTTGGACTCGCGACGGCCGCGGCGGCGTGGTACGCGTCGGCGGCGGGGGTGACAAACGCCACCCACGGCAAAGTTGTGTTCCCGGTGGGTCCACGAGGCTAACGTAGAGGTCACTGGTGGCTTGCCACCGGACCCAACCGCCAACAGCGCCCGTGCCACTAGGTACGGGCGCTGTTGGCATCTACGCGCTAACGAGAACTACTCTCAACCTAAGTCGCGTGGACACACCACAGATCTGAATTAACAATTTTTTTCATAGACCGCTTGAAGGGGTACGTCATGAGTGAAGCAAAGTTAGAAGCGTGGCTGGATGAGACGCGTAGTTTCCCGCCGACAGAGGAGTTCGCCAAGCAGGCCAACGCGCAACCATCCATCTACGCCGAGGCCGACGCCGATCCGCTGGCCTATTGGCGCAAGCAGGCCGATCGCCTGAGCTGGACGAAAGAGCCGACCAAGATTCTCGAGTGGGATCTGCCTTTTGCGAAGTGGTTTAGCGACGGCACGCTCAACGCGTCCTACAACTGTGTTGATCGCCACGTTGAAGCCGGCAAGGGCGACAAGGTTGCGTACCACTGGGTGGCTGACGCCGAGGGCGAGTCGCGCACCATCACGTACGGCGAGCTTCAGAAGATGGTCGCCAAGGCCGCGAACGGTCTGAGCGAACTCGGCGTGAAGTCCGGCGACCGCGTGGCCGTCTACATGCCGATGATTCCCGAGGCCATCGTGACGATGCTGGCGATTGTCCGCCTCGGGGCCATGCACTCGGTGATCTTCGCCGGTTTCTCCGCGGACTCTCTGTCGAGTCGCATCCTCGACTCGGACTGCCAGGTGGTCGTCACCGCCGACGGGGCGTTTCGCCGCGGCGTGGCGAGCCCCCTGAAGCCGGCGGTCGACGAGGCCCTCAAGAGCTGTCCCAACGTCCGCGCCGTCTTGGTGGTGCAACGCACGAAAGGCGACGTCGAGTGGGTGGAAGGTCGCGACCACTGGTGGCACGAGCTGGTCGAGAAGCAGAACGACACGCACGCCTACGAGTCCTTCGAGGCCGAGCACTCGATGTTCATCATGTACACCTCGGGAACCACGGCCAAGCCCAAGGGCATCTTTCACGCGACGGGCGGCTACCTGACCCAGGCCGCGACGACCTACTACAACATCTTCGACGTGAAGCCCGACACCGACGTGTGCTGGACGGCGGCCGACATCGGCTGGATCACCGGACACAGTTACATCGTCTATGGACCGCTGATCAACGGCGTGACCTCGGTGATGTACGAAGGTCTGCCCGACTCCGGCGGTCGCGATCGCTGGTGGAAGATCATCGAAGAGAACAAAGTCACGATTCTCTACACCGCCCCGACGACCATTCGCACGCTCATGAAGTGGGGACACCAACACCCCGGTGGTCACGACCTCACCAGTCTGCGGCTGTTGGGAACGGTGGGCGAGCCCATCAACCCCGAAGCCTGGATCTGGTACCGCGAGCACGTGGGTGGCGACCGCTGTCCGATCGTGGACACCTGGTGGCAGACCGAGACCGGGGCGATCATGATCTCGCCCTTGCCCGGCATCACGGCGACCAAGCCCGGCGCGGCCATGAAGGCGTTGCCGGGCATCTCGGTCGACGTGGTCGACAACGAGGGCAAGAGCGTCGGCAACAACTCGGGTGGGTACCTGGTGATCACTCAGCCGTGGCCCTCGATGACCCGAGGTATCTACGGCGACCCCGAGCGCTTCAAGGAGACGTACTGGGCCCGTTTCCCCGGCATGTACTTCGCCGGCGACGGTGCCAAACGCGACGCCGACGGCGACCTCTGGTTGCTCGGTCGCATCGACGACGTCATGAACATCTCGGGACACCGACTCTCGACCACCGAAGTGGAGCACGCTCTGGTGGGCTACCCCGGGGTAGCCGAAGCCGCCGTGGTGGGCGCCACCGACGACACCACCGGCCAAGCGATCGTCGCCTTCGTCACGTTGAAGCTCTCGGCGGACGAGGCGGAAGAAGACCACACGGCGACGATCAACGCGCTGCGCGACCACGTCGCCAAGGTCATCAGCCCCATCGCTAAGCCCCGTCAGATCATCTTGACGCCGGAACTGCCGAAGACTCGTTCGGGCAAGATCATGCGACGACTGTTGCGCGACGTGGCGGAGAACCGACCGCTCGGCGACGTCACGACTCTGATGGACCCCACGGTCGTCAACGCCATCGCCGGGTTGATGACCGAGAGCTCGGCCGACGAGGAGTAGTCGACCCTACGAGTCGAAACCGAGATTGAAGAAGTCGAGGAGTCGTAGCCACAGGTTGCGACGACCGCCGTTCTCGTCGGCCCTCTCAATGGATCGCTGAGTCAGTCGAATGAACAGCCAGCGAAAGGGTTCGGGCGGGAACGGCATCGGCTTTTTGCGGACCATGGCGAGGGCCGTTCGCTCGGTGGTGCGACCGTCCAGCAGATCCAACATGACCGCGGCGCCGAATCGGGTAGAGGCGACGCCGAGCCCGGTGTAGCCCATGACGTAGGCGGCCTTACCGCTGTAGGCCGTGCCCCAAAAAGGAGAGAATCGCGTGCAGGTGTCAATGGCCCCGCCCCAGGCGTGGGTGAACTTGATGCCCGACAACTGGGGGAAGGTCGTCAAGAAGTGACTCGCCAGTTTGGCGTAGGTCACGGCGTTGAACTCAAAGTCTCGCCGGGCCTTGCCCCGGAACTTGTAGATCGTGTCGTAACCGCCCCACAGGATGGAGTTGTCCTTGGTGAGCCGGTAGTAGTGAAACTGATTGCCCGCGTCCGCCACGCCCTCGCGGCTACTCCACCCGATACTCGCCATCTGCTCGTCGCTCAGGGGCTCGGTGACCAGGGCGTAGTCGTAGACCGCCGCGACGTAGCGACGGGTCTGGCGAATGAGTGAGGGAAAGACGTTGGTCGCCAGCGCCACCTTGGCGGCCGTGACGGCGCCGTAGGGGGTGTGAACACGGACGCCGTGCTCCACGTCCTCGAGCCGCTCGACCTTGGAGTTCTCAAAGATGCGCACCCCGAGTGACGTACAGGCCCGCTCCAGTCCCCACACCAGTCGCGCGGGGTCGACGAGGGCGGTGCCGTCAATGTCAAAGAGCGCGCCTTCGTAGGAGGGGGAGTGGATGCGAGCTTGCACCTGCTCCTTGGTGAGCACCTCGACGTGATCACCCATGTCGTTGCGAAGCCGCGCCTCCTCGGCCATACCCTCAAACTGCCACGGGGCGACGGCCACTCGAAGTTCGCCGGTGCGTTCCCAATCGCACTCGATCCCGTAGCGTTTGATCGTCGCTTCGATCTCGTCCAGGTTCTCGCGGGCCAGGCGCTCGATGACGGGCATCTCGTGGGCGAACCGATTCATGCCGTTATTGAACCCGTGCGTGAGCGACGCACTGCAGAAACCGCCGTTACGGCCCGAGGCACCAGCGCCCGTCTCGTACTGTTCGACCACGATGACCTCGCGCGAGGGATCCTGCTCTTTCGCCAACAACGCGGTCCACAGTCCCGTGTAGCCGGCGCCCACGATGCACAGGTCCGCGCCCAGGTCGCCGATCAGCGCGGGGTGCGGTTGGGGTTCTAGCGGGTCAGAGTCCAGCCACCACAGTTCGGGCTGCACTTCGGCGAGGTGGCGTAGAACGAAGGTGTCCTTCTTCTCCATGTTGTGTCCAGCCGAACGCTGGGTCACCCTCTCTAGGTAGACGTGCTCGCGCACTTCGCGAATCGGGGTTCTCACCCGGTCGGTCACCTCCGATTCTACCGGCGAGGTCTTCGTGCGCACGTCTCTCGGACCCCTAAAGCCGGGCGAGCACGTCGTCACCGAGATCGATGATCTTGGTGACTTCGCCGCGCCGCGGCGTAACCCTTCTCATCCACCGTTTTCGCACCGTGGCTCACTAGCGTTGGTGCAAATGCGACGTCGGCACAGAAGGTGACCCGGTACGTAGGTTTCGATCTGGAAACGACCGGCGTTAGTTCGTTCCTGGACGTTCCCGTCTCGTACAGCTTTGTGGAACGAGTCGACGACGGCTCACGGCTCCTCTCCGTGTTTGAGGGCGGACTGGTCAACCCGGGCCGAGAGATTCCCCCTGGAGCCTGCGCCATTCACGGCATCACCGACGACATGGTCGTGGACGCCACGCCGTTGGCGGAAGCCCTGGAAGTGATCGTGAAGAGGCTCTTTGACGTCTGGCGCGACGGCGGGGTGATCGTGGGCATGAACGTCAGCTACGACCTCACCATGGTGGACTCGTTGTGTCGCCGTTTCGGCCGCGCCACGCTGCAACAGCGAGGCCCGGTGGGGGCGGTGATGGACGTACTGGTGCTCGATCGGCACTTCGATAAATGGCGTAAAGGCTCTCGCAAGCTGACTGACCTGTGCGCCCACTACGAGGTCACCCTCGCCAACGCCCACTCGGCCGCCTACGACGCCGAGGCCAGTCTGGTGGTCCTTGAAACGATGCGGCGTCGCTACCCAGATCTCGATCTGCTCGAGGGAACGCGAGCCAACGTGGCCCTGCGTTCGTGGTACCAGGACTGGCTCGCCAGCTTCTCTCGCTACCTCGAGAAGAAGGGCGAAGCACCCATACCGGCCGGCCGATACGAGTGGCCGATCCACGTTGATGACGAGTCTTTGGTCGGGCTGGGGAGATTTGAACTCCCGATCTCTCGGCCCCCAGCCGAGCGCTCTAGACCAAACTAAGCCACAGCCCGCGAAGGAACAATCCTACTCGGGGGACCTCACATGGCTGGACGGTGCGAACCGTGCGACTGGTCAGGGTGGGTTAGCCAGGCCCGAGCCTCACACAGGTACGCGATGCTTTCGCCCGTCGATTTCGCTTCCAGTGACTCGAGGATTCGCTTATCCAACGCCGCCAGTATCTCCTCGACCGCCATTCTCGTTCTCCTTATCCTCCGGCCGCAGCCGTGACTATTTCTACCTGAGCACCGTCGTGAAGTTTCGTCTCGCTCCACGCGCCGCGGCGAACCACGTCGCCGTCGAGGGCGACGGCGATGCCGCGCGGTTCGATGCCGCGACGGCTCAGAAGCTCCTCCACCGACTCATCGATGAACGGTTCTTCGATGCCGTTCACCCGAATCACGAGAAGCTTCTCGCGAACGCGCGCGCCTCGAGAGAACTCAAGGGCGCCAAGGTGACCCCGTGTCGGTAGTGACCGGACAACCAGGCCCACCGTTCGTCCACCACCTCGAGGAAGGGCGCCAGATCCTTGCTGGCCGGGCGAAGACCCTGTCGGGTCTCGACCAGGTGGGCCGTCTCGAGCGCCGGAACGAGATCGAGCGCGTCTCGCAGGAGCCGTTGGAGTTCTCCGACCTCGACCCCGAGCTCGCCTTGCTCATCGGACGACGCCCCCACCACGCAGTACCCACCGGGCCGACTGACCAGGTACAGCGAACGTCCTCTCACGTACGCGCGCAGTACCGGCTGGCCCGAGCGGTCGATGCCTCGCACGCGCAGGGTCATCCCGCGGACCGGGCGGACCGTGTTCGCCACTCGTTGGGCGACCCCCTCGGGCAGCGGACGAGCTCCGGTCGCGAGGATGCCGATATCGCCGTGGTAGACCTCGCTCGACGTCGTGACCTCGACGTGTCCGCCCGACGCTCTGGCGCTCACCACGTTCTCGCGCACCAGCGTGACGCCCAGACGTTCGTTCGCGCGCTCGAGGAGATTCATCACGTGGTCGGGATCGACCCAGGCGTCATCGGCGAAGTACAGACCCTCACGGACTCGTGCGGTGACGCCGTCGAAGTAGGCCTTCGCCCCGTCGCGAGTGACGCGCTCGCCGACCGCGCCGAACTCGTCGGCCACTAGATCAAACTGCTCCACCAGACGGCGATCGCTCGCGTCGAACCCCACCAGAAGCGTTCCGGTCCGAACGATCGCGAGTTCCTCACCCGTCACGTCGTGCAGCTCCGCGGCGAGTCCTCGCCACGCCTGCAGCGCGTCGCGCTGACGCAGATAGTTCTCGTGCTCGCCCGGCGAGATCTCACCGCTGGGGGCGATCATCCCGGCCGCGGCCCACGTGGCGCCGCCGCCCGGCGTGGGATCGAAGAGGGTGACTCGCCACTCGTCACGGGCGAGACGAAAAGCGCTCGACATGCCGATCACGCCACCGCCGACCACGAGGGCGCTTCCGCGCGTCGGTCCCAATCTCACCCTCCCAGCGTACGGCGAAGGAGAAAGTCGACGGTTCGGTATAGTTGTGTCGGGTCAGCGTTGCCCCATGACAAAACGCTATGACCAAGAACCTCTACGACCCTTCCTTTGAGCACGACGCCTGCGGCGTGGGGATGGTCGCGGACCTCACCGGTCGCCCCAGCAACGACACCGTTCGCGACGCCCTCACCATCCTGGAGAACCTGGAACATCGTGGCGCCACCGGATCGGACGTGGAGTCGGGAGACGGCGCCGGGATCCTCACCCAGCTGCCCGATTCCTTCATTCGCGAGGTCTTTGACGCGGTGCCCCCGCCGGGTCACTACGGCATCGCCCACTGGATGGTGCCGCGCGAGGGCCCGCTCGACGACCTTCGCCGCGAGATCGACGTCGACCTCTCCCGAGTGGGGTTGAGTTCGCGCGCCTGGCGTGAGGTCCCGGTCGACTCCAGCCTGCTCGGTCCCACGTCACGAGCCGGGGAGCCGCGTTTTTTCCAGCAACTCATCGCACGCGCGGACGAGACGTCCGACTTTGATCTGGAGCGGGCGCTCTTTAGCGCTCGTAAGGTCATCGAGCACCGTTTGGACGTCTACGCGGCCTCGTGCTCGTCCCGCGTCCTCATCTATAAGGGAATGTTGACGGCACCCCAGCTTCGTCTCTACTTCAAGGACCTGACCGACGAGCGCCTCACCTCGGCCATCGCGGTCGTGCACAGCCGCTTTTCCACCAACGTCCTCCCACGCTGGGACCTCGCCCAACCGTTTCGCTATATCGCGCACAACGGCGAGATCAACACGATTCGAGGCAACCGAAACTGGATGACCGCGCGCGAGACCACGCTGGAAAGCGACGTGTTCCCTCTTCCGCTCCGTGACCTCACTCCGATCATCACTCCCAATATGAGCGACTCGGCCAGTTTCGATGAGGTGGTTGAGCTCTTGGTCCACGCCGGACGGAGCCTGCCGCACGCCGTGTTAATGATGATCCCCGAAGCCTGGGAGCGTTCGACGGGTATGAGTCCCGAGCGCCGGGCCTTCTACCGATACCACGCGGGGTTGATGGAGCCCTGGGACGGCCCCGCGTCGGTCACGTTCTGCGACGGCACGATCGCCGGCGCGGTACTCGACCGAAATGGACTTCGCCCGGCGCGCTACTGGGTCACCAAGGATCAGCGCGTCATCCTCTCGAGTGAGGTCGGCGTCTTGCCCATCGATCCGTCCAATATTGAGCGCAAGGGCCGTTTGCAACCGGGCCGGGTCTTCCTGGTCGACGTCGGTCAAGGTCGCATCATCGAAGACGAGGAGCTCAAGTCGTCGTTGGCGGCGGCCGCGCCCTACGGCGAGTGGCTGGAGCGCCATCAGCTCTCGCTCGACGCGATCGACGTGCCCGAGGCCCTCACCCCGGAGTACGCGTCGGTCGTTCGCCTGCAGAAGAGCTTCGGGTACTCCGAAGAGGACCTGCGAATGATCGTGCGCCACATGGCTCAAGTGGGGGAGGAGCCCGTCGGCTCCATGGGCTCCGACACCGCCCTGCCGGCGCTCTCGTCACTGCCCCGTTCCATCTTCGACTATTTCAGTCAGCTCTTCGCCCAGGTGACGAACCCGCCGCTGGACGCCATTCGCGAGGAGCTCGTCACCTCCTCGCGGGTCATCATCGGCGGCGAAGAGAATCTCCTGCGCGAGAGCGAAGAACATTGTCACCAGATCGTGCTGCCCTCGCCGGTGCTCAGCGTCCATGAACTGTTGAAGATTCGCTACATCAACGAACAGCCCGGCGTCGAGGGCTTCCGCACGGCGGCCATCGACGGCCTCTTTCTCGCCCACGGTCCCAACACCGCGGCGGAGCGTCTGGCGGACGCCCTGGAGCACGTCACGAACGAAGTGGTGGCTCAGGTTCGCGACGGCGTCAACGTCGTCATCTTGAGCGATCGCGGTACCTCGGCCACGCACGCGGCGATTCCGAGCTTGCTCCTCGCCTCGGCCGTCCATCACCGCCTGGTGAGTGAACACTTACGCACCAGCGCCGCGCTCATCATTGAGGCCGGCGACGTGCGTGAGGTGCATCACGTGGCGCTCTTGCTGGGCTTTGGCGCCTCCGCCGTCTGCCCGTACCTGGCCTACGAGTCGATCGACGCGCTGGTCGAGGGGGGCGAGCTCAACGACCTGAGCGCCTTTGAAGCGCGCTACCAGTACGGCAAGACCCTCAACAAGGGGGTCATCAAGGTCATGTCCAAGATGGGCGTGAGCACGGTCGCGAGCTACGTGGGTTCTCAGCTGTTCGAGCCGGTCGGGGTCTCTGACGACATCCTCGGGCGATACTTTCCCGGTTTTCACTCGCGCTTGGGTGGCATCACCCTCGAGCACGTGGCCCGCGACGTGCTGCGCATGCACGCGAGCGCCTTTGACGCCGTCAGCCAGCCCGTGGAGATCACCAACCACGGTGAGTACCAGTGGCGCCGTGACGGAGAGCTGCATCTCTTCAATCCCCGCACCGTCCAAAAACTCCAGCACGCGACACGCGAGAAGCGCTTCGATCTCTTTAAGCAGTACTCCGCCCTGGTGGACGAGCAGAGCAGCGGAAATCTCACGCTGCGCTCACTGCTCAACCTCGTCCCGAGCGCGACGCCGCTGCCCCTCGACGAGGTGGAGAGCGTCTCGTCCATCGTCAAACGCTTTAGCAGCGGCGCCATGTCCTACGGCTCGATCTCCGAAGAGGCCCACACCACCTTGGCGATCGCCATGAATCGACTGGGCGCGAAGTCCAACACCGGCGAAGGCGGAGAGGACGAGGAACGCTACGACACCTCCGATCCTCGCCACAACAAGCGCTCGGCGATCAAGCAGGTGGCCTCGGGTCGCTTCGGGGTCACCAGTCGCTATCTGGTCAACGCCGACGACCTGCAGATCAAGATGGCCCAAGGCGCGAAGCCCGGCGAGGGAGGGCAGCTCCCCGGTACCAAGGTGTACCCCTGGATCGCGAAGACCCGACACTCCACCCCGGGCGTGGGGCTGATCTCACCGCCGCCGCACCACGACATCTACTCCATCGAGGACCTCAAACAGCTCATCTACGACCTGAAGAACGCCAACGACGAGGCGCGCATCCACGTGAAGCTGGTGAGTGAACAGGGGGTGGGGACCATCGCCGCGGGCGTCGCCAAGGCGCACGCCGACGTGATCTTGATCTCGGGCCACGACGGCGGCACCGGAGCCGCCCCGCTGACGTCACTAAAACACGCCGGTACCCCGTGGGAACTCGGTCTCGCCGAGACCCACCAGACCCTCGCCGCGAACGGCCTACGTAGTCGGGTGGTCCTGCAGACGGACGGGCAGCTGAAGACCGGGCGCGACGTGATCGTCGCCGCTTTGCTCGGCGCGGAAGAGTTCGGCTTCGCCACGGCGCCCCTCGTGGTCTCGGGCTGCGTGATGATGCGCGTGTGTCACCTCGACACCTGTCCGGTGGGAATTGCCACCCAGAATCCGGCGCTGCGGGCACGCTTCACCGGCAAGCCCGAGTTCGTTGAGAACTTCTTCGAGTTCGTGGCCCAGGAGGTTCGAGAGTACCTGGCCGTCCTCGGCGCGCGGACCCTCGATGAGATCATCGGTGACGTCACCAAGCTGAGCGTCAAGGTCGTTGAGGATCCCACCAACGATCTCGACCTCAGCGCGCTGCTCACCTTGGTCGAGCCGGACCAGCGACGACAGAGCACCAAGCAGGATCACGGTCTCGACGGGGCGTTGGACTGGAAGTTCCTCGCCGGGGCCGTGGACGCCGCCCTCAGCGGTGACGTGTTTCACCACGCGACCCCCGTGCGAAACGTTCATCGAACCGTCGGCACGCTGACCGGCAGCGCCATTACGCGAGCCCTTGGTGCACGAACGCTCCCGCACGATCACGTGACGATTGATCTGGTGGGCTCGGCCGGTCAGAGCCTGGGGGCGTTCATTCCCGCCGGCCTGACCCTTCGCCTGCGCGGCGACACGAACGACTACGCCGGCAAGGGACTCTCCGGCGGACGCATTATCGTGCGCCCGGACGACGCCGCAACCTTTGCGAGCGACACCAACATCATCGCGGGCAACGTCATCGGATACGGGGCCACCAGCGGAGAGATCTTCATCAGTGGCGTGGTGGGGGAGCGCTGTGGGGTGCGCAACTCCGGCGCGACGATCATCGTCGAGGGCACCGGTGACCACGCCGGGGAGTACATGACCGGCGGCGTCATCGTCATCCTCGGGGGGGTCGGGCGAAACCTCGCAGCCGGCATGTCCGGGGGGACCCTCTACCTCTACGACCCCGAGGTCACGGTGCACGACCACCTCAGCGCGGGGGTCTACGAGATTGACTTACTCGAGGCCGACGATGACGAACGCCTTCAGGCCCTGCTCGGACGCTTCTGTGAGGAGACGGGCTCCGCCAAGGCGCGCAGAATTCTGGAGAACTGGCGATCCGAACGGATGAACTTCGTTCGTATCGAGACCTCGGAGTACCAGCGGATTCGTGACGAGGTGAAGGGTGGGTAAGGTCACCGGCTTCCTGGAGTACCCCCGAGAGGGACCGCGTTATCGGCCGGTCCCCGTTCGACTTCGGGACTGGCACGAGGTCTACGAGCCGCAAAGCGACCAGGAGATCGCGGTCCAAGGCGCTCGGTGCATGGACTGCGGGATTCCCTTTTGCATGCAGGGCTGCCCGCTCGGAAACCTCATACCGACGTTCAACGACGCGGTCTATCGACTCCGTTGGGCCGAGGCCGCGACCGAGCTGTTCCGCACCAATAACTTTCCGGAGTTCACGGGTCGCCTCTGTCCCGCCCCGTGTGAGTCGGCCTGCGTGTTGGGTATCGCCAGCGATCCCGTCACCATCGAGCGCGTGGAGTACGAGGTCGCCGAGCACGCCTTTTCCAGCGGGTTCCCCGTCTCGAGCGCACCACCGAGCGAGACCGGCCGACGGGTCGCGATTGTCGGATCGGGACCCGCGGGACTGGCCGCCGCCGCGCAACTGAGAAGCGTGGGGCACGCCGTCGACGTCTATGAACGCAACGACGCCATCGGCGGGCTACTGCGATACGGAATACCCGAGTTCAAGATGGAAAAGTCCGTACTGGATCGCCGCCTCGGCGTCCTCGCTACGGACGGCGTGGTCTTTCACACCGGGGTCCGCATCGGCGACTCGGCGACCTCGTTGTCGTGGCTGCGCGAACAGTACGACGCGGTCATCCTCGCGCTCGGATCCACCCGGCCGCGCGCTCTCCCCGTGCCGGGCGCGGATCTGGCCGGCGTGATGCCCGCCATGACGTTCCTCGAGGCGGCGAATCGCGCCGTGAACGAGGGACGCACCTCGTCCCTCAACGCCCAAGGAAAACACGTGGTCATTCTCGGGGGCGGCGACACCGGCGCCGACTGCCTGGGCACGGTGCATCGTCAGAGGGCGGCCTCGGTCGTTCAGATAGAGATTCTCGATCGTCCACCCGACGAGCGGCCCTCCGAAGAACCGTGGCCGACGATGGCGCGGCTCTTCAAAACGACCTCGGCGCACGCCGAAGGGGGCGAACGGCGCTTCTCCACCGAGACTCTGGAGTTCCGTGGCGACGAACGCGTGCAGTCCATGGTGGTGATCGACCGCCTCAGCGACGAGAAGATCAGCGTTCCGGCCGACCTGATCTTGATCGCCGCGGGATTTGTCGGACCCGAGTTGGCGGCGATCGGGCTCGCCGACGAGCCCTTTACGACCCCTCGCGCGACCCTGGCGGTCGACGACCAGTGGCGCGTTCGCGCGCTCGAGGGTCCCTGCCCCGTCTTCGCCTGCGGTGACGCGGTGCGCGGCCAAAGCCTCATCGTGTGGGCCATCGCCGAGGGCCGAAGCGCGGCCAGCGCGGTCGACCGTCGCCTCAGCGGCGAAGCGAGCGTGCTGCCGGCCCCGGTGGCTCCTTACAGCACTTCGTGGTAGCGAGTTCCTAAACTTCGCTGACCGGGCGAAGGCCCGACGGCGGGAGGTTTCTCGAACCCTTCACACCGCCGCCGAATCACGGTCATCGGGATCGGCACGAGTGCGCCGCGTTTGTTCAGCGCCTCCTCGTCCGCCGGACTACCGGTCACCGTCTGGTCGCGCCCGGTGATGCGGGACCACGGGGTGCGGCGCGATGGCCTTCCCGTGTCGTCCAGTGATTTTGTAGCATCGTGACAGAGCCAGAGGGGGCCCCGTGAAAAGCACGATGCAGGACGCGCCGTTATTGATCAGTGACATCGTTCGACACGGCGTCGCGATCTACTCCGAGAAGAAGATCTTCACCGTCACCCCGACGGGGGTCGACGTGGCCACGTTCGCCCAGGTCGTCGCCCGCGCTGAGCAGCTCGCCAAGGCCCTCGAGAAGCTCGGCGTCGCGCGCGGCGATCGGGTTGCCACCTTTATGTGGAATAACCAGGCCCACATGGAGGCCTACATCGCGGTGCCCAGCATGGGCGCGGTGTTGCACACCTTGAACATTCGACTGTTTCCCGAACAGCTGGCTTTCATCATTACTCACGCCGAGGATCGCGTGATCATCGTCGACGCCTCGTTGGCGGGGGCGCTCGCCCGGGTGAAGGACCAGATTCCGGCCACGACCACGATCATCGTGCACGGGGAGGAGTCGACGGGGGTGCTGGGCGATACCTGGGACTACGAGACCCTCGTCAGCGCGGAACGTCCGGGGTACGAGTGGCCGATTCTGGACGAGCGCGACGCCGCCATCATGTGTTACACCTCGGGCACCACGGGCAACCCCAAGGGCGTCGTGTACTCGCACCGTTCGACCTGGTTGCACTCGATGGCCTCCACCAGCGCCAACTCCATCGGGTTGTGCGAGGCCGACCGGTGTCTCTTGATCGTTCCGATGTTCCACGTCAACGCCTGGGGATGCGTCTACACCTCCCTGTTCGCCGGGGTGGAGCTGATCATGCCCCAGATGTTCCTTCAGGGCGGGCCCATTCTCACCATGATTCGAGAGCTCCGACCGACCATCTCGCTCGGCGTGCCGACCATCTGGAACGACGTCTTGCGGGTCGCCGAAACGACGCCCGACGCTGACCTGTCGAGCCTTCGGGGGATTCTCGCGGGCGGCTCGGCGGTCCCCCGGACCATGATCGAGTCGTTCCGCGACCGCTTCGGCATCGATCTCATCCAGGGTTGGGGAATGACCGAGACCAGTCCTCTCGCGGCCGTCTCGATCCCCCCCGCCGGATCGCCGAAGGAGCTGGACGTGGACTATCGCGCCAAGGCGGGTCGGGTCGTGGCGGGGGTCGAGCTGCGCGTCACCAGCGACGACGGGACCGTGCTACCCCGCGACGGGAAGTCGATCGGCGAGTTTGAGATCCGCGGACCCTGGATCACGGGCTCGTACTTTGGCGTCGACGATCCCGACAAGTTCCGCGACGGCTGGCTGCGCACCGGCGACATCGGCACGCTGGACGCCGAAGGATTCATGGTGGTGAGCGATCGCTCGAAGGACGTCATCAAGTCCGGCGGCGAGTGGATCAGCTCGGTCGATCTCGAGGTCACGATGATGGCTCACCCGGCCGTCTTTGAGGCCGCGGTGATTGCCGTCCCGGACGACAAGTGGCAGGAGCGGCCGATGTGTTGCGTGGTGCTGCGGCCCGACGCCACCGCCAGCGCGGAGGAGCTTCGCGCGTTCCTCGCCGAGCGGGTGGCGAAGTGGTGGCTGCCCGAACGTTGGACGTTCGTGGAGAGCGTCCCTAAGACCAGCGTGGGCAAATTCGACAAAAAAGCTCTGCGCGCCCAGTACGCCGAGGGAGAGCTCGACGTCGAGGTACTTCCGTAGTGGAGTCGCTGGAGGACCTGGCGGACGAGGTCGCGTCGCTGGAACGACGCGTGGCGGACGCCATCTTTGACATGGTGCGCGCACAGTTGAGCAACGACGACGCGGAACACGCCAAGGAGCTCGAACGCCACCTCTCCAAGGTCCGCCGGAGCCTGCAGAAGGCCGAGCACCTCCTACGACGAAACGACCCCAACGAGGACTAGGGGGCACCCCAGCTGTTGACCTCGTCAATCACCAGGCGCAGGTTCACGTAACTGCGCCCGTCGAAGTTGAACGAGATGGTCGTGGGGTCTTCGAGTCGATAGCCCGGGGCATCGTCGAACATGGGACACGAGCGCGCCAGGGCGAGTAGTTGGTCCGCGGTCGGGGGGCGCCTCAAGGAGATCAGTCCCCGCTCGCCGTCGATCTCGAAGCTCTGGTAGTTCGAGTAGAAGTGCTCAATCTCCTCCACCGTCTCTTCGATCGAGGTCGCGAAGCGAACGATGAACATGTCGTCGGTGGCGACGTAGTGGTTCTTCACGATGGCTTGATCCATGAAGGTCAGCCACTCCTGCCAGAACGTCCCCTCGGGGGTGTCGAGCAGGACGACCGGCGCCGGGGTCGTCTTGCCGGTGTCGAGGAGCGTGAGAACCTCAAAGAGCTCATCCATCGTGCCCAGTCCGCCCGGCAGGACGACGAAGGCGATCGAGGGACGCGTCAGCGCCACCTTCCGGGTAAAGAAGTACTTCATGGTCACCAGGTTCGTCGCAGCGATGTAGGGGTTCGCCGACTGCTCAAAGGGCAGGCGAATGTTGATCCCGATGGTGTTGGCCTCACCGGCGCCGCGGGCCGAGGCCTCCATAATGCCCGGTCCCGCTCCCGAGACGATGACCCAGTCGCGCTCGGCCATCGCGTGAGCCAGCGCCAGGGTCATCTGATAGATCGGCGACTCGGGCGGAGTGCGCGCGGAACCGAAGATGGTGATCTTTCGCCGCTCACTCTCCTCTTCAAAGAGCGCGAACGCTTCGAGGAGTTCGTCGATCGCCTGGACCGCAACCTGAAGATCGCGGGTGCGAGCCGGCGACTCCGCCACCGCCACGACCCGGGCGAGAAGTTCCCGCAGTAACTCTCGGCGGTCGTCCGAGAGTGCGGTGTCGTTCGCGATGTTCTGGAGAAGGGTGTCAATCAGCGTGGTCATCGCTACAACGTCTGATACAGGGTGCTGCGCTGGTGCAGGGGTCGCCCGAGGGGCTCGACCAACGCCCGCAGTGACTCGACGTCCATCTCCTGGCCGTGCGTCGCTCCGGCCGCCCGTGAGATGTTCTCGTCCATCAACGTTCCACCCAGATCATTAGCGCCCGCCTGGAGAATGCGGCGAGATCCTTCGACGCCCATCTTCACCCAACTCACTTGGATGTTGTCAATGAGCGTGGCGTAGTGCAGCCGCGCGATCGCGTGCATCAGCACCGCCTCGCGGAACGTCGGTCCCTTGCGCGCGCGACCCTTCAAGAAGAGGGGCGTCGCCATGTGGACAAAGGGGAGGGGAACGAACTCGGTGAACCCGCCGGTCTCACGCTGCAGCTCGCGGGTGCGCAACAGGTGCGTGGCCCAGCTGTCGGGGCTTTCGACGGCGCCAAACATGATGGTGATGTTGGAGTGCAGGCCAATGGAGTGAGCCGTGCGGTGTACTTCCAGCCACTGGTCGGAGTTGATCTTGTCGGGACAGAGCGTGGCGCGCACGCTGTCGTCCAGGATCTCCGCCGCGGTGCCGGGCAGGGTCTTCAACCCCGCGTCCCGCAGGCGGGTGAGGTACGTGGCGAGGTCCTGCTCCGAACGCCGGGCCCCTTCGAATACTTCCAGCGCGCTAAAGGCGTGAATGTGTATCTTGGGCGAACCGGCGCGCACCGCGGCGATGACGTCGACGTAGTAGTCGCCGTCGAAGTTGGGATGAATTCCTCCCTGCATGCAGACCTCGGTCGCGCCGCGCTCTTCGGCTTCGCGCACGCGCTCACTGATCTCCTCCAGCGTGAGGAGATAGGGGTCACCACGCAGATTTAACGACAGGGGACCCTTTGAGAAGGCGCAGAACCGGCACTTAAAGGTGCAGACGTTGGTGTAGTTGATGTTGCGGTTGATGACGAAGCTCACCGCCTCGCCGGCCAGGTCCTGGCGCACGGCGTTGGCCAGATCGACCACCGCGTTGAAGTCCCCCTCGCGTGCTCCAAAGAGGGTGATCAACTCGCCGCGATCAAACTCATAGCCCGGTTCGTAACGAGCGAGCAGCTGCTCGACGACGCTGGTGGTGGTGGTCGACGTGGGTTTGGCCGGCGGGACGTGGTCGGTGCCGGAGTACCACGCGTCGTTGCGCGCGAGGGAGTGCGCGTCGGCCGAGGCGAGAACGTACGGACGAACCTTCGCGTCGAGGAAGTCGGTGCGCTCGCCGATGAACTCGGGGTACACCGTGAGGCGCGCCGTGAGGTGAAAACCCCGTGCGGCGCTCTCGTGGGCGAGCGTCTCGAGGGCCGGCCAGGCGCGCTCGGGGTTCACGTGGTCGGCCGTGACGGGCGAGATGCCGCCGAAGTCGTCGATGCCAAAGTCGAGCAGGCGGGTGGGGTCGTCACTGAGATTGGGTGGGGCCTGAAGGTGAACGCCGTCGGGCAGGAGCAGCCGGGCAGCGGCGATGGTCCAGTGAAACTCCTCGTCGCTCGCCGCGGGCTCGTGGGCCATGGCCGTGCGGGGCTTGGGCAAGAAGTTCTGAATGATCACCTCTTGCACGTGACCAAACTCTTCGTGGGAACGAGCGATCGCCTCCAGCGTCTCGACGCGATCTTCTCGACTCTCTCCGATGCCGACCAGCAGTCCCGTCGTAAAGGGAATCTTCAGCTCGCCGGCCCAGCGAAGCGTGTCGAGGCGGCGTTGGGGCTCTTTGTCGGGGGCCAGACGGTGGGCGGGAACGTCGGCGAGGACCTCGATCATCATCCCCTGCGAGGCGCTGGCCGTGCGCAACTGAGCCAGCTCGTGTTCAAAGAGCGCCCCGGCGTTCGCGTGGGGGAGCAGACCCGTCCCCTCCAGCACCATCTGGGCGGCCGTGGCGACGTAGTCCACGGTCGAGCAGTATCCGCGGGCGGCGAGCCACCGAGCGGCCTCGTCGTAGCGAAGCTCCGGTCGCTCCCCGAGCGTGAAGAGCGCCTCGGTGCAGCCCGCGTCCCGTCCGGCCTGAGCGACGGCCATCACTTCGTCCAGACTCATGTACGAAGAGGCGACGTGCGCGGGGGCCTGGGCGAAGGTGCAGTACCCGCATCGGTCACGACACAACTTGGTCAGGGGAATGAAGACCTTCGGCGAGTAGGTCACCACGTGACCGAAGAGCCCGCGGGCCTTGTCGAAGGCTCGCGGCGCGAGATCCGCCGCGGTGGCGCCCACCAGGTCATCCGTCGTCGTGAAGCCCACCCGTGTCGTCATGGGTTGCATCCTATGACGACCCTTCCACGGGCCGTCCGCACCGGGGCTCGGCGGCGAGCATCGAGGGCGCGGTTACTTCTTCGAGGGCATCTTCGAAGAGACCGTGGCCAGCAAGTCGTCGTACGCTTTGGCGAACGAGGCGACGCCCTCGGTCTCCAGTTGCTCGCTGACCTTGGCGAGGTCCACGTCGGGCGAGAGATTCTTCAAGAGCGCCGCCGTGGCGTCGCAGGTCTCGTCGTTGAGGAGGTACGAGGTCGAGAAGTCGCCGTGATCAAGCGCGTCGGCCAGGGTCTTGTCGGGCATGGTGTTGACCGTCTCGTCGGCGACCAGCCGGTCGACGTAGAGGAGGTCGGGATAGCTCGGGTTCTTCGTCGAGGTGGACGCCCACAGGGGACGCTGCACCTGGGCCCCCTCAACCAACAGATCTTTGATCTTTTCCTCCTTCACCCGACCGCGGAACAGCTCATAGGCCGCGGCGGCCTGGGCGTTCGCGGTCGTGCCCCGACGGGGGTCACCCTCGGGCAGCAGCGCGTCCACCGCCACGTCAACGCGGGACACAAAAAACGACGCCACGCTGGCGACGCGCCCGACGTCGTGACCCGCGCTGTAGGCGTCGGCGATCCCGTCGCGCCAGGCGGTGATGACGTCGTTGTAGCGATCAACGGAGAAGATCAACGTCACGTTGACGTTGATGCCCGCGCCCAGCACGGCCCGAATGGCCGGGAGGCCGGCCTTGGTCGCGGGAATCTTGATCATCACGTTGGGGCGATCAACCTCACCAAAGAGTCGCTTCGCGGCCGCGATGGTGCCCTCGGTGTCGTGGGCGAGTCGCGGCGAGACCTCGAGCGAGACAAAACCGTCCAGGTAGCGCCGGGTACCGGAGGAGAACTCCTGTCGCGAACTCTCGTGGACCCCGGCCAAGAGATCGCAGGCGCCGCGCACGTCCGCGACGGCCAGACCTTCGAAGACCTGTTCGGCGTCCGTTTCGGTGCTCGATTTAATGTCGGCGTCATAGGCCGACGAGTCCGCGATGGTCTTGGCGAAGATGGACGGGTTAGACGTCAGCCCGCGAACACCCTCGTCGATGTACTTCTTCAACGTGCCGTCTTGCAACCAGTCGCGGCGGAGGTTGTCAATCCAGGGGCTCTGACCGTAGTCGGCGTAGAGGTCGTTTAGTTTGGTCACTTTTTCTCACTTAGAACGTGCTCGACGTGGGCGACCACGGCGGCGGGGACGATGTTGTAGTTCTCAAAGACGACCTTCTCGGGGGCCGACATACCGAACGTGTTGACCCCGATCGAGTCATCAACGTAGTTGGCCCATCCCAGTGTGGCTCCCGCTTCGATGGCCACTGAAGGGATCGTGCGGCGAAGCACGTCGCGACGGTACTCACTGGACTGGGCGTCGAAACACCGCCAGCATGGCAGGGCTACGACGCGGGTCACGATGCCCTTCGCCGCGAGCTCCTCGTTAGCGCGCAGGCACAAGGACACCTCGGATCCCGTCCCCACGAGGGTAAAGACCGCGCGGTCGTTCTCTCGAACGACGTAGCCGCCGTGGCGGGCGCCCGCGGCGCTGGCGGCCGCGGCGTCGGCGTCGAAGGTCTGGATGTCCTGGCGCGAGAGAATCATGGCCGTGGGCTCGGGCTCCTTGGCGCTCAGGTACTGCTCGATGAGGTCGAGCGCCTCGTTCGCGTCACTCGGACGAACGACGTGGATGTTGGGCATCGCGCGCAGCGCCATGAGGTGCTCGACCGGTTCGTGGGTGGGTCCGTCTTCGCCGACGCCGATCGAGTCGTGGGTGTAGTCGAACATCACGCCCGCCTCGCTGAGCGCCGCCAGGCGAACCGCGGGACGTGCGTAGTCGTTGAAGACGAAGAAGGTCGAACCAATAGGGCGAAAACCCCCGTGGTGATACTGACCGACCAGGCTCGCACTCATGGCGTGCTCGCGGATGCCGTAGTGGATCTGGCGACCTCCGGGAGTGTCGTGGCCCTGAACTTCGGCACCCTGCAACTCCATTCCCGTATTTCCGGTGAGATCGGCGGAACCCGCCGTGAGGCCGGGCGTCTGGGAGGCGTACACGTCCATAGCCCGCTGCATCGCCTTGCGCGTGGCGACCATGGACCCCGCCTCAAAGGGCTCGGCCTTGGTCGTGATCTTGGCGACACCGTGGGTGTTCAGCTGTTCGAGCAGCCGGGCCCCCTTCTCCCCGGCGGCGGTGACGCGCGACTCCCAGGCGACGCGCGCGTCGCGGTTCGCGCTCAGGGTGGCCAGTAACTCGCGCGGGAGTTCGTCGTCGACCGCGAAGGGCTCGTCGGGAACACCGAGTTGCTTCTTCACCGCCGAGATCGCCTCTTTGGGGAAGGGCGTGCCGTGGGCTTTATTGGAGTCCATCAGCTCGCTCGACGGAAACCCGATGTGTGAGCGCACGACAATCAGGCTCGGGCGCTGCGTCTCGGCGATCGCCGCACGGGTCGCCGCTTCCAGGACGTCGAGGTCGTTCGCGTTCTCGCCGACATTCTGCACGTGCCAGCCGTACGCCTCGAAACGCTCAGCGACGTTGTCGTTGAGAGCGAGCTCGGTCTTGCCGTCGATGGTGATGTGGTTGTCGTCGTAGAAAATTGTGAGACGATCAAGGCCGAGGTGACCCGCGAGCGACGCCGCTTCGTGACTGATGCCCTCTTCCATGCAGCCGTCCCCGGCGATGACCCAGGTGCGGTGACTGACGAGCTCTTCGCCGAAGTCGTGTCGCAGGATGCGTTCGGCGATGGCCATGCCAACCCCGTCAGCAATCCCCTGGCCGAGTGGTCCGGTCGTCACTTCGACGGTGGGGGTCACGCCCTTCTCGGGGTGCCCGGGGCACTTGGAGTGGGCTTGGCGAAACTCCTTGAGGTCGCTCATCGCCACGTCGTAGCCGTAGAGGTGGGCCAGCGAGTACTGCAATATGCAGGCGTGGCCACAGCTCATGATGAAGCGGTCGCGGTCGGCCCAGTCGGGATCGGTCGGGTCGTGACGCATCACGCGCCCCCACAACATGACTCCGAGGGGCGCGAGGGCCATCGCGGTCCCGGTGTGGCCGGAGTTGGCCTTGGCCGGTGCGTCCATGGCGAGGGTTACCACTTCGCGAATTGCCCGGCCCTCAAGGTCACTGGCGCTGGGGTAAAGGGAGTCAGTCATGCCTCAAACAGTACCGAATACGCCTTGTGGTTCGTGCGGCCGCTCAAGGTAGCCTCACCACGTGGCCCTGCAGATTCCTCCGAACTGTGACCTGACCCTCGGCCTCGTGTGCGTTGACAAGTCGGTGCCGGGTCGCACGGTGTGGCGGGCCACCGCCGATGAGCGATTCTTGAATCCGGCCGGCGTGGTGCAGGGGGGATTTCTCGCGGCCATGCTGGACTCGGCGATGGGCGCCTCGGCCGTCACCATGGTCGCCGAGCGCCGCGTCACGGTCGCTAACACCGAGATGAAAGTGTCCTTCATTCGCGCCGCGAGGGTGGGCGACACTCTCACCTGCGTCGCCACGGTCCTCAAGCCCGGTCGAGTGATTTCGTTCCTCGAAGCCACGATTCGAGATAGTGAGGATCAGCTCATCGCCACGGCCAGTTCTACCTACCTGATAAGAGAGCGTTCTGAGTAGGCTGAGGGCGTGAAGAACTCGGCCTGGCGTCGCTTTTTGTGGGGGGCGTCGCTCCAGCACGACCTCGATGAGCTGAAAAAGATCGCCATTCGGTACATCAAGGAAGAGACCATCAAGCCGCTGAAGGATCTTTGGCGATTTGTCCTCTGGGGCGCTATTGGAAGCGTCTTCGTCGGGTTCGGGGCCGTGTTGGTGTTGTTTGGCGCCCTGCGCTACCTCCAGTGGCAGTTCCCCGTCCTGGACGGGTCGCTCTCGTGGCTGCCCTACGTCATCGTCGCCGTGCTCGCCCTCATCGTCATCGGCCTCACCACGTGGCGCATCATGAGCGGCGCGGCCAAGCGACGCCTGAAAGCCGACACGTGAGTGAACGCAGCGCCACCCGACGTGAACTGGAAGCGTCGCTTCGGTCGTTTCTCCCCAAAGAAGTCCAAGTCGGTGGATCTCTTACTGACTCCAAGCCCACGGTGGCGGCGGTCGGAGTCGGGGGAGTCTTGACGGGATACGTCTGGGGTCGCCTGCGCGGTCGCCGTCTGCGCAAGTCCAAGTCCACGTCAACATCGCCGACCAAGTCGAAGAAGGACTCGTGAGGCGTCGCCTGCTTCGCGTGGTGGCGGCGGCGGCCCTCGGCCGCGCGTGGGCCCAGCGCGACGCGAAGTGGCTCTCGGTGGGTCTGGGGGTTTTGACGCTGCGGTACTTTGATTCGCGAGCGAAGAAGCGCGCGAAGCGTCACGCGTGAGTCGCACAGAACTCGCCGCGGGCGAGCGCGTCATGTTGATCGACGCGAAGGATCGCCACTACCTGGTGACCCTTAAGGAAGGTTCGGCCTTTCACACCCACGCCGGCATCGTTCAGCATGACGACGTCATTGGTGAGGCGGAGGGCTCCCTGATCTCCTCCAGCACCGAACGAATGTTCCTCGTGCTTCGTCCCACTCTCTCTGACGTGGTGTTGAAGATGCCCCGCGGAGCGCAGGTGATCTATCCCAAGGATTTGGGTGCGATCCTTCTTCAGGCCGACATAGGTCCGGGTATGCGAGTTCTCGAAGCCGGCGTCGGCTCGGGCGCGCTCTCGATGACGCTCTTGCGAGCCGGCGCGTCCATTACGGCCTACGAGATTCGCGAGGACTTCGCGCAACAGGCCACAAAAAATGTTCAGGACTTTCTCGGCGACGACGTGGACTACACCGTGCACATTCGCGACGTCACCGCGGGCATCGACGAGGTGGGGTTGGACCGGATCATCTTGGACATGCCCGAACCGTGGGACGTCGTCAAACACGCCGAGGGCGCCCTTCGACCGGGCGGCATACTGCTCGCGTACCTGCCCACGATCAATCAGACCCAGCTGCTGCGCGAGACGCTCAACCACCACTCCTTCGGCCTCGCCGAAACCGTTGAGATACTCCGTCGCACCTGGCACATTGACGGTCGTTCAGTTCGTCCCGACCATCGGATGGTCGCTCACACGGGTTTTCTCACCTCAGCGAGGCGCCTCGTGGGACGGGTGCGTTCGGACGACTAACTAGTCGCGGTGAATGAAGATGCACTCACCGGGGCACTCCTCTGAGGCTTCGATGACCGCGTCTTCGAACTCGGCTGGAACGTCGGCGAGCCCCTGGGCGCCGCCGGGGTTGCTCTTCACGTCGTCGCCCTGTTTTACGTAGGCCAAACCGTCATCGAGCAGCGTGAACACCGAGGGGCAGATCTCTTCGCAGAGCCCATCCCCTGTGCAGAGGTCTTGGTCGATCCAAACCTTCATTTGCTAGTCCTCCATGGCGAAATTACGTATCGCCACTCTAGTGGGAGATTTACGCGATACGTGATCTCGCATCTCGCGCGGGGCTCACTAGGGTGGCATTATGGACCGTTCCCCAGGGTTTGACGAATCATCGAGAGGCGACCGCGATGACCTCTTCGGGTCGCCCAACTCGAACGACTACGGCCTCAGCGACGTTGAGCAAGCCAACCGTCGAATTGAGGTCCTCGAAGAGAAGCTTCTCGAGGCGAGGGGTCAGTTGGCCCAAAGTCGCTCGAACAACGAAAAACTAACCATCACCATTCAACAGACGCGTGATCAGATCGCGGCCCTGCGCGACGAGGTGGAGAAACTTACCCAACCGCCCGCGGTCTATGGCACCTTCACCGGTTTCAATGACGACGGTTCGGTCGACATCTTCGCCTCCGGTCGCAAGATGCGAGTGGCCCTGCACCCGGGCCTCGACCCGGCCCAGATCGCCCGGGGTGACGAGGTGGTGTTGAACGAGTCCTTCACCGTCATTGGGGTGCGCGACTCTGACGGCCAGGGTGAAGTTGTCACGGTGAAAGAAGTACTGGACGAACGTCGGGTGCTGGTCTACGGGCGGGCGGATGAAGAACGCGTGGTCGAGCTCGCCGAGGCGCTGCAGTCGGTGAAACTCCGCAGCGGCGACGCGTTGTTGCTCGACCTGCGTTCGAACCTGCTCACCGAGAAACTCATTCGACAAGAAGCCGAAGAGTTAATCCTCGAAGAGGTGCCCGACATTAGCTACGCCGACGTCGGGGGACTGGACGCCCAGATTGAGGCGATTACCGACGCGGTGGAACTGCCGTACCTCCATCGCGCGCTCTTTCACGACTACGACCTGCCGGCCCCGAAGGGCATCTTGCTCTACGGCCCCCCGGGGTGTGGCAAGACCTTGATCGCGAAGGCCGTCGCGAACTCTCTCTCACAGAAGGTCGCGGAGTTGACGGGCAATCGCAACGTGCGCTCGTACTTCTTGAACATCAAGGGTCCCGAGCTGCTCAACAAGTACGTGGGTGAGACCGAACGCCAAATCCGCGTGGTCTTCCAGCGCGCGCGCGAAAAGGCCGAAGAGGGCGTGCCGGTCATCGTCTTCTTTGACGAGATGGACTCGCTCTTTCGAACCCGCGGTACCGGCATCAGCTCCGACATGGAGTCCACCATCGTCCCCCAGCTCCTGGCTGAGATCGACGGCGTGGAGTCCCTGCGCGACGTGATCGTTATCGGGGCGACGAACCGAGAAGACCTCATTGACCCGGCGATCCTGCGCCCGGGCCGCCTCGACGTCAAGATCAAGATCGAGCGTCCCGACGTCGAAGCGGCGGCCCAGATCTTCCAGCGCTACCTCCACGCCGACCTGCCGCTGGACCCGGGTACCGTTCGAGAACTCGGCGGCGGTGATCGTTCCAAGGCCGTTCAGGCGATGATCGAAGAGACCGTCGCGCACATGTACCGCATCGACGACGACAACCGCTTCCTCGAGGTGACCTATCAGGGCGGGGACAAGGAAGTCCTCTACTTCAAGGACTTCGCTTCTGGCGCCATGATCGAGAACATCGTGCGACGGGCGAAGAAGATCGCTGTCAAACGTGAGATCGCTGATCAGGGCCGAGGACTGCGCAAGGACGATCTGCTCGAGTCGATTCGTCAAGAGTTCCGCGAGAACGAAGATCTTCCGAACACCACCAACCCCGACGACTGGGCGAGGATCTCGGGCAAGAAGGGTGAGCGCATCATCTTCATTCGCACCCTCGTAAACCGAGAAGAGGACGACGTCAAGGGCGGCCGCTCGATCCAGCACGTGGGTACCGGGCAGTATCTCTAACTCCATGGCCATTGCGAAGGTAACGGGCATCGAGACGGAGTATGGGATCGCGGGCGGCCCCGATCTTGATCCCATCACCTCATCCAGCATCATCGTGAACGCCTACGCCCAGCAAGGACGCACCCGCATCAACTGGGACTTCGAGGGGGAGACCCCTGATATGGACGTTCGGGGTCGCGTCGATCTCACCTCCTTCGCGCCGATCGTCGAGACCCATCTGGCCAACACCGTCCTTACTAATGGCGCTCGTCTCTACGTTGATCACGCTCACCCGGAGTACTCGTCCCCGGAGTGTCGCACGCCCCGCGAGGCGACTCTCTACGACGTGGCGGGCGAGGAGGTCATGCGTCGCGCGCTCGAGATCGCCAACGCGTCCCTCGATCCCGCTCAGGCCATCACCCTGTACAAGAACAACTCCGACGGCAAGGGCAACTCCTACGGCACCCACGAGAACTACCTCGTGCGCCGGGACCTCGAGTTCGCTCACCTGATTCGCGCGATGGTGCCGCACTTCGTCTCGCGACAGATCATCGTGGGCGCCGGGAAGGTGGGGGCCGAGACGGAACCGGCCCTCGAGCACAATCCTTCCTTCCAGCTATCGCAACGTTCGGAGTTTTTCGAGGAGATCGTGGGGCTCGAGACGACGCTGAAGCGCCCGATCATCAACACGCGCGACGAGCCGCACAGCGACGCCGAGCGTTTCCGTCGTCTCCACGTCATCATCGGCGACGCCAACATGAGCCAGGTGGCCACCCTCGTCAAACTTGGCTCCACGGCTCTCTTGCTCGCGGCCCTCGAGGAGTACGGACCCACGGACTTTCCGGCCATGCCCCGCTCCCCGGTCCACGCGGTGCGGGCCTTCGCGCTCGACCTCTCACTCAGCGTGGCCGTGCCCTGCGACGACGATCGCTCGCGCAGCGCCTGGGACTTCCAGGAGGAGCTCTGGTGCGTCGCCGAGCGCTACGTGGCGAGAACCGGGGGCGACGTCGTGGCCCCCCGTGACGAGGTCGACTTCATCTTGGGTCAGTGGCGCGAGATGCTCGACGGCGTGCGCGATGACCGTGACGCCGTCGCTGATCGCGTGGACTGGGTCGCGAAGTGGCGCGTGGTCCGCGGCTACCAGGAGCGTCACGGACTCCTCGACCGTGACGCCAAGCTGCGGGCCATCGACCTGCAGTACCACGATCTTCGCCCCACTCACTCGCTCGCGGCGCGCGTCGGCCTTCGTCGCTTGTTTGACGACGACGCCGTTCGTGAAGCCGTTCACAACCCTCCGCTCAGTACCAGGGCCTATTTTCGAGGGCAGTGCGTGGCGCGATACCCCGAACAGATCGTCGCTGCGAACTGGGATTCAGTGGTCTTTGACCTCGGCGAGGGGCCGCTGCAAAGGGTGCCAATGCTGGATCCCTTGAGGGGTACACATGCACTGACCTCAGAGTTGCTAGAAACGAGTGCATCGGCAAGTGAACTTCTTGCCGCTCTAGACAGGTAGAACAGAAGTATGGCTGAACAAGAGCGGATACAAAAACAGCGCACTGAGCGCTCGGGCAAGACCTCAGAGGACGTGTCGGTGGACGCGACCAAGGGCGACCAACTAAAGGCCGATCTCGACGATCTGCTCGACGAGATCGATGAAGTACTCGAAGAGAACGCCGAAGAGTTCGTGAGGAACTACGTCCAAAAGGGCGGAGAGTAACTGCGTGGGCCTTCCGCTTTTTAGCGCCCACGGCGACCCCGGCCCCTCCTTTTGGCACTTCGCCCAAATGTCCGGGTTCGATCCGGTGCCGAGGGAGTACCCCCACGAGACGCCCCACGCCACGACGGTGATCGCCGTGCGCTACGTCGGTGGCGTCGTGATGGTCGGCGATCGACAGGCGACGGGCAACTACATCGCCAGCCGCGACGTGCGAAAGATTGAACGAGCCGACCGCTACACCGGCCTCGCCATCTCGGGCAGCGCGGCGCGCGGCATCGAGCTGCTCAAGTTCGCGCAACTTTCCTTCGAGCACTACGAGAAGATGACCGACTCGTCGCTCAGCCTCGAGGGCAAGGCCAACTATCTTTCGCCCATCATCCAGCGCAACAACCTCAGCTCACCCCTCGGCGTGTTGCCGCTCTTGGCCGGATGGGACGAGAGCAACCTGCAGGGACGGATCTTCGAGTACGACGGGGCCGGAGGATGCTACGAGCGTCTCGATTTCGCCACGATCGGTTCGGGCTCGCCCTTCGCCGACGGTACGCTGCGCCTCGGATTCCGCGACAACCTCGACCGGGAAGAGGCGCTGGAACTCGGAGCGCTCGCGCTCTACGAGGCGGGCGATAACGACCCGAGCACCGGCGGCCCCGATTTTGTGCGCGAGATATTTCCGATGATGGTGACCCTCAACGATGAGGGTTTCCAGGAGTTGCCCTCGGCGGAAGTGGGGGAGCGCTTTCGGGCCATCAACGTGCGACGTACGGAGTCGCGCGGCGTGGCCGGCGGGTCGTTGCGATGACCAACTACTTTTACGTCTCACCGGAACAGCTGATCAAAGACCGCGCCGAGTTCGCGCAGAAGGGAATCGCGCGGGGCCGCTCGATCGTGGCCGCCATCTACGACCCGGGTGTCTTGATGGTCGCGGAGAACCCTTCGGCGTCGCTCAACAAGATCTCGGAGATCTACGACCGCATCGCCTTCGCCGGCGTCGGCAAGTACAACGAGTTTGATCGCCTGCGTGAAGCGGGCATCCGGTGGGCCGACTCGACGGGGTTCACCTACTCCCGCGAAGACGTCGACGCCCGGGCGCTCGCCAACTACTACGCCCAGCACCTGGGCGACATGTTCACCGAGGGCCAAAAACCCCTCGAAGTCGAGATACTCGTCGCGCAGCTCGCCAACAAAGTCCGTCCGACCAAGCTGTACCGGGTGGCCTACGAGGGAACGATCTCCGACGAGCCGCGCTTTGCCGTGTTGGGCGGAGACGCCGACACCATCAAGGAACGCTTCGCGTTGTCCGAAGACTCCCTCCAGTCGCTGGCGACGACGCTGCACAACGCGGTGGCCGCTTTAGCCGGGCCGGATCGGGTGATTACCGCCGAGGACCTAGAAGTCTGTATTCTCGAAGATCGCGGCAGTCGTCGCACGTTTGAACGCCTCAGTGACTCACGAGTGAGTGAGCTCTTGGGCTGAAAGGCCCAAGTGAGATCATGTTACGAAGGATCTACGGCGTAGAAACTGAGTACGGAATCACTTTTTCCCTGCGGGGCCAGCGGCGTCTCAGTCCCGATGAGGTCTCGCGATTTCTCTTTCGCAAGGTCGTGGCGTGGGGGCGATCCTCGAACGTCTTCCTCGAAAACGGGAGCCGACTGTACCTCGACGTCGGAAGTCATCCGGAATACGCCACGGCGGAGTGTGACTCGTTGGACGACGTGGTTGCTCAAGATAAGGCCGGCGAGTCGATCCTGCGCGAGCTGGTGGGCTACGCCCAGTCCCAACTCAGCGACGAGGGTATTCGCGGCGACATCTTTCTCTTCAAGAACAACACCGACTCCACGGGCAACTCCTACGGCTGCCACGAGAACTACTGCATCGAGCGCATCGAAGACCTCTCTCGTCTGGAGAACGTTTTCATTCCTTTCTTGATCAGTCGCCAGATCTTTACCGGCGCCGGCAAGGTGGTCACCAACGCGAAGGGCACCGCGTACTCGATGAGTCAGCGGGCCGAACACATTTGGGAGGCCATCTCCTCGGCCACCACGCGCAGTCGGCCCATCATCAACACCCGCGACGAGCCCCACGCCGATCCCGAGAAGTTCCGGCGGCTGCACGTCATCGTCGGCGACTCCAACATGAGCGAGTTTGCCACCTTCCTCAAACTCGGAACCGCTTCGGTGGTGCTCGCCATGATCGAAGACGACATCGTGCAGCTGCGGGACTACGCCATGGCCTCACCCATCAACGCGCTCCGCGACATCTCCTATGACCTGTGGAGCAAGGAGCCGGTCAAGCTCATGAACGGTCGCGACCTCACGGCCCTCGAGATTCAAGAGGACCTGTGCGAACGGGCCGAGAAGTTCGTCGAGGTCCGGGACCTGCCGGCGGACCAGGTACGGGCGGTGCGCCTCTGGCGCGAGGTGATCGAGCAGTATCGCAGCGACCCGATGGGCCTCGCCGACCGCGTGGACTGGATCGCGAAGTTGCAGATCATCGATCGGGAGCGCGAACGCAGCGGTATCGACCTCAGCGACCCCAAGATCGCCCTCATCGACCTGCTGTACCACGACACCAACCTCGACCGAGGTCTGTTCTATCGCCGTTCCTCACGTGGGCACTTCCAGCGCATGGTGAGCGACGAGCAGATCGAGCGGGCCACGATGACCCCACCCAGCACCACCCGGGCTCACATGCGCGGCACGTTCATTCAGGCCGCCAAGCACTGGCGCCGCGACTACACCGTCGACTGGGTTCATCTCAAGCTCAACGACGAGATGCAGCGCACGGTCTTGCTGAAGGATCCCTTTAAGAGCACCGACGAGCGATTCCAAAAGCTCCTCGCGTCCCTGGAGCGTCACGGCTGATTCACGCCAAAAGTTTTCGAAAAAGTGACATCCGTTCGACCAGGTGGGGCTTCAATTCTCTGATGAATCCGGCCCTACAATGGGGGCGTGCTAAGTCTGAGTCCAATCAAACTTCTGCTGGTGGCGGCCGTCATCATGCTGTTAATGGGTCCGGACAAGTTGCCCGAGATGGCCCATCGAATTGGATCAAGTTGGCGCGCCCTCAAGCGACTCCAAGAACGAATGGAGTCAGAGGTTCGAGAGGCCATTCCTGATCTGCCGAGCACCGGTGACATCGCTCGCATCGCCCGCAGCCCCATCTCGCTGTTGAATCAGCTCGCCGACCGCGTGGACGCCAAAGAAGCCGAGGACGCGACCGATCCGCCCATCCCTCCCGAGCCCGACGGGTCAACGTTGTTCACGCCTCCTCCACGACCCGCGACGCCGTCGGTACGAGCCGACACCCCCGTGCCGCCGCCCGACCCGTCACTCAACTAACCCGCCATGGTTAAGGTTCGTCGCGCCGAGTCCGGTATGACCCTGGCCGAGCACCTGGCCGAACTCCGCAAGCGCATCTTGGTCATCGCCATCTGCGTGAGCGTGGTGGGGGTGCTCGGTTTCATTTTCTATACGCACCTCTTGTCGATCCTGCAGAATCCCTACTGTCGCGCCAGTCCCAGAAGCTGCAAGTTCCTGGTCACCAACCCACTCGACGGTCTCAACCTTCGCGTGAAGATCGCCTTCTTCGCGGGGTTCGTCATCTCGTCCCCGGTCATTCTGTGGGAGGCGTGGCGCTTCATCACCCCGGGCCTCAAGGCCCGCGAGCGCCGATACGCCATTCCCTTTGTCGCGGCGTCCGTGGTGTTCTTCACGGCCGGCATGACGCTCGCCTACTTCAGTTTCGCCCAAGCGATTCAGTGGTTGAAGGCCATCGGGGGCCACACGCTGCTCACTGAGTACAACCCCAATCAGTACCTCACCTTGTTTCTCCTCATGATGTTCATCTTCGGGATTGCCTTCTTATTTCCCGTCGTCTTGGTCGCCCTCGAACTCATTAACGTCGTCACGCCCGCCCGACTACTTCGTAGTTGGCGATACGCCACGATTATCATCGTCATTGCGGCCGCCGTCTTCACTCCCAGCAGTGACCCTCTGTCGATGCTGGCCCTCGCGGGTCCGCTGGTCGCCTTCTATTTCTTGGCAATAGGCGTGGGCAAGCTGCTGCACAAGTGAGCGTCCTCGACTATCGCCAAGGGTTCATCGACGGTCTTGGTTTCGGACTCGATCGATTCCAACTGGACGCCATCGAAGCCGTCGACAAGCGCGTTAATGTCCTGGTGAGCGCCCCTACCGGCTCGGGGAAAACGCTGGTGGCGAACTACGCAATTGGGCGCGAACTCGAGCGCGAGCAGCGAACGTTCTATACGACACCGCTCAAGGCCCTGTCGAACCAGAAGTACCACGAGCTCTGTGCGCTCTACGGCGAGGAACGCGTGGGCCTGCTCACCGGCGACACCTCGATCAACCGCACCGCACCCGTCGTGGTCATGACCACCGAGGTGTTGCGCAACATGCTCTTGACCGAGTCCGACCAACTGACCACTCTGGGACTGGTGATTCTTGACGAAGTGCACTACCTGCAGGACCCCTTCCGCGGGGGAGTGTGGGAGGAGGTCCTCATCCTCACGCCGGCCCCGGTACGTTTCGTGGCGCTCTCGGCGACCATTGGTAACGCGGACTTTCTCGGGGAGTGGCTGAGCGAAGTACGCGGCCCGACCACCGTGGTCATTGAGGCGACCCGACCGATCGTGCTCCACAACCACCTCGCGGTCATGAAACGCGGCCAGCCCACGGCGGAGATCCACGATCTGCTGGACGGGCAGCGACTCTCCAGTGAAGCCCGGCGCATCGACAACCTCATGAAATCCTCGCGCAAGTTCCGCCCGGGCCCGAAGTGGCAGGGATCCAAGTCGAGCGCACCCCCGCCGCCCTTTCGCGCCCCTCGACGTTCGGAACTCATGCAGGCCCTGGAGCGCGAGGACCTGCTGCCCGTGATCGTGTTCATCTTCTCCCGGGCGGCCTGTGATGACGCGGTCCATCAGTTACGGCGCGACGGACTGCTCTTCACCAAACCGGAGGAGCGCCGCGAGATTGAGCGCATCGCCGAAGACCGGCTGAGCGACTTCTCCGCGGAAGACCTGCAGGCGCTGGAGTACGCGGACTTCGTCGACGCGCTGCGCCGCGGCATCGCGGGTCACCACGCCGGGATGGTGCCGGCGTTTCGTGAGATCGTCGAGACCTGCTTTGAGCGGAACCTGCTGGGCGTCGTCTTCGCCACCGAGACGTTGGCGCTCGGGGTGAACATGCCGGCCCGCTCGGTCGCCCTCGAGCGTTTTACCAAGTACTCCGACGCCGGTCGCCAGTTCCTCACCAGCGCCGAGTTCGCCCAGATGACTGGACGGGCCGGTCGTCGGGGGCTCGACGACGAGGGTCACGCCATCGTCTGTTTCGCCAGTGATCTCGCCCTGATGGACGTGGGTCGCGTCGCCCTCGCGCCCCCGGCGGACCTGCACTCTTCCTTTCGTCCGACCTATAACTTCACGGCCAACCTGATCAACCACTTTGACTACGACACCGCCCTGGACGTCGTGCGACGTTCGTTCGCCCAGTTCGAGAACGATCGTCGCCCGGCCGGCCGCAGGCGACCCCTCACCGACCAGATGATCGCTCGCCACCGCGTGCTCGAAGAGCTCGGTTACGCGAAGGGATGGACGCTCAGTTCCGACGGTCAGCTGCTTCGCTCGATCTATCACGAGTGCGATCTCTTGATCGCCGAATCGATCAACGCGGGCGTCTTTGAGGACCTGGAGCCCGCCGAGTTGGCCGGACTGCTGTCGTGCTTCGTCTATGAGTCAAAGCGTTCGACCCGCGCCGTCAACGCGGCGAAGTCGGTCTCCACCAAGAAGAAGCGAGTTCACCACGACCGGCTGGGCCAGGTGCGACGCGTCAGCATCAGCGAACGGCTCCGCGAGATCTCCACCATCTCAATCGCCATCCGCGAGGTCGAAGAACGCTACAAGGTTCCTCACTTTAAAGAGCCCGACGGTCACTTTGCCACGGTGATCGCGGCCTGGGCGCGCGGGGTCACGCTCGGCACCGTGCTCGACCTGGCCGACGCCGAAATCGGCCAGACGTCGCCCGGCGATTTCGTGCGAAACGCCAAGCAGGTGGCCGATCTGTGCGAGCAGTTGGGTCGCATGCGCCACCTCACGACCGTCGCCGACGTGGCCCTTGACGCCCGCGACGCCGTGCTGCGCAGCGTCGTCGCGGGAGCGTCCAGCGTCCACCCACGGGGCTAGTTTCGCCTCTAGTCTCGTAACTCCATGCACCCCTACGTTGCCGAAGACTTCACCGACGCCGAGGTCGCGGTCCTAAGGCGCTATTTCACCAATCTCGAGGGCCCGGTCTTTGCCCTCGTGAACCTGCCCGAGGTGGTCAAGGGTGCGCTGTTCGCGCGCTACTCACGATCGTCCAAGAGTCTGCGTCGACTTTTTCTCGATGAGTTCGTGGGAGACCTGGAACTGGACGGCGACGTCGGCATTGACGCCACCGTGGGCCTCGAGCGGGCCGACGACCTGTACCAGAAGATCTTCTTCGAGTACGGGGACGACTCGGTGGCCCAACTGGGCGGGGTGCACCTGGCCTGCGAGCAGGCGAGCAACCTTCTCACGAAGGTCCTCGAGCGCGGTCGACTGATGAGCTACCTCGAGCAGTCCACCCGCTACCTGGGCTACGACCGACGCCTGGCCAACGGGCTGTACCGGTTCTACCGCGACAACGACCTACTGGAGTCGCGCTTTGGGGCTCGCTACATCGGCGAGATGGACCGTATGTTCGACACGTACCGCGAACTGTTGCCGGTGCTCACCGATTGGCTGACGCTCAAGTACCCCAAAACCCGCGAGGACACCGACTTCGTCTATCGCCAAGCGATACGCGCGAAGGCCCTCGACGGACTGCGCGGACTTCTGCCGGCGAGCGCACTCTCGAATCTCGGGATCTACGCCTCGGGCCAGGCCTACGAGTCGTTGCTACTGCGCATGCGCGCGCACCCGTTGCCCGAGGTACGCGAGTACGCCCAGTTGATGCTGGACGAACTGGTCAAGGTAATTCCGTCGTTCCTTCGACGTCTCGACGTGCCCGAGCGCGGTCTTGCCTGGACTCACTACCTGGCTGACACTCACAGCGCCACCCGCGCACTGCTGGCCGAGGACGCTGTCGAGAACTCCGAGGACGCCGAGAGCGTTCGACTCGTGGCGTTTGATCCCCAGGGCGAGTCGAGAGTTCTCGAAGCCATCGTCTTCGCCAACTCCGCGGGCTCGCACGACGACGCCGTTCGACGGGTCGGCGCCATGAGTGCGGACCAACGACAGACGCTCATGGCCACCTACGTGGGGGCTAGAGGTAATCGTCGCCATCGTCCGGGACGCGCCTTCGAGCGGACCGACTACCGCTTCGAGATTGTCAGCGACTACGGAGCGTTTCGTGACCTGCAGCGTCACCGACTCCTCACCGTGGAGTGGCAGCCCCTCACGGTCGACCTCGGCTTCGACGTGCCGGAGGTGGTGGTGGAGGCGGGCCTCGACGAGCGCTATCGCGAGTCGCTCAGCCGCTCCGCCGACCTGTTTTACGACGTGCGCAAAGACTTCCCCGAACAGGCCCAGTACTGTGTCGCGCTCGCCTTTCGGATTCGATACGTGATGCAGATGAACGCCCGTGAGGCGATGCACGTGATCGAGCTGCGCTCCGGCCCCCAGGGCCATCCGAGCTACCGACGCATCGCCCAGGAGATGGCTCGGCTCATCCGCGACGAGGCCGGCCACCACGGAATCGCCGACGCCATGACCTACGTCGATTTCTCCGACACCGACCTCGAGCGCCTCGAAGCAGAGCGCGCGGCCGAACGAAATCGACAGAATCGCTAGAAATACGACATTTATGCAGTCTTTACGTGGAAAGGGCGCACGCACGGGGATTTTGGCCGTACAATGCCTGCGCTACAGAAGAGGAACTTATGGCAAGTGATGTTGAGAATGATGAAGTATTTGACGAAGAAGAGCTCGCGGAGGGCTTTGACGAAGAGATAGTGAGCGAAGAAGAGCTCGAGGACGTCGTCGATGAGATCGACGGAGAAGTAGACGACGTCGACGACGTGGTCGTGGTCGACGTCGAGGACGATGAAGAAGAGATCGTGGTGGCCGCCGTCGCGGTGGAGACCGATGACGATGACGTCGTGGACGACGCCGACGTCGAACTGGCCCTGGATGAAGTGCTGGCCGAGACGATTCTTCGTACCTCGGTGCCCGAAGACGACGACGAGGCTCCGATCGAGGTTGATCCGACCCTTGACACGACCGAAGCGATTCTGCCCAAGCAGGACGATGAGTTTCGCTGCAAATCATGTCGGCTGCTCAAGAAGACGAGCCAGTTGGCCGACCGGCCCAACATGCTGTGCCGTGACTGCGTCTAAGAGTTACGCGTTGATGTGAGCGTTCTGCTCGCGACGGCCGTCACGCCCGAACTAGAGGCCCTGTGGGAACGCGCGCACCACGACGTTCTCGCCAAGCGTGGGGGAGTGGCCATGATGGCCACCTTGAGTGAGGCGACGCCTTTTGAACAGCTCCTCGCGGCCGTCGTCGCGGCCTCGTCGCTGTGGCTGTACCACGATGGCCAGCTGAAGGGTTTCGCGCTCTGTCGTGGTCAGCTCATTGAAGCGATTTACGTGGCGCACGACTTTCGACGCCAGAAGATCGCCACGGCCATGGTCCGAGCGCTCTTGGATAGTTCGACCCCACCCGTTGACGCGTACGCCCTTCCCGGTGATCGAGCGATGAAGTCGCTCTATGAGTCGATCGGCTGGAAGGCGCGACTGCTTACGATGCGCGGCGCGTAGGCGGTCGCCGTACGATCCGCGTCGGCGGCGGCGGCGGCGGGACCTTCATCCCGAGCAGCTTGGCCAACTCTGGAATAGCCCCCGCGTTGTGCACCGCGACGGCGTGGCTCGACTCGTCACTCGGAATCCCGAGGGGCTTTACGTTGCGTCGGATCGACGTGTCGGCGGTGAGCTCGACGATCTCGTTCCACACCTTGGGATCTTGGTCGGCGTTGAGGGACTCGGACACGAGGGCCACCACACGCGTCGCCGCGTCCGCGCTGACGCGCGTCGACATGTCCGGCGGGCGCGCGACGAGAGCCAGCGCCTCTTTGACGTTCTTCGAGGTGATCGCCGCTTCGAGCTTCTCGTTCCACTGGGTGCGCAGATGCTCCACCCGCGCGCTCAACGTGACCTGAAGCTCTTTTAACTGCGTGCGCGCGTCGTCGTCCAGAGACACCGTCTTGGCCGACGTGACCACGGCACGAAGATCACGGAGGCGGAGCTCGCGCCCGGCCCCGATGGCGCCCGCGGCCCGGTCTTTCCACAGCGCCAGATTGGTGCGATTCAAGAGGTCTTCCGCGATGCGATCGATCGTCGTCGCGTCAACGGTGGGACGACCCTGCGCCGCCGCGTTCTTATTTTGTAGTTCGACCGCCGCTCGCACGGCGGGCATGCCGCCGCGCAGCAACTGCTCGGCAACGGGAAGCTGCTCGGGCGACAGCGTCGCGAGCAGGGCGTTACGGTGGATCGTGGTTAGTGGTGGCTGTTGAGGACCGTGGGAACGTTCGGGACGAGACGGGCGACCGCCGCGCTCGGTACCAGAGCCCGTGCGGGGCCCACGGTCCGAACTGGGCCGCGCTCCTCGGTCCGCGCCCGCACGCGCGGGGCGGCTGGTCCGCTCGCCGGCGCTGGAGGTGGGGGAGTCTCCCCGGGGCTCACGAGCCGGTCGATCACTGCGGGGACCGCGCGACGGGCGTTCTCCGGTCGCTGGGGCGTCCTTGTCACGTCGCGCGCTCGGACGCTTCGCCGCGGGTCGACGGGCCCCGTCACGGCCCTCTCGCTCCTCAGAGTCCCGCCGAGGTCCACGGCCCTTTGAGGCGTAGGTCACGACCACGTCGGGACCCTTCTTCGTTTCGGGGATCAGTTGAATTCGCTCGTTGCGGGGATCGATCGGCGACGCCGTCTTGGGGGCCGTCACCGAGAGCACTTCAATGCCCTCCATGTACTGTTCGATATCGGCACGATAGACGTGACCAACGACGGGCCCACCGGGCACCAACGACGCGGCGAGTACGCCCTTTGGCAGCTTCGCGCCCGCGGCGCGCCACGTGGCGAGATCGCCACTCAGGCTCGTGATTTCGATCTCAATGCGTCGAGACATAGGGCTACAATCTACTCGTTCAGACGGAAGCCGACATTTCGCCAGGTTTAGTTCGTTTTTAAAAACCTTGCGTAACATGGCTAGGTGAGTGACACCCCGGTCGACGCGTCAGACGAGAGCGCCTCGGATCCAGAGTCTGGTGGGTCGAACGCGTTAACGCCCGCCGTCGAGGAATCGCCCCTGCAGCACGACGAGGTCGCCGCACCCGCCATCGCCTTAGGACCGAGTGAGCCCGCAGACGCGCGAACGCCCTCACGCGAACCACTTCGTGACCCGGCCTCGTCGAACTCGATGACCGACGAGATGCCCCTGTCATCACAGGTCCGAGGTAGTCGAGGTGGCCTCTGGTCAACGCGCGTCTCGCTGCTCCTGGTCGCCGCCCTCGTGGGCGGCCTCGCCGGACATTTCGCCTCGTCCTCAACGTCACACGGCGGGGAAGTGACCATCAACGAAGTGAGTGCCGCCCCGGGAACCGGCTCCACCTCCGGTATGAACATCCCCAAACTGGTTCAGAAAGTACTTCCTTCCATTGTCAGCATCAAAGTGGTCGGCGGCGGATCGGAAGACCAGGGCACCGGCATGATCATCTCCAAGCGCGGTTTGGTGGTGACCAATAACCACGTCATCGCCGCCGCGGTCGACGGGGGGACCATCACCGTCACGCGAAGCGGCACCACCCAGAGCGAAGCCGCCACGCTGGTCGGCACGAACCCCGTCGATGACGTGGCACTTATCCGCATTAACAACGCGTCCAACTTGACGCCCGTCACCTTTGGCAACTCCAACAAACTCGAAGTGGGCGACTCACTCGTCGCGATCGGCAACGCGCTCGGGCTCGCGGCCGGAACGCCCACCGTGACCTCGGGAATCGTCTCCGCACTCGGTCGCACCGTTACGGCGGGCACCGACACCGCTACCGAAACGTTGAACAACATGATTCAGACTGACGCCGCCATCAATCCCGGCAACTCGGGCGGTCCGCTGCTCGACTCCAGCGGCAACGTCATTGGCATGAACACGGCCGTCGCGGGAACCTTGTCGGACGGTGAGAACACTCAAAATATCGGCTTCGCCATTCCGGTGGCCACGATCCAATCACTCTTGCCCACTCTGATGGCGGGGGAGAGTGTCGTCACCCACGGGGCCTTCATTGGGGTGGAGATTGAGTCGATGACGCCATCACTGCAATCTCAATACGGATTTACAGTCTCCTCCGGGGCGGTAGTCATGAGTGTTATCTCGGGCACCGGCGCCGCCGCGGCCGGCGTCAAACAGGGTGACATCATCGTGGGCATTAACAGCACGACCATCGATAGCGCGCAGGACGTGAGCTCGGTGATCTCGTCACTGCACCCGGGTCAGCGCATCGCCTTGCACATCGTGCGCGGCACGAAGCATCTGGTCATCGACGTGACTCTCGGGAAAGAACCGTCCAGCTAGGAGAGCGTGGCCAGACCACCGTCGACGGGTATGACCGCACCGGTGATATAGCTCGCGGCGGCTGACGCCAGAAATATGGCCGTCCCCGCCATGTCGGAGGGCTGGCCCAAGCGCTTCATCGGCGCCGCCCGCACGATGTCGTCGCCCACCGCCTGGATGGTGGCGTGCATCATTCGCGACTCAAAGGGGCCGGGCGCGATGGCGTTCACCGTGACCATCGGGGCCAGGTACTTCGCCAGGTGGCGGGTGAGTTGATGCACGGCCGCCTTCGACGCCGAGTAGGCGTACGTCTCCATGGTCGGCACGCGAAGTCCGTCGATGGATCCAATGTTGATTACCCGCGAGGGATCCTCGACGCTCGCTCGTGCCTCCAAGAGCGGGCGAAGGAATTTCGTGAGGTGGAAAACCCCCTTGACGTTGAGCGAGAGGACGCGCTCAAACGCCGCCTCGTCGTAGTCGTCCAGGGGAGCGCCCCACGTCGCCCCCGCGTTATTGACCAGGACATCGAGGTGGTCGGTGATCGTCGCCACGACATCGGCCAGACGTCGACACTCCGCTTCGGTGGAAAGGTTGGCCTGAATGAAGGTGAAGGATCCCTTCTTGGAGAGCTCCTCGGTGAGTGCTTCGCCCACGTCGGCTTTACGAGACGCCACCAGGACGACCGCACCTGCGTCAAGGAATCCTCGGGCGATCATCTCGCCGATACCGCTGGTGCCGCCCGTGATCAAAACGACCTTGCCCGAGACATCAAAGAGTGAACTCATGGGCGAATTGTAGGCCAGTCATCCACGGCTAAAAAATGTAGATGATTCTGTCAGCCGCTCGCGCGGCCAATAATCGAATTACGAAGCGCTGACGCGCAAGCTGGTCACCGAGACCGACGAGACACCCGAGACGGTATCGATGCTGTACTGAGACTTGATCACCCAGACGCCACTGGAAGGGAAGTTAAATCCGCACTCGACTTGACTTTGCTGGACCGCCTGGAACGGGCACACGATGTTGCTGGCACTTGACGTTGCGGGTGCAATCGCCACCATCCGCACAAAACCTCCGGTATTTGCCGGCAGGACGTCAGAGGTGACGTTAAAGGCGTTCGCGCACGCCACGCTGGCGGCCGACGCGGTAGAGGTCACACACGAGTCGCCTGAGGCTGGGCCTGAATTTACGGTCGCTGACCCGGAGTTATCGCTGAAGTCAAACGACAGCACGACGTTCGTGAAGGAAAAACTGTCGGCACCTGATGGGGCGATGTATATCCCGAAGCTGGCCGCAACGAAGAAAACAGCCAAAAGTACCCGACGCATGTGGATAATGCTAGCAGAAGCCTCTCGGTCTATCGCCGATAATGTTCGTTATGTAAAGTTAGAAAGAAATCACCTTTAACGGACACCACCCAGCTCATATCCCCTTTGGAACGGCGCATAGAAGCCACGGTACCCAGCTGGCAGAAATGCGTTAAGTAGGTTTTATTCAGCCCCTATGTCAGCAAACATCACATTACGTCCGCGTCAGCTCGCGCTTGCCATCGTTGCGGTGGCCGCCGGAGGTTTCGTAGGAACGTTGCTTCGCGCGTGGCTGACCGGGCTCGAGCATCTGCCAAATCCCAGTGGATCTGTGACCTGGCCCCAGGAGATTCCCTGGGCGCTCCTCGCCATCAACTTCGTGGGCGTCTACCTCGCCACATACTTGCTCCGAGGACCGCTTCGTCGACGCGATCCGAACGAGTTCAGTCGAGTTCTCATTATCACGGGGTTTTTCGGGGGCCTCACCTCTTACTCGGGTCTTTTCGTGGCTCTGGCGGCAATCTGGCACGTCTGTGTCGGAGGTTGCTTTGCCGTCCTCGTCGGAGCGATTGTGAGCGGCCTGATAGCCGCCTGGCTCGGACTGCACAGGCTCCGGCCGTGATCCTCTTTCTCGCGTCCGCCTTTGGCGCCGTAGGGTGCGTTGTTCGATATCTGGCGGAGTACTCAGTACGCCGCCGCCACCCCACCAATCGGCCCTGGGCGACGGTCGCAGCGAACGCCATCGGTTGCGGAATCGCGGGCTATGTCGCATATCGATTTACAGGGGTACTCAACGTTCACCTTCGTGAGATTGCCATCACCGGATTTTGCGGAGGACTCACGACGTTCTCTTCCGCGTTCGCGATACCAGCCATCCTTCAACGCGAACACCACTGGGGCTACGCCGCGACGCTGATTGTCACTACCCCACTCCTGTGCGCGGGCCTCTTCTTTGCGGGTATCTCACTTGCCCACTAGCGAGTTCGTTGTGCTTCTGCCAACCCTCAATCGAGGGCGGTCAGCACCCTTCTCCGGGGTTTACGATCCAACCAGTCACACGGTCGGCCCCGCGCTTCCAGGTGAAGCCGCAGTTGCCCGCCCCGTTATCAAGGAATTTTCCCGCCACGTAAGTCCAACCGGCAGGAGCCTTCGCATGCCACTTTCCTCCACGGATAATCACCGACTTTGCCAGCGCACAGCTGACCCCGCTCGCGTGAATCTGTTGGTAGGTCACTGGCGTGTCAGGAGAATAATTGAACGTGACAGAACCGCAGGCGAGTGACGCGTGCGCGGTGAGAGTTTCGTGAGCGTCTATTCCTATGCGCGCGCCAACGGCGCCCGCGAAGCTTTGACCGACCAATGGCGCCACAGTTACTGCGACCAGCACGACCCCGACGATCAAGGGACGTATCCCGCTGATCGTCCCAACAGAACAACGCGTGCGCATCTGCTCCCCCTTGCGTTCGGGGCGAGTCGTTAGTAGCGCGCGCCCTCGGATATGACGCCGATGATAGCCACTGATGCGGTACCGGCACCATAACCATTAGCGGCCAATTCGTTAATAGGAAGATCGTTTCGTACCGGACCAACGCGGTAGTGGATACGTTCGCATCTTCAAGCGTGCGCGCGACAACGGCTCCCTCGCGCCGCTTGATGCAGTAGGAAATTAATGACGCCTGATCCTTCTTTTTACCTCTCTGACGAGGCACACTGGACGATGGACGAACCCGACTACTTTCCAGATTCTTCCGAGCCGACTCGGCCGCCCGCTACGGCAATCTCTATTCCGAACTTGGCTTCGGAGTTAGAGCTACCTACCTCGACCGTGGTAGCTGGCGACATTGGTCACGCGACCCTCGTCCTTCGCAACACCGGACTTGCGGCCATTGATTTTGAAAGTGACTCGATACTTGTAGGACACGTATCGAACACTTCGAAGGGGGCCGTAGTGACCGACGTCGGTTTTGTGGCGGGGACCGGACTACGTATTCAACTTGCCTACAAGCAGGAACTCGAGATTCCCGTGATCTTTGGCACGTCAAGCCATCGGCATGAGGACGGTCACATACCGCCGGGTGCGTATCTCGTGGGCGTTCAACTGCCCGTGCGCAACCAAGGAGATACGGAGAACCCGCGGGTCATAGAAGTTCCCGCGGTCGAAGTAGCCGTCGTTGCCCCTGACAAATAGTTTCGCTTCGCTCTCATCTCACAAGGTCGTTGACTTCTAGAGCTTCACCGGTCCTTGCTCTGCCTCAGAGAGTCCGCTGAAGTCCGCGATGCCCGAAGGTGCCTTCGGCATGAGTCCCGCGGCCACGAGCCCGATCGCCAAAAGGATGAGGGCGGCGTACGGCGCCCAGACGGTCGGCGAGGTGACCTTGTAGATCGCTCCATAAATGGCGGCCGCGGTGACGACTCCACCCACCAGACACGCCAGGTACAACGCCCACGACTTGCCTCGATTGCGTAGGCCGCGTGCAGCTCCCACCGCAATCAAGAGGTAGATAGCCGCGATGGCGAAGCCACCAAACGTCGACATCCAGGAGAACATCGAGACATACTCTGGCGTCCCGGTCAACGCAAAGGCGGTACTCCACGCCACGAGACCAATGACCACCGCGTAGGCCAGCAGGACAAAGATGCTGGCGCCGAGTGGCGTTCCGCGCCGCGAGATCTTGGTGAGGGGACTGGGCATCTTGCGGTCGCGCGCCAGGGCGAAGAATCCTCGCGATGCGGACACCGCGCAGCCGATGAGGACCGCGATCATGTCAAAGATGACCACGAGCTCAACCAGTCGACGAATTCCCACGTCGGCGAAGCCACCCGCTCCCTTGGGTCCGGCAAGGACAAAGAGCGGTCCGGCCGCGGTGGCGCCACCAAGAGCTTTCAAGTTGAAGTGAAAACCGGCGACTTGAGCGAAGGTGCCGATGATGTAGAAACCGGCGATGACCAGGACTGACGTCAAGACCGCGCGCGGAATGTTGCGCTCGGGCTTGTCGGTCTCCTCCGCCAAGTTGGCCGACGTCTCGAAACCGGTAAAGAGCAACACGCCATAGAGCACCCCGAAGAGAACACCCTTCCAACCATTTGGCGAACTGGCGACGGAAAATCCCGTGGGAATGTGATGGATACCGCCGCTTTGAACGATGACAAATATTGAGAAAACGAACACGACAGTGACCGAGATAAGGGCCAAGGTCAACTGCACGCGCGTGGACAGAGCGACACCCAGGTAGATAATCGTGCCAACGACAACGAAGAGCAGCACGTCCCACTCGAAGTACGTCAGCGGCTGCTTGTTGAACTCCCCCAGGATGGTGTCGTGGATGGTGCCGCCGATCATCGGCAGGATACCGGCTCCCAGGGCCAGAATCCCCGCGTAGTAGAGCCATCCGGCGGCCGTTCCCACTCGCCCACCGAGACCATCGGTCACGTAGTCGTACAGCGACCCGGCTCGTTGAATCTTGCGCGTGTACTCGGCGATGATCCAACCCAGTCCCAGCACGCCCACCGCGGCAATGACCACCGCGAGGGACGCGGCGTTGCCGGCTCCATTGCCCGAAGCACTGCTGAGGCCCACCACCAGCGGCACGAGAAAGGCGATCGAAAACACCGGACCCATCAGTCCCACCGACTGAGCGATCGTGTCAATGAGCGTGAGCTTGCGCTTGCCGCCCAGCGTCGTTCGTTTATCGGTCGCCATATCGTCCCCCCGGACCCGTGGGACGTTGTCCCGTATCAATCGACTAACCGTATGGGGTCAAACGACCTACGTCAAGTGTTTAGTCGCGGTGACGGCGTTCCTCGGCCGCGCGCACCAGCCACTGAAATGTGGGATCGGGTTTCTTCAGAAGTTCGGGGTGCCACTGGACGGCGACAATCAAACCGTCGGGGGTCTCGAGTCCCTCGACCACGCCGTCACTCGCCTTCGCCGACACAATGAGCCCCTCCCCCACCTCGTCAACTACCTGATGGTGGAGTGAATTAACACCGATCTCGCCGGAAAACAACTCCGCGGTGCGCGTCCCTTCGACGAGGTTGACGCCGTGGGTCATCTCGTGACCGTCGACGTCCCACTGGGGATGTCCGGCCCCCTCATCGAGCTCGACGTGCTGACGCAAGGTGCCCCCGAAGACGACGTTGAGCAGCTGCAGTCCCCGACAGATGGCGAGGATGGGTATGCCTCTGTCTCGGCCCGCGGCCAGCAGCGCCATCTCCCACGCGTCGCGATCGGGTTCGATCGCTCCCAGGTCCGGATCGGGAGACTGTCCGTAGAGCGTGGGCTCGACGTCGGCGCCCCCAGTGAGTACGAGTCCATCGAGATGCTCCATCATCTCCTCGGGGTCGGCGTCGCGCGTAAGTTCCACGGGAAGCCCCCCGGCCAGGGCAATTGAACGCGGATAGTCCGTGAAATGAAGGTCGAACTCGATGCCACTCATGGCCTTGGGGACGTTCTCTCCCAGGGCGCTGGCCGGCCAGCGACGTCCGGAAATGCCAATCAGCGGTCGGCTCATCTCCCGATTCTAGGGGCCCCGTTCCCGCTCGTCTGTACTAAAACTTGTTCGGACACAAACTTTTTGGAGGATCCATGGCCGAATCGCTCGCTGACATCACGTCGCACGACACCTATGTCGACGGGGTTCCGCGCGATACCTTTCGCTATCTGCGCGACCACGATCCGGTGCACTGGACCGAGGAGTCCGACGGGGGACGCGGGTTCTGGAGTTTGACGAAATACGACGACGTGCTGCTCGCCAGTCGTTCGACGGACATCTACTCGAGTCGCTTTGGCATTCGCCTCGAAGACATGGACGAAGAGGAGACCGAGGCACGACGGACGATGATGGAGATGGACTCGCCCGATCACACCAAGTTGCGCCGGCTGGTCAGTCGTCCCTTCGCGCCGCGCTCCGTCGCTGAGTACGAAGGCTCGGTCAGGGCGTTGGTGGTCGAGATACTCGACTCACTGGATCTGAGCCACGAGTTCAACTTCGTCCAACTCGTCGCGCGCGAGTTGCCCATGCGAATGCTCGGACGCGTCTTGGGCCTGCCCGACGAAGATCTCGAGTGGCTGGTGGGCCGAGGCGACGCCCTCATCGGCAACACGGACCCCGACTTCACCGACTTCGTGGTGGACCAAGTCGACACGTCGGACTATCGACTCCTGCCTTTTCGATCCCCCGTCGCCGTTGAACTCTTTGAGTACGCGGCCCAGGCGCTGGAGGATCGACGCATCACGCCCACTCACGACGTACTGAGCGCGCTCCTCGAGCCCAACGCCGACGGAGAGTCCCTCGATGACCTGGCGCTGAAGAACTTCTTCACCTTGATGGTCGCGGCCGGCAACGACACGACCCGCTACACCATGACCGGCGGCCTGCTCGCGCTCATTGAACGGCCCGAGATCTTGCAGGCCATTCCGGCGATGACCCTGGAAGACCGGAAGCTTCTCGTCGAGGAGATGTTGCGCTGGACGACCGTGACCATGCACTTTCGCCGTACGTTGACCCAGGACGTTGAGCTACGGGGAAAGAGTTTGAAGGCGGGCGACAAGGTAGTTCTCTGGTACGCGTCGGCCAACTTCGACGACGAACATTTCGAGAGCCCCGAGGAGTTTCGTCCCGACCGCTCGCCCAACGACCACATGGCCTTTGGACTGCACAGCCCTCACCTGTGCCTGGGCGCGCATCTCGCCCGTCTAGAGATTCGCGTGCTCTTCGAAGAGATCGCCGCTCGCTGGGGCCGCGTGGAACTGGTGAGCCAGCCCGATCACCTTCGCTCGAACTTCATCTCGGGCATGAAACAACTGATGATTCGCGTGGAACCGCGCTAGAGGAACGGCAGATACTCGCGCACTTCCCAGTCGGTGGTCGCGGCGCTAAATCGTTCCCACTCGCTGCGCTTCACGGCGACGTGCTGGGCGACGAGATCCGCCCCGAGCGCCTCCACCAACTCGTGGTCGGCTTCGAGAGCGTCTAACGCTTCCGCCAGGGTGGCGGGCACGCCGACGGTCGCGTCGATGGTGTCCAGACCGTTCCCGCCTTCGGGCTTCCCGGGGTCGGTCTTCGCCGCGACCCCGAGCCGCGCCGCCTGCAGCACGGCGGCCACCGAGCTGTGCACGACCGCGCCGCCGTCACTGAGACGGTGCTCGAGACGTGCGCCGGCCCCACGCTCCGCGGGAACGCGAATGGTGGCTCCGCGGTGGTCGTAGCCCCAGTTCGCCCAGTACCCCGACAGCGACGCCGGACGGAGACGCTTGTACGCGTTCACGGTCGGGGCGCAGATGCCCGCCAGCGCGCGGTGGTGAGCGAGGAGTCCGCCGATGGCGTGCTTCGCGAGCGGGGAGAGACCATCTTTCGCCTTCGCGTCGTTGATCACGTTGTCGCCCGCGGCGTTGCGAAAGGAGAAGTTCACGTGGAGCCCCGAGCCGCCACGGTCGCTGAGTGGCTTTCCCATGAAGGTCAGCATCAGACCGAGGCTGTGGGCAACCTCGCGCGCGAGAACTTTGAAGAGAAACGCGTCGTCGGCCGCGCGAAGGGCGTCGCCGTAGCGCAGCGTGAACTCAAACTGGGGCGTGTCGTACTCGGAGTTCACCGACTCCAGAGGAATCTCCGCCTCGGCGCAGGCGCTCCAGATCGCCTCAATGAGACCGAAGGGATCAACGGCGCTGCCGGTGCCGTAGACGAACGCCCCTGGAGTGTCCATGGGCTTCCACCCGCCGGCGCCGTCGGGGACGAACACGTACGCTTCGAGCTCGATGCCCACGTACGGCTCCACATCGAGCGCACGCCAGTCGTCGACGGCCCGCGCTAGCGCTGCTCGTGGCGAGACCGAGAACGGCTCTCCTTGGCGCTCGAGGTGCGCCACCACGACCTTGGTGTTGGCTTCCCAGCCGGGACGGAGATCCGACATCTCATAGACCGCGTCAAAGTCCGGCAGACCTTCGTTCCAGTGGCTGCCCGTCGTCTCGGGGGTCATCCCCCGGTCATAACCGAGCGCCCAGGTGCCCGCGCAGTGGCGAACGCCCCCCTCCGCCAGGCTCGCGGGCACGTATTTACCGCGGGCCAGGCCCAAATGGTCGGGCCACAGCACGCGCACGCGATCAAACGAACTAGTCATAACGCCCTCCCTGGTCGGCCTTGGCGAAAGTAGCACGCACCGGCCCTGGTCGTTTGTAAAGTGAAGTACTCATTTGATTACAAACGACTTTCGGAGGCCCCGTGGAGTATCGCCGCATCCTGTTGGACGGCAACGTCGTCGAGGTCCTTCGCGACGGTGACGCGCTGATCGCGGCCGACGGGCGTCGCGTGGCGGCCGACACGGCTACCCATTTGGCGCCGGTCTCTCCCTCGAAGATCCTCTGCTGCCACTTAAATCACGTCTCGCGCGTGCGTGAGTTCGGCATCTCTCTGCCCCCGGCTCCCACCTGGTTCCAAAAACCCGTCTCGGCGTTGAACGCGCACGGGGGCGCCGTCGTACGCCCGGCCAACTGTCACTATCTGAACTACGAGGGCGAGATCGCTATCGTCATCGGTCGCAGCGCCCGCAACATCAAACTCGAGGACGCCGGAAACTACATCGCGGGCTACACGATCGCCAACGACTTTGGCCTCCACGACTTTCGCGACACCGACGCCGGATCGATGCTTCGCGTCAAAGGTGCCGACACCCTCTGTCCGCTGGGTCCGGGTGTCGTCACCGACTGGGACTTCCGCTCGAAGTCCATGCGCACCAGCGTCAACGGTGTCGTCCGCCAAGACGGATCCACCGAGGAGATGGCCTGGGACATGCACTATCTCGTCACCGACGTCGCCCGACTCATCACGCTGGTGCCGGGAGACGTCATCTTGTCGGGCACGCCCGCGATCTCGCGTCCCGTGGAACCGGGCGACGTGGTGAGCGTGGAGGTTGAGGGCCTGGGGGTTCTGACCAATCACATCGTCAGCGCGCCCGACCCGGTCAGTGACGAAGTCGGCGCCCAGCCCACGGCCAGCGAGGAGGTCCTGTCGACGGCGCTGGGCGGTGACTGGGAGTTCCGTGGTCAGCGCCGCCCGCAACCCACTGATCGTGAGAGTCTCCCCTATCCCCGCGTGCGTCCCCGGTACGAGTCATGACCGAAGAACGCACCCTCGTCGGCAACGCACTGGTGGCCACGGGACACTTCATCAACAACCAGCGAGTCTCCTCCCCCACCACCTTTGAAGACCGCTCGCCGCTCGACTGGTCTCTAAAACTGGCCGACGTTTCTCGGGGCACCACCCACGACGCGGACCTCGCCCTCGCGGCCGCTCGGGACGCCTTTCCCGCCTGGGCGGCCCTCGGTGTTCACGAACGCGCCAAGTACCTGCGACGCTTGGCCGATCTGATCGACGACAATATTGAGCGCATCGCGTCGGTCGAGACGCTCGACATGGCCATGCTGGAAGAGAGCCTTCGTCTGCGCGTCATCGGCCGCGGCGCGCGCAACTTTCGCGCCTACGCCGACCTGGCCGAGCACTACGAGCCGCGACGCTGGGCGTCCAACGGCACCCACAACACCGTCCTGCGAATGCCGGCCGGTCCCACGGTCGTCATCACCCCCTGGAACGCGCCCTTCATGCTCTCCACGTGGAAGTGCGCCCCGGCCCTCGCGGCGGGCAACACCGTGGTCCTCAAGCCCGCCGAGTGGTCGCCGCTCAGTTGTTCTCTGCTGATGGACCTCGTCCTGGAGGCGGACTTTCCGCCCGGGGTGTTCAACCTGGTCCAGGGGATCGGTGAGGAGGTCGGGGCCGCCCTGGTCTCTGACTCTCGCGTACGTCGGATCTCCTTTACCGGTTCTCCCGAGACCGGGCGCCGCATCGGGACCATCGCCGCGAGAAACCTGGTTCCCTTCACCGGCGAGCTCGGCGGCAAAGGTCCCTTCGTCGTCTACGCCGACGCCGACCTCGACCTCGCGGTGGAAAAGGCCGCCTTGATGTACGACGACGCGGGCCAGGTCTGTCTCGCGGGAACCCGTCTGATCGTGCAAGAGAGCATTCGCGACGAGTTCCTCGAGCGCTTTACAACCCAGAGCGAGCTGCACGTCCTCGGTGACAGCCGCGACGCGACCACGACAGTCTCGCCGCTCATTCACCCGGACCACCTCAAGCGAGTCGAGGGATTCGTCGATCGATCGCTGGCCGCGGGCGACACGTTGATTTTCGGTGGCGAACGCGCGACCCCCGACGGGCTCTGGTACGAGCCCACGCTCATTGAGCCCAAGTCCAACGAGTCCGAGATCGTCCAGAACGAGGTCTTCGGGCCGGTCCTCACCTTCCAGACCTTCTCCGACGAGGAGGAGGCCCTGGCGCTCGCCAACTCAACCCCCTACGGGCTTTCCGCCATGGTGTTCACGACCGACGAGAAGAAGGCCGAGCGTTTTGGTCTGGGCGTACGCGCCGGAACGGTCTGGGTGAACTGCTACCTGGTCCGTGATCTCACCGCACCCTTCGGGGGCGTCGGGGTGAGCGGCGTCGGACGCGAGGGGGGCGACTACGCCCTCGACTTCTACAGTGACCTCAAGACGTATCAGTTGAAAGAGGAGACCACCCATGGGTGAGATAGTGGGAGCCGGGTTCCTCGCGCACGTGCCAACCATCGTGCTGCCTGATGACCAGCGACGCGCCCTCAACAACGGCAACGAGAGCACGCTCTACACCGGGCTGCACAAACTGCGCACCGAGGTCTTCGACGTCCTCAAGCCCGACTTGGTCATCGTCTTTGACAGTCACTGGTTCACCACGGTGGAGTTCGTGATCACCGCGGCGCACGAGCGTCTGGGATACTTCACGTCCGAGGAGCTCCCGCGCGGCATGTCCAGCGTCCCCTACCGGGCGAAGGGCGACCCGGACTTCGCCCGGCTGGTCGGCGCCATCGCGGACGCCACCCCCGACTGTTGGATCACGCCGATCGACAACGAGCATCTGCCGATTCAGTACGCCACGACGAACTTCTTTCCCTTCCTGCAAGCAGACGAGCCGTGGCTGTCGGTCAGCACGTGCCAGACCGCCGAACCCGACGACTTCGCCACGGTCGGGCAGGTCATCGCGAGAGCGATCGCGCGCAGCGACCGCCGAGTGGTTCTCATCGCCTCGGGCGCGCTCAGCCACACGTTCCACACGCTTCGCACCTTGCGCAACCACGAGGCCGCCGGCGAAGAGCACATCTTCTCCAAGGAAGCGCGCCGGGCCGACCACGAGGTCATCGACGCCTGGTGCCGGGGGGACCACGCCCGGGTCATCGACGGCTTCCCCGAGTTCATGAAGGTCCGACCCGAAGGCCACTTTGCCCACTATCAAATGATGATCGCGGCCCTGGGCGGGCGCGAGTGCGTGGCTCCCGGTCGGCTCTACTCGGCCTACGAGAACGCCATCGGCACCGGTCAGGTGCACGTGTGGTTCGATCGTCCCACCGACGGCTGGGTGGCCGCGTGACGCTGCGCGGCCTGCCCTTTCCGCGCACCGCGACGGGACAAGCGTCGTTGCTCCCGCCGCTTCCCTGGCACTACTCGGGCGACCTCTTGACCGTTGAGTACCGAACCGATCCTGCGGCGGTGGCGGCCCTCTTGCCCGAGGGCGTGAGCCTCGCCCACGACGACGAGGACCCGGGCGCGGTCGCCTTTATCTGGGCCGACTGGCAGAGCTGCGGCGACGACGGGGCGGAGCTTCTCGATCCCGTTCGCGCCCAGTACAAAGAGTCCTTCGTCGTGGTGCGCTGTCGTTACCAAGGGCGTCTCTACAGCCGCTGCGTGTTCATCTGGGTCGACAAGGACTTCGCGCTGGTACGCGGCTTCCTTCAGGGATACCCGAAGAAACTCGGGTCCATCCATCAGACGCGTCCCGTGTCCCGCGGGGCGGCCGGACCCCGCCTCGAGGTCGGCGGGAAGTTCGGGATGACCTTGGCGGCGAGTGATCGGCGCCTCGCGCAAGCAACGGTGACCCTGGAAGGCGAGAGCGCCACGAATGGATTCGTCAACGGCCACGCCATGTTGCACCACCGTTGGTTCCCCCGCATCGAACTCGACGATCGCGACTCGCTGAGCGAGGTCGTGACGATGGCCGGCGTCAACCTCGACCTCGGCCCCGCCTACAAGGGCTCGGCCACGCTCGAGCTCTTCGACTCGCCCAGTGAAGAACTCTCCTCTCTCGCCCCGATCGAGATACTCGGTGGCTACTTTCGATCCGTGGGGACCACCTTCAACGGTGGCACCACGCTCGAGGAATAGCCGTGTCGAAGCGAATCGCCAGTTCCCACGCCACCGTCGTCTCTCAAGCCGAACGCGACATACGTGCTCGACTCGACGACCACGACCTGGACTTTTCGGCGATGAGCGCGGTCTCCAACATCTATCGCACCGGCTCGGCGATTCGCAATCACATGGAGCGAGAACTACTCGCCAACTACGACCTCAGTTGGGTGGCCTTCACGGTGCTGTGGGTGCTCTGGATCTGGGGCGAACAGGAGACCGGTCACGTGGCGGCCGAAGCCGGCATCACCAAAGGCACCTTGACCGGCGTGATGAAAACTTTGCAGGCGCGCAAACTGATTCGTCGCATTCCTCACCGTGACGATCGACGTCGCGTCTCCATCGGTCTTTCCAAAGCCGGGGAACGACTCATCGAGCGGTTATTCCCCGAGTTCAATCGACACGAGACTCTCGCCGTGAGCGCCCTCAGTGACGCCGAGCAGTCCGAACTGGCCCGTCTGCTGCGACTGGTTCTGAAGGGAATCAGCGCGACCGACGAACATACCTAGGGTGTGCGCCGCCTCAGAGTAGTTGCGCGAATCGTTCGGTCGGTGCCGTTCTTCGCCATGCCTCAGGCATGTTGGACCAGCACCTAGAACGTCCCTTGTTCCCTCGCCTTCTAACTGAGCTGACGAGTTCTTCATCGTGTGAGCGGTCTTACAAGTTAGTGATTGTTCTTGAGATGCCATGGTCGCTGGAATCGCGAGGGACGGGAACACTGGACCGCTTGACGCTACGCTCAGCGCGAAGTACGGTCGCGTCGATGAGACAACTCCTGAAGTCCGTCCTTGTTGTACTCAGCCTGGGGGCCGCGTTGACGTTCACCGGCCCCGCGGGTGCGGCGAAAGTCGAACCGCACGCCGCGACACTGTGTGGCCTATCGGTGGCTACGCTCACCCGCTATTTCGGCGCCGGCATGTCCCTCAGCGGAGTGAGCGAGGAGTGTGGCATCACCGGCGACGGCTTTTCTGTCTCGGTCTACGTCTTTCCCAAATCCGAAACGGCGGCGGTCGCCGCCGAAGAGCATCACCCGAAGGGCCGTCGGCCCCTCGGCGGCCTTGGTGCGGGGGCTGATGTCTTTGTCGAAGGCGGAGGGTATTACATCTTAAATTTGACGACAGGTCCCTATTTCGTCGAGCTCTACGCCGAGGCGGCGTCGTCGTTGGCCAAGATGGTCACTTTGGCCCACGTCGTGTACCGCGGTTTGGCGTAAGACACATTCATCTCCCACGCGCGCTGGTTAGCGTTCAGCGTCGGCCGTGGCGATGAGGTGTCGCGCGGCGCGCGCTTCGTCCACGCGCGAGACCGGCGTGCTCTGCGGCGCCCGGTGCAAGGACTCGGGATCGTCCTGGGCGCGCTGGGCGATGCGCTCGATCGCCTGGGCGAGAGCTTCGAGGGTCTGCACACTCTCGGTCTCGGTCGGCTCAAACATCAGCGCCTCTTCGACAATGAGAGGGAAGTACACCGTCGGCGCGTGGAAACCCTCCTCCAGCAGGGCCTTGGCGACGTCCAGTCCGCGCACCCCGTACTTCGCTTTCAGATCGGTGGCTTTCAGGGTGCACTCGTGCATGCACACGCGGTCATAGGCGGCGGGCAGGATGGCGCGCAGGCGATGGCGCAGCCAGTTGGCGTTCAACACGGCGTGTTGAGCCACGCGGGTCAGACCGTCACCCCCGTGCACGTCGATGTAGGCGAGGGCCCGCGCGAGGACCAGCGCGTTCCCGTGCCAGCCGTGCACCCGTCCAATGGAGCGCTCCGGCGTCACCCAGGCGAAGCGATCCCTCCGCCGTGCGCGTGGCCCTGCGGTCCGGGCAAGAACGAGACCAGGCGGGACGAGACCGCCACGGGTCCCGCTCCCGGTCCCCCACCTCCGTGAGGCGTCGCGAAGGTCTTGTGCAGGTTCATGTGCACGATGTCAAAGCCCATGTCCCCCGGACGCACCGCGCCCAGAATCGCGTTCAAGTTCGCGCCGTCGTAGTAGAGCAGTCCGCCCACGTCGTGCACCGCGCGGGCGATGTCGATGATCTCTTCCTCAAAGAGGCCCACCGTGTTCGGGTTGGTCAACATGATGCCCGCCACGTCGGGGCCGAGCGACGCTTTCAGCGCCTCGAGATCCACCAGGCCGCGATCGTTGGAGGGCACGGTCGTCACCTCGTACCCGCCCAAGGTGACCGAGGCCGGGTTGGTGCCGTGCGCCGAGTCGGGAATGATCACGCGGCGACGATCGTCGCCGTTGGCCTCGTGGAAGGCGCGCATGAGCAAGAGGCCCGTCAACTCACCGGCGGCACCGGCGGCCGGTTGCAACGTCGCGGCACTCATGCCGGTGATGGCGCAGAGCTTCTCTTCCAGGGTCACCATGATCTCGAGCCAGCCCTGACTGAGTGAGGCGGGCGCACCGGGGTGCACCGCGTTGAGCCCCGGGTCGTTCGCGATGGCGTCACAGAACTTCGGGTTGTACTTCATGGTGCACGATCCCAGCGGATACATCCCCAGGTCCACCGAGAACTGACGGTGCGAGAGACGCGTGAAGTGAGCCACCAGGTCACGCTCGGAGACTTCGGCGATCGCCACCACGTCCTCGTTCAGATGAGCCGGCGGCACCAGTTGGTCGAGCGCGAGTGCGGGCACGCCGGTCGTGCGCAACTGGTACGCCGAGCGACTGGGCACCGACATCTCAAAGAGCGTGGGCTCGCTCTCGTGTCCCATGATCGGCGCCGAGGCGGCCCGTCCGCCGGGAGCGGGTAGTCTTGCTCACGCCAGCACCTCCTTCAGCGCCGCGACGTAGTGATCGATCTCTTCTTTGGTGCGTCGTTCGGTCACCGTCACCAGCAAGACGTTGTCGATCGGACCCTCGAGCGAGGGATCGCCGCCGCCACAGAGCTCGCCGACGGCGAGTCCCGCGAGGACTCCGCGTTCGGCCATTCGCTCGATGACCAGGGACGCCGGCTGGCTCAGACGCACCGCGAACTCTCGAAAAAACGGCTGGTCGGTGACCGAGTCCACTCCGTTGAGTGCGAGCAACTGCTCGAAGAGATAGTGCGCACCCTGGGCGCAGCGCGTGGCCACCTCGCGCAGACCGTACGTGCCGAGCCACCCCAGTTGGATGGCGGCCGTGACCGCCATGAGGGTCTGATTGGTGCAGACGTTGGAGGTCGCCTTCTCGCGACGTATGTCCTGCTCCCTGGCGCGCAGGGTGGTGACAAAGGCCCGACGATCACTCGAGTCGACGGTCTCGCCCACGATGCGACCGGGCAGGCGACGCACTTGGTCTTCACTGCACGCGAACAGACCCAGGTACGGTCCGCCAAAGGAGAGCGGCGTACCGAAGGCTTGACCCTCGCCGACAAAGACGTCGGCGCCCCATTGACCGGCCGACTTCAACACGCCCGCCGCGACGGGGTCCGCCCCAATGACAAAGAGCGCGCCTTCCTTGGTCGCGAGGGACTTCGCCACCGAGAGATCTTCCAGCACGCCCAAATAGTTCGGATAGCCCGCGACGATGGCGGCGGCGCCCGTGGCGTCGACGCTTCCCCAATCGGTCACGCCGTTGCGCAGGGGGACTTCGATGATCTCGTGGCCGGTGCCGTGGGCGAAGGTTCGTGCCACCTGGCGCCAGTGAGGGTGGATACCCGAGGAGATGACCATCTTTTGTCGGTCGGTCGCGCCGTGGGCCATGTTGAGCGCCTCGACCAGCGCCGTCGCCGCGTCGTAGAGGGAGGCGTTGGGAATCGGCAGCCCGCTGAGTCGTGCCACCAGGGTCTGATACTCGAAGATCGCCTGCAGCACGCCTTGGGCCACTTCGGGCTGATAGGGCGTGTAGGCGGTGACGAACTCCGAGCGACTGGCGAGGGCCTTCACCACCGCGGGCACTTCGTGGTCGTACGCGCCCCCGCCCGCGTAACAGGTCATGGTCGTGGCGCGGGCGCTGTTGGCGCGCGAGTAGCCCGCGAAGATCGCGGCCACGTCCGGCTCGCTCATACCGGCCTCCAGGTCGAGACCATTCGCCAGGCGCACCGCCGAAGGAATGTGCGCGAAGAGGTCCTCCAGAGAGTCCATGCCGAGGAACTCGAGCATCGACTCCACGTCGTCAGCGGTGTGCGGCAGATAGTCAGCCACTACGACTCCTTTTGCACGAACGGCAGCGCCGTCACGCTGGCCTCGATCTCGCGACCGCGCAACATCACCGTAACGGGTTGGCCGGGCGCGAGACCCGGCTCCAGCAGACCCATGCCGATGCCGTGACCGAGCACCGGCGAGAAGTTGCCCGAGCTCAACGTGCCGACCGGGTCACCTTCGACCAAGACGTCCGCGCCATCGCGCAGGGGTTGGCGATCGGGTGTCGCCACCCCGGTGAGCAGTCGACGCACGCCGCGCTCGCGTTCCCTCTCGACCGCCGCTCGGCCGCGAAACGTCTCTTTCTTCCAGCCGAGCACCCAACCGAGACCCGCCTCGAGCGTGGTGGACTCGAGGCTGAGTTCGTGCCCGTAGAGCGGCAGGGCGGCTTCCAGGCGCAGCGTGTCGCGCGCGCCGAGACCCGCCGGTGTGATCTCGGAGGCGACCAGGGCCCGAAAGATCTGCTCGGCCACCTCATTGGGCGCCGCGATCTCCAGACCCAGCTCGCCCGTATAGCCCGTCCCGGCGACGCGCACCTCCACGTCGTGGTACAGAAAACGCTCCACGCGAAAACGTCCGACGCTGCCGAATCGGGGGTCGACCATCGCCGCCTTGGCGCGCGCGTGGGGACCCTGGACCGCGAGCACGCAGCGCTCGTCGGTCACGTCGCGCCCCGGCAGGGCCGAGGTCACGCCTTCGGTGTTGGAGGCGTTGGGCATGACGTCGAACTCATTGGCCCCCACCCACCAGACGATGATGTCGTCAACGACGAAGCCGTCATCGTTCAAGAGGTGCGTGTACTGCGCGCGCCCCGGATCAACTTTGTTGAGGTCGTTGGTCAGCGTCGACTGCAACGCGTCGAACATGGCGGGCCCGTCACAGCGCACCGTCCCCAAGTGACTGACGTCAAAGACGACCGCGTCGTTTCGACAGGCCAAGTGCTCAGACACCGTGCCGCCCGCGTACGCGAGGGGCATCTCCCATCCCCCGAAGGGGACGATCTTGGCGCCCAGTTCAACGTGCAGGTCGTACAGGTAGGGACGGCGGTCCATCGGAACTCCTTAGGCGGCTCGACCGTCAACGATACGCAGGTCGTGCTGACGCAGGAGTTGGCGGAAGTCGCGTTGGTAGACCACCAGCAGGGGGATCTCGGGGTAGAGCTGGCGAAAGCGCCGAACCTTGCCATTCTTCTTCGTGACCAAGCGCTGCTCGAGCACGGTGAGCTCGATGAAGAGGCGACGCTCGGGGAGGTAGAAGTCGGGGCGAAAGCCGCGAACGGGCACCCCCCTCTCGTCCCAGTCCAGGGGGAACTCCAAGGGTTCGTAGATCCACCGGAACCCGTAGAGGGTCAGCAGTTGTGAGAAGAGTTGCTCACTCGGGTGGGCGAAGGGCTGAGGAACGCTGGGTACCACGCTCGGATGGCGACGACGGGAGTCGTCGCTCCTGGACGGAGACGTCACGCCGTGGCGGCCCCTCTCTCCGACTTTGCAAGGTCTGACTCGCCAATCATGGAGCGCAGTTCGGCGACCACGTTGGCGAGAGGAACGATGTTGAACACGCCTTGACCTCCGCGAAGGAGGTCCACCAGCTCACCGTCATTTTGGGCGAGCACCGATCCGGCGTCCGACAGCACCAGACTGCTCGCCGCGAGGTCGCTGCCCAAGGACTTGCGGAGGCACTCCACCGCCTGACGCGCGCGATTCAGCGAGACGCCCGAGGTGAGCAGGGACTTAATGACCTTCACCTCCAGCACGTCGCCGTAGGAGTAGGAGCGCTTGGAGCCACTGCCCGTCGCGGGGGTGATGGACGGCGTCACGAGTTCCGTGCGCGCCCAGTAGTCCAACTGACGATACGTCACCCCCGTGAGGCGACAGACCGTCGGTCCGCTAAATCCGAAAGTTGAGTTCTCCGTCATACGTACAGCCTCCCGACCGAGGTTTATCCAGACTATCTCGAAGGACTACACGAGTGTAGTTAGATACCCCCCTAGACCGCAAATAGGTCGGGTCGCCCGAGCGCCGGCGAGGACGCCTCGGCGTGCAAACGCGTGGGAATGCGGCCCGCCCGGCGGGCCAGGTATCCCGCGCGCACCGCGTCGCGGAGGGCTTCGGCCATCAGCGCCGGCTCCAGCGCGCGGTTCATGGCCGAGGCGACGAGCACGCCGTCACAGCCCAGCTCCATCGCCAGCGCCGCGTCCGAGGCGGTGCCCACTCCCGCGTCGAGGAGCACCGGCACGTCGACGCGCTCGGTGATGAGAGAGAGGGCGTGAGGATTGCGGATACCGAGTCCCGAGCCGATCGGTGAACCGAGCGGCATCACCGCGACACAGCCCACTTGCTCGAGGCGCTGGGCCACGATCAAATCGTCCGAGGTGTAGGCCCACACCTCAAATCCTCGCCGCACCAACTCATCGGCCGCCACCAATGTCTCGGTCGTGTCGGGTAAGAGGGTGAGGTCGTCGCCGATGACTTCTAGTTTGATGAGGGGCGTCGCGAAGGCCTCGCGCGCCAGCTCGGCGACTTTGATGGCCTCTTCCGCGCTGTAGCAGCCGGCGGTGTTGGGCAGGAGGGTCACGTTGAGCCCGGCCAACAGATCGTAAATCGAGCCCTCCACGTTCGGGTCGACCCGACGAAGGGCGACCGTCGCGATGGTCGACTCGGACGCGCGAAGCGACGCCTCGAGAACGTCGAGCGAGCGAAAGCCACCCGTCCCGACGACGAGTCGCGAGGTCGACGTAAACGACCCGACGCTGAAGAGGTCTCCCACGGACCTAAGCGTACCGGCCACCTTCCTTCATTAGGGTTAGAGCCGTGCAGCCCGTCGTCGCCCTCTCGATTGCGGGCTCGGACTCCGGTGGTGGAGCCGGCATCCAGGCCGACATCCGATCCTTCAACGCCTTCGGCGTCTTTGCCACCACCGCGATCACGGCGCTCACGGCGCAGAACACGCTGGGCGTGAGGGCCATCAGTGAGATTGACCCGGACTTCGTCGAGTCTCAAGTGCGCGCGGTCACCAGCGACTTTGAGGTCCGGGCGGTGAAGACCGGCATGCTGGCGGGTGCGGCCACGGTCACGCGAGTCGGCGCCTTGGCGAGCCAGGGACTTCTCCCTCATCTCGTCGTCGATCCCGTGCTGGTCGCCACCAGTGGAGACGTCCTCATGAGCGAAGGGGGCATCGAGGCGTACCGTGAAGCGCTCTTTCCGTTCGCCGAGATCGTGACGCCCAATCTCAGCGAAGCGGCCGTCCTGTGCGACGTCGACGTCCGCGACGTCACCACCCTCGACCACGTCAGGGATCTCGCGCGAACGATCCTGGCGACGGGTCCCCTCTACGTCCTGGTCAAGGGGGGACACCTGCGTACCTCGGCCCACCCCGAACGCTCCCCCGACATTCTGCTCAGCCGAGACGATCTCACGGTTCTCGACGGTCCGCGGGTCCCCACGAACAACGATCACGGCACGGGATGCTCGCTGTCCTCCGCGATCGCCGCCGGCCTCGCGCTCGGTCGTAGCGTTCCCGACGCCACGCGCGACGCCAAGTCCTTTGTCCTCGCGGCGCTCGCCAGCGCCGCCCACTGGCAACTGGGCGAAGGTCGAGGCCCCATCGACCACTTAGGATGGGGTGAGTGAGTGATGTTCCCGAGGTGCCCCCCGCGCCGCGACCACCTTTAACAACCACGACCAGTCTCTGGCCGGCGGGTGTGATCCTCGGCCTCGCGATCGTCATGCTGGGCGTGTTTCTCCTCATCGACTTCGCGACCAACAAGGGCGTGGTGACCGTGCCCACGACGATCCCGACCGTGGTCGGAGGGCTGGCGCTCGACGCGAAGCCCGGAGCGGCGCTGCAGTACTGCCTCCAGAGTGAAGAGGTTCCGCGCAACATCGACAGCGCCTTCATCGTGCCCGAGAAGACCGTTCCCCGCCCGGGCGCCAACACCCCGGATCTGGGCGCCGGGGAGTACGACTGCTACCAGCCCATGGCCACCGCCGGAGCCAGCTCGGCGGCGTTGATCAGCTTCTTCGACACCCAACTCGAGGCCCGCGGCTGGACGCTCTTCTCCAAGGGTGCCAGCAACGGCGATCCCCAGTCACTGTTTCAAAAGGCGGGTGGCGACGGCTTTTACTGGGAGCTCGGCGTGACCGTCAACAAGTCGACCGGGTCCCGCGTCGATTGGACCTTCACCATCTACCAAAACTCCGACACCGTTTAGGCGGCCGCGAACACTTCCTCCGCCGGCACCGACGCGTCCTTCGTGACGGACGACCACAGCCACAGGTTCAACGGATAGATCACGTAGCCCACTCGGGTCGCCGACGCCACACAGATCAGCCCCAGGAAAACGATCGCGAGCAGTCCCAGCATCTGCGACAAGCTGAGCGGCCAGTGACGACGTACGTACTTCGTCGCGAAGTAGCCGCCAATCAAGAACGACACCGGCGCCAGCACGTGACCGAGCACGGGTAACCAGGTGGTGAGGATGTGCCCGGGCAGCGCGCTCGCGGCCGGCGACTTGACGCCCGCTAACCCCAGCGGGAAGGCGAAGACGTTCGACATGAAGGCGAGGGGCTGGCGGACGGCGAAGGGTACGGTCGTCACGATCACGATCGCCGCCACCCAGGCCATGACCTTCTTCCACGTCGAGCGACCGTCGCGGTCGCGCGCGACGAGCAACGCCCCCGCCGCCATGGGCCAGGCCGTGAGTTTCATCGCCGCCGCGAGACCGAGACTGACGCCCGCGAGATTCGATTGTCGACGCTGCAGCGCCGCGACCCCGAGGAGCAGCAGCGCGAGTATGGGCATGTCGTCACCGCCGGTGGCGAAAAAGAGCGCGCCGGTCGGCAGAGCGACGAGCAGTTGGGCGACGCGGATCTTCTGTTCTCTCGAGACGCGAAGGAGAAAGAGGGCCCAGCCGGCAACGATGATGCTCATCAGCGTCATGATGATGCGCGGATCGGTCAGTCCCCGACCCTTGTGCGTCTCCGCGTAGGGAAGTCCGAACACTCCCATGAGGGGAAAGTACGGGAAAAAGGACTCAAAGGCGGGGTCGCCGGGAATGGCGTTGACCAAGTGTCCGTTCTGGTCGTACGCGCGATAGGGGTCTTCGCCCTTGCTGATGAACTGACCGGCGCGACTAATGACTCCCGCCTCGGGCTGGGCGTGACGCCAGTGCGCCTCCAATCCGAGCGGTACCCCAATCGCTCCGATCATGACCACCGCGAGTAGCACCAGTCGAGCCACGTGCTCGCGTCGCACGACCCGTCGCGCCAACACGAACGCCGCGAGGGCCGCGACCAGGTAGGGACCGACCGCGAGGTAGCCCCACTGCCACTGCGCGGGCTGGCTGGACGTTTCGCCCAGCGCCAGCGCGAAGAGCGCGGCCACCAGGTACAAGAGACCGTCACCGGTGAGAGCCCGCAGCGACGTCCACCACGCCATGAGGCGCTCACGCGCGCGCAACGGGACCGCCAACATTACGTCGAGTCTACCGACGGGTCCCCCGAACGCCGACTTTTGTCAGGGGGTCGCGGCGCGGGGGGCGCGGCGCAGGGGCGACCTCGTTTCTGGCGGTATCGGTCCGAGGAAAAAACGCACGATGATCGCGAGCGACAACTTGGTTTGCTCCTTCAACACGCCGTGGGAGGCGCCCGGAATGACCGCCAGTTGGCCCTCCGGCAGCGCCTCGTAGAGGGTCACCGTGTGATCCAGCCGTGCGACGTCGTCGTCACCCGACATCACGAGGATCGGCGTCGCGATGGTGCGCAGCTGTTCCACGGTCAAGTTCGGCTCGCTCTTCACCAGGGCGAGCGACTTTTCGACCACGGCGGCGGCGTGCTCTACGCCGTCGGGAGAGTCGCGCGCGAACTCGACGGCAAACTCGGCGAACCCCTCGCTCTCGGGCGTGAAGTCACTCATCGGCACGAGTCCGTCGTGGTGAAAGTTGGCGCCGACGAGTGCCACGCGGCGCAGGAGATCCGGTCGACGCAGCGCCACCAGCAGGGCCACGTTGGCGCCGTCACTGTGCCCGAGCAGATAGACCCGCCGATCCAGCAGCTCAATGAACGCGATCGCCTCATCGGCCATCGCGTCATAGCTAAAGGGCTCATCGGTGTCCGCGGTCTTTCCGTGGCCGCGACGGTCGAACGCGGCCAGTTCAAATCGAGAGGAGAGTGAGGGACCCACGGTCCGCAACAGACTCGAGCTCTGGCTGAGCCCGCCGTGGAGGAGCACGATGGTCTTTCGCTTTTTCTTCGGCAGTTTCACCCAAGTCAGGTGGCCGTTCACCACGATGCGAGTCACCCCGGCATCGTATTGGATCGGCCGGCCCGCGAGACTCTCCTAGTGTTATCCCGTGCGAGCCTTCGTCATTAGTGACACGTCGGGAGAGTTGACGCTGGGCGTTCGCGACGCCCCGTTGGCGCCTCGCGACGAGACCGACATCTTGGTCAAGATCGATTTCTCGAGTGTCAACTTTAAGGACGCGATGGTCGCGACCTCCCCCTCGCGAGTGCGTCGCGTCGACACGTTGATCGGCGGGGTCGACGCCGCGGGGACGGTACGCGCGTCCCTCGACCAGGCCTACTCGCCCGGCGATCGGGTGGTCGTAATCGGCGGCGCGCTCGGCGTCGCTCGCGACGGTGGTTTTGCGCAGTACGTCTACGCGCCGGCTCGCTATCTCACAAAACTTCCGGAGTCGCTCTCGACTCGTGACGCCATGACCATTGGCACCGCGGGCTACACCGCCATGGCCAGCGTGTTGGCCCTGGAAGACCGCGGACTGTCGCCCGACGCGGCGGTGCTCGTGACGGGGGCGACCGGTGGCGTCGGGTCGCAGGCTCTCACCTACCTGGCGCGCAGGGGGTATCAGCCGATCGCCTCCACGGGCTCCCTCGATGAGGGCGCCTGGCTCGAGGCCCGTGGAGCGACCCGGGTGATTGGACGCGACGACCTCAGCGATCGGGCCGATCGCGTCCTGGGCAGTGAGCTCTGGGACGGCGCGATCGACTGCGTCGGCGGCTCGGCCCTCGCCTCGATTTTGCGCTCGCTTCGTTACGGCGCTGCCGTGGCGGCGAGCGGTCTGGTGGCGAGTCCGGAACTCCTCACCACCGTCTACCCCTTTATCACGAGGGCCGTCTCGCTGATCGGCATCGACGCCGTGGAGGCGACCCCGACGACGCGCGAGCGCGTATGGCACGCGCTCGGCGAGATCGCCTCCCGAGTGGACTTCTCGACGTTCGTCGACCGCGAGATAGCGCTGGAGGATCTCGAGGGCGCCCTCGAGGACATTCGTGGAGGCGCGACGCGCGGTCGCGTACTCGTGCGGCTCTAGGGCGACGACGCCCTAGTAGAACGGGCTGAGCCAGATCTCGCCACCGCCGCACGGCTGCACCGGCTCCGAGGGAGTCAGCGAGACGGGCGTGCCGTTCTTCGCGAACTGAACCGAGACCGACACGGCGTTCTCGCAGGCCGCCGTGCCCACCGGCACGTCCGAGTAGGCCAGAGCGAAGGTCGTGGTGGCGTTCTTGGCGAGAGTTAATGTGCTGGGCGCGCTGTTGGCCTTATTGGTGAGATCCGTCGCGGAGCCCGCCAGAAACTGAAAACTGTTTCCCGACGAGGGCACGTCCACCAGAGTGCTGGTGAGCACCGCGCCGAGTTTGTCTTGCAAGGTGAGCAGGGGCCAACCGTGCAGCGTGCACGACGTCGTACCGGTGTTCGTGAGGGTGACCGTCGCGTAGACCGTGCCCGCCGCTCCTTCACCCGTGTTGTAGACGCCGCTGAAGTTCTGCCCTTCGCACGTGTCGCTCACCGGCGTCGTGGTCGATGTCGTCGTGGTGGTCGCGTGAGCCGCCGTCGTCGTGGTGGTGGTGGTCGCTGTGGTCGAGTGAATGACGTGGCGACTCAAGGTGTAGATGACAACAAACGCGGCGAAGATGGCTAACGACTTGAGGGCGCGATTCACGCGCCAAAGTCCTCGGGGCGCACCTGGTCCAGAAACTCACGCAGTTGCGCCACGAGATCGGCCTCGTTGGGGGTATCGAGTTCGACGTACTCTTCGTCGTCCTCGTCGTAGGCCAACTGCATGACTTTGCCCTCGGCGGCCATGAGGTCGTCACTCACGAGAATGGGCGAACCGACACGCAGCGCCAGAGCTACCGCGTCACTCGGTCGCGAACTCACGACGATCTCGTCGCCGCTGCGGACGAGTCGGAGGTTGGCGAAAAAGGTGTTATCGACGAGCTCGGTAATCTCCACCGAAAATACCTGAGCGCCCAACGCACTGATGACGTGACCGAGCAGGTCGTGGGACATCGGACGCGGCGACTCCACGCCTTGGAGCGCGTACGCGATGGCCGCCGCTTCGGGGGCGCCAATAAAGATCGGTAGGACTCGCTCGCCTCCCACTTCCTCCAACAGCAGGAGCGGCGTCGAACTGCCCACGTCAACCCGAACGGCGCGAAGGACCACCTCGATCATGGGACCAGCCTAGACCCGTTGGTCCGAAACTGGGGTGGCTAGCCCTTGAGGTACTCGTTCAGTTCGCGCTCTACGAGCACGGTGCGCAGCGCGCCGACTTCTCGCGCCACTTCGGCGGTGATCTCGCGTACTTGCTCGGGCGAGTATTCGTTACCCACTTGGCGAAGGGGAAAGGTCAAGTCGTCAACCACGCCGATCTCGCGGGCGGCCACTCGCCGCAGAGATCCGAGTATTCGTGCGTCCACCCCGCGCGACAAGAGCGCCCGCGAGTGAGCCGCGACCCGCACGTCCAGCGCGCTGAAGGCGGTCTGCCCATTCACCAGCACCGCCGAGACCAAGCCGAGGGCGTGAATTTGATTGAACTCTTCGGGCGAGAGGCCCGTCGTGGCGAGCAGTTCGGCGGTCGAGAAATACTCCTTCACCCGCACGCTGCGGTCATCGTCGTAGCGCGGGGACTCATCGATGGGGGCGACAGACGACTCGACCACGGTGAGGGCCGGCCGGGTGGACGCGGGCATCGGCGCCGGGGCGCTGATGGTGCTCGACGCGGTCTCGCGCGCCACGTGACGACCGTTCGTGTTCGCGGTCGGCGGGTCGAGCAGCCCCTGCTCAATCAGGCGAAGGCGAACCACGCGAAGTGGCACGAACTCTTCCTGGGCCAAGCGAATCGCTTCGCGAAGGCACTCGACGTCGCGCTCGGAGTACAGGCGATAGCCCTTACGACTACGACTTGGTTGCACCAGACCTTTGTCCTCGTAGTAACGAATCTTCGAGAGCTCCACGGTCGGAAACATCTTTCGAAGCTCGGCGTGTACTTCCCCAATGCGCATCACGCCAGGAGTGGCTTTCATCGTGTTGCCTCCCAAAAAACCAACTTAAATTTTCCTATCTGCACCTCGTCGGCCGAGTGCAGCGTCGTCTCTTCCACGCGTTTTCCATTCACGTAGGTCCCGTTCAGCGAGTTAAGGTCGCGGAGCGTGACCCGCCCGCTGGCGGTGCGCGTGAACACCGCGTGGTGCCGCGAAACTGAGACGTCGTCGAGCAAGAGATCACTCGCCTCATGGCGGCCCACCGTCGTCACGTCGCCGTCCAACTCAATCCGAGTGCCCGCCTGCGGTCCCGCGGCGATCACCAGTTCGTCACGGTGTTCACCCTGTGGTCCCCTGTTCGCGTCGGGGTGCATGGCGTCGGGAGAACTCACGACGGGAACGGCCAGCGTCTCGGGTGAAGTGGCGTCGTGTTGCGGGGCGCCACACGACCAGCAGAAGTTGGCATTGGCGTTGAGTATCTCTCCGCAGCGACGGCAGTTCACCAGTCTCACACTAGTGAACTTTGAATTTGGCCGCCTGAGCTAATTCGTGGTGAGTGCCTCGTACGCGGCGGCGTCGAGAAGCGCTTCGTAGTCGCTCGTCGACGTTGTCGTGATTTCGTAAATCCAACCATCACCGTACGGATCAGAGTTGACAAGTTCGGGAGAGTTTTTCAGTGACTCGTTTACCGCGGAGATCGTTCCACCCACCGGTGCGTAGATCTCCGACACCGACTTCGTCGACTCGACTTCGCCCACGACGCCCCCCACGCTCACGACCGTTCCCACCTTTGGTAGGTCCACGAACACCACGTCGCCGAGCGCGTCCTGGGCGTAGTCCGTGATACCGACGCGAACGTTGGCGTCAGCAACCTTGGCCCACTCGTGATCGTTGGAGTAACGAAGTTCCTTAGGTATCTGCATGCGAGCCAACTTACACAATCCGACGCGCTTGGCGTCCCGTGCGGAGCGCCGTCAGGGCCGGCCGTATATAGCCAAAGAGCACGATCCACGACAGCGAGAGTCCGAGTATGCCAATGATCCAGCACGCTATACGCGCGTCGTGTTGCCACGTCGAGAGGGGCGCGTGGTGGTCGTTGGACGTCAACAGAAACAGCGGAAAGGTTGTCATCAGGGCGAACGTGGAGACCTTTCCCCACCACAAGACGTTGATCCGTGCGGCGCCCAGGGCAGCGAGGCCAACGGTCAAGAGTGACACCACGAGCTCTCGAGTCAGGGTCACGGCCGCGAACCACCACGGCACGCCGCTCGCCGCGGCCACGCCGAGGAGTCCGGCGATCACCAGAATGCGGTCGGCCGTCGGGTCCAGGATCTTGCCAATATTGGAGACTTGATGCCAGCGCCGCGCGACGTACCCGTCAATCCAGTCCGTGGCACCCAACACCGCCAGCAGCCACGCCGCGATCGCGCGATGGCCGGTGCCGAACAGCAACCAAAAGAAAACGGGTAACAACGCGAGACGAACCAACGTAATGGCGTTCGGCCACGTCAACCATCCCGCGTCGTCGTCACTCACGTACTGAGCGTATTGCTACGCGACCGTGATCGAGGAGTCCAGGTAGACGTCTTGCACCGCGTGCATGAGCGCCGCGCCTTCGTCAATGGGACGCTGAAAGGCTTTGCGACCGACGATCAACCCTTGGCCCCCTGCGCGCTTGTTGATCACCGCGGTACGGACCGCGCCCGCGAGGTCATTGTCGCCCTTGGACTCGCCACCGGAGTTAATAAGACCGATGCGTCCGGCGTAGCAGTTCACCACCTGCCAGCGAGTGAGATCGATCGGATTGTCGCTCGTGAGATCAGAGTAGACCCGCGGGTCAGTCTTGCCGAACTTCACCGCGTTGTACCCACCGTTGTTGACGGGTTGCTTCTGTTTGATGATGTCGGCCTCAATGGTGACGCCGAGGTAGTTGCCCTGTCCGGTGAGGTCGGCGCTCACTTCGTAGTCGACACCCCCGGTCACGAAGGCCTCGTTGCGCAGATAGCACCAGAGAACGGTGAAGAGACCGAGCCGGTGGGCCTCGGCGAACGCTTTACGGACCTCTTCAATCTGGTGAATCGACCCCTCGGATCCGAAGTACACGGTCGCCCCGACGCCGACCGCCCCGAGGTCCGCCGCCTGTTGCACCGAGCCGAAAAACTGCTGATCGTAGCTGTTGGGGTAGCGAAGGAGGTCGTTGTGGTTCAGTTTCACGATGAAGGGCATCTTGTGGATGTACTTGCGACTGACGATGCCAAGGTTGCCGAGGGTGGTGGCGATCGCGTTGCACTGGCCCTCGACGGCGAGATCACAGAGTCGCGCGGGGTCGAAGTACTCGGGGTAGGGCGCAAAACTCGCCGCGGCGGAGTGCTCGACGCCTTGATCCACCGGCAGAATCGAGAGGTAACCCGTTCCCCCGAGGCGTCCGTGGTTGTACAGCAGACCGAGGTTTCGTAGAACGTTCGGGTTGCGGTCACTAAAGGTGAATACGTCGTCAAGAAACGTCGGTCCCGGGGTGGTGAGCAGATCCTTGGAGAAGGCCGTGGCCTGGTGATCCAGCAGTAACGACGCGTCGTCACCTAAGAGGGAAGCTATGTCCATCGCCGAATCTTACTGGGTCTTATTCCTAGCGAAAATCGAAAGTATCGCCAACACTCGTCAAACGAGCGGAGTTAGTCGACCTTCTTCTTCGAGACCGGCGTGACGCGACGTTTTCGATTCTTGCGCGGCACGGTCGCGCCGAGTTCGGCGAGACGGTCTACGGCGTCGTAGGCCTCGGGCTCGGCGATGACGATTCGTGAAAACATCTCGCGGGCGGACGTCGTGTCCCCCGCCCGGTCGTAGACGTCGGCCAGTGCGTACCACAGCCGTACGTGACGAAAGGAGGGATTGCGCAACTGCTTCGCGGCGCCGGCCTTGGTCAGCAGCTCGATCGCCTCGTCGTAGCGCTGTTGATCGGCCCAGGTGGAGGCCAGGACGATGCGACCTTCGGCCAAGACTTCGGCCGACGGTTCATGCTCCACCAGCTCCTCGAAGGTCTTTTCCACCGCGCGGTAGCGACGGTTGGCCCGATCCGCGTCCATCACCAGGGGCAGGTGTTCTGGATCTTCGCTAATGACGAAGTACGCGCGCAGGTGAATCTTGGCCATGGCCCAGCGTTCGGCCCGGTAGGCGGCGAGTCCGGTGAGCTCGCGCACGGCGGCCACGCCCGGCGTGGCATCGGCCACGATTCGCCCGAGGCGAAGGGCCTCTTCGTAGCGTTTGCGGTCGTAGGCTTCGGCGGCTCGCGTGAGGGTGTTCACCATCTTCTCGCGCATGTAGGCCGTCCCGATGAAGGCCTTTCGAACGTCGGCGGCGACGTCGCCGGGCAAAGCGTAGGGCGCGCGCGATCTCGTCTTGGCGGTCGTTACCGGACGGGCCGGACGTTCCACACGCTCCCACGCGGGTGAAGGTTCGGGCGTTCTCCCCTTGCTCTTGGCGTCACCCAACTCTTGGCCGGTGCTGGTGATGTTGATCGCGCCCTTACGAGCGACACTCCCCCAGCCCTTGCGGCGCGCCTGCTCGCCCGCCTCTGCGCGTTGACGCTGTTCGGGCGTCAGCGGGACGGGTGCGCGGTCCCGAGATCGCGGCGATCGATCTGATCCGGTTCGTGCGCCGACGCGTCGCGAACCCGCAGCGTCCTTGCGATAGGGACGAGGCGCCCGTGCATCTCGTGGGTCACGCGTCTCTTCGTCGCGCGGACCGCGCGGCGCGTAGCCCGTGCGGGGAGCACGTTTCGCGCCGCTCGAGGGTCGAGGGGCACCGTCGCGGGCACCTCGGGGAGAGTCGCCCGTGCGAGAAGCACGCTTCGCGCCGCTCGAGGGTCGAGGGGCATCGCCCCGGGGAGCGGAACGCTCGAAACGTCCCGTGGTCGACGAGCGCGACTCGGAGCGTCCGGTGGCGCCGCGGCCCTCGGACCGACGGCCCGCGACGTTGCGCCCGGACCCACTTCGTTCCGGCTTGGCCGCGCGGTCATCGCGGTAGGAGGAGGATCGAGTCTCCGAGGCTTTTTTGGGTACCCGAGGGGACCGCTGGGCGCCGGAGTCGGCCCGAGATCCGGCCGCGGGAGGCCGTCCGCGGGGCGTTCGACGAGAGGGAGGAGTCGATGCGGCCACGAACCAGTCTACCTGGCGCCTTCGTAGTGCTCTTCGACGACATCGTTGAGGTCGTCGTGGGTTTCGCTACGTAACTTCTTATGAATCGTCGAGTTCCAGTGCTACATTCGCGACATGACCACTGACCTCCAACAAAACTTCTTCGACGCCTTACGAGATCGCCAACTCTTAGATCACCCTTTCTACCGACGGTGGGAAGCGGGAGAGCTCGCCCGTGATGAGCTCACGCGCTACGCCGAGCAGTACCGACACTTCGAGACAATGATGCCCGAGTTCCTCCGACGTCTTCGTGACGAGCTTGAGCCGGGCGTGGCCCGGGACCTGGTCGAGGCGAACTTACGCGACGAGGTGTCGCCACCCAGCCACCTCGAACTGTTCGAGCTATTCGCCGCCTCCTTCGACGCCTCGAACGCGGCACCTTCGCCCGCCATGCAGGGACTCATCGACGCCTACGACGGCGTGGCCCGTCGCGGGACCGTCTCCGCCTTGGCCGGTCTCCTGGCCTACGAGAGCCAAGGCGCGGCCGTCGCCGACTCCAAGGGAGCGGGCCTGGCGAAGCACTACGACGCGCCGCTCGAGGCCCTGTTGTTCTGGGACGAGCACGGGTCCATTGAGGGTGATCACGCCGAGTGGACCTTCGACGCACTGAACTCACTCTCGCCCAATCTCGATGACGTGCGCAGCGCGGCTCGCCTGGTGGGCGACGCGTGGTGGACCTTTCTCGACGAACGCGAACTCCAAGCCGTGTAACTCGACGTCACCGGGTCGACGACGTCGATCTTTGAGTGGCGTGTGCACATTGGCATCCAGAGTGACGGGAGGGAGCGACGGACGTCGCGACGCACTTACGATCGAGCACGTGGCGGAACATTTCGGGACTCCGCGAGAACCACCGCCGGGTGCCCCGATCGGCGGCCGGCCACCGAGGGTCGGTGATCCGTGGCGATAACCGAAGCGCGCGCCCGGCGGCCCGCCCACGAGGGCGCCGCTCGCCATCGAGTTAAACGAGAGCACGCCGGCGAGCGAGAGGGCGGCCACCGTCGTCCAGGACATCCAGGCTCGCAGGCGAACCAGTAACCAGGTGCCCAGGAGTGCGATCAGACCGAGGGCGGGGATGTAGAAACGGATCACGTGGACCGTCACACCACCGCCCGGTCCGCCGTGGCCCGAGACCATGGACACGGTCCACGAGTAGTTGAGGTACACCAGCCAAAGGCCGAGCCAACCGAGCGCCAGCACGGCGGCCACCGCGGCGTCGCGCCGTGCGCTCACGGCCACGGAATCGACGCGATTACGCGCGCGGACCCGTCGCACGACAATCCACGTCAGCGACGCCGCGGCCAGCAGCCACATCGGCATGGACGTGGTGAGTTGCCCGGGCATACCTTTGAGGTTGGGCCACAGGCTCGACAGAGAAAACGTGATCTCACCCGGTGAGTAGCCCGTTGACGTGGCCTTGCCGTACGCCCAGGCGTCAAAGGCCAACACGCCAACGACGAAGAGCGCCACGCTCGACAACCACGTGACGATGGCGCGCCACGACAGCGCCACGCGCCGACCCAGTGCCAAGGTCGCCCCCACCGCCACGATCAACTCGATGGCGTCGGTATAGCGAATGAACACGGCACCTTCGAGGGCGAGGTACGCGACGAGCCCCACCATGAGCCGTCGCCGAGGTCGTGCGTCGGGCGTGAGGGCGACCCACAGCAACGCTCCAAATCCGAACGCGATGAGCGAGGCGTCGGTGAAGCTGGCCATGGTCGCACGCCAGGCGAACGTGAGGGCCGCGCCCGAGAGGCCGAACAGCCACACGGCGTAGGTCCCCGCCCAACGTCCGAGCCACGCCCGCGCGCCGCAGAAGAGTCCGACGCAGGCGAGGGCGCCATAGAAAAGTGGAGCGAGTCGCAGCGCGTGGATCAGGTAGAACAGGACGGCGAAGAAGGGGTAGCCCGGGTTCTTTTCGCTGATCCACTTGCCCGACGCCATGTGGTGCCACTGGAGGATTCCCTGACCGCCACTCGCGGCGAGCTGGGTGGACAGCGCGTGGTACTGAGCGTTGGTGAGCAGGATCTCGCCGTGGCTGAGCGCCACGATCGAGGCCCGATAGGCGAAATCGTCGGGCTCGAGCATTGCCGGCGATTTGATCAACACCAGGAACGCAAAGAGCGCGAAGCCGAGGATCGCGCACGCGATCGGTGCGCGCTGATGAGTCGACTCGGTCGGCGCGCTGTCGGGGACGGTGAGGGGGTCGGTGGCGCGCAGGACGTCGGTCACGGGCAGAACACTACGAACGACGGCTAAACACCAGTGGGAGGATCACTAAGGGCGCGGTAAGAAGTTGCGTCGGTCACGAAAGAACGACAGCGGCGGCGCGGTGGGCGAAGCGGCCCGCGGGAGAAAGTCGCGTGGGCGGCATTCCTGTTCTCTCGCGCCCCCTAAAGCGATAAGTTGAACGGAAGTGCCCGACCCGTTGATGCCCCCATCCCTGCCCGAACGCCCCTCCTGGAACGCCCTCGTGTCCCACGCGGCGGCGATCAAGCCCCGTCATCTACGCGAACTGTTCGACGCTGACAAGGGGCGCGGCTCGCGGCTCGTCGCGCACGCCGAAAACCTCTACTTGGACTACTCCAAGAACCGACTCACGGACGAGACCCTCGGTCTGCTCACCGCCCTCGCCCGAGAGTCTCACCTCGAGGAGCGCCGCGACGCCATGTTCGCGGGCGAGCACATCAACGTCTCCGAGGACCGGGCCGTCCTCCATATCGCCCTGCGGCTCCCCCGCGACGCCACCCTGGTCGTCGACGGCGTCGACGTCGTGCACGAGGTCCACCAGGTACTGGATCGGATGGCGGAGTTCGCTCACAAGGTTCGCAGCGGCGAGTGGCGTGGCCACACCAACAGGCCCATTCGCAACGTGGTGAACATCGGCATCGGTGGGTCCGACCTCGGTCCCGTCATGGCCTACGAGGCGCTGCGCCACTTTTCCACACGTGACATGACATTTCGTTTTGTCTCCAACGTCGACGCCACGGACTTCGTGGAGGCGGTGCGCGACCTCGACCCCGAGGAGACCCTCTTCGTTGTCTCCTCAAAGACCTTCGGCACGCTGGAAACCTTGACCAACGCCGCCTCGGCGCGATCGTGGTTGGTGTCGCGTCTCGGCGACGAGGTGGCCGTCGCCAAGCACTTCGTGGCGGTCTCCACCAACGCCGAGAAGGTCGCGGCCTTTGGCATCGACGTCGCCAATATGTTCGAGTTCTGGGACTGGGTCGGCGGTCGCTACTCAATGGAGAGCGCCATTGGACTCTCCACCATGATCGCTATTGGCCCGGAAAACTTCTACGAACTGCTGGCCGGATCCCACGCCATCGACCAGCACTTCTTGCACACTCCCCTCGAGAAGAACCTGCCGGTGCTACTCGGCTTGATTGCTATATGGAATCACGATCTCCTCGGTTTCGCGACCGTCGGCGTCATGCCCTACGACCAGTACCTACACCGGCTTCCCGCGTACCTTCAACAACTCACCATGGAGTCCAACGGCAAACACGTCACCCAGGGCGGCGACCACGTGACCTACGAGACCGGACCCATCTATTGGGGGGAGCCGGGCACCAACGGCCAGCACAGTTTTTATCAGCTGATCCACCAGGGCACCACCATCGTGCCGGTCGACTTCATTGGATTCGCGAAGAGCCTGAACCCCCTCGACAACCACCACGACATCTTGATGTCGAACATCTTCGCCCAGGCCCAGGCCCTGGCCTTTGGCAAGACGGCCGCGGAGTTACGCGCCGAGGGGGCCGACGAACGCGTGATACCGCACCGAGTAATGGAAGGCAACCGTCCCTCCAACGTGCTGCTCGCCCCCGAACTCTCCCCGCGCGTGCTCGGCATGCTCATCGCGCTCTACGAACACTCGGTCTTCGTGCAGGGTGCCCTCTGGGACATCGACTCCTTCGACCAGTGGGGTGTTGAGTTGGGCAAGCAGCTCGCCGTGGCGATCATTCCCGAGCTGGCGAGCGCCGATCCCCTCACCCACGACTCTTCGACCAACGCCCTAATTTCGTACTACCGAGCCCACCGAGAGAATGGACAACCATGACGACCGAACACCCCATGCAACTAGGAATGGTCGGACTCGGTCGAATGGGCGCCAACCTGGTGCGCCGGCTGGTCCGTGACGGACACAGCGCCGTGGTCTACGACGTCAACGCCGCTGCGGTGAGCGCCCTCGAGGGCAAAGGGATCATCGGCGCCGCCTCCCTGGAGGACTTCGTCGGGAAGCTCACGGCCCCGCGGGCCGTCTGGCTCATGCTCCCGGCCGCCATCACCGGAGAGATCTTGGAGCAGGTGGCGGCGCTTCTCGAGCCGGGCGACATCGTGATCGACGGTGGCAACTCCTTCTATCAGGACGACATCAACCGCGCGAAGGACCTCTTCGCGCGCCAGTTGCACTACGTGGACTGTGGGACGAGCGGCGGGGTGTGGGGGCTCGAGCGTGGCTACAGCCTCATGATCGGGGGCGAAGACGAGATCGTCACCCACCTCGACCCGATCTTCAAGACCATCGCGCCGGGGGCCGACGGCACCGAGCCCACGCCGGGGCGCCCGAAAGGCGACACCGCCGCCCAGGGCTACCTGCGCTGTGGGCCCAACGGCGCCGGCCACTTCGTGAAGATGGTGCACAACGGCGTCGAGTACGGAATGATGGCCTCCATCGCCGAGGGCCTCAGCATCTTGAAGCACGCCAACGTCGGCAAAACGACGGCCACCGCCGACGCCGAGACCTCGCCGGTCCAAGACCCCCAGTACTACCAGTACGACTTCAAGCTCGACGACGTGGCCGAGGTCTGGCGCCACGGCTCGGTCATTAGCTCGTGGCTGGTCGACCTGACGGCTGACGCCCTCACCGCCTCCCCCGACCTCGACCAGTACAGCGGTCACGTCTCGGACTCGGGCGAGGGGCGCTGGACGGTCGAGGCCGCCATCAACGAGTCCGTTCCGGCCCCGGTGATCGCGGCGGCCCTCTGGCAGCGCTTCGAGTCACGGGGTGAGGGTGAGTTCACGGCCAAGGTGCTCTCGGCCATGCGCGCGGGCTTTGGAGGCCACGTCGAGAGGTCTTCCTAGTGCAACACGAACTGCGGACCTTTGACGACCCGAGCTCACTGGCTCAGGCCGCGGCCGCCTACGTGGCCGAACGCTCGCGGGCCGTCCAAGCTCGAGGGGCCACGTTTACCTTCGCCCTCAGTGGCGGAAAGAGTCCCTGGGCCATGTTTCAGACCCTCGCCCACGACGACGTCGACTGGGCCGCTACTCGCATCTACCAAGTCGACGAGCGCGTAGTGCGCGAGGACAACGACCTACGAAACCTCAAAAGCCTCCGGGCCGCTCTCCAAGGAACGAACGCGCCCATTGAGGCCATGGAGGTTGAGTCCGACGACCTCGAAAACGCCTGTTGGAACTACGCGAGTCGTCTGCCCGCGCGCTTCGACCTGGTGCACCTGGGCGTCGGACCCGACGGACACTGCGCCTCTCTCGTCCCCGGCGATCCCGTGCTGGACCTCTCCGATCAACTGGTGGCCCTGAGCGGTCCCTACCAAGACACCTTGCGCATGACTCTCACCTATCCCGCTCTGGCGCGCGCCGACCAGCTGCTCTGGCTCATCAGCGGTGACGACAAGCGCGACGCGCTCGCGAAACTGCTCGACGGTGACCCCTCGATTCCCGCCGGACGGGTCGTAGCGGGCGCCTCTCTCGTCATGGCCGACCGGGCGGCCCTCGGCTAATGGCGGCGACTTCGGTTCAAACAAGTGAAGGATAGACAGTGACAACTTCCCCCGATCCCGCGCCGACCACGGTCGCAGCCCGACCGCGGCCCGACAACCACGTCATCGTCATCTTTGGCATCACCGGTGACCTCGCGCGACGCAAGATCCTGCCCGGACTCTTTCACCTGGCCGTCGCCGGTCTCTTGCCCGAGCGCTACCGCATCGTGGGCTGTGGGCGACCCAGCTCCAAGATGACCCACGACGACTTCCGCTCCTACGCCTACGACGCGGTGAAGGAGTTCGCCTCCGACGTACCGACCTACAAAGAGTGGGCCGAGTTCTCCTCCAACCTGACCTACGCGATCGACCCGGCCGACGGCCCCGAGGGACTGCCCTCGGTGGTGGCCGAGGCCGAGGCCGCCATTGGTGGTGCGGTGCGACGGCTCTTTCACTTGGCCATCCCGCCGGACGCCATGCACGACGTCATCAGCATGCTGGGCGCACAGGGACTTAACAAGAACGCCCGCATCGTCTGTGAGAAGCCCTTCGGAACCGACCTCGACTCGGCCAAGAAACTGAACGCCGAGATTGACGAGTACTTCGATGAGTCCCAAGTCTTTCGCATCGACCACTTCCTGGGTAAGGAGTCGATCGACAACATCCTGGCCCTACGATTCGCGAACGAACTCTTCGAGCCACTCTGGCGCCGCTCCCACGTGCGCTACGTCCAGATCGACGTACCCGAGACGCTCTCTATCGAAGGACGAGGCGCCTTCTACGAGGGCACCGGCGCCTTTCGCGACATGGTGGTCACCCACCTCTTCCAAGTGCTCGGCATCCTGGCGATGGAACAGCCGACGTCTCTCACCGCCAAGCCCCTGCGCAACGAGATCAACAAGGTCTTTGAGTCGCTGCGAGTTCTCGACCCGGTGACTGTCTTGCGCGGTCAGTACGAGGGATATCTTGACGAACCGGGTGTCGCCGCCGACTCGACCACCGAGACGTTCATCGCCCTTCGCGCGTGGGTTGACAACTCGCGCTGGATGGGCGTTCCGTTCTATCTGCGGACCGGCAAGTGTCTCGCGGAGAGTCGCCAGCTCATCACCATCGGGCTTCGCGAGCCGGTCATGGAGATCTTCCCGGATCAAAAGAGCGGCCAGCACCCTGACGCCAACAAACTGATCATCGACTTCAAAGACCCTGGTTCAATTCGGGCCTACTTCCTCGCGAAAGAACCGGGACCCGAGATGTCTCTCGGCCAAGCGAAAATGAGCTTCTTCTATCGCGACTCCTTCCAGGAGAGCAACAACCTCGAGGCTTACGAGCGCCTACTGCTGGAAGTCATGTTGGGCAACCAGGCTCTCTTCACCCGTTCCGACGGCATTGAGCGACTCTGGGAAGTCTCCGCCCCGTTGCTCGAGCGACCCTCCCCCATTGAAACCTACGCAAAGGGCAGCTGGGGGCCCGAGTCGGTGGCCAACGTCGTGAAGCCGGACCGCTGGACCTTGCCCGAGTGAGCGACACTCCTCTTCGCCTTGTCCTGAGCGACGTTGACGGTACGCTCATCAACTCCAAGAAGGAACTCACCGACGAAACGATACGCACGGTGCGCGAACTCGAGGATCGCAACATCCTTTTTACGCTGACCAGTGCTCGCCCCCCGCGCGGCTTCGCCATGTTCCTCGAACCGCTCGATCTCACCGCCCCACTTGGCGCGTTCAATGGCGGACTGTTCGTCAACCGCGACATGACGCCCATCCACGAGTTGGCGGTGGACGAAAACCTGGTCGGTCCCATCATCGAAGCGCTCGTCGCGAACGACCTGTCGGTATGGGTGTACCAGGGAACCCAGTGGTTTGTCATCGACCTTGATGGACCTCACGTCAGGCACGAGTCTGACGTGGTCCAGTTCCGTCCGATACAGACAGCGAGTTTTGACGAGCTGCGTCGCGACGTCGTCAAGATTGTGGGCGTCAGTGACGATCCGACGGCCATCGCGAATGGTCAGGCGGCCCTTCGCGACTTTGACATCGCAGCCACCACGTCCCAGGCGTACTACCTCGACGTGACGAACTCTCGGGCCAACAAAGGTTCCGTCGTTGAGTTCCTCGCTGAGCATTACTCCATTTCGACGAGTTCCATCGCCACCATTGGTGACGCCGGCAACGACGTCGCCATGTTCGAGCGATCCGGGCTCAGCGTTGCGATGGGCAATGCGTCGCCCACCGTCAAGGCCAAGGCGCGTTTCGAGACGAAATCCAACGACGACAATGGGTTCGCATACGCCGTGGAACATTTGATCTTGCCGCGCACGTAAGCGCGGGCTTCTCTTTTCGCCAATCCGTCAACTCCCCTCAGAGGCCTAGGACCTCTGAGGGGAGTACGAAGATTTAGTGCAAGCTGTAGCGGACCGACGTACGAGTGCCGTTTCCAAAGACCAGCGTTAGGACCTTCACGCCGGGCTTAGAAGCACTCGTCTTGACGGTGATGGTGATTGACAATGACCTACCCGAGTCCCGCGTAACGATCGCACTGAAACCCGACACGTTGCTCAAGGCCGTGGGTCGACCGTAGAAGTTGTAGCCAGAGACCGTCACGTTCGCCTTCTCAGACCGACGTACCGTACCGGCCAGCTTCACCGCGTGGGGCGCGCTGGAGATGGTCACCGTCGTCGCGGCGGAGATCCCGTTCGCGTACGGCGATACGGCGGCCTTGGTCGCGGTCACGATGCAGGTTCCCGCCTTCGCGGCCTTGAGCGTGTTACCGGTAATGACACAGCCCGTAGCCGTGCCATTCGCCACGCTGAAGGTCACTGCACCGGTGCCCGATCCGCCGGACGCGACGAGGGTGAGAGGAGCGTCCAGGTAGCCGGTGAGGCTGGTGACGGTGAGCGCGGCCTGGGGCTCTCCGACCGACGAGGTCGCTGAGGCCGTCAAGATGGCGCGCGTGGCGTCGGTGGCGGTCAAAACGCAGGTTCCGGTTGAGGCGAACTCCACAGTTGAGAAGGTGGCAACACCGGCAACCGTCGTCACTGAGACGGGGGCCGCGAGACACGTTGAGCTGATGGTGATCAAGTCAGTCGACCCGGTCCCAATGGTGTCCACGTTGCTGTTGGCGTCTTCGACCGCGACTTTGAACGCGGTGATGACCGTGCCGGTGGTCGTTACCGAAGTGGGAGGAGCCACGGTGAAGGCGACCTTGGCCGGCGCTCCGCCACTCACCGCGACCAGCGTGCTGGTCGTCGGCGAGACGGAGCCGGAGTTTGTCGAGTCGGTGGCGGTGAGGTAGCAGTTCCCCACGGCATTGATTGTCGTGGTCGTGAACGAGGCTACGCCCCCGGCTGCTGCCAGCGACGTCTGTCCACCGAGTGCGCACGCCGAGGTAACGACGATGGTGTCGCTGTTCGAGACAAGGTTGCCGTACTGGTCTTCAACCTTTACCGTAAAGGGCAGTGCGGTCTGGGCCTGAGATGTTCCCGCGGGCTCCGTCGTAAAGGCCAGTTTGCTTGCCGTCGCGGGCGTGACCGTCACGCTCGCCGTAGCCGTTCCACCCGTCGGGGTGTCCGTCGCGGTCAATGCGCACGAGCCCGTGCTCGCGCCGCTCAGCACGATGTTCGTAAAGGTCGCGTTCCCGGACGTTCCCCCCGTGGTGTAGGTGAGGTTGCCGCTCGGCGACAAAGTGCAGTTCGTCGAGGAAAGCGTGATGACGTCGCCACTAGCGGCGGCCGTATAGGCCACCGTGTAGGTGGTAGCAGCGTTGGCCGCCACCGACGCCGGAGGAGCCGTGAAGGAGAGCGCTGCGGTAGCCGAGGCGGGCAGCACGCCAATGAAAGCGACGCCCCCGAGTACCAACGCCGCGACCGATCCGAGGCCGAGAAAAGACCGAAGCCTCGACTTGACTGAACGAGTCCTTCCAGTACTGCCCGATTGAATATCCATAACGTCTCCTAGGTCAGGACGTGATCACTCAAGTGAGTAAAACGTCGTATTTCGTTTTTACCACCGACGTCGCGTGGGGAAAGCACCATTGTTTGCCAATTGCGTTACAATCACTGGCTTCTCAGTTCTCTCACATGAACTTTCGAATTAATAGTGGACAAATAGTGTGGGTGTAGTCAGGGTAAATGGACGCTCCACGAGATATACGCAGTGCACTTTTAATCGTTTCGACATTGATCCGTGTTACCGCAGAGTCGCGACGAGAGGCCGGTACCTTTCACTGAAATCGATCGTTCGTTCACTGGTTCGGAAACCAGCGTAGAGGAAGAAACCCTCCCGACGACGCGAAGATTCGTACAGCGCGTCGAAGGAATCAGCCTTGCTCGACCACTTGGTGCTGACTGCCGAGACCCAGAAGTTCAAGTTCCATCACGTCGCCCGGCCGTAAGTACGGCACGTCGTCGTGGCCGAGCGACACACCCGCTGGCGTCCCGGTGTTGATGACGTCACCGGGTTCGAGAACCATGAACTGACTGATGTACCAGATCACGTACTCAACGCCAAAGATCATGCTCTTGGTGGAGTCGTGCTGGCGAAGCACGCCGTTCACCGATAACTTCATCTCCAGGCTCTGAGGATCGGGTACCTCGTCGGCACTCACCAGCCACGGCCCGAGGGGATTGAACGTGTCGCAGCTCTTTCCCTTGTCCCACTGACCACCGCGTTCCAGCTGGAACTCGCGTTCCGACACGTCATTGGAAATGGCGTACCCCGCGACGTAGGAGAGCCCTTCACTCGGAGAACCCAGATAACTCGCACGCTTGCCCATGACCACCGCCAGTTCCACCTCCCAGTCCGTCTTGGTCGACCCCCTGGGTATCAGCACCGTGTCGTGGGGTCCCACCAGTGTGCCCGGCGACTTCATGAACAGCACCGGCTCACTGGGTATGGGTTGACCGCTCTCTTGGGCGTGTGTCACGTAGTTAAGCCCCACGCAGACGATCTTTTGGGGAGAGCTGACCGGGGCGCCGATGCGTAGGCCACTGATATCAATCTCGGGCAACTCCGTCGTTCGACGGGCGAGCTCCTCGAGACCGTGGTCTCGAAAGAACGCCGTGTCGAAGTCCCGGTAGAGGCTCGAACAGTCAAGCGGGCGACCGTCGGACGCCACGACCACGGGGATCTCTCGACCGAACTCACCGACACGTAGCAACTTCATACATCCTCCTCCATCTACTCGAGACCCGGGCGACCATTGGTCCTCAGCGTCACGCCGCGGCCAGTCGATACACGCGGCGTGCGTTTTCTTCAAATACCGTCGTTCCACTCCGACAACGTGAGACCGGAGAAGACGTCGCGAGAGAGTTCCACTACCTCATCGAGCGTCGCTACGGCGAGACAGACCGGCCAGTCCGAGCCAAACATCACCGAGGACGGGCCAAGGACATCGATGACGAAGTCGACCGTTGGTTGCAGCGTACCGGGGCTCCAGTTGGCGCCGGCCTCGTTCGCCATGCCGGCAAACTTCGCGGCGACTCGCTTCGTCGTGGCCATGGCGCGTAGGTTCTCCTCCCAGCCGTACGCGGAGAGATCTGACAGATCGGGCTTGCCCGCGCGGTCCAGGACCATCCGCAGATCGTCACAACGTTCGAGGACCCGACGAGCCGACGCCAACTGATCCGGTCGGCCCATGAAGTCAAAGACCAAGCCTCGTCGCGCCACCGCGTGCAAGCCGCGAACAATCTCGGGACGTTCCAAGAATCGCGGGTCGGCCTCGCCTTCCAAGAGGTGACGAACGCCCACCAGCAAGTCACCCCCAGAAGAGTCCTGCAGTTCTGCGAGTTGGTCGTCGACGTCGCGAGCCGCGAGATCGACCCAGCCCACCACCCCGCGCACCAACGTCGAACCTCTGGCAATCTCCAGGAACTCCTTCGTCTCCTCGACGTCGTTCAATACCTGAATCAAGATGGCGCCTTGGATGCCGAGTCGTTGGGCCTCTTTTTCGTAGTCGGCGACGTCGTAGCGCTTGTCCAGCGTGGGCACCGCCGAGAGCCACGCGTGATCGCGCCGACTCGCGTCCCACACGTGAAAGTGCGAGTCAATCACGACCGACCGGCGTTGCGTTCGATGAGTTGGAGGTCTCGAAGTTCCTGAAACAGCGCGTCGGGCGGCGAGGCGTATAAGCACGCGATGTCGTCCACCGCCTCTTCGGGGCTGCGCGCGCCGACCACGACGGCGGCCACCGACGGCGCGCGCAACGCGTACTGCACGGCCGCGACGCGAAGACTGACGCCGAATCGCTCACACGCGGCCCGAATCGCCTCCACCCGCCCCAGCAGCGACGCGCTGACGGGCTGGTAGTTGTAGGTGGCCTCGGGGGAAGGATTGGCGAGGACCCCGCTATTAAAGACGCCCGCGAGAAGAAGTGCCACGTTTCGTTTCTCGCAGAGCTCAAAGAACGCCGGCCCGATGTCGTCGTTCAAGAGCGAGTAGCGTCCCGCGACGAGGGCGCAATCGATATCGGTTTCTCGCACGAATCGTTCCACCATCGGAACCTGATTCATCCCCAGGCCGATCGCCTTGACCACGCCCCGCTCACGCAGTTCCACCAACGCGGGATAGGCCTCATTGAAGGCCGCGTCTTCGAAGTTGTCCGGGTCGTGGATGAGCGCTATGTCGATGCACTCGAGGCCCAGTCGTTCGCAACTGTCTTCGATGGAACGAAGAACGCCGCGCGCGCTGTAGTCGAGAACCCTGGTGCGCTGGGGTGTCTCGTAAAAGCCCTCGACCCCCGAGACCTCGTCGTCCGACGCCACCAGGAGCCTTCCCACTTTGGTCGACACGACGAACTCGGAGCGGTCTCGCCCGCGCAGGAACTTCCCGAGCCGCTCTTCGGAGAGACCCACGCCGTAGTGCGGCGCCGTGTCAAAGGCCCGGGTTCCCGCGTCCCACGCCGCTTCTAACGTCGCCATCGCGTCAGCCTCGCTCACCGGAGCGAAGAGATTCCCTAGCGGGGCGCAACCCAGAACAAACCGACTTTGCACCTGGCGCGTGCCGATGCCCAACGATGTCAACGTCACAGGCCCTAACGCTCCCCTGGCGCGAGCCGGGCGTCGCGAGTGATCACGACGGAGCTGGGGCGAGCCGTAGCCCGGTGAGCCCCCCGTCGACCGTCAGCGCGACCCCGGTCGTCGAGCCGGACTTCGGGCTCGCCAAGTAGGCAATGGCGTCGGCCACCTCCCCGGCCGTGACCAGACGGCGGTGGGGTTGGCGCGCGGACAGCGCGGCCAGTTCCTGCTCGGGGTCCGCCGCTTGGCTGAGCAGGCGCTGGACCCACGGGGTGTCGGCCGTGCCGGGGTTCACGCAGTTGACGCGAACACCTTCGGCCAGGTGATCGGCGGCCATCGCGCGCGTGAGGGCCAGGACGGCCCCCTTCGTCGCGCTGTAGAGCGCTCGTCGCGCGAGGCCCACCTCGGCCGCCACCGAACACGTGTTCACGATCGCGGCGTGCTCCGAACGCCGCAGGAACGGAAGCGCACTTCGAGAGACTCGTACCATCCCATAGACGTTCACTTCAAACACGCGGCGCCACTCGTCGTCGGAGTTTTCTTCCACCGTCCCTTGTGCGCCAATGCCCGCGTTATTGATGACGATGTCAATCCCCCCGAACTCCTGCGCCACACGTCCGACGGCGCGCGACACGCTCTCGGAGTCCGAGACGTCACACTGCACCGAGAAGAGGTCACCGCCGACCCCGGAGATATCGAGATCCAGTACGGCGACCCGACAACCTTCCAGGACGAAACGCTCCACGACGGCACGACCGATGCCCGATGCGCCGCCGGTGACGATGACGCTCAGCGCTTCAAACTCGCGTTCACTCGGGTCATCTGTCGACATGTCCACTCCCTCACTCATCTAGGCCTCCCGCCATACTCATACATTTAGCGAGAGGCCCGTCGCCGGATCAAAGAAAAACAGTCGCTTCGCGCTCACCTGGAGACGGACTCTCGTGCCCACCGCCAAGGGTGTCTCCGGAGGCACTCGCGCCACACCTTCACCGCGCTGGGCGATGAGCCCGGCGTCGAGGCCCTCGGCGTCGTCGCTGTACATGCCTTCGGCCTCGACGCGAATCGCGTCGGTGGAGAAGTGCACGAGAATCTCCGATCCCAGCGCCTCCACCAGATCGACGTCGCCGTCGAAGAAGAGCGCGTCGGGGCCCTCCCCGAGGGTCGCCGAACTGGCCACGACCAGACTTTCGGGCCGTATTCCGACCACGACGTCGTGGTTGGCGAACTTCGCCAGGGCCGGCACCGCGGCGCGCACCGAATCGGGTAGGTCCATTCTCTGGCTGCCGAGGTGCAGGGACCTCGCTCCTTCACCGAGACGAGCTTCGAACAGATTCATGGAAGGCGATCCCATGAAACCCGCCACGAAGAGATTGATCGGGTGGTCGTAGATGGTTTGGGGCTTATCGCACTGCAGGAGGACGCCCGCCCTCATCACCGCGACGCGGTCGCCCATGGTCATGGCCTCAACCTGGTCGTGGGTGACGTAGATCGTCGCCACCCCCAAGCGGCGCTGGATTCGGGCCACTTCCGCGCGCATCTGCACGCGAAGTTTCGCGTCCAGGTTCGACAGCGGCTCATCCATCAAAAAGGCCTTCGGCTCGCGAACGATGGCTCGGCCCATGGCGACGCGCTGACGTTGACCGCCCGAGAGTTGCCCCGGTTTGCGATCGATCCACTCGGTGAGTCCGAGGATGGCCGCCGTGTCGCGAATCTTCTTTTCGATCTCGCTCTTGGGCATGTGCTTCATCTTCAAGGCGAAACCAATGTTCTCGCCGACCGTCATGTGCGGGTAGAGCGCGTAGTTCTGAAAGACCATCGCGATATCACGGTCGCGGGGTGAGACGTCGTTCATTATCTGGTCATCGATCCGCAACACGCCGCTCGAGATCTCCTCGAGCCCCGCGACCATTCTCATCGCGGTGGTCTTGCCGCACCCTGAGGGTCCGACCAAGATCATGAACTCGCCGTCGGCCACCTCGAGGTCAAAGTCACGCACGGCCTCAAAGCCGTTCGGGTAGACCTTCGTCAGCTTCTCTAGTGACACGGGGGCCATCAGGATTTCCTTTCGTACACTAAGTCTCGACGTGCGACACGGGCGCAGAGTTCTTTGACGCCCGTCGAGGTCTTCATCGGTGAGTCACGGAGCCGTCTCACTTCGGGTCGCACGTACGTTCCTATTCCTTCGAGGCGCCGGCCAGAAGCCCAGAGACCAAGGAACGCTGGGCGAAGAGAAAGACGATCATCACCGGCGCCATGGCGACGATGGTGGCGACCGCCAGCTCCGGGCGATAGATCGGAACCTGTCCGCCCTGACCGGGGTTGAACGCCGGGGTCGCCGAGAGCAGGTCCTGAAGGCCGATGGGCAACGGATAGTTCGTGCTGTTGGGCAGCATGACGAAGGGAAGAAAGAAGTTGTTCCAGTTCGCGACGAACGCGAAGAAGGTCACCAGCGCAATAATCGGCCGCGCCAACGGAAGGGCGATGCGGCGAAACACGTCCCACTCGTTGCAACCGTCCATACGTGCCGCCGCGAGCAAATCCTTGGGTACCGACGACGAGTAGAAGATGTAGGCCAGATAGACGCCGAAGGGAAAGAAGGAGAAGGGCAGGATGACCGCGAGCGGGGTGCCCGACCGCGTGCACCGCGTTGGCCTCGAGGAACAGTGGCAGCACCAGGGCGGTGGCGGGCATGATCATCACGAACAGCGTGACCCCGAGCAGGGTCCGGCGTCCGATGAACTGAGTGTGAGCCAGTCCGTATCCCGCGGGGATCGAACAGACCAGAGCGATCACAATCCCACCGAAGGAATAGATGGCGGAGTTCTTGAGCCAGTTCAACAGCGCGTAGTCCTCGAAGGTGAACATGACGTGGGTCGCGTGCGCCAGATTCTCAAAGGTTCCCAGGGCGAAGGGATTCTCGAACACCAGCTGATGGTCGGTCTTGAAGGGCGCCAGCAGAAGCCAGATCACCGGCACCACGAAAAATGCCGTAAAGCCCAACAGCACGATGTAGGAGACGGTGCGAGACCAGACCCGATTGAAGTGTCGCATCCTCACTCCACCTCGAACAGTTTCGTTCGAAAGACGAGCACCGCGGCACAGAGCAGCCCGATCACGAGAAGATCAACCGAGATCGCGGCGGCGTAGTTGAAGTTGTTGTCTTGAAAGGCAAAGTAGTAGGCCAGCTCGTTGGGCGACCAGGTAGGACTGATCAGTCCCAGACTGGCTTCGCCCACCAGTTGAGGTTCGACGAAGAGCTGCGTGCCCGCGGCGAACGCCAGGATCAACATGAAGGTGATCCATTTCTTGATGAGCGGCAGCTTGATGCGCAGCGCGGTCTGAAAGGCGCCCGCTCCGTCGAGCTGGGCCGCCTCGATGAGTTCATTCGGAATGTTATTGAGGGCGCCGTAAGTCACGACGATCCAACCACCGGCCCCCGCCCAAAAGGCGATGATGGCAAAGATCAGGGGCAGGTGACCGGGAAGGATCGTCTGTCCCAGGTTCTTGAATCCAAAGATTCCCAGAAACAGTCGCCAGGGACTCACGGTCGGATCCAGCATGAAGAGCCACACCAGGACGCTCGCGGCGCCGGCCAACGCCCCGGGCAGGTAGAAGATAAAGCGAAAGGCCGCGCTCACCTTCCTCGCTATCCCGTGCAGCATGAGGGCGAGGCCGAGGACGATCACCACCAGTGAGCCCAGCCAGATCAGCAAGTACTCCGCGACGTTTTCGAACGCCGGTAGGAAGCGGAAGTCGTCGGCGGTCTTGACAAAGTTGGAAAACCCCACAAAGTGACCACCGGTCGCGGTGAAGGCGAGAGCGATGGCGTACGCGGCGGGCGCCACGCCGAAGAGGATCAGGAGAACGAAGTAGCCGGATACGAAGACGTACCCGGCCACTCCGTTCTTTTTGCGTCGCCGCAACCTGGGAATCAATGAGGCGGTCGCGTCAAGTGGGGTTGGGTCTTTACCTGACGCGGCCGACTTCATTGATTCTTCCTACTACTACGGCTTGGTGACGACGGTGTAACCATCGCTCTGGGCGTAGTCGGCCAGTTGTGACGCGAAGGCCGAGAGCTGAGAGGTCATGGTCTGTCCCGAGTTCAGTCCCGTCACCACGGTGCTGCCAAAGACCGAGTCCGTGCTCCACGGCACCGGCGACCATCCCGACCAGACCTCGGTCGCCGCCTTGGCGAACACCGGCGCGATCTGGTTCGAGTAGAGGCCCGACGCCTGTTGACCAGCGATCCAGCTTGACTCGTCGGCCACGTACGCGGGGTATCCCGGCGAGATGCCTTGACTTCCGTAGGACGTGGAGAGCCAGGTGAGGATCGACGCCGACAGCGTCTTGGCGGCGCCCGTCACGTGGGACGACATGAACCACAGTCCTCCGCCCACTTCACCGGTCACCGTCGGACCGCTTCCCCAGCTCAGGGGATCAGCCACGGCCAGGTCTCCCTTGGTAACGATGCCCGGAAACAGGTACTGGCCGTACCACGCGGGACCCACCATCATCAGGATCTTGTTGTTAAACGTGGTCCCGAAGGTCGATGAGAAGACACTGTCGGTGGTCACCGCCCCGTCCTTGATGAGCGGGTCAATCAGCTGGGTGGCCCGGGTGCAGTTGGGGTCCGCTCCGTTGATGTCAATGGTGTCGGTCTTGACCACGTCGTCTACGTGACACTCGCTGGGCCAGAGGTAGATATCGTCATCCCAGTTGTCGCCGACGCTGCCCACGATGTAGCCGGGGTGCTGCGTCGCCACTTCTTCGCCTATCGTCTGCCACTGTTGCCAGGTGGTGGGCACGCTGTAGCCAAACTGCGTCATCAAGGCGCTGTTATAGAAGAGGACGTTCATCGCCAGGTCGTTGCGCAGACAGTAGACCTTGCCGTTGAGCGTGCAACCGGCGAGGGTTCCCTGCGCGTAACCGCCGAGCACCTTTTTGGAGACGAGTCCCTTGTTCAACACCGCCGGGTAGTTGAACTGTGAGCTCGCCAACGAGGCCGCATCGTTGTTCTCTTCACTGAAGACGATGTCGGGCCAGCCACTACCCACCCGGTTATCGAGGGCGATCTTGGACTGGAGCACGCCTGATCCATTGGCGTTTCCGTTGTAGATCACCATGTCGATCTTCACGCCCGGGTGAGCCTTCTCGTACGCCTTGACCTGCGGCACGCGCGTCGAGTCAACCCAGACCGAGATCGTGGGCTTCTTGGCTACGGCCGACGAGGCGACGCTGGCAAACCCAAAAGTCGCGACGACCAGGGTGGACGCGAGAAATGCCACCCACCATGATCGCACTTTTGGACGAGTCCGCCTGCCCCTTTCCCTACTACTTAACGGTGAACTCATGCTTTTGTTCCCTTTCTGTCTGGTTGCTCTTTGTTATTAACTGAATGACTTGCATCGCGGTACTTCCTCTCTCACTACGGCACGACCGTCGACGAAAGGTCGACGACGTACGGTTCCAGCTCGGCCGGATAGTGGGGACCCATCGGCAGGCCAACGCCTGGACCAGGTGGCGCCGCAACGATGCCTCGTGCGTTGATGCCGTTCTCTCGCCGAACTGGGTTCGAAGTCACCAGGGACTCGTAGTACGTACAGTTCGAGATCGCCATGCAGAGGTGCCGGGCGTAGATCGTGTTGCCGTGCGGCTCGGCTCGGAGGCGAAAGGCGTCCGCCAGATGGGCGATCCGCATGGCGCCGGTGAAGCCGCCGCGCAGTTCGGTGCTCGTGCGCACGAAGGTCGCACAGCCGCTCTGAATGAAGTCCGCGGTGTTCATGTGAACACCGTCGGAGGTCTCGGCGACGTTCAGTGGTACGCGAACGCGCTGCGACAGCCACTTGTACGCCGTGACGCTGAACTCGCGCATCGGCTCCTCGTACCAGAGAAAGTTCGCCTCCCCGAGGGCGTCGCCCACGTAGACGGCGTCGGCGAGATCAAATCCCGCCGAGCCGTCATACATCAGCGCGATATCGGGACCCACGTGCTCTCGCAGTGCGAGACAGAGCGCCGCGTCGCGTCGGGCGTCGCCCCACGCGTGAAGTTTGATGGCGCGAAAACCCAAGTCCAGGCACTGCGTCGCGACGTCGAGAAACTCCTCCTGCGTCGCGAACGTGGTGGTGGAGGCGTAGGCCTCAATCTCGCGACGAAATCCTCCGAGCAACTCCCACGTCGGGGTGTCGTACAGTCGTCCCGCCAAGTCCCACAGGGCGGTATCCACCAGTCCGAGAACGTTGATGGGGAACTCCAATACGCGGTCGAGTTCCCACATGCGGTGCCACAACCACTCTCGCTGCAAGGGGTCCTGGCCGATGAGCTCATCTCGAAGGACGCGCTCCAGGAGATCCGCAACGATCACCGCACTCCCGGGACGCGGTGCGATCGCTACGCCCGCCACGCCCTCGTCCGTCGAGATTCGTAGAACCGAAACCAGACTGTCACCCGGGCTGCCGGGAAGACCGGCGCGCCAAGCGAACGCGGGATTCGCCGCCGGGGCCACGACCGCGAAGCTCTCAACGTTCGATATTTTCACTGTCCCCCCATACGTACTGTGAGCACCGTCCCCCTCGAAGCGGTCCGCCTCTTTTACGAGAACAACCCATTATTCATATCACAGCATTCGTATGATAACATATGAATTCATCCAACCAGGAAAGATTCGCTCACAGCGCACATTTGGGTGCAAACATATGAGGTATCAGGAAAAACGAGGCTCCATCCACTTTCGTCCCGGAGGTCAAGTGACGGACATCGCAGGCACTCGGGCGAAAACGGGCTCTAGCCTCACCTCTTTGGTGGCCAATCCCGCTCCCCCGCGGCCCTCAAGCTTGGGCGTCGCGGTTCTCCAGACCCTGATCGACAACATCGTGGGCGGCGAGATCGCGCCCGGCTCCTCCCTGCCCACCAACCCGGAACTCTGCGTCGCCTTTGGCGTGAGCCGAACCGTCGTTCGAGAGTCGTTGAAACTGCTCGAGGAGAAGGGCCTGATCCGTGTTCGCCAGGGCCAGGGAACGACGGTGGCGCCGACCGACCAGTGGAACCTGCTCGATCCGCTCGTCCTGGAGGCGGCCATCCGCTTCGACGAGAAACTCGAGATCATTGATGACCTGGTCGACGTTCGCGTGGGCCTGGAGAGCTTGATGGCTCGTCGTACCGCGCAGAAGATTACTGACGACCAACTCGGCGAACTGCGCGAGGCGTTCTCCGTCCTCGAGTCACTACTGGATCAACCCGACGACTACCTACTCGCCGACGTCGAGTACCACGACGTCATCCTCCGAAGTTCGGGAAACAAACTGGGACGATCCATTATCCGAACCGTTCACCCCTACGCGCGGGCGAGCGCTCGCTATAACCCGCACATGCGACTGGCGGAGATCGCCCTTTCCCACGAAGGTCACCTCAAGATACACAACGCCATCTCCTCGCACGATGAAGATGGAGCGTTCGTCGCCATGCACGACCACATCACGAGCGGTTGGCTTCGCCGAAAGCAGTCCTTCGGCACCAGTCAGCCGTCGGACTCCTAACCCCCAGGGCCGACCGTGAAGAGACAGCTTCCCCACGTTCGAGAGCTCGCGCCGCTGTTGCGGTTTCGGGCGCCCCATATTCGTACGAGGAAGCTCCGACTTCAATCTGCGCTCACCGTCTGGGACCTACGCGACATGGCGAGGCGCCGCACGCCGCGAGGACCCTTTGACTACACCGATGGCGCGGCGGAAGCGGAGCTATCCCTCGCCCGGGCCCGCCAGGCCTTTCTGGACATCGAGTTCACTCCGGGAATTTTGCGCGATGTCGCCACCCTCGATACGTCGGCGACGGTCTTAGGCGGCACGGTCGCCTGCCCTTCGGCATCGCCCCCACCGGGTTCACCCGGATGATGCACGCCGAGGGCGAGGCGGCGGGCGCTCGCGCGGCGGGCGCGGCCGGCATACCTTTTTCCCTCTCGACGCTCGGAACCACCACGATCGAAGACGTGAAGGCGGCCAACCCTGATGGTCGAAACTGGTTCCAGCTCTACATCTGGAAGGACCGCGAGCGCTCGGAAGCTCTCATCGAGCGGGCCGCCAAGGCGGGCTTCGACACGCTGCTCGTCACGGTCGACGTGCCGGTGTCGGGCGCGCGCCTGCGCGACGTGCGCAATGGCCTGACCGTCCCCCCGCAACTCACGCTGAAAACCGTCCTGAACTCCATGACGAAATGGGAGTGGTGCTTTAACTTTCTCACCACCGAACCACTCTCGTTCGCGTCGTTCAGCAGCTGGTCGGGCACCGTGGGCGAGTTTCTCGACACGATGTTCGACCCTTCGGTAACCTTCGACGACCTCGCGTGGATCAAGCGTCAGTGGCCCGGGAAGCTCGTCGTGAAGGGCGTGCAGAGTCTGTCGGACGCGAAGCGACTGGCGACCCTGGGCGTCGACGGCATCACGCTCTCCAACCACGGAGGACGCCAACTCGACCGGGCTCCGGTGCCCTTCCACCTGCTGCCCGACGTGGTGCGAGAAGTCGGCCGCGACGTCGAGATCCATCTCGACACCGGCATCATGAACGGCGCCGACATCGTCGCGTCGATCGCCCTGGGAGCGAACTTCACGCTCATTGGGCGCGCCTACCTCTACGGACTTATGGCGGGCGGCCGCGAAGGTGTTGATCGCGTCATCGAGATTCTCTCCAGCGAGATCTCGCGAACCATGCGCCTCCTCGGGGTGGGCCGGCTTGACGAGTTGACGCCGAGCCACGTACGACAACTTCAACGTTTGGCGCCAATACGTCGCACGCCGTGACGCTCCGGTCAGCGCGCGACGGCGTAACCGTGATCCGCTGTACAACGACGTTGGCTTTCCCCACGTCACCACCTAGGCGACAAAGCTCACCCCAGCACCTCACGTCAAGCGCAAGAGACGCGCGGCGTTTTCCTTCATGACCTTAGGTCTCGCCTCGTCGGGGAAGTCCAGGGCCTCAAAGTCACGCAGCCATCGCTCGGGCGTGATCACCGGAAAGTCCGATCCAAAGAGCACCTTGTGGCTGAGGTAACTGCCCGCCGCACGAATAAGGGGCGCGGGTAGGTACTTCGGCGACCAACCAGACAGGTCGATGTAGACGTTCGACTTGTGGGTGGCCATGGCCACCGCGTTCTCGTACCAGGGCATGCCCGCGTGCGCCAGGATCATTGATAGGCCCGGGAAATCGGCCGCTACCTCATCGAGCAACAGCGGGTCCGACAGCGCCAGCTTGATGCCCCGTCCCCCGGGAAGGTTCGCCCCGATCCCGGTCTGTCCGGTGTGGAAGATAACGGGAACGCCAAGTACCTCGAGCTCCTGGTAAAGGGGGTAAACGGCCACGTCGTTCGGGCGAAAATTCTGCAGACTCGGATGAAATTTGAAGCCCCGCACCGCGAAGTCGTCCACCAAGCGCCGGGCCTTTTCGATCGCGGCCCTTCCGGTTCCCGGGTCGACCGAGCCAAAGGGGATGATGACGTCGCTGAAGTCCATCGCTTCTTGAGCGATCTCCTCACTCGAGAGCGCTGGGTGACCGGTCGCGGTCGCGGCGTCGACGGTAAAGACCACCGCGGCCATGTTGAGCGAACGATACCGTTCGGCAATGGCGCCCAGCCGCGGCGCTCGATCCTCGCCCGACTTAAAGTACTTGGCTGACGCGTCGAGCAACTCTTGGTCGAGCGAAAAGTGACCGTGTGCGTCTTGTTCCACGTGCACGTGCACGTCAATTCCCGAAAGGGCCTCGACGACGAGGGCGTTGGCGGTCATGGAGCCTCCCAAATGTTCTGGTACCTCGTGGCACCGAGTAGATCGCGCGATATCACCATCCGCTGGGTCTCGCTCGTCCCCTCACCGATACGGCGAATGCGCAGTTCGCGGTACCACCGTTCAAAGGGAAGGTCCTTCGCGACGCCCCACGCACCAAACAGTTGCATGGAACGATCGACCACGCGCGCGCTCGCCTCGGTGGCGGAGATCTTGGCCAGTGCGGTCTCTCGGCGGAAACTCAGTCCCTCGTCGGCCCGCGACGCCGCGTGCAGCACCATCAGCGTCGCGTGGTGGATGTCGAGATCGTTGTCAACCAGCATCCACTGGACGCCCTCGTGCTCGGCGAGCGTCTTGCCAAAAACGTGACGCTTCTTCACGTGCTCGAAGGCGAGCGATTGGGACTTGATCGCGAGGCCCACGCAGGCCGCCGAATAGGGGATGCGAATGCGTACGAGCGCGGCGTTGGCCAAGGCGAATCCCCCGCCCTCTTCGCCGACGAGATTCTCGTGGGGCACGCGCACCTGGTGAAAGCGAATCTCGCTCGGCGTCGTCCCTGATCGAAGCGTATGGATGGCGCGCACCACTTCGAAACCTGGCGCGGTGGTCTCGACCACAAAACAACTAATTCCCTTTCGCCCCGGTCCTCCCGTGCGGGCGAAGACCAGACCAAAGTCCGCGCGGTGCGCCTCGCCAATGAATATCTTTCCTCCGTTAATCACCCACTCGTCGCCGTCGCGCACGGCGGTGGTGGCGATGGCGTTCGCCGGGTCGCTTCCCCCGCTCTCTTCGGTCAGTCCGAAGAACACCCGCTTCTCCCCACGCAGCGCCGGGTACAGGAATCGCTCGCGTTGCGCCGGCGTGGCGTCGTAGAGCTGCGCGAAGCCCGAGGGACCGAACGCGCCGTAACACGGCGTGTAGAGGCCGGCGCGGTGCTGGGACATCTCCATGGCGAGCAACGTGGTCGTCACCGTGTCGAGTCCCGGGCCGCCGTGCTCGGCCGGCACGTCGTAGTTGTACAGCCCCATGGCGCGGGTCTCGGCGACCAGGGGCGCGAGGGTCTCGGCGTCGAGTTCGCTTTCGTCCGGATCGAGGGACTCCTCCAGCGGAACAATTCGCTCGGCGACGAACGTGCGAACTCGTTCGCACAGTTCGCGCTGGTTCGCGCTGAGGGGCATCATCGCGGGCCCCTTTGCGCCACCGTCACCCCGTCCGCGCGAATAAAAGGGTTCTCAGGATCGAAGCGCTGCGGGAAGTCACGCCACTCTCGGTAGAGGGTGAGGTAGTTGTTCGTGCTGAGGTACGTGAAGTCGAGCGCCACCGCGCGACTTTCCTCGAGAGCGCCTTCCAGCTCGCCGCGCAGGCCCCGGCGCGACCGCGCGCCGGCGACGAACAGGCGCACCGCGCCACTGGTTTGCTCGCGTAGAGCGAATACGCCCGTGTTGACCGGGACGTTCTTGAGCGCCGCCCGGTCGAGGGGACGCCACGGGCGCGTCACGTCTCGAACCTCAGTGTCGTCACTCACGGCCCCGCGTCGCCGGGGTCTCCAGGTCGAGAAACTCCGTCGGTACCGGTACCCGTCGTGAACGTAGAAACTCGCCCAGACTCTTCGCCTGGGCATCGGGGCGCGTCGTGGCCGCGACACCCTGGCCGAGGATGCCGCGCACCACGAAGTTCAACGCCCGCAGGTTCGCGAGTTCGTAGCGATCGATCACCAGCTGGGCCGCCTCGGGCAGAAGCTCGTGGACCTTCGCGACCGTGAGGAACTGATGGAGCCAGTCGTAGGTCAAGTTCGAGCGCGCCCAGACCCCGATGTTGGCGTTGCCGCCCTTGTCGCCCGATCGCGCGCCCATAACGATCCCGAGCGGGAGGATCGTGGTGGGCGCATCGCGCCAGTCACGCAGCGGCTCGTAGGGCGCTGGCGTGAAGTTCCCCGTGGGCGGTCCCGACGACACGGGAGTACAGGTGAGCGACGCGAGTTCCTCACCGCCCAGCATGACGCGCTGGTCGATCAGGCTCGCGGGAATCAGCGCGGGCCACATGACCGCGTACTCGCTCGCCTGGGAGGCCACCACGTCGTTGTAGCTGCCGGGGTAGAGCGCTAGGCCGATGCCATTCACCCCCGCGGCAAAACGCTTGCCCACTTTGTCGGGGTCGTGGTCCTTTACCGTGATCAAGAGTCGAGCCGTCGCTTCGGCGTTGGTCTCGGCGTCATCATGGTCGCTTCGTATTAAACGAACGTCAACCTCTTCGAAGTTGTCACGCCCGCCGACCGCGTCAAAGACGGCATCGGTCGCGAAGGCGGCCTTGGCTTCGATATCGAGTCCGGTAAGCATGCACGCGTAGGAGTTGCGAAAACCCCCTTGAAAATTGATGCAGACCTTGAGTTGGTCGGTGGGCGGTGATCCGCGCTGGCCGGACAGCCGCACGCGATCCTCGCCTTCGTCGAGCACCTCGACCGAGTCGAAGTGGGTGATCACGTCGGGGTTGAGGTACGCGGGTCGATCGATCTCGTAGAGCAACTGGGCCGTCAACGTCCCGAGCGAGACCTCGCCCCCGGTGCCCGGGTGCTTGGTCACGACGAAGGATCCGTCCGCGTTGATTTCCGCGATCGGGTAACCCGGGCGCAAGGGATCCTTGATCTCCTGAGAAGAACGAGTAGTTGCCGCCCGTCGCCTGGGCGCCACACTCAAGGATGTGGCCCGCGAGCACCGCACCGGCCAGCTGGTCCCAGTCGTCGCGCGCCCACCCAAAGGCCCACGCCGCGGGCCCCACCACCACCGACGCGTCGGTGACGCGCGGGCAGATCACGACGTCCGCGCCGGCGCCCAGCGCCTCGACGATGCCCCACGAACCCAGGTAGGCGTTGGCCGTGAGGGGTTCGACCTGGCGTTCGCGCAACGACTCACCAGTATCGATGTTGTCGAGCGTAACCCCGTTTTCCATGAAGTCATCGAGACGGGCCAGCACGTCGTCGCCCTCGATGTGGGCCACGCGAGGCGCCAGACCCAGTTTGTCGGCGATCGCGCTGAGGTCGCGGGCCATGCCGGCGGGATTAAGACCTCCGGCGTTCACCACTACTTTGATGCCACGATCGAGGCAAGTGCCCAGCACCATCTCCATTTGCGTCAGAAACGTGCGGGCGTAGCCTTCGTCGGGCCGACGCTGTCGCGTCTTGTACAACAAGAGCATGGTCAACTCGGCAAGGTAGTCGCCGGTCAAGGACGTCAACCGGGCCGCCGTCGACCATCTCGCGGGCGACCCCCATCCGGTCACCCCAATAGCCCGAGATATTGGCCACCCGCAACGGCGACGATCGACTCACGGTCGCGACCCCTCGTCTATCCAGGTCAACGGGACGTCGAGTGTCGCCGTGGCCTCGACGCAGGTCTCCCCGTCCGAACCTCGGGTCTCGACGAGGTCGAGGTCAACGAGCGCGCGACCGGGTTCACCGCCGCGTACCTCACGCAGCGTGCCCACCACGGTGAGCGACTCCCCCGCGACGGCAAACTTGCGCACGCGAAGTGAGAGATCCACCAGACGCCCGTCGCGGCCCACGAAGTCGGTGCAGTACTTGGTGAGAAACGCGCCGTGAAGATGACTCTGAACGAGGACACCGGGGTAGCCCTCGGTGGTGGCGTAGTCCTTGTCGTAGTGGATGCGGTGGGTGTTCCACGTCGCGGCGCTGTAGCGAAAGACCTGGACGATGGAGGTCTCATTCATCTGGGGCGTGAGCACCGTGCCCACGCGAAGTTCCTGTTGCGTCATCGCGTCCATTCCTATCGAAGCAGCACCGTGCGCACGCTGCGCAACAGCTCGTCCCCACCCTCGTCGACGTAGAGGTCGGCGTAACGCGCCACGAGCATTGTCCCCTGGCGCGACTCGCGATCCGCGACGTCCAGTAAGACCGTTCGGCGTGTCACGACGGTTCCCGCCACCACCGGGCGCGTGAAGTGCATCTCTTCGCCTCCCCCCATGACCCGCACTCCCTTCGCCGGCACGCCGGGCAGGTGGGTGTCGGCTTCGGTGCCGTCTTCGCGCAACCGGTCATACGGCGCGCCCTCGGTCCAACAGATCACGCCCGGCAGAAAGTTCAACGGCGCGACCACGTTGGCGTAGCCCAAGCTTTGTGCGTACTGAGCGTCGTGATAGAGAGGATCTCGCTCGCCCACCGCGGCCGCGTAGCGGCGAGTGAGCGTCGCGCTGATCTCGCCGAGCGACTCCACGTGCTCCACGCCTACTTCTTCGTTCAAGCTCGCGCGCAGCGCGTCGTCAACCGCCACCGTTCGCCCCTTTCGCGCTCTTGCCCAACACTTCGTCGTTCTGGGCACCCAACACCGAGACGGGCAGCGGGTCAAGCGGCTCGTGCTCACTCAAGCGAATGGGCGAGCCAAAGGTGTACGTATCGGCGCCGTCGTCGCCCACCACGTGTCGCAACATGGGCAGCGACCGCGTCGACTCATCGTCGACCACCTGGAGCACGGTCTTTAGTTGTGCGCACGGCACTCCCGCGCCTTGGAGCAGCTCGATGGCCTCGACCGAGGGGTGGCGACCCGTCCACTCGCTCACAACGTCGTCAATTTCGAGCATGCGACGGGCGCGACCATGGTTGGTCGAGAGCGTCGGGTCGTCGCGCAGATCGAGTCGCCCGATCAGCTCACAAAGTCCGCGCCACTGCGGCTCGCTAATGCAAAGGATGGCGATCCAGCCGTCGGCGGTGGCGTAGACGTTATAGGGCGACTCGCGCATGCCGCCGTGGCGATTGCCGGTTCGCTCAAAGGCCGTGTCGGGATTGGTCAGCCACGAGGCGAAGTTTGAGGTCAACGTGGGCAGTACCGCGTCTTGCAGCGAGACGTCGACGTGTTGACCGCGACCGGTGAGCGTCCGTTCGAAAATCGCCGCCACCACCCCCAGGGCGAGATGGGTCCCGCCGAGAAAGTCCGCCAACGACGGACCACAGCGCACCGGCGGACCGTCGGGGAAACCATTCACCGACATGACACCCGAGCTGGCTTGGACGGTCAAGTCCATTCCGCGCAGGTTGCTGTTGGGGCTGTCGGCGCTGTACGCCTTGAGCGACGCGTAGACGATGCGGGGGTTGATCAGCCGGAGGGCGTCGTAGTCGATGCCCAGGGAGTGGGCGGTTCCGGGCGCGAAGTTCTCGATGACGATATCTGCGCTTCTCACTAGGTCGAGGAATTGCTGGTGTCCTTCGACGGACTTGAGATCCAAGGCGACCGACGATTTCCCACCGTTGATGAGCTGAAACCCCACGGGGTCACCCGCCCCCGCCGCCCGATTCGCCCGCAGGGGCTCTCCGCGCCCCGGGGACTCGACCTTTATGACCGAGGCACCCAGGTGCAACAACAGATGGGCGCAGTAAGGCCCGCCGTACACCTGGCCGAGGTCGAGCACCGTGATTCCCGCGAGCGGAAGATCCGCGTGGGTTGGGGACGTCATGGCGCGACGCTCACCGTTCGGACGTCAGCGCAGGTACGCATCAGCGACCTCATCGTAGGTAATCTCCTTCGTCGAGCCCCGTAGGACAATCTCGCCGCGGTTCAAGAGGTAGACAGTATCGGCCAGATCGAGAGCGCGGCGCACGTACTGCTCGACGATCAGCAGGCTGATCCCCTCACTCGCGAGACGCTGAAGAATCTCGAAGATTTGATCGACGATCTTGGGCGCCAATCCGATCGAGACCTCGTCCACCAGCACGATGTCGGGCTTGGCGAAGAACGCTCGCGAGAGAGCGAGCATCTGCTGCTCGCCTCCCGAGAGGGTTCCCGCCACCTGGCTCAGCCGCTCGGCCAGCACCGGGAATACGTCGAGCACTTGGTCGAGCGCGACGTCGTGAGAGGTCTTTGGGCGAAAGAGATCGAGGTTCTCGCGGACACTGAGTGAGCGAAAGATGCCACGACCCTCGGGTATCAGGCACTCGCCTTTCGCCGCTCGCTTGTGCGCCGCCACGCCCGTCACGTCCACGCCGTTCAGCCAGATCGTGCCCGCCGTCGGCCGCAGGGTTCCCGACACGAGTCGCATGACCGTGGTCTTTCCGGCCCCGTTGGGTCCGAGCAGCGTCACCACTGATCGCCGCGGTACCGAGAGGCTGAAGTTCCGCAGAACCACGGTGTCGCCATAGGCGGCGCTGACGTTCTCGAGCGCCAACACCGGGGCGCCATCGGCGTCCGACGTAACTGGTGTCACCTCGACGTCACGGGCGTCGCCCACCCGAGACCTCATGACTGCAGCACCGCGTCGCCCAGATAGGCGGCTTGAACGACGGGCGAGGTTCGCGCGTCCTCTGGGGTCCCCTGATAGATCAGGCTCCCGAACTCCAGTACGTAGAGTTCGTCACAGACGTTCATGGTGAGCGAGAGGTCGTGCTCGATCAGCAAAATCCCAATGTCGCGTTCGTCGACGATCCGCCGCAGCAGCGAACCAAACTCACTCGTCTCTTGGGCGTCGAGTCCGGACGACGGTTCGTCGAGCAGCAAAATGGTGAATCGACCGGCGAGACATCGCGCGAGTTCCACGAGGCGACGTTGGCCAGTGGGCAGCGTGCTCACGGCCCGAGACGCGAGGCCCTCAATCCCCGTTAGGGCCAGAGCCTCGCTGCTACGTTGGGCCACGAGCGCCGTCTGCGCGCGACCGCGAAAGAGGTGACGAAAGGCGCTCGCGCCGACGAACCCACCCTCGGCGCCGATTCTCACGTTCTCTTCGACGCTCAAGGAGTCGCACAACTGCACCTGCTGAAAGGTACGCCCGAGTCCGAGCCTCGCCCGCACCGACGGCCGGCGGGTGGACACGTCGCTGTCGCCCAGGACAACGGTTCCCGAACTCGGCGTATTGAGTCCCGAGCACGCGTTAAACAAGGTGGTCTTGCCGGCGCCGTTGGGACCGATAATGCCCGTCACCTGACCCGTGCGCGCCGTCACACTGACCTGGTTCACGGCGACCAGGCCACCGAATCGGACGGTGATCTCCTTGGCGTGAAGGGTGGTCGCCAAACCAGTACGGTCCGAATTTCCCGCGCCCACCAACGACCTCGCCCGCCGTTTTCGCGCCGCCGCGGACTCGGCCAGCCGCTCCACAAACTGTGGCCGCTTGGGCACCAGACCCATGGCGTAGGTGAGCGCGCCCAGCCCGAAGGCCAGTTGCAAAATGTTTGTCGCAGACTGGGACGTGAAGTACGCGGGGATGAGCCCGACGAGCAGCGCTCCGAACAGGGCGAACCACGGCTCGCCAAAGGCCGCGATCACCACGATGACAAAGAGGTTCAGCGACGTCAGCGGCTCGAAACTCTGGCCGGTCGCCGTGCCGAGGGCACTGCCGGAGAGTGCACCGGCCACCGACGCGAGGAACGCGGAAAGGCAAAAGACGAGAATGCGCGTGACCAGCGTGTTGACGCCGAAGGCCTCGAGGGTGAGCGGCGACTCGCCCAGCACGCGCAGCAGGCCGCCGAGCCGTCCACGAATGAGCCACACGCAAAAGACCGTCGACAAGACAACAAAGAAGAGAATGAGAAAATAGAAGCCCCGGTCACTGCTGACGTGCAGCCAACTGACATCGGGCCGTGGCATGGGGATACCCAAATTCTCGATGCCAAACATCCACGACGAGTCGTAGAACATGGTCTGCACCAATAAGCCAAAGCCGAGAGTGGCGAGCGCGAGGTACAGCCCCGAGAGGCGAACGGCCGGCAAGGCGAGAAGGGCGCCAATCGGGACCACGAAGAGACCCGCGAACAACAGGGCCAGGAGCCACGGTACGCCCGCGGCGGCAAAGCGCGAGAACGCCACCGCACCGATCGCGGCGAAAGTGATCTGACAAAGAGAGACCTGGCGCGATATGCGCACGAGCAGACCCAGCGAACTGAGCAAGATCACGTCGGTCAAGACACCCATCCACGCCGTGAGGTAGTCGGGAAAGACGAAGGGCACCGCAATCAGTGCGCCGACCACGACGAGCGCGCCGGAAATCTGAAACGGTATCGGGAGATTCGTCGGCGCCAGCTCACGACTGGCTCGACGCGTGGATGAGTCAATGGCTCGCTGCTGGCGGACAAAGACGAGTACGCCGAACAAGATGATGAAAGGTATGGCCGAAGGAAGACCCGAGAATATGTTGACCGACGTGAAGTATTTCGTGGCGAGGCTCGCGGCCACCCCAATGACGATGCCCCCGACCCACGTCCAGGGCAAGCTCTGGAAGCGTCCAATCGCCGCCGCGCCGAACGCTTGAACCACCAGCAGGGTGAGCGAGGTCGCGTCCAAACCGACGTTGGGAGCGAGCAACAGCCCCGACAGGGTGACGAGAAAACATCCGATGACCCACGCGGCGCGGCGCACCCGTACGGGATCGATGCCCGAGATCGACAGAAGATCCGGATCGTCCACGACAGCCCGCATGGCGGTACCCAGGCGGGTGAACTTGAGCATCACGTACAACAGCCCCGTGGAGACAATCGAGATAGCCACGATGATGATGTCACTCGCCGTGACGAAGGTCCCGCCCACGGGAATCGTGTGCAGCGACAAAAATGCCGGAAAAAACGAACCGTTGGACCCGTACCACTGCGTGCACAGAGCCTCGATAATAAGCAGCAGACCCACGGTTCCGACCACTTGAAGTATCAAGCTTGATCGCGCGAGAATCCGGGCGAATCGTTCCAGGCTGAATCCCAGCGCCACGCTCAGCGGCACCACCGCGATTACGGCGGCGTACGGCCACGGCATGCCGTGGCCGTCGTGGAGCCAATAGAACACGTACGCGGCGAGCGTCGCCAGCGCCCCGTGGGCAAAATTGAAGATTCCTGACGTGCGGTAGCTGAGCACCAGACCCACCGCCGCCATCCCGTAAATCGAACCGGACACGACGCCGATGATGAGAAAGGGCAGGACACTTGTCATGCTCTACCCTCTCTCATCATCGACGCCATGCCTAGTTCTCAGTCTTTGGTTCTACAACGTAACTTGTGGCGATCGACGATGTCTCTTACGAAGCCGGGCAGTAGGGCGTCAAACCTTGGGGCAGGGTGATCTTGCCCGCGTCGACGTCAACGATGAAGATACAACTCACCGAGTTTGCCTTGTTCTTGTGAAACGTCAGCGGTGGCGTCAGACCACCCAACGTCACGCCCTTCAGTTTGTACAGGCCCGCGAAGACTTGCGCCCTCGTTGGCTTGTTCCCGAGATGGCCAGCCTTGGCTGCGGCCTCGAACAGTTCACCCGAAGCCCACGAGTCCGCGTCGTCCTGCGTGAACGTCGTGGAGCTGAGAACCGACGGCGCGTACTTCGCTAGCGCTGCACGGTAGATAGCCGCAGGGCCACTCGTCGCCGTGAATGGGAAGGCGTCCGCGGCGAAGACGGCCGAGGCTGATCCCAACTGTGTGGCCAGCGCGGGTGTCAGTACGACGTCTTCGTTCAACAGCGTCGGGTCGTAACCCAGCGAGTTGCAGTCCGAAGCGATGCCCGGAAGTTCGAATGAAGGACCGACGAACTCAAGGTCCTGAGCCTTCGCTGTTTGGGCGGCCAGGCACTGAGAGTCAAAGTTCGCGTCACCCACCGACGTGGTCTCCGAGACGGCGAGCGTACCGCCAATGGCGTTGTACGCGCCTTGGTAGACCGGCAGCAACTGTGAACAGACTGGGGCCTCAACGCAGTACAGGTACGCGCCGGTCGTCTGATGCAGCACGTTCTTCGCGTACAGCAATAAGTCGGGCACCGACTCGTTGGATGTCGCACCCACCGGGAAGTAGTTCTTCTCGGTGAAGAAGCTCGTGAGCGGTGTACTTCCGCCGATGACCGGGACATTCGCACTCGCGAGGAAGGCGCTGAAACTTGCGTCTTCACCGCTGTTGTCGGCCACGATGGCCAACACGTGATCATCGTTCACCAACTGCTTTGCGTCGTTCAGCGCCGTGGACGGAGAACCACCGTCATCATCAGAGATGACCTTCACCTTGTGCCCGTTGATGCCACCGTGCGCGTTGGTGTACTTGGCCCACGCCTCTATCGTCAGGTTCCCACCGATAAAGTTTGATGCGTTGCTGCCGCTGTAGGTTCCGATACTGCCAAGAACCCACGTTGAACTGGTCGCGGCACCGCTCGACTGTCCGGCGACGATGCCGACGCCCACACTCGAAGCGATAATCGCGGCAAACGACACCGCGATAGTCCCCAGTTTCCTCTTACTTCGTCCCATTACTTTCCCCCTAATGCTTGAGTTTGACCGGTTTTCGATCACTTCTTTGGGGCGCGTGGTTCCTCCGCCTGCCGGCACCAGCGTCCCAACATTTGCTGCTGGAATTCTTAACACACTATTCCGTACATTACAGCGCAATTCCCCGGTTCTCTCAGAATTGAGGAAAATCTGAAGAAATTACGCCGCTACAGCGAGTTGAGATCCACGTAGTTTCGAGAAAGCACTGTGGCGGTCTCGCGCGACCGGGTTGCTTGGCGAAGTCGCGCCCGCTGAACACCATTTTCAAAACTGTCCTCAAAGTTGGGGTGCAGCATTTGGGTCATGTAGTTCGAAAACTCTTCCGCTCGCCACACCCTCTCGAGGCAGACCGCCGAGTACGCGTCGAGCAGCGACTCGTCACCCTTGGCGTAGTAGGTGCTGAACGCGTTGGCGAGCACGCGAATGTCGGCGAGGGCCAGGTTCATGCCCTTCGCACCCGTGGGCGGCACGATGTGCGCGGCGTCACCGGCCAGAAAGAGTCGCCCGTATCGCATCGGCTCAATGACCACGCTGCGCATTGGGGTGATCCCACGTTCGAGAATTGGTCCACGATTTACCTCGGGACGTTCATCGGTCGAGAGCCGTACGGCGAGTTCGTCCCAGATCCGGTCATCGGACCATCGGTCCAAGGTCTCGTGGGGACTCACCCCCAAGTAGAGCCGACTAATGGTCGCCGAGCGCATGGAGTACAGCGCGAATCCGTTCTCGTGACGTGCGTAGATAAGTTCCTCAGTTGCGGGCGGTGCCTCGGCGAGAATGCCGAGCCACGAAAACGGATAGACCCGCTCGTGACGGCGAAACGCGCCACTCGGTACCGCGTGAATCGAAGCGCCGAAGGAGCCGTCACAGCCGGCAATGAAGTCAGCGCGCACGGAAAGCTCTCCTTCGTCACTGATCGCCCGAACGACGGGCGCGTCGGTGTCGACGTCGTCGATCGAGGTCACCTCAGTACCGAAGCACAAAGGCACTCCCTGGGCGACGCGAAGCTCAATGAGGTCCTTGACAACCTCTTGTTGGCCGTACACCGTGTAGGTCTTCCCGTCCGCTAACTCACTCAGAGGTATACGATGCGCACCCTGCTCGTAGCGAATCTCAATGCCGCGATGAACGAGCCCGTCACGGCGCAGACGCTTCCCCGCCCCGACCTCTTCGAGAAGATTGGCGACGCCGAACTCGATGACGCCCGCGCGAACTCTCTTTTCGACGTACTCGCGACTTCGGTGCTCAAGAATGACGCTTTCGACACCTTCTAAATGCAACATGTGACCCAGCAAGAGGCCGGCCGGACCCGCCCCCACGATCGCGACCTGGGTTCGAATTTCCTTCACGACGAGTCCCCTCCTTCCTAGAACCCGCCCGATGGACGGGACAAAACTCACTAGCGCACTGTACGTTGTAGTGTACTGTTCAGTTAATTACATGAACAGCCTCCCGTTTCGGGAGCAGTGGGGCCGAACCGAGGGGGATTCACCATGGCAGTCGTGACGAACACCGTTCGTACCCCTCTGGAACTGGGGGACCAACCAGGACGGTACGTCGTCGCCACCATACACGAGGCGCAGGGCCTCGCCACGCAACCTATGGACAACGTGTACTTCGACCCCTGTCTCTACCACCAGTTCGGCATCGACTTCCTCTTCGAGGTCATTGACATCAAAAACATTCTGTTCGGTTCCGAAATTGTCGGCGCGGTGCGAGGGATTACCCCCGCGACCAGCCACTACTTCGACGACACGAAGCGCTACGTCGACGCGCTCAATCTCACCCGCGACGAACGCGAGCAGGTCTACTCAAAGAACGACCGCCACGTATGTCCGCGGCTCGATCGCCTCCTCGTACGGCAGGAACGCTAGCGTGACGAGCTTCGTCGTGGACAGTGACTGGTTGTACTTTGATCCCGAGCCGTCGGTGCCGACCTTTCGACTCCCGCCGGGCGCGGTCGATGCCCACTGTCACGTCTTTGGGCCGAGTTCCGAGTTCCCCTTTGCCCCCGAGCGCAAGTACACGCCCTGCGACGCGGGCAAGGACCAACTCTTTGCGCTGCGCGACCATCTCGGTTTCGATCGCAACGTCATTGTCCAAGCGACCTGTCACGGCCCGAACAACGACGCCATGGTCGACGCCCTTCGCGCCTCGCGGGGGCGCGCCCGCGGTGTGGCAACCGTCGAGCCCTCCGTAAGCGAGTCAATGCTCAACGAACTACACGAGGCGGGCGTGCGGGGCGTACGTTTCAACTACGTTCGTCGACTCGTTGACCCGGAGGACGACGCTTACTACCGGCGCATCGTCGACAAGATTGCTCCCCTGGGATGGCACGTCGTGGTGTACTTCGAGGCGCAGGACCTTGCGGAAAAGTGGTCGCTCTTCACCTCGTTTCCCACGACACTGGTCGTCGACCACTGCGGACGACCCGACGTCACCCAACCCGTGAACGGAGACGCCTTCAACCTTTTCGTTCGATTTATGGACGAGAACCCGAACGTGTGGTCGAAGGTCACGTGTCCCGAGCGACTCAGCGTGAGCGGTTCCGAAAACTATGAGGACACCGTGCCGTTCTACCGACGGATCGTGGAGGGATTCCCCGACCGCGTGCTGTGGGGAACAGACTGGCCCCACCCGAATCTGAAGTCGTTCATGCCCGACGACGGGAAGCTCGTGGACTTCATCCCCCGCATTGCGACAACGCCCGTTTCCCAACAGATGCTGCTGGTCGACAACCCGATGAAGTTGTACTGGCGCGAGTGACGATAGTCGATCGTGCGCAGTTTGTTGACCTTCCCGGCCCCAGGGTCTTCAGGGCCGAGCGATCGTACGACTAATCCCGACCGGTGCTGCGAGCGCGACGGTGATGAACCGAACTCGTCACTCGACGGCTACGGCTTAGGCGACCCCAACGACAACGCGTCGAGCACTGCGACGGAGTCCGCGCTAGCTAACTTGATACCGGCGTCGTCAGGTAATCAACGACCACGTCTCCAATCATCTCGCGGTACATGTCGCGGCGACTGGGATCTACCAGATTTCTGCCAAAACTCGCCGCGAAAGTGAAGCGGTTATTGATGCGAAAAAAACAAAACGAACTGATCAACATGTGCACGTCGAGGGCGTCAATATCCCGCACGAATACGCCATCGGCTCTACCCCGCTCGAGCACACTCTCGAGCATTTGTACGATCGGCCGCTCGATTCCCGGAAATCCGTTCGCCTTGATCACGAACTGCGCACGTTGCACGTTCTCTTGGCTTATCAGTCGACTGAAGTTGGGGTTCGCCTCGTGACGATCGAACGTCAACTGCGCGAGCTTGCGAAGGGCCGAGACCGCGTCAAGATGTTCAACCTCGACGTTGGACTCCACGACACGAATGTTCTCGTAGGCTCGCTGTAGGGCGGCCGTGTAGAGCCGCTCCTTGGAGCCGAAGTAGTAGTAGATCATTCGCTTCGTGGTGCGAGTCTGATTGGCGATCTCGTCGACGCGGGCCCCGGCAAAGCCACGCTCGGCGAACTCCTGAGTCGATACGACAAGGATCTCCTCCTTGGTTCGCTCCGGGTCACGCGAACGCCGCTGAACAACGGCTGGCTTCTGCTGATCCAACGTCACGCTCCCCCTCTGGCGAGCCCAACTCGAACATTCGTTTTCAGCATTTCGTCCCCCACCGCTGACGTGACGCCCCTCAACTTATCGCGATTCCGTTTTCGTACAGTGAAGAGATCCGTCCGTTCCCGTGGCTAGAGGGCGCTGTGCGCCAGACCTCGGCGGTGCTCAGCCCCACTTCCCCTTGATCGACCACCGTCTTCGACCGAGAGCCTCTCTCCGGGCGTCAACCTTCTAACGCGACCTCGTGACTGTCCTCTTCCGCCTTCTCACCTTGAAGGCAGACCGATGAGCAACATCGACTCACCCGGACCGGGCCGGAAGGATCCTTCATCTTCAGAGAGCTCACGGGGACGCACGTGCCTGGTTCCCCCTTGCGCGAGGGCACTTCGACTGCTACCTTTCTCTTGATCTGTTTCCCCCTAACCAGTTCGTACATTATGGCCAACAGTTTTAGGAAGGAACACCGTGCATCGACGCAGCCCTATTCGCGCCACCGCGCTTGCGGTCTCGTTACTTGTCCCACTGACCTTCGCGGCGACGGCGGGCGCAGCCCCTTCGCCCATCGGGCCCGTCTCGGTACTGGCGACGCTGACCCTTAACTACGGTCAACTGCCCGAGAACATCGCCCTCTCGACCGACGGATCGGTCGACGTCAACTTCAACGGGGCGAACGAACTGGCGAACATCTCTTCGACGGGCACCATTACGCCCCTTGGCGCGTTGCCGACCGTTCCGGGTGGCGGTACCGGCACTCCCCTGCTCAAGATGCCCTTCTCGGCGGGAATGGTCAACAACAACGGGGCTCTCTACAGCGTCTTCTCCACGGGACTCGCGTCGCTGAACGGCGTGTACCTCACCCTGCCGGGCGGGACGCCCGAGCGCATCGCCCCCCTTCCCGCCGGCAGTCTCGCCAACGGGCTCGCCGAGAACTTCAACACGGGCACCCTCTACATCACGGACTCGGCGCTCGGCAAGGTCTGGACCGTGTCGGCGGCCGGGGGCACTCCCAAGACCTGGGCCAGCGGTCCCCTGCTGACCGGCGTGAAGGGGTTCGGCGCGAACGGATTGAAGATCCACGACGGCGCACTCTACGTGAGCAATACCAGTCTCGGAACACTGATTCGCATTCCGGTGCTGAAGAACGGCGCGGCGGGCACGCCGAAGGTCGTGGCGAAAGGCCTGCCCTCAATTGACGACTTCGCCTTCATTCCCGGGACGAACAACGTCATCGCCGCCCTCAACGCGGCCAACGAAGTGGCCTACGTCCAGGCGAACGGGACGCACAGCATTATTCTGACCCCGGCCGACGGACTGCAGAATCCGAGCGCCGTGGCCATCAGCAGCTCGACGGTCTACATCACCAACGCGGACTACTACACGCTGCAGGGACCGAGCGTGATGGAGGCGCCGCTCACCTAGACGTCCGCCCGTCGCGGGATTCGACGAGACACCAACGCGTGAATGCGAAAGACCCCCACCTTTCGGTGGGGGTCTTTCAAGAAATCCCGGCGGCGACCTACTCTCCCAAGGAGGAACCCCTAAGTACCATCGGCGCTGGTGGGCTTGACTGCTGTGTTCGGAATGGGAACAGGTATATCTCCACCGCCATAACCACCGGAAATCATTTGCGCTCGGCTACTTACGTAGCCCGAACCGACGTAGCCGGCTCCCTGAGCGTCCTAGAACGAGCACGAACATCAAATTCCAAGCCCTCGGCCGATTAGTACCGGTCAGCTGAAGACGTTACCGTCCTTACACTTCCGGCCTATCAACGTGGTCGTCTGGCCACGGGCCTTACCTGGTTAACCCAGTGAGAGATTTAATCTTGAAACGGGCTTCGCACTTAGATGCTTTCAGCGCTTATCCCACCCGCAGGTCGCAAAACAGCCATGCCCTTGGCAGGACAACTGTCACACGAGAGCTGCGTTCGTCCCGGTCCTCTCGTACTAGGGACAACCTTTCTCAAATCTCTTACGGCTGCATCGGATAGGGACCGAACTGTCTCACGACGTTCTGAACCCAGCTCGCGTACCGCTTTAATGGGCGAACAGCCCAACCCTTGGGACCGGCTTCAGCCCCAGGATGCGACGAGCCGACATCGAGGTGCCAAACTTCCCCGTCGATATGGACTCTTGGGGGAAATAAGCCTGTTATCCCCGGCGTACCTTTTATCCGTTGAGCGACGGCGCTTCCACAAGCAACCGCCGGATCACTATGCCCTACTTTCGTACCTGCTCGACCTGTAGGTCTCGCAGTCAAGCTCTCTTGTGTCATTGCACTCAACAGCTGATTGCCAACCAGCCTGAGAGAACCTTTGGGCGCCTCCGTTACATTTTAGGAGGCGACCGCCCCAGTCAAACTACCCACCTGCCGCTGTTCCTGATCCGGATTACGGACCAAGGTTAGGGTTCCGGCGCAGAAAGGCTGGTATTTCAACAGTGGCTCCACATTGACTAGCGCCAACGCTTCACAGCCTCCCAGCTATCCTACACAAACTGAACCAAAACCCAACATCAAGTTGTAGTAAAGGTGCACGGGGTCTTTCCGTCCTGATGCAGCTAACGAGCATCTTTACTCGTACTTCAATTTCGCCGGGTCTCTAGTTGAGACAGTTGGGAAGTCGTTACGCCATTCGTGCAGGTCGGAACTTACCCGACAAGGAATTTCGCTACCTTAGGACCGTTATAGTTACGGCCGCCGTTTACTGGGGCTTAGGTTCTCAGCTTCGCTCGAAAGCTAACCGATCCCCGTAACCTTCCAGCACCGGGCAGGCGTCAGAGCGTATACGGCGTCTTACGACTTAGCACGCTCCTGTGTTTTTGGTAAACAGTCGCTTCCCACAATTCTCTGCGACCTTCTCACGCTCCGGACGCGAGGTCCTTCACGCTAGTAAGGCCATCCTTCTCCCGAAGTTACGGATGCATTTTGCCGAGTTCCTTAACTAGAGTTCTCCCGATCGCCTTAGTATTCTCTACTCACCCACCTGTGTCGGTTTGGGGTACGGGCACCGTGTCAACTCGCTAGAAGATTTTCTTGGGAGCATGGAATCAGTGACTTCGCCTAACGGCTCGGCATCGTGTCTCAGGCATATGAAGTGCGGATTTGCCTACACCTCGCCCTACGCACTTACCCCAGGACAACCAACGCCTGGGCTCACCTATCCTCCTCCGTCCCTCCTTCGCTTTCCGCCGCGGGGCTGGTCGGTTCGACCCGAAGGTCAGCCCCTTAGTACCCCCACTTTGGAATGGGCGCGGACACGGTGGTACAGGAATATCAACCTGTTGTGCATCGACTACGCCTCTCGGCCTCGCCTTAGCTCCCGACTGACCCTGGGGGGATTAGCCTTCCCCAGGAACCCTTGGGTTTACGGCGGAGGGGTTTCTCACCCCTCTCTCGCTACTCATACCAGCATTCTCACTCGAACACGCTCCACGTAGGTTTACACCTCCGCTTCACTGCAAGTTCGACGCTCCCCTACCACTACGTCTAAAAGACGCAATTCTAAGCTTCGGCTCTGGACTTGAGCCCCGTTACATTATCCGCGCAAGACCACTCGACCAGTGAGCTATTACGCACTCTTTAAAGGATGGCTGCTTCTAAGCCAACCTTCTGGCTGTCTGAGCGTTCTCACATCGTTTTCCACTTAGTCCAGAATTTGGGGCCTTAGCTGTAGATCTGGGCTGTTTCCCTCTCGACCAACGAAGCTCATCCCCCGTGGTCTCACTGCCAGTCTCTGGAGCATCGGCATTCGGAGTTTGGTTGGGGTCAGTAAGCTTGTAGGCCCCCTAGCCCATCCAGTGCTCTACCTCCGATGCTGAACGACTGACGCTGCACCTAAATGCATTTCGGGGAGAACCAGCTATCACCGAGTTTGATTGGCCTTTCACCCCTTACCACAGGTCATCCCCCTCATTTTCAACTGAGGTGGGTTCGGTCCTCCACGGGGTTTTACCCCCGCTTCAACCTGCCCATGGCAAGCTCACTCGGCTTCGGGTCTGCAGCACGCGACTGAACGCCCTATTCAGACTCGCTTTCGCTTCGGCTACCCCTCCCGGGTTAACCTCGCCACGTACCACAACTCGCTGGCTCATTCTTCAAAAGGCACGCTATCGAGGCCACAGCGTCGTAACGCTGTGACGACTCTCTAACTGATTGTAGATCAACGGTTTCAGGTTCTATTTCACTCCCCTCCCGGGGTACTTTTCACCTTTCCCTCACGGTACTTGTTCACTATCGGTCGTCTATGAGTACTTAGCCTTATCAGATGGTCCTGACAGATTCACGCCGGCTTTCCCGGATCCGGCGTTACTCGGGTGTTCACTCAGAGATCTCATCGTTTCGCGTACGGGGCCGTTACCCTCTTTGGCGTACCTTTCCAGGTACTTCTGCTACGAATCAATTTTGTAACTCTGTGAAGGTTGCTGGTTCCTTCTAGTAAATCCCACAACCCCGAATTGGCAACGCCCAGTGCTTTAACACCAACTCGGTTTAGGCTCTTCCCGTTTCGCTCGCCGCTACTCAGGGAGTCACTTTTGTTTTCCTCTCCTCGCGTTACTGAGATGTTTCAATTCACGCGGTTCCCTCTACCCGCCCTATATATTCAGGCGGGAGTTACACCCCATGACGGGTGCAAGGTTTTCCCATTCGGACACCCATGGATCGAAGCTTGGTAGACAGCTCCCCATGGATTATCGCAGTCACCCACGTCCTTCATCGGCTTTAGACGCCAAGGCATTCACCGTTGACCCTTTGTAGCTTGGAAAAATTGATATTTAAAAAACTTAAAAAATATAGATGCTCGTGCTCGTTCTAGAATTCTCAAAGATCAGCGCACCGACGCTCAACCGTAAAGCGATGTAGACCTCAAATCGCAGTAGGAACGTCGGGGAATGAGTGGCCCCGAGGGGCATCATTCGAAGGAGCGTCGCTCCTCCAAAACGGAAGACGAGAGTCAGCCTGGATGGCCGTCACCTGACCGGATCACCGACGCACACGTGCGAGGGATATTCCGCGGTGGCTAAACCACTCAGCCAACTAGCCAGCATTCAACTCGGTAGCTGTCTGTCCCTTGTGGACAGATGTGCTCCTTAGAAAGGAGGTGATCCAGCCGCACCTTCCGGTACGGCTACCTTGTTACGACTTAACCCCAATCACTGACCCCACCTTCGACGGCTCCTTCCTTGCGGTTAGGCCACCGGCTTCGGGTGTTGCCAACTTTCGTGGTTTGACGGGCGGTGTGTACAAGGCCCGGGAACGTATTCACCCCGGCAGTGCTGATCCGGGATTACTAGCAACTCCAACTTCATGCAGGCGAGTTGCAGCCTGCAATCTGAACTGAGAGCGGTTTTAGGGATTGGCTCCACCTCGCGGTTTAGCAGCCCTCTGTACCGCCCATTGTAGCATGTGTGCAGCCCTAGACGTAAGGGGCATGATGACTTGACGTCGTCCCCACCTTCCTCCGAGTTGACCCCGGCAGTCTTCTACGAGTCCCCACCATTACGTGCTGGCAACATAGAACAAGGGTTGCGCTCGTTGCGGGACTTAACCCAACATCTCACGACACGAGCTGACGACAGCCATGCACCACCTGTGCTGGGCCCCGAAGGACACCACATCTCTGTGGCTTTTCCCAGCATGTCAAATCTAGGTAAGGTTTTTCGCGTTGCATCGAATTAAGCCACATGCTCCGCTGCTTGTGCGGGCCCCCGTCAATTTCTTTGAGTTTTAGTCTTGCGACCGTACTCCCCAGGCGGGGCACTTAATGCGTTAGCTGCGGCGCGGAAACCGTTGAAAAGTCCCCACACCTAGTGCCCACCGTTTACGGCGTGGACTACCAGGGTATCTAATCCTGTTCGCTCCCCACGCTTTCGCTCCTCAGCGTCAGTATTGGCCCAGATCACCGCCTTCGCTACTGGTGTTCCTCCTGATATCTGCGCATTCCACCGCTACACCAGGAATTCCGTGATCCCCTACCAAACTCTAGTCACAACAGTTTGACGTGGCGGCCCCAGGTTGAGCCTGGGGGATTAACACGTCACTTATTGAACCGCCTACGAGCTCTTTACGCCCAATAAATCCGAATAACGCTTGCACCCTATGTATCACCGCGGCTGCTGGCACATAGTTGGCCGGTGCTTCTTCTACAGGTACCGTCACAATCGTTCCTGTCGAAAGAGGTTTACAACTCAGAAAGCCTTCGTCCCTCACGCGGCGTTGCTGCGTCAGGCTTTCGCCCATTGCGCAAGATTCCCCACTGCTGCCTCCCGTAGGAGTCTGGACCGTGTCTCAGTTCCAGTGTGGCTGATCGTCCTCTCAGACCAGCTATCCGTCGTTGCCTTGGTGGGCCGTTACCCCGCCAACAAGCTGATGGACCGCGAGCCCCTCCCGAAGCGAAAAAACATTTCCTTCACTCATCATGCGATGTGTGAGGGGTATTCGGTATTAGCACCGGTTTCCCGGTGTTATCCCAATCTTCGGGGCAGGTTGCTCACGTGATACTCACCCGTTCGCCACTAAATAGTTCAGGAGCAAGCTCCCTTGTATTCCGTTCGACTTGCATGTGTTAAGCACGCCGCCAGCGTTCATTCTGAGCCAGAATCAAACTCTCCATCAAGTTCACTTCAAGAACCGAAGTTCTTTTAGATCACAGAGAGCCAGACGAGTGACTCTAATACTCGCCTGACAACAGAGCCCACACGGGGTGCGAACTCTGCCTACTGCAGTACTTCTTTTGACGAACGACGCGTCCTGTTAGATCAGTCCATCGTCGCCCGTACTGGCTTTTGGCTCTCGTTCTTCCGTTTTCAAGGAGCGACGACACACACGACCGAAGTCGGAGGTGTGAAGTACACCATCTCGGGATTTCTCCCGTGATTCTGCCGCTAGTTGCCTAGTCGCAGGGATGCCTACCCTACCAGCGCACGGCTTCACGACGCAAGTCGCGCGACCGTCCTCGCTAGGGGCAGGAGTTCCATGTTAGCAGTTTCGTCACGGGTTGATGACCGTTTGGAACGGGCCCTGACTCCCCCCCCGCCCTTGCACCTGGTCACGACGTTTCACCCGAGGTGGTCGCGCGATGGCCCCCGCGACGAGCGTTCAGCCATAGGGGAAGTGGAGGATCAAGGTGCCTCGGTTCGCGACGTACGAGAGGACCGCCGCCTCGCGGGACAATCCGTCGTGACTCGCGAGCGAGTCGGAGACGACTCGCTAGGTCGCTTCGTGCTCGGCGTACTCCACGAAGGCGCTCAACGTCGAGATAAGACGCATGTCGTCGATGTCCACCGCTCGAGAGTTGAGGAGCTCCTCGGTGCACACGAGGTAGGCCAAACAGCGCGCCCGCGACACCGCCACGTTCAAACGATTCCTCGAGAAGAGAAACTCCGGTCCTCGGGGCATGTCGTCCGCCGACGACGTGGTCATCGTAAAGAACACGACGGGCGCCTCTCGACCCTGGAACTTATCGACGGTGCCCACTTGAACGGTGCTCAACTCCGGCGTGGTCCGAAATCTCGCTTGCAGCAGACGCACCTGGTCGTTGTAGGGGGCGACCACCATGAAGTCGCGGCCTTCCAGCACGCGCGTCTCGCCCTTCTGATTGACCCACTTGGTCCCGACCATGAGGGCGATTTGCTCGGTGACGAGTTCGGCCTCTTCGATCG
>CAWKAT010000005.1:0-276304 GCA_963847725.1 uncultured Acidimicrobiaceae bacterium
GCCGAGTAGCCGAGTACCGCTGTGGGCTCGGTAGGCAGCGCGACTCCAAAACACGACTCCACCCATCCGCGGACGTCTTTGACGAAGAACTCCTCGTGTGCGGCGAACCGATCAGCATCAAAGACTGGTGAGTACTCGCGGAGTCGCGACATTTCGTCAGACAAACCGTGAACGCCAACGATCATTGTGGGCGGTGAATCAGCCGTTTCGAACTGACCCCACTTTGAGAACTCTTGACCGTCACCGGCGAATACGAGTGCCTCAGGTGAATCCGGAGGGATGTACGCGGTGACCTGGCGACCTCCGTCATACCCGAGCAGCGTCTCGGTGACGAACTCTCCCGCTTTCGAATCTGTACGCAGCGATTCTGGCATTTCTTTGGGACTAATGGGGCCACCGGCCGATTGTCCACTCATGTTCGGACTCCTTGAACCCACCTGGGGGTCAAACTTTCGGAAACGCTAGCCCCCAGTGCTTAGTCGCGCGGTGTTGCAATCCGTAGTCGATTTCCGTCCAGGTCTTCTAAGTGGCACTCTCGACCAGCCAGACCGTTTTCGTCAATTGGGACGTCAAACTCCCTTGATACCGCCTCAATGTCATTGACGTAGAGGTGGATGAGAGTGTTGGGTCGAGCGTCGCCTGTGTGCTCGGAGAGAAAGAGCCGAACACGCCCTCTTGCAACAGAAACAAACCATGGGAAGTCAGACTGGAACTGGTGTTCCCATTCTTTTGCGAAACCCAGACGGGAGTACCAGGCAACTGCGCGTCCAACTTCCTCGACTCGAAGGACTGGCACGACCTCTTCTTCCACAGCGTCAGAATACTATTCAGATATTTCGTGTGCGCTAGATCGAACCAAGGCGCCAGTGCTGGTAGCAGATCTGTTGCTTCCGATCTCCGACACCAACAGTCGATGATGACTCATTCGGGTGCAGTTTTCTCATAGACAACAACTTGGCTCTCGCTCTCGGAGTCGAAAATCTGTTTCTGCCACCCCGCCCAACGATGAACCAATCGCATGCCAGCCACTCGAGCCATCAAGTCGAGCTCGGATGGCCAAACGTAGCGGAACTGACCTTTGTCGCGAATCAGATGTCCGTCGATCTCGTGCCAGTGGTGAGAGGACATCAGCTGTTTGATGGGGTCGTCGAGTGTATCGATTCCAACATGATGGTCCTCCATAACGAAGACTTGCCCAAGCCGAGGTGCCCGGTCTTGTTTGTGAACGCCCACTTCGACCACGAAGTAACCTCCAACTTCAAGATGGGCTGCAGCATTCTCGAAAACTTCAACCTGTCCCTCCTGGGTGGTCACGTTCATAATCGAGTTCCAGACTAGATAGACCAACTTGAAGGTTCCCGAGACCCGCGTGATCCTCATGTCGCCGATTGCAACCTGAATGGAGTCGGCGCCAGGTTTAGCTCGTAGTTGATCCACCATATGGGGAGATAGCTCGATCCCCGAGACGAGTAGTCCTCGAGCAGCTAGTTCTAGAGCGACGCGCCCAGTCCCCACGGCAAATTCGAGTGCTGGCCCACCGCGGGACACCTCAACGAGAAAGTCCACCGTTGGCCCTAGTACCTCAGGGTCGAACATCTCGGCGGAGGTGGCGTCGTATTCTGCCGCAGCGTCTTTTCCCCACACTTCTGAACTCATGACTATGTTCTAATCTGTGTGGCTGATCCATCAGCCATTGAATGGCGCCATAACGCCAAGCGAACGTCGTGGGGCATCAGAACTTGGTAGCAATTCTGTTGCCGTCAGGTCTCCGACACCAACATTCTCCGGTACCTTGAGTCCTACCTCGGACATCAGAACATTGATCGCAGGGCTGCCCACCACTTTGACCTCCAGGTGATCGGGAAAGACCTTGATCCACTCCAGGAGGTTCTCGACAAAGACGCGCCTCTCTCGTTCATCTGCCTCTGCCCAGACTGCTTCCATATCGAGGTCGGAGAGGATACGGGCTACCTCCTCGAATTGAACCTCTAGGTCGGTTTTGAGGCGCTCTTCCTGCCCTTTGAGATCGATCTGCTGACGGACGGCCTCAATTGCGGCCGCAATACGAGCCTCTTCCTGCTGGAAACCATCTGCGCTGATCTTCTCGGCGTAGTACAGGTCGAGAAGTTTTCGTCGTTCGTCCGTAAGAGCCTTCAGCGTCTTTGCCGGTGCCGCCCGTGGGGTCCGGCGCGGCGTCCCCGCCGCGTCCGAGCCCCCACCGGCCAGCCGCCGACGAATGGCCACTTTTAGGTTGTCGTCGTGGCCGATAAGACGAAGACCCAGTACCGCTGCTCGTGCCAGACCGAGATTGCTTCTCGCCGGCTGCTTACACCCCTTGCCGCGATGATGACAGGTGTAGGAGAGGTGAGCCTTGCCATTCTGGTTGACCACCATTCGTCGGTTGCAAATCCCGCAGATCACCCTTCCCGAGAGAGGATCGTGGGACTGACGAACGCCTTTGGCCTTGCCACGGTGCGCGTTTTGCCACTCCTCTTCGCTCACGAGCGGTTCGTGGATTCCCGGGTACCACACCTTCTTGCGCTGAACCTCGCCGCGGTAGATGCGCGAGTCCAGGATGGCCTTGACCGTTGAGTACTTAACTCCAGTACGCTCCTCAATCGTGCGGTAGGAGTGTCCTTCGCCTCGTAGTCGAAAGCACTCGATGACGATCGCGGCATCGACGTTCGGGACGAGCAGTCCGTCGATGAGGTCGTAACCCGTCTTTGGTCGATTGGGCCAGCGGCCCTCCTTCACCACTCGGTCGAGGCCCATGCCGACGTTCTCCGAGAGTGACTCACGGAAGTACTCCGCTTGACCTCCCATCATGGAGAAGAACCATCGCCCGGCAGGCGAAGATAGGTCGAGATTCTCACACACCGAGTGAAGCGTGACACCGTGCTTGTCGAACACGTCTCGCAACTCCATCAAGTTACGAAGGTTGCGAGAGAGCCGATCAAGTTTCCAGACAACGACGTGCGTCGCGTGGCCCGCCTCGACGGCCGCCAACAACTGCTGTAAACCAGGTCGCAGCAAGTTCTTGCCAGAGACGCCGGGATCGGTGATCACAGTGATCTCGCCGAGGTCGTGCAAATTCGCATACGCCCGGAGCTTGTCCGTCTGGCCCTCGATCGACCAGCCCTCCTCCGCTTGTTCCTCCGTCGATACACGGCAGTACGCCAGGGTTAGCACGCAGACCTCCTTTGGGTCCTCGGTTCTTGTTCACAATACGCAGCGCCACGGTGACGAGCGTAGAGACGACCGCTTCATAGTCCGGAGGCATCATGGCAGTCCAAACTTCTTGCGACGGTCTTCAATTCGATCCGTCAGCGTGAGGCCCGTATCCCTCTCGTTCAAATCCATGAACACAGCCAGATCGGGAATCATCTCGGCGAATGATTTCTTGTCGGCATACGCTCCAAAACTCGCGAGGTAACCAATCAGATTCGGCATGATGTTCGCGATGGAACCCCTGCGACGTCCCAAGAACATTCGATTGATGCCGTGCGCGCTTTCAGTGACACTCGCCCTCTGGATGCACTCCCACTCAGGGGAGATTGCCCAGCGCGATTTGGTTTGATCGATACCTGGTGTGCGATGAGTGAGCCAACTGGACGTGAGAGTCGCCCATAGCGCTCCCACGGCCGCCAATGTCTCTTCGGGCGTACTCAATCCGTATTCGCGAAGGAAATTCCTGCCGAGTTCGAACTCAACTCGCAACACAGGCAGTTCAGGGTTGTACCTATCGCCCCAAATCATCTTCCAGTACGCCGAGCCGGTCTTCTCCGATTCGATGGTCTTGTCATAGAGCCGCGCCATGATCGAACCGGACTTCCTCGATCCAAAGACCATGCCGTTGAAGATGCCGTTGTCTTCATAGGTGTGGCAGTCGCGAGCGCGGCACACAAACGCGTGACGCGCATCACCGCCGAGATCCCAACCTTGGAAGTCCGCGAAGATATCGAGGCGAGTTACCGTCAACATCACGTGTCCGCACTCTTCTTGTATGAGAGAACGAAACCAATCCACGACCCCTTGAGGTCCTGCGCCGTGAAGGAACTCCGCGTAGGGCTGGATGCGAATGCTGGGGAGACGTGAACTGAGAGTTATCCCAATGCGCCCGTAGGGGTGCTGCAGGCAGTGGCGGTACTTACCCCAACCGTGAGGGGCCAAGGTCATTTCCTCGCTCCCAAATTGGAAGGGGGGGCTCTCACCACTAGTCACGGCGAGCGAGTGTGAAGCCTCCAGCCTTTGAAGCAGATCGGAGGGGAGCAACGCGCGACCGGACAGGTAGATGGCATCTACCCCGGATGTCAGTTCGCTCAAAACGGATACTCGCATAGTTGCGAGTATAACTTACACCGGTGTTATATCAAGATCGTCTTTTGGGGGAGGGGCCGACCTTCTTGTCCGCCGAGGCCCAGTAGGCCTTGGGGTCAATGGTGATACCGGGCATGGTGAATACATCAGGATGAAACCCAGTAGCCATACGAAAACGCTTGATTTTCCGCCAGATCGTGGACTTGTGAAACCCGAAATCTTCGAGACCCTCGAAGCCGCCGTAGAGATGCCACATGACCCAAAATCCGATCATGTCCTCGACAGCCTGCCGGGCGAGCGGATCAATGGCCGGTTTCATTGCCGGGGCGAGAAACGGCGTAATGCTTCGATTCACAGCCTTCGCGTAAGCGTCCCAAGCCTTCCGGGCGATGCCAGCCCCCTCAGGCGTTTCCATGGGGTCCGAACGGTAGTCAGGTGTCATACTCGCATCCTAGCGAGTAGCAGTCGCGGATCTCGTGGAATCCTTGCCAAAGTTAATCTGTACCAATAGAACAAATGGGGGTCACAATTTCGAAGTTCGCCGAAGCCCTGTTATTTGGGGTGGTTTTATTCATAGTCATACCTGCAATCGGGTTCTACTTTCGATCACGTAGTCCGCGTTACGCCTCGGTTCCAAGATTCGAATTGTTTCGCGCCATCTTTGAATTCCCTCTGATCGGTTTCGTCGTTCTTGTCCCGCTTGCGTACATGTGGTATCACACTGTCCGTTTCTCCGGGATATACACATGCGCGCTGGCAGTTATAGGCTTTGCTGCCCTTTACGTCTCGGCGAATTCCGCGCAGAAACGAAACCGAAATAGGAGACAAAGTCAAATTCCAGGTGCTGAGAAAGAGTCCTCATAGGTCTAACGAAGACCGTGAGGGATTCTACGATGCAGTTTGCGGGTGCTGTGATACAGGAATCGCACCCGGGTCACTTTGTAGCGACTATGTGGTGGATAATCATCGATCAAAAGTCCTGCCAAAGACTCCAAGGTCATTGAACTCGAGTGGTTGGATCCTTGGCTAGCCGAATCAGAAGCTCTGAACAGGCCTCATCTTCGGTCTCGTAAATGACTTCGCCGTTCCGATTCCCGCGTTCGCTGTACCAGACGGCCCAACCTCCCGGCACGATCCCAATGCAGTACCGCTCGTTCCTGTCACCATCGATGCTGTAACTCGACTCCCTAACGCCCTCGCGGGCTAGTACCAGCAGCAGTTCCCTTCGGTTCACAAAACTAACAATGACACAAGCGGCACGATTAGGTCCACGGTTGCAACCGCCAGTCGGAGATTGTGCAGGTCGGCTCCCCGATGAGAACCCGCACGCACTCATCGCTGCCTCATCCCTTCAACTCGGATAAATACCACCATGGTGATAGAAGTACCGAAATTGTGAGTGAACAGTGAGAATCGAGATATTCCGCTGATTAAAGTTACTTTTACTGAACTAGATCACGTTGATCTAGGTCGAGGCCTCCAGATATCGCGGGTAACTGACCAGCAGATTTGACTGGATATTCGCCATGAATTGCTCAAGGTTCGATGCACTCCGGACGCAGCGGCCAGCGGGAACTCCATGACGCGACATGGCGCGAAGACCGTGGCGCACGACCCCGGCCACTGGCAGCGCAACGTCGTCTCTTTGACTGTTGTCTCTCTTTTGCTTGTAGTGCTGCTCGCCCTCAGCAGCACCGCCTTAGCGTCGCGCCAGGTGACCGGTGACGTCAAGGGTCAACTGAGCTCCACTGCTTCAGTCAGTTCCGACGTCGTTAGCCAGAAGATGTCCGACCTGGTTGCCCTGGTCGACAGTGACGCGACACGCTCGTCACTGGCCGGCGACTTGGCTGCCGGTTCCAAAGGCAACGCCAATGTTGAGACACTCTTGGACAGTCTCACCCGTGCGTTCCCGGGCATCTCAGCGTCGTTCATTGCGAGTTTAAAAGGAACGTCGCTCGCCACGTATCCGCTCGAACCATCCGATACTCGGCACCAACTTCGCCTATCGAGAGTGGTACAAGGGATTAGTTTCGACGGGAAAGACGTACATCTCCGACGCCATTGTCACGAAAGAAATTGGCAATCCAGAAGCGGTGACGGTGACGGCGTACATCAAAGGATCAAACGGGCAGCCCGTAGGGATTCTCGGCGTCAACTACGGACTGGAAGCCATCAAGACCTTCGCGGGCAACGTGGGCCGGGCTCAAGGAATAACGCTGATTTTGACCGACCGGACGGGAACGTCTTTGACGTCGGGGGGCGCCGGAGGGTTGCACTCCATAGCGAATGACCCCCGCGTCCACGCGGCACTCGAGGGACATACCGGAACCGTGGAATACACCCCGGTCTTATCCGATGGCCGACGGGGACCCGCCGAGATGTCGTCGTACGCTCCGATTGCCGGAACCGGGTGGGCCGTCGTCGCCTCCGTGAGAGAAAGTGTGGCCTACGCCAGCCTCAACCGACTACGCGCGACAGTTCTCGCGATCGCCGGGGCCATCGTGGTCATCCTGCTCTTGGTGGGCTTCATGATTGCTCGCTCCGTTCGACGTCGCCGCGACGTCGAACTCGAGTTCCAGCGACGGGATCGTGAAATGGGTCAAGTACTCGAGTCCATCGATGAGGCATTCGTCTCGATCAGCGCCGGGGGCGAGATCACGGCCTGGAACGGCCACGCGCAGACCCTCTACGGCTGGACCGCCTCCGAGGTGCTGGGAAAGAACCTGGCGGAGATGGTCATCGGGCCCGACTTTCGAGAGACCTTCAAGAACGACCTGGCGCAACACCGGGCAGGACTCACGTCGACCGTCGTAGGAAAGCGTGTTGAGATTACGGCCATCCATCGAGACGGTCGCGAAATACCGGTGGAACTGTGCGTGTGGGCAAAGGTCGACGACGACGGATTCAGTGCGTTCATGCACGACATAACCGCACGCCTCGCGGCACAGGCAGAGTTGGCGTCCGCGCGCGAACTGGCCGGCCAATTTGATGTGGCGCTCGCCAGCGGCAGGGTATCGGCATCGTTGTTGGCCTCGATCGTCGATTCGTCCGTAGACGCGATTATCGGCAAGACACTTGATGGAACCATCACGACGTGGAACCGCGGGGCCGAGCGAATGTTCGGATACGGGGCGACCGAGGTTATCGGGCAGAATATTTCTCTTCTCTATCCTCCCGTTCTTCTACACGAGTTGGCGCACAACCTTTCTCGAACGAAGGACGGTGTTCTCGTCGAGGAGCACTACACCCAGCGAATGTGCAAAGACGGGACATTGCTGGATGTAGCGATAACGATTGCCCCGATCCGCGACGCCGCCGGATCCATCACAGGCGCATCGGGGATCGCCCATGACATCACCGATCGGCTCACGCTCGAACGTGAACGACGGGGACTCGAAGACCGCCTTAATCAGTCGGAGCGCCTCGAGAGCATTGGTCGACTCGCTGGAGGAATCGCTCATGACTTCAATAACCTTCTGGCCGTGATCTTGAACTACGCGACGTTCGTCAGCGAAGAACTCGATGATACGGAGGCGGCCCGGGCCGATATCGGCCATATTCAAGCCGCGGCGCAGCGGGCCAGCGCGCTCACGAAGCAGCTCTTGGCGTTCGCCCGAAAAGAAGTGATGCAACCCAAGGTTCTCGATGTGAATGAGGTCGTGACCGGGGTGGAGGAGATTCTTCGTCGGACGATCGGCGAACACGTGGCGATGGAGGTCGCGCTGGCCCCAGACCTGTGGCCGGTCGAAGCGGATCCCGGACGGCTCGGGCAAGTGTTGATGAACCTCGTCATCAACGCAAGGGACGCGATGCCTCGTGGTGGCACGCTGACCATCACCACGAGAAACGTCGAACTCGAGGACGAGACGTCGCCCCCTGAGTCTGTGCTGAAGCCTGGACGATACGTCAGCCTCCGGATCGACGACACGGGAAATGGGATGGACCCCGATGTCCTCGAGCACGTCTTTGAGCCTTTCTTCACGACGAAGGCTCAAGGCGATGGCACGGGCCTCGGACTTCCCATGGTTTTTGGAATCGTTCGTCAAGCGGGCGGAGACATTCGACTGAGTTCAGAAGTCGGAGTGGGAACGGTGTGCGAAGTGTTCTTGCCCGTTACCGAACGTTTGACAACGCGCGATATGGAAGTCGTTGAACGACCCCCAAAGAATCACGGTTGCGAAACGATCCTGGTTGTCGAAGATGAAGATGCCTTGCGTGAGGTGGCGCGAAGGATTCTCACGCGCAGTGGTTATGAAGTGTTAGCGAGTGCCAGCGGACCAGAGGCGATTGCCATGGTTAAGAAATTTGACGGAACGATCGATCTTCTCTTGTCCGACGTCATCATGCCGATCATGGCGGGAAGTGAAGTCGCACTAAGAGTTCGGGCGCTGGTTCCAGGACTGCCCGTCCTCTTCATGTCCGGCTACGCACAACCGGTACTTGGATCGACTCTGAGCGATGGTCAGGCGTTACTGGCGAAGCCATTTTCTGAGCAGGAGCTTCTCGTCGAGATCCGAAAACTCCTCGATGCGAGCGTCACGGTTCGTGTCTAACGCACTCGAGATGAGAGTGGATGACGCGAGGGGCGTGTATTCGAGAGGTTCGGCCAACTCGTCCGCGTGGCTCATCGATGACATGCGGACTGAGAGCGGTTAGTGCCCCCGCAGACGGATCTCCGACTGGCGGACAGCTATGAGTTGTTTGACGAGCGAATCACTTAAGGGACGGTCCACCGTGAAGTGGAGCGCGCTCTTCGTGTGCGTGAATTCTGAAATCTCATCGGAAAGTTGGGATAGTACCGAGCCGCTGAAGGGAAGATAGCTCATGTGGTTCGCGAACGAGGCGAAGCCGGCGACCACGGCACCCTCGACCCGAAATGCCGGTACGCGGTAGGACATTCCCTCACTCGCCTCGGGTAGCGCGTCCAAGATTCTCGCCCGAAGGACGCTCAGGACCCCGCGCTGAAGCTCGGGCACGGTCTCGAGATAGGCGTCAATATCCGACGTGCTCATGCGGACTCCTCGTGGCGCGCGTTAAGAACCTTCGTCACTTCGCAGGATAGTTTGCTGTTGTCTTGAGCCCGCGCGACTTACCGTCGTCAACCGGGGCAAAAGGCACTCCGTCGGAACTCGGCGTACCATGTCGTCGATACCCTAGGAGGTCCCGTGAACGAACTGTCACAGTCGATTGAGATTAACGCCTCGCCTGACGAGGTCTTCCACATCATCACTGATCTTCCGGCGATGGGTCGCCTCTCGCCCGAGAACACCGGAGGTACGTGGCTGAACGGCGCACAGGGCCCCGCGGTCGGGGCCAAGTTCAAGGGCACGAACGCCAACGGCGCCAAGTCGTGGACGACCTTGGTCACGGTCGTGGAGTTCGCGCCCCCGAGCGCGTTCGCCTTTGAGGTCAAGGTCGGTCCCGCGAAAGTGGCCCGCTGGGCGTACGCGGTCGAGGCGACGCCCTCGGGTAGCCGGGTGACCGAGTCGTGGAAGGATCAGCGCAACGCGATATCAAAATGGATTGGTGGCAAGTCAAGTGGCGTCGAACACCGAGACGAGTTCACCGCGCGCTCAATTCAGACAACCCTCGAAAACTTGAAGAAAACACTCGAACAGGCGCAATAGCCGTCTCTTCTCGTTACTCGATGAATCTGCGACCAGTTCGAGGAGGGTGATGGCAACCACGGTCGTCCTGGTGATCGCGGTGTTCGCGGTGGCCTTCGTGCTGTATTGGTCTGGTCGTTTTGGGGACCGGCGGCGAGGCTCGGGAACGTCCCTGCGTCGAGGATCGCGCGCGCACACGACGTCGCGGGGCCAGGCGAAGAAGGCCTTCACGACCCGAGAGGACGCGATGGCGAGTGCCCACTCGATGTCTCAGCGCGGTGGCGACGAGCTCAGCGCGTATCGATGCGACACCTGTGGAAAGTGGCACCTCGGTCACTAAGTCGAACAGTGACGTGGGCCCAGAACGTCGAGGAAAGGTGAGCCGAGCGGGCGGCGGGCGAGTCACCGGTGCGAGGAAGGGGTTCTCGGTGGTGCGACGACGACGTTGACACGTGTCAACGATCTACGGAATGGTCGTTGTCGTCGTTGTCGTCGTTGCGGTGGTCGACGTCGTCGTCGTGGTTGAAGTGGAGCCCGGTGGGGCTGGGTAGGTGGCGATGAGGGCGCCACTGTCGACATTCATCTCGGTGAGAGACCCCGTCGCGGCGGCGGGAGTCTTGCTGTTCGCCCCGGATCGACTGGCAACCCACAGATTGTTGCCCTGCACCGCAAAGGCCGAAAGCTCACTGAAGTAGTACGGGCCATTGGTGTTGCACATGAACCAATCTGGCGTTCCCGTCGTAGCCTCCACCTTGGTCACCATCGGGCTCGTTCCGTAGGGGGTGGCGATGTAGACGTTGCCGGCGTCGGCGATCACCGTGGACGGATCCCCGAAGCCGTACTTCGCCTCGGTGTCGGTAAACGTTGCGAGCACGGCGTCATTGGCGGCATTGATCTCGGTCGCCGCGTTGCTTTGACTGTCGGCGACCCAGACTCGACCATCCTCGATGGCGATCCCGTCAGGCTGGCTAAGGCCTTGTTGGGAGATGACGTCAATCAGTTGGCCAGTGACCATGTTCACTTCGGTAACGGAGTTGTTTCCTTTGTCGGCTACGTACACGTCGGGCCCGTTGGTGGCGAAGGCGACGGGATCGTCGAAGGCAAACTGCGATCCCGAAATGGTTGTGAGCGGCAGCCCGTTTTGGGCGCTGAACTCGGTAATGGATCCGACGCCGCTCCCGGCGTTAAGGACCAGTACGCGGCCCCCGGCCACCGTGATCGCGACGGGCTTGGAGAAGTGGTAGGCGGAGCCAAAGACGATGCGTACGAGCTGACGAGTACTGGCGTTTACCTCGCTGATCGATTGGACGGAGTTCGCCACGAAAATGTCTGGTCCGTTGGTGGCGATGGCCGAGGGGGCGTCGATGCCGTACGGGCCCGAGGTGAGCGAGGCCATCCAGGCGCCGTTCGACGGATTGATCTCGGACACCGAGTTTCCGTGTTCGTTCGTGACCCAGAGGTGACCGGCGGCAAAGACGAGACCGGAGGGATAATCGAACTCGCGGCCCGAGGTAAGGCTCGTCGCCCCGACGTTGGAAGGAATGATCCAGGCGCACGTCGCCAGAGCGACGAGGGCGCTCAGCCAGCCGACGGCACGCACCATGCGAGAGCGGGGATGCATACGGGAAATTGTACGGTTTACGCCGACTCTTTCCTCGCTAGCGGGTGAAACGCCTTTAACTTACGGGCGCGGGGGTCGGGCACGTCGTCGACGTACCGGTGGCGGGTTGACCCGCCGCCAGGGCGATGGCCCCTTCGATGATGCACTTCATGATCGGACCCGCGACCTGGGCGCCGGTGGCGCTGTAGTTCTGGAAGGGAACGTTGACGGCGACCGCGATGACCGGGTCATTAGCTGGGGCGAAGGCGATCATCCAGTCGTCGGTCTCGTTCGTGAGTGCGTTGCCGATCTGTGCGGTGCCCGTCTTCGCCGCGACTTCATCTTGGGGGAGAAAATGTACTTCGTAGGCGGTGCCGATGGGCGAGGACACCACCGACTGCATCAGGGGAACGATCTGGCTCGCTTGACTTTCTGTCAACGGCTGCTTCCACACCGAATCTTTGTAGCGCTGGACGATAGCGCCGTCGGGGGCGCTGATGTATTTCAGCAGGTGCGGCGTCATGATTTTTCCGCCATCCGCGATGCCGGCCGCTACGAGCACGTTTTGTAGCGCCGTGGCTTGGACGTCCTCCTGCCCGATCGCCGAGTAGGCGAGGAACGGGGGATTCGCCGCAAGATAGGACTCGCTGGGGAAGAAGGACTTCACCACGCCCGGGAGATCGAGGGGCGGAACCTGGTTGTAGCCGAAGGACTCCGCGGTCGCGGTCAGGCTCTGTGCCCCGAGGGCGATCCCGAGGAGCCCGTAACCGGGGTCACAGGACTCGGGCAGCATCTCCGCGACTGTTCCCCCGCACAGCGCGCCCCCATCGTTGTGCAGAATGCTGGTCGTGTCGGGGAGCTTGGTCCCGGTCATCTCGGGATAGTTCTTGGTGAGGAGCGAGGGATCGTACTTGACGATGCCCGCCGTCGTCACCACCTTGAACGTGGATCCGGGAAAGATCGTCTGCTGGGTAGCAACCAGTCCGAGCGGCGGGTAGCCGTCGGCGTCCTTCTTGTTGTCCTTGATCCACGCGGCCGTCTGGACGGCCGTACTGGTGGAGGAGAAGGGCGTGGGGTCGTAGGTGGGATTTGAGTACAGCGCGAGGATCGCCCCCGTCTGGGGCACCTCGGCGATGACCGAGCCGTCGCGCCCCGCCAACTCCTCCTCGGCGAGCTTTTGCAGGGCTGGTTCGAGCGTGAGGGTGACCGAGTCGGCGGCCTGGGTGGGTTCCAGTAGTTGTTCGAAGCTCTGCGGGGGCTGAGCGTGCGCCTCCAGGTCACTGTTGTACTGGGCTTCGAGAGCCCATTCGCCATACACCGAGGACGAGAATCCCACAACTCCGGCGAACAGCGAACCCTCCGGGTAGATCTGACGCCACGGGTTCGTGGTGCTGGAGGTGGGGACCGACTCGGCCAGTACGGTGCCATTGGCCGCGACAATCTCGCCGCGTTGATACTGCGCGGTCGAGACGTCATTGCGGGGGTTCAGCGGGGATTTGTTGAGGGCGGAAGCGTGAAAGAACTGCACCCAGGCGGACTGACCGACCACCAGCACGAAGAGGATCATGACCACAGTCGCCAGCCGCCATATTCGACGTGACACTAGAGGGCCTCTCTGAGTGCGAACAGTTCACTCCGGTACCGAATCGACTGTCCCACTAGTGGCGATGTTAATTGGCAATGGGCCCACGGGCAGAACACGCCAGGTTCGAGCGCAAAACACTCATGCCATAATGGATTCGTGAACCATGGCCGAACCCGCGTGAACGGCGTGAGCGCTTCACCCTTCTCACTTGTCGCATCGCGCTCGTAGCCGCCTATGACCGACGCCACGAGCAACGCTTCGATCGTCGTGCGGGCGGCGCTGTTAAAGATCGATCCGGCGCACGTTCTCCGTGTCGTTGACTCGTTGGACCTACGGGCCCACGCCAAGGTCAGCGCCGTGGTCGGCGTTCCCTTGCGCCAGTTTCAGCAGCGTCGTGACGTCGAGGCGTTTGTCACGAGCGCTCCGATGGCGGCGGCGCGCGCCCTGCTGGAAGTGATCGCCGTGGCGCCGCTCGAGAAGGTCATCGAGTTACTCGGTGATCACGCCGAGCACCCAACCTACGAGCAACTCTCCGCGGCCATCGATCAGTTTCTTGACGGCGGCGGGTCGAGCGACGACGCGCTGAGCGTTCTCGCGTACGCCATCGGCGAAGCCTTCCCCGCGGCCGCGCAGTGCCGCCGACTTATTAGCGAGCGAGCGGAGTTTGCACTTCCCGAGGTTCCCGAAGGCCACGCCGCGACCGTTTTGGCGACACCCCGAGAGGTAAGTCCCGAGATACGAGAACAGCGCAAGCAACGGCGCGAAGAGGAGAAGCGTCGAAAGAAGGTGGCGACGCCACCGCGTGCACCGCGGAGCGCGAAACCCAAGAACTCCGCGCCGCCACGACCCAGCGCAAACGTCTCGCCCCCGACCCCCAGTGAACCGGAGTCACGTCGTCGAGTGCTTCTGACACCCTTGGAAGAGTCTCGCTTCGACGCCGATCACCCGCTCGCGGGCTCGGTGGTCGTGGTCGACGTGCCCTTTGACGCGATCGACCCCCTTCAGCCCGACGTCGCGTCCAAGGAGCGCCCGGCGTTAGTCGTGGCCGCGTCGAGTAACGAGCTCCTGGTCCGTCCTCTCTACTCACAGGTATCGCCCGCGAGGTCGATCTTTGCCCCGTGGCGTCGCGTGGGGCTGGATCACGTTTCGTACATTGACGACGCGCGCCTCGCGGTGGCCCTCGGTTCTGAGCCGCTGCGCCCGCTCGCTCAACTCACCACCGCCGAGTGGAACGCCCTGTTTTAGTGGCGATCAGCGTCGGGCGAGTCGGCGCGCGCGAGGTCGCGGGCGGGACGTGACGTCGAACGCCGAGGCCAATGGACAATCAACGTCATCACCCCGGCGGCGGCGAGCGCGAGGCCCGCGAACTGCACACCGAGTGAACCACTGTGAGACTCTTGACCCAGCAGAAGTCGTTCGTCGGTGGATCGCACGAGTCCCCACACAATCATCCCGATCGCGGTGATGAGTCCCGTCGTGTTCTTCGCTCGCGTGCGCTCGAGCCCAATGAGGACGAGCCACAGCAGGCCGTCTTCGCATCCCTGGATCAGGGGGACCGGAACTCGCTTGCCGACCTGGCCGTGATAGTGCAGGCCAAACCATTGGTGGGTGAGATGCCCGCCGCCATCGACCATGAACTGAGGTCCAAGGAACCGGCCGAGGGCCCAGCCGGCGATGAGCGCGGGCACCAGCGCGTCAGTGAAGTGGGCCAGTTTCGTCTCGGGCCACCAACGTCGCTGCAAGAAGAACACCGACCAGCACGGCCAGGGCGATGCCGCCAAAACTGGCGAGACCGCCCTGCCATACGGCGATCCAGCGGCCCGGGTGACCGTCGTAGTAGCGCCAGTTGGTCGCGATGTTCGCCGCTCGGGCCCCGACGAGTCCACTGACGATGATCCAAAAGGTGAAGCGCGCGAAGGGCGCCTCCGAGATGACCTTCTCGCGCAGGCGGCGACGGGAGTACGCGTAGGCCACAAAGGCCGCGATGGCCAAGCCGAACCCGTACGTATGGAAGAGCAGCGGGCCGAGGTGGAATGAAGTGGGAAAGCCCGACACCTAAGCCCGCGGGCGACCGAGTCCGACGAATCCGCCGTACAGTCGAACCGGCGTGATGTGCACGACTTCGCCCGTCTCGGGGGCCTCGATCATCTCACCGTGACCGACGTACATCGCCACGTGCTCGTCGCCGCCGGGCCCGTAGAAGAGTAGGTCACCCGGCTCGATGTCGTAGAGGGGTACTCGCTCGGTGTCCTCGTACTGGGCGCCGGAGTAGTGAGGAAAGTCGATCCCCGCCGCGTCGTAGGCCAGCATGATCAGACCCGAGCAGTCGACGCCCGATCGGCTGGCGCCACCCCACACGTAGGGCACGCCCAGAAAGCTCTCGGCCGCTCGGATGGCGATATTCGCGACCGAGTCGGGTGGTGGGGCCGGGTAGTTGCCGTTCGGCTGAGCGCTGTTCAGGGTGCTCGAGGACGCCGCCGCGGCCGCCGCTTCCTCTTGCGCGACGAAGGTGGCAATCTGGCCCTTGTCCTGAGCGAGTTCGTTCTTCAGCTGAGCTTGGATGATGTTGCCCTTGTGGAGTGAGCGTCCGGCCGCGAGGGCGAGGGCGAGGGCGTTTCGATCTTCGGCCTTTAATAGCCCTCGTTCTTCGATCAGTTGGATGCGATCCGTCTTTAGGTGCGAGATCGTGGTGCTGATATTGCCCGCGGCCAGTTGCGAGTAGACGTTGATGGCGCTAGCCCGGGAGGCATTCTTGGTAAAGAGTGGGTTGTCGGCCTCGTTCGAGCCGTTGGTGACGTAAGAAAAAATGACGTCGGCCTGTAACTGGCGGTGTCCTTTGTTTTCGTTCGCTTCGATCGCGGCGACCGTGGCTTTGGTGTCGGCGATCTCTCGGTTGTATCCGCGCAACTTGATGAGGGCGTCGTCGTACTTCTGGCCCAGCAGGCTGACCTCATTGGTCATGCGGTTGATCTGGCTCAGGAGTACCTTCGCCTTTTGACGATCGTTCGAGACGTTGGACGCCCCCGCCGGGTGGGCGGCCGTCACGACACAGCCCAACGAGAGAGCGCTGAGCGCGAGGGCGACGGCCACAGGGCGAAACCGCTTCGTTTCCCCTGCCGGCCGTGTCGACAGCACCAAGTGCTCGACGTCAGTCACCGGACCAGGCTAGTTGACCCACGTGCGTTCCTCGCGGGAGAAACGCGCACTCCTCCCACAACTCACCTGATCAACGCCGACTTGGCGGTGCACGTGCCGCGGCCTTACGCCAGAAAAATCAAAGTGCGCACGGGCTCGCGCGTAGGCTCTCGACATGTCAAAGCGATCCAGGAATCTTCCTCGCCGTTCTTGTCTCTCCACCCCGGGCTCGTCCGATCGATTTCTGGCCAAGGCGCCCGCGTCCATTGCCGACTTCTCGTTTCTCGATCTCGAAGACTCGGTCGCGCCCTCAGAGAAAGTTGCCGCGCGCGAAAAGGTGGTCCGCGCGATCCGCACCCTGGCGTGGGACGAGCGGGTCCTGTGCGTTCGCGTGAACGCCTGGGACACGCGCTGGACGTACGGGGACGTCATCGAGGTCGTCGAGAACGCCGGGGAGCGACTGGACGAGATAATGCTGCCCAAAGTACGACGGGCCTCGGACGTCGTGGCCCTCGATCTCCTCTTGAGCCAGGTCGAAGCGAACGCCGGGCTGCCGAGTGGCCACATCGGGATTGAGGCACAGATCGAGACGGCAGAAGGCCTGATCAACGTGGAAGAAATCTGCGCCGCGTCGCCGCGGCTGGAGTCGATCGTTTTTGGGCCGGCCGACTTTGCGGCGTCCATTGGCATGCCGGTCACCACCATCGACGACACGATCCATGACGCCCCGTCCAATCCCTTTAGCTACGTCTTCGCCAAGATCTTGATGGCCGGGCGGGCCAACGGCCTGCACGTCATCGACGGACCCTTTCTCAAAGTGCGCGACCTCGAGGGATTGCGCCGAGCGGCCTCGATCAGTGCTTCGTACGGATTCGACGGGAAGTGGGCCCTCACGCCGGACCAGGCCATCGTGTTGAACGAGGTCTACTCGCCGAGCCAAGAACTCTTTGACAAGTCCTACGACATCCTCGACGCCTATCGCGTCGCGACCGAAGAGACGTCGACGGGAGCGGTGATGTTCGGCGACGAGATGATCGACGAGGCCTCGGCCAAGATCGCGAACTCCTTCGTCGCGCGCGGCGCGCGGGCGGGAATGAAGCGTTCGACTTAAGTCTGGCTGAGGTTGTCGAGCAGTCGGCGCGCGATGACCTTGAGACAGAGGGTTTCGTCGGCGCCTTCGAAGATCGACAACACTCTCGCGTCGAGGAAGTATCGGCTGACCGCGTACTCCTCGGCGTACCCCATGCCGCCGTGAATCTGCATGGCCTCGCGGGTTACCCACTCGGCCGCGCGACAGACGTAGGCCTTGGCCATGGAGGCCTCGAGTGAACCGTCCCCCCGACCCATCTGTCGCGCCACGTCCAGGGAGAACTGGCGAGCGCACTGGATGACGGCGGCCATCGTGGCGAGCTTGGTGCGGGTGAGTTCAAAGTTGATGATGGCTTCGCCGAAGACCACGCGAGTACGCGCGTACTCAAGGGCCGCGTCGTAGGCGGCCTGCATCACGCCGATCGCCCGCGCCGCCGTTTGGATGCGACCATTCTCGAACCCGGCCATCTGAAAGTAAAAGCCCTTGCCCAGTCCCTCGTCGCCGCCGACCAGATGATCGTCACTCACGAACCACTGATCGAAACTCAACTCATAAGAGTGCATCCCGCGATAGCCAATGGTGTCGATGGGCCGGCCCTCGAGTCGTCCGCCCCCGGGAGCGTCTTGGCGAACGACGAATCCGCCGCTGTCACTTCGGGGCTTCTCCACCAGGAAGAGAGAGAGTCCCCGGTGGGCCAGTGACCGATCGGGATCGGTTCGCGCGAGCAGCACCAGTACCTCGGCGCGCGCCGCGAACGTGCACCAGGTCTTGGTGCCGCTGAGCAGCCAGCCGCCGTCGGTGCGCGTCGCGCTCGTGGTAATCCCGGCCACGTCGGAGCCGAAGTCCGGCTCGGTGACCGCGATGGCGCAGAGCGCCTCGGCGCTGGCGAGCCGCGGCAGCCAGGTCTGACGCTGTTTGTCGGTCCCACCGCGCAGGAGGGCCCGCGTCATGATCTCGGGTCGGGTAATGAGCGAGCCGCCGATGCCCAGCGAACCCCACGACAGTTCTTCCGTGGCGACGACCATGCCCAGGTACTCCGACTCTCCACCGGCCGAAAATCCCCCGAACTCTTCGGGGATGGAGAGCCCGAAGCCGCCCAGGTCGTTGAGACCCTCGATGATGGACTCGGGAATATCCCCATTCGAGCGGTGCACGTGCTCGGCGTGGGGACGCACTTCCTCTTCGGCGAAGCGGTGAAACGTGGCGGCGACCATCTCGAAGTCGTCGCCCAAGTGCCGACGACCCGGCGTCTCGGCGAGGGTCGCGAGAAACGAGGGGTCGCGGTAGGTGTTGACGAACGACTGGAACGGCTCGAACCAGCCCGGCGCCACGCCCCACAGGGACTCACGGCCCACCGTCCGGCCCGCGAGGTCGCTCAGGGTCATCGCGAGAAAGGCGGCCACCAATCCCGACTCCTCGTTGCCCAGTCGGGCGTAGGCGAGACACGAGCGAGCGGCGGCGAGCGCACTGGCCGAGTGTGAGAGATCGTAGGCCAGCGTCTCGTTCGCGTCGACGCCACCGCGTTCGCGCAGTTGGTGCAGTGCTCCCTCGAGGACGGCCTCGGCGTCCCCGATCAGTTGGGCGGCGACGTCGGCGTCAAAAGGGGGTGCGGGCACAGTTGAAAATGTACCTGTTCGTGCGGGACGCCTTGAAAGCGCCGACTCCAGATCGAGATCAACCTTCAAAAAGTCCGGTCGGGTCCGAATAGGCTGGCCCGGTGAACGTGACCATGCTCCTCGCCGACTCAGCCCAAGTGGCCGACGGCAAGCTCTACATCTTGGGCGGCGGTTGGTCGGTCGTCGGGCCCGACCCCATGCCGATGGCGGTCGCGGTCAAGGTGAGCGTGGACTCGCACGAGTTCCACACCTCTCATCACTGGGAGCTGTTCCTCGAAGACGCGGACGGCCAGCAGGTGGGCTTCGAGACTGCCGACGGGCCGCACTTCATTGAAGTGCGTGGCGACTTTTCCGCCTCGACGCCGGCCGACGTTCCGGTCGGCACGCCGGTGGAGGTGCCCATCGCGGTCAACTTCGGGCCGATTCCCCTCGTTGACAACTCCCGCTACACCTGGCGCGTCGTAATCGACGGTGAGACCCTGCCGGGCGCGTTGGTCTCCTTTACGACCCGTCCCGCTCGCGTCGACGTGGACGAGGAGTCCGATCAAGGTCTATGACGACGTACGATCGCCCCTTCGGGCGACACTTCGAAGACTTTTCGGTGGGGGACGTCTACCGGCACTGGCCGGGTAAGACCATCACCGAGGCGGATGACCATCTCTTTTGCATGATCACGATGAACCATCACCCGCTGCACACCGACGCGTGGTTCGCCGAGCACGAAACGATTCACCATCGCAACGTCGTCGTCGGCAATCTGGTCTACTCACTCGTGCTGGGCATGAGTGTCCCCGACGTCTCGGGCGCGGCGATCGCCAATCTCGAGGTTGAGTCGTTGATTCACCGCCACCCCACCTTCCACGGCGATACGGTCTACGCCGAGACGCGCGTGCTCGACGCGACGCCGTCCCACTCCAAGCCCGACCGGGGGATCGTGACGGTCGAGACCAAGGGTTTCAATCAGGACGGCCTGGAGGTCTGTTACTTTCGGCGCAAAATCATGGTCTGGAAGCGCGAGTTCGCCCCGAAACGTCAGCGCCCCTACGGTGACGACGTCTGGTCCTAGCGACCTCGTCGCTTTTCGTCGGGCCCTGGGCAACGCCGCGCCCGCGCTGCGTCGTGACCTTCCCTGGCTGCACCGTCCACAGCCCTGGGCCGTGCTGGTGAGTGAGGTCATGCTCCAACAGACGTCGACGTCACGAGTGATCCAGCCGTGGAGGAGGTTCCTAGAGAAGTTTCCGACCGCCGACTCGTGCGCGGACGCGTCGCTCGCGGAGGTCCTGGTGGCCTGGAGCGGGCTGGGGTATCCCCGACGTGCGAAGTCCTTGCACGAAGCCGCCCGCATCATCCGCGACGACTTCGACGGCGAGGTACCTCACTCGATCGACGACCTTCGCGCGTTGCCCGGGGTGGGCGAGTACACCTCACACGCCGTCGCCTCCTTCGCCTACGGCCAACCCGTCGCGGTCCTCGACACCAACGTCGGGCGAGTATTGGCGCGGGCCCTGGCCAACCGGCCACTCACCATGAGCGCCGCCCGAGAACTATCCCAGGCACTCTTACCCGAACGGGACGCGGCGACCTTCAACCAGGCCATGCTCGACCTGGGGGCGCAGTTTTGTCGCGCGACGCCCCGGTGTGATGAGTGTCCCCTGGCGTCGTCGTGCGCGTGGCGCCGAGACGGAGGCGACGATCCCGCGCCACGGAGTGCCGCAGTGTCACGACCCCAGGCTCCCTTCGCCGGATCGAATCGCCAGCTGCGCGGGCGCGTATTGCGCGCGCTGCACGACGGACCGCGGGCGAAAGCCCGCCTCGTGAGAGAACTCGGCGTGGCGCCCGCGCGCGCCGAGGTGGTGTTGGACAGCCTCGTGCACGACGGCCTCGTCACCAAGGTCGCCCGATCCTACGCACTGAGCGGTGGCGACGCTCGGTGACGAGCGTGTCGAAGTGGGAAAATATGTGCCGGCGGTAATGTGGCGCCGTGGCACCCTTCGATAGCGCGCACTTTAGAGAGGTCCTCGGTCACTACGTCACCGGCATCGTCATCGTGACCGCCATGACGCCCGAGGGACCCGCGGGCTTTACCTGCCAGACGTTCGGCTCCCTGTCGATCGACTCCGCTCTCGTGTTCTTCGCGGCGATCACTACCTCTCCCTCCTGGGGTCGCGTCCGGCAGGCGGGGGCGGTGGGCATCAATATTCTGAGCGACGATCAGGAGCACCTGGCGCGCGGATTCGCCGTCAGCGGCGTCGACAAATTTGCCGGGGTGCCCTGGGTGGCGGCGCCCAACGGCTCCCCCTTCCTCGATGGGGCTCACGCCTACCTGGAGGGGACCATTCGCGAGGTCACCAACCACGGCGACCACGACATCATCGTGGCGGAGCTCGATTACGCCTCCACGGAGCCGGGCGGTCCCCTCGCGTACTACCGCGGTGGGTATCGGGTGCTCGGGTCGTAGGGATATCAGTACGCTTCTGACGTGACCCGGGCGAGCGAAGCGAATCGCGCAGTGGAGCCAGCGTGATACTGGCGCTCGAGATTGTCGGGATCACGGTCGCGGTCTTGCTGCTCGCGGGAACTGCGCTGAGGATTCGAAAGGTTCGCCGCGACGAGATGCGCGAGCTCTCAAGGCCCCTCGATCGCCGACTGGTCACCCCGCCGCCGTCCCCCTACGCCCCGTCGAAGGGCTTTCGCCTCTTGGACGGTACGGGGGAGCCCCTCGCGCGACCACCCCTGGAGCGACCGCGGCTCGATCCCAGTCGCCCCTACGTCTTCAGCGATTCCCAGATCGCCGAGGAGTCGAGCGTGCTGCACGCTCGCCACAACGACGATTGGTTTCTTTCACGCTCGTCGCATCGCTCGACGGCGTCCCTGGTCGCTCGCGGCCTGCTGGTGATTCTCGTCATCGCCGTGGTGGTGGCCGTTATCGTGACCTACGCGGTCGACCACCACGCGCCCAAGAAGTCAACGTCGGCCACCACCACGACGACCACCACGCGCCCACCCACGACCACGACGTCGCTGCCGAGCACGCTGCGCGCCACGTCGCTCAGCGGAGATGACGCGAGCTACGACGTACCGGGGGCGCGCTATCGAGTGACGGTGAGCGGTACGCGCGGCGAGACCTGGGCCGTCTACAACATGGGCCCGACCGGCACGCTCGAGTGGCAAGGACCCGTGGACGTGGGCAAGAACGAGTCGCTGGTGATGACCGGGGGCTCGCGTATCACCATCGGTTCGCCGTCCAGCGCGACGGTCACCGTCGATGGTCGGCCGGTCGTCTTCCCCTCGCCGCTGCCCGCGACCCTCGTGCTGGTCTTTACTCCGACGGGGTTGACGACGACAACGTCGTGATCTCGTTGAGCAGCCAGGCGAGTACCTGAGCCTCATCGTGCCACGCGTCGTAGCGACCGGAGGGACCGCCGTGTCCGGCGCCCATCTCGGTCTTGAGCACCGCGACGTTCGCCTCGTTGGCGTCGCGAAGCTTCAAGACCCACTTCGCCGGCTCCCAGAACCCGACCCGCGAGTCGTTGAGACCCCCCGAGGCGTAGAGGTGCGGATAGACGACGGGCGTCCCGTCGTCGTGCGCCGCGCGCACGTTGTCGTAGGGTGAGTAGCTCTTCATGGTCCGATAGCTCGTCGCGCTGGCCTCGGGGTTGCCCCACTCTTCCCACTCGCCCGCGGTGAGGGGGAGCGAGTCGTCGAGCATGGTGGTCACGACGTCCACGAAGGGCACCTCGGCGATGATGGCGTGAAAGAGTTCCGGTGCTTGGTTCATCACGGCGCCCATCAAGAGTCCCCCGGCCGAACCTCCGCGCGCGGCGAGCTGTTCCGGGGTCGTCCAACCGCGCTCGATGAGGGCGCGCGCCACCGCCACGAAGTCGCTGAACGTGGTGGGCTTTTGCGCCAGTCGTCCCATCTCGTACCACGATCGGCCCATCTCCCCGCCCCCGCGCACGTGGGCGATGGCGAAGATAATGCCGCGATCAAGGAGTGAGAGCCGCAGCGAGGAGAAGGCGGGGTCGATGGAGATCTCGTAGCTGCCGTACCCGTAGAGAAGAAAGGGCGACGGCGCCACGGGCTCGAGCGTGCCGTCTTCGCCGACCCGGACCCGGTCGCGCCGCGCGACGAGGGACACCGGCACCCGCAGTTGGTCGCTCGTCTCGACCCACAGACGCCCGGTGACGTACTCCGATTCCTCGTAGCCGCCCAACACCTTTTGTTGTTTGCGAACAATGATCTCCCCGGTCTCCACGACGACGTCGGCGATGAGCCGAGGTGTGGTCAGGGAGGTGATGAGGACGCGCACCTGGGTGGTCTCGAAGTTGGGGTTCGACGAGATGCCCACGGTGTTGGGAAAGGCCCCGCCCTCCACCAGGGTCGAACGCGCGAGCAGGTCCCCGAAGGGATCCTCCCCGGGCAGGAGTTTGACCAGGCGCAGCGCGGCGCACCCGTTTTCTCGCTCGCTGAGCGCGAGGAAGGAGGAAAAGGCGTCGACGCCATCGAGGCGGCTGCCGGGTCGCTCGGCCACGATCTCGCGCCAGCGACCGCCGCTCACCGGACGGGCCAGGAGGCGAAAGTCGGTGGCCTCTTCGTTCGTGACCTTGAGCCACCACGCCCTTCCCTCGCCGTCAACGAAGTGCTCGACCCCGTACTCGATGCCGTGACGTCGCGCTTCGAGCACGTGCAGGTCACCGGTGGGATCGTCGGCGGGCACGTAGCGCACCTCGCTCGTCATCGAGGAGTTCATCATGACGACGATCATCTGATCGTCGCGACTTCGCCCCACCGACACGGTGTATTCGGGATCGGACTCCTCGTACACCAGTACGTCGGAGGAGGCCGCGGTGTCGAGCTCGTGGCGCCACAGTTGCCAGGGTCGCATGGCGTCGTCCACCCGGGTGTAGAAGAAGTGTCGCGAGTCCCGGGCCCAGGCGAAGCCGTAGTAGACGTCCTCCAGCTCGTCCGAGAGGGGCGCCTGATCGGCGAGCGGCCGAATGGTGACGCGGTGTCGCTCGTTGCCCTCGAAGTCCGTGCCGACCGCGACCCACGACTCGTCGGGACTGAGGGCGAGCACGCCCACCGAGAGGAAGTCGCTATCGCCGGCCTCGAGGTTTTCGTCGAGGATGATCTGCTCGCCCTCGAAGGTCGTCAAGGGATCGATCTCGGGCGGGGTGAGACCGTCGCCGAGAGCCGGTACCCGGACGCTGATGGGGTAGTTGAGGCCCTCGCGGGTGCGTTCGAAGTACCACCAGTTGCCCTTTCGAACCGGCACTGAGATGTCCGTCTCTTCGACGCGACTCTTGATCTCGTTGAAGAGGTCCTCCTCCAGAGCCTTCAGCGGGGCCAGCTCTTGGGCGAGGTACTCGTTCTCGGCCCGCAGGTGATCGAGTACCTCTTCGTTCTCGCGATCCATGAGCCAGTAGTAGGGGTCAACGCGGGTGTCGCCGTGACGGGTGATCTCGAAGGGTCGCTGGGGTACGCGGGGGGCGCTAGGCATGCCTCTACTTTGTCACTAGTTTTGTCACCGAGCGTTCGCGACGACGAACCCATCGGGGGAGTTCTTCGTGAGAAAGCCGACGGAAAAAGGAGTGGCGATGGTCCTGACGCCTTTTTGCTCTTCGAGGGCAACTGTGCTGAGGCGATGACCTTCTACCAACGTCAGCTGGGCGGCACGTTGATCCTGACCACGGTGAGTGAGACGCCGATGAAGGACCAGTTGCCAGAGAATCTGCACCAGAAGGTGGCCTACGCCAAACTGCAAAGCGGTGCCATTGCGTTCTCGGCGACCGACTGGCTGCACCCCACCCGGGTGGCGAAACCCGGCAACACCGCGGCCCTGTACGTGAGCGGGGGCACCGACGGCGAGTTGCGAGAGATCTTTGACAAGTTGGCCGAGAACGCCGACGCCGATCTGTTGGACGATCTTCGTGACATGCCCTTTGGAACCTACGGTCATTTGGCCGACCAGTACGGCGTCCACTGGTTTTTCCAGGGTCAGCCTCGGGACTAGGCGCTCAGCCCCCACGGGCTAGTTAGTACTATGGCAATAGGGATTATCCCAAAGGAGCGCAATGGCGATAGACAATCTGGACTTCAGCCGCTATCAGTTGGGCTGGTCGGACGAGCACCTGTCAGTCTTTAAGCCCAAAAAGGGTCTGAACGAGTCGATCGTTCGCGAGATGTCGGCCATGAAGAACGAAGAGCCCTGGATGCTCAAGTTTCGCCTCGATGCCTTGAAGCGCTTCGAGAAGAAGCCGATGCTGCCCTGGTTCGCGACGCGCATGCCGGACCTCGACTTCAACGACATCTACTACTACATCAAGCCCACCGACCACCAGGTCAACTCCTGGGAAGACCTGCCCGACGCCATCAAGAACACCTACGAGCGCCTCGGTATTCCCGAAGCCGAGCGCAAGTACCTGGCCGGGGTCACCGCTCAGTACGAGTCCGAGGTGGTCTTTCACCGTAATCGCGAAGACTTAGAACGCCTGGGCGTTCTCTTCTGCGACATGGACACCGCGGTACGCGAGTACCCCGAGTTGGTGCGCAAGTACTTCGGCACGATCATTCCGCCCAACGACAACAAGTTCGCCGCCCTGAACTCCGCCGTGTGGAGTGGCGGTTCCTTCATCTACGTGCCGCCCGGCGTCAAGGTCGACCAGCCGCTCCAGGCGTACTTTCGCATCAACACCGAGAACATGGGTCAGTTCGAGCGCACCCTCATCATCGCCGACGAGGGTTCCCAGGTTCACTACGTCGAGGGCTGTTCGGCCCCGGTGTACTCGACCGACTCCCTGCACTCAGCCGTCGTGGAGTTGGTCGCCCTCCAGGGTGCGCGCATTACCTACACGACCATTCAGAACTGGTCGAACAACGTGTACAACCTCGTGACCAAGCGCGCCCGCGCGGAAGCGGAGGCCCACGTTGAGTGGATCGACGGCAACATCGGGTCCCGACTCACCATGAAGTACCCGTCGGTCTACCTGATGGGACCGAAGGCCTCGGGTGAAGTGCTGTCCGTGGCCTACGCCGGACCCGGCCAGGTGCAAGACGCCGGGGCGAAGATGGTGCACTGCGCGCCCGAGACGACCTCCACCATCGTCTCGAAGTCGATCTCCAAGGATGGGGGTCTCACGGCCTATCGCGGCCTCGTCAAGGTCGAAGAGGGCGCGAAGGGCGCCAAGGCCTTTGTGCGATGCGACGCACTGCTGTTGGACGAGATGTCGACCTCGGAAACTCGTCCCTACATGGAAGTCGGCGAGCAAGACGCGTCGATCGGCCACGAGGCGACCGTGTCGAAGATCGGCGATGACCAGTTGTTCTATCTCATGAGTCGAGGGCTGACCGAGAGCCAGGCCATGGGCATGATCGTGAACGGTTTCATCGAGCCCGTGACGCGTACGTTGCCGATGGAGTACGCCGTGGAGTGGTCGCGATTGATTGAGCTGCAGATGGAAGGCTCGATCGGCTAACGAGCCGGACGCCACATCGTGTAGTACGCCGGACCGTCGGGCACCGGATGAAGCGTGTCGCGCAGTTCGTACCCGAATCGGTTGTAAAAGGCGTGGTTCTCCTCCTTTTGCGTCTCGAGGTACCCGCCGACGCCGTCCGCGTCCATGCGCGCGACCGCCTCGTTCATGAGCATCGTGCCGACGCCGCGCCCCTGGACCGAGGGATCGACCGCGAGTAGGGGCAGGTACCAGTTCAGCTCTTTGGGGTGGACCTTCAGAATCGTTCTCAAGTACGTGCCCGCGCGTCGCAGGGTCTGGGGGTGACGGTAGAGCGCGCGAAGAGAACTCGGCATCTGGGCCAGCTGCAGGCTGAGCGGGGGCGGCCAGTGTCCCGGTTCCACCCACAGCGCCACCGCGACAATATTCCGGCCCTCGTCGCGCGCGCACACGGCGTGCGCGTGGTCCCCGCCGTGGCGCAACTGGCCCGCGAACAGCAGCGGCAACGCTCGGGCGCGCACCCGCTCGTCGGGCATGAGGTAGCAAAAGTACTTGTCGTCAAGGAAGGCTCGTGTCGCCACGTCCGCCGCTCGAGCGATCTCCTGCGCGCTCAAATCTCCGTGATCCAAAGAAAAGTTCGCCGCCATGGGCCGTAATCCTACGAGTGGCTGTGACGTGAGACAATGACGGCGTGGGAATGCGCGAAGAGTGCAAGCACTTTCAAAGTCGAACGTATACCTCAGGCGAGGTCGCGCGCTTTTGCGTGCTCGGCAACGCGCCCGACCAACCGTGGTCGTGCCCGGAGAACTGCCTCACCTACGAGCGTCGATTTGTGGACGTCGGCTGGTCCCACGGGGCGCTGGTCGATCGGCCGGTCGAGCCGGCGCCGCCCGACGTGCCGGTCGAGGATCGACGCGAGTTGCTGGCCTCGGCCAGTGAGATCGTGAACGCCATCGCGCCCGAACTGATTGAAGAGCGGCGACGCGAGTTGGAAGAGTTAGAGAAGAAGCGGCGCAAGGGCCGAAAGTTTTGGCGCCGTTAGTCGCCGCGAAAGACCGGTGGGCGCCGCTCGAGAAACGCGGTCATCGCTTCTCGTAGGTCGTTGCTCGCGAGATACATGGTGTTCCAGCGGGCCACGAAGTCCAGCCCCTCGTCGATCGATCGGCCCTCGTTGGCCGCGAGAACCGCTTTCGTTCCCTGGACCGCGAGCGGAGAGTTCGCGGCGATCTCCCTGGCGAGCCCGAGCGCGGCCGCGTAGACCTCCTCGGCGCCCTCACCGTGCAGTGAGTTGACGAGGCCGATGTCGCGGGCGCGTGTCGCGTCGATGTCTTTTCCGGTGAAGGCCAGTTCGGCGACGTGGCCGGCCCCCACGATGCGCGGAAGCCGTTGCAGCGTTCCGAGGTCGGCCACGATGGCCACCTTGGTCTCTCGCACCGAGAAGGTGGCGGTCGAGGAGGCGAGACGGATGTCACAGGCACTGATGAGGTCGATGCCCCCGCCGATGCAGTAGCCGTGCACCGCCGCGATCACCGGTACGCGCAGTTTGGCCAGCGACGTCACCGCGTCCTGCATGGCGCGCACGTTCTCGTAGGCCCGCTCGTTGGCCCTCGCCCGAGAACTCGTCGCGTCGCCCGCCAGAAAGTGGCCGCCGAACTCCTTGAGGTCAAGTCCGACCGTAAAGTGCGGGCCCGTGGCGGCCACCACCAGAACGCGAACCTCGCCGTCCTTCGCCACCGCCGCCGCGGCCAGGGGCAGATCTCGCCAAAACGCGCTACCGAGAGCGTTTCGCGACTCGGGACGGTCTAACCAGAGCGTGGCGACGGGTCCTTCGATAGCGAGCGTGATGACGGGGGAGGAAAACTCCACGTGGTCCTTTCGATCGGCGGTTAATCCTACGCCCCCGCGCGGCGGGCCAGATATGGCCCGGTACACTGCCTGGGTCCTCATTTCATATGACATCCTTCGCTGATACAGCCTCCTCTTTCATTGCCGACCGGTCCGACGCGGCCGAACGACGTCTGGCCTGGTCGCTGTTTGAGTCCCTCGGCCTGCCCTCGCCCAGTGACGAGGTGTGGCGCTACGCCCCCCTGGGGGACTTGGACCTCAATCGTTTCGAAGTGGCCGCCTCGCCTCGCCGCGGACCCGACTCGGCCTTCGCCACGCAACTGTGCGAGCGGGCGGGCCTCGTGGTACGGGTCGTCGACGGATTTGGGATCAGCGCGGGGGAGACCACTCAGGGCGTCAGCGTGGAGTTCCTTGGCTCCCAGTCGTCGCTCAACGGTGAGGGTCTTCTCCAGCGCTACGAAGGCGACACTTTTGCGTTGTTGAACGTGGCCCTCGCGCCCGGTACGACCGTCATTCGCGTCGAGGCCGGCGTCGACGTGAGCGACCCCATCGTCGTATTGAACGAGTCTTCGGCCAGCGCGTCGTTTTCTCGCACCCAGATCGTGGTCGGCCGCGGGGCGAGCGTCACGGTGGTCGAGTACTTCGAGGGCGGCAAGGACGGGCTCGTGGTGCCGGTGAGTGAGTACCTCGTCGAGGACAACGCATCGCTGCAACTCATCACGTATCAGCGCCTGGACCCGAGCGCCTGGCACGTGGCGCGCACCACCGGACGTTTGGCGCGAGACGCCCGTCTCCACCAGGCCGTGGTGGGACTCGGGGCGCACTACGACCGTTCACGCAACGACGCCGAACTCTTCGGCGCGGGCGCGTCGAACGAGCTGCGCACCACCTTCTTGGGCTCGGGTGACCAGGTGCACGACTTTCGAACCCGTCAGTTCCACCTGGCTCCGCGCACCACCTCGACCCTGCTCTCCAAAGGGGCGGTGGCCGACGAGTCACGCTCGGTCTACACCGGGCTTATCGAGATTGAAAAGGGCGCGAAGCGCACCGACGCGCGTCAGACCAATCACAATCTCCTGCTCTCGCGCGGGGCGCACGCCGACAGTGTGCCGAACCTCGACATCAGAGAGAACGACGTCATGTGCGCCCACGCCTCCAGCGTCGGGCCACTCGATGAACTTCAGCGCTGGTACCTCGAGTCTCGCGGCGTGAGTCGCGAGGACGCCCAGCGTCTCATGATCCAAGGTTTCTTCTACGAGATGCTGTCGGCACTTCCCTCGGAGCTCGCGGAGTTGGTGGAGCGCGACGTCGCCTCGGTACTGTCCAGCGTGGCGGTGGTGGCGGCGTGACGAGCGTTGACATTGGCGAGCTGAGTGACTTTGCGCAGGGCGTGCCGCGCCAGCTCAAAGTAGCGGGTCGTACCCTGGTGGGGGTGCGGGTCGATGAGCGGGTCTTCGTCCTGGACGACCGCTGCAGCCACGAAGAGTTCTCGCTGTCCGAGGGTGAAGTGGATCTCGAGACCGAAGAGATCGAGTGCGCGCGCCACGGGGCCATGTTTCGCCTCAGCGACGGGGCGCCCATGACCTTCCCCGCCACCCGGCCGGTGGCCCACTACAACGTGGTGCAGCGCGGCGAGCGCCTCGAAGTGGAGCTGCCGTGACGTCCACTCTGATCATTGACGACCTGCGTGTCAACGTTGGTGAAAAGGAAGTTCTCAAAGGCTTCTCGCTGACCATGCGATCGGGCGAAGTGCACGCCATCATGGGACCGAACGGATCGGGCAAGTCGACCCTGGCGCACGCCCTCACCGGTCACCCCGGCTACCGGGTCCTCGACGGTTCGGTCACCATCGACGGGGTCGAACTCCTAACGCTGTCGGCGACCGAGCGAGCTCGAGCGGGCCTCATACTCGTCCTTCAGCAGCCCTTTGAGATTCCGGGCGTGCGCGCCTTCGACCTCCTCGAGGCCGCCGGCGCGAACCCGGTGACGTTGCGCGCGCGCATGCTCGAAGAGGCCGAACGCATTGAACTGCGTCCTGAGTTGTTGGACCGTTTCGTCAACGTCGACTTGTCGGGCGGCGAACGCAAACGCGCGGAGATGGTGCAGCTCGGAGTCCTCCAACCCAAGTTCGCCCTGCTCGACGAGGTCGACTCTGGACTCGACGTCGACGCGCTGGACGCCGTGGCCCGACGGCTGGTGGCCGCCACGACCGAGTGGAACTGTGGCGTGCTCGCCATCACGCACTTTCGCCGTCTTCTCGTGGAGTTGCCGCCGACCATGATTCACGTCATGGGTAACGGACGAATCGTCGCCACCGGCGGCCCCGAACTCGCCGAAACCCTCGAACGCGACGGCTACGAGGCCTTTCGCGGAGTCACTGCGTAATTTCGCGCGACGAAGCAGGAGTAAACTTTCACGATGGCCAATGGACGTGATGACACGCCAGAGCCCGGTCGCCACCACTCGAAACGGTATCTCGCTAACCAGGAACGACTACTCGCGCTGGGCGACGCGGTGGAAGGCAAGGGGGAGGTTACCCGTCGTCCCCGCGGACGACGTCGGATCGGTCGACGAATCGCCATTGGCGCGGGCGTACTGGTGCTCCTCGTGGCGGCCATTGTCGGCGGTAGTTACTACTACGCCAACTACCGATTCGACAAAATCAAAAAGATCAACGTCGTCGGCGAAGTGAAGGCGATCTCGGGTCAGCCCTTCAACATCCTCATGATCGGATCGGACTCGCGCGCCGGCCTCACCGGCCTTCTGGCGCGCCAGACGGGTGCCTCCAGTGACTCGGTCGATGGCCAGCGCAGCGACAGCGTGAAGATCATCCACGTCGATCCCAGCGCGGGCACGATCAACATGATCTCCATCCCGCGCGACACCGTGGTCAGCCTGCTGGCCAATCAGTCGCTCTACGGCCAGTTCAACCGGATCAACGTCAACTTCGGTAGTGGGCCATCTCTCCTGGCCCAGACCATTACGGCTAATTTCGGGATTCCCATCAACCAGACGGTGGTGGTGAGTTTTGCCGGCTTGGTGAACGCGGCCGACGCTCTCGGCGGGGTCTATCTGGACTTTCGCTACCCGTCGTGGGATCCCTATTCGGGACTGCGCATTTTGCACCCGGGTTGCCAGCTGATCACCGGCTTTCAGACCCTCGCTATCTCGCGCAGCCGCCACTTCTACTACAACATCGATCACGCCAAGACGTTCCCGCCGGTCATCTGGGGATCGACCAGTGAGGGGGCGAACGAGCTCTACAACGCGGGTTGGATGTACGACCCGACGAGCGACTTTGGACGAATCGACCGCCAAGACGCGTTTATGCGGGCGATGATCGAACGCGCGAAGACGCTCTACAACCCGCTCACGCTCAACTCGTTCCTCTCCAAGATTCCCCAAGGTGTCGCGCTCGACCGGAACTTCACGCTGCACGAGCTGATCGGTCTCGCGGTTCGCTTCCACGGCATCAACCCCAACTCGATTCAGACCTGGACCATGCCCACCACGGCGGTCAACAACACGGCGCTCGGCGACGTCCTCTACGTGGAACAGCCCGAGACCCAACAGATGTTGGTGGACATCTTTGGCTCTCAGCTGGAGACGCCCTCGAACCCGCCGCCGAACGAAGCGGGCCAGACACCACTACCCCCGGTGGTAACGCCCACCACGACGACCACCGCTCCCGCGACGACCACGACGAAAGGCCGGTCCGGCACCACGACGACGACCAAGCCAGCGGGGACGCCGAACCCGACGTTGACCAGCGTTCCCGACTACGACCCCGTGCCCTGCACGCCGAAGTAGACCGATCGCCCGTCGTTAGTTCGAGATTTCCTGGAGACCCTGGGCCAGGGTGTTCCAGGCGAGGGTGGCGCATTTGATGCGCACGGGGAACTTGACCACGCCCGCCAGGGCCGCGAGTTCGCCCAACGTTCGCAGGTTGGCCGAGTCACCTTCTGACTCCTCCACCTTGGTCTCGTGCGCCAACATGAGCTCTTTGAACGTCTCGATGGTCGAGTGAACGTCGTCGAGAGGCTTTCCCTTGACCGCGGCGCTCATGAGCGAGGACGAGGACTGGGAGATCGAGCAGCCGTGTCCCGTCAACTTGATGTCGGCCAAGACCCCATCGTGGACATCGAGGTAGATGGTGACCTCGTCTCCACAGAGGGGATTGAAGCCTTCCACCTTGTGGGCCGGGGGAGAGGCGAGCTCGCCGCGATTACGCGGGGAGCGATAGTGATCGAGAATGATTTCGCGGTAGAGGTTTTCGAGATTCGACATGGTTAGCCAAACATTTTGAGGGCTTGCTCGAGCGCCTCGAGCAGCACTGAGGTGTCCGCGGTGCTGGAGTAGGGACCGAACGAGACTCGCGCGGTGGCCGCGAGATTGAAGCGACGCATCAGAGGCTTCGCGCAGTGATGACCGGGTCGTACACAGACCCCGTACTCGTCGAGCATCTGGGCGACGTCGTGGGGGTGCACGCCCTCGACGTCGAGGCTGATGACGCCACCGCGATCGATGACGTCCCGTGGACCGATGACCCGGACTCGACCGTCGAAGGCCAGTTCCAGCCGGGTGAGGGCATCCTCGGTCAGGTAGCGCTCGTGGGCCGCGACATTGTCCATGCCCAGACCCTCGAGGTAGCGCACCGCGGCGTGCAGACCGACGGCTTCGGCGATCGGAGGGGTGCCCGCCTCGAAACGAGCGACGCCCTTCGCCGGGGTGAAACCGTCCAGGCGCACGTCGGCGATCATGCCGCCGCCGCCCATGAAGGGGCCCATCGTGTCCAGGACGCTTTCGCGGGTCCAGAGCACGCCAATGCCGGTCGGCCCGAGCATCTTGTGACCGGAGAAGGCGAGAAAGTCGATGTCCAGAGCTGCCACGTCCACCGGGCCGTGGGCGACCGACTGCGCGCCGTCGACGGCCACCAGGGCTCCCACCGAGTGGGCCGCCGCCGCCAGCTCGCGCACGTTGTTCTTGGTGCCCAGCACGTTCGACATGCCCGTGACCGAGAGCAGTTTGACGTCGCGCAACAGCTCGTCCAGGTTCGTCAGATCGAGTCGGTAGTCGTCGCCCACCGGGATGAAGCGGACCTCGACGCCGGTTGACTCTCGCAGTTGGAACCACGGCACGATGTTCGCGTGGTGCTCCATCTCACTGAGTAAGACGACGTCACCCTCGCCGAGGTGAGCGGCCCCCCAGACCTTGGCCAGGAGGTTGATCGACTCGGTGGTGTTCTTGGTGAAGACGATCTCGCTCTGCGCCCCCGGCGCGTTGATGAATCGCGCCACGGCGGCCCGTGACGATTCGTAGGCCTCGGTCGCTTCCACCGCCGTCGTGTAGACCCCGCGGTGCACGTTGGCGTGGCGCAGTTCGTAGTAGCGGCTCATCGCGTCGATGACGGCGTTGGGCTGGAGGGAGCTGGCGCCCGAGTCGAGGTAGGTGAGGGGGCGGCCGTGGACGCGACGCGTTAGTTGGGGGATGTCAGCGCGAACCCGACGGGCGCTGAAACTGGTCACGCGCTGACCGGACGCCAGGCGTCGTAGCCGTCGTGGTCGATCTCTTTGGCCAGCTCAACGCCGCCGGTGTGCACGACGCGACCGTCCACGAGTACGTGAACGAAATCGGGGTGAATCTCGTCCAGCAGCTTTACGTAGTGGGTGACGACCACCGCACCCATCGCGGGGTGCGTGTCGCGGACGGTGCGCACCCCTTTCGCCACGACCCGTAGCGCGTCAATGTCCAGACCCGAGTCGGTCTCGTCGAGCAGGGCCACCACGGGCTCCAGGAGAGCCATCTGCAGCACTTCGTTGCGCTTGCGCTCGCCACCCGAGAAGCCGTCGTTCAGGTGTCGTTCGGCGAACGCGCTGTCGATGCCCAGTCGGTCCATCCACTCAGCGAGGTCCAGGCGAACCTCCAGCACGCTCAACTCCTCGAGTCCCTTGCGCGCGGCGATGGCTTGTCGAAGGAACTGGATCACCGAGACGCCGCTGATCGCTTCGGGGTACTGGAAGGCGAGAAAGATGCCGGCCCGGGCCCGCGCGTCGGGGGTCCAGGCGGCGATGTTCTCACCGTGCAGCAGAATCTCTCCGGCGGTGACGTGGTAGCCGGGGTGTCCCATGATCACGCTGGCCAGGGTGGACTTGCCCGCGCCGTTGGGACCCATGAGGGCGTGCACTTCGCCCTCGTTGACGACGAGATCGACCCCGCGCAGGATCGACGATCCCTCGGCCTCGGCGTGAAGATTGCGCAGTTCTAGCAGCGGTTTTGGCACGCAGTGAGCCTACTGGGCGGTCACGAATCGATGACCAGTCTTTACCAGCCGCGCTCGACCCACTCTTCCAGGTGGACTCGCTCCGCGCCGATTGTCGACGGCGCTCCGTGGCCCGGCCAGAAGGTGACCTCATCGCGGTAGGCGCCAAAAATTCGTTCGTCGAGGGAGGCGATGATCGTCGAGAAACTTCCGCCCTCAAAGGTCGTGTTACCGGGGCCGCCCGGGAACAGCGTGTCGCCCGTGAAGAGAACCGGCGTGTTCTCGAGCGCGAAGCAGATGCTGCCGGGCGTGTGGCCCGGAGTGTGCACGGTGCGCAGGCCCAACTGGCCGACTCGGTGCACGGTGTCATCCTCGAGTAGGTGGTCGTAGCTCGGGAGCAGGTGGGCGTCTTCCGCGCGGACCCACACGTCGATTCCGGCCTCTCGCACGGCCTCGACCGCCCCAATGTGATCCCAGTGGCCGTGGGTCTCGAGCACCGAGGTGACTCCCAGCTGGCGTGCGACCTCGAGGAGGCGATCGTGCTCGTTGGCCGCGTCCAGCAACGCGGCCTCGCCCGTTCGACGACAGCGCACCACGTAGACGTTGTTCGCGAGGGGGCCCACGACGAAACGGTGCACCTCGCTCAACGCGTCTGACCAGACCAGTTCGACCTTCTCCACGCTCCTAGACTGCCACGAATAAATGGGCTGTCCAGATTGACTAATCTCGGTCCTGCGTGCGGCGTGAAGGAAGAAGAGGGGCCGGGATGAACTTTGGATTCAGCGAAGAGCAAGACGAACTTCGCAAAATGGTGCGCCGTTTTCTGGAGGAAAAGTCACCCGAGAGCGAGGTGCGCCGTCTGATGGCCACCGACGAGGGCTACGACCCGGCCGTCTGGTCCCAGATGGCCAATGAACTCGCGCTGCAGGGACTCGGCATCCCCGAAGAGTTTGGCGGCCAGGGATACGGCCCGGTCGAACTGTACGTCGTCTTTGAGGAAATGGGGGCGGCCCTTCTGTGCTCGCCGTATTTCTCCACGGTGGCCCTGGCCGCGAACGCGGTGTTGCTGGTCGGCGACGACGCGGCCAAGGCGAGTATCTTGCCGGGCATCGCGTCGGGCGAGACGATCGCCACGCTCGCTCTCACCGATGACGCGGGTCAGTGGGACCTCACCGGGACCACCACCACGGCCACGCGCGACGGTGACCACTGGTCGCTGAGTGGGGTGCGCAGTTACGTCACCGACGGTTCGACGGCGACTCTGTTGCTCGTGCCGGCCATGACGGAAAAGGGTCTCTCACTCTTCGCCGTCGCGGGTGACGCGAGTGGCGTCGAGCGCGAGGCGTTGGCCACCATGGACCAGACCCGCAAGCAGAGCCGTATCGTCTTTACCTCGGCCCCGGCCACCTTGGTCGGCGAGGACGGCGGTGCGCTGAGCGGACTGGAGACCACCCTGCAGATCGCCGAGTCGGCCTTGGCGGCCGAGCAAGTCGGTGGCGCGCAGCGGGTTCTGGACGCTTCGGTTGAGTACGCGAAGAACCGCGTACAGTTCGGCCGACCCATTGGATCGTTTCAGGCCATCAAGCACAAGTGCGCCGACATGCTGCTCGATGTCGAGTCGGCGAAATCGGCCGCCTACTACGCGGCGTGGGCGGCCCAAGAGCGCAACGACGAGCTGCCCATCGCGGCCAGTCTGGCCAAGTCGTTTTGCTCCGAGGCCTACTTTCACTGCGCGGCGGAGAACATCCAGATTCACGGAGGGATTGGCTTTACTTGGGAGCACCCGGCCCACCTCTACTTCAAGCGCGCGAAGAGTTCGGAGCTCTTCTTGGGGGACCCGGCCTATCACCGAGAGTTACTGGCGCAGCGCTTAGGTATTTAGCTTCGTGCTCGCCCACGAGCAGTTGACGAGCGGCACGTCGCTGCTGGATCTCAAGATCTCAAACTCGAACGCGAGACCCGTCGTTGGTCACGTTCTGGTCTTGGTGCACGGGCTGCCTCGACTGGTGGGCATGGGACGTCAAGCGGCGGGTCTCTTGCCCGAACTGGCCGAGCACGTGTCCAATGAGTCGGGTTGGCTGGTCGCCACCGGGACCCTGTCGGGGGTCGGAGGAAGTACCGGAACGTTCTCCGCGACCAAGTGGCGAGAAGACCTGGCCACCATCCTCGATCGAGTGGCCGAGGGCGAGCCTCGCGTCTCGCTGGCCGGATTCGGCTTTGGGGGGGCCCTGGCTCTGGCGGTCGCGGCGACCGACGAGCGCGTGCGAGGGATCGCCACCTTCGCCGCCCCCGCGCACCTGGGCGCCTGGTGCGGATCGGCCGAAGAGATACACCGAGCCGTGCTGATCTCGGGGGTCGTCGGCAATGAACGCGACCTTCTCGCGCCCGACGCTCTCTACCACGACATCTTGAACATCGATCCGATCAAGGCGATCGCCCAGCTTCCGCCGCGGCGTCTCTTGATCGGACACGGTAGCGACGACATCGAGGTCCCCGCGTCGGACGCTCGCGACCTCGTGGCGGCGGCCGACGGGCGGGCCGAACTTCGACTGATCCAGGGCGCGGGGCACCAGCTGCGAGCCGACCCGCGCATGGTGGCGACGCTTCTAGGTTGGCTCGACCGTCATCGCTAGGGCCTGATCGAGCGCCCGGCGAAGGGCGTGCGCGGCCGCCTCGGGGTCGCTCGACTCGGTGAGGGCGCGCACCACCACGAAGTGGCGAAGGCCGGCCGCGACGAGGTCGCCGACGTTGTGCGCCGTGACGCCCCCGGTGACGAACACCGGACGGGGGCTTCGTCGTTGGCTCGCCACGGCGTACTCGACCCCGGTCCCGGCCCGGCCCGGCTTGGTCGGCGTCGCCTCGATAGGTCCGGCGCTGAAGTAGGTCGCCGCGTGATGGAGCGCGTTCGTGAACTCATCGGTCGAGTGCGTCGAAAGACCGACGATGGCCTCCTCGCCGAGGAGTTGACGACACCGCTCCACGCTGACGTCGTCTTGGCCGACGTGTACCCCGTCGGCCACGACGTCAAGGGCCAACTCGGGTGAGTCGTTGACGACGAAGGGCACGTCGAAGGCGCGACAGATCGGTCCCATGATCAGCGCGGCCCGGCGCTGGGTCTCGAGGTCGAGGTTCTTCTCTCGTAGTTGCACGACGTCCACGCCGCCGCGTAGGACGGCGGGCAGAAACAGTTCCAGGTCGTCGCGAACGCCCACGCAGAGGTAGAGTCGGCGCGAACGTAGGTCAAACACACTGTCCACCCTAGAAGTTGACTCTGAGCGGCCACGTTTGACGGTCCCGTACGGCAGAATGGGGTGATGCAGATCCCCGCCAAGGCCGAGTACGCCATTCGCGCTCTCCTCACGCTGGCGGCGAGCGACGTCTCGGTGAGCGCCGATCACCTGGCCCACGAGCAAGACCTACCGGCCAAGTTCCTCGGGGCGATACTGAGCGACCTTCGTCGCGGCGGGCTCGTCACGAGCCAGCGCGGCCCCGAGGGCGGATTCAAGTTGGCCCGAGACCCCGACAGCATCATGATCGCCGACATTCTCCGCGTGGTCAGTGGGCCGATGGCCGGCGTTCGCGGCATGCGCCCCGAGACGCTCGTCTACGAAGGCGAGGCCAAGCATCTGCGCGACGTGTGGGTGGCCGTGCGCGGGACCCTCCGTGAAGTTCTGGAGCACGTGACCCTGGGTCAGGTTCTGCGCGGCGACCTGCCGCCCGCCGTGACGCGATTCACCGAGGACCCCGACGCCTGGATTACTCGGGTCATATGATTCGCATCTACACCGACGGCGCCTGCCGCGGTAACCCTGGTCCCGGCGGCTGGGGGTGGGCCAGTGGGCCGAGCGATTTCGCCAGTGGTTCTGACCCTCACACCACGAACCAACGGATGGAAGTGCTGGCCGTCATCGAGGCCCTCCGCGAACACCCCGAGGGACCGGTCGAGATAGTGAGCGACTCGACGTACGTGGTGAAGTGTTTCCACGACCAGTGGTATCTCGGCTGGAAACGACGAAACTGGAAGAACTCCAAGGGGCAACCCGTGGCCAATCGCGACCTCTGGGAGGTGCTGATCCCACTGGTCCTCGAGGGTGGTCGGGCCGTGACCTTTTCGTGGGTGAAGGGCCACTCGGGCGACCTGATGAACGACTTCGTCGACGGATTGGCGACGTCCGCGGCCGACTCCCAGCACGGTCAACACTCCTAGAAAGACGGCCACGGCCGACGAGAGCGAGGCCCGCCTCCTTGCAAGGGACGAAGTCCATAAACATTAGGATTTCTCGGCGGGGGATTTCGATGTGTAACCGAAGGGAAAGTTTGTGGCTAACGAGGTCCAGCAGTTCGACGTGGTCGTTATTGGTGGAGGACCCGGCGGCTACGCCGCCGCCCTCTACGGCGCCGCGGCAGGTCTCAACATCGCGATCGTCGAGCGCGACAAGGTGGGGGGCACCTGCCTGCACCGTGGATGCGTACCCGCCAAAGAGTTTCTCGAGACCGCTCACGTGCGCCGCACCGTCGAGCACTCCGCGGACTTCGGTATCGCCACAAAGAGCGTGACCGTTGACTTCGCGGTGAGTCAGGCGCGAAAGAACGAGATTGTGGACCGCCTCTTTAAGGGACTGTCCGGTCTGTTGAAGGGTCGCAAGGTCACGATTTTCGAAGGTACCGGGCGACTCGATAAGGACCTCACCGTCACGGTCACCGACGGCGCCGACGCCGGCGTGGTCGCGAAGGGCGCCAACGTCATCCTGGCGGCCGGTTCGGTACCGCGCACCCTTCCGGGCTTTGAGATCGACGGCAAGATCGTCGTGACCTCCGATGAGTTCCTTGACCTGACGGCGCTGCCCGCGCGGGCCACCGTCATCGGTGGCGGCGCCATTGGCTGTGAGTTCGCCTCGCTGCTCTCTGACATGGGGACTCAGGTGACCATCCTTGAAGCGCTGCCCTCGATCCTGGTCGGTTGCGACAGCGAAGTGGCGAGCGTGGTGAACCGATCGTTCAAGAAGCGCGGCATCACCGTTCAAACGGGCGTGAAGATCACCGGTCACACGCCCAAGAAGGGATCGACGACGATCGCCATTGACGGTAGCGACGGGGTGGAGGCCGACATGGTCGTGATGTCCGTGGGCCGACGCCCCCGTACGGAGGAACTGCTCGGCGAGGGCACGGGAGTGGTCATCGACGATCGCGGGTTCGTCGTCGCGGACGGTCACATGCTCACGGCCGCACCGAACGTCTACGCGGTGGGCGACGTCGTCGCCGGCACCCCCCAGCTCGCCCACGTCGGGTTTGCCGAAGCGATCGTGGCCATCAAGACCATCCTCGGCGAGCCAGCCCTGCCGGTGGACTACGACCGGGTGCCGTGGGCCATCTACTCAAACCCCGAAGTGGCCTTCGTCGGTCTCACCGAGGCGGCGGCGAAGGAAAAGGGCTACGACGTCGTGGTGAAGAAGGACCCCTTCGGCGGAAACTCGCGGGCCCAGATAATCGGCGATACCGAGGGCGTCGTGAAGATCATCGCGGAGAAGCGCGCCGACGGCACCGGCGGACAGATTCTGGGCGTGCACATGGCCGGCCCCTGGGTCACCGAACAGCTCGGCGCGGGGTACTTCGCCGTTAACTGGGAAGCCACCGCCGAAGAGGCGGCCGCGCTGATTCAGCCGCACCCGTCTCTCTCGGAGACCTTCGGCGAGACGCTCCTCGCGCTCTCTGGTCGGGGACTTCACGTTGGCTGACGTCACCCTGCCCTCGTTGGGTGAGTCGGTCACCGAAGGAATCATCACGCAATGGTTCAAGAAAGTGGGGGACGTCGTCGCCCGCGACGAACCCCTCTTTGAGGTATCGACCGACAAGGTTGACTCGGAGATGCCCTCGCCGGCGGCCGGGGTGCTGGTCGAGATTCTTGCGGGCGAGGGTGACACCGTTGAGACGGGTTCGCGCGTCGCCGTCATCGACGAGACACAGGGCGCGAGCGAGGTGACGAAGGGCGCCCCGCCCGCGACCGAGGTCGTCGCTCCCACGCGGGAAGAGCGCCCCCGCGCCCCCTGCTCCCGCGCCGACCCCGGCGCCGGAAGTTGCCACCGCTAACGAACGCCTCTGGTGTGGTGGTCTCGCCGGTCGTGCGTCGCATCTTGAGTGACGGCGGAGTAGAGCCGTCGACCCTGCGCGGCACCGGTCCCGGCGGATCCATCACCCGGCGCGACGCCGAACGGGCCGTGGCCCAAGGGCCGACCGAGGAGGTCGTTCTCCCACTCAGCAACGGTCGTCGTCGCATGGGTCAACACATGTCCGTATCCAGTCAGGGCACGCCGCACGGTTTCGTGGCCGTTGAAGTTGATGGATCCCTCTTCGCCAAACTCGACGACATCGGTCGCCTGACGCGCGACGGTGAGCCCATCAGCGACGAGATGGTGGTCGCCCTGGCCGCGGTTCGCGCGCTCGCGGAGTTCGAGTTCCTGAACGCCACCTATTCCGGCGACGAACTGACGCTTCATCGCACGGTGAACCTGGGTGTCATTCGCGCCATTGCCGACGACGGCATGCTCGTGCCGGTCGTTCACGCCGCGGCCGGCTTGACCTTGCGCGCCCTCGCGCGACGAGTCAACGAACTGGACGAGCGAGTCGCCTCGCGCCAACTGACGGCGGACGACCTCATGGGTGGCACCTTCACCATCGCCGGATCCCCGACGGAGCACACGCTGTGGGCGACGCCGATCATCATCCAGCCCGAAGTCGCGATCCTCTCCATGGGTGCCGTGCGCGTCGTGCCGGTCGTGTCCAGTGATGGGACGGCACTCGACGTCGGACGTCGCCTGATCCTGGGGCTCTCGTTCGATCACCGGATCTGTGAGCCCGTGGGCGCCGCGAAGTACCTGGAGCGGGTCGGCGAACTTCTCTCGGGGATGGATCTAGAGAGCGAGCGGTAGATGCTCCGGCGCCGACACCTCGGACGAGTGTCCTTTGCGGAAGCGAACGACCTTCAGCGGGCGCTCTTGCAGGCGAAGGACGACTACGTCTTGTTGTTCGAGCATCCACCGACCTACACCCGCGGCGTTCGCACGCTGGAGGAGCACTTTCTCGTTCCGCCGGAACAACTCGACGCGGTCGTCATCGATGCCGATCGCGGAGGCGACGTGACCTATCACGCGCCCGGACAGGTGGTGGCCTGGGCCATCGTCACCGTCGCTGACGATCCCTCGGCGGGGAAGTCGCACGTTCGCCACTTGGAAGACGCCGTCATCGCCGCCGTGAAGCGCGTCGACCCCGAGGGGCTCTTGGGCGAGGTCGGTCGACTGGAGGGCTACCCCGGCGTCTGGGCACGACCTCAGGACCCGGCCCGCGAAGATCGCCGCGGTGGGAGTTCGCACCGAGCGCAACGCGACCGGCGCGCGCCGCACCCTGCACGGCGTAGCGCTCAACGTCGACATTGATCTCGAGGGATTCGGGGCCATCGTGCCCTGTGGTATCTCCGACAAGCCCGTGGCGTCGCTCACCTCGCTCGGTCTCGCGGTCACGTCCCTCGAGGTCGAGAATCTCCTCGGCGAGGAACTCGATCGCGCGCTCGGCGAGACGGCCCGCGTGGCGAAAGTCGACCGAAGCGCCGCCACCACCTCGGACGAGCGGCCGCTCCTACGCCGTCTGCGTAAAGCTGGTGTTGACCCCGACGCCGGGCTGTCGATCGCCACGCGCAAGCCCGAGTGGTTGCGCATCGAAGCGCACATGGGCAGTGAGTATCAGTCGCTGCGCAAGTTGACCGAAGACCTTCGCTTGGTGACGGTCTGTGAGGAGGCCGGCTGTCCGAACATCTTCGAGTGCTGGTCGGCGGGGACGGCCACGTTCATGGTGAACGGGGAACGCTGCACCCGCGCCTGCGGTTTCTGCCTGGTCGATACTCGTAAGCCCTTGGCCCTGGATCCGACGGAGCCTGATCGCGTCGCCGAAGCGGTTGTTCGACTTAAATTGGCGCACGCCGTGATCACCTGCGTCGCGCGCGACGACCTTCCCGATGGGGGAGCGGCGGCCATCGCGGCCAGCGTGCGGGCCATTCGCGAGCGCTCGCCCGGCACCGACGTCGAAGTCCTGACGAGCGATCTGCGCGGCGATCCCGACTCGTTGCAGATTCTGCTCAACGAGCGGCCCGACGTGCTCAATCACAACGTCGAAACGGTCGCCCGCCTGCAGCGAGCCGTCCGACCGAGCGCGGGATACCTGCGCTCGCTGACGGTGCTCGCCCGTAGCGCGCACGCGGGACTCACGACCAAGTCGGGACTGATGGTCGGGCTCGGCGAGACGGTCGACGAGGTCGAAGAGACCCTGGGGGACCTCGCGGCGGTCGGCGTGTCGATCGTCACGATTGGCCAGTACCTGCGGCCGACCGAGCGTCACTTGCCGGTGGCCCGATTCTGGGAGCCGGCCGAGTTCGAGGATCTGGCCGAGCGCGGCCGGCGCCTCGGACTTCGTCACGTGCAGTCGTCGCCCCTCACGCGTTCTAGCTATCACGCGCGTGAGGCCCTCAGTGAAGCGACTCCGGTGGGAGCACCCGTCCTGCGGCGCTGACGCCCGGCGGGCTTCTTGTTACAGCCCTACTCCGCTCGTTAGGAGTGCGACGGTACGATCTCGGGCTCGGGAACGTCGCCCCTCATCAGTCGCTCGAGTCGACCGAGGTAGGTGCCCCAGCCGCCTTCGTGGTCACTGACCGCGTCGTCGGGCAAGCCGCGGTGGGTGAGACGCACCAGGGTGTCGTCGCCTGTGGGGGTGAGACTGATCTCAACTTCGGTGGAACCGGGTGGGATGGGGTGACCGGGTTCCGCCCATCCGAAGGTGAAAACGACCTTCTCGTTGGGGACGATCTCGACGAACTCTCCCACTCCGGGGTGACCACCACAGGTCACACGAAAGTCTCCTCCGACCACGGGGCTCAGCGTGACCTGGGAACCCAACCACTGAACCATTAGGTCCTGATCCACGAGGTAGGGAAAGACGGCGGTCGGTGACGCCTTCACCACTATTTCTCTAACGGCATCGGTGCTCATTGTTGTCCTTTCATCTGTTCACTTGATTCGGCGAGGTCGCGTAGCTTCTCGAGACTGTCAGTCCAAAACGAGTCGAGAAACTCACGCAGGCGAGCCACCTCTCGGTGATTGACCGAGTACATGCGTCGGGTGCCCTCACGCCGCTCCCTCACCAGCCCGCTGCGGCGTAAGACGCCGAGATGTTGAGAGATGGCCGAGCGAGTGACCGTCGGAAAGTGAGCCGCGATGTCCGTGGCGTTGCGCTCCTCGGACCAGACCAGGCGAAGTATCTCGCAGCGCTTGGGCTCACCCAAGGTCTTCAGCATCGTGTCCACGGCCATACGTTAGCAAAGTCTTACGTAAGTGTCAACTTACGGAAGCAACCCAGGGCACGTTGATTTTCGAGCCCAAGTTTCCTGAACAACGGGGTTTTCTGCGTTGATCTCCGCTCCAATCGATGTACGGGGGCTACAACGACTGCGTCACCATCGTGGCTCCCTACAAAGTGACCACGGCAGCGCCGCTGATCGTGAGTCAGTTCAAACAGGGTCGAGATGACCTCAAGTCATCCAGCAGACACAGCCAGCGGCGGTCATCGCGACGCGCCGTCGCTAGGCGATGAAGTACTTGGCTTTGGGGTGGTGACAGATGATCGCGTCGGTGGTCTGTTCGGGGTGCAGTTGGAAGCCCTCCGAGACCGAGACCCCAATTCGCTCCGACTCTAAGAGCGCCGCCACCTTCGCGTTGTCGGTCAGGTCGGGACAGGCGGGATAGCCCCAGGAGTATCGACCGCCCCGATACTTCTGGCGAAAGAGTCCCGTCAGCGTGGGGCCGTCCTCGTCGACGAAGCCGAGTTCTGCACGAATGCGCTTGTGCCACATCTCAGCCAGCGCCTCGGCCATCTCCACCCCCAGGCCGTGCAGCATGAGGTAATCGGTGTAGCGATTCTCGCTAAAGAGTTGATGGGCGCGTTCCGACACCCGATCTCCCATGGTCACCAGCATGAAACTGGCGTAGTCGCGGTCGGGACTTTCGAGGGGACGAAAGAAGTCGGCGATGCAGAGATGGGGTGCGTCCGCCTGGCGTGGGAAGTGAAAGCGGGTGACTTCCTCGTCGTGGGAGTCATCGGCGAAGATGACCAGGTCGTTGCCGTCCGAGGCGGCGGGGTAGTGGCCCCAGACCACCTGAGGTACGAGGAGGTCGTCTTCCTTGGCCAGGCTGAGCTGCTCACGCAGGGTGGCGCTGACTCGTTCTTTGAAGGCGTCGTCGTTCTCGCCGTCGTCGGGGCGAAAGCCCCACTGGTTTCGAAAGAGGGCCGTCTGATTCAAGAACTCGGTGATGTCGTCAAGACTCATACCCTTGGCGACGCGACTCCCGAGGAAGGGCGGTACGAAGAGGGGGCTGTCGACTTCGACCTCGGGGCTTCGCGTGGTCGACTCGCCACCGGCGGGCTTCTCTTCGCGAAAGCGGCGTTGAACGTTCTTTTTCGAGAGTTCTCGACCGAACGTGGGGTCGTCGGTCCCCCCGCGGCGAATATCGCCGAGCTGGTCGAGGACGCGCAGTCCCTCGAAGGCGTCCTTCCCGTAGAAGAGGCGCCCCGAGTACACCTCGCGCAGGTCGCGCTCGACGTAGGTGCGCGTGAGAGCCGCTCCACCCAAGAGAACGGGCACGTTGGACATCTCGCGCTCGTTCATGATCTCTAAGTTCTCGCGCATGATGAGCGTCGACTTCACCAATAGGCCACTCATGCCCAGGGCGTCCGCCTTGTGCTCTTCGACGGCGCTCAGCATCTCGTTCACGCCAACCTTTATGCCGAGGTTGATGACCTCATACCCGTTGTTGGTCAAGATAATGTCGACCAGGTTCTTGCCGATGTCGTGCACGTCGCCCTTGACCGTCGCGAGGACCACGCGCCCGCGACCTCCCTGGTCGCTCTTTTCCATGAGGGGCTCAAGGAACGACACCGCCGTCTTCATGGTTTCCGCGCTTTGCAAGACGAAGGGCAACTGCATCTCGCCGCTGGCGAAGAGGTCACCGACGACGCGCATACCGTCCAGCAGAATCTCATTCACAATGTCGAGCGGCGTGGCGCCGGCCGCCATCGCCTCGTCGAGGTCACTCTCGAGGCCCACGCGCGCGCCGTCGATGATGCGGCGTTTTAATCGTTCGTTGAGCGGCAGATCATCAAGGGAGGGCCCTCGATGGCTGGAGGTGGAGACGCCCTCGAAGAGGCGCAGCAGTTCACTGAGCGGGTCGTAGTCATCACGACGGCGGTCGTAGATGAGATCCAGACAGACCTGACGGGCCTCCTCATCGATGCGGTGCAGCGGCAGGATCTTGGACGCGTGCACGATGGCGGCGTCCAGTCCGGCCTCGGCCGCTTCGTGCAGGAAGACGCTGTTGAGCACCTGGCGCGCGGCCGGGTTGAGGCCGAATGAGATGTTCGACAGGCCGAGAATGGTTCGCACGCCGGGCATCTCCGCCTTGATGCGTCGAATGGCGTCCAGGGTCTCGATGCCGTCGCGACGCGACTCGACCATGCCCGTGGAGAGTGGCAGCGCCAAGGCGTCAATGAAGATGTCGTGGGGATCGAGCCCGTAGCGCTCGACCGCGAGATCAGTGATGGCTTGAGCCGCGCGCACTTTCCACTCGGCCGTGCGGGCCTGTCCTTCTTCGTCAATGCAGGTTGCCACGACCGCCGCACCGAACTCGGCCGCCAGCGTCAAGAAACTGTCGAGCCGCGTGCCGGGCGCGTCTCCCTCCTCCAGGTTCACCGAGTTCAACATCGGTTTTCCACCCAGCCAGGTGAGCGCGGCACGGGCGACGGGCGCTTCGGTGGTGTCGATCATGACGGGCACCGACGACTGCGTGGCCAGACGGCTCATCAGTTCGTTCATGTCCTCGACGCCGTTGGCCCCGGTGTAGTCGACGCAGACGTCAAGAACGTGGGCGCCCTCTTTGATCTGTTCGCGCCCAATCTCCACGCAGGTGTCCCAGTCGCCCTCCAGCATGGCGTCGCGGAACTTCTTCGATCCGTTCGCGTTGGTGCGCTCTCCCACCAGCAGCACCGAGCGGTCCTGTTGGTAGCTGACGGGCGAGTAGATCGAAGCCACGGAGGGGTCGAGTACCGGAGAGCGCTTGGCCGCGCTCAGGGGACGCACCGCGTCGATCACTCGCGCGAGGTGCGCGGGCGTCGTCCCACAGCATCCCCCCACGACCTGGACGCCGTACTCGGTCACGAACTTCGAGAGGTGCTCGGCCAGCGCGTCAGGGGTGAGGTCGTAGTGCATCTTTCCCTCGACCACGCTCGGTAGTCCCGCGTTGGGCATGCACGAGAGGGGAGTCGGCGCGCTGTCGCTCAGCGCGCGCAGCGGCTCGTACATCTCCACCGGTCCGGTAGCGCAGTTGAGCCCCAGCACGTCGACCCCGAGAGGAGAGAGCGCCGCGATCGCCGCGCCGATCTCGGTGCCGGGCAGCATCCGACCGGTGAGCTCGATGGTGACCTGCGCTTGGATGGGCACGACGCGCCCGTGTCGCGCCATGGCGCGGTGACAGGCGGCGATCGCGGCCTTGCCCGACAGCAGGTCAAACATCGTCTCGATCAGCAGGAGATCGACGCCGCCTTCGAGGAGTCCGTAGGCCAGCTCTTCGTAGCTGGCCGAGAGATCGTCGTAGGAGATCTGTCCGAGGGTGGGGAACTTGGTGCCCGGCCCCATGGAGCCGGCCACGAACTTGGGCTCCTTCGCGCTGGCGTAACTGTCGGCCACCCGTCGGGCGATTTGGGCCGAGGCCAACGCCAACTCGTGGGCGCGATCGGCGATACCGTACTCCCCGAGCACGACCGAGAACGACCCAAAGGAGTCGGTCTCCACCGCGTCGACCCCGACGTCGAAGAACGAGCGGTGGAGCGCCTCGACGGTGTCGGGCCGGGTGGCGACGAGGATCTCGTTGCAGCCTTCAAAGTTGGCGCCACCAAAGTCGTCGGCGCTCAGGTGTTGAAGTTGCAGGTTGGTCCCGGTCGCGCCGTCAAAGATGAGGACTCGCTCGGCGAGGGCGGCGAGATAGGGGTCGTCGGCCTTCGGACGGGCAAACGGCGGTCGAAATAAGGACTCCATTGGATCATCAGGTTACTTGTGATGCTCACGATCACTACGCTGAGACGGTGAAGATTTACACCCGCGGGGGCGACGACGGGACGACCGGACTCTACTTTGGTGGTCGCGTGGCGAAGTCGTCACCGCCCATCGAAGTGAATGGTGCGGTTGATGAAGCGCAGGCCTTCCTCGGTTGGGCGCGCTCCCTCAGCGAACGCGGTTCGCGACTCAACGATCTCTTGATCGGCGTCGAACGAGACCTGTGGGTCTTGATGGCGGAGGTGGCAACGTTACCCGCCAACCGCGCGAAGCTGGTCGCCGGGAAGTCACTGATCACTCCGGCGATGGTCGAGCGTCTGGAGCACGAGATTGACGCGCTGGCCGAAGAGACGACGATGCCCGCCGAGTTCCTGGTGCCCGGGGAGAACCAACTCTCGGCGGCCCTCGACGTGGCCCGTACGGTGGTGCGTCGCGCGGAGCGCGTCGCGATCACCTACCCGCTGGAGGGCTCCTTCGTGACTCAGTACCTCAATCGACTGAGCGATCTGGTGTGGGCGATGGCGCGCTGGGCTGAAGGTCCCTACCACCGGACCGCGCGAACCCTCGAGCAGTAACAAGAGAAGGCTGATATGTCACGTACGGCGCGAGTTTCGTCAATCAAAGAGGGCTTGGGCGTGGCGACCATCGCGGTTCCGGTCGTCATGCGAGAGGGCGCGGGCGCCATCAACAACGTCATCGTTCAATCGGGCGTCAACGTTCCTACGACGTTGAGTGTGGACTGGTGCCGCCAGCAGGGGCTCAAAGGCGAAGCCGGCTCGGCCGTGGTCCTGCGCTCGATTCACGGTGCGAACATCGTTCTGGTCTCACTGGGCGCCGATCAGTCACCGGCGAGCTACCGACTCGCCGGTGCCGCGGCCGCGCGGGCGGCCGGCGAGGGCCCACTCGCCTTTTTCTTGGCGACCGAGGGGCTGGGCGAACCGGCCGACGTCGCTCAATCGATAGTTGAAGGAGCGCTCCTCGCGTCCTACAGCTTCAAGGACCGGGACGCCTCGACCAGCGTTGACGTGGTGCCCGTCGGGGTGCCCCTGCCGACCGTGTTGGTGCACGACGAGGTGACGCGAGGCGTGGAGCGCGGCGCCGTCGTCGCCGAGGCGGTGAACTGGGCCAAGTTCTTGGTGGACTCGCCGGCCGGGGCGATGTCGCCCCGGGTTCTCGCGAGTGAGTTTGAGGAGCGCCTGGGACAGGACCCCCACGTCGCGGTGCAGGTGTGGGCCGAGCCGAAGATCAGGGAGGAACGACTGGGCGGCTTGCTCGGCGTGGGTCAGGGCTCGGCCCAGCCGACGCGACTCGTCTACGTCACCTACGACCCCGAACCGGGCGCGGCGCTACCGCACGTGGCCCTGGTGGGCAAGGGCGTGACCTTCGACTCGGGCGGCCTGTCGCTGAAAACGGCCGACGGCATGATGACCATGAAGACCGACATGACCGGCTCGGCGATTGTCATGGCCGCGACGTCCGTCGCGAGCCGACTGGGCTTGAGAGTACGAATTACCGCCATCGCGCCGCTCACCGAAAACCTGGTGGGGGAGAAGGCGACCAAGCCGGGAGACGTTCTCACCATTCGCAATGGCATGACCATCGAGGTCTTGAACACCGACGCCGAAGGACGACTTATCTTGGCCGACGGACTCAGCCTCGCGGCGGAGAGCGACGCGGAGGCGATCATTGACGTGGCCACCCTGACCGGTGCCCAGAACGTTGCCCTGGGCGACGAGGTGGGCGCCCTGTTCGCCTCGAACGACGATCTCGCGGCTCAGCTGCTGGGCGCGTCCTCGCGGTCGGGCGAAGTCCTCTGGCGCATGCCCCTGGTGGACAGCTACGAGTCACACTTTGAGTCGGACATCGCGGACGTGAAGAATATGGGCAAGCCCCCCAAGGCGGGATCCATCATCGGCGCGTTGATCCTGCGTCGCTTCACCGCGGGCAAGCCCTGGGCCCACCTCGACATCGCGGGTCCGGCGCGCTCGGACGCGTCGCGCGGTTTCCTGACCAAGGGCGCGACGGCGTTTTCTCTTCGCACCCTCGTTGAGTACCTGAGCGCGCTCTCGAACTAAAAGACACGCCGCACGCGCGCCGCACGCGACGGAACGGACCGCGAGAGCGACGCGGACGGGGGATCGTTACCGTCGCCGCGCCCCACGAACACGCTGGCGAAGAGCTCCTCGTCCTCCAGGTGCGCCCAGCGACGCACGGCCTGGTCGTTGCGAAAGTTTCCCCACAGCGTGGCCTGCCAGTCGCTCTCTTCGAGCAAGAGCAAGAGCGCCATGGTGGCCATCGCCGCGTCGGTGTGCCAGTAGGGAAGGGGCCACGCGTCGCGGTCGGCGAGCCCCGAGGACGATTTGTCGACCTCGGCGTATCGCTGGACGTAGTCCTCGGGACGAGTGGTGACGAGTACTACCGCCCCGGCGCGCCGCAGTCCCTCGTAGCGGCGCGACTCCTGGCGCCACGTCTCGTCGGTGGCGACCTCTAAGTACTCCTCGACGTGCGTCGCGTCGACCGTGCGAAATCGAACGCCGGCGGCGTTGCCGGCCGTGGGCGCCCGGAGCGCCTCGGCGCAGAGTTGGTCGAGCCAGGCGAGGTCGACGGGGGTGCCGTCGAAGGAGCGTGTCATGCGGCGCCGGGCCAAGAGAGAGCGAAGATCCACGGCCTCGGGTCTAGCAGGGGACGTCCACGATTGTTGACCCAGCAGGTAAGATTTCTCCACCGAAAGAGGAGTGTGCCGTGTCGTCACCGCGAGACCTACTGAACGCCGCGAAGGCCGAGATCCGTGAGGTAACCCCCGACGAGGTGGCGGCGAACCTCGAGCACTTGACGATCCTGGACGTTCGCGAACCCGACGAGTACGAGCAAGGGGCGCTTCCTCACGCGGTGCACGTGCCGCGGGGCCAGTTGGAGTTCTCCGTCGAGGGTCGCATCAGCGACAAGAACGGCCCGATTGCCGTCTACTGCGCCGGCGGCACGCGCAGCGCCTTCGCCGCGAAGACCCTGCAAGATCTCGGATACAGCGACGTGGTCTCGATGGCCGGTGGCTTTAACAAATGGAAGGACGAGGGCCACCCCTGGACCACGCCCCAGACGCTCACGCCCGATCAGCGCAACCGCTATCAGCGTCACCTTCTGCTGCCCGAAGTGGGCGAGAAGGGTCAGATGAAGCTCCTGGCCTCCAAGGTCTTGCTGCTCGGCGCGGGTGGTCTCGGTTCTCCGGCCGCCCTGTACCTCGCCGCCGCCGGCGTCGGCACCATTGGCATCATCGACATGGACGTGGTGGACGCGTCGAACCTTCAGCGTCAGATCCTGCACACCCTCGATCGGGTCGGCATGCGCAAGGTCGACAGCGCCAAGGCCGCGCTCAACGCGATGAATCCCGACGTGAACGTCGTGACCTACGACACGCGACTCGGCGCGGACAACATTCTCGACATCATTGACGGCTACGACGTGATCGTGGACGGTACCGACAACTTTCCCACGCGCTACCTCGTGAACGACGCGGCGTTACTCAAGAACATTCCGGTGGTGCACGGTTCGATTTTCCGCTTCGAGGGTCAGGTCACGGTCTTTAGCCCCTTCGTGGGCCCGTGCTATCGCTGCATGATCCCCGAGCCGCCGCCCGCCGAACTCGCGCCGAGTTGCGCCGAGGCCGGGGTGCTCGGGGTGCTGCCGGGCATCGTAGGTTCCCTCCAGGCGGTCGAAGCGATCAAGATCCTTCTGGGCCTGGGGGAGCCGCTCATCGGGCGACTGTTGACCTACGACGCGTTGGAGCAAGAGTTTCGGACCTTCAAGGTTCGCCGGGACCCGGACTGCCCGGCCTGCGGTGAACACGCCGGAGAGATCGTGATCGCGGAGTACGACGATCTCTGCATGCCCCATCCGGTGGGCGTCTAGGCGACCACCACGATGGTGTTGGCGAACTTGTCGTGCAGGGTCTGATTCCGAGGGTCGTAGAGCGGATAGAAGACGTCGGCGAGGACGATCACCAGGAAGACCAGGGCGGGAATCAATCCGGGAATCAGCCCGATGGCCAGGTAGAGCGCCACGAAGACCCAGCGCTTGAACCCTTGGAGGCCGGCGAGGCGGTGACCGGTGGCGGCGTCACGCACTCGGGTGATCGCCACGCGATTTCCGACCGACTGACCGCCCTTCGAGGTCCACGTGGGGACCAGGTACGCGCCCGCCGCGACGATGGTGCACAACGAGCCGACGGTGAAGCCGTCGAGCTCGGCGAAGATGGAGTAGACGACCAGGGCGGGGAGAAACATCACGATGCCGTCGGCGAAGGTCCCGCCCGCGCGACGCCCCCATCCGGCCAACATCAGTCCCGTCGCGTGATCGATGGTGCCGCGCGCGTTCGCCGGAAGATTGCGCCCGCAGGACGGACAGGCATGATCGTTCATGGTGGCGTAACAGTTTGAGCAGAGCATCCACCTATCTTGGCCGCTGTCGCGGGGAGGTTTCCACGCCCAGGTTTCGGGAGAGTTACGTTCGGTTCAACCGTTGCGGGTCAAGGGCGTAACCTGGCTTTCGTGGGCACCAGCGAACGCGTCACCGACTCGGGTATCGAGATCAGGTCGCTCTATCGCGGGTCCGACCTGAAGGACTTCGACGAGGCCACGCAACTGGGTGAGCCGGGGTCCTACCCCTACACCCGCGGGGTGCAAGAGACCATGTACCGCGGACGGCTGTGGACCATGCGCCAGTACGCGGGGTTCGGGACGGCGGAGGCGACCAACGAACGCTTTAAGTTCCTGCTCGGGGCCGGACAGACCGGGCTCTCGTGCGCCTTTGACCTGCCGACCCAGATGGGCCTGGACGCGGATCACGTGCGCGCCGAGGGGGAAGTGGGCAAGGTGGGGGTCGCCATCTCCTCCCTCGAGGACATGCGCCTCCTCCTCGCGGGGTTGCCGCTGGACGAAGTAACGACCTCGATGACGATTAACGCGACCGCCTCGACCTTGCTGCTCTTCTACCAACTGGTGGCCGAGGAGCGAGACGTGGCGGGGAGCCAGCTGCGCGGAACAATTCAGAACGACATCTTGAAGGAGTACGTCGCCCGCGGCACGTACATCTACCCGCCGCGACCCTCGATGCGTCTCGTGGTGGACACCTTCGCCTACTGCGCCAAAGAGATGCCCAACTGGAACACCATCTCGATCTCGGGGTACCACATCCGCGAGGCCGGTTCGACGGCGGTGCAAGAGATCGCCTTCACCCTGGCGAACGGCATCGCGTACGTGGAGGCGGCCCTGGCGGCCGGTCTCGAACTTGACGACTTCGCCCCGCGGCTCAGTTTCTTCTTTAACGCCCACAACAATCTCTTCGAGGAGATTGCTAAGTACCGAGCCGCGAGGCGTCTGTGGGCGTCGATCATGCGCGATCGCTTCCACTCCCGCGACCCCAAGTCGACCATGCTGCGTTTTCACACCCAGACCGGCGGCTCCACGCTGACGGCCCAGCAACCCGAGAACAACATCGTGCGCGTGACCCTCCAGGCGCTGGCGGCCGCCCTGGGCGGCACGCAGAGTCTGCACACCAACGGCTTTGACGAGGCGCTCGGTCTGCCCACCGAGCGGGCGGCGAAGTTGGCCCTGCGCACCCAACAGATCATTGGCTACGAGTCGGGTATCGCCGATACGGTCGACCCCCTGGCTGGCTCGTACTTTCTCGAGACGCTGACCGACGAGGTGGAGCAACTCGCCCGGGGCTACATCAGCGCGATCGACGAACTCGGCGGGTCCGTCGCGGCCATCGAAGCGCACTACCTGCAAGACGAGATCGACGCCGCGGCCTACGAGTTCGCCCGTCACGTGGAGGGGGGCGAGAAGGTTGTCGTCGGCGTGAACAAATTCGCCGAAGACGACGCCCTGAAGACCGACGTCTTCCCCATCGACGAGGCGCAGCAGCGAGCCCAGGTCGATCGGGTGCGCGCGCTCAAGTCGACCCGCGACAACGACGCGGTGCGCGCCGCCCTCGACGACGTACGAACGGCCGCCCGGGGTTCGGCCAACCTGCTCTACCCCATGAAGATCGCCCTGTCGCGGCTCGCGACGTTGGGGGAAGTGGCCGACGTCCTTCGTGACGAGTTCGGCGTGTATCGAGCGAGCTAACGCTCGATCGGCTCGTGAAAGTGCGTGACGTCGAGCGCGCCGACGTAGAAGGGGTGGGTCAGTTCGCGCCAGGCCGCGTAGAGATCGGTGTCGCGAAACGCCAGGTGCGCCCCCACGGAGTCCCAGCGCACGAGGAGCAAGTAGACCGAGGGGTCTTCAACTTGACGGCGAAACTCCGCGCCGTGGCAGCCGGGCGCGGACTCGATGATCGGCAGCGCCTGACGCGCCGATGCTTCAAAGGCCTCTTCGTCGCCGGTCCGCACGCGCAACACGGCGTGCTCGAGCATCACGTGCGGCTCATCAGTCGTTGGCGGAGCGCGGCGTCTTGGGCCACGCCGATGGCCGTGGTCGCCAGAGCCACCGCCCCGTCGATGACCGCTTGATCGGCGTCGGGCGTGATGCAGGCGGCCGTGAACTCGGGTTGGTGGTTGACGGCCCCGTTGGTGGGGATCATCAGGAGCGGGTGGATCGAGGGGAGGGCGAGCGAGACGTTGGCCATGTCGGTCGAGATGGTGGGCCGGGGTGCTTCCTCATCGTCGAGTGGGAAGCGGCGCCCGAGCGCTTCGGCGGCGTGACGGTAGTGAAGCAGGATGTCCGGATCGGACTCCATGTGGGAGAAGGGGTGTCCGAGTTCGACCATCTCGAGGGTCGCGCCGGTCGCGAGGGCCCCCGCTTCGAAGCAGGCGTTCACCCGCTGGCGCAGCTCGGCCAGACGGCCCATCGTGCTGGCCCGGGCCATGAAGCGCCCCACGACGCGACTGGGAATGATGTTTGCCGCCGAACCGCCTTCGGTCACGATGCCGTGAAACTGATCGCCCGGGCGCAACTGCTGGCGCAGCAGCCCGAGGGCGACCTGAGAGATGGTCAGGGCGTCGAGCGCGTTGATCCCGAGCCACGGCGCGGCCGAGGCGTGAGCCTCCTTGCCCGTGAAGATGACGTCGAAGTGATCGACGGCGAGACAGATGGCGTCGAGGCGCTCGCTGGCGAAGGGGTGAACCATGAGGGCCATGTGTTCCTCATCGAAGTAGCCCGCGTTCAAGAGGTCGATCTTGCCGCCGCCACCTTCTTCGGAGGGAGTGCCGAGGAGGGTGACGCGCAGGTTGAGCTCGTCCGCGACCGCGGCCAGGCCCAGGGCCGCGCCGAGCGAGGAGGTGGCGATGATGTTGTGTCCGCACGCGTGTCCGACGTCGGGCAGAGCGTCGTACTCGGCGCAGTACGTGACGTGAAGGTCCCCGGTTCCCTTGGTCGCGCGAAACGCCGTCGCCAGTCCGGCGCTCTCGCGCTCGACGTCAAAGCCCCACGCGTCCAGCGCGTCGGCCAGGGCGGCGCTGGACTGAAACTCTTGGTAGCCCAGTTCGGGATGAGCGTGGATGAAGTGACTGAGCGAAATCAACTCGGTGCGCGCGCCCTCGATCGCGGCGGTCGCTTGTTCTTCGAGGGTCATTCGATCTCCACGACGACATCTCCGGCCGTCACCGACGCGCCGGTGGCCACGTGGATCTTTTTCACCACACCCGACTTTTCTGCGTTGACCGAGTTTTCCATCTTCATGGCTTCCAGAATGACGACGGTGTCGCCCGCTTCGACGGCCTGGCCCTCAACGACGCTGACCTTCACGATGGTGCCCTGCATCGGCACGGTGACCGTTCCCGAACCGCTGCCGATGACGCCGGTGTGATGTTGGCGGCGGGGCTTGAGGGCCGTGCTCTGAGGGCGCGCCGGGAGCTCGTCCTCGGAGTCGGGCACCCACAGCGCCACCGTGACCCTGCGACCGTTGACTTCGGCGGTGACGTCCTTGCGCACCCGGCCCTCGCCGATGGAGACGGCGGCGGGAGCGGCCGAGGGAAGCGTCGAGAAGTCGAGATTCGACTCGACCCACTTGGTCGAGTGCGTGCCGTTGACGAAGTCTTCACTGGCGAGGATGATCACGTCAGCGGGCAGGGTGGTCGCGACGCCCTCGATGGTGGTCTCTTCGATCGCTCGCAGCATCCGGCGACGAGCGCGCTCGCGGTCCGGCGCCCAGACCACCAACTTGGCGATCAGATTGTCGTAGTACTGCGAGATGGTGTCACCCGCGCCGTACCCGGCGTCGAGGCGCACCCCCGGCCCCGACGGTTGGTCGAAGCGAGTGATCGTGCCGGGGGTCGGTATGAACTTGCCGCCCGCCGGGTCTTCGGCGTTGATTCGTACTTCGATGGAGTGGCCGTTGCGCGCGACGTCCTCTTGGGAGAAGTCCAGGGGCTCACCGGAGGCGATACGTAGTTGCCACTCCACCAGGTCCAGGCCCGTCACCAGTTCGGTGACCGGGTGTTCGACCTGGAGCCGGGTATTCATCTCGAGGAAGAAGAACTCGCCGTCTTGGTAGAGGAACTCTACGGTCCCCGCGTTCACGTAGCCGCACGCCTCACTGACCTTGACGGCTGCGGCGCCCATGGCGCGACGGACGTCGTCGGGAAAGTTGGGCGCCGGGCTCTCCTCGATCAGTTTTTGGTGGCGGCGTTGGGCGGAACAGTCGCGTTCACCCAGCCACAGGGTGGTGCCGTGCGCGTCGGCGAGGACTTGCATCTCGATGTGACGGGGCCAGGTGAGATAGCGCTCGACGTAGCACTCGTTGCGACCGAAGTAGCTGAGCGCCTCTCGCTGGGCACTCTCGAGCGCCGCGGCCGCCTCGTCGGGCGCGTTGACCACCTTCATCCCGCGCCCCCCGCCGCCGAAGGCCGCTTTGATGGCGACCGGCCAACCGAACTCCTCCCCGAAGGCGACGACCTCGTCGGCGCCGGCGAGGGCCTGACTGCGTCCGGGCACGCCGGCGACGCCCGCGGCTTCGGCGGCCAGCCGTGACGAGATCTTGTCGCCCATCACTTCGATCGCCTCGGGCGGGGGACCGATAAAGGTCACGCCCCGCGAGGTGATGGCGCGCGCGAAGTCCGTGTTCTCCGAGAAGAAGCCGTACCCCGGGTGCACGGCGTCGGCGCCCGAGCGCTCGATGACGTCGAGTATGGCCTCGGTGTTGAGGTAACTCTCGGCGGCGGTCTGGCCGCCCAGCGCGTAGGCCTCGTCGGCGAGTCGAACGTGCAGCGCGTTGCGGTCAAGTTCGGAGTACACGGCCACGGTGGCGATGCCCATCTCGCGACAGGTCCTCATCACGCGGACCGCGATCTCTCCTCGATTGGCGATTAGGACTTTCTGTAACACGGATCCTCCGTCGCGGGCCTGATATTTTCTAGCACCCGTCCCGTAAACCCTAATGTTTGACCGTGGACCCCACCGTATGGCGCGTTGAGCATTTCGACGAGATTGACTCGACGAACACCTACGTCAAGGATCGGGCGGACCAGCCAGAGGGACTCGTCGCGCTGGCCGATTTTCAGACCGCGGGCCGCGGTCGAATGGACCGCAGCTGGGTCTCGCCGCCGAGGTCGTCACTGCTCTGCTCGATCCTGCTGAGGCCCGCTCTCGCCCCCGATCAACTCCAGCTGGTCGTCGCGCTCGTGGCGCTGAGCGCCCGGAGCGCCCTCGAGCGACTGAGCGGTCTGCGCACCGCGCTGAAATGGCCCAACGACCTCGTGGTGGGCGGGGACAAGGTGGCCGGGCTGTTGGCCGAGATCGTGCCCCAGGGCACCGCGTTGAGCGTGGTGGTGGGCATCGGGGTGAATCTCACCTACGACGGACCCGAGGGCGTCGCGTCGACCTCGGTGCGGGCCGCGACCGGGCTCACGATTGCGCCGCGCGCGCTGCTCGACATCCTTCTCGAAGAGATCGACGTTCGTCGCGCCCTGCTCAACGACGTCAGCGGACGCCGGGCGCTGCGCGAAGAGTACGTGGGCGCCCTGGCAACCATCGGCCAGCGCGTGCGCGTCGAGCAGTCCGACGAGACGCTGTACGGTCTCGCCGTGGGCGTCGACGAAGAGGGTCGGTTGTGCGTCGACATCGACGGCGCGGTTCGCACGTTCTCCGTGGGTGACGTCGTTCACGTACGCGCGGGTGAGGAACAACCGTGAGTCGTCCCACGCGGGTGCTCGTCACCGGGGCCGCCGGACAGGTCGGCGTCGATCTGATGGACGTCCTTCGAGGCGTGACGCCGCTCGGCGGCGACGCGACGTTTCAGCCCGACGCCCAGGCGGTCGGAGAGGCCGAGTTTGAACCGGTGGGCCTCACCCGCGGCGAGCTCGACGTGACCGATCGCGATCGGGTCGCGGCCACCTTGCGCGAGGTCCGGCCCGACGTGGTCGTGCACCTGGCCGCCTACACCGCCGTCGACCGCGCGGAAGGCGACGCGGACGCCTGTTTCAACGTGAACGAACAGGGGACGCTGAACATGTCGCGCGCCGCGCACGACGTGGGCGCGCATCTCATCACGATCTCGACCGACTACGTGTTCGACGGCGAGAAGGGTGAGGCGTACGTCGAGTACGACGAAGCCCACCCGCTGAATGTCTACGGGGCCTCCAAGCGCGAGGGTGAGCTGCACTGTCGCGACGATGACACCATCGTGCGTACGTCATGGGTGATGGGGGTTCGGGGTAAGAACGTCGTTCACACCATCGCCGATCGAGCCGTGAGCGGGGAGCGCGTCCGGTTCGTCGACGACCAGAGGGGTACCGTCACCGCCTCGAGCGACCTCGCACGCGCGCTGGCCACGCTCGTGCGCGCGCGACCGGGCGGCATCTGGCACGTGGCGAACACCGGGGCCACGACGTGGTTCAACGTCGCGGCGTACGTCGGAACGCTGCTCAGCCGGGGTGAGGACTTCGCCACGCCGATCGCCTCCCACGAGCTCGGCGGCTCCCAGGTCGCGACTCGCCCGGCGCGCAGTGACCTCAACACCGAAAAGTTTGCCGCGGCGTTCTCGGCGCTGCCCCCGTGGCGGGACGGGGTCTCGCGCCTGGTCCTCGACCGCGATCGTCGAGGAGAGTTGTGGTGAGCGACGTCGAGAACGACGTCGTCGCGGTGGTCGTGGACTATCACGCGGACCAGTTCTTGATCGAGTGCGTGGACTCGCTCTTTGACAACGAGGTGTCCCAGGTGGTGGTGGTCGAGAACGGGGAGGTCGGTTCGGTGCCCGCCGCGCTGCTCGACCACGACGTGGTGCTGGTGTCGCCGGGGGTCAACCTCGGCTACGGCCGCGGCGTCAATCGCGGGGTCGCCGTCGCGCGAGCGACGCCCTACGTCCTCGTCTCCAACCCCGACGTGGTGGTGCACGACGGCGCGGTCAAGGCTCTGGTTGAGTACCTCGATCATCACCGCGACGTCGCGTTGGTCGGACCCAGAATCCTTCGACCCGACGGCACCGTCTACCCCTCGATGCGCGTCTTCCCCAATCCCGTGCTCGCGGGTTTTCACGCGATCCTCGCGCCCCTCTGGCCCAACAACCCGGCCACCCGCCGCTACCGCGCGACGCGACCCGACGGGAGCGTCGACTGGGTCTCGGGGGCCTGTTTTCTGGTTCGGCGATCGGCCTTTGAAGAGGTCGGCGGCTTTGATGAGCGTTACTTCATGTTCGCCGAAGACATGGCGCTCTGTTGGGCCCTGCGCGAGCACGGGTACCAGGTGGCGGCCACGTCCGACGCGGTCGTCACCCACGTTGAGGGCGTCTCGCGGGCCCGCGTGTCGCGCGAGATGCTGATCGCCCACCACAAGAGCGCTCTGCGCTTCGAGTTTCAGACGGCCCGAGGCTGGCGTCGCCTGCTAGTGCCGCTGGCGAGCGTGGTCCTGAGCCTTCGCCTGGCCTTAGTACTGGTGGCGCGCCCGAAGGTGTGAGGTCCCCGAGGCCTACACTGGCGGGATGGGTTGTGGGTGGTCTGTGGTTGAAAGTCGATGCCAGTCGCGGGCGAAACGACCCACGTAAGGCGTCTCTTGGGACGCTGAGCATGGCGCGGTTTAGAAGTAAGTCCTGCCTCTGACGTGATCAAAGTGATCGGTGAGGGGGTCAGGCGAGTGTGGGGTCAAAGACCAGGTCAGCACCCGCAACCCACTTAATGAAGCCGGTGGACCGGTAGGGTAAAACACGACATGAGCGTATTTCAGAAGATTTTGAAGGCCGGCGAAGGCAAGCGCGTGCGCCAACTCGCGGAGTTGGTCGGGCCGATTAACGACCTCGCCGAGGAGATGGCCGCCCTGCGCGACGGAGAACTCCAAGCCAAGACCGACGAGTTTCGCGCGCGTTTGGCCGAGGGCGAGACCCTCGACGACCTCCTCATAGAAGCCTTCGCCGTGGTGCGCGAGGCCGCCACCCGCGTCTTGGGCCAGCGCCACTACGACGTCCAGCTGATGGGCGGGATGGCCCTGCACTTTGGGTGGATCGCCGAGATGAAGACCGGTGAAGGCAAGACCTTGGTCTCGACGTTGCCCGTGTATTTGAACGCGCTGGCCGGCGAGGGCGTTCACGTGGTGACCGTGAACGACTACCTGGCCTCTCGCGACGCCAAGTGGATGGGCGAGTTGCACCGTTGGCTGGGCATTTCCGTCGGCCGGGTGGGTCCGGATCTGCAGGACTTCGAGGACAAGCGGGCGGCCTACGCCGCCGACGTGACCTACGGCACGAACACCGAGTTCGGCTTCGACTACCTACGCGACAATATGGCGCGGCGCTCAGAGCACATGGTTCAACGCGGCCACCACTTCGCCATCGTCGATGAGGTCGACTCGATCTTGATTGACGAGGCCCGTACGCCGCTCATTATCTCGGGGCCGGCCTCGGACGTCACCAAGCTCTACTACCAGTTCGCCTCAATTGCGCGATCGCTGACCCGCGACACGGACTACGAGGTCGACGAAGAGAAGAAGACCGTCGTGCCCACCGAAGCGGGCATCGAGAAAGTCGAGCGCCAACTCGGCGTGACCAACCTCTACGACGCCGTCGCCACGAACTACGTGCACCAGCTCGGTCAGGCCCTTCGCGCGAAGGAACTGTTTCACCGTGACAAGGACTACCTGGTCGACGCCGGCGAGGTAAAGATCGTGGACGAGTTCACGGGGCGCACCCTGGAAGGGCGTCGCTGGAGCGACGGGCTGCACCAGGCCGTGGAGGCCAAAGAGCGCGTACGCATCCAAGAAGAGAACCACACGTGGGCGACGGTCACCCTGCAGAACTACTTCCGTCTGTACGAGAAGCTGGCCGGCATGACCGGTACCGCGGAGACCGAAGCGGCCGAGTTCGGCAACACCTACGGCCTCTCGGTCGTGCCGATTCCCACCAACCAGCCGGCCATCCGCGACGACAAGCCGGACCTCATCTATAAGACCGAAGCGGCCAAGTTCGCCGCCATCGTCGAGGACGTGCGCGAGCGCTCGGACCACGGCCAGCCCGTCCTTCTCGGCACGGCCTCGGTCGAAAAATCAGAGCTTCTCTCGCGCGAACTTTCCAAGGCCGGCATTCGCCCACGAGGTGTTGAACGCGAAGCAGCACTTCCGCGAGGCGGAGATCGTGGCGCAGGCCGGTCGCAAGGGCGCGGTCACGGTCGCGACCAACATGGCCGGGCGAGGCGTGGACGTCATTCTCGGCGGCAACTTCGAGGGACTGGCCACGCGCGACGTCATCGGGCAGGGTCTGACCCCGGGCACCCCAGAGTTCGACGCGGCGTACGACGTGGCGGCGAAGAAGTGGAAGCCCATTACCCAAGCCGAAGGTGACGAGGTACGCGCGGCCGGGGGGCTCTACGTGCTCGGCACCGAGCGACACGACTCGCGGCGCATCGACAATCAGCTGCGAGGTCGATCGGGACGTCAGGGCGACCCCGGTGAGAGTCGGTTCTACCTTTCTCTCGAGGACGACCTGCTGCGCCTGTTCGCGACCGGGGCCGTGTCGTGGGTCATGGACCGCGCGATGCCCGAAGAGGAGGCCATCGAGGCGAAGATGGTGTCCAAAGCGATCGAGCGCGCCCAGAACACGGTGGAGGCCCGAAACGCCGAGATTCGCAAGGACGTCCTGAAATACGACGAAGTGATGAACGAGCAGCGCAAGGTCATCTACAAGCGGCGCCAACAGGTGATCGAGGGCGAGGACATTCACGACGCCACCATCGAACTCATCGAAGAGCGCATCGCCGACGCGGTCGCCTCCCACGTGGGCTTGGGCTTCCCCGAGGAGTGGGATTTGAACGCCCTCGTCCTTGACCTGCAGTCCTACTATCCCGACCGACCAGACCGTCGAGTCGCTCAGTGTCTACACCGACGCAGAGGAGATCGGCGCGCTGGTGATCGACGAGGCGGTCGGCAAGTACGAAAAGAAGGCCGAAAACTTCCCGGGTGGCCTGGACACCGCGAAAGAGATCGAGCGCGACGTCATGTTGCAGATACTCGACCAACGCTGGCGCGACCACCTCTCGGACATGGACTATTTGCGCGACGGCATCCACCTTCGCCAAACCGCCCAGCAGGACCCCCTCAACGCCTGGCAGAAGGAGGGGTATCTCATGTTCGAGCACCTCCTTGACGCAGTCGATATCGACTACGTGCGCTACATCACCCACGTGGAAGCGACGGCGGCCGTTGAGGAGAGCACGGTGGATGACGGCCTCGAGGGAGCGCTCACCAACGCCAACGAAGTGGCCCCGGGCGCGACCGAACTACCGGCGCACGGCAACGTGGTCCCGTCGGCGGCTCCGAAGGCGTCCGCCGCGGCGACCCCGCACGAGAAGATCGGACGGAACGATCCTTGCTGGTGTGGTTCGAAGCGTAAGTTCAAGCAGTGCCATGGCCGACCCTAAGGCGGAAAACGCCCTTCGCCTCGCCCTGGTCACGATCGAAGAGCTCGAGACCAGGTGGGAAGCGGCGCGCGATTATTTGAAGATGGACGCGAGCCGGGCGCGACGCGCTCTCTTGAGTGACCTCGCGGCCGACCCGAATCTCTGGGATGACCAGGACAATGCTCGCCAGGTGACGACCGAGTTGGGGCGACTCTCTAACGACCTGGACGCCTTTGACGAGCTTCGGCGCGAACTCGACGACGCGGTGGTCTTGGCCGAGTTCGCACGCGAGTCACTCGACGTCGGCGAGCCCGACGCGTCAACCTTTCAAGAACTCGCCGAGGCGGTCGAGGCGTTGGGTCGTGACATCGCCGCCCTGGAGATCCAGAGTCTGTTCAGTGGACCCTACGACGAGAACGCCGCCATCGTTGACCTGCACGCCGGCGCCGGTGGCACGGACGCGCAGGACTGGACCGAGATGTTGCTGCGCATGTACTCGCGGTGGGCCGAACGACGCGGCTTCAGCGTCGAGATCGATGAGGCGACCGAAGGTCAAGAGGCCGGACTGTTGTCCTCCACCTTCATCGTGACCGGCCGCTTCGCCTACGGGTGGCTGTCGGCCGAACGCGGCGTGCACCGGCTCGTGCGCATCAGTCCCTTCGACTCACAGGCGCGTCGCCAGACCAGTTTCGCCAGTCTCGACGTGACCCCTCTCCTGGACGACAGCGCCGGGGAGGTGGAGATTGATGAGAAGGACCTGCGCGTCGACACCTTTCGTTCCTCGGGCGCCGGAGGTCAGCACATCAACAAGACGGACTCGGCGATACGCATCACGCACCTGCCGACGGGCATCGTCGTCACGTGCCAGAACGAGCGCTCGCAACATCAAAACCGAGACCGGGCCATGCAGATCCTCGAAGCGAAACTCGCTGAGCGCGCTCGGGCCCAACGTCAGGCGGAGATGGACGCGCTGAGCGGTAATCGCTCCGACAACGCGTGGGGCTCGCAGATTCGCAGCTACGTGCAAGCTCCCTACCAGCTGGTGAAGGACCATCGCAGCGACTACGAAACGGGCAACGTCGACGCCGTGCTCGACGGTGACCTGGACGGGTTCATGGAAGCCGAGCTTCGCCGTCAGCGATCGGCACTATAAAAATTTCGGGGTAGTTGATTTGCTGGTGTTTGATGGTTCAAGTCGTCGAGGCCCTCTCAGTAGAATGGTGGGGTCGCCGTGCCCGAACATTGCACAACTATCTGATACTCCCAAGGGTGTGAAGCCGTGATTCGATTCGAAAACGTGTCTAAGACGTACAAGAACGGCACCCCCGCTCTCAAAGACATCTCGCTCGATATCGAAAAGGGCGAGTTTGTTTTCCTCGTCGGGGCCTCCGGTTCCGGTAAGACGACGTTCCTGCGCCTGCTGCTTCGCGAGGAGCACCCCGACAAGGGTCGCATCCTCGAGGCCGGACGCGACATCGGTGACCTGCCGAAGTGGCGCGTCCCCTATCTGCGCCGAAACATCGGCTGCGTCTTTCAGGACTTTCGCCTGCTCCCGAACAAGAGCGTCTTTGAGAACGTGGCCTTCGCCTTGGAAGTGATCGGGCGGCCTCGCTCGACGGTCGAGTCTCAGGTCCCTCAGATCTTGGAGTTGGTGGGCCTCACCGACAAGGCCAAGAACCGCCCGCACGAGCTCTCCGGCGGCGAACAGCAGCGCGTCGCCGTGGCCCGAGCGTTCGTCAATCGTCCGCTCATTCTGCTGGCCGACGAGCCGACCGGCAACCTCGACCCCGCGAACTCGGAGTCGATCATGGCGCTGCTGGAGCGCATCAATCGCACCGGCACGACGGTGGTTATGGCGACGCACGACAAGACGCTGGTCGACCGGATGCGTCGGCGCGTCATCGAACTTGACCGGGGCGAGATGATCCGCGACCAGGTACGTGGGGTCTACGGCATCGACGAAGGCGTGGCCATCTAATGCGCGTCTATCTTCGCTACGCCTTCAAGGAGACCTTCGGGAACCTCTGGCGCAATCGCATGATGACCATCGCCGCCGTTCTGACCGTGGCGGTCTCCCTCTCCCTGGTCGGGGCGGCGTTGTTGCTGAAGCAGAGTGCCGCCCAAGCCTCCGTCGACTGGCAACAGGGGACTCGCGTCACCGTCTGGCTCCAACCCGACGCCACCACCAACGAGATCACGGCCGTCGGTAGTCAACTCAAAAGCATGCCCATCGTCAAGCACTGCGTGTACTACTCACAGGCCAAGGACTTCGCTCAGGCCAAGAAAATCCTGCCGCTGGCCGAGTCGCAGGTGTTGAAGACAGCGTCCGAGGTGCCGTCGTCTTTTCAGTGCGTGCCGGTGGTGCCCTCGGACACCTTCACGGTGGAGAACACGTTCAACGGGCAGCCCCACATCTACGCGGTGACCGGCCCGAACCAGCAGATTCGCTCAATGAATCGAGTCATTCGAGTGTTGCAGATCGTCTTCCTCGCCTTGGCCGCGGTGCTGTTGCTGAGTGCGCTGGTGTTGATCCTCAACACCATTCGCATGGCGATCTTCTCGCGGCGACGCGAAGTCTCGGTCATGAAGCTGGTCGGGGCGACCAACTGGTTTATTCGCGTGCCCTACATCACCGAAGGCTTCATCCAGGGACTACTCGGATCGTTGGTGGCCATCGCCTTCGTCAGTCTGTTGAAGGCCTTTTACCCGCTCCACGAGGAGTTCACCCTCAGCTCGTCGGCGCTGCTCGGGACCAACGTGGTGGTCCTCATCGTCGGCGTCGTGATCGGGTCCGTCGGTTCGGGCATCGCCATCCGGCGCTTCCTCGACGTCTAGTTGTCGTTGTCGAAATCAAGGGCCAGGGAGTTCACGCAGTAGCGCAGCCCGGTGGGCGTCGGTCCGTCATTAAAGACGTGGCCCAGATGCCCGCCGCAGCGAGCGCAGAGGATCTCCGTGCGCCGACGAAAGAGTGAGCGATCAACGCGCTCGAGGACCGTCCCCGGTTCACACGCGTCGAAACTCGGCCACCCACAACCGGAATCGAACTTTTGGGCGCTGGTGAAGAGCACCTGGTGACAACCCCCGCAACGAAAGACCCCGTCGGCGTCAACGTGCAACAGTGAGCCGCTGAAGGGTGCCTCGGTGGCCGCCGTACGCAGCACCGCGTAGCGGTCCTGGGAGAGCTCCCCGCGCCACTCGTCCTCGCTCTTCTCCACCTCAAAACTCACGAACGCAGTGTAGGGGAGACCGGTCAGGAGTAGTGGGGGCGAGGCGACTCGTGGAAGGCCGGTGGAAACTCGGGCTGACCTTCGAGCAGTCGGGTGAACGCCCCGGCCAGGCCCTCGGGATCGAGTCCCAGTTCAGCCAGGAGCTCGTCGGGCTTGTGATGCTCGAGGTACACGCGCGGCACTCCGAGAATGCGAGTGGTCGGGAAGGGGCGGGCGAGTTCCTGCGCCCTCAGGCGCACGGCGGAAACCATCAAGGTTCCCGCGCCCCCGTGGCGAGTGGCGTCCTCGACCGTGATGATGCGCTCGTGACGCAGGGCGTCGTCAATCATCTCCGCGTCGGGCGGAAGTACGCGAACGTCATAGAGCGTGACGCGCGACGCGTCCGACCCCATCCGCTCCAGCGCCGCGTAGGCGTTGGGCGCCATCTTTCCGACCGCCAAGACGCAGAGGGAGCCGTCGCCCTCAACGACCCGTCGCGCGGTGAGACCCTCGCCGACGCGGCCGTCGAGGAACTGGGAGTCCGTCTTGGGGTAGCGAATCGCGCTGGGGCCCGAGAGCGAGAGAGCGGTGTCGAGCATGACGGGAATCTCCTCGGCCGTCGAGGGCGCGAAGATCGTCATGTTGGGAATGGCGAGACAGAGGACGAGGTCGAGCAGACCGTGGTGGCTCGGGCCGTCGTCGCCGGTAATCCCCGAACTCTTAAACACAAAGACCACCGGCAGGTTCAAGAGTCCCACGTCCAAGTTGGCCTGATCGAAGGCGCGGGCGAAGAAGGTGGAGTACATCGCCACGACGGGCTTCAGGCCACCCATGGCCATTCCGGCCGCCGCGGTGACCGCGTGCTGCTCGGCGATTCCCACGTCAAAGAATCGATCGGGGTAGCGCGACTCAAACTCCAGCAGTCCGGTCGGCCCGGCCATCGCCGCGGTGAGAGCCACGATGCGGTCGTCGGCCGCGGCGACCTTCACCAGCGACTCGGAGAATACCTCGGTGAACGACGTCGTCGGGGCGTTCGCCGCGTGGGCCGCCGGCAACTTGTAGTCGTGCATCTTGAGGTCGTCGCTCACGGCCGGTTCGTACCCCCGACCCTTTTGCGTGAGGGTGTGCACGACGATCGGCCCCTCCCACTCGGCGGCGCTTCGAAGGGCGGTCTCCAGGGCTTCAATGTTGTGGCCGTCGATGGGACCGACGTAGCGCACGCCCAGGTTCTCGAAGAAAGTGTGGGGCGTCACCATCTCGCGCACGATCGAGGTGAAGCCGTCGATGCCGTAGTAGGCGGCCCGGCCGACCCGCGGGAGGCGCGGGACCAGTCGACGCAAGCGCTCGCGAAAGGTCAGGTACCGGCGATTAAGTCGAAGCGACGTCAGTGACTCCGACAGCTTCGAGACGGTCGGGGCGTAGCTACGTCCGTTGTCGTTGAGGACGATGACCACGCGCTGGTTGGAGTGGCCGAGGTTGTTGAGCGCCTCGTAGGCCATGCCGCCCGTGAGCGAGCCATCGCCGACGACCGCGACCACGTGGCGCTGGCCGCCGTGCCCGATGAGTTCTCCGCGCTGCTCGAGCGCCACCGAGAGGCCGTGCGCGTAGGAGAGCGCGGTGGAGGCGTGGCTCGACTCGATCCAGTCGTGCTGGCTTTCCGAGCGGTTCGGGTAGCCCGACAGTCCGCCGCGCTGTCGAAGGTTCTTGAACCCGTATCGCCGACCGGTGAGGAGCTTGTGGACGTACGCCTGGTGGCCGGTGTCCCACAGCAGTATGTCCTTGGGCGAGTCGAAGACGCGGTGCAGGGCGATCGTGAGTTCGACGACGCCGAGGTTCGAGCCGAGATGGCCGCCCGTCTTCGTGACGTTGGAGATGATGAAGTCTCGGATCTCGTCGGAGAGCTTTTGCAACTGGTGGTAGGAGAGCGGTCGAAGGTCGGCGGGCGTTTCAATCGACGGCAAGATCACGGGAGCCAGCCTATCGGGGGCACTTTGGCCGGATCGATGAATGATGAGTACACGCTGAGAACCAAGCGACGAGGCGACTCGGGGTCGTCTAGTCGGAAGAAGTGCTCGACGTTGACGTTGACGGGGCGCTCGAGACCGACGAGCTAGTCGAACTCGCGGGCGTGGTCGCCGTCGTGGCGGGCGTCGCGTCGACCTTGGGAGTCGGCGAGGAATCGGACTTCGACGACTCAGATGTGGGGGAGTCCGCCTTCGAAACCTCGGACTTTGAGCCTCGGCTGTCGTTCTTGTAGAACCCGCTGCCCTTAAAGACGATGCCCACCGCCGAGAAGACTTTGCGAAGTTCACCGCCGCAGAGCGGGCACACGGTGAGCGCCGCGTCGGTGAACTTTTGGACGGCCTCTACGCGCTCGTGGCACTGCTGGCACTGATATTCGTAGGTAGGCATCACAGACTCCGGGCAGACACGCTGATCTGAGCAGTGTACCGGTCGAGGGGACTCCCTCTGCCCTTCGCCTAGCATGACGCGGTGGACGACTTCCACCAACTACGACGAGGCGGACCCGTGGGTGCCCCCTTCCCGCGTGACGTGGGTCCCTCGGAGGTCAGTGCCCGGCGCGCCCTGGCGCGGGCGCGCGTGACGATGCTCGCCTCCACGACGACGGCCATTGCCTCCAACACCCTCAACAAAGGCGACGTGTTGGCCACCGCCCGCGTCGCCGGAATTCAGGCGGCCAAAAGCGCCTCGTCGTTGCTCCCGATGGCCCACCCCGTGCTGGTGGGCAGCGTCTACGTCAACTTTTCAATCGGTGACACGTTCATCGACCTCGAAGCGGGGGTCGACACGGTCGATCGCACCGGCGTCGAGATGGAAGCTCTCACGGCCGTCACGGTGGCGGCGCTCACCGTCTATGACATGTGCAAGTCCACCGATCGAACCATGACGATTGAGCGCGTGGCGTTGTGGGAAAAGTCCGGCGGCCGATCGGGTACCTGGCGCCGTGAGGAGCCCTCCGACGACGGCTCTCTCGACCAGTAACTCTCGTTCGCCACTACTCTTTTTGCGATGAGTACCATTCGCGGGGGAGTCGAGCAGAGTCGCGAGCGCCTGGTGGCGCTGGTGCTCCTGCTTCAACGCGCCTGGCAGTACGGGGCGCTGACCCAGGAGGAGATTTTACGCGACCTCACGATTGACGAGTATCCCGTCGCCGCGAAGGGGCCGCGCAAGATTCGAGCGTACGAGGGTAGCGATTCCACGGTGCGCCAGAAGTTTGAACGCGACAAGGCCCGTATCCGAGAGTTGGGCTTTGCCATCGAGACCGTTCCCAACGACGACGGTTCGGTGGGCTACAAGATTGACCCGTCGAGCGGCTACGCCCCTCCCATCTATTTCACTCGTGACGAGGAGCGAGTCGTGAAGTTGGCGCTGCGGTTTTGTGGCTTCGGCAAGTCCGGGGCCTTCAGCGTCTTCAACGACATTCCGGCGAGCGACGGGGGTCTGGAAGCCTCGAACTACTACACGCCGGTGCTGCGAGCATTGAATCTGCGCCGGGCCCTCTCCTTTGACTACCTGTCCGCCGCGAACAAGAGGCGGGTCGTGGAGCCGCTGGCGATTGAGGTCTCCAACGGGGCCAGTTATCTGGTGGCCCGGGTACAAGAGACTCGCGAGATCAAAGGGTACCGCTTCACCCGAATGACCTCGATGCCCGAAGTGCTGAGTGACACTTTTGAAGTCACCGACGAGGACGTCCGCGTCGCGCGGGCCTGGCGACCTGAGTACACGCGATCGCCACGGCCCTTCGAGGTGGTGGTGGCGACGAACGAGGACTACGCCGATCTCTTGGTCCGTCAGTACCCCGGCGCCGTCGCCGCGGCCAAGAAGAACGGCGCGGTGGAAGTCAGCATGACCTTCGAGAGCCCGCGGGCGGCCCTGCGCTTTGTGCTGGACGGGGCCGATCGGGTCCGTCTTCAGTCACCCAAGTCCCTAAAGGGCGAGTTGCAGGACTGGCTGGCCCGCGTGAACCGCGGTGAGGTACCCCCTCCTTCGTCGCTGGTCTTTGAGGTGACGCCCGCGAATGATGTACTCGGCCAGACCCTGCAACTGCTGCACGCGGTCTACGCCAGTGACGACGGGTTGCGCATCAGCGAACTCGCGCGACGATTTTCGCTGTCGCCCGAGCACGTTCGTCTCATCATGGATCGCCTCGTGTCACTGGAGCCGATGGCCGAGATGTCCGACGGGACTGACCGCTTCCCGGCCCACGTGCTCAAGGAGTGTGACGACTGGGACGACGAAGCGAACGACGACTCGCTGTATCGCGCCGACTTCTCGGACCTACCCGAGGGCGCCGACGATCCCTCCGCCTTCATGTGGCGTGACCTCTTCGAGTTGAACATTGCCCTGCGCGAAGCGTCGCGGATCTACACCGATCCGGCCATATTTTCGGCGATCGAGAAAATCGAGCGCACCACGAGTGTCACCGTGCAGGTGGAGTTGACGACCAACGAAACCCTCATCGACCAGGTGGAGAACGCGATCGAGACTCGCTCGCAGATCAAGATTGACTACGCCTCGGCCGAGAGCGACGAGTCCCACACCCGCCTCATCGAACCGCGCGAAATGAAGGTCTTGAACGGTCACACCTACGTGCGGGCCTACAGCACGTCGCGCGAAGGGTGGCGAACGTTCCGCGTGGATCGAATCCTGGACGTGCTGGCGACGTCGCCCGCACCCGAGCGCCCCGTCGATCCCGTCGCCAACTGGCTGACCCAGGTGGGCGAGGAAGGTGACGAGGTGGTCGTCGTGGTCGAGCCGGAGAACCGTTGGCTCTTTGAGCCGCTCCCCGGTGCCGTATGGCGAGCCTTGGAGGACGGGCGTCACGCCGTTAAGTTCCGCGTGAGCGAACGTCGCTTTCTCGACTACCTGATGCTGCGCGCCGGTCCTGGGGCCGTGGTGGTCACTGAGCCGTACGCTCAGGCCGGTCACGATCTCGCTCGCAAGATCGCCGCACAGCTTTAAGCGACCGTTGTTCCCCGAGAGGGGACCGGGTGATTCGACTCATGCCACGACGTTCGAACGACGTCACGTACTTCACTCGCGACGCCGCGCTCGAGCTCGAGGGACTGCGCGAGGGCGGACCGGGCTGGTGGCTTCGTGGCGGGGGCGACCCGCGCGATCCGACCGAGGTGGCGAGAACGTTGACGACCAGCGAACGCGCCGCGGTGGTGGGCTACGACCTCATCGTCGCGGCGCCTCGACCGATCTCCACGCTCCTCGCCGTCGATCCCCGTCACGCGCGAGGCGTTATTGAGGCGCACCGCGCGTCGGTGCGCGCGACGATTGAGTATCTGGAAGATCGAGCGCTGGTCGTGCGCGATCGGCGCGGTGGTCGCGATCGCGAGGAGTTGGCCCGGTGGGAGAGCGTGGTCTCGTTCACGCACGGCCTCAACCGTCACGGTGAACCCCACCTGCACGACCACGTGTTGGTCGGTGCTCGGCCCGAGGGTCAGACGAACGTTCTGGACTCTCGAGCGCTCTTTGCCCACGCCCTCGCGGCCGACGCGCTCTATCGCACCTCGTTGCGCCACGAGTTGGCGTCGCGCACACCGTGGTCGGCGTGGCGTTCCTTTGCCGGCGTCGAACGAGTCGCCGAACTCGACGAAGGGTATCGGGCCCTGTGGTCCGGACACCATCGCGACCGCGGCGAGAAACTCGCGTGGACGCGCGAAGAGACGGTGCGGTCGTGGACGCGCGATCTCACCCACTACGAACCTCTGGGCGTCGTGCCGGTCGCTCATCGTGAGCGCGGCGTCCTGGACGAGCATCGATTCGCCGGCGCCCTGGAGGGGCGTAGCGACGTGGCGCGTCGTCACCTGGTCGCGGCCTGGGCCGACGCGGCTCCCTTTGGACACGACCCGCGTGATCTCACGCGCCAGCTCGACGAGATCTATCCCGGTCTTCGATCGCGCGCTGGTGTCTACGAGCCGACGATTCCCGTACGCGAGGCGCGCATGATGGATCGCGTGCGTGAGTACGGTCCCCGTCCTCTCGAACGTCGTCAATTTGACGAGTGGCGCGAACGCTCCATGGAGACGTCGCGCTCGCGCGGCGGACGCTCGAGGTAGGGGCGAAAACGGGGCTCACGATAGGCCGGGGTGAGCTCCACCCAGCGAAGGCGGTTCTGGGCGTCGAGCCCGAGCGCGTGACCGTCGCGCCCCTGAGCGATCTCGCTCATCGTCAGTCGATCGCGCTCGACCCAACTCAGCGAGTGCCCCACGGAGCGGCCCTTGACGTCACGCTGGACGCTCGGGGCGGGGGTCAGTTCCCGACCGGCGAGGTGGTGCAGGGTCTCCAGGGTGGTGCGATCGGCGATTCCCGGCAGGACCACCGTGGTGGGGAACAGGGACAGGAAGCCCTCGGCCGACGTGCCCCAACGAGCCCGCGCTTGGGAGAGGTCCTGCAGGCAGGCGAGGGTGAGCACTCCCTGACCCCCACCCTCCGAGACGATACCCGCGAGGCGCGGCAGGGGCGCGACGTTGGCCAGTTCGTCGAGGGCGAGGAGCAGCCGGGCGCCCTCGTGGTGACGGTCGTAGGTGGCGTGCACGACTTCTTCAATGATGCCCACCACGAGAGGAATGGAGACGGCTTGGTGACGGCTCGGAGAGACGATGTGCAACTGGTGAGGTCCGCGCAGGAACTCCTCAACGTCCAGCGGCGACTCGCGCGCCGACGCCCGGGCGGCCTCGGTGCGCACGCCGGCGAAGAGTCCGGCCGTCGTCGACCAAATGCTCGAGCGCTCACGTTCCTCGGTCGCCAACACGCCGTGCAGGAGTGACACCGAAGGGTGGTGTTCGCCGTGACGCTCCGTTAACTCGTGCACCAGATCATCGCAGCGTCGCTCGTCGACCCGCGACGCGAGTTGTCCCAGTGACTCATTGCGCAGTGCACTCGCGTGCATCAAAGGCGCTACCAATGCCCCCGCGCGTTCGCTCCAGTGGTCGTCACTTCTTTCAACTCGACCGCGTCGAGCGACGTCGAGAAGGCTCCGCGCGGCTAAAACAGCGCCATCCCAAGTTGAAGATTGTCTTAGAGGTGAATATCCCACGCGGTGCACACCACGTGGTGTTTCGACAGTTCCCGAGGGATCGAAGAGCAACGTTGCACCATCGCGTCGTGCGTGCGCCATCACTGACACCACGTCGTTCTTGGTTGAAGTGACGACGCATGAATCACGTGTCATCAGGAGATTCGGAACAATGATGGAAGTAGTTTTTCCACTGCGTGTTGGACCTAACACGAGAGTTGAACGTTCATCTCCACTCGTTGCATCACCGTGCGAACCTCGACCTAAGTAGATGCCACGCGACGAATGCACGTCACACCATCGGTCGTAAAAAATCTCGAAATGCTTGACATTGGTGTCAATAACGACTGAACTTTTAGTTGTCCTTCTGCGGAGGAGGTCTACGTTGTTCCTCGCGTTGCTTGCAACGCTGTGAAGAACGCTCGTCCGCGCAAGGACCGTGCACTGCGAACAGTCGCCGTACAGTCGCGAGACTGGGTGGCACATGGCCGAGTACACGAGATATCAATGCGGTGACTTGCAGTAGGAACACCACTCGGTGCTTCAGGGTCCCAATTTGATTCAACGTTGAGTCCCAAGGAGGGAAAGTGGCACCAGCCGCGAAGAAGAAGGCTCCGGCCAAGAAGGCCCCAGCCAAGAAGAAGGCAGTCGCCAAGAAGGCTCCGGCCAAGAAGAAGGCCGCTGCGAAGAAGGCTCCGGCCAAGAAGAAGGCCGCTGCGAAGAAGGCTCCGGCCAAGAAGCGTCCTGCTGCGAAGAAGGCCGCGAAGAAGCGTCCTGCTGCGAAGAAGGCCGCGAAGAAGCGTCCTGCTGCGAAGAAGGCCGCGAAGAAGCGTGCTCCGGCACGTAAGGCTGCTGCAAAGAAGGCGTAACGAACTCTTTTTCGAAAGAGTGTGTAGTCGAGGGGGTCGAAAGACCCCCTCGAGTGCTTTCTATGGGCCCTTCAGGTCACTGGGTTCGTCGACGTCGAACCGCCAGGGACTGTCGGTCACCACTCGCCACGGGACGCCGAGGCGAGTGGCTTCGTCGCGATGCATTCTCGCCGAGTCCTCGCCGTAGTGAAAGTGAAAGTCCAGACCGGTCGGTACGACCAGCACGTTGGTGCCGCGCGAACGATGGTCGGTGACGACGGTGACGCCGCTGTCGGGACGGAACTCTCCGAGACCGTGGGGGTCTCGAAGATCGCCGTGGACGACAATAAGACGATCAAAACGCTCCCCAAGGCGCCCGTAGGCGCCCTGGACCGCTTCGTTGAGCGTGGTGGCGTCTGACTCAAGTACGTCGACGCCGAGGTCGAGAGCGAAGCGAGTGACGTCGCTCGACTCGCTGAGGACCAACACCTTTCGGGGTGCGCAGCTGCGGATGACCACCGTGGCGAGGTCGCTCGCAAGTTCTGTGACGTTCTCGACGCCACCTCGTCGCAGTCGCTCCTTGGCGACCTCGAAGCGCTTGAGCGGAACAACAAACACCTCATCGGTCATAGGCATGAATGCTACGGGCCGGCACCCTCGGTACGATTTGGGGGTGACTCGCAGGAGACCGGACTTACTCGCGTACGAGCGAGCTCTGCTGCAGCGTGGGGAGGTGGTCGTCGGCCTCGACGAAGTGGGTCGCGGTGCGCTCGCCGGACCGCTCACGGTGGGTGCGGTCGTTCTGACCGAGGTTGCGAGGGTGCCCCGAGGATTAACCGACTCGAAACTTCTGACTCCGGCCCAGCGCGAGGCGCTGGTGGCCCCACTCGAGCGCTGGGCAACCGACTGGTCGCTCGGATCGGCGAGCTCCCACGAGATTGACCGCTGGGGTCTTCGCCTGGCCCTCGCGGTCGCGGCGACGCGGGCCATCGACGGGCTGAGCGTGTCGCCGACGCACGCGCTCATGGATGGGCCGCTCAACATGTTGGACGCGCCGCTTCGCTTGGACGACCAGTTCAACGGCGCGCCAGAACTGAGGTACGCCGGGATCGCTCACACCACGGTCATCAAGGGCGACAGTCGAAGCGCCACCATTGCGGCGGCCTCGGTTCTCGCGAAGGTCCAGCGCGACCGCACCATGGTGGGGCTCGCGGACGAGTTTCCGGTCTACGGGTGGGACGCCAACAAGGGCTACGGCGTGCCGCACCACCTCGCCGCGCTGGTGGACGAGGGCCCCTGTTGCTATCACCGATTGACCTGGCGATTGACCTCGTAGGGGGTCGACACCCGCCCCCTCGCCCTAATGAAAACCCTGAAAAAGAGTAGGATCGTCTGAATATGGCGCCACTCCTAACGGTGAAGAACCTGAAGGTTCAATTCGCCACTCGTAATACCTTTGCGACCGCGGTTGACGATTTTTCCCTCACGATTGACCCCGGTGAGTGTGTGGGCTTGGTGGGCGAGTCGGGTTGCGGCAAGACCACCAGCGGCCTCGCAATTATGCGCCTGTTACCCGGAAACGGCCACATCTCGGGCGGAACGGTCGAGCTCGACGGGGTGGACTTGGCCTCACTCTCGGAGAAGGAGATGCAGGCCAAGCGGGGCAATGACGTCGCCTTAATTCCGCAGGATCCCATGAGCTCGCTCAATCCCACGACGAAGATCGGACGACAGATTGGCGAGGGCCTGAGAATTCACCGCGGCGCGACCGACGAGGAGGCGCGTAAGCGGGCCCTCGAAGTCCTCGAGATGGTGGATATGCCGCGACCGGCGGAGCGCCTGGACCAGTACCCCTTCGAGTTGTCCGGCGGTCTTCGCCAGCGCGTGATCATCGCCATGGGTCTCACCTGCTCTCCGAAGCTGCTGATCGCCGACGAGCCCACGACGGCCCTCGACGTCACGATTCAGGCGCAGATTCTCGACATCCTCGACAATCTCCGCCAAGAGCTGAAGATGTCCATTCTCCTCATCACCCACGACATGGGCGTCATCGCGGGTCGCACCGACCGGGTCGTGGTCATGTACGGCGGCAAAAAGGCCGAGGAATCGCCGACCGACGAACTCTTTAAGGGCATGCGTCACCCCTACACCCAGGCGCTCCTCGCCTCGATGCCGAGCCTCGAGACTGCCTCCAAGCAAAAGTTGACGTCGATCGCGGGTATGCCGCCGGACCTGTCGAAGGTCATCGTGGCCTGTCGCTTTGCGCCGCGCTGTCGCTACGCCACCGATACCTGCCGCGAACAAGACCCACCGCTCACGGGCACCGAGACGCACAAGTACGCGTGCTTTCATCCAGTGGACGGCCCGCTGTCGACGGTGGTGGTCCAGCCGGTCACGATCGCGGCCGCGGCCGTTCGCCCGCACCAAGAGCTGGCGCGGGTCGAGCACCTGGTGAAGGAGTTTCCGATCAAGGCGGGGCTCGTACGTCACAAGGTCGGCGCCGTCCACGCCGTCTCAGACGTCAGCTTCACCGTGAACCAAGGGGAGACCTTTGGACTGGTCGGCGAGTCGGGCTGTGGCAAGACGACGATCGGACGCATGCTGGTTGGCCTGGAGCCGGTGACCTCGGGCGCCGTGTACTTCGACGACAAAATCGTCTCGGCCAAGGGCTACCGCCCCACCAAGGAGGATCGACGCGACCGCCAGATGATGTTCCAAGACCCCTACTCGTCGCTGAACCCCCGCATGAAAGTGGGTCAGATCCTGGGCGAGCCGCTCTTGGTGCAGCATGAAGGGTCGAGAGCCCAGCAGTCGGCGCGCGTTCGTGAACTGCTCGACGCCGTCGGTCTCGACTATCTGGCCGCGGACCGCTACCCCCACGAGTTTTCCGGAGGCCAGCGCCAGCGCATTGGCTTCGCCCGGGCCCTCGCCCTGCAACCCCGCCTCATCGTGGCCGATGAGCCCGTGTCGGCCCTCGACGTGTCGGTCCAGGCGCAGATCCTCAACCTGATGAAAGACCTCCAGCGCGAGCATCATCTCTCCTACGTGATGGTGAGTCACGACCTCGCCGTGGTGTACTACATGGCCGACACCATCGCCGTTATGTACCTCGGCAAGATCGTGGAGATCGGTGACGCGGAGTCGGTGTTTCGCTCGCCGGCCCACCCGTACACGCAAGGGTTGCTCGACGTCGTGCCCGTGCCCGACCCCGTCGAGGCGCGGCGTCGCCGCGGTCTCCAGGTGACCGGGGAACTCCCTTCACCGGTCAACCCGCCCTCGGGCTGTCGCTTCCGGACGCGCTGTCCGAAAGCCCAAGAGATCTGTGCGGCCGAGGAGCCCCTCCTCCAAGCGTTCTCCGCCACCCAGCAGGCGGCCTGCCACTTCCCGATGAAGACGCCGGTCAGCCTTAGCTCCAGCTCGTCCTCCGCCTGACCTAGCGCTCGAGCAGTCGAACCTCGAAGGTGTCGCGCAGCGCGTCGCCGATGTAGTTGATGGCGACGACCACCAGAATGAACATCAGGGCCAGTGGGTAGATCTCCCACCAGTACCCATTCGAGATCTGGGCCGTGCCGTTTTGCAGCATGGTTCCCCAGTCCGTCTGCGGCGGCAAGATCCCCAGTCCAAGAAATCCGAGCGCCGACAAGAAGAGGATGGCGTCGGCGACCGAGAAGGTGGCCACCGTGACGATGTTGCTGATCGAGTTGGGAAAGACGTGCCGGCGGATGACGTGCCACTTGCTCGCGCCCATCGCCGTGGCGGCCTGGGTGTACTCAAGCTTCTTGATGAGCAACGCGTCGCCGCGGATAATGCGCGCGTTGGCCCACCATCCCGTGATGCCGATGATGATGATGAGAAACGTGGTGGAACGAGAGAAGATGGTGAAGAGGCTGATGAGCAAGAAGAGGTAGGGAATGGAGAGAAAGGCGTCCAGGATACGCATCATCACCGTGTCCACGACCCCGCCGACGAAGCCCGAGACCATGCCATAGACCGTCCCCACCACAATGGTGATGAGTCCCGCCAGCATGCCCAAGGTGAGCGAGTACTCACCCCCGTACATGATGCGACCCAGTTCGTCAAAACCAGAGCTGTCGGTACCCAACCAGTGCTGGGCCGAGGGATGGGCGTTCCATACGGCGCTGAGGGCCTGCGCCTGGTTGGTCTGGTTGGTGTGGTAAAAAATCGGCCCCACGTAGCAGAAGATCAACGTGAGAACGAGGTAGGCCACCGACGCGATGGCCAGTTTGTTGTGCATGAAGATTCGAAGCCGTTGGCGCCACATCGGAACGATGGCTTCACTGACCACCGCTGCCCCCGTCGGCCCGAGCGGGTCCAAGAGGTCCGAGATGAGCGCGGGTTCGCCGAGGATGGCCATCAGCCGGACCTCCCTTGGATGCGAATACGGGGGTTCACCACGCCGAGCAAGATGTCCGCCAGGAAGTTACCGGTGAGCGTCAAAATAGTGGCCAGCAGCGTAATCCCGAGGACGGTGGGAATGTCGACGTTGGTGGCGGCGTTGACGGTTTGGATGCCAAGCCCGGAGTAGTTGAAAACGCTCTCGACGATGAGCGCACCGCCCAGAAGCCCGGGGAGGGCCAGGCCGAGAATCGTGACGATGGGACCGAGGGCGTTGCGCATGGCGTGGCGAAAGAGAACCCGCGCCCCGCTACACCCCTTGGCTTTGGCGGTGCGGATGTAGTCCTGCACCAGCACCTCGAGCACCGTGCCGCGCATGAAGCGACTGAGTGTGGCGACCGAGACCATGGTGAGGCACGCGACCGGCAAGATGAAACCCACCGGATCGGTGAAGATTGCCCAGGGTTCGACGCCATTGGGCGGAGAGGCCGGCAAATGGGGCCAACTGAAGCTGAAAGCCTGAAGCATCAGTAGGCACAGTAGGAAGAGGGGCATGGCGTAGAGCACAAAGGCCACCCCGGTTGCGGTGTAGTCGACAGTCGAGTTGCGCCGCGATGCCTGGTAGATGCCAAGGGGGAGTCCGATGATGACGGTGAAGATCAGCGCCGACAAGGCTAGCCAGAGAGTGCGCGGAACGTAGAGCGAAATGATGTTCCATACGGACAGGTTCTGCTTGTAGGAACGTCCAAGGTTGTGGTGCCAGAACACTTGGACGAGATAGTTCCAGAATCGCACGACGTAGGGATGGTTCATGCCATTCACTGCACCCCAGTGCGCGACGGTCACGGCGTTGGCGTGGGTCCCGAGCACCGAGTACGCGGGCCCATCGATTCCGCCAGTTTGAAAGTAGGGAAGCGTGAATGTGAACAGCATCACGATCAATAACACAATGACCGACTGAAGAAATCGCCGGATCACGTAGGCAAGCATCGAAGGGAATTGTATCAGTGGCCCCAGATCTACTCAGGTGCGCCCCGGGCAGTTCTCCCTCTACTGACATCGAAACGAAGGTGTAAGAAATGGAAAAGACCCCCTCTCGCGAGGGGGTCTTTTCCATGAAACATCCAGCCAGAGGACTACTTGAAGTAGAGGTACTCCGGCATGAAGTTCTGCAACGGGTTCTGCGCGAGTCCGTTGACGCCGTTGACCGACTTGGCCTTCAGGGTCTTGAGAATCTCACCGGTCGGGTCAGCCTGGGGCTGGAAGAGAACCGGCAACTGCTTCGCCGTGAACTCCGCGTAGGCCTTGAGGCTGGCCGTTCCGAACGTCGTGGCCTTGATGTCGGCGGTCTCGGTCGCGTTGGAGTAGTCGCCGACGTTAAAGCCGCCACCCGGGGCGAAGAGCGTCTCGCCCGAGGGGTAGTAGTCCGGTGCGTAGCTCCAGCCACCGCCCCACGAGCAGATCTGGAACTTCGTGCCCGCTTCGCAGTCGCCGATGACGTCGTTGAAGGTCTCTTCTGAGTGCGCGAACTTAAAGCCAATGGAGTCCCAGTCGGCGACTTCGGCGTTGAAGGTGTCGTCCAACGACGGAGTACCACTGGCCCAGACGATGCTGAGCTCGAGCGGTGTGCCCTTGGCGATGCCCTTGCCACAGTCCGTCGCGCCCGTTCCGGGCGAGTCACAGACGTCCACCCCACCGCTGAGCTTCCAGCCGTGACTGGTCAGCAACTTCTTCGCCGAGGTCAGGTTGAAGGGGTAGGGGTTCGGCACCGGCTCGAGAGCCTTCGGGAGACCACTGACCGACTCGGGGGTGTTCGGGGGCAGCGGGCTGTCAATCGGCACGCCGTATCCCTTGTCCACCTTCTGGAGGATGGCGGTCTGGTCGACGGCCTCTTGCAGGGCCTGGCGGATGTAGAGCTGGGAGACCAGCGCGGCCTTGGGGTCCTTCGGGCTGAAGTTAAAGGGCGCGTAGTTAAAGGCCCAGGTGGAACCGGTCGCCAGGTTGTAGTTGCTCGAGATGGCCGACCAGTTCGGACCGGTCTTGAGCGGAGCCGGTGCGTTGGAGGTCAGCTCCGTCGGGTCGACGAAGCCGAGCGTGATCGAGCCACTGCGCAGCGCGGTCTCTTCCGCGTTGGCCGTCGTGAAGGCTTCTTCCTTCACGAAGTCAATGCCCTTTTGAGCCTTGGTGGGACCGGAGTAGGTGGGGTTCGGCACGAAGGTCGCGTTCCCGAGGTCGTCCATCTTGGTGAGCTTCCAGGGGCCGTCGGCGCCGCTCGTCCACAGGGCGTCGGCGAAGTCGGTCTGGGTGGCCGCCTGGCTGTCGAGGTACTTCTCGACGGCCTTGCAGGCCGCGTCCGTGGAGGCCGCACCGTAGACGCCACTCGCGCACGTCGAGGGCTTGCCGGCCGCGGTGACGTCCCAGGTGTTGGGCATGGGGGTCAGCTCGGCCAGGTAGTTGTACAAGATCCAGTTCGGGTTGACCGAGCTGGTGAACTTGATGGTGACGGTGTTGCCGCTACCGGACGCGCTCGCGACCTGGTCGGGGATGCCGTAACCCTTGTTGTAGCCGCAGTAGCTGGTCGGGTCGGCCTTGTACATGTTCAAGAAGAACATGACCGACTCGGCGTTGACGGTCTGGCCGTCGGCGAACTTCCAGCCCTTCATGTCAATGGTGATGGTCTTATTCGAGTTCGAGAAGACCGGGGCCTTCGCGGGCGAGAGGCTGTAGTCCACGGCCGAAGAGCCGGGAGTGCCGAACCAGTAGACGGGACGATACGTCAGTTCCTGGAACTGACTCAGCGTCGCGACTGAGAAGTACTGACAACCGAGATAAGGAAAGATGTAGTTCGGGGCGGCACCAGGAGCTTCCGCAAAAGTAATGGTGTTTGAGGCGGTGCTCACCTTGGCTGAAGCGGCACCGCTCAGAGATGGCGCTACCAGCCCGATGGTCATCACGGCGGCTACCGAGCCGACGGACACCAAAAGCCGAAGCTTGGTTCTTAATTGCATGTTGTTATTGCCTCCCCGTACCACCGAAGTGGTCACGTCCAGTTTTCACTTTCGTCAACGATGACTAGGCAACTGTATCGGGGGGTTGGGGGTGATACAAGTTCACCAACCCCGCACAATACTGGACGTCTCGCTCCCGTGAAAGTCGCCGCCCCGCCCCGTGGAGTTGATCAATTCTCGGCGCTTTACTGGACTTTGCGTCGCTCTGAGGAGTCGCGATCTCTCCGGATCGACCCTTTGGACCAATTTGGACCGAGACGGGCGTCGTTACCGGAGTATTAAATAGTGTCCGGAATCACTGACGCCCCGATACCCCCGGGTGTAACTATGCGCGTTAATAGTGCAAGTACTCGGGCAGGAAGTTGGAGAGCGCGTTGGGCGCCCAGCCAATGGAACTCTTTAAGGACCTCGCCGTCTCGCTCACGGTCTCTTCGGTGGGCAGGTACAGAACCGGAAGCTGGTCGGCGGCGTACTGCTCGTAGGAGCTCAGCGAAGCACTACCCGTGGTGTCGGCGTTAATAAGGGCGTTCATCTTGGCGTCGTCGTACCCTCCCCAGTTCGACTGGGCGCCCGAGAGGAAGGTCTGATCTCCCGAGGGGTAGAAGTTCGGCTGGTAGGTCCAGCTCTGTCCCGACCAGCACATGGACCACGGGGTGCCGCTCCCGGCGGTGCAGGCCGCGGCGAGCAGGTTGAACGTGTTGGCGGTGGCGGTCACCGACACGCCGATGCTCTGCCAGTCCGAGACCATGGAGGTGACCGTCCCATCGATGATCGGGTCGCCGGTGACGTACATCAACGAAAAGCTCAGCGTGGCTCCCTCGGCGATGTTGGCGCCGCACTGACCGGCGGTCGTACCGGGGTTCGTGCAGGTCATGACGGTCCCGACCTCGGTCCACCCGTGACTGGTGAGCAAGGCCCGGGCCGCGGTTGGGTTGTAGGTGTAGTGGCTGGCCGGTGTTTTGCTGAGGGCGGGCGCGGCGGTGCGCGGTAAGGGGCTGTAGGTCGCCGTGGCGTAGTTGGAGTCGATGTTGCGGATGATGCCTGTTTCGTCAAGGGACTCTTGAAGGGCCTGACGTATATATAACTGTTGGAACTCCGCCTGGAGCGGATTGGACGCGGAGAAGTTCATCTGAGCGAAGTTGAAGGCGTAGGGGGTCGTGACCGACATCCGATACTTCGCGTTGAGAGTGGGGAGATTCGGACCGGGCTCACCGGACTTAGGTGCGGCGCCGGTGAGATCCGAGGGATCGAGGTACCCGAGGTCGAGCTTTCCCGACTGCAGGTCGCTCAGCTCCGCGGACTCTGAGGTGTAGGCGACCTCTTTGACGAAGCGGACTTGACCTTTTTGGGGGCCCGAGTAGGAAACGTTGGGCTGAAAGGTGGCGTTGCCGGCAGCGTCAAAGCTGGTGAGCTTCCAGGGACCGTCGTCGCCGCCTTGCCAAAAGGCCGAGGCGAAGGTGCTGGTCTCGGGCGCGAGTTTGTCCAGGTACGCCTCAACGGCCTTGCACGTGGCGTCGGTCGCGGCGGCGCCGTAGGGGTCGAGGGCGCAGCGACCCGCCCCGTGGGCCGAGACCATGTCCCATCGGTTGGGCAGTGGCGTGATTTCTGACAGGTAGTTGTAGAGAATCCAGTTCGGATTGACGGCCGTCTTCATATGGAGAACGACGGTCAAACCCGACCCGCTCGCACTGGCCAGGTCGTCCGGGATGCCCTTGCCCGGGGTGTAGTCGCCGTAGTTCGTGGGGTCGGCGTGGTAGAGGTTCAGAAAGAACAGCACCGAACTCGCGTCCACGATCTGGCCGTCGGCGAATCGCCAACCCTTCAGATTGATGGTGATCGTGCGGTCGGCGTCGCTGAGGACGGGCGTGTTGGCCAACGAGAGTGAAGGAACGTAGGCGGCCGTGGGGCCCTCACCGAAGAAGTAGAGGGGGCGAAACATGAGTTGTTGAAACTGGTTGATGTTGGACGCCGAAAAGTTGAGGTAGCCGGTGTAGGGGAAGATCCAGTTGGGCGCGGCGCCCGGTGCCTCGGCGTAGGTGATGGTGCCGCTCGTCGGGCCGCCACCCGGCGTCGCCCCACCGCCCGGTGTCGCGAGGAGACCGAGCCCGAGGGCTCCGCTGGCAGCGACAACGGCTACGGCAAATCTCAATTTAAGGGAAAACTTCATACTTAATTGCCTGCCAGTGACTGCCAAAATGGATACCGAGGGATGCGCTGAGTCACGTCAAAGCGTCAACGCCACTGTACCGGAGCCCGCTCCAGGAGAGCTGTCACTGGGCGTCGCTTCACCACCGCACTCGCTCAGCTGCGAGAGGTGAGGACTTCACGAAGTGCGCTTCCCACGTCGGGGCACTGAAAGACGAATCCCGAGGCCAGTAGTCGCTGCGGCGTCACTCGTTGACTGACCAGTAGGAGCTCATTGGCCATCTCTCGTCCCAGGGCGGCGCGTAGGGCGGAGGCGGGCACGCTGAGAAACGCGCGACGATGAAGCGCTGACGCCAGTTCGCTGGTGAAGTCGCGATTGGTCACCGGCGACGGCGCCACCAGGTTGATCGGACCCGTCAACTGGTGGTCAATGATCCACTGAATGGCGCGAACCTCGTCGACGAGGGCGATCGGACTCACCCACTGCGCACCCGAGCCCAGTGTTCCCCCGAGGCCGAAGCGAAAGAGCGGTAGTTGTTTCTTCAGCGCGCCCCCACGAGTGGAGAGCACGATGCCGCTGCGAAAGTGCGCGACGGGTGTGCCCCGAGACTCGAGAGACCCCGTGGCGCCTTCCCACTGGTGGCACACGTCGGCCAGAAATCCGTCCCCGCGCACCGAAGTCTCATCGAGCACCTCGGTGCCGCGATCGCCGTACCAGCCGATGGCCGAGGCACTCGCGAAGAAGCCCACTCCCTCGGGCAACGACTGCGCGACCTGATCGAGTAGTCGCGTGGACTGGACGCGCGAGGAGAGAATGATCGACTTACGACTCTCGGACCAGCGTCGGTCCCCGATTCCCGCCCCCGCCAGGTGCACGAGTGCGTCGAGCCGCCCCACATCGCGTAGGTCAGATTCATCGAGGTAGCCGCTCGAGGGATCCCACCGTACGCAGGACTGCGACGCTTGCGTCGAACCGGGGCGCAGGAACGCGACGACGGTGTCGCCGCGTTCGCTCAGGGCCCTCACGAGGGCGCGCCCGATGAGCCCGGAAGAGCCGGTGACGCCTACGCGCACGACTCGTCCCAACGCTGTTCAATGAGGGTCGCCAACTGTGCGGGAACCGTCAGGTGCGCGTCGTGCGACGTGTTCTCGAGTTCGACCGCACTGATGAGCGGACTCAGTTCAACGAGGGCCGCGCTGAGGGCCCGGAAGTAGTCGGCCCCGTAGCCGTCGCCGTGGACGTAGGTCGAGGGAACCTTCAACGTCGAGAGGTCGAAGGGCGACGTGTCACTTCGCACCGTTCGCAGATCGCTCAACAACGTCGCCCCATCTAAGCGCCGCGACTCGCGTTGCGCTTCACCGAGTCGCTCCCAGGCTCGATCGGAGACGACCCGTCGAAAGAACCCCTCGGCCAGCACCGCCGGATCGTCGCTCAGTGGCAGGTGATGATTGGAGCGGCGTAGTACCCAGGGAAGCGGTGACTCGTAGTTCACCACGATTCGAAGGGACTCGGGTATCTCGATCGCCGTCGCGAAGGTAACGACTCCGCCAAAGCTGTGCCCAAAGAGAATGACCGGCTGGTGTCGAACCTCACGTTGCACCAGGGCCTCTAGATCGGCGACGTGATGTTCGAGATCGACCGGGCCCACGTCACGCGAACCCTGGTACCCGCGGCGGTCGTAGGCGATGACGTCGAATCGCGTAATGCGCCGCGACAAGCGGGTGAAGGACTTGGCCCGATCCAGGGCGCCGTGCACGCAGATGAGGGCCGCCTCGGACCTCGCCACCCGATGCTCCGCGACGGCGAGCCCCTTCACGGGCGAGTTGGCCACGAAGTGCAGTTGGCGCGACGCGCTCGCAGTAGTTGGCACAAATGAGACCTTACGGGGGAATGTGGGGCCTCCACCCATCAAATACCGTGTTCCGGGCCCTAGGCTGGTTGGGTGACTACGCCCCCTGATTCATCGTCGCCTCGCCGGGCGCAGGGCTCGTTTGGGCCCAACGCCTGGCTGGTCGACGACATGTACGACCGTTTTCTTGCCGATCCGACTTCCGTGGCCGAAAGCTGGCGCGAGTTCTTTGTCGACTACCAGCGCTCGACGCTGCCGAGCGTGGCGAGCGCCACGGTCACGCCCGCCGCGACGACCGCGAACAAGCCCGTGGCCATTGACGCAGAGGCGACGCCCCTGCGCGGGGCGGCCGCGCGCATCGTCACCAACATGGAAGCGTCCTTGGCCGTGCCGACGGCGACCAGTGTTCGCACGGTGGCGGCCCGATTGCTGGAGATAAACCGAGCGGCGCTCAATGAGTCCCTCGCCCGCTCGAGCGGCGCCAAGGTCTCGTTCACCCACCTGATCGCCTTCGCCATGGTGCGGGGTCTGCGGGAGATTCCCGTTATGAACTCGACCTTCGTTGACGCCGTCGACGCGAAGGGGACTCCGGGCGTACGTCACCACGAACACGTGGGACTGGGTCTCGCGGTCGACGTGCTGAAGAAGGACGGGGCACACAATCTGCTCGTCCCGGTTATTCAAAACGCTGACGCCATGGACTTTCGTACGTTCTTGCTGGCCTATGAAGATCTCGTGCGCAAGGTCCACGGCGGCGCGTACGGCGCGGACGACCTGACTGGCGCCACCGTCTCCATCACGAATCCGGGGACGCTCGGCACGGTGCAGTCGGTCCCGCGCTTGATGCCGGGCCAGGGCGCCATCTTTGGCGTCGGTGCACTCACCTGGCCCGCGGGGTTCGAAGCGGCCGATCCGCGGGCCCTGGCGGAGCTGGGCGTGGGCAAGGTCATGACCTTGACCTCCACCTACGACCACCGCATCATCCAAGGCGCCGAGTCCGGACTTTTCTTGAAGTACGTGGCGGAGTGTCTCACCGGGGGCCACGACTTCTACGACGAGATTTTTGCCTCGCTGGGGGTGCCCTACGAGCCCGCGCGATGGGCGAAGGACTCGAACCCTTCGGCGAGCGAAGGCGAAGCCGAACGCATCTTGAAACAGATTCGCGTGCAGGCCCTCATCAACATGTACCGCGTGCGCGGGCACTTGAACGCGCACCTTGATCCGCTCAGCAGTGAGCCGCCCCCGCTGCACCCGGAGTTGGATCTCGCGTCCTACGGCCTGACCATCTGGGACCTGCAGCGCTCCTTCGTGGTGGACGGTCTCGCGGGACTTCACGAGGCGACACTCGAGAGGATCCTCGCGATACTTCGCGACGCCTACTGCCGCACGACGGGCATTGAGTACGGCCACATCATGGACCCGGTGCAGAAGCGCTGGATTCAGGAGCGGGTGGAGGGCGTGGACGTAACGACCAGTGCCGAGGAACAGCGTCGAATCCTGAGTGCCTTGAGCGAGGCGGAAGTCTTTGAGACGTTCTTGCACGCACGCTACGTCGGGCAGAAGCGCTTCGGCCTCGAAGGGGCGGAGTCCACCATCGTGGCGCTACAGACCGTTCTCGACGAGGCGGCCGAACGCGGGGTGAAAGAAGCGGTCATCGGTATGGCGCACCGCGGACGACTCAACGTCTTGGCCAACATCGTGGGGAAGTCCTATAGCGACATCTTCTCGGAGTTCGAGGGAAATCTCGATCCCGACAGCGTCCAGGGCAGCGGCGACGTCAAGTACCACAAGGGCGCGCGGGGTGTCTTCAAGAGCCAGAGCGGGGTGACCATCGACGTCTCGATGGCGTCAAACCCCTCGCACCTCGAAGCGGTCTCTCCCGTTGTGGAAGGGATCGTCCGCGCGAAACAAGACGTGGTCATTCGCCCGAGCGACGGGACCGACAACGACACGACCGTCGGCGATCACCCCTACCTCGCGGTGCTGATGCACGGGGACGCGGCCTTCTCGGGTCAAGGGGTCGTGGGCGAGACCCTCAACCTGTCGCAGCTGTCGGGGTATCGCGTGGGTGGCACCATCCACATCGTCATCAACAACCAAGTGGGCTTCACCACCGCCCCGGAGTCCGCTCGCACAAGCTTCTACTCGACCGACGTCGCGAAGATGATTCAAGCGCCGATCTTTCACGTGAACGGCGACGACCCCGAGGCCTGCGCGCGCGTCGCCCGTTTGGCGTTCGACTATCGCCAGGCCTTTCAACGCGACGTCGTGGTGGACATTGTCTGCTATCGCCGTCACGGCCACAACGAGGGCGACGATCCCAGTTACACCCAGCCTCAGATGTACAAGATCATCGATCAGCTGAGGTCGGTGCGCAAGATCTACACCGAGACTCTCATTCGTCGCGGCGATATCTCGATCGACGAAGCGGAAGCGGCGTTGAATGAGTTCAACACCCGCCTGCAGAGCGTCCTGGACGAGGTTCGTACCATTCCCAAGCCGAAGCTGAGCGGCGTTCACGTGGCCGAGGTACGCCCCGACCTGCCGGCTCCGGAAACGGGCGTCGACGCGGCGACCTTGATGGAGATCGCGAACGTCACGGTCAGCGCGCCCGAGGGCTTCACCATTCACCCCAAGCTGGAGCGCCAGTTCACTCAGCGCATGGCGTTACTTGAGTCGGGCGAAGTGGACTGGGCCTTTGGCGAGGCGCTGGCCATTGGTTCACTGGTGAAGTCCGGCTCGAACGTTCGCCTCACCGGTCAGGACACCCGTCGCGGGACGTTCTCGCACCGTCACGCGGCTCTCATCGACTACGAAAACGGGAACCAGTACGTCCCCCTGGCCAGCATGGGCGCGCCGGGCTTCTTTACGGTGCGCGACTCGTTCTTGAGTGAGTACGCCGCCCTCGGATTTGAGTACGGCTACTCGGTGGAGGCGAAGGACACGCTGGTCGCCTGGGAGGCCCAGTTCGGCGACTTCGCCAACGGCGCGGAGATCATCGTGGACAACTTCCTCGTCGCCGCCGAAGACAAATGGGGTCAGCGCGCCACCTTGGTCATGCTCTTGCCCCACGGCTACGAGGGCCAGGGACCGGAGCACTCCAGCGGTAGAATCGAGCGCTACCTGTCGCTGAGCGCGCGCAACAACATTCGCGTCGCCCAGCCCACCACGGCGGCGCAGTACTTTCACCTCCTGCGAAGCCAGGTGCTGCGCGAGCACCCCGTTCCGCTCATCGTGTTTACGCCGAAGTCAATGCTGCGCGCCGCCCAGACCCGTTCGCCCCTCGCGGAGTTCGAGCACGGCTCGTTCCACACCGTCTTGAACGACCGGGTGGAGGACCCGAGTCTCGTCACTCGGGTGGTGATGGCCTCGGGCAAGGTGGCCCACGAGGCCCTGGCGCGACGCGACACGATCTCGGCCTCGCACGTGGCGGTCGTTCGGGTCGAACAGCTCTACCCGTGGCCGGCCCTCGATATCGACAAGGCCCTGGAGGCGTACGAGAACGTGAGCGAGGTCGTCTGGCTGCAAGAAGAACCAGAGAACATGGGCGCGTGGCCCTTCGTGCACTTACAGATGCACCACCAGCTGCGCGGACTGAAGGTGTCGCACGTAGCGCGGGCCGAGTCGGCCAGTCCGGCGACAGGGAGCAGTCTCGTTCACGCCGCCGAGCAAGCCGACCTCCTCGAGCGGTCGGTCGGGTGAGTCCCACGAAGGCCCCACGACTACGAGTCGTGGTCGACGGGTCCAACTTGGCGACCGAGGGCCGCACCCTGCCGAGCCTGACCCAACTCGACGAGGCGGTCACCGCGTTCGCCGAGGAGAACCCCGGGGCCGAGATCATCGTGGTGGCGGACGCCACCTTTGAACATCGGGTCACCACGGGTGAGCGCAGCCGCTTTACCGACGCCTCCCTGGCGGGAGAGATTGTGACCCCGCCCGCGGGCGCCGTGGGCCGCGGTGACGCGTTTATTTTGAAGATCGCCGACCGGATCGACGGCGTGGTCTTGAGCAACGACTCTTTTCAAGAGTTTCAAGACGAGTATCCGTGGCTGTTTGACGTGGGCCGCCTCATTGGGGGCAAGCCCGTGCGCGGGGTCGGGTGGGTCTTTACGGCGAGGGTGCCCGTTCGCAACGCGAAGGTCACCCGGAGCGTGAAGAAGTTGGCGCTCACCCTGCCCAGCGGAGCGAAGCCCACGATCGGGACGACCCTCACGCCGGTGAAGGCGAAGAAGGCCACCGTCGCAAAGAAGCCCGCGTCCAAACCCGAGAAGGTGGTCGAGAGGGCGGAGAAGCCGGTCAAGGCGCCGGCCAAGTCGACGAAGAAGGCTCTCAAGGCACCGGAGACGTCCAAGAAAAGCTCCGCCAAAAAGTTAGCGAAGGCCGCGGCGAAGCCCGTCAAGAAAGTCACCAAGCGCGAGGACCCGCTGATCGCGGCGCCGGCGGTTGCCCTTAAGCGTGGCCGTCAACCGGTGAACCCGGAGTCAGACTTTGCCCTGTTTCGCAGTACCTATCGCATCGGAGCACGCGTGCCGGGCGAAGTCACGGCGTTCACGTCGCACGGCGCGGTCATCAAGGTCGAGCTCAAGGGCGGAAAGCACGTGGAGTGCTACGCCCCGACGACCTCACTCGGCACCCCGGCGCCCGCGCGGGCGCGCGACGTGTTGAAACGCGGTGACCAGCGGACCTTTCGCCTGGTGACGGTCGACGCCGATCGACGGATCGCCGAGTTGGCGCTCCCGTGAGTGACCTCTCGCTCGATCCCAGCGACTGGCTGCCGCACCGGCCCCCGTTTTTGTTTCTCGACACGCTGCTCACCCTGGAGCCCGGAGTTCGCGCCCGCGCTGAGTGGACGCTGCGCGGCGACGAGTGGTTCTTTCCCGGTCACTTTCCGGGACGGCCCACGACGCCGGGCGTCTTGTTGTTGGAGTCGATCGCGCAGTGCGGTGCGGTGGTCGTCCTCTCCGACGAGCGCTACACGGGGCGTCTCCCGCTCTTTGGCGGGGTCGAGCGCGCGCGGTTTCGACGCCAGGTGGTCCCGGGCGACACCGTCACCGTTGAGTGCGAGATGACCAAGCTCTCCTCGCGAGGTGGAAAAGGCGCGGGGCGCGCCCTGGTCGGTGGCGAACTCGCGGCGTCGGCGGAGATCTTCTTCGTTTTGGCTTAGGGGACTAGCCGAAGCGTTTGGGCAGTACGGCTTCGATGAACATCGGTCCCGGCGTCGCGTACGAGCGCTCGAGCGCGGCGGTCAGTTCCTCGGCGCTGGTCACGCGCACGCTGGGCACGCCCTGGGACGACGCCAGGCCCGCGAGGTCGAGGGTGGGATTGTCGATGTCGAGCAGGCGAGCACTCGCCTCACCCGCGGTGCCCGCGCCGACGCGCGACAACTCAAAATTGAGAATGGCGTAGCTGCGATTCGACAGACCCACCACGGTCACGTCCAAGCCCTCGCGCGCCATGGTCCACAGCGCCTGCACGGTGTACATCATCGAACCGTCGGACTCCAGTGCGAGCACGCGACCCTGCGACGCGACGGCGGCCCCCGCCGCCACGGGCAGTCCGTAGCCAATGGCGCCGCCGGTCAGCGTCATCCAGCGGTGCGCCGGGGCGAAGCGCAGCGCGTCAGAGAGGTGCACCCCACTGGTGTTGGACTCGTCGGCGATGATGATCCCTTCGGGCAGCGTGGCGGCGACCGCGGCGGCGAACGTCTGGGAGGTGAGGTCTCCCCGGGGCGAGAGTGGCGGGTCACCGCGTTCGAGTGTCACCGTGGGGGCGGCGAGTGCGTCCACTAAGGCCCGCAGGGCGGGACCCACGTCACCACCGGGGGCTACCAGGTCGATCATCTCCGCGGCGTCCGGGACCAGCCGGCTCGCCAGGTGGGGGTAGGCGAAGAAGCTCGCGGGCTCGCGCGCGCCGATCAAAATGACGGTCTCGGCGTCTTTCAGTTGGTCCAGGGCGAACTCGCTCAGGTAGTTCAGGCGCTCGGGCTCCGGGATGCCGGCGCCGCGCTCGACGATGGTCGGAAACGTCTCCATGACCACTCGCGACGAGGTGGCTCGGGCCACGCGGTGAGCCAGGGTGAGGTGCTCGTGGGTGAGCGATCCGCCGAGCAGGAGAACGGTGCGCCGCGAGCGCAACACGCGCACCGAGAGGGCGAGCTCTTCTTCGTCCACGCGCGGTGGCGCCAACGCGGTGGCGCGCGGCCAGGAGGAGGGCGCCTCCACGGCGTTCCAACTCACGTCGGCCGGGACCACGAGCGTGGCCACTTGGCCCGGCGGGCCGTAACTGGCCGCGACCGCGTTCGCCGCGTCCTGGGCTAACTGCCCAGCGTGCGTGCTGCGGTGGTACCAGCCCTCCAGCGGTGCGGCCAGGGACTCGATGTTGCTCTGCAAGGGGGCGTCGTAGATGGCGTGGTAGGTCGCGTGATCGCCGACGATGTTGACGAGCGGCACGTGGCCGCGTCGGGCGTTGTGGAGATTGGCCCAACCGTTCGCGAGGCCGGGCCCCAGATGCAAGAGGGTTGCGGCTGGTCGACCACTCACGCGCGCGAATCCGTCGGCGGCGCCGGTCGCGACCCCTTCAAAGAGACACAGGACGCCGCGCATCTCCGGTGCGTCATCGAGCGCCGCGACGAAGTGCATCTCGGACGTGCCGGGATTGGCGAAGCAGACGTTGACCTCGTTGGCCGCCAGGGTCGCCAGCAGCGCGCGGGCGCCGTTCATGGTCGTACTCGCGGGGGGCTGGTGTTCGTCACTCGTGCGAACTATACCTTCGCTCAACTCCTTACTAACTTGAGCGAGCCCCGTCGTCGATCTTCGCCAGGCTTTCGGCGAGCGAGGCCTTGATGGCGTCCAGACGAGCTTTTCTGGCGTCTCCGGTGAGGGGCGCGTTGCGCCGCTCGATCTCGGCGACGACCCGCTCAACGGGTGCGAGAAAACGTGACGGCGAGCGGTCGGGATAGCGCGGGTCGTTCCGCCCCCGACTCCACGTGATGAGCAGCGACTGTTCCGCGCGACTCAGCGCGACGTAGGCGAGGCGCTGTTCTTCGGCCAACTGCTCGGGCGAGGTGGCGTTGTAGTTCGGTAGCTGACCTTCGGCCCAGCCGATCGCGGCGACGTGTTGAAACTCGAGACCCTTCGCCCGGTGAATCGTCGACAGCGCTACCGCGTCGCGGTCCGGCTCTTCCAGGCGGCGGCCGGTGGGCTCGGGGGCGAGGAGATCGGAGGCTGGGGAGTGCTCGGGGCCGCGTCGTTCGTTGGGAATATTTGCCGCGTCAAGATAACTGGCGACAAGTTCCAGCTGCGCGTTGGTGCGGGCCAGTACCGCCATGGCGTACCAGGGGCTGCCCGGTTGGTGCTTGGCCCCGAGCCAGGTGGCCACGTGCTCGGCCTCTTGCTCGTCGGTGTCGTAGCTGCGGATGAGGGGCACCTCACCTTCGTCCTTCGCCGGTTCTATGCCGCGAGCGCCGGGTTCGAGCAGGGTGTTGGCGACGGCGATGATATTGGCGGTCGAGCGGTGGTTTCGCGTGAGGTCGAGCACGACGGTGTCGGGCCAGGTCGTGAGAATCTCGTTGATGAGGGTCGGGGTCGCCCCGTTGAAGCCGTAGATCGACTGGTTGGGGTCGCCGACGCAAAACAGGTCGGGGTCGTCGCCGGCCATCTGGCGAAGCAGCATGAACTGCAGGGGGTTCATGTCTTGGGTCTCGTCCACGTACAGCGAGCGGTTGCGGTAGCGAAAGGAAGCGAGCACGTCAGGCTCATCGCGTAAGAGCGAGATCGCCTCGCTCAGGAGGAGGTCGAAGTCCAAAAGTCCGCGACTTCGACAGAGCCCCACGTAGCGATCGAGTACCTCGGCCAGTTGCGCCGGGGGAAGCGGTGCGTCACGACGCAGCCGTCGCGCGTGCTTGGCGTAGGTCGTGCCGTTGTAGCCCTGGCTTAACGACCAGCCGATCTCTAGCTCGAGTCGCGGAAGTTGCCAGTCTTCGAGTTTGAGTTCACCGCTGTCGCGCAACTGCGACGCTAAGGCGCTCACCAGTTTGCGGCGGTTCGGTTCGAGCGTGAGCGGCCGCAGGTGATGATCCTCGCGGTACTGCGTGACGATGTTGAGGGCCGCCCGGTGAAACGTGCCCGCACGAACGTCGCGCACCCCGGCCCGGAAGAGTCGCTTGCGAAGTTCGTCGCCCGCCTTGCGGGTGAAGGTCATGGCCAGTACCTGGTCGGGCGCGATCTCTTGATCCGCGACGCGACGTTGGATGCGAAGAGTTAAGACGTGGGTCTTGCCCGAACCGGCGGTCGCTCGCACGAGGTGACGGCGCGCCGGTGACATGACGGCCTCGCGCTGCTCGGGGGTCAACCCGATCAAGAGGTCGTGTGAGAAGTTCGCCTCATCCATAGTCTCTACGACGCTATCGGGAGCCCGTGACTTGGTTCAGGCCCGGGGTTGGCCCTCACTAACCTCTATACGTGCTTCGTAGTTACGGTGATTCGCGCGTCTTCGGGGAGTCCTACGGCACCGGGCCGGCCCGGGTGGTCTGGCTTCACGGCTGGGCGCGCCAGTCGCGGGACTTTGCGGCGGCGGCCCAGTTGCTCGCGGATCGAGGCGTCGCCTCGGTCGCCCTCGATCTGCCCGGATTCGGCTCGTCGCCGGCCCCCCACACGGCGGGAGGGGCCCGGCACTACGCCGAACTGATCGTGCCCACCCTGCGCGAAATCGGCGACGGCCCGCTCGTCCTCGTCGGTCACTCCTTCGGCGGGCGCGTCGCGGTGGTGGTGGCGAGCCAACACCCCGAGATGGTCGGGGCCCTGGTCCTCACCGGCGTGCCCCAACTGGTGCGCCTCGGGGCCTCGGTGCGAGCTCCGGTGACCTATCGGGTGATTCGTTGGCTCGCTCGGCGCGGTCTGCTCAGCGACACTCGGCTCGAAGCCGCGCGTCAGAAATATGGCTCGGCGGACTATCGAAACGCCCAGGGGGTCATTCGTGACGTCCTGGTCGCGACGGTCCAGGAGACCTACGAATCAGAACTCGGCACCCTGAACGTGCCGATTGCCTTTGTGTGGGGTGAGCAGGATCGAGACGTCCCCGTGGAGATCGCGACGCGGGCGGCGGCGCTCGTGGCGGGTCCGACGTCTTTGGAAGTAGTGCCCGGGGTCGGTCACTTGTTACCCCTCGAGGCTCCCGAGTCCCTGGTTGGTGCCACCGAGAAAGCTCTTCGTCGGTGAAGATTGCTCTCGCGATCACGCTGAGCGCGCTGCTCGTCGTGGCCTACGGCGCGCAGATGGCGCGATGGTTACGGGTCTTGCAACGCGAGCACTACGACCCGACGTCGCTTCTTCGATTCCTCGCGCGTTGGTCGTCGCCGCAGCGTCCGAGCGCCAAAGCGAACCAGGGCGCGAAGGCGCGGCGCCCCTTCACCCTCAGTCATCTCCTGATTCTCGCCATGATCGCGACGGTGGCTTTTCGACAGTGGGACCTGCTCGTGGTCGCCGTCGCCATCTACGGCGTCTTCTGCCCGGTCGGGCTTTCCCTGCGTGGGCGCACCAGCAAACTCGAGTGGACCCGTCGTCTGCGCACCACGGCCCTCGTGGCCACCTCGGTCTCGGTGATCGTCGCCGGAGTGGCCGCCCTCGCGCCCCAGCCGTACCTGGGTGCCGTGGTGATGGTGCTCGCGGTGAATCCGGTGTTGGATCTCGTGACTCGGGCGCTTGGCCCGAGGGAAGATCGTCGCGCGCAGCGCTTCGTGGATCAGGCGGTTCGCCGTCTGGCCGCCGTGGGTCCGCGCGTCGTGGCGATCACCGGGTCCTACGGCAAGACCTCCACCAAGAACTACCTGAGTACCTTGCTCGGGCCCAACCTGGGCGTGGTCGCCTCACCGCGCAGTTTCAATAATCGGGCGGGTCTCTCACGGGCCATCAACGAAAACCTGGCCGACGGCACGAGGATCTTCGTCGCGGAGATGGGCACCTACGGACTCGGGGAGATTCGTGAACTCACCTCGTGGTGTCCGCCCGAGATCGCCGTGGTGACCGCGATCGGTCCGGTGCACCTGGAGCGGATGAAGAACCTTGACGTCATCGCGGCCGCCAAGCACGAGATAACTGAGCGAGCGTCGACCGTGGTGTTGAACGTCGACGACGCGCGCCTGGGTTCGTGGGTACGCGACCTTCGCGCGCAGGGAAAGCGGGTGGTCACGGCCGGCTCTCAGATGGTGGACTCTGACGTACGGGTGGCGAGCGTCGCGCATCGTTGGACGATCTCCCTCGACGGCGCGACCATCGCCGAGGTCGAGGAGATCGTCGGCGTCCAGCCCACCAACTTGGCCTGCGCCATCGCGGCGGCGCACGAACTCGGCCTGGAGGGCCCGGCGATCGCGGCTCGCCTCACGGAGGTGCAGCCGACCGCCAACCGGCTGAACGTGGCGACGTCACCGGCGGGCATCGTGGTCGTTGACGACACCTACAACGCGAATCCCGCGAGCGCCATCGCCGCCGTGAACACCCTCGCGTCACTCGATATCACCGGTCGGCGCCTGGTCGTCACCCCCGGGCTGGTCGAGCTCGGCGTGGAACAGTACGGGGAGAATCTCCGCCTGGCCCAACTGGTCGACGCGGTGCCCGCGGAACTGGTGGCGATCGGTAGGACCAACATTGTCGCCCTCTCGGCCGGGTACTCGCGTCGACCCCAGCGCTTTGATACTCGCGACGACGCCGTGAAATGGATTCGCAACACCCTCGTGCCGGGCGACGGCGTCTTGTTCTTAAACGACCTGCCGGACCACTACCCTTGATGTCTTGATGAGTGGTGACGAGGTGTTCGGTGGCTAGCGGGGTTCTCTTTGGGGGTCCTACTCCCGAACACGACATCTCGATTCTTACCGGACTGCAGGCGCTGCGCGAGCTCGCGCGGAGCGAACCCGGCGTCGTCGGTATCTACTGGACGAAGTCGGGCTCGTTCTACTCGGTGCGCAGCGACGTGGAAGCCGAAGCGTTCCTCGACGGCGTCCCTCGAGGATCGAGTGAGATAACCCTGCGTCTGGGTGACGAGGGAGGCTTTTACGCCAAACGTCGCCTGGACGTCGACGTGGTGATTCTCGCCACTCACGGCGGCCCCGGCGAGGACGGCACCCTGCAGGGCGCGCTCGACCTCGCGGGGATTGCCTACTCGGGGCCGACCCTCGCCGGGGCGGCGCTGGGGATGGACAAGTGGGCCTTCTCTTCACTCGTCGCGCGGGCCGGCTTGCCGACACTTCCCCGAGAACTCTTACGTCAGGACACGTCGTCGCTCTCCTTTGACGGTCCCTATATTTTGAAGCCGCGCTTTGGGGGCTCCTCGATCGGCATCGACGTGGTCGCCGACTTCGCGACGGCGCGGGCGCGCCTGAGCGCCAACCCGCACCTGGTGAACGGCTGCGTGGTGGAGCCCTATCGCGAGGATCTCTCCGACGTGCAGATTGCCGTTCGCACCTATCCGACCCTGGAGCTCTCCGCGATCGAGCGCCCGATACGGCGCACCCCGGGCGCCGAGTTTCTTAACTATCAAGACAAGTACGTGGGGGGCGAAGGTATGGTCGCGGCGCCCCGTGAACTTCCGGCGGTCCTCCCGGGGAATCAAGGCGAGGAGGTACTACGCCTCACGCGAGCGGTCGCCGAGCTCGCCCTGGTGCGGGGGGTCGCCCGACTGGACTTTCTCGCCAACGACCGCGAACTGTACGTCAACGAGGTCAACACGATCCCCGGATCGCTGGCTAAGTACCTCTTCGTTGATCCGCCGCTGCCCTTCGCCACGCTACTGAAAGACCTGTTGGCTGAGGCCCGAGAGCGACCAGCTCATCGCTACAGTGCCGCCGGTGCCGACGGGTTGGTGCTGCGCAAGGCCGGTTCCATTGCCGCCAAACTCGCGTAGCCGCGGAACTCGCGAGAGCGCCTCGGCGAGTGCGTCGCTGTAGGGGTCGATGAGCAGCCCTTGTTGGAGCGACCAAAAGGCCAGCTCGTAGTTGCCCCGCTGGAGAGAGTCGTGGTGCAGGGCGAGGGCCGCCCACTCTCCGTCGCGCGCCAAACGCGCCGCGTGTCCTTCGGCGAGAAACCACTCGAAACCGCGCAACGTACTGGCGAGGGGCTCGCCCTGAATGAGCAGCAGCGCCTCCCGGGCGAGGGGCGCCGCGTCAGCGACGGGCAGTTGGCGGGCCCTGGCCACCAGCGTGGAGAAGACCTCGACGTCGCTGGAGATGCCGTGGGTGGCGTAGAGACCCGAGGAGGTGACCGGGTGGAGCCGAGGACCATGGGCGTCGATGCCGAGACTCCGTCGCACCGCGCTGGCGGTGTTGGCGAGAGTTCGCGTCGATGCTTCCACGTCGGCGTGAACGAGCACCCGTGTCCGAAGTCGCTCACCGGTGACGGGTTCGTGGCGATGGAGGGCGAGATAGGCGACCATCTCCACGCATCGGCGGCGAAGCGTGGGCGCAAAGGGTTCGGTCACGCCCACGACGCGCGGATCGGCGCGCAGTAGTTCCACGCGGAGGTCGGTGCCGCGCGGTGGCTCGGGCAGCGTCCGGGTCGGTACGCGGGCCTCGTGTTCGAGGTAGGGCGTGAGCGTGATGGTGCAGGCGCTGAGGTCGTCGTCGAGTTCACCGGCCGGACCGAGGTAGAGCACGACGCTGTGTCGAAGAGTTCGCGTCGCCAGAGCTCGGAGTAGTTCGGGCTCGCTTCGCGCGAAGGACACTGCGCCCTCGTGCAGCGCGACGACCTGGCGTTGAATGTCGTCAGCACTCCATGAGGCACGGATGGGTAAACGCCCGCCCTCGCGTGCGAAGCCGATCAGAGATCCCGTGGCGCTCGGACCGAGGGAGCAGGCGACCATCGCCGAGCGCGGCGCGAGGCCCGCCGACGACGGAGGAAGGTCCCCGACGTCCAGGACGCCGTCGCTGGCGTCACCGATGAGTGCGACGAGGTGTCCGATCAACTCGGGGTCGAGAGAGCGCAGCATCTCGATGGACTCGTCGACGTCAAAGAGCCTCTCGCCATCAGGCTGTCGCAGGAGATCGTGACGACGTTTGGCCATGAGAGCGAGCGGCAGGGGAGAGAGGCCGATGAGGGGAGTGCGCCGGTGGTGGGGGGCGCCGCGCGACGTTGACCGGTGGGTGATCGAAATGGCCGTCGGCGGGTGCGCGGGGACGTGGGACGGCACGGCGAGGGCCATCATCGCCACGACCAACCCCGCCAGCCAAGCGCTTCCGCCCGAGCTCACGCGTCGCCCCCGGCGAAGTCGCCAGACATTTCGAATCACCTGAACGAGAAAGCCCAACCAGAACATCCCAAGGACGACGAGCAGTGCGCGGATCAGTGACCCACTGCTTTCGCGCGACGTGTGTTGCCACTTTGAGAGCACCACGTAGGGGAGGAGGGCGAAGTACAGCACCAGCGCCGTGCCGTGGACGCGGGCGCCGAGCGGACGACTTAGTTGGTCGGCGTCAGTTCCCACGTGACGAAGTGGTTCGGGGCCTCGGCCGTCAACTCCACCAGACATGTCGTATGGGCGGCGATCACGAACTCCTCGTCGACCGTGATCACCGCTCCCGCGCAGGTCAGGGTCACTGACGCGGGTGCGCTGGTTGCCACCTCCCAGGTTCCGGGACCCTGGAGGGGCACGTCGGCCACGTTGAAGGTTGCGCTGAGCTGTCCGACGACGCCGCTCGAGCCGTTCGCGGCGGACGCGCTCACGTTCGACTTGGCGTTCGAATCGGTCACGCTGGAGGAGCTCTTGACGCGAGCGGCGTTCGTCGAGAGGGCGGTTGGCGTCGGGTGTCTCGGCGGGACCTTCCGGCGCCGCGTTGCGCGCGCGGGGGCTCGCACTGTTGCGCGCCCCGCGGGTGACGTCGTGCTGGTCACGGGGATCGTTGTCGATGGCGTGAGTGAAGCGCCCGTCGGGCGGGTCGTGGGGGGTGTCCCCGACAGGGCGCCGAGGTGGTGCGCTGGCGTCGAACTCGACGAGGCGGTCCAGGTGAAAACGAGGACCAAGAGAAGAACGGGGCTCGACCACATCACCCAGTGCGTGCTCGTGAGTGAGTGCGGCAGTCTCATATCGGTCCTTTGAGGGTAACGGCTGGAGGGAGGGAAATTCGTCGGTCATTCACAACCTTTGATAATCGCTAGAGCAAATAACGAACTGCGAAATGTTGAAGCTCGCACTGCAACGCGACGGGTGCGCTGTGGTCGTCGGCCGCGAGGTCGCGAAGCGATCGACCCTCGAAGACCCTCGCGTACGTGAGACGCACCAGACGGTCGTGGTCGACGCGAAGACTCTCGAGTCGGGTCAACAGGGGCGACGCCTCCTCGGCCGCGCGTTCCACGGGTTCGAAGTTCGCCACGGCGTGCCGGGCATCTTTTTCCTTCAACATCCATCGCCGCACTCGTCCCCGCAGCGCCGACAAAAGATCGGGTGCCGCGTAGGCCCGCGACTGACCAGCCCAGTCCACCAACAGCTCGCTGAGGAGCGAGATGGCCATCGCGAGGGTCTCGCTCGGCTCGTCGATGATGCCCTCGCCGAAACGCAGTTGTCGACAGACGCTCACCAACCCCGGTAGCAGAGTCTGTAGCAGCGCTCGGTGAATATCGGGGTCGGTCGCTTCTTCCAACAGCGCCCGCACTATGTGGGCTCGTTCCACGACGCTACGTCCACTTCGCGATTCGCAGAGATCGACGACGTCGCACAGGTCACGTTGGTCGCCCAGTCTCAAACCCGGATGGCGCTGGTCAAGGCGCTGCGCCGCCTCGCGGGCACTCGGACGTCGTCCGATCCAGCTCCACTCGTGGCGAAGATTGTGTAAGAGGTCAAGGTTTGTCGTCATGGGCCCCAGTAGAGGGCCCCTCGCGCACCGATCGACTCTCACGTTCGCGACAGTGACGACAACATTCTTCATTCCCACATCGTCCACATCGCCGCGCACCCGGCAACGCACATATCTCCGGCGTAAGGTGTCACCATGGATATCGAAACCTTCTACGAGCAAAACGAGGCCCGACGGGAAAGTGCCGAGTTCGAGTTTGGCAATGAGTGGACCGACAAACAGGACAACGAGTACGAACTGTCCTGGGTAGAGGCAACCGGCGAGTTGTATTTGATGGTGGAACCTGACGCCGAAGTCACCGAGGACCTCTTCGGCGATTTTTACGTGTCGGAAGAGCCCGTGAACGACCTCACGGTGGTCATTATCGGCAAGGTCGCTTCGCACGCCGCGTTGGAGGACGTGCTGCAGGGGTGGGAGGAGGCCATGTTGGATGACAACTCCCTCGCCTGGTTGAGAGAACGGTTCCCCGAGAAGCCCTAGATGTAGGGCGTCTGAGAATCGGCGATACGACACAGTCGAGTGAGTGACGCCTTGAGATCGGGGATCGGCACTCGCTCCGCCTCGTTGATAGTGGTCATGAGCGGATTCCAACTCCCGTCGATCGAGGTGGCGGCCGCCGCGGACGGCGTTGCCTTCAACAACTCACTGATTGCGTTGCGCTGCAGCTTGCTTCGACGTGATGAAGTGATCCCCGGTTCTTGACTTTGCGCTTCAAGGGCGAGGGCGTGCTTGACGAAGACGCAACTGTGTCGCACGTCCGACGTGGCCCCGCCGTTTCCGCACGACGCGAGCAACGCGCTCGAGACCGTGAGTGTTGCCAGTACGCCCGCGAGTCGAGCTAGCCGAGCCACGAGTCCGCAGATTGCAACAAGAAGTCGCTCACACTGCGTCCTCGCTCGAAGATGTCGCACAAGGGATCTTCGCCTTTGGCGACTTGGCTCAGCGAGATTGCTCGGCGGGCCACGATAGAGATCCGCCGCTCGCTGCCCTCGGTGGGCGAGGCGAACACGTCAGTGGCCGTGACTTCGAGGGGCATCTCCATTCCCCCGATCGGAGCCAGATCGATGGCCAGACGAAGAAGGTCGGGACCGTGAGGCATCGGCGGCAGGCTCCACGTGAGCACGAGAGGAAAGTGAAACTCATCGGGCGGGTCGACCTCATCGGGCAGTCCCAGCACGGCGTCTTCGAAGGCCAAGAGGGTCCTCGGGTCGACGTCCAACTCAATGTGCAGATCGACCGGTCCTCCGCATCCGTCCTCGGGATGAAGGTCAACCTCCCAGGCTTGGCGCAGCGAGTACGTCTCGACGAAGTGCCGTTCGTCGTGTACGTGAAAGCCGTGGGTCACCGCGTGATCTTTAAGGTCGGCAACGAACCCTGCAACGTCTATGGCGGCCATTACCACTCAGGTTAGCCGCGAACCCTACTAGCGTTGCCGCGTGAAGACTTCACTTTTTGACCCTCTGCGAGAGTGCGCACAAGCGATCGCGTCGGTGGTGACATCGGGAGAACATGACGGTTATTCCGGTGTTCGCTCCACGCAGTACCACCTCGATATCGCGGCCGACGAGGTGGCGTTACGCGTCTTGCACGGGGCCGGATTTCGTGTAGTGAGTGAAGAGTCGGGCGTGACGGGAGAAGGCGAGTACACGGTCGTGCTCGATCCGATCGACGGTTCGACGAACTGTGATCACGGCATACCCTTCTACGCGACGAGTCTCGCCGTGCTTCGTAACGACGAATTGGTGGCGTCGCTCGTGGTGAACCAAGCGACCGGTGCGATGTACGAAGCGGAGAAGGGCTCGGGTGCGCGTCGCAACGGCGAGAAGATAGTGCCGAGCGGGCAGGTCGACCCCGCCACGTCGATCGTCAGCTTCTCGGGGCTCCCGTCTCGTCATCTCGGGTGGGCCCAGTACCGTTCGCTCGGCGCCGCGAGCCTCGAGATCTGCCTTGTCGCTGACGGTTCGCTCGACATGTTCAGCGTGGCCGCGCATTCGGGCCTTCACCCGTGGGACTACTTGGGCGGCCTGCTCGTGATCGAGGAAGCGGGCGCCGTATCGGGGGAGTACGACGGCGAGCCGCTGGTGACGAGTGAGCGTGTCCGTCGGCGCCCCTGCTTCGCTGCGACGCCACAACTGCTCACGTTTCTACAGAGCGCCGCGCCTTTCTAAATTCCCGGACGGACCCCATTAGGCTGGGCTACTTCGGGCGCTTAGCTCAGTTGGTTAGAGCAGCTGATTTACACTCAGCAGGTCGGGGGTTCGAGTCCCTCAGCGCCCACTTCGTTGTGAAATTCACAACGGCGTACTTGCGGTACCGGTGGACCCGGAAATAGCTTTGGCGTCCACCCGTGGGGCACATCCGCCGTCCCGTTCGCAGCCGAGAAAGCAAGGGGCCGTGCGCGATCTTGACAACTCGCTTGGGACCAGCATGTCGTGGTCCGAAACGTTACGAGACGACACTTCGGTGATGCATAGTTGCAGTATGGCGCGGTACGTACTGGTGCACGGTGGGTGGCACGGCGGCTGGTGTTTCCGCTGGCTCGCCGAGGAGCTCGAAGCACGCGGTCACAGTGTCGAAGCCGTGGACCTTCCTTGTGAAGAGGTCGGATTAACCCCGCTCGACTACGCCCACGTGGTCGGACCACAACCGGACGCGATCGTCGTCGGTCATTCGCTTGCCGGATTCACGATTCCATACATCGACGCCCGCGTTCGCGTCTATCTTGCCGCGCTTCCGCCGTTGGAGCGCTCCTTGATAGGCGAAGCGTTCGTCGAAACCTTCGGGGGAACGGTGAGCGATTCCACCGGGCGCTCCTTCTGGCCCGATGCGGATACGGCCGCGCTGCGAATGTATCCCGACTGCACGCGCAGTCAGTCCGACTGGGCATTCCCCCAACTTCGCCTTCAAGCTCGTCTCGAGCCGATTCCCGCAGCGTTTGGAGCCGGCGACATCGTCATTGCGACTCTTCGAGACGCCGCGATCGACCCTGGCTGGCAGATTCGCACGGCCCGCGCCCATGGCGCACGAGTGATCGAGCTGGACTCTGGCCACTCACCGTTCTTGACACAACCAAGCGAACTCGCAGACATTCTCAACTCGATCGACGGAGCGGAGATCGCGTAGCGGCCACTGTTCTGGGGCACTTCTTGGTACGTCTGTTTGCAGTCTTCGCCATGACAGTTCTGGGGAGGCGTCGATAGGGTTCTACATAGTCAAAAGTATCGTCGGGGGGGGTCGAACCAAGTCCCGTCACCTCCACTCGGTGTTGTAGAAATTTCAACGCCTAAGGTTCGATCCTTTCGACGAAGCGCACTCGATCGATGCTCTGGTCGAAGGATGCAATTTTGCCGATACTCGTTGATTCGGCACAAGCGACTAGGTATGCCTCGGCAAAATCGAGGCGGTCACCCTCGTAGACCTCAATCGCGCGAAGGAGCAGTGGTTGATCGACGACGCTCACGGATTCCATTGCCAGTAGGGACCTGATGGCCATACTGATTTGTGGCCGTTCGACTTCGTAGAACGATTCCAGCACGTAGATGGTCTCCGCCACGATGAGATCAGCCACCAAAAGATGTTCTTCGCTCTTGAGAAGGGCGGTGGCCCGGCGAGCCATGTCGGGGGGATCACCGACGAGGTGACGGACGAGGACGTTGGTATCGACGAAGCAACTCACCGATACTTCATTGTTCGGCTATCGCGTGAGGCCTTCACCACTTGGTCCCAAGCAACGTTACGTTTCGCAGCCGGAATGGTCAGGCTGCCCGCCAGATCGAGAAAATCCGGGGTACGCGCGAGAATCGCTCGTTTCCCTTCCAAATGGAAGATAATCGAGTCTCCCGCTTGAACACCAAGCGCGTCTCTGACCACCTTCGGAACGGTCACCTGTCCCTTCGAAGTCAATCGTGCCGCAACATCCATGGCAACTCCTTACTTATATTATTTAGTAAGGATATCACGCGGAGGTCCTCATATGAACTGATCACGTAGCGAGGTGCACGGGGTTCGAGGATGTCGCCATGGTGTTCTGTTCAGCCTTGTGGTCAAGTGAGTTGACCGCCGTAATCCGAGTGTCCTACCTGATGAGTGGTAGTAAGCGGGGGTTCGAACAACGTCGCGTTACCTCCACCAAGTTTTAGTTGGCTCCCCGAAGGTACTCTCTTGCATCACTATTCGAACGATTACTTCTCTCTGACAGCGTCTCGCGCTATCCCGGCGACTGCATCAAGTGATGAAGCGGTGGATGGCCTCGTTGGCGTGGTCCTGGAAGGACGTGTTGGCCAAGTCGAGGAAGATGTCCGTCTGGTCCACTAAGGGACCCTTCAACTTGCCAGCGGGGCTGGCGTAGAACACGCCACTCGACAGGGTCTGGTCGGTGACTCCGTCGACCAGTCGCTTCGCGCCCACGTCAAGCTCGTGGGAGATACCCATATGAGGCATGACGTATTTGGCCGCTATTCGTAGTGGTAGCCCAAGGCCGTCGGGGGCTTGGGTTCCAGTGGTGTTTCCGGGGCTCACCGTGATAAATCGTCGGTCAGGGTATTGGCGAGCCATGTGGGCGATCCAGAGCGCCCCGATGTACTTGACCTGTCCGAAGGCCAGGTTGGGTTCAAATTTTCTGCCATTGAAGTAACTGCCGTCCATGACGGTGGCGAGTTCATCGGCAGAAGTTGAGATGAAGGAAGGCTGTGGCATCTTTAACATTGCTCCGAAAAGTGAAGACTTCGGAATTCCTCTGGCTGCTTCACTTCCGACAAAGACCGCAACCTCGCCAAGCCGGTTCTCCATCAGGAGTGCATCAAGGAGAACTACGTGACCAAGAACGTTCGTTGCAAACAGGGTGGTCACACCGTCAGCCGTCAAGTTCATCAACTTCTTGTCGCCGATTACACCGGCGTTCATGATCACCGCGTCGACGGATCCTTCGATGTCCGCAACGCCGGCCCGGACCGAACGCAGATCGGCGACGTCCATGAGAATGATGTCGAAGATGTGTCGGCCAGTCACGGCTTCGAGTTCGGCCTTTGCCGTTTTCGCACGATCTTGGTTCCGGCACGCCAAGTAGATCCGAGAAAACTCGGGACGTAATGCCAGTTGCCGGGCCACCTCCTTGCCGATACCGGCGTTGGCGCCCGTTATGAGGGCTGCCTTTCCTGGCTGTGTGCTCACTTGGTTTGGCTCTCACCTTCTGTGGACGTAGGGAGGCCGTCGAGCAAGCTGAAACGGACTTCCATCGCGGCACCTCGGACTCCGATCAGTTGCTGATATTCAGGCGAGTTGTACCACCTGAGGGCCGTCTCACGGTCCGGAAATCGCATGAGTGCTCCTGAAGTGAGCGAGCCTTGGCCGTACAGGAGTTCCCAGCCACTGTTGGCGAGAGCCTCAGCTCCGTACCCTTTGGCAGTCTTTCCAGCGTCGCTCGCGTACTTCTCACGATAAACATCTGGGTCCTTGACCGTGAATTCGACAATTAGGTATGCGCTCATGTTGCTACTCCTTCGTTGCTATTTGTTAGTTGTGATCTGCGTTCTGAAATGGGTTGTGCAACTCAATTTATCAATTCGATATTGGGTTGTCAAACTCAAAATCATGTTAAAATTCGTTCATGGACAGTGATTTGAACGAGCGACCGAAGCTCACCCCGAAAGGAGCTCGAACCCGGGCACGAATAGTTGAGGCGGCTGCTGCCTTGATCCATAAGCGTGGAGTGGCGGCGACCACCTTGGACGATGTCAAGGTTGCGGCGGAAGTCAGCGGGTCTCAGATGTACCACTACTTCCCCGACAAGAACGAACTCGTGCAGGCGGTCATCGACTACCAAGCCGAAACCATCGTCCATCACCAGGGGCGCGTCCTTAGCAGTGCGAACGGAGTCGAAGCCTGGCGGAATCTGGTGATCACGGCCGCGAAGCACACCAAAGCGGTCGGGGGCTGCCCACTTGGCTCGCTCGGTGGTCAACTCGCCGAGAGTGACCCCGAGGCGCGGGCGCTCATCGCGGCAGGTTTCGATCAGTGGGCAGCCGTTATCGGCGATGCACTCGGATCCCTTCACGCCGACGGGAAACTTCCGCCCGACATTGACTCGAACGACCTCGCGATTACTCTGCTCGCCACGCTCCAAGGAGGACTTCTGCTCGCCCAGGTGCAACGGAGCACCCGCCCGTTCGAAATTGCGGTCAATACCGTCCTCGACCTTGCGGTCGGCAGGTGAACTCGAAGACAACTAGCAGGCCGTTCGCAAGGCACCGAGGATTGGTCATCACTCGATAATACGAACACCTTCGGTTGTTGGTCGACCCCTTCATTGCCTTCGCAGCTCTAGGATTCGTCGGGCCAGGTGGTGGCGATAGGTAGGCGTTCACGCAGACAATTCTTAACCGTGTTTGCACAGAACCCAAGTTGCTTGCCCACGGCTTGGGTGAAAGTCCGGACGCGATCAGATTTGTCATTGATTCAATAGCTTCGGGCGTTGGACGCTGGCCCTCAGTACGGCTCCTGCTATCTTGAGCCGGCCAGCGACAGTTGTGCGAGGACAGCCGAATGCAGCATCCAACTCGTACACCGTGGCTCCTTCCTCGTACTTTGCGGCCATTTCCAGCGTCTGAGCCTCAGAGAGCCGCCTCTGTCGTTGACGGATTGGGCCAAGTGGTCGATAATCAGAGGAGGTGATAACTTCCGGGGTTTGCCTCTCCAGATGGCCTTCTTTAAGAAGTAACCATTCGTTTGAGTCAGCAGTAGATAGGGCCACCGGGTGATGAGTCGCCAAATGTGAATTGCAAGGAGACTTGTGAAGCTTCTTCTCACTTCCTCGGGCATCAGCAATCCAAGTATCTACGACGCGCTGGTTGATCTCCTAGGAAAGCCGATCGCCGAGTCCAGCGCACTCATCGTCCCCACGGGGATCTACCCATTCCCGAATGGCTCGCACATGGCGTGGAGAGCCATCAGTGGAACGGCTCCCTCCCCATTCGCTGAATTGGGATGGAAGTCGTTGGGCGTGCTGGAACTCACTGCACTAACGAGCATCCAGGAAGAAAGTTGGGTTCCCTCGCTTCGAGAGACGGACGCCCTCTACGTCTGGGGCGGCAGCGTTCTCTATCTTCGCTACTGGATGGAGCAGTCCGGACTCGCTGAACTCCTTCCATCGTTGCCCGACTTGGTCTACGTCGGGTGCAGTGCCGGGAGCATCGTGACGACCCCGTACAACTGCGACGCGGAATCTAACTTGCGCTTCGTGCCGTCGGGCAGCGATATGGCGCTGGACGCCGAACGGGCCCTGGGCCTGGTCGATTTTCCCTTGTGCGTGCACCTCGTGGAAGAGGGTTCTCCGGGCAATTCTTTAGCCGAGATAGAGGCCTGGGCCGCCGGAGTCACGGTCCCGACGTACGCGATTGACGATGAGACCGCGATCAAGGTGACGAACGACTCCGTCGAAGTCGTCTCCGAGGGGCACTGGAAATTGCTGAACCCGACGACGACGGTGGACTGAACTGCCTACCGAACTTCAGTGGTCCAGGGAGAGGTCGAACATAGTGCCGCAACCACGTTTTAGTAATGTCCCCGAAGAAGGAGGCGAGATGACTGAGACGGCCGCGAGAGTTGAAGAGACACGCCGAATCGCCTCGCCCGCCGCCACCATCTTCGAGATTCTCGCCAGTCCGCACCGTCATGCCGAGTTTGACGGCTCCGACATGGTTCGAGGGGCCCTGGGCGACCGTCCAATCTCCAGAGTTGGTGAGACATTCACGATCAAAATGCACCGACTCGGTCGTGACTACGAGATGATCAACCACGTCGTGGCATTCGAGCCGAACCGCCTCATCGCGTGGGAGCCATCGCCCGGCGACATTGACACGGCTGGCGGGGATCCCGCAAGGATTGGGGTCCCGGCGGGCTACCGCTGGGGTTACCAATTGATACCCGACGGCGCCGAAGCAACGTTCGTGACCGAGTTTTTTGACTGCGGATCCGAGGAGAACCGCTGGATTCTGGAACGCGAGGATGGGGGATGGATCAACGGACATAACTCCATCGTGGTGTCAATGACCAGGACGTTGGCGTTGCTTGAGCGAGCCTGTTTGGGATAGGTCCGAGGTCGGGTCGGTCGTCACACCGTCACACCTGACGAAAACCCGCTGGTATGGCTCAAACGATGGGAGAACGTTGTCTGAAAACGAATATGAGACAATTCGACGATGCGATCGGGAAAATGTACCGGGTATCTCGAATTGGACGAGATTCTGCAGAGCCATGCTGAGCGGCTATTGGAGGTCCTGGGCGATTCATTCGTTGGCGTGTATCTGCTCGGTTCACTTGCAATCGGTGATTTTGATGCAACGAGCGACATTGACTTTGTCGTCGTGACCGCCGATGAACTGTCAGAAACGCACGTTCGAAAGGTTCAATCCGTTCACGACCAGACGTATGGTCAAGACAACCGATGGGTCAAGCATCTTGAGTATTCGTTTTTCCCCTTGAACATGCTCAAGCATCATTCGTCGCCGTTTTCACTCGATGGACGCGTTCGAAATGAGGATCGAGAACTCTGGTACTTCGAGCATGGGAGTTCCGTAATTGAAAGATCGGATCACGACAACTCCCTGGTCACGCGCTGGACGCTCCGGGAAAAGGGTGTAACGGTGGCCGGCCCCTCACCGTGCTCACTCCTCGAGCCGATTCCCTCTAACGACCTGCGGGCAGAGATTAGAAACTCGCTGATCGGATGGGGATACGAACTTCTTCAAGACCCCGAACCGTACAGGAACCGCTTCTTTCAAGCCTTCATAGTGCTGCACTATTGCCGGATGTTGCAAGATCTCCACGAGGGACGAATCACCTCCAAACGCGAGGGAGTGCAGTGGGCGAAATCGAACGTAGATCCCGAGTGGATCACTTTGATCGACTACTGCTGGAACGATCGACAGGATTCCGAGATTCACATAAGTCAGCCAGCCACGTCTGAGATATTTCAGGAGGCCTTGGCTTTCGTGGACTACGCCATGAGACTGGGGGCGACTGTCAAGATCAATTAGTTTCGCGTTGGCCCAAAGTGCACGGTGGTGCGAGGCATCGAGGAACGACGAACCTAACTCGATTATCTTTCCCCTTTGGATTTGCCAAGCGACGTTAGGTTGTAAAGTCGAAACCTTCTGGAAAGGCTCACCGAGTGGATAACGGCCCCACGGGTTCAATCCTGATCTTCGATGGAGACTGCGGATTTTGCACCTCGGTCGCCACATGGTCCGCCCGACGCTTCCGCCACGGCGAAAAGGCTGAGGCGTGGCAACTTCTCGATGTTGGCGTGCTTAGCTTCCACGATTTGAGCAAATCGGACGTGGAAGACGCCGCCTGGTGGGTCGACGATAGTGGACTCCGAGAGCGAGGGCATCGTGCGGTCGGCCGGGCACTATACGCCGACGGCGGGTTCTGGAAGATTGTCGGTTGGTTTGTTCTCACGCCACCCACGAGTTCGATCGCCGCGGGAATCTACAAAGTGGTTGTTCGATGGCGCTACAAGCTGCCGGGGGGAACTGCAGCGTGCCGAGTTGTTGATCGTGGATCGAAAGGTTCCTAAGGCGACTCTGCAGTAAGAACGCTGCGTCATCACGTAGCGTTGCTCTCGCGGTCTACGGTCGGTCGAAGTAAGGACACAGAGTGGAAAAAAGCACGCAACGCGCAACCGCTTTCGGCTCGCTTCGCGTTCGCGACTTCGCCTTGCTGTGGAGTGGTCAGACGGTGTCATCGCTCGGAGACGGTATCTTCACGGTCGCCCTAGCCATCGTGACTCTTGAAGTCGACCGACGACCCTCGGGCATCGCCTACGTCTTCGCGGCCAGAGCCGTTCCCTCGGTCATCCTGGCTCTCGTCGGCGGGGTCGTCGCTGACCGTATCTCCCGCCGCCTGGTCATGCTGAGTTCGGACATCGTGCGCGGTGCCACCGTCGGACTCATTGCATTCCTCCTCGCGCGCGGCGAGTTGCGTCTGTGGGAACTCGTCGTCATGGCGGCGGTCTTCGGTGCAGCGGACAGTTTCTTTGGTCCCGCGTCCAGCGCCATTATGCCCGAGCTGTTGGATGAGAACCTTCTCGTCTCGGGCAACGCGCTCGGCCAGATGAGTTCCCAGCTCACTACCGGACTTATCGGGCCGGCGGTCGGGGGTGTTGTGGTCGGGGCCATCGGAAACGCCTGGTCCTTCGGGTTTGACGCTCTGACCTTCTGCGCCTCCGTGGCGTCGTTGGTGATGATGCACTCTCGTCCCCAGAAGCGAGAACGCAGCCAGAGTCCTATCCAGGATGCGCGGGAGGGCCTGCGTTACGTCGTGACCCGTCCTTGGTTGCTCTACGCGCTCTTGGCGGCCTGCCTGGCGAATTTCTTCGGTATGACCCCCCTCAGCGTTCTACTTCCGCTCTTTGTGCGAGAGACCCTGCGCGCCAGCGCCCTCGATCTTGGCGTCGTCTTCGCCGCGGGCGGTGCGGCGGGCATCGTCGCTTCCTACATCGTCGCGCGAGTAGGTAAGCCTCGTCACATTGTCACCGCCACGTGGCTGGCGTACGCGGCGAGCGGCGTCGGAATCGTCTCGATTGCCGCCGCCCACAACGTCGCGCTGTGTTGTATCAGTGTCGCGATCGAAGTGGGTCTGATGGTCTACGGCGATGTCCTCTTTTTCGCGATGATCCAGTCGCTCGTTGATCGCGACGTTTTGGGAAGAGTGTCGTCGCTCATATATCTTGGCGCGTTTTCCCTCGGCCCATTTGGCTATCTGATCGGCGGCCTTGGCGCTTCGTGGTTCGGCGTTCGTAGCGCCATCGTGTTGAGCGGCATCATCGCGGGATCGATCTGCCTCCTTTGTCTGGTACTACCGGGCGCGAGAGACCCCGAGCGAGAAGGTTTCAGCCCAAGGGACGTTGGTGTGCCGGAGTAGGCGACGACGGGCGCACCCACACCGTGTGTGAAGGTTCATAGAACTCCGGACGCGTGGTCATTCTTGAGTGTGTCGTCCACGATGAGTTCACTCTCGCCGTAGTGACGAGGACGGTGAGGCGAACGAATATTTCATGAATCGACATCCATAGTCCGCTTCGCGCCGAATAAGGACGTTGCCCGATCAACGTGGTCGGAGAGCGAAGGGACCACAATCATGAGAAAGTTCACCAAACAAGCGAGGGTACTGGCAGCCTCCGTGGCGATTGTCGTCGCCGGTGGCGTCGGGGTCGCGGCAGCCGCTTCCTCGTCATCGCCACCGAGCAATGCGACGCAAACGGGCATGGGCATCAACCAGTTCGGAATGACGCAGTCGTTCTTCAACGGGGGCACCGTCAGCTTCACCTACTCCAAGGGCTTCTACTGCGACAAGAGCGTCTCGGCGGCTTCCAGTTCCGGATGCGAAGCCGGCGCAAACTTCAAGGTACCGCCCGCCAAGAACTTCGACCCGCTGTACATCGCGGTGCCCCTGGGCTTCACGGTTCCGACGATGTCGATGGAGTGCCCGGCCACCCTGGTGTGCGTGGATCACCCGGGAACGATTGACTTGAGTCGGCTCGAGCCCGACCTCAAACCGCTCTACCCCCAACTCACGGCGGCGCAACTCACGGCGGCCCTGAAGAACTCCGCGACCCCCGGTCACGAGCACTTCATTACCACGACGAATGGCGGGAAAGCTGAGTGGTGGAACGTGGACGTTATCGGAGTCACCAAGCGGAGTGAGTGGAACGAGATCGTCGCCCACAAGTCCTTCTCGTTCTTGAAACAGCAAGTGAGCAAGAAGTTGACCACGCCGATCATCCCGACGAACCTGTTCCTGTACTTCTCGGTGAACTAAGACGTAGCGTCCGGGCGCGTGGGGCCGGGGACCATGGAAATGGTTCCCGGCCCCACACTTCTTTGCGTACTTTCGAGGACTTCTCACTAGTGTTGTGTAAACATGGCGTCGACCCGATCTAAGCGTTCCGACACGGATCTGAAGGTCGCGGAACTTTTGCAGACGGCGAAAAAGTCCCTGGGCTTGAGCCTGACGTTTTTGACCCGCCTCGACGGTCAAGTGCAGCACTTGGAGATCGTCGAGTCGTCGATTCCCTTCTTCCGTGATGGTCAGACCCAACCGCAGTCGACATCGTTGTGTCAGGCGATCTTGGACGGAAAGCTTCCGAGCGTCATTCCGAACGTGGCGAAGCTGCCCGAAGCGATGAAGACCCGCGCCGCTCGATTTCCGCGGATCCGCAGCTTCGTCTCAGTCCCGGTGTCGCTGAGCGATGGAACGCTGTACGGCACGTTCTGCGCCGCCGGATTCACCGCCGACAATGAGTTGACCAAGCGCGATCACGCGCTCATGGAGGTGCTGGCGAGCGCGGCGGCCACCTTAATTGAGCCCGGCGTTCAGGAACGTCGTCGCGAGGCCGCCATACGCGCCCGCCTCGAGCCGGTCTTCAACTCGGACGGATTGAACGTTGTGCTCCAGCCCATCGTGTCGCTCGCCGATGGCACCCGTGTCGGCGCTGAGGCGCTCAGCCGTTTTCCCGTCGAGTGGAGTATGGCGCCCAACGAGGTGTTCGCCGAAGCTACGTCGATTGACATCGGCATTGAGCTTGAGTTACTGGCGGCGCAACGCGCAGTTGAGTATCTCCCGAGCATCTCGGGGTACCTGTCGATCAACTTCTCGCCCGAGACCCTCCTCGACGAGCGTTGTCGGCAACTGCTCGAGGGCACCCCGCACGAGCGCATCATCGTAGAACTTTCCGAGCATGATCCGGTCCGTGACTATGAAGCGCTCGCCGCGATGCTGTCCCCGCTGCGCCAGAACGGAATGCGCCTCGCGATCGATGACGTGGGTGTGGGTTTCTCGTCGCTTCGCCACATTGTCGTGAGCGCTCCCGATCTGATCAAGCTAGATCTGAGCATCGTCACGGGGGTCGCGACCGATCAGGTGTTGCGCACGTTGGCGCGTTCCCTCGCTGAGTTTGGTCATGAGGTGGGGGCATCGGTCGTCGCCGAGGGTGTCGAAACCCAAGACGACGCCCTCGCGTTGCGCGACGCCGGGGTCGACTTCGGGCAAGGTTGGTACTTCGGGCGACCGGGCTCGGTGGATCAACTCACCGACTCCTACGAAGTGGGCTGACGCTTCGTCGAGTGATCGGCGATCGAAAGCGGCGCGCACCGCGCCCGCTACTTGAGCAAGCGGGACATCCTTCGGTCGGCGAGCAGGCGCCCGCCCGTCTGGCACGTGGGGCAGTACGTCATCTCATAGGACTCGAAGGACACTCGGCGTAACCTGTCACCGCACGGGGTTGGGCACGGCTCTTCGGCCCGACCGTGCACCTTGAAGCGCCCGCCCAGTTTGGCCTCGGACAGGCCTCCCGCCCTCGCGCGCTCGAGCTCGAGCGCCTCGGCCAACACGTCAGTGACCGCGCGCAGGAGCGCTTCGCGCTGCTCGGGCCTGAGCGAGTGCAGCGAAGCGAACGGTGAGAGCTTGGCCCGGTGCAGAATGTCATCTCCCCAGCCACGTCCGATTCCGGACACGACGTGCTGGTCGCGCAGGTCGGTCGTGAGCCGACGCCTCGAGTCGCTGGTGCGAATAATCTCGGTGAACTCCGCGCTTCCCGGCTCGGGCCCCAGTCCGCGAAGTGGACCCTCGTCCCCGGGAGCCAGCACCCACCACGAGGCCCTCCGTTGGGTGCCGTACTCCCGGACGAGTACGCCGATATCGGCTCCGTCGAGACCTTCTTCCCCTTGAGCGAACACGAAACGTACGGCCGAGCCACGGGGTCTCGTTATCTTCGGCGGTTGCTCAACGTCGAGCCGTCCCGCCTGAGAAAGGTGCAGAACGATCCGGGTCCCGTCCTCGAACTCCCACGCCAGATACTTGGCTCGGCGAGCGACCGCCACGAGTTGGTGGTGGTACAGCGAGTCGGGCGTAGGCGCGTACGTCTTGAGCGAGGAGAAGCCGAGAAGGTCGGCCCGACGCAACCTCGTGCCGACGAGGAGCGTGTTCAGTCGTTCCGACAGGGCCTGCATCTCGGGTAGTTCGGGCACGCCACAATGTATCCAGCGCTCGAACCCTGCGGCGTCCTCACCTCACCCCTCGGGCTCTTCGCGGGCCATGGTGGTAACGGAGACGACGTTGAGAACATTGGCGGGCGTGTCGGATCATGGCAGCGCCATAGGGACCAACGACGCGTGGCTAGGCTTTCGCTCATGGCGCTGGGATCGGATATGCCCCGCCTGAGCGGTTATCCCTTCGAGGTGCGCTACAGCGAAGGCGCCGGGGCACGAGCGGAGGCGTCGGCCGAGGTCGCGTCGGACGCCTACGCCTATTTCAGCGGTCTGTTCTCACAGTTCGCGCCCGATATCTCCCTCGTGGTCGCCGCCGAGCGCGACTGGCCCGACGGTGCCCCGTCGTTCGGGATGCCGTTCTTCAGCGACGAACGCGGCGAGCGCCCCGGCGTTCTGGTCATGCCCGCCGGATCCGGTGACTTCTGGTCCTGCATGGCGCGAGAGATTGGCGACTCCCCACCGCGGGGCTACGCGAACTTGCTGGCGGCCTACCCCGATGGCGCGGGCGGCTTGGATCTTCAGCCGTTTATCGATCTCCTCACTCTCCACGAACTCGGACACTCCTTCGAGGTACTCGGCGGTATGCGAGTGCCGACGTTCTGGCTGGGTGAGATCTTCGCCAATGTGGCCCTGCACACGTTCGTCGCATCCCGACGCCCCGCGAGTATGGCGACCCTTGAGGCATTTTCACTGGTGGGTGCGGGAAGCGAGGCGCTCAGCGCTCGCATGCGCGACGAGGGATACAGCACGCTCGACGAGTTTGAGACTCACTATCCCAGCTCGGAGGAGCCGATGGGCTGGTTGAACTACGTCTGGTTTCAATGCCGGTGGCAACGACTCGCCGCAGAGATGTTTGATGAGGAAGGCGAACGCGCGCTGGTGCGCTGCTGGGAGTGCTTTCACCGAACGGATCGAGCCGACGTTCAGCCAGCCACCGCGGCGTCCTTGGCGCCGCTGCTCAGCCTCGAAGTGAGCGAGACTCTCGGACGGGCGGTCAGGGAGTGGCGGTAGTCACCTCGCTGAGAAGGTCAGCGCCCACGCTCGTTTACTCTGTTGCTGGTCGTGAGGCGTCGTCGCTGCGGACCAAGTGGACAAGGGTGGTGGGATGACTCTCGAAACGAACTGGGCGGGAAATGTGCAGTTCGGGTCGAGCCAAGTGTTGCACCCGACGTCTCTCGATGAGGTGCAACACATCGTCGCCACCAACGAGTTGGTTCGCCCGCTCGGGTCACGCCACTCGTTCTCCACCGTGGCTGACTCGTCGGGCATCCTGGTCAGTCTCGCGAGCCTTCCTCCGAGCGTGGAGGTCGACGTCACCACGAAGACCGCGACGATCGCGGCCGGGATGACCTACGGCGAGGTGGCCAAGGAGCTGCATCGCCAGGGCTGGGCTCTTCATAATCTCGCCTCACTCGGTCACATTACGGTGGCCGGCGCGTGTGCCACCGCGACCCACGGGTCGGGTGACCACAACCAGTGTCTCTCGGCCGCGCTGCGCGCCATGACGGTGGTTGATCCCGATGGCCAACTCGTCGAGGTGGCTCCCGCCCTCGACCGTGATCGATTCGAAGCCAGTCGGGCGGGACTCGGGGGAGTGGGAATTCTCCTTAGCGCGTCGCTCGCCGTGGAGCCCACCTACGACGTTGCGCAGCGGGTCTATCTCGACCTTCCCTTTGCGACCTTCGCGTCGAACTATGACGAAATACTGTCCAGTGCCTACAGCGTGAGTTTGTTCACCGACTACCGGGCGGCGCGTTTTACCCAGGTGTGGCGCAAACAACGCGCGTCGCCCGACCAACCTTTGGAGTGGCCTGGTTCTTGGTTCGGCGCCGCCGGCGCCGAGGGCCCGGTCCATCCGGTACCCAACATGAGCCCCGACGCGACGACTCGCCAAGGGGGAGTCGCGGGTCCCTGGCACGAGCGACTTCCGCACTTTCGTCTCGATCACACCCCGAGCGGCGGTGAAGAGATCCAGTCGGAGTATCTCGTGGCCCGCGAACACGCGGCGCCCGTCTTGGAAGCGCTCACCGCGATCGCCCCGTCGATCGCCCCGGTACTGCTGGTCAGTGAGGTGCGCAGCGTCGCCGCGGACGACGTGTGGCTCAGTCCGGTCTACGGTCGCGATACGGTGGCGTTTCACTTCACCTGGCGTAAAGATCCACCCGCGGTGCTGGCCGTTCTCGCGGAGATCGAACGACAGATTCGACCCTTCGACGCGAGGCCCCATTGGGGCAAAGTTCATCGATTCACGACGGAGCAACTGTTTCAGGCGTATCCTCGCTTGTCCACCTTCGAGGAGCAAAGGCGGCGACTAGATCCCTCGGGCGTCTTCACCAACGCCTTCCTGGACTCCTTAGGTGAACGCCTCGCCGGCAACGGGGGCTAGAGATCTTCGACCACGAAAGTTTGAGCCCGGACGAGCCGGCGTGTCGTTTCGACCGCGGACACCCGTTGTGTTGCTAGCCCAGAAATCACCTCCAGTAAGGTGCGAGAGACCGACGTATCGAGGAGGCACTGTGCTGGGCGACAAGGAAGAGCATTTCGTAGGGAAGGGCACCGACCTCAAGGCGTTGGAATCCCACATTGAGGACTACTTGAAGACCAACGGTTTCACCGTTCAGACGTCCCCGCCCAGTGACGAGGGAAGTGTCATTCAGGCGCGCAAAGCCGGTTTCTGGCGCGAAGTGGTCGCGGCCGATCGGGCGCTCTCCATTTCCATCAAGGGAAACTCCGCCGACTTCACGGTGCGCTTCGGTATTGGCAAGTGGCTCGAACACCTCGGAGTGGCGGCGATCGAGACTCTCTTGCTCTCCGAGCTGTTCTTGGTCGTTGACGTCGCCGACTCGCTCTGGAGCATCGAAGTAGAAGACAAGCTCATCACCGACGTGAAGGCCTTCGTCGGCTGAGCACCCGTCATCGGGTTGGCGACTATTGAAAACCCGCCACGCGATGGGGCTGATAGCCCTCCTGCAACGTCGCGATCTCCTCCGGCGTGAGTTCTAAGTCGATCGAGGCGGCGGCGTCCGCGAGGTGTTCGGGTTTGGTGGCGCCGACGATGGGACTCGAGACGACGGGATTGATGAGGACCCACGCGAGGGCTACCTGCGCGGGCGAGACGCCGCGCTGAGCCGCGACCGTGAGAACGGCCTCCACGATGGGACGGTCGGCCTCGCTGTAGAGTCTTTGACCAAACTCGTCACGTTCTGACCGGGCCGTCTCCGCGTCCCACGGTCTAGTCAGTCGCCCGCGCGCGAGGGGGCTCCAGGGGATGGAGCCGACGCCCTGGTCCGCGAGGAGCGGAAACATCTCACGCTCCTCTTCACGGTAGAGGAGGTTGTAGTAGTTCTGCATGCTCACGAATCTCGTCCAGCCGTTGAGGTCGGCGGTGTAGAGCGCCTGGGCGAACTGCCAGGCGAACATGGACGAGGCGCCGATGTAGCGGGCCTTGCCCGACTTGACGACGTCGTGCAGTGCTTCCATCGTCTCTTCGATGGGGGTGTCGTAGTCCCAGCGATGGATCTGGTACAGATCGACGTAGTCGGTGCCGAGACGGCGAAGGCTGTGATCAATCTCACTCATAATGTTCCTGCGCGAAAGTCCCTCCCCGTTCGGTCCCGGGCGCACGCGCCCGCGCACTTTGGTCGCGATAACGACCTCATCACGCGAGGTCATCGAGAGGAGGGTCGATCCGGTGATCTCCTCGCTACTCCCCGCCGAGTACACGTTGGCCGTGTCGAAGAAGTTGATGCCGAGGTCCAACGCCTGGCGAAAGAACGGCCGCGCGGCGTCGCGATTGAGCGACCAGGGCTGATTGCCGCGCTGGGGCTCGCCGTAACTCATGCAGCCGAGGCAGAGACGAGAGACGTCCAGTCCCGTGCTACCGAGCTTTACGTACTCCATGGCGACTCCTTCGGGCCGAGGCTTCTCGCACCGCCCTCCGTTCTAGCGCGATCACCGGTGCGATCGCTCACGGTCGGATCTCTTCCTCGAGGTAACGCACCAGAAACATCGAGGTGTTAGAAACGTGACATCACTCCATCTTTCGTTGACGTAGAGCCGGCCTCGGCCTGGGACGAGGTCTACTCTGCGCCGGGCGTGCCGCGACCGGTGTATCGCAAAATCATTGGTGTCCTGGCCGACCTCAAAGCGTCGGATCTACGTTCGCGCTTTGACCACCTAGGTCAAACGTTCACCGACCGAGGAGTGACGTTCGCCTTGGGCGGTGAGGAGCGGCCGTTCCCGCTGGACCTCATTCCTCGCATCATCGCGGCGGCGGAGTGGGAGGAGTTGGCGGCCGGCGTGCGCCAGCGCGTACACGCGCTGGAAGCCTTCCTTGACGACGTGTACGGCGAAGGTTTGTGTTTTTCCGACGGGCTCATGCCGCGCCGCCTGGTCACCACCAGCCCCCATTTTCGGCGCGAGGCGTTCGGCATCGTGGAACAGAACGGCGCGCGCATCACGGTGTCGGGGATTGATATCGTGCGCGACGAAAGCGGGCGGCTCCGGGTCTTGGAGGACAACGTGCGCATTCCTTCGGGCGTGTCGTACGTCATCGAAAATCGCCGCGCGATGACCCAGAGCTTCGGCTCCTTGTTCTCCCAGTACCGCGTCCATCCGGTCGATGAGTACCCCAGTCGGTTGTTGCACGCGCTTCGTCGATCGGCACCGGATGGAATTCGTGACCCCACGGTCGTGGTCCTGACGCCCGGCGTTCACAACGCGGCCTACTTCGAGCACGTCCTGCTCGCGCGGCTCATGGGTGTCGAGCTGGTGGAGGGCAGTGACCTGGTCGTCATCGGCAACAACCTCTTCATGCGCACCACCCAAGGCGAGCGACCCGTGCACGTCGTGTACCGGCGCGTCGATGACGAGTGGATCGATCCCTTGCAGTTTCGGCCGGACTCGGTCGTGGGGGTGGCCGGACTCGTCAACGCGGTGCGCGCGAAAACGGTCTCCCTGGCCAACGCCATCGGCAACGGGGTGGCTGATGACAAGTTGATCTACACCTACGTGCCCGACCTCATCCGCTACTACCTCAACGAGGAGCCCCTGCTCGAGAACGTCGAGACGTACCGTCTGGACGACCCCGAGCGTTTGCACGAGATCCTGGACCACCTGGAGCGCTACGTGGTGAAGCCGGTGGACGGCTCGGGCGGCAAGGGCATCGTCATCGGACCCCAGAGCGACGAAGAAACCCTCCGGGAGTTACGTACCACGATCATGGACAACCCCCGAGGCTTCATCGCTCAGCGCACGGTCGCCCTCTCCACCGTGCCCACCTTCGTCGACAATCAGATGTCCCCGCGTCACGTGGACCTTCGCCCCTTCGCCATATCCGACGGTGACGAGGTGTGGGTGTTGCCCGGGGGGCTCACCCGCGTCGCGCTCGCGCAAGGCGCGCTCGTGGTGAACTCCAGCCAAGGCGGAGGCTCCAAGGACACCTGGGTACTGGCTCAGGCGCAGCGTTCACTACCCGCGCGAGGGGTCGCGACCGCTGCGGCGCCGATCTCCTTTGACGCTGAACAGCGCCAACAGGGTCCGGAACCGCCCGCGGGGTCGAACCAGTGATGCGCGGAATGCTCTCGCGTCTGGCCGAGCTTTTGTACTGGACGGGTCGTTACGTTGAGCGGGCCGACGATACGTCCCGGGTCGTTGACGCCTACATACATCGCATCGCCGAAGACCCTTTTGGCGACCCCGACCTGGCGTGCCGATCGCTGTTCGCGATTTTGGGCATGGAGGTGACCGACCCCGTGGTCACCGCGTCCATGGTCCTGGAGCGCTTGGTCTTTGACCCCCTGAGCCCCACCGCGATTACCGGCAGTGTCCTCGCCGCCCACGAAAACGCGCGGCGCGCGCGCGAGGTGATCTCCTCAGAGATGTGGGTCTGTCTGAACGCCACGCGCAACGATCTCCCGGCGGTGCGTCGGCGAGCCCGGCGGGTGGGTTCGGCCACATACCTGCAGTTCGTGCGAGAGCGCATGGCCCTCTTCGCCGGACTGACCGACGCCACGATTAGTCACGACGAGACCTGGTGGTACCTCGTTCTGGGACGGAGCTTGGAGCGAATCGACATGACGGCCCGTCTCGTCGAGGGCCGCCTTCTCGCCGGTGACAGTTCACCGGACTGGCTCACGCTGCTACGCGCCGCGGGGGCCATGGAGTCGTATCTGCGCGCGTCGACTCGCGCCTCGAGTCCCGAGGAGATTGCCTCGTTTCTCCTGCTCGATCGGGCCTTCCCGCGCTCCGCGTATCACTCGCTCACCGTCGCCGATCACTGCCTCGAGGAGCTCTCCAAGGTGAACGCGGGGGCCCAGGAGGTGAATCAGGCGCGTCGCACGATTCGCCTCACCCAGACCCGCCTCGAGTACATGGATCCTCGTTCCTTGCTGAGCGAGCTGGCGGAGGTGCTCGACCTGCTCGAGCAGACCAGCGCCGAGGCGAACGATCAGATCACCTCGCACTACTTTCGCCACGTGGTGGCGATCAACTGGGCCGCCGAGGAGGGAGTGTGAGCGATTCGTCGATGCTCTTGCATATCCGCCACGTCACCGGCTTCTCCTACGACGGGGCGGCCGACTCCTCCTACAACGAGGTTCGCATGACGCCGCTCACGCTCGATCGTCAGCGCGTGGTGGCGTCCTCACTGGAGGTCACCCCGTACGCGCTGCAATCGACGTACCGCGACTACTTCGGCACCATCGTCACCACGTTCGATCTGCACGACCGCCATCGTCAACTTGAGGTGGTCGCGGAAGCGACGGTCGAGACGTTTGACCGCGAGGTCTCCGAGTCCGCGCTCGACGTCGCGACGTTGAGCGCGGCCCCCTGGAACGACCGGCTCGTCGAGTACGTGGCCCCCACGGCGCGTACCGCGATGTCCGGTGAGGTCCTCGACGAGTTCCGCGACACGGTGGCGGGCGTGAACGACCCGCGAGAGATTGCCGACGCGGCCCTGTCGGTCGTCGCGGCCCGTATGCAGTACGTGCGCGGAGCGACCCTGGTGTCCTCCACCGCGCAAGAGGCCTGGGATGAGAGCAAGGGGGTCTGTCAGGACCTCACCCACGTGACGATCGCCCTCCTGCGCAGCGCCGGCGTGCCGGCTCGCTACGTGTCGGGTTACCTGCACTCTGACCCCGAGGCCGCGGTGGGCGAGACGATCCTGGGTGAAAGTCACGCGTGGGTTGAGTACTTCGCGGGCGCGTGGCGGGGCATCGATCCGACCAACGGCGGCGACGTCGGGCTGCGTCACGTCACCGTCGCCAAAGGGCGTGAGTACGGCGACGTGCCGCCCCTGAAGGGCATCTATCACGGTGATCCCTCCAGTGCACTGGGCGTGGTGGTCGAGGTCACCCGACTTTCCTGAGGGGGGAGAAGGTTCGCGGTTCTCTACAGTGGAGGAGAACCACGAAGGAGTTGCGATGTCTCGGCCCACGATTGTTGTCTGCGAAGGTGACCAGACCGGTCAGGAACTTTTGGACGAGGCCCTGCGCGTGGTCGATCCCTCGGCGCTCGGCGTGGATCTCGACCTCGCGCGATTTGATCTATCGCTCGCCAATCGTGAACGCACCGACAACGGGGTCGTCTACGAGGCCGCGGCGGCCATGCGTGAGACCGGCCTCGGGCTCAAGGCGGCGACCATCACCCCGACCGAGCGCGGCAGCGTGGGCTCACCGAACCGTATTCTTCGAGAAGGCATCGACGGCAAGGTCATCGTCCGCACCGGTCGGCGCATACCGGGTGTCACACCGATCGTCCCACTCAGCTACCCCGTGGTGGTGGTGCGTATGGCGGTGGGCGACGCGTACGGCGCGGACGAAGGGCGCGAGGGCCAGCCGGGATCGGGTGGCGAGCTGGCGTGGCGCACCGAGCGCATCGAGCGCTCCGTGTGCCGCTCGGTGGCCGAGTTTTCCTTTCGCCAAGCGGAGGCCCTCGGTGGTCTCGTCTACGGCGGCCCGAAGTGGACCGTCTCGGCGACCTACGAGGGCATGTTGAAAGAGGAGATGGACGCCGCGGCGGCGCGCCACCCCCAGGTGACCTACCGACCCATGTTGATCGACGCCGCCTACGCCGGACTGATGACCGAAGGTTGGGACACCCCCGTCGTTATCCCGGCGCTGAATCGAGATGGCGACTGTTTGAGCGATCTGGTGCTGGCCATGTTTGGCTCGATCGCCGGCGCGGAGTCCGTGCTTCTCTCGCTGGACGAGAACCTCGACCCGACGGTGGCCATGGCCGAGGCGCCCCACGGCACCGCGCCGTCGCTGGAGGGCAAGAACGTCGCCAACCCCATGGCCATGCTCCTCGCCTGCGCCGCGGTGCTCGAGCACGCCGGTTATCGGGGCCACCCCGAGTGCGCTCGCGCCTCGGTGGCCCTGCGCACGGCGACACTCTCGGCCGCGAGTGACGGAGTTCGTACCTTTGACCTGGGCGGTGACGCGTCGACGAGCGGCGTGGTCGACGAGGTCATTCGCCGAGTTCGCGAGGCTCGTTAACACCGCCGCGGTCTCCCGTCGCGCAGACGCCGCGACTTAAGGTGGGGGAGGCGACGATCGTCGCCGCGAAGGAGACCTCATGGATAATCGCCAAATTGTGCTCGCCCAACGTCCCGTCGGCGCGGTCAACGAGTCAACGACAACGGTGGTGGTGTCGCCCCGCCCCGAGTGCGGCGAGGGCCAGGCCCTGATCAAAGTGGCGATGCTCAGCATTGACCCGACGATTCGCACGTGGATGGACGACGCGCCCGGGTACCTGCCTCCCATCGAGATCGGCGACGTGATTCGAGGAAGTGGCGCGGGGGTGGTCGTGGAGTCGCGCAGCGACTACTACCGCGAGGGGGACTTCGTCTTTGGCATGACCGGCTGGCAGGAGTGGGTCCTGGCCACCGATGATCGACGTTTCTCCATCATTCCGACGGGCCTGGGACTTGACCTGGCCACGGTGATGAACGTGCTCGGGGTCACGGGCATCACCGCCTACTTCGGAGTTATCGAGGTCGGCGCGGTTCGAGAAGGTGACGTCGCGGTCGTGTCCGGCGCCGCCGGAGCGACCGGTTCGGTCGCGGGACAGATCGCCAAGGCTCACGGGGCCCGGGTCATTGGTATCGCGGGGGGAGCCGAAAAGTGCGCGGAGGTCGTCGAACGCTACGGCTTTGACGAGTGCCTGGACTACCGCGAGGACCACTTGCGCCGACGTCTGCGCGCGGCCTGCCCCGAGGGAGTCGATCTGTACTTCGACAACGTGGGGGGCGAGATTCTCGACGACGTTCTCACGGTGCTCGCCCTGCGCGCCCGGGTGGTGCTGTGCGGGGCGATCTCGCAGTACAACGTGAGTGGCGCGCGTCGGGGCATCGAACACACGTCCGCGCTCATCACGCGCCGCGCGCGCATGGAGGGTTTCCTCGTCCTCGACTACGAGAAGCGTTTCGCCGAGGCTCAAGGGGCCCTGGCGGCGATGGTGCTCTCGGGACAGCTCCATCACCAAGAGCACGTGGTCGGTGGTCTCACTCACGCCCCCGACGCACTGAACCTCCTCTTTAGCGGGGGCAATCACGGCAAGACCCTGGTGGCCGTGGACGAGAGTTTGCGACTTGGCTGACCCGCTCGTCGCCATGGTGCGTCGAAACTGGCAGCGCGTGACGATCTCGCTCTTTCTTATCGCCCTCATCGCCGGGTTCGCGCCCTTTGGCGCCGTCGCGTCCCTCGACAAGGTGGCGAGTTACTTCGGTCACCACAGCTCGGCGAAGACGATCCAAAGTGTGGTGGGGCTCTCGGGCTCCCAGTTGGGCATCGGCCTCGCGATTTTGCGCTTGGCTTCCCTCGGCGCCTTGCCGCTGGCGTCGCTGGCCGACCGGTGGGGTCGGGTGAGCATGATGCGTCGGACGCTCTTCGTGGGTCTCGTCATCACGGCGTGCGCCGCGTTGAGCCCCTCCTACTGGTTTTTCGTGGCCTGCTTTGCGCTGGCGCGCCCCTTGCTCAGTTCGACCGCGACCCTGGTGCAGGTCGTGACGGTGGAACTTTCTAGTACCAAGGCGCGCATCGATCGACTGGTCATTGTGTCGGCGGGCGCGGGCATCGGCGCGGGGCTGGCCGCGATCTTCGCCGGAGTCCTTCGCGGACCGGACTCGTTTCGCTACCTCTTCGCGCTCGCGCTGGTGCCCGTCTTTTTCCTTCGGCCCCTGTTGCACTCGGTGCCCGAGCCCACCTTTCCGGGCGCGGGCGGGCCCCTCGCTCGCCTCGGCGCCGTCCCGCGGGGGCTTCGCGCCCGGGTGACGGTGGTGGGCGCGATCATCTTCGTGGTCGGGGTGATCTCGGGCCCGGCCAGTGGGTTCACGTTTGTCTACGGCGAAGGGATCCTCAAAATCAGTCCGATCGTCGTGTCGCTCGTCGTGGCCTTGAGCGCTCTGACCGGTCTGGCGGGATTGTTGCTCAGCCGCTACTTCGCCGTGGCCATCGGACGACGGGGCACCGTCATCATCGGCACGCTGGCGACGGCCGCCTTGGCCTGCGTGGCCTACGGGGGAGGAAAGGCGGCCTTCGTCATCGGCTACATGGGCGGCGTCGCGGCCGGGGGACTGCTCGCGCCGGCGCTCGCGGCGCTCTCCACGGAACTCTTCCCCCACTCCTCACGAGCGACCGCCGCCGGATGGATCGTCGTGGCCGGGGTGGTGGGCGCCATTGTGGGGCTGATCATCTTCGGCGTGGTCGGCGACAGCGCGCACGTGACCGGGGCCGGATCACTTCGCTGGGCCGCGCTGTTGACGTTCGTGCCACTGTTGCCCCTGCTCGGGCTGCTGTACAGAGTGCCCGAAAGTTCGCGAATGGCGCTCACCTAAAGGGACCGCGACGAGCGGCGACGGCGCTTAGCGAAGTTCGAGATCGGTCACGAGCGCCAGGTGATCGCTCCCGCCGTTGCGCGTAAAGCTGTCCGTCGAGGTCCAGGGGCCCCGGCCGAGAATGTGGTCGATCTGCGAGTGCGGCCGGGGACTGGGCCAGGTGCGTCCCCGCGCGAGGGTTCGCCACCCCGGGAGAAAGACCCGTAGCAGCGGGCGCCAGCAGTTAAAGTCACCACCGATCAAGAGTGGCACGCCGGGCTCTAGGGTCTGGGCGATCTCGTTCACTCGTCGGTACTGTCGGTAGGAGCCGTGGCTGATGTGGGCGCCGTGAATGGCCAGCACGTAGAAGGCCCGACCGCGATCGTTCAGTCGCGCGACGATGAGTGCGCGTTGAACTCGCTCGCGGGGGAGTCGACCGAGCCCGACGACCGAGATGTCCTCGACCTCGAAACGGGTCAACAGACTGATCCCCCACGTGCCCTTTTCGAAATGCGCCACGCCCGCGCGAGTGGCCAACTGCTCTTTGGTGAGACTCCGATGTTCGAAGAGGTAGACCCCCCGTTCGCCCGCAAAGTGCGCGAGGCGGGGCTGCCAGGACTTTCCCCCGACGCCGGTGGTGACGCGCTCGCCGCGGGCCAGGGGAACAAAACAGCCCGTGAGGTGAAGGGACTCGCGCAGGTCGTCGTAGAAGTCGGGCCCGTCGTCGGCTCGCCACGTCTCGGGCAGGATCATCACGTCCGCGTCGAGGTCTTTCACGACGTCGAGCACTCGGGTCGGCCGACCCCAACCGTCGACGCCGGCGTGAAGGTTAAACGTCGCGACACGCACCGCTCAACACTAACGGGACCACCCACACGACATGTGGCAGTCTCTAAAGGTGGAATCCGTCGACGTGACCTTCGGGCATCGACTGTGGTGGGTCGACGCGTTCATCGGCGAGGGGGAGCGCGGCAATCCCGCCGTGGTCGTGTTACTCGAGCACCCCCTCCCCGACGACGAACTCCAACAGATCGCCTTTGAGCTAGGCGTCTCGGAGACCGCGTTCGTGCGACGGGTCGGCGACCAGTGGTCCCTGCGGTGGTTTACGCCGACGGTCGAGGTGGACCTGTGTGGCCACGCCACGCTCGCGACCGTGCACGTGTTGTTGAACGAACTGGGTGCTACCGGTGAGAGGTACTTCTTCGCCACCCGCTCGGGCGTGCTCTCGGGGTGTCGACTGTCCGACGGTATGGTGGGCATCGACCTGCCCCGGGCCTACCTGGAACCCCTCGACCCCGCGGTGCTCAACGACGCACTGGGAGAGGTCAGCGAGGCCTACCAGTCCGGTCCGGCCAGTGTGCTCGCCATCGTGAAGGACTACGAGACCCTCTGCGCCTTAAACGTTGATCCCCTGAGTCTCTTCTTGGTGCCCAGCTCGGTGGTCATCGTCGCCTGCGCCGGGGGACCGGGCGTGGACGTCTCGATCCGGGTCTTCGCGCCGCGACTCGGGCTGGTGGAGGATCCGGTGACCGGCAGCGCGATGTGTGCCGTCGCCCCGTGGTGGGTGGAATCGGTGGGCGCGCCCACCGTCAGCGTGCGCCAAGCGAGTGCGCGCGGGGGCCTGATGTACGCGCGACTCTTCGAACACAACGTTGAAGTGGCCGGCATGGCGCGTACCTTCTTCAGCGGCGAGATCAATCCGTGAGTGACGCGCTGGGGCCGGGACCGCGCACGCGAGTGCGCCGGCTCCCCAAAAAGGCCTCCTACGACGCCGCGGTGATCAACGCGATTCTGGACGAGGCCCGGTTCTGTCACGTCGCGGCCATCGTTCGCGAGAAGGCCGCGGCCCTGCCCACGTTGCACCTTCGAGAGGGCACCACGATCTTTCTTCACGGCAGTCCCTCGAACGAAGTGATGAAAGCGGTCGTGCGCGAGGGCGAGGCGTTTCTCACGGTCACGATCTTCGACGGCCTTCGACTCGCGCGCAGCGGCTTTGAGTCCTCTATCGCCTACCGGTCGGTCGTGGTGGTCGGCTTCGCGCGCGAGGTCACCGACGACCGGGAGAAGGCCCGGGTCTTGAATCGTTTCGTGGATCGCGTGGTGGAGGGTAGAGCGAGCGAGGTCCGGCCGATGAGTGATCAAGAACGGCGTTTGACGATGGTGGTCGCGGTCTCCATGGACGAAGCGTCGGCGAAGGTCTCCGCCGGCCCCACCGAGGACGAACTCGAGGATCAAGAGTTGGCGATTTGGGCGGGCACCGTTCCGGCGCGACTCGTCTTTGGCCCACCGGTACCCGACACCAATGGCTCGATGGCTCGAGGTGACATCGAGGTGCCCGCGTCCGTTCGAAGGTTGCTGGAGAGCCCGTGAGCCTCGAGTCCCTACGGGCTGACGTGGCGGCGATGACCCCGATCAACGAGCGAGAGGCGTTCTCGCTGGAGAAGACCCTGGACCGTCTCACGTGGCCCGGCGACCCCTTCGACGAAGGGGCCCACGATCATCACGTGACGGTGGGCGCGTTCGTCCTCTCCTCGCGGGGCATCGTTCTGCACCGACACAAGCGTCTGGGGATGTGGCTTCAGCCCGGTGGGCACGTCGATGCCGGTGAGTCGCCCGAGGAGGCCTGTCGGCGAGAGGCGTTCGAAGAGACGGGACTCGAGGTTCGTCACCTCGACCCGGTCCGCTTGTTTCACGTCGACGTGCACCCGGGACCGCGCGGTCACACGCACTACGACCTGCGCTATCTCGTCGTGAGCGAGCCCAGGGATCCGTCACCCGCCCAGGGCGAGAGCCCCGAGGTGTACTGGTTCGACTTTGACGCGGCGGCGCAGCGTGCGGCCGACGACTTGGTCCCGGTGCTACGCCGTCTGGCTGAGTCGGTTGATACTTTGGGCGTGGCAAACTAACGCGGTGAGTGAAGCCGACGCGCTGCGCGCCTTGATGGAAGCAGACCGCTGGATCGATCGCGTTCGATCGCAGAAGACCCACCTGCCCGAGATCGCCGAGTTGAGCGCTCTCGAGGCCGAGTTGCGCGGACTGCTGAAGGACCTTCGCGACGCCGAGAGTTCGTTGGCCCCGCTGAAGACCGACTTTGACGCCCTGGACGGCGAGGCCCGTCGTCTTCGCACGCGGGCGAAGGACCTCGATGACGCGCTGAACTCCTCGACGGCGAGCGCTCGCGAGCTGAGCGCCATTCAGGGGGAGTTAACTCACGTGCGATCGCTTCTCGCCGAGAGCGAAGATCGTGAGTTGGCCCTGCTCGAGGCGCTCGAGCCGGCGGAGTTGCGGATCGAGTCGATCAAGCAACTCGCTCAGCCCGGCGTGCGTCGCCGCGCCGAGTTGCTCGAGTCGATCGCGCAGCTGCAAGGGACCCTGGACGACGAGCTGGTCTCACTGGGACGCGACCGTGCGGAACGAGCGCTCGGGCCATCCCCTGCACTGCTCGCTCGCTACGACGCGGCCCTGGCGCGAGTGGGCACCTCCGGTGCGGCCAGGGTGGTGGAGGGACGCTGCGACGGGTGTCGTCTGGCTCTCTCGCCACTCGACGTTGACCGATTTCGAGCGCAACCTCTCGACACTTTCATGGACTGCCCGGAGTGCGGGCGACTCCTGTTGTCGTGATCGCCCTCGTCCGTCACGGACAATCGACGACCAACGCCGAGGGTCTCTTAGTCGGACGAAGTGATCCCCACCTCACCGAGCTAGGTGAGCGACAAGCCCGGGCCCTCGCTCCGTGGTTGAACGACGTCAGCGAAGTGTGGGTCTCGCCCCTCGCGCGGGCTCGCGAAACCGCGGCGCTCGCCATGCCGGGCCGTCGCACCGTCGTAAAGGACGCGTTCATCGAGCTCGACTACGGCACCCTGGAGGGGCAGTCGGCCGCGACGATGGCCGGAGAGAACTGGCGAGCGTTGGAGTTGGCGCACGAGACTCGTTTCGGTGACGGTGAGTCCCTGGCGGCCGTGGATGAACGAGTGCGCGCCGAGCTCGAAGTTCTCTTCGCGGACGAGTCGAGCCTGCTGCACTCCTCGAGCGAGCACCTGGCAATTGTGAGTCACGTCTCGCCGATCAAGGCGGCCGTCGCCTGGGCCCTCGGCGTCCCTGGTTCGATCGCGTGGCGCATGCGCCTAGAAAACGGCTCGCTCACCATGGTGGGAGCGAGGGGTCACACCCCTCAACTGATTCGATTCAATGTGGTGCCCGCGCTGATTTAGTGCAGCGCCACCCCGAATCGCCCAGACGCTACGAGCGGCTCACCAGGGTGCCCAGGTGGAACAGTTCGTGGTACCCACATATCCGTGGCGAGAAACGGGAGCGCTTGAAGACCTAGGCCCGGGCGCCTAGAACGTGCAGCCAGCCGCGCAGAAGGGACGAGCGGGGGAGAAGGGTGACACGCGGTAATAATTAAGGTCACGTTCCGCGTGAAAGACAACGGAGCCCGCCTGCTCCTTGCGGAACAGGCGGGCGCTCGATGTTTGGCCCCCCCAGCCAATGCCAAAAAATTAGTTCGTCCGCGACCACTACTATGCTCAGGAAGCCCTTTATTTAACGGGTTGTGAGCAATTTCACATGGAGGACGCGATGGAACATCGAACGCTGGGTCAAGGGCTTGAGGTCTCCGCCGAAGGTCTCGGGTGCATGGGCATGAGCGAGTTTTACGGGGCGGTTGACGACAAAGAGTCCCTCGCCACGATTCACGAAGCGCTCGACAGCGGTGTCACGTTCTTAGACACCGCCGACATGTACGGACCCTTTACCAACGAGCGGCTGGTGGGCGAGGCGATCAAAGGACGTCGCGACGAGGTGGTACTGGCCACCAAGTTTGGGAACCAACGCGGAGACGACGGCTCGTTCATCCGCATCAACGGGACACCCGAGTACGTTCTCGAGGCCTGCGACGCGTCGTTGGCGCGACTAGGCGTCGACGTCATCGACCTGTACTACCAGCATCGGGTCGATCGCACCGTGCCCATCGAAGAGACCTTCGGCGCGATGAAGTCGCTCGTTGACGCGGGCAAGGTCCGCCATCTCGGCATCTCGGAAGCCTCCTCGGCCACCATCGAGCGCGCCCACGCGGTCTTTCCCCTTACCGCACTACAGAGTGAGTACTCGCTCTGGTCCCGCGAGCCCGAAGACGACACGCTCGCGACGTGCCGGCGACTCGGGATCGGTTTCGTCGCCTACAGCCCGCTCGGACGGGGGTTTCTTACCGACGTGGCGGCCACGAGCGCCACCGGCGAAGGAGACTTCCGCACCCAGCACCCCCGTTTCTCGGGGGCCGCGCGCGAGGGCAACCTCGAACTCGTGCGGAACCTCGAACAGATCGCGCGCGACAAGGGCGTGACGGTCGCCCAGCTCGCTCTGGCCTGGGTCCTGTCGCGCGGCGCCGACGTCGTGCCGATACCGGGAACCAAGCGTCGCACGTGGCTGCGTGAGAACATCGCGGCCCTCGAGATCAGCCTGAGTGACCTCGACGCGGCCGCCCTCGAGGCGGCGGTGCCGCGCGGCGCGGTCCAAGGTGATCGCTACCAGGCGGCCAGCATGCGTTCGCTCAACGGATAACCAGTTCGCCGTCGCGAAGTTCTACGACCACGTCGCACCACTCGATGACGTCGGCGTCGTGCGTCGCCACGACCAGAGTTGCCTCGCTCGCGGCGAGAAACGCGAGCACCTGGCGAGTCTCGTCACGACCGAGTCCGGCGGTCGGCTCGTCTAACACGAGGACGTCGGGCTCGGTGACGAGGGCCCGCACGAGCGCTACGCGCACCCGTTCGCCCCGCGAGAGGTCGTCAAACTTGGTGGTGCGTTCAGCCGCGATGCCGACAGCGGCCAGGTCCTCGAGTGGGTCCCGGGTACTCGAGCGTCCGAGGGCAACCACGTCATGAGCGAACCCCCGGGTGAGACCGGGCTCGCTCGCGACGTAGGCGACGTGCTGGCGAAGTTCGTGCTCGCGCAGATCAGCCAGCGCGACCCCTCCGAGCGTGATCGTGCCACGCTGGACGTCGTCCAGTCGCACCAGGGCCCGCAACAAGGTGGACTTACCGACGCCCGACGGGCCCACGACGGCGAGTCGCGAGCCCGAGGGAACGAGGAGGGTGGCGTCGCTCACGAGGACGCGGCCGTCCTCTTCGATCCCGACGTGCTCGAGGCGAAGGGTGTTGTCCTGCCACGCGCTGTGACCCACGGTCGGCGCGAGGGCCATCGCCTCCAGACGTTCTCCGCCCCCGTTGACCTCAACGGCCGCGCGGAGCGCGAAGCGAATCGAGGACAACGCCTCGAACGTGGAGAGTCCGATCACGCCGGCCACCGCCAGCCACACGCCCGAGGTCGCGGGATGACTGGCGAGCGCCGCGAGCGCCAACACCGAGTCGACGAGTACGAGCCCGCCGGCCAGACGTCGCCGACGCGCCAGGGCGGACTCCGCCTGAGCGAGTACTCGAACGGTGCCCGCCGAGCGTCGCTCGACCAGATCGAGGCGTCCCAGCAGAGTGAGTTCGGGTACGGCCGCGCTGTGTTCGACGAGCTGAGCCCGGTAGGCGCCGCGCGCCTGGCGGAGGGCGCGATCGCTCCGTAGTTCGCCCCGCGCCAACGCGCAGAGACCGACGACGCCGAGCAACTGCAGGGCCGCGAGGTTGAGCGCGTAGGCCCACCACTGACCGTGGGGCGGCAAGGCGGCGATGACGATGTCGCCGAGCACCATGACCGCTGTGACGTCGACGAAGGGAATCACGAATCGCAGCCAGAGGTCCTGCAGTTCGTCCGTGTCGCCGAGGGCGCGTTCGAGTAGATCCCCCGAGGCGTAGGCGCGCCACTGCGAGTAGTTGAGCCGGCCCACCACGAGCACGAGCCAACGGCGCCATCGTGACACCGCACGAAAGCCCAGTTGGTGCGCCCCGAGTCGTTCGGCGAATCGAAGCGGTGAGCGAAGAAAGGCGAAGAGCTCGATCACCACGAGCGCGACAGCGACCGCCCGCAGACCAGGGCGGGTAGCGCTCTCCACGAGCAGACCGACCGCCCCGACGAGCAGAGCGACGTTGGTGGCGGTCGCGATAAATCCGGCGCCGAGAGCACGAAGGACTTCGGTTGTCGGTGGTTGCGCTCGTCGTAACCACCGCCTAAGTCGTCGCAGATCCTCACTCACGGTCGTAGCTCGATTCGTCGCGAGGGCGTCTCAATGAGCGGAGTGTCGACGGTGGCTTCGATGATGGCCAGAGTTTCCTCGCGCGCGAGGGCGCGACGCACCTGGTCGCGCCCCCCGGCGTCGAGCACGCCGGCGACGTCGTCGAGCACGAGGAGCGACGCCCCCGCGAGGAGAGCCCGGGCGAGGATCAGTCGGACCCGTTCTCCGGAGCTGAGTCCGCGTCCATCGTTCAAGAGTTCCGCGTCAAGGTCGTCAAACCTCGGTCCCTCGAGTCCCAACGAGTGAAGGCGCTCTCTCACTGTCTCGTCGGCAGTATCGGCGTCGAGAATCAAGTTGTCGCGCAGCGGTCCCGACAGCAGGGCGCTCTCCACACTCACGTATCCAACGGACTGAGCGCCGATCTGTGAGACGCCGCGCAGCGGTGGTCGCCACCCCACCAGCGTCTGCAACAAGGTGGTCTTCCCAACGCCCGAGGGTCCGGTGACGACGACGCGATCACCGCTACGAAGGTGCAGTGACACGGACTCGGGGTGAGCCTCGGTGACGAGCTCGAGGGCGCTCAGGAGCTCCGGCGTCTGCACCGACCTATCGCTCCCGAGGGCGTCCAGGGTCTCGAGCGCCCGGTCGGCGTCCTCGCGTCGGTGAAACTCGACGCCGTAGCGACGCACTTGGGTGAAGAGTTCGGCGGTCACGAGCACCGCGGTCAAGGCGCGCACCAGGCTCAGGCGACCCTCGAGAAGTCCGAATCCCACGACCATGGCGACGAGCCCGACGCTGACCCCACTGAGGAACTCGGTCACCAGCGAGGACTCGAGCGCGACTCGAATAGCCCGCAGGGCCAGGGCGTGTTCGCTGTCAGAAATGGCCGCGATCTCGTCGGCCCCGTAGGTCACCGCACCGAGGGCGCGAAGTTCCGGCGCGTGCTGAAGGATCTCCAGTTGGCGTGACTCGAGTACCGCGCGTCGGGCCTGATACTCCTGAGCCATGACCTCACTACGTCGACCAGCCCGCTGGTAGAGCGGGGCGGCGAGTACGAGTAGTCCCAGCGTGATCACGAGACCCAACCAGCCAGCGGCCCAGAAGACGACGAGCACACCGAGCAACGAGCTGGCGGCGCTCGCGCGCAGACGCTCGAGACGGGGACCCTCGGCGGCGTGCTCAATAGCGAGAGAGAGATCGCCGCGAGCCCGTTCGCCTTCGCGTCGGGGCACGCGCAGGTGGGTGAGCACCGTGGCGCGCCAGCCCGCGCGTAGTTGGGCCGCCGCTCCCTCGCCCCACTCCTCGAGCGCGCTGGAGGAGATCCAACGCGCCGCCACGGCGACGATGAGCAGGAAGACTCCGCGACCGACGTCGTGATGCGCGAGGTCGGTGAGGGCGAGGGCGGTCAGCCCCGCGAGAGCGAGCGCCACCAGACTCGAGAGAACGCCCAGGCCCCGAGCCAGCGTCACGTGGGCGCCCGACGTCACGTCAGAACGAGTGGGAGCCACCGGGCAATGCTAACGATCGGAGCAAACCTCAAAGGACGTCGTCACGGTGCGCGAGGTCCTTGGCCGGCCCGTTGAGCCAATCACGCAGCGCCTTCGTGGCGCGACAGTCATCTTCGTTATAGGCGACGAGGCGCTCGCGCGACGCGAGGGCTTCGGGCGACTCGTCGCGACACGCCGTCTCGTACCAGACCATGGACGCCTCGCCGCTCGGGTTGGCGTCGCGCCATCGAAATCCCGCCGCGACGGCCAGCTGCTTGAGTCCCAGGGGTCCTTCGGTCTGTATCTGGTGCTTCGCCATCTCGTGCAGGTCCACCCAGGCGGGTGGATCGGCGTGACGAAAGGCGAGGAGGTCCTCGATGCGTGGACCATCGACTCGGGGGTGCGCGACCGCCCGATTCATCGCGCCGTCCTCGGCCGCCGCCCAAAAGCAGTACGCGATGAACGTACGACCCTGCGCGCGACAGGCGTCACGAATCTCGCTCAGCCAGGTCCAGAAGCTCTGGAAGATTCTCGCCTCGGCGTCGCGGTCGAGTTCGCCCCACTCGACGAACGCCCGGTACCCGGCCTCGACTCCGTCGGTGGGACGATTTAACGTCACCGACGCCCCCCAGAGGTACGTGGCGTCGTCGTAACTCTCCATATCGACGTCCACTTCGACGTCGGCGGTGAGGCATCCCACCTGACTCGAACTCACGATGCGCAGCGAGGTGCCACGTTCGTGAGCCCGGGCGCGGTAGATCAAGTCATCGAGTTTGTCGATAGTTCGTCCGAGGACCTCCTCGGGCTGGTGGGGTTCGAGGGGATTGATCGTGGTGTGGCGCGCTCGCCGCGCGAGTTCGGGATCGAGGCGGGCCAGCTGGGCGCGAGTCTCCACGCCGTGCTCGCGCAGCAGCAGCTGTTGATCGAACGACGTGAATCGCACGAGTGAGACGTCGTCACTCTTTTCGAGTTGATCCTCGCAGTACTCCCGGTAGGGACACTCGGGGCAGTCTCGATGCCAGTAGGGGACGGTGGGAAAGACCCCGCCCGACGTGGCCCACTCGTCGTGGGCGTGGAGCACGCTCAGGCGCTCTTCGTAGAGATGGTCGTAGGTGGCCAAGTTGAAGCGGGGGTAACTGCTCCCCGTCAGATCGAACCACCACAGCCGACTCTGGCGATCGATCACCCCGCCGCGCGCGCCGGGGTCCGCGTGGCCGAGCGCCTCGAGCACCCGGGTGGCGTGAGCGAGGGATAGTCCGCTTCTCGTCATGGGCATCGCCGAACGGGTGCCGACACCGTCGAGGAACTCGGCCTCGGTGGGGCGCAGTCGCGCCAGGGTCCCCTGAAGGGTTCGTCGCGTGCTGGCCGCCTCCACCACCTCGTGATTCTTGATCAGCAGTGGCGCGAAGGTGAAGCGCTCGTCGACCCGTCCGACCCGGACGAGGGCGTGGACGGAGGCGGAGCGTCGCCCACGTTCGTCACGCGCCAGGCGCGGCAGCAGTATGAGGGGCACCCCCTCGTCCACCATCGTCGTCGTTTCGACCTCCCCGCGCGGTCGCTGCGCGTCGGGGTGCAGGGCGGCGAGGATCTCGAGAACCTCACGCCGGTGTTCGCCCGCGCCGCGCCGACGCCGCTCCATTTCGGGACTGGGGGGCTCGGGTGAGCAGGGAAAGGGCGCCCCTCTCGAGAGGGCGATGCGATGGACGCAGGCGAGTACTTCGTCACTGCGGAGAAACTCGGCCACTCGCCAAGCCTATGAGGCGGCTGGCTTCTCGTTCCGCCAGCTGCTCCACAGTGCGGCGTACTCACCCTTCAGCGCGACCAGCTCGTCGTGGGTGCCGAGCTCGGACACCACGCCGTCGATCACGACGGCCACGCGGTCGGCGTCGTGGGCGGTGTGCAGACGGTGGGCAATTGCGATCACGGTGCGTCCCTCGAGGACCGCGCTCAGGGAGCGTTCGAGGTGACGAGCGGCCCGAGGGTCAAGTAGGGCGGTCGCCTCGTCGAGGACCAACGTGTGCGGGTCACTGAGAACCAGTCGCGCGAGTGCCAGCTGCTGGGCCTGGGCGGGGGTGAGGAGATAGCCCGTCGTGCCGAGTTCGGTCTGCAGTCCCTCGGGCAGCAGCTCCACCCAGTCCAACGCGTCCACCGCGGACAGCGCGCGTCGAATCTCCTCGTCGCTGGAGTCGGGTCGGGCGAGCGCGAGATTGTCGCGCACCGAGCCAATAAATATGTGGTGTTCCTGCGTCACCAGGGCGATGTGGCCGCGCAGGCTGGCGAGGGGCATCTCGGCGATCTCTACCTCACCCACGCGGACCGAGCCGCTGCGTGGCGCGTCGATGCCCGCGAGCAGTCGGCCGATGGTGGACTTACCCGCGCCGGAGGGGCCCACGATGGCCAGTCGTTCACCCGGACGCACCGTGAGGGTCACGCCCTTCAAAACGTCGTGACCTTCGCGATAGGCGTAGTACACGTTCTCTAAGACGATGGTCTCGTTGGAGGGTTCGGGGCCCGTGAGCGGCCGGTCGTCCTTCACCACCGAGACGCCCACTAACCGGGCGAGCGAGGTTTGACCGATCTGCAGCTCGTCGAGCCACGACACGATGCGGTCCAGGGGGTCGTTGATCTGAACGACGTAGAGAGTCACGGTGGTGGCGGCGCCAATGGTGATCACGTGGTGGATGGCCAGCCATCCGCTCCAGGCCAAGGTGGCCGCGACCGCCAGCGCGAACGCCCCCTCGACCGTCGGAAACCACACCATGCGCATGAGCAGGGTGTACATCTCGGAGTAGAAAGACTCTCGAACGTTGCTCTCGATGCGCGTGGTCTGGCGCGGTCCCAGTCGGTGGGCGTCGATGGTTCGTGCGCCCTCGGCCGTCTCGGCGATCGTGCCCGACATTGAGGCGTAACTGATGCGTTCGCGTCGGTAGCCGGGCGTCGCGTAACGCAGGTACCACCGCGTCGAAAAGAAGAGCACCGGCAGCGAGACGAGGCTGGCCACGCTGGCGACGGGACTCACCAACAGCATGGCGCCGAGGGTCAAGACGGCCTGAAGGATGGCGACCAGCCACTCGGGGACGGCGAAGCGCACCGTTCGTGAGAGCGCTTCCATATCGTTGGTCGTGCGACTCAGGAGGTCGCCGGTCCCGGCGCGCTCCACCTCTACCAAGGGAAGCGCTAACACGCTCTGGAGAAACTCTTCGCGCAGTTGGGCGAAGACGATCTCGCCGAGCACGTAGCTGCGCCGACGCGCGAAGTAGGTGAGAACCGCGTAGGCCAGCGAGGCGACGACCAACACGCCCACGTAGAGCACGATCTTGTGCGAGTTCAGTTGGTGGTCCGACGCGAAGTCCGTGATCTCGCCGATGACCCACGCGGGTATCAGGCCCATGATCGAGGCGAGCGCGTAAAGCGACAGCATGCGAATGAGCGGCCGACGATGCTGGCGCATCAGGACGCGAGCGTAGGCCCTCACCACGCCGGCGTTGGCGGTGGGGAGTTGGTTCGTGCGAGGACGTGTGGCGCGGTCGCTCATTAGCCGTCCTCGCGCAGGACGATCTGGCGATAGCGCGGGGAGCGGGCCACCAGTTGGTCGTGCGTTCCCTGGTCGCTCACGCGCCCGTCGTCAACGAGGTAGACGAGATCCATCTTCTCGAGCAACAGCGGGCTGGTGGTCGCGAGCAGCGTCGTCTTCGCGTCGCGGATCTCGCGCAGTCGGGCCGCGATCCGTCCCTCGGTGTGGGTGTCGACCGCCGAGGTCGGCTCCACGAGGACCAGCACCTCAGCGTTGGTGAGTATGGCGCGCGCGAGGCTCAGGCGCTGGCGCTGTCCACCGGAGAAACCACGCCCGCGTTCTTCCACCGTCGAGGCGAGTCCGTCCTCGAGAGCCTCCAGCACGTCGAGTGAACTGGTGGCGCGCAGTACCTCATAGATGCGCTGATCGTCCACTCGGCCGTGGGGCATGAGTTCGTAGCGCAACTCACCCGAAAAGAGCCGGGGCTCGATCTCACTCACGACGATGTGCGCGCGGACGTCGTCCAACGCGTAACTCCCAATCGCCACGCCGTTGACGAAGACGTCGGCGTCGTCGGCGCTGAAGCGCCCGAGGCGATCCGCTTGCGCCGCCGCCTCCTCGGGCAGGTCGGTCACCATCGCGCAGAGCTGACCGCGCTCGAGCACGAGTCCACTGCGACGATCTTCCAGTCGGCTGATGCGCGGCGGCCACGCGACGGGATCCGCGGGGTCGCTCACCGTCGGTTGAATCGCCAGAACGCGGAGTACCTTGCCCGCGCCCACCATGGCGCGCGTCGCCTGGATGAGATAGTCAATGGCCGTGCGGAGGGGAGTGGTCAGGAACATCGAGTACCCGAAGAAGGCGACCAGTTGGCCGGCTTGCAAGGTGCCGTTCATCACGTCGCGAGCGCCGAGAAAGGTCACGATGCCCGTGAGAATGGCGGGGAGGAGCACCTGGCCGGACTCCAGACCGGCCTGGGGTGAAGCGATGCGCGTGCCGGCGACTCGCACCCTTTGGCTCTGGGCGCGATAGTTCTCAAAGAAGACGTCTTCGCCCCCGACCCCGCGCAATATACGTAGTCCGGCCACGGTGTCCGATCCGAGTGCCGCCAGGCGCCCCGCCGCCTCGCGCTGAGCGGCCTGGGTCCGATGAAGCGGCTTCATCAAAGGGATGGTCAATGAGCCGAGGATCGGCACGCCCAGCAACACCACCAGTCCGAGTTCCACCGACGTCGAGAGCAGGATGAACGAGACGACGATCCACGCCACGATCGCGCCCGAGAATCGGGCGAGGCTGTCGTAGGCGCTGCCGATACGCACCGCGTCCGCCGCGACCGTGTTGACGACGTCTCCCGAGGGGATCTCGTCGGTGAGAGCCGTTCCGGTGGTGGTGATGTGCTTACCCACCACCTGAATGGTGCGATAGGTCGCGCTCATCCAGTTGGTGACGGCCAACTGGTGGCGCAGTGATCCACAGACGGCTTGGATGAAGCCGAGAACGACCACCACGGCGACCCACTTCCAGAGTTGGCCATCGCTGTGTCGTTCGACCCCTTGGTCGATCGCGGCCCCGACGGCAAACCAGACGAGCGCCTGGGAGACCATCCAGCCGATCCCGAACAGGGCGTTGAGGGTCAAGAGCCAGCGCTGATGGTGCGCGAGCCACCCGAGGTAGCGAAGGGGTGAACCGGTGTTGGGCGTGCCGGGGTCATCTACCGGCAGTTCGCGGTAGGGCAGGTGCAGCACGATTCATCCTTTCTAGGTTCGTGGGGGTGAAGCGGATGGTGAGTCGACCTATAAGCGGGGTTCTGTCCGCCTTCTCGCGAAGGCTGAGCGGCCATCCATCTCAGCGATCCACCTCGGGAGTGCCTCTGTTACAAGGCGTGCGGGCCGCCTCCCATGTTTGATCTTGCTCCGGGTGGGGTTTACCAAGCCACCTTGGTCGCCCAAGACGCTGGTGCGCTTTTACCGCACCGTTTCACCCTTACCTGTGCTTGGTTGCCCAAGCCATCGGCGGTCTGTTTTCTGTGGCACTATCCTGCACGTCGCCGCGACTCACGTTTCGTGAGCACCCTGCCCTGTGGAGCCCCGACTTTCCTCACCGCCTGTTGCCAAGCGGTGCGACCACCCAGTCGACTCACCATCCGAAAACAGTCTGACACAACTTCTTTCGACCAACAAGCGACAATCTTGTTACAGAGTGGCGGGTAGCCTCACCACGTGGTGATCGAGTCCGATACTGATGAGCCGGTCTTAGAGGTCGGCGAGTTCTACCAACTGCTCACGGCGCACCTCGAGGCGGGATTCGGACGGCGCCGGCCGCACTGGGTACGCGGAGAGATCGCGAAGGTGTACGAAAAAGGTCACGTCTACGTCGATTTGGTGGACGCCGGGAGTCACAGCGACGCCAAGCGTCCGGTGTTGAATGCGCACTGTTGGGCCACACCGTGGGGGCCGCTGAAGAGGCGCTTGTCCGGTGAGGGCGTGGTTCTCCAGGCCGGCATGATCGTCAACTTTTACGGGTACGTCGATCTGTACGCGCCGAAGGGCCAAATTGGTTTTTCCATCACCGACGTGGACGTGGAGGGACTCCTGGGCGAGGTCGCTCGTCGGCGCCAGGAACTTATCGCGCGCCTCCTCGCCGAAGGACTCCTGGAGCGGAACAAGACGACCACCCTCTCGCCGGTACCGTTGCGGGTGGGACTGGTGGCGAGCCCGGGCACCGAGGGGTATAGCGACTTCACCGGCCAGCTGATGAACTCTCCCTTCAGCTTCGCCATCACGCTGGTGAAGACTCTCGTCCAAGGCGAGAGCGCGCCGCCCCAGATTGCCGCGGCCGTTGCCGCACTCGACGAACACGGCGTGGACGTGATCTGCGTGGTGCGCGGGGGAGGCTCCAAGGGAGACCTCGCCTGTTTCGACGACGAACGCGTGGCGCGGGCCATCGCCACCTCGGCGACGCCCGTCTTTACCGGCATCGGACACACCGGCGATGAGTCCGTGGCCGATCTGGTCGCCCACACCCGGGCGATTACCCCGACCAAGCTCGGGGAGGAAGTGGTGGGCCTCGTGGCGCGGTGGTACGAGTCGAACGTTCAAGAGCCCGCGCGGCGGCTTCTCGATTTCTCCTACGACGTCCTCAACGAAGCGACGGCGTACGTGGGTGAGCGACGGCGCACGATGATCTTTGCCGTTCGCGATCGTCTGCGCGCGGAGGAGCGACATCTCGCGGCGACGCGCGATCGACTGGTGGTGCAGAGCCGTCAACTGCTCACCGCGGCGTCCGTGATGATTCAGAGCAATCGTCAACTGTTGGTGGCCTACGACCCCGCCCGACGCCTGGCCCAGGGGTGGTCGGTCGTCACGACCGCCGAGGGCACTGTCGTAAAGTCGCTAGAGGACGTCGCGATGGGCGACGAAGTTCGAGTACGCGTGGCCGATGGAACCTTTGGCGCGCGGGTCGGGGAGAAGGAGGAGTCGGCGATATGACCGTGAGCGATTGGAATGAAGCGGCCGACGAGCTGAACGCGATTGTTGCGTCATTCGACGAAGGTGAGGTCTCGGTCGACGAGCTGTTTTCGAAGCTGGAGCGCGCGACCACCATCATTGAGAGCCTGGAGTCGCGCCTCGCCCTGACCAAGGCGAAGGTTGATGAGTTGACCCCGCGCATCTCGCGCGTCGCCGACAACCAATGAACGAGAACCTTTACTTTCGCCAACTTCTCTCCGGTCGGGATTTCGCGGTGGGGGACGCGGTCGCCCTGTCCATGCGCAACTTCACCTACGCGCTGGGAGATCGGCGCAGCGGCGAGGCCGTTCTCGTCGACCCGGCGTACCGGCCTCGCGAGTTAGTGGACATGTTGAGCGCCGACGGGATGACTCTGGTGGGCGCGGTCGCGACCCACTATCACCCCGACCATATTGGGGGCACCTTGATTGGTGAGCAGCACCTGTCGGGGATCGTGGAGCTACTCGAGATCCAGAGCGTGCCCATTCACGTGCACGCCGAGGAGGTCTCGTGGGTGCTGGCCCGCACCGGTGTGGACGCGAGCGCCCTCCTCACTCACCAGGACGGCGAGGTGTTGACCGCCGGGGGTATCGAGATAACGCTGCTCCACACCCCCGGCCACACGCCGGGCAGCCAGTGTCTCTTGGTGGAGGGCTGTCTGCTCAGTGGCGACACCCTCTTCATCGACGGCTGCGGTCGAACGGACTTCCCCGGAGGGAACCCCGAAGAGCTGTACTGGACTCTCAGCGAGCGACTCGCGCGGGTGAGCGACGAGACGGTCTTGTATCCCGGCCATCTTTATTCCAGGGAGGCCTCTCTCTCGATGGGTGAGGTGCGAGAGCGTAATCCCGTCTTCTCGGCGACGAGTCTGGAGCAGTGGCTCGTCATGTTTGGTCCGTGAGCGCCCTTCGCGCGAGTGACCACGTGGTCGTGGTCGGCGCGGGCTTAGCCGGCTGGCGGTTCGTCGAGATCCTCCGTCAACTCGGCTACGAGGGCGCGGTCACCCTGATCGGGGACGAGGCGCACGCCCCCTACGATCGACCACCGCTCTCCAAACAGGTTCTCTCGGGCAAGTGGGATCTCGAGAAAGCGACCCTCGCGACGCCCGAGAAGATCGAGCGGGCGAAGGCCACCTTCCTTCTCGGCCGTCGGGCCGTGGAACTCGACGCGGGGGCGATGAGCGTGCGCCTTGACGACGACGCCGTGGTGGCGGGCACCCACGTCGTGCTCGCCACCGGCACTCGGGCCCGATCGTTGAGCTACGACTCGTCGGGTCCGTTGATGACGCTTCGCACCGCGGACGACGCCGCGCGGCTGCGCCAGGTGGCCGAGTCGCTCGACCCCGAGAGCGTCGTGGCGGTCATCGGGGGCGGCTTCCTCGGTGCCGAAGTGGCGACGTCACTGGCCGCCCGCGGGCTTCGTCCCGTGGTGCTCGAAGCGGCAGAACGCCCCCTCGTGGGAGTGGTGGGAGACGAAGCGTCGAGTTGGCTCTCCCCGTTGGCCCACGCCGCAGGAATCGAGGTGCGCACGGGTCAGCGCATCCGCGACGTGACCACGGTCGACAAGGTCACGGTTGACTTTCACGCGGCCCCCTCCCTCGAGGCGCGCGCCGTGGTCGCGGCGATCGGCTCCGCACTGGATCTCGAGTGGCTCAACGGTTCGGGACTCGTCCTCGACAACGGCATCGTCGTCGATGAGAATCTCGAGGCCGCGCCGCGCGTGGCGGCCCTGGGCGACGTAGCCCGCTTCGCCCACACCAGCGGTCTCGACCAGGAACACATTCGCGTTGAGCACTGGCAGGTCGCCGCGGATCACGCGTGGCACCTCGCGCACCGTTGGATGGGCGAGGTGGTCGCGCCGGCCGTTCCCTACTTCTGGTCCGACCAGTACGGCAAGAAGATTCAGATGCTCGGACACCCTCGCCCCGACGACGAGGTCGTCATGGTGTCGGGGAGTGTCGACGAGATGAAGTGGTTGTCGCTCTACGTGCGCGATCACGTGGTGACGGGGATTCTCGCGCTGAGCAACCCTCGCGGACTGGCCACCGCCAAGGTTCTGCTCGACACGCTGACCACCCTCGACGACGCGCGCGCGCTCGCGCCGTGGGCGAGTTAGAAGGACACCGCCGAGAGTTCGGGGATGGTCCTCGCCGCGCGCTCCACCGCGTCGAGCCAGCGCGCCCGAGACTCTTCACGCGTCGAAGCGTCAAGGGAGGGCGTCGCCACGAACCCCGGCGACCAGAGCGTCTCAACGTCGCCGAGGGCGAGATGGCCCGCGCTCACGAGCGCCATGAGGCCCGCGCCACGCGTGGTCGCCTCGCGCTCTGAGGAGACGGCGACCGTGTGACCCGAGAAGTCGGCGAGGCGCTGCACAAAGAAGCGATTGGCGCTCATGCCACCGTCCAGTCGAACCTCCTTGAGGCGCGACCCGACTTCACGTTCCGCGGCGTCGAGGAGATCGGCGCCGCGCTGGGCTACTCCCTCGAGCACCGCGCGAACGAGGTGGGCCGCGCCGGAGCCGCGGGTGAGCCCGAAGAACGCTCCGCGGGCGCCGAAGTCCCAGCGGGGCGTGCCGAGCCCCGAGAACGCGGGCACGAAATCGACCCCCTCGCTTGAGTCGACCGACGACGCGAGCGCGTCGCTTTCGGCAACCGTGTGGAGGAGGCCGAGGTCACAGAGCCACTGCAGGCACGATCCCGCGCTGAAGACAATGCCCTCAACGCCCCAGGTGACGTCGCCGTCGTGACTGCGTAGCACCGTGGGATAGCAGCCCGAGCCGTAGCGGCGCATCGAGGGCGGTCCGCTGATCCCGTGCACCATGTCGAGCATCGCCCCGGTGCCGAAGGTTATTTTCGCGCCGGAGTTCACACAGGACTGTCCAAAGAGCGAGGCCGGCTGGTCGCCGACCAGCGCCGTGAGGGGTGGGGCCCCGGGGAGGGCGCGGGCCGAGCCGAACGAACCCATCGTGTCGACGAGCGAGGGGAGCATGGCCGCGTCAATGCCCAGCGCGGCGAGCACGTGATCGTCCCATCCCGCGAGTGACGTAGAAACGAGCCCGCTCACGCTGGCGTTCGATCGGTCCGAGACGTAGGTCTCGCCCTGACTGAGGTGCCACCCGAGCCAGGTTTCGAGAGTGGCGAAGCGAAGGTCACGCGCGGCGCGCCCCGAGAAGTCGACCAGCCATTTGATCTTGGTGGCCGATTGATTGGGGGCCAGGTGGATGCCCTCGCCTTGAAGGCTGAGGCAGTCGAACACCGTGCGGAGGTCCTGCCAACTGAGGGCCGGACCCACGGGCAACGACGACGTCGGGTCAAAGACGACCGTGGTGGCTCGCTGGTTTGTAATACCCACCGCGTCGCAACCGCCCGACTCGGCCAGGGTCGCTCGGGCTAGTTCGAGCGCGACGCTGGCGATCTCCGTGGCGTCGAGTTCGACGTCGCCGGGGAGAGGACGGGCGACGCGCAGGGGACGCTGGTGGACGTGGGTGACGGCGCCCCCCTCATCCACCAGCGCCGTCCGCAGCGACGAGGACCCGACGTCAATGGCGAGGGCTCTCACCACGGTTCCGCCCCCAGGGCGAGCACGCCAGGATTCATGATGCCGAGGGGATCGAGCAACGCCTTCACACCCTGGAGGAGTGGAAAACCGTCGCCGAGCGCGCCGGCGACGAAACGCGCGCGATTTCTTCCGATGCCGTGGTGGTGGCTCACGGCGCCGCCCTCGGACATCACGTCCGCCATGACGACGTCCCAGGCCTGGCGATAGAACGTCTCGGGGTCGCTCGGCTGGGCGGCGAAGGTGAAGTAGAGGCACGCCCCGTCGAGGTAGGCGTGCGACTGATGTACCGAGACGACGAGCATCCCCTCCAATGAGTGCAGTGATCGGGTGACTCTCTCGCGGAGGGACTCGAGAATCGACCAGGGACCCGCGACCTCGATGGTGTCGACGACGAGACCGCGCTCCCATAAGGGCGCGAGCGCACTCACGTCGTTGCGACGTGCCAGCCAGCGCTCGACCAGTTCCTCATCGCGCGTTCGCGCGCCCCGGCACTCGTCCTCGACGATGGTGATCGCCGCGTCGACGAGGGCGGGATCACCCTCGTCCAGAACTACCAGCGCGCACTCGTCGAGCTCGAAGTGGCGTAGCGACTCGGTGGCGTCGTAGAGGCGCAAGACCGCGGGCCGCGCGCCACGCTGAAGAACCCTCCGACAGGCGTCGAGCCCCTCGCCAAAGGTCCCAAAGGAGTACGCGCGGCGCCGCTCGTAGCTGGCTCGTCGCCGGACCACCAGGGTCGCCTCGGTGATCACGCCGAGGGCTCCCTCCGAGCCGACGAAGAGTTGCGTGAGGTTAGGTCCCACGGCTTCGCGAGGTCCGTGCCCTCCGAGGTGCAGAACGTCCCCACTGGCCAGCACCACGGTCAGGCCACGCACCAGATCCTCGATCGTCCCGTATCGATTGGAGTACTGTCCGGCCCCGCGACTGGCGATCCAGCCCCCGACCGTCGAGAGATCGAACGATTGGGGAAAGTGACCCGCCGTGAACCCGTGGGGGGCCAGCGCGGCCTCGAGGTCGGGTCCAAAGACGCCGGCTTCCACGCGCGCCGTGCCCGACACGTCATCGATCTCGAGCACGCGACGTAACCCGGTCAGGTCCAGCGCGATTCCCCCGCTCTGAGGGGTGGCGCCGCCCACCACGCTGGAGCGTCCGCCTTGTGGGGTGACCGAGAGGCGATGCGCACTGGCCACGCGCAGGGTCGCCGCAACGTCAGCGGTAGTGGTGGCCCGTACGACCGCGCCGGGCCAGTGGTCCACGCGACCCGCCGCGGTGCCGGGGATCAGTCGCGGCCACCAGTCGCGAGAGTGATCGGCTCGCTCGCTCGCGCCGACCTCGACGGCAATCCCGTCCCGCGCCAGCTCTTCGCGCACCGCTGCGCTGAGGGGAGGCGGGGCCTCCAGTCCCTCGGGAAACCGATTGGGCGTGGTGGGCCCGGTCACCGAAGGGGAAGTCCGGCGGTCGCAAACTCTTGCAGGACGAGTGCGCGATAGGCGTCGACTTGCCGGCCGATCTCGTCGTCGCTCCAGCCGAGCGTCGGGGCGACCAGTCGCGCCACGCTTTCTGCGGCGGCATAGGTGGTGGGCGCGTTCTGTAGATGAGCTCGACTTCGCCGGGTGAGCAGATCGGTCAGCGACGTCACCATCTCGTGCTGGGCGCTGAAAACGAACTCGGCCGCCAGATACGACTGATCGGCGATGGGTGGGGTGGCGAGCGCGGGTTCGTCGTGGATCATGCTCAGGATGACCGTGGCGTCCTCGCCGAATCGGCGGTAGAGGTGCGTCTCACGTTCGTTCGTCGGTCGCCACTCACCGACGCCGAAGAGCCGTAGGGACTTTGTGCGAACTCCCTTGAGCGGCGAGACGTAGGGCGACAAGGCGTCGACGGCGTCCTGGGCCATCTGGCGATAGGTGGTCCACTTGCCACCCGTGACGTGGATGACGCCGTCGCGGGAGTCGCTGACGCGATGTCGCCGTGAGAGGTCCGCGGTGCGCTCCTTCAGTTTCTTGCCCTTGGTCGGCGCCAGCAGCGGACGTAGGCCGGCCCACACCCCGGTGACGTCGGCGACCACGAGGTTCGATGACGTGGACGCGTTCACCGCCCCCAACAGGTACGCCACATCGTCGGGGGTGCACAGTGGGTCGTCCAGCGGCCCTTCGTAGGCGGTGTCGGTGGTGCCCACGTAGGTGTACGCCCCGTCTTGAAAGGGCACGACGAACACGCTGCGACGATCGTTGGGCACGCTGAATACGGCGGCCACGTCAGCCGGCAGTCGATCACGGGCGACGCTCACGTGCACGCCCTTCGCGGGCGTGATGCGATGGGACGGTTCGTGCTCGGTCATGGTGAAGATGTCATCGGCCCAGACCCCGGTGGCGTTCACCACGGACGCGGTGGCGATGGCGAACTCGTCGCCCGACAGCTCGTCGCGCGCCTGAACCGCGACCACGCGTCCCTCGGCGTTCTTCGTGACGCCGAGCGCCCGAACGTAGGTGGCCACGTCGGCGTCGTAGGTGAGGGCGGCGGTTTTGGCGAGGGTGAGAGCGACGCGCGCGTCGTCTCCCCGGGCGTCGTAGTAGAGAAAGCCTGCCACCAGCCGGTCAGTCTGCAACGTGGGGAGGTGTTGGAGCGTCTCGTCGCGCGTGATGCGGCGATATCGATGGCCGATGCGCCACCCTCCGCTCAGGTCGTAGAGACGTAGGGCCGTTGAGTACCCCTTCACGAGGGCTTTCGAGGCGACCCCGTTGGAGCCAAAAAGGGGAATGAGAAACGGGAGGGGTTCGACGAGGTAGGGCACGTTGTTCAAGAGCCGCTGGCGCTCGCGCAGGTTCTCATACACCAGGCGAAACTCCTTCTGCTGGAGGTAGCGGAGGCCGCCGTGGACCATCTTCGACGATTTGGAACTCGTCCCCGAAGCGATGTCTCCCCGGTCAATGAGGGCGACGCGCAGGCCCCGAGAGGCGGCGTCCAGCGCCACCCCCGCACCGGTCATTCCGGCGCCCAGTACGACGACGTCGTAACTCGAAGTCGACATCGCGCGCAACGCCTCGGCGCGCTGAAAAGTCGTCACCCTGCCATGTTGGCACATGCCCCGAAGTAACTTGCTGGGTATGGATTTCGAACTCTCTCCCGAGATGCGCGAACTGCGCCAGACCGTACGCCGACTCGCCCAAGAAAAGATCAAGCCTCGCGCGCGCGAGATCGATACGACGGGCGAGTACCCCCAGGACATCTTTGACGAGCTCCGTAAGGCGGATCTGCTGGGCCTGTGCATCCCCGAGCAGTACGGGGGTTCCGGCGCGGGCATCTTGGGTCTCACGATCGCCATCGAGGAGGTCACGAAGTACTCCAACGTCATTGGCCTCATGCTGTTGCTGACGCGTCTGCCGACGGGCCCAATCATGATCGCCGGGAACGAAGAGCAAAAGCAGACCTACCTGCCGGGCATTGCCAACGGAACGTCCCGCGCCGCCTTTTGCCTGAGCGAGCCGGGCGCCGGTTCCGACGTCGCGGGCATGCGCACGCACGCCACGCCCGACCCCGACGTGGAGGACGGGTATCTCATCAACGGCACCAAGTGTTGGATCTCCGGCGGCATGCAGGCCGACTGGTTCGTGGTCTTCGCCAAGGTCGGAGACCCGACGCTGCGCCAGCACACCAGTATCTACGGGTTCATCGTCGAGGCCGATTCCCCGGGGGTGACGCGTCCTCGGGTCGACGACAAGATGGGGGTGAAGGGCATCGACACGACCGAGATCGTCTTCGAAAACGTCAAGGTCGCGCCGCGACACGTCATCGGCGGAGGATTTCTCTTGGCCATGGAGTCGCTCAACGCCATGCGCCCCATTGTCGCGGCGCGGGGTATCGGACTGGCCGAAGGTGCTCTGATGTACGCCACCGAGTACGTGAAACAGCGAGAGGCCTTTGGCAAAACCATCGCCGACTTCCAGGGCATTCGCTGGGAGATCGCCCAGTGTGCCACCGAGATCGAGGCCGCACGTCTTTTGACCTATCGCGCCGCCTGTCTCTCGGATCAGGGCAAGTTCTCCAAGGAACACGTGCCGATGCTGTCGATGGCCAAGTACTACGCCAGTGAGGTGGCCGTCAAGGCCTCGGGTCTCGCCGTGCAACTCTTGGGGGCTGCGGGATACATGCACGATCACCCGGTTGAGCAGTTCTATCGCGACGCCAAGCAACTCACCATCGTCGAGGGTACGACTCAGATTCAGCTGGATCTGATCGGACGCGGCGTTCTACATCACGATCTGTGGTGGGACTAGCGAGTTGGAGTGCATTTTCTGTGCCATCGTGAGCGGCACGTTGCCCTCGCACCGCGTGTACGACGACGAGGCGGTCACCGCGTTCCTGGATCGCAGTCCGGTAACGACCGGTCACACCCTCGTCGTTCCGCGACGTCACGCGCCCGACATTTGGAGCATCGATGGTGAATCTGCCTCCGCCGTGATGCGCGCCGCGCTCACCGTGTCGAAGTGCTTGCGACGTGCCTTCGACCTCTCAGGACTGAACGTGCTGCAGGCCAACGGGGCGCTCGCCGGCCAAAGCGTATTTCACTTCCACGTGCACCTGATCCCTCGCCGAGTGAGCGATGGCTTCACCCCGAGTTGGCACGGGTCGCACGCCGAGGAATCGGAACTCGAGAGTGTGGCTCACCGGATCCGTCACGCCCGTGAGTCCGCGAGCGACGAGTAGTTACTAAATGTTGACGACCGGGCACGTGAGAGTGCGCGTGATGCCCGGGACCTTCTGAATGGCGCCGACGATGAACTTGCCGAGATCGTCAACACTTCCCGCTTCGCAGCGAACGATGACGTCGTACGGTCCCGTGACCTCAAAGGACTCCAGGACCCCCGGTACGGCACGAGTGGCGACGACGACCTTTTCGCTTGAACCAATTTCCGACTGAATCAGGATGTACGCCTGTACCGACATAGGAAGCCTTTCTCTTCGAGTCCTCCCATACTGCCCGTTTTTCAAGGGTGGCGCTAATCCTCGCGTGAGGAGTTACCCATGTGCCACTGGTGGCAAAAGTCGCACCGATAGGCGTTTAACTCGGCGCCGTTCAGTGTCCAGGCGAGTTGCGCCGCGCTCTTCGCCTCTCGCTCCGTGCGATACGAGGCCTTGGGGGCGCCCTCGCGAGTGAAGTGGGAGGAGACCCGGCCTCGAGTGCGCGGCGTTACGCGCGGTCGGCGGCGGCGGCTCTTCATAGGAATCAAAGGTTATGGCGTGTCGATAAATTGAGAGCGTGACTATCCAGGCTCAACCCGAAGTTATCGTTCAGTCGACGACCGAGACGGACGAAGGCGACCACGATCGCTTCGCCCACCTCGTGCTCGAGGGCTACACCAAGAAGAGCGGGAAGTTTGTGCCGCTCAAGAACTCGGTCGTCGAGGGGATGGTGAACGCGACGCCGGTACGCGCACTGTGTGGAAAAGTGTGGGTACCGGGCCGCGACCCCTCGAAATACCCGCTCTGTCCGACCTGCAAGGAGGTTGCGTTGGGACTTGGCTGGACTCTGCCGAGCACCTAGCGGAACTTCTGGGGAATTTTCTGCCCCGAGTAGAATCTTCAGAACCATGGACCGCGCACTCTTCCTACGACATCACGTAGAAGATAGTCCGGGACTAGTCGGCGAGGCCTTTGAGGCCCGAGGCTACGAGGTCGACGTGGTCATGATCGATGAGTCCACTGGAGCGCCGTCTCTCGAGGGGTACAACGTCCTCGTCATCTTGGGTTCGAAGTGTGCCGTGTACGAGCTCGAACTCCACTCGGACTGGTTCCGACAGGAGTTGATGCTCATCGCCGAGGCGGACGCTCGCCGGCTACCCATCCTGGGTATCTGCTTTGGCGCCCAAGCGCTGTGTCGTCAGTTTGGCGGGACCGTGCGACGAGCCGACCACGAAGAACTCGGGTGGTTCGAGATCGATGTCGTGGCTGGCGTGGAACTATCGCCAGGCCCGTGGCTCGAGTTTCACTTCGACGAGTGCCTGCTGCCTGAGGTCGCCGAGGTCTGGGCCACCTCTCAGCGCGCCGTCCAGGCCTTCGCAATTGGCCCGCACGTGGGCGTTCAGTTTCACCCTGAAGTCGACGACGCACAACTCAAGGAGTGGTTCGCGGCGGACGAAGACGACGTGCGCGATTTCGGCATTGACGTCGACGCTTTGGTGGAACAAACGGCGAAAGAGACGCCCGCGGCGCGGGTTCGCGCTCAAGAACTCGTCGATCTGTTCCTGCGTCGCGCCAGCTAAATGGCGCTCTTCGACGAAGGTCTTCTAACGGTTCGGGTGGAACGTCCCGCCACCGGGGGAGCCGTCGGTCGGGCGGACGACGGTCGCGTCACCTTCGTGCGACACTCTTTGCCCGGCGAACTCGTCCGCGTCGCCGTCACCGAGACGACGACGAGTTTCTATCGCGGTGACGCCGTCGACGTTCTCGAGGCGAGCTCCGAGCGCGTCACGCCGCCCTGTCGCTACGCGCACCCGGGGGGCTGTGGGGGGTGCGACCTCCAAGACGCGTCGCCCGACGCGCAGCGCACCTGGAAGGCGTCGCTCGTACAAGAGCATCTGCGCCGCATCGCGGGTATCGAACGCGAGGTCACGGTGAGTGGTCCGCCGGCGATAGAGGCATCGCGCACCAGACTGCGCTGCGCCGTCGACGAAGACGGCGAGCTGAGTCTTCGCGTGGCGAGGTCGCACGAGTTGGTGCCCATCGATTCCTGTTGGATCGCCTCGCGCGAGTTCGACGAAGCCTTCGCCCATCCGTGGCGCGGCGCCGACGAGGTGGAGTTGCGGGCGATCGGGACGGGTGAGCCGTTCGCGGTCGTTCGTCGCGGCGGCGAACGAGGCGTCACTTTTGAAGTGCGATCACTCTCGGGTTTGGCGCTGGACCCCGCCACTCACTCGAGGGTCTCGGTGGCAGGACACGTGTATCGCGTGGGGCCAATGTCGTTTTGGCAGTCCCACCGTGACGCTCCCCAGGTTCTGGTGGAGGCCGTCGTGGAGCTGGCCCAGGTCGCCAGTGGTGATGACGTGACCGATCTCTTCAGCGGCGTGGGACTTTTTAGCGTGCCCCTGGCCAAGCGCGCGGGCCCCAGCGGACGGGTCACCGCGGTGGAGTCCTCTCCCTACGCGGTGCGCGACGCCCGAGAAAACGCGACGGGACTGGGCCACGTGAAGGTGCGTGAATGGTCCGTGACCCCGCGTTCGGTGAACGACACGGTTCGCGAGGGAACGGTGGTCGTCCTGGACCCCCCGCGTCAGGGGCTGGCCAAGGGCGTGGCCGACGCCTTAGCCCGGCGGCGTCCCCGCCGGGTCGTCTACGTGTCGTGTGACGCGGCCACTTTCGCGCGCGACCTTAAGATTTTCTTAGGTCACGGCTTTCTCCTGAGTGACCTGCGAGTATTTGACCTTTTTCCGATGACCGAGCACGTGGAACTCGTGGCGCTCCTTGACAGCCCCACCTAAATGATGGATAGTGCTGATGGAGGGACGAAAATTCTAGACCCGTTAAGGGGGCTGAGTATGTCGATCAAGTTGGATCATCACCACCGCGTCACCGCCCAGAAACTGTTTTGTCACCCGCTCAACCACAACATTCAGTGGCACGACGTGTGTTCACTTCTCGCACGTTTCGGCGAGGTCCATGAGACCCACCGTGGCAACTGGGCCGTCACCGTGGACGGCGAAACCGTGTCGTTCGGATCAACTCGCACTCGCGAACTGACCGAGGATCAGGTGGTGAGGGTTCGAAACTTTCTTCGATCCTTCGGTCTAACGAAACAGACGCTGAACGCAGCCTGACCCACTACCGTGGTGAGTCGTGGCGGAACGACTCTTTGCGTTGATTCCCCCTTCCCAGGGCAAGGCCCCCGGCGGGCGGCGTCACACCTCGAGCGGCACGTTTGAGGTTCTCGAGGCGCCACGTCGTGAAGTCCTCACAGCCCTGGGCACCTTCGTGGCGAGCGCCACCATCTCGCAACTGGAGGTTGCGCTGAGCGCTCGCGGACCGCTGCTCCAACGCGCCCTGGCGGCCACCCAGCAGATACTCAACGGGACCGCGCCCGTACTTCCGGTGTGGCGTCGCTACGAAGGTGTGGTGTGGAGCTACCTGGCTCCCGCGTCATTGACCCCCGCGCAACGTCGGCGAGTGCTCGTGCCGTCGGGGCTCTACGGACTTCTCGCCGGCGACGATCGGATTGCCGAGTACCGCTTGAAGATGAACGTGCGACTCCCGAACTTGCCGTCGCTGGCGCGTTTTTGGCGCCCCAGTGTCACCGAGGCATTGCTGGAGAGAACGTCGCACGCGACAATCGTGAACTTTCTTCCAAAAGAGCACGTCGCCAGCATCGACACGGAAAAGGTCAAGACTCGCCGCAAGGTGATTGACGTGCACTTCGTCGGGCCCGACGAGTCCAAGGCCGTGGGTCACGACGCAAAGGCCGTCAAGGGGGAACTCGCTCGGGCCGTACTGAGCGAGGGCGTGGCGGCGTTCTCAACACCTGAGCGCCTCGGATGGCGCGTCGAGAGACGCGATGACGACGTCGTGGTGATCGCCCCACCCACGCGTGCCTATTTCACGGCACCGTAGGCTTTTCTGGATGGAAGAACGGGTGATTGTCCTCGAACAACAACTCCGTGGGGGCGGGGTCGCGGCCACCATCGGCGCCATCGCTTTCGTGTTCATCCTCATCTCCACGATCTTCCTCGAGTCGGGAGGTTCGACTTCCTTTCCCATCTGGGGGCTGGCCATTGAGCTCGTCGCTCTGGCCGTGCTCGTCGCCGCGATCCTTCTCTTCACGCGAGTGGTCGTACGCGTGGTGCAAAGTGAGCTCGGTCGAGGTCTGGAGATCCTCTACGGTCCGGGCGGATTCGTGCGCCAAGTCTTCGAACCAACTGAGATTGAGGGGGCCTTCGCCCGGAATCTCTCCTTCGCCGAAATGGGTGGCTGGGGCTACCGAGGGAGTCTGCGCTTGATGCGACGCGCGGCCCTCGTGACGCGGCGAGGGAACGCTCTTGAACTCGAACTCTCTCGTAGACGGCGTTTCGTGGTAACGGTAGATGAGCCCGAGGATTTTGTGAGCGCTCTGAAGGTGACCCCCTAGACGTCGGCCCGAGGCTGTCGGCATGGGGCGCCCGCGCGACTACCGGGGTGTCAGCAGACAAAACTCGTTGTCATCGGGATCGGCCATGACGATCCATGGGACGTCGCCCTGCCCGATATCTACTCGCGTCGCGCCGAGAGAGATGAGCCGATCGGCCTCAGAGTGTTGCGAGTCGTTGACCTGTGGCGCCAAATCGAGATGAAGACGATTCTTTGTGTTCTTCGAGAGGAGAGGAGGGCCACTCCAGGTGATTATCGGCCCGGTCGTCTGAGGAGCCCGGATGGCCGTTTCCTCGTTCTGGTCCCAGATCAACGGCCAACCGAGAGCTGAACTCCAAAAATAGCCAGTCTCCTTTGATCCGTCACAGTTCACGGCACCGAGACGGCCGCACTCGCTCAGGAACATGTTGGTTGGTTCAATAATGCAGAACTCGTTGCCTTCGGGGTCGGCGAGCACGACGTGGGGCGCGTTGGGACCTTGGCCCACGTCAACGTGGCGGGCGCCCGTCGCGATCAACTCGTTCACGGTGTCGAACTGATCCTCGAGGGAGGAGGTCGTGAGGTCGAGATGGATTCGATTTTGGCCGACCTTCTCGTCGGAGTTGAGTATGAAGGTAAGTCCGACTTGGGTGCCGTCGGTCGGCACGAGCTCGACGACGTCGCTGTCGCGGTCGTCGATATCCCAGTGGAGCGCCGCGGCCCAAAATCGTGCGAGGCCGGTGGGGTCCTGGGCGTCGAATGTTATCGAGGTGAGCTGCAATGACATCGCGTCTGATCCCTGAACTAGTGAATCGGTCCACCGGCGAGAGTCGCCGGCGGACCGATTGCACTGCAACATCGTTTCGTGGAGGTGGGGGGCTACGAACCCCCGTCCGTCAGCTTCTAAGTGAACATTCTCCGAGCGCAGCTGGCAATTAATTGTCGGGAACGTCGCCAATGTCAGCGCCGGCGGCGATCCGTAGATGGCTGAAGTGTCCCCGCGCGATCACCAACGAATCATGCGGGTAAGCCTTACTTTTATGACACCCGTTAACTAAACCGCAAGGCTGGGTCTAGGCGGATGTCGCTACCTAAGCAGCGAACGCAAGCTGAGGCTTGGCGTTTATTTATTGTTTCCGGCTCTTTAGCGTGGTTCCGGAGACCACGGCTCGCTTCTTTCACTAGGACGACTCACGTCGAAACAATTCACCCCCATTGCTACGGTGCGGTCGCGATGACCGCCTGTCGATTCTACCTGGCCGGCGCCGACTTGGTCCTCGAGCCCTAGGAGAGCTTTTCCAGATTGCGGGCGGCCCGCGCCATGTCGCGCTCGGCGTCTCGTTTGGCGAGTGCCTGGCGGCGGTCTTGTTGCTTTCGACCTTTGGCCAGGGCCAACTCCACTTTGGCGCGGCCGTCCTTAAAGTAGATCTGCAAGGGGATAATGGTGAGAGACTGAGTCGCCGCTTCTCTTTTCAAGCGGTCGAGCTCGTGTCGATGCACCAACAGTTTGCGCTTGCGATCGGGGTCGTGGCTCCCGAAGCCGACGGCGTAGGCCCAAGGGGGAACGTGCGCCTGAAAGAGCCACAGTTCGTCGTCGTCGACCCGGGCGTAGGCCTCGGCGATCTGCGCGCGCCCTTCGCGCAGGGACTTGACCTCCGAGCCGACAAGGACTATCCCGCACTCGATTGTTTCGAGGATCTCGTAGTCGTGACGGGCGCGACGATTCGTGGCGACCACCCGGTCGCCTTTTACGGCGTCATCGCGTTTCTTCGCGCGACGTTCCTTGATCGTTTTCGCACGTGCCACGCCACAAGCGTAGTGACGCAGTCCTCGCGCACGAGAGGTCACTAGGGTGAGGCGATGCTGACTCTCAACGTGTCTCAACGAGACGCCATGCTGGCGGCCTGCATTCGGGCCCTGCCCAACGAGGGCTGTGGTTTGCTGCTGGGCACGGGCGAGGGTCTCGTGCGCGAGGTGATCACCAGTCCCAATATTGCCGACTCCGCCAAGGTCTACGAGATTGAACCGGCGGTCCTCCTGCGGGCATCGCGTCGGGCCGACGCCGAAGGTCTCGAGGTGATGGGGGTCTTTCACTCGCACACCCACAGCGAGGCGTACCCGAGTCCGACCGACGTTCGCCAAGCCCCCGACCCCACGTGGCACTACGTGGTGATCTCGCTGGCGGACTCGCCCGCGGACCTGCAGAGTTTTCGGATCATCGACGGTGACGTGGCCCGGGAGGTAGTCGTCGTCACCGAATAGCGCCGGACCAAAGTTGGCCCTCCCTGGTGAGCCGGGGTGATTTCCTGACACAGTGACTCAAGATTCCGCTAATGTTGACTCAGAAGGTCATGTATCAATCAAGTCGAAAGTGGGCGCTATGTCGGCTGTACTACGAATCCCTACCGTCTTACGTCCCGCCATGGGCGGCGAGAGCGTGATCGCCGTCGAAGGCGACACCGTGGGCGAGGTGCTCTTGCGCCTCACCACGACCTACCCCGGGATCAAAGGTCAGTTGCTCAACGAGGACGGAACCCTGCACCGTTTCTTGAACGTGTACGTCAACGACGACGACGTTCGTTACCTCGGGGGAGTGAAAGCCTCCATCACCCACAACGATGAGATCACGTTGCTTCCCGCCGTCGCGGGTGGCGCCTGGTAGTGACGCGCTACGCGTCGGTCCTTCAACTGATTGGTTCGACGCCGGTTGTTGACGTCAGTGCCCTCTCACCCAAGGCCAACGTCGCCATCTGGGCCAAACTCGAGGGTCGCAACCCCGCCGGATCGGTGAAGGATCGCGTCGCGCTTTCCCTGATTGAGGCGGCCGAACGCGACGGTCGATTGAAGCCGGGCCAGAGCGACCAAATACTCATTGAGCCGTCGTCGGGAAATACGGGCATCGCGCTGGCCCTCGTCTGTCGACTGCGGGGATATCACCTCAAGGTGGTGTTGCCGACCAACGTGTCGCCCGAGCGTCGCCAACTGCTCGAGGTGTTTGGGGCAGAGATCATCGACTCGCCCGGAAACGAAGGATCGAACGGCGCCGTTCGCCTGGCCCAAGCCCTCAGCGCCGAGCACCCCGAGTGGGTCTTTCTCTATCAGTACGCGAATCCCGCGAATCCCCTGGCGCACTACAACTCAACGGGCCCAGAGATTGTGGCCGACGTGCCCGAGATCACGCACTTCGTGGCGGGACTGGGAACCTCGGGAACCCTCATGGGTGTCGGACGATTCCTCAAGGAGCGGCTGGCCCACGTGCAGGTCTGGGCCGTCGAACCACCGAGCGGCGAGATCGTTGATGGGCTGCGCAGCCTCGACGATGGGTACGTGCCGCCCATCTTCACCGACAACCACGGTGAGGAGTTGCTCGATCGCAAGGTCATCGTTCGTCCCCGTGAGTCGATCCAGTGGACGCGGCGACTCAGCGAACTCGGTCTCTTCGTGGGCATCTCCTCGGGGGCGGCGATGGCGGGCGCCGTGAAGTGTGCCCTGACGATTCCCGACGACGAAACGGCCACGATCGTGGTGATCATCGCCGACGACGGCTGGAAGTACCTCTCGACCGGCGCCTGGAACGACGACATCGACGACGTCGTCGAACGGGCCCGGTCCACTATCTACTTCTAATTCTCCGGCGCCGTTTTCCGGTACCGTGGAACGGCACTGAGTGTGCGATCGAGGAGTGATATGTCCGAACTACGTGTCGATGGTCGTGCTAATGACGAGGCCCGGCCGCTGACCTTTGAGCGCGATTTCACCGAGATGGCGGCGGGATCGGTGCTGGTGAGCTTTGGGCGCACCCGGGTCCTCTGCACCGCTTCGATCGATACCGATCTGCCTCGCTGGCTGAAGGGAAAGGGCCGCGGGTGGGTCAGCGCCGAGTACTCCATGCTGCCGGGCTCGACGCCCGAGAGGGCGAATCGTGAAGCGGCCAAGGGCAAGCAGTCGGGACGTACGCAGGAGATTCAGCGGCTCATCGGACGTTCGCTGCGCAGCGTCACTCGCCTGGAGTTACTGCCCGACGTGCAGATTCTCGTTGACTGCGACGTCCTCCAGGCCGACGGCGGTACCCGCACCGCGTCGATCTGTGGGGGATACGTCGCGCTGCACGACGCGGTGACCCGGTTGGTCCTCGGCGGGTTCATCGCCGAGCACGCGCTCAGTGACTACGTGGCCGCGGTCTCGGTGGGCATCGTGGGCGGCGTACCCATGTTGGATCTGCCCTACGAGGAAGACGTTCGCGCCGACACCGACATGAACGTCGTCATGACGGGATCCGGTCGTTTCGTCGAAGTACAAGGAACCGCCGAGCACGCCGCCTTCGATCGCGACGAGCTCAACCAGCTCCTCGACCTCGCCACGCTTGGTATCAGTCGCATCCACGACGCCCAACGCTCCGTTCTCGAAACCGCGCCCGCGCCGCGATAGTGGCCACGTTCGTCCTCGCCACGGCGAACGCCCATAAGGCCGAAGAGATTCGTCGCGTCTTAGAGCCCTACGGTGTCGAGCTGTTGGCGCGACCGCACGAAGTGGGCGAGGTGGAGGAAAACGAAGAGACGTTAGAGGGAAACGCTCTCCTTAAGGCGAGGGCCCTGACCGACGCCACGGGACTGCCCGCGATCGCCGACGATACGGGACTCTTTATCGACGCGCTCGGGGGGCGGCCCGGCGTCTACAGCGCGCGCTACGCCGGTGAGCACGCCACGTTCGCTGACAATGTGGCTAAGGCCCTGGGTGAACTCGAGGGGGTTGGCGCACCCGATCGCACCGCTCGATTCCGTACGGTGATCGCCGTCACCTACCCCGACGGATCGTCGTGGTGGGTGGACGGCGTGCTCGACGGCGAGATTCTCTTCTCGCCCGTTGGGGCCGGTGGCTTCGGCTATGACGTCATCTTCGCGCCGTCACTGCGCCCCGGCGCGTCGCTGGCCCAACTCACGCCGGATGAGAAAAGCGCGATCTCGCATCGCGGCCGGGCGCTGCGCGCCGCCGCGGAAAAACTCGGAGGATCGTAGGACGCTTCGCTAAAGTTCACCCGTAGGGTGGGAGGGTGATGAACCGCGAGCTCGCGATGTTTCCGTTGGGGATGGTGGTCTTTCCGCATCAGACCGTCGGTCTCTGCGTTTTTGAGCCGCGCTATCACCGACTTCTCGCTGACGTGGAGGGCGAGCGACGTTTCGGCACCTGTCTCATTGAGCGAGGTTCCGACGTGGGCGGGGGCGACCAGCGCTCCTTCGTCGGTACCGTGGTGGAGATCCTCGGTACGCATCGACTCTCCAACGGACAGGTGTTGGTCGTCGTCGAGGGTGTTGAGTGCTTCGAAGTCATCGAGTGGTTGAGCGACGATCCCTACCCCCGCGCGATGGTGGGGCAACGATGCTGTGACGACGTGCCGATCGAGACCACCCTGTTGAAGTCGACGGAGTCCGCCGTGCGCGCCCTACGGGCTCTGCAGAGCGAGATCTACGCCGACGAGTGCCTGCAGCGAAACTGCACGATGGATGACGACGCGCGGGTGCGCAGCTGGCAGTTGTGCGCCCTCACGCCCATGCCGCTGCTCGACCAGTTCAAGGTGTTGAGTCTGAGCAACCCCAACGACCGCCTACGCCTGGTCGCCGAGATCTGCTGTGAGCGCTACGGGGACTATCAACGCATGCTCGCGGTGGACGAGCTACGCGCGCCGATGAACTAACGAAGCTCCAGCAGGTCGACGACGAAGATCAGTGTCTCGTTCGGCGCGATGACGCCACCAGCGCCGCGCTCCCCGTAGGCCAGGTGGGCGGGAATAACCAGGCGACGGCGTCCGCCGACCCGCATTCCCACGACGCCGCGATCCCAGCCTTGAATCACGTGGCCGGCCCCGAGCTCGAAGTCGAAGGGCTCATTACGGTTCCAGGACGCGTCAAACTCTTCGCCGCTGGTGGCCCCGACGCCCACGTAGTGCACGACGGCGTGCTGCCCGTCGCGCGCCTCGGGACCTTCGCCGACGATGATCTCCTCGATCAGCAGGTCGTCCGGTGGTGATCCGACGTGGGGTTCAACGATGGGCTTGTCTGACATGGTGGAAGACCTTAGTGGCGACGAGCCCGGCCGGCACCCACGACGCGAACGTTCTTGGCCTCGCGACCCTTGGGTCCTTGCGCCTCTTCGAACGTAATCTTCTGTCCCTGACTGAGCGACTTGAACCCGTCGCCCACGATGGAGGAGAAGTGGATGAAGAGGTCGTCACCTTTGTCGTCGCTGGCAAACCCAAAACCTTTGGTGTCGTTAAAGAAACTCACGACGGCTTCCTTGCCCCGACCGCGGGGGCCGTCGAAACGAGGGGTCTCGGGCCGCGTGGTGTCGCGACGAGGCGTCGACTGACGCTCGAAGCCACGCGAGGGTCGTGACTCGCCCTCGCCCGATCGGTGGTCGCGACGGGTACTGGCTGATCGCTCGCGGGGCTCGAAGCTGCGAGGACGTTCGCGGTCACGCGAGGGTTCGGGGCGACGCTTGGCCGGTGCGCGGTCATCGAGACGCTCGGCGGCGGCGGCATCGTCCACCGCGCCCAGGCGAATCGCGGGAGCGTCGTCGCGAACTTCGATGGAGGGAGAGATGCCCAGAGCACGCTGAAGTCGCTTCACCTGTCCGATGACGTCTTCGCCCACGAGCGAGATGACGGCGCCGGTAGCCCCGGCGCGGCCGGTGCGGCCCGAGCGGTGCAGGTAGTCCGTCGCCTGCGCCGGTGGGTCGTAGTGGATCACTACGGGCAGGAGGTCAATGTGAATTCCTCGCGCCGCGACGTCGGTGGCGACGAGGACCTGAATCTGACCGTTCTTTACGCTGCGCAACGCGCGTTCGCGCTGGGCCTGGGTACGGTCTCCGTGCAGCGGCACCGCGGAGATACCGCGTTCGCCCAGCTGGCGAGCCAGGCGGTCGGCGCCGTGCTTGGTACGGGTGAAGATAATCGCTCGCTCGTACTGCTCGATGATGTCGGCCGTGATCTCGGGTCGACGATCGCGCGGCACGCGCCAGAAGTAGTGATCGACGTCACTGGGGGCTTCCTCTCCGACGACGTCATGAATGGCGGCGTCGTGGGTGAACTCACGCACCAACGACGAGACGTCGGGTCCCATGGTGGCGGAGAAGAGCATGACGTGTCGCTCGGGTGAGGTGGCGGCGACAATGCGCCGAACGGCGGGCAAGAAGCCCATGTCGGCCATACGGTCGGCTTCGTCAACCACCACGGTCGTGACCGATGCCAGGTCGAGGCCCCGCTGCTCGAGCATGTCTTCGAGTCGGCCGGGACAGGCGACGACCACGTCGACGCCGTAGTTAAGGGCCTTGCGAGCCACGTTGTAGGACGTTCCGCCGTAGATGCAGATGATGCGACGACCACGGTCGTCAGTCAACTGGGCGATCTCCTTTTGGACCTGCGCGGCGAGTTCGCGCGTGGGCACGAGGACCAGGGCCGTGGGCTTTCGGGGCTGGGCCTTCTTCAGGCGGGTGAGCAAGGGGAGGGCGAAGGCCAGGGTCTTGCCCGAGCCCGTGATGGCCTTACCCACGACGTCGCGCCCGGCCAAGGCGTCGGGGATGGCGGCCTCTTGGATGGGGAACGGCTCGGTGATTCCGCGCGCGTTCAGGCGTTCGACGAGGCGTGCGGGCACGCCGAGGTCGGCAAAGGACAAAGACATAGAACTCCTACGAGTTGAGATGAGCCCAACTCGAAAGGAAATGTCGAATCGGTCTCTATCGCGAGATGCGATGAAACAGCGTTTCCCATGCTAGCAGACCCGCGACGAAGGTCGTGACGCGCCGGTGCGGGCGGAGGGACTCGAACCCACACTCCGAAGAACTGGTACCTAAAACCAGCGCGTCTGCCAATTCCGCCACGCCCGCGAGCGACTCCACTCTACGCCGCGAAGAGACGGAGAATCCGGTCTCGCACGGTAGATTAGGTCGCATGATTAACTCCTCGATGTCCGACTTCGGCGCAAACGACCTCAATCAGCGCCTTTTGCGCGAGCGAATCGTCTTTTTGGGCTCACAGGTAGACCAGAGCACGGCGAATCGCATCTGCGCCGAGTTGCTGCTGCTCGAGGCCGAGGACCGCGATAAGGACATCAGTCTGTACATCAACTCGCCCGGCGGCTCGGTCTACGACGGTCTCGCCATCTACGACACAATGCAGTACGTCAACTGTGACGTGCGCACAATCTGCATTGGCATGGCGGCGTCCATGGGCCAGTTCTTGCTCTGCGCCGGCGCACCGGGCAAGAGATTCTCCCTACCCCACAGTCGTATTTTGATGCACCAGCCCTCCATCGGGGGCATGCAGGGTCAGGCGTCCGACATCGCCATCCAGGCCGAGCAGATCATCTACATGAAGAAGACGCTCGCTGAGCGCATTGCCTTTCACACGGGCCAGTCGCTGGAACGGATCGAGACCGACTCGGACCGCGACCGCTGGTTTACGGCGCAAGAAGCGCTGGAGTACGGCTTCATCGATGCCGTCATCGAGCGTTCGGCCCTGCGTCAAGAGGTCTAGTGAGCGACGCCCCACTGGCGGGCCAACGTAGTCGTTCCTTGGAGGACACTCCGGTCCGTGTCGTCAGCGCGCGTCTCGCGTTGCCCCAGAGACTGGCGAACCTCTGGTCGCGCCGCGAACTGCTGCTCGGCCTCATCACGTCTGACATTCGAATTAAGTACAAGAACTCGACCCTCGGACTGTTTTGGTCGATGGTCTCGCCGGCCATCACGCTGGGGGTCTACTTCCTCGTCTTTGGGCTGTTCTTAAAGAATGGCTATCCGAATTTCGTGATCTACCTGTTTTCTGGTCTGATCGTTTGGAACCTCTTTCAAAACTCGATCAATACCGCGACGGGCGTCATCGTCGATCGCGCCGCACTGGTGAAAAAAGTGTCCTTCCCCCGCGAGATCTTGGCTCTGTCCAACGTCGGTGCCGCGGTCGTCTATTTCGTCGTGCAGTTGTTTGTCTTGGTCATCTTCGTCTCGGCGGTGGGACACGCGCCCGCGTGGAAGTTCATTCTGATCTTGCCGATTTCGTTTCTATCTCTCTACCTCTTCACCTGCGCGTTGGCGGTCGTCATGTCCGCGGTGAACGTCTACTTGCGTGACATGAAGCACCTCATGGAAGTGTTACTGCAGCTCTGGTTTTGGCTGACGCCCATCGTCTACTCCTACTCACACGCCATAGCCCCCTTCCTCCAGCGCCACGGCATCACCTGGGTGTATTTTCTCAACCCGGTGACCTTGATCGTCATGACGTTCCAGAGGGTCTTCTACGTGAATGCCATCGTCCACTCGACGATCGCGCCACACCCCATCATCGAGGTTCTGCCGACCTGGTCGTTCGATAAGTTCCTCATCTTGAACGCCGCTCTGCTGGGATTTGCGATCGTGGCGATCTTCGTGGGCGAAGCGATCTTCGGGCGCCTCGAGGGCGATTTCGAGTCGGTGTTGTAATGGCCAACGTCATTGAGGTGGAGGGTGTCTCCAAGAAGTTCAAGATTCACCACGAACGACACCAGTCGCTGAAGGAGCGTCTCTTACACCCGCGCTCGGGGACGACGGAGGTCTTTGACGCCCTCAGCGACATCAACTTCACGGTCGGCGAAGGCGAGACGCTGGGCATTGTCGGCCACAATGGATCGGGCAAGTCGACCCTCTTGAAGTGCATCTGCGGCGTGCTCAAGCCCACCACGGGCGAGATTCGCCTGCGCGGAAGTCTGGCCGCGCTCTTGGAGCTCGGGGCCGGGTTTCAGACGGAGCTCTCCGGGCGTGACAACGTCTACCTCTACGGAGCGATGCTGGGCTTTTCTCGCAAGATGGTGGACGGGATCTTCGATGACGTCGTCGCCTTCAGTGAGATCGAGCAGTTCATCGACACCCAGGTCAAGTTCTACTCGAGTGGCATGTACGTGCGCCTGGCCTTCGCCGTGGCGGTGAACGTCGACCCCGACATCTTGGTGGTCGATGAAGTGTTGGCCGTCGGTGACGAGCGCTTTCAGGCCAAGTGCGTCGACCGGATTCGACGCTTTCAACAAGAGGGCCGCACGATCCTGCTGGTGACTCACAACGCCGACCAGGTGAGGGCGCTCTGTGACCGGGCCATCGTGCTCAATAGCGGCGACATGATCGCCGACGGACCGACTCGCGACTCGTTGCGCATCTTCCGAGAGCAGCTGATGGAAGACGCGGTGGAGCACGATCCCGCGCACCTCCTGGGGACCGTGCGCATCGAGTCGGTGTCGACGCCGTCGGGGTCCTTCGAGGTGAAGAGCGGGGCCGGTCTGCACTTGGACGTGAGCGTGGTCTCTCAGGGCGCCTACAGTGGCAACTTCGTCATGGAGCTCTTCACCCACAACGGGCTCCTGGTCAGTCGTAGTGACGCTCAAGGCGCCCCGGTCAATCTCCTGCCCGGGCACAATCGAGTGACCATCGACCTCGGCCAGGTCCCACTACTTGACGGGGTCTACGGGCTCAACGTCGGCATCGTCGACCCGCGCGGGAACAACGTGATCGCCTGGAGCGAGCGGGCCGCGACAATCCAGGTCACCTACGACGGACGTGAAGGCGGCATCGTCGAGCTCGGCGCCACTATTCAGCAGCAGTAGTTTCGGTCTCGACGTCAGAGCGCTTCAGTCGGGGAAAGTGGCGCAGGGCACCCACCGGCCCCAGTCGACCCACGTCAAAGGGGAACGTCGCTCCGCGCAACATTCGACGATCGCCGCGCGAGTTGCCGTAGGCGTAGAGCACTGGTGCGACGTCGCCGTGGTGTTCAGTGATCCACTCGTTCAGCCGTCGGAGTTTCTCCTTACCTCGACAGTTCTGGCCGAGGTAGCTTCCGGTCAGTTTGCCCCGCGCGTCCACCGCCAACCTCGTGCCCAGGCCCCCGGTGGTGGCGAAGAGTTCTCTCACCACGTCCACGTAGATCTGGGGCGAGGCCGAGACAATCACCACGTCGTGACCCTGGTCGAGGTGCCATCGCAATCGCCGTAGGACCCAGTCGCGACCGTGATCCTTAAAGTGAGCCACCGCAAAGACCCGCGACGCGGCGACCACCTCGTTGTAGTCCTCGCCCAGCAGGAGTTTTCGAAAGAGTCGCTCCTTCGCTCGGTCGGCCCAGTGTCCGCTGCGGACTGCTCCGACGAGAAGGGGGCCGAACAGGGTGAGGCCGGCAAAATACGCGGCGCGGTCGCCTCGCAGGAAACGAAGCCACTTAAAAACGCTGCCCCCATCGCTGAGCGTCCCATCCAGGTCGAACGCGGCGACCGTCGGCACCGAAGAGTTCGTCACCCCACCAGTCTCACAGGGCTAGGTGACGGGCTCGTGTCGATAGCCTATAAATCCGGTTGTAATTTGCGAGAATCAAAAATCGACCGCTAAGGTAACTCGGTGCGGTCGAGTGACCGACACCTGGCGGCAAGGAGTAGAGATGGCAATTCGTTTAGGCGACGTGGCACCGGACTTTACGGCGGAGACCACCGAAGGTTCCTTGAACTTTTACGACTATTTGGGCGACAACTGGGGAATCCTCTTTTCGCACCCCAAGGACTTCACGCCGGTCTGCACGACGGAACTTGGCGCCTTTTCCGCGCGCAAGGGTGACTTTGACAAGCGCAACACGAAGTTGATTGCCGTCTCGGTTGACAGTGTGGACTCCCACAATCGCTGGAAGGCGGACATCGACGAGACCCAAGGCGCTCAACTTAACTTTCCGCTCATCGGTGACGAAGACCGCAAGGTGGCGGACCTCTACGACATGATCCACCCCAACGCGAACGACACCCTCACCGTGCGCAGCGTCTTCATCGTCGCGCCGGACAAGAAGGTGAAGTTAACCCTGACCTACCCGGCGTCGGTCGGTCGCAACGTGGACGAGATCGTGCGGGTCCTTGACTCCCTGCAGCTCTCGGCGGCGTACCCCGTCTCCACCCCGGTGGACTGGAAGGACGGCGAGGACGTGATCATCGCGCCGGCCGTGAGTGACGACGACGCGAAGGAGAAGTTCCCCAAGGGCTTCACCAAGGTGAAGGACTACCTGCGCTTCACCCCGCAGCCCAACAAATAGCCGACCCCTCGAGAGGACCCCGGTCCGCCTTCGGCGGCCGGGGTCGTGCTCGTTAGACGAGAGAGTCGCGCAGTTCGCGCTTCAGCACCTTGCCCTGAGGGTTGCGCGGCAGGTCATCGGAACGGAAGAACACCTTGGTGGGCACCTCGAACTTGGCCAATCGGGCGGCGACGTGGCGGCTGATCTCCTCGGCCTCAATCACTCGACCGGGGCGCAACACCACGACCGCCGCCACCTCCTCGCCGAGCGTGGGGTGGGGGACTCCGACCACCGCACAGTCTTGAACGTCGGGGTGTTCGAAGATCGCCGCCTCGACGATGACGGAGTAGACGTTCTCGCCGCCTCGAATAATCATGTCCTTCGCGCGGTCGACGATGTAGATGAAACCCTCGTCGTCGATCCTTGCGATATCACCGGTGCGCAGCCAACCGGATTTCGTGAAGGCCTTGGCCGTCGCCTCGGGTTTATTCCAGTAACCACGAATGATGTTCGGACCCTTCACCCACAACTCTCCGAGGACGTCGGGCCCACGCACGATGTCCTCACCCGGTTCGTCGCCCCCGTAGCCTTCGGGCACGACCACCGCCTCGTTCACCGGGTAGCACGGACCACAGCTGGAGGGTTTCGCCGCGTAGTCGGCGCCGGTATTTGAGGCGAGGGCGGCCGACGTCTCGGTCAGTCCGTATCCGTTGCTGGGCTGGCCCAGGGGAAAGTGAGCGCGGAGACGCGTGACCAGTTCGGGGGGCGCGGGCGCTCCGCCGTAGGCGATGCTCGTGACGCTCGAGGTGTCGAACTTTTCGAAGTCAGGGTGATCGATGATCTGCATGGCGATCGTCGGCACGCCCCCGATCAGTGCGACGCGCTCGCGCTCGATGATCTCGAGGGCCCGGCCGGCGTCGAAGTGGTGCATCAGAACGATCTTGGTGCCGACGGCGGTGCCCGGTATCAGCACCGCGTAACAGCCCGTCGCGTGAAAGAAGGGAACGTTGAGCAGGGCGACGTTCTGGGGGGCCGGAGTGGACGGATCCGGGGTGACGCCGTCGCGCAGGGCCGAGCGGTGGGCGGAGAACCAGAGATTCATGAAGTTCGTGATGATGTTGCGGTGCGAGGCGACGGCCCCCTTCGGGTGACCGGTCGTGCCCGACGTATAGAACATGGTGGCGTCGTCGTCGGCCAAGAGATCCACCTCCGGCGGCGTGGTGTGATCGATCGGGCCCAAGAACTCCGCAAAGTCGACGATGGCGACGCGGGGGTGAGTACGGGGGTGAGTGCGAGCAACGAGGTGGTGGGGGTCTCCGAGTACCACGATCGTCGCCAGATCGGGCAGCTCGTCGATCAGTTCGTAGACGCGCTCGAGGCGTTCTTCGTCCACGAAGAGCAGTGATGATGCTGAGTCGGTGAGTCCATAGGAGAGTTCGTCCGACGTCCACCAGGCGTTGAGGGGTGTGACGATGGCGCCCACGGTCACGGAGGCCCAGAAGGCCATGGCCCATTGGGGGAGGTTGCGCGCCGCGATGGCGACGCGCTGGCCCTTGGTCACCAGTGCGCCCAGGCGATGCGCCAGGGTGGCCACGATGGCGTAGTGCTCGGAGAACGTGTATCGCTGGTCCTCGTACACCAGAAACTCGAGATCCCCGTAGCGCTGGGAGAGGTCGAGAATTTGACGGAGGGTCGCAGGGGCGTTCTTCCACACCGTCAAATCGACCCCGTTGACCAGGGCGTGCTCAGTCTCAAAGATTTGACCCGGTGCCGTCAACTGGGTGTTCGCGTCGTCCAGCGTCATTCGGTCGGGACCCATGCGAGAGGAGATTACTTGGTCGGTTCCGGCGGTTGAAAGAGGGTGTCGCGATAGTGGGTCAGTTCATCGATGGACTCTTTGATGTCATCGAGCGCGCGGTGCGAGGACTCCTTGTCGGGTAGACCCGCGAGGACCGAGGGATTCCAGCGGCGAGCCAGCTCTTTGATAGTGGAGACGTCGACGTTTCGGTAGTGGAAGAACGCCTCGAGCTCGGGCATGTACTCCTGGAGGAACCGACGATCGGTTCCGATGGAGTTTCCACACAACGGCACCGAGCGCGCCTCGCCGATGTGAGATTTGAGGAACTCCAATGTCTGTTGTTGGGCCTCATCCACCGTGACGGTGGAGGCGATGATCTGGGGCAAGAGCCCCGACTTCGTGTGCATCTCGGTGACGAAGTCGCCCATCTCGGCTAGTTGTTCGGACGTCGCGTGAATGACGAGGTCGGGACCTTCGGCCACGACGTTCAAGTAGTCGTCGGTGAGCAGGGTAGCGATTTCGACGATGACGTGGCGCTGAGGTTCGAGCCCGGTCATCTCTAGGTCCATCCACGCGAGCACGAGTCGACACTACTTAATTAAGGGCAAGACCACCGCTGTGTAGCCTTCCCGCTATGGAAATTCTCACCAAGCGCCTCCACCCAGATGCGGTCACGCCCCGGTACGCCAACGACGGTGACGCGGGGTGTGACCTGGTGGCGGTGGAGTCCTGCACGCTGCGCGCGGGCGGCGGTCGTGCCCTCGTGGCCACGGGTCTCGCGGTCGCGATCCCCGAAGGGCACGGGGGATTCGTCCTTCCGCGCAGCGGTCTCGCGTCGCGCCACGGCGTGACCTGCGCCAATGCGCCGGGACTGATCGATCCGGGTTATCGCGGCGAGTTGAAAGTGGCCCTGGTCAACCTCGATCCTGACCACGACTACGACGTTCACAAGGGCGATCGCATCGCCCAACTGGTCGTCGTCGCGTTGACGCAAAGTGAGTTTTTGGTGGTGGACGAGCTACCGACCGCCGCGCGCGGCGAGGGCGGATTCGGGAGCACCGGCCGATGACCAAGTTTCTCGATCCCCTCGATAGCGCGTTCATTCTTCTCGAGAACCCCGGCACCTCCATGAACATCGGCGCCGTCGTCGAGCTGGAAGCTCGAAGCGAAGACCCGGCCGAACGATTCGACGACATCAGATCGGTCATTGCCGCGCGGATCCATGAGATTCCCGTGCTCACCCAGCGCGTCGTCCGCGCCCCCTTCGATATGACGTGGCCCATTTTGGTCGAGGACGACCGATTTGATCTTGACCGCCACGTTGTCCGGGTCGCCCTTCCGGCGCCGGGAACCGACGACCAACTCGACGGCTTCGTCGCTGAGTTTCTGTCCCGTTCGCTGTCGCCGCAGCGTCCCCTATGGCAGCTGCTCATCATCGAGGGGCTGTCCGACGGTCGGGCGGTGCTCGTCGTGAAGATGCATCACGCGCTGGCTGACGGAGTGTCCTTCGCCGAAACCATCGCGAACTTCTTTGATATCTCTCCCGACGTTCGCCCCCCCGCAGAGCGCCGCGTCGGTGACGACGATGAACCGACGGTGATCACGTCGCTCGGCCTACTGCGCCAAGGGATCACTCGTCTACGGGACCGTCCCCCACTGGTATTGGAGAGTCTTGCGTCGTGGGGGAGTCGCCTGTACGAGATCGTTCGGGCGCTCGCCAGCGTGGTCGCCGTGAGGGGTCGACGTCACGCCACGCCGGATCAGCCCTCCATCTTCGAAGCTCGGCGGACATCGCTGAATGGCGCCGCGGGCATTGAGAAGACGTTTCTGCGCACGAGGGTTCCGCTGGCCGACGTGAAACGCGCCGCCAAGGCGCGAGGAGCGAGCGTCACGGACTTCGTTATGGCGACGACGAGCGGCGCCCTGTCACGGCTCATGGACGAGCGAGACGAGGTACTTACGAGGGATCTCTTCGCGTTCGTTCCGATCAACGTTCGCGCTGAAGGCGACACGGCCGATCTGGGCAACCAGATCTCGGGCATGCTGGTGGCACTGCACACCGATATCTCGGATCCCGAAGCCCGAGTGCGCGCGATCTCGCACGACTCTTCTAAGACCGTCGATGAACAGCGAGCGCATCGCGCCCGAATCTTCCAAGACGTGCCGCGGGTACTCGGGCCCACGCTGGTCTCCTTTGGTGGAAAACTCGTTTCGGCCTTTGGACTCTTTGATCACCTACCCATGGCCAACGTGATGATTTCTTCGGTACCGGGCCCGCCGATACCTCTCTGGCTGAGCGGGCGTCGCGTGGTGTCCGCGGCACCCTACGGACCGCTCGTGGGCTCGATTTCGTTGAATATCACGGTCCTCGGTTTCGGGGAAAACCTGGAGTTCGGTATCCTCGGCTGTGCCGAACGAATGAGCGATCTCGATCGATTACGGGATCTCATTTTTGAAGAGGCCACGAAACTCATTAGCGTGACGCCGTCCGCCTGACGCCTGGACATCGCGCGCGTGTCGGCTACAATTGACCTACCACGCGGACGTAGCTCAGTTGGTAGAGCGCGACCTTGCCAAGGTCGAGGTCGCCGGTTCGAGCCCGGTCGTCCGCTCCAATCCAGGAGCGAAGTTCACTCTCGTTCGATCACGGGCGCCGTTGATCAGGTTCACGAAGGCGGGGCGACGAAGAAGCTCAGGTTTCGATTTAGTAGATCGGTGACGGCCCGGTACAGACTCGGCACCTCGCTCTCACGTGGTCCGGCGATGTTCAACGTGGCCCCAGGCTCCAGACGTTCGAAGAAACCTCCGAGCAACGCGTCAGCGTCGACGGTACTGGGATCGATGACGATAAAGGGTCGCTTGAGGACGTTCGCCATTTGAAGGGTTTGGGTCACCCCGGGCGACGTGGCGATGGGCGGAGAAAACACCACGGTGGCGGTGGAGTCACGTACGTTCAGAGTCGTACGCACCCCAGGATCAGCGGATTGGGTCGGGACGAACTGATCGTACAGGGCGAGAAGTCCGGGGGGATCGCGCAGATCCTCGGCCCAGCCGTCCCGCGGCACCCAGCCTCCATAGACCAGATGGTGGGAGAGGGCGAAATCCACCGCCGCACGATCGGCGCCCGTCTCGCCACCACAGACCACCTTGGCGATCAACGCGTTGCGCACTTTCTCGGCACCGGACTCGTTCATCAATGGATCTCCACCCCGTGAAGTTAATCGTCATTAAAGGAAAGCGTGGTCGCTCGCTCCCGCCGCCCTGCCATGGCGGCGGTTCCCGTTGCCTAGTCTTAGGGACGGGAGGTGCCGTGATCAATCCAGCGTTCGAGCCGTACCTGCGATTCGCTCGCGAGAATCCCGAGCCCTCGCCGTTGATGGTCAGCATTGAACAGCGTCGCGACGCGTTTCGAAACGAAGCCCGGTATCTTCGTGGTGACATTCCCGTCGACGTCGACACGCGCGATTGCCTGTTGCCCCTGGAGGGCCGAGAACTGTCGGCGCGGCTGTACGTGCCAAAGGGCGACGAGGGCCGTGGCCTGGTGGTGTACTTCCACGGCGGAGGTTTCGTGGTGGGCGATATAGAGACGCACGACTGGCTGTGCCGTCGTCTTGCCTACGACACCAACATGCGTTTTCTCTCCATCGACTACCGGCTCGCTCCCGAGTACCCCTTTCCCGCAGCGCTCGACGACGCCGTCGATACGTTGCGCTACGTCGCCACCCATCAGAGTGAGTTTGCGCCGAGCGCGTCGCGCCTGATCGCGATGGGCGACTCGGCGGGGGCCAACTTGGTGACCGTGGCGTCTCGACTCTTGCGCGACGACGAGGTCGAACTGGCCGCTCAAGTTCTTATCTATCCGACCCTCGGCCCGGAATTAGTGACCGACTCGGCGCATCGTTTCGCCACGGGATACTTCCTAAATCTCGACTACTTGCGCTACGACTACCGCCAGTATCTGGGGGAGTTTGGCGACCATACAGATCCGCGAGTGACGCCACTACTTTGTGACGACTTAACCGGGGTGGCACCGGCCATTGTCGTGGTGGCCGAGTGTGATCCTCTGCGCGATGAAGGGGTCGCCTACGCGGGACTGCTCGGTCATTTTCGGGTGCCCGTTGAGATTCTCGAAGCCGAGGGAATGGTGCACGGTTTTCTCGAAATGGGTGGGGTGGTGCCCGAAGCTCTCGCGATTGTTGATGACCTCGCCGAGCACCTTCAGCGTCTCGTCTCCGCAACTTCGTGAACGTACTTTTCGTCACGCTCGACCAGTTTCGTGGCGACGCGTACGGCGCGGCCGGACATCCGCTGGTGCGAACTCCCACGCTGGACCGCTTGGCGAGCGAGGGCGTACGGCTGTCTCGCCACTACTCCCAGGCGGCGCCCTGCGCGCCCGGGCGGGCCGCGCTCTATACCGGCATGTACCAGATGAACAATCGCGTCGTGGCGAACGGGACGCCGCTTTCGCGAGGGTTCGACAATCTGGCCTACGTCGCTCGTCGAGCTGGCTATGACCCCACGCTGTTTGGCTACACCGATCAGGGACTCGATCCCGCCGTCGCCAACGGGGCCGACGACCCGCGCCTCAGTTACTACGACGGCATCTTGCCGGGGTTTTCCGTGGGGCTCTATCTGCCCGAGACTCAAGCCGGTTGGGTGCAGTATCTGCGGGCGAAGGGCTACGACGTGCCCGCCGGCTGGCGGGGGCTGTGTCGGGGCGAACCCGAGCGTCCCGCCGAGGACTCGTTGAGTGGCTTTCTTACCACGCGCTTTACCGAGTGGCTCGCTCACCAAGAGTCGGGTTGGTTCGCGCATCTGAGCTATCTGCGACCTCACCCTCCTTACGCGGCGGCGGGGGAGTTCGCCACCCTTTACGACCCGGCCGACGTCGAACTCCCGCTGGCGCCCGTCGAGGCCGCGCGACGTCATCCCCTGCACGAGGCGGCGCTCGGATGGCCCCAGGTGGCGGCGCCCCACGACGAGGGGGAGATGCGTCATGTGAAGGCGCAGTACTACGGAATGATTAGCGAAGTCGATAGCCAACTCGGGCGCGTGGTCGAGGCGATTGACGAACGGGGCGAGTGGGACGACACGCTGGTCGTGGTCACGTCCGATCACGGCGAACAGCTGGGGGACCATGGCCTCTTGGAGAAGATGGGGTTCTTCCCGCAGAGCTACCACATCGTCGGCATCTGGCGCGATCCCCGAGTCCCGGGCGGAACGACGATCACCAAGTTCACCGAGAACGTTGACCTCCTCGCCACGCTCGCGGACGCGCTCGGGGTTGAACAGCCGGTTCAAAGTGACGGCGCGTCACTGACGCCCCTCATTCGCGGTGAGAGCGTCGCGTGGCGCGAGGCCGCGCACTATGAGTGGGACAGTCGCTTCATGCTGCTGGGCGCAGGCCCGGCTCCATCACGAGAAGCGTTGGCTCGGCGAAACCTCGCGGTCTCCGTCGGCGAAGACGTGGCCTTCGTGCAGTTTGGGGACGGCTCGATGAAGTGTTTCGATCTCGCGGAGGATCCCACCTGGCGCACCGAGTGCGCCGATCTCGAACGCGTTTTTTACGCCATGCAGCAGCAACTTCTCTGGCGTCAGGGGCATCTGCGGAGCGACCTCGCGGACATGTTGCTGAGCCCCGACCGACGCGGACGATGGCCAAGCGAACTTCGCGTCGATTCCCTAGCGAAGACCTCGTCGTAGCGTCTCGAGCAACATGACGTACGTTTCGTCCGAGTTCTGGGCGAAGTTGTTGTCGTGAAGTTCAAGCGAGACGTAGCCGTGACAGGCCGACCAGATCACCTGAGCGGCGTCGCTCGCCCGGGAGCGGGTGAGGACGCCCTCCGCCTGACAGCGCTCGACAATTGTCACGAGAGCGTGATAGGTCAGGGCCGCGATCTGGACGCTGGCGGGGGAGGGCTCGAAGTTGCGGAACCGATGGAGAAACATGATGGTGTAGAGCCCGCGATTTTCCAGCGCGAAGCGACGATAGGCCAGGCCCGCGCTCATGAAGTCGACTTCGACGTCGCCACTGTGACGGTTGACAGCCTCGCCGAGCATCTCGAAGCCGCGAGTCCACAACTGATCGATGACGCCATTGACCCCGCCGAAGTGGTTGTAGATCGCCATGGGCGCGACTTCGGCGCGTTTGGCAATGGCGCGTACGGTGAACCCATCGGGCCCTGCCTCGTCCAAGATTGACACGGCCGCGCGCAGCACGTCGGGGCCGATCTGAAGGGACGGAGTTCGCGTTCTCTGCATCATTGACAAGTATAGAACATTGTACTACTGTAATGGAACATCGTCCCATAGGAGAACCTACGTGCCCACTTCGACCCACGAGCGCAGGTGGTGGATTCTGGCGATTCTCTGCCTGGTCGTGATCATCGTGGTCATCGACAACACGATCGTGAACGTCGCCCTGCCCGTGTTTTCGCGCGACCTTCATGCGTCGAACTCATCTCTTCAGTGGATAGTGGACGCGTACTCACTGCCGTTCGCCGGGCTCTTGCTCGCGGGGGGAGGACTGTCCGATCGACTGGGTCGTAAGCGCGTCATGCAGACCGCGCTCGGGGCGTTTGGAGCATTTTCGCTTCTCGCCGCCTTCTCGCACAGTGTTCCGACCTTGCTGGTGGCGCGGGCGCTCATGGGGGCGTCGGCGGCGTTCATTTTTCCCGCAACCCTCTCGACTCTGACGATCGCTTTCGAGGACTTGAGCGAACGGGCGAAGGCCTTTGGCGCCTGGGGCGCGGCTAGTGGCGTCGCCATCGCTATCGGACCAGTGGTCGGCGGACTCTTGCTCGTGCACTTCTGGTTCGGGTCAATCTTTCTCATCAACGCCCCACTGGTCCTCGTTGCCGTGGTCGCGTCGAGCTACGTGGTGCCCGAGTCCAAGAGCCCGGTTCGGCGACGTCTCGACATCATCGGGCTCCTCCTCGGCACCTCTGGAGTCACGGTGCTGACGCTGGCGATCATCCAAGGACCCTCGTGGGGCTGGCACAGCGTGACCACGCTCGCGTTGTTTGCGGGCGCGATGTTTGCCCTGATTTCCTTCGTTATCTATGAGTTGCGTCGCGTAGGACCCTTGCTCGACGTTCGCGTCTTTACCAACCGCACGTTCTCCGCCGCCGCGGGCGCCATTGCCGTCAACTACTTCGCTCTCTTTGGGTTCATATTTCTGATCACCCAATACTTCCAACTCATTCGCGGATACTCAGCCCTGTCGGCCGGCATTCACACGCTCCCTTTTGCCGGCGTCGTGATGGTAGCGACCCCCTTGGGGGCCGTTGCTTCCCTGAGGGTTGGCGCACGCTACGTCGTCGCGGCCGGTTTGTTGATCGTCGGCGCCGCGCTCGCTTGGGGCGGTACCATCGCGCCGAACGCCGCCTACTTCGGGCCGGTCGTCGAAGTGATGGTTCTTCTGGCCCTGGGCTTTTCCCTCGTGAATGCGCCCTCGACGGCGTCCCTCATGAGCACGCTCCGTCCGGATCAGGTTGGTGCTGGCTCCGCGGTGAATGAAACGACCCGCGAGTTGGCGGGCACGATGGGGGTGGCCGTCGTGGGATCAGTCTTTTCGTCCCTGTTCGCCCCGGGCGTTCGCGCCGCACTCGCGCGTTACGTCGGTCACGGGCTCACCAGCGCCCAACTTCAAGTCGCCTCCAGCTCGACTCGCGCCGCCCAAGTCACCGTCTCTCACTTTCCTTCAGCGCTTCGTCCGGGACTGGACGCCAGCGTGACCAACGCCTTCATGCAGGGCCTTCACCGCGGGTGTTTCGTCGCCGGGGCGTCCGCGGCGGTTGCCGCCGTCCTCGTTCTTTCGTATCTTCCGTCGCTGGGCGAGAAAGTCAATGAAGTACTTATCGACGCGTAGCGGGTCCGGGCGAAAAGGGCGCACCGTCAAAACTGTCCACCGAGGTGAACTCGCCGACCTCGCGCCGTTTCAACTTGGTCAGGGAGCGTGTGGGATAGCCCAGAGCCACGATGGCCGCTACCGCAAAGTCCTCGGGCAGATTGAAGATCTCGCGCAACGCCGCCTCGTTTTTGATCGCGACCGTGGTCATCACCCCTCCGAGGTCGCGTTCGCGCGCGGCGAGGAGCACACTCCATACGAAGGGGTAGACCGAGGCGCCCCCGACGAGGTGGTAGCGCTCCAGGTCCCGGTCCGTCGCCGCGAAGGATCCGAGGTCAGCAACGACCACCAACATTGCCGGCACGCTAGCCAGGGTCTCTGCGAACCCTTCGGGGTTTGAAAGAGCTCGCGCCGCCTCGCGCTGCTCACTCGCCGCCCGACGGTCCTCCGCGCTCGCGATCGGCGAAAACGGAGCGACGCCGGCGAGCAGGGAGCCCACGTAGTCGTGCCAGGCGTCGAGGTACGCGGCCGCCACGGCTCGACGTTGGGAGAGGTCCTTCACGACGATGACCCGCCACGCTTGGCGATTACCCCCTGACGGGGCGAAGCGAGCGTCGTCCAGGACGCCAAAGAGTACGGCGTCGTCAATAGATCGAGCACTGAACTCCCGGATCGAGGCGGTGGTCCGCAGGGCGTCACGAAGTTCCATCTCGTCACCCTAGAAGAGTGTTTTGCGACGTGTTAGGCGTCGCGTCGGGTGAACATCGAAATGCCCACGCCGACGATCACCACCGCGTAGATCACCAAAAGAACAAAGGAGGTCCAAACGCCAAAATCGTGGCTGACGAGCGAGGGCGAACTCATCACGTTGCCCAACTCCGACGGCAAGAACTTGTCACCGGCGTTGCGCACGTTTTGGGGAAGAAAATCGAAGATGAGGGGAACAATCAAAAGAATTCCCACGATGGCGCAGATGCAGGCGCCGCTATGGCGAATGATGAGACCCAAGCCAAGCGAGAGGGCTGAGAAGAGAGTCAAATACACGCCGGCGAAGATGACCGCGCGCAGGTCGGAGCTATTCGACAGCGAGGCCGTCGGCACCACGCCAGAGAATATGTACTGGCCTAAAAGAAAGGAGACAAAGCAGCAAAACTCGCTGAGTACGAAAATCGAGATCACGAGGACAAAGAGCTTGCCGAGCATCAACTGGACACGCTTGGGCACCGCGGTGAGGGTGGTTCGCATTGATCCTGATGAGTACTCGCTGGTGACAAAGAGAGCGCCGATGACCCCAATGGCGAACTGCGCGAGAATCACTCCGACGAGACTCGTTTGCACGGGATCGAATGTGGCCTTCGTAAGGGGATTGGTGGTCGCCCAGTTTCTACGGACGAGCCACGTAACGAGCGCGGCCAGTCCGATCGTCAAAATCAGAGTCAAAGCCACGCCAACGATTGACGATCGCACGCTGCGAAACTTCAGCCACTCCGAGCGAATGATCGAGCCGAGCGAGATGTCACGGTCCATGTCGCACCTCTGAAGCACCGTATTCAACCGAATCGGAGGTGAGGTCCATGAACACTTCTTCCAGCGACGCTCGTTGCGGGGTCAGTTCATAAAGTACGACCCCCGCCTCAAAGGCGATCCGACCGACCTGTTCGGCGTTCAGGTTGGACACCGTCAGACCCTCGTCATTCACTTCGGTCGAATCGGCGCCATGGGCCTTCAGGGCTGCCTCCAATAGCTCGTGATTGGAGCCCCGCACGAAGACCGTGCCTTTCGCCGTCGCGGTCAGCGCGTCGATAGAACCCTCAGTTATTAACTTGCCGCGGCCGATGACGATGATCTGATCCGCCGTTACCGCCATCTCACTCATGAGGTGCGACGACACGAAGACGGTGCGACCCTCGTTCGCGAGGGACCGAAAGAAGTCGCGAATCCAGCGGATCCCTTCGGGGTCGAGTCCGTTGACGGGCTCGTCAAATATGAGAACTTCGGGGTCACCGAGCAACGCCGCCGCGATGCCGAGGCGTTGGCTCATGCCCAGTGAAAAGTTGCCCACCTTCTTGTGAGCGACCGAGGCAATTCCGGCAAACTCGAGGACCTCGTCGACGCGCGAGTACGGGATTCGATTCGATGCGGCGAGGGCGCGCAGGTGATTGCGGGCGGTCCGTCCGGGATGAATGGCCTTCGCGTCGAGGAGTGCGCCCACCTCGTGAAGCGGATCACGGAGCTCCGCGTAGCGCTTTCCCTTCACCGTGGCGCGACCCTTGGTCGGGAGGTCGAGTCCCAAGATGACCCGCATGGTGGTCGACTTCCCCGATCCGTTGGGTCCGAGAAAACCGGTCACGACTCCCGGTCGAACCTCAAAGTCGAGATCGTCGACGGCGGTGGTGTCTTGATACCTTTTTGTGAGATGTTCGACTTTGATCATGGGGACTCACGAAGCCTACGACACCTCATCTCGCGATCTGAACGGCCCAGAATCACTGGGCGAGTGAAGGCCATGGTTCAGACGATCAAGGAGCGAGCCTTTCAAGAACGTCTTCGGCGTCGCGCACCATCCGGGTGACGATCTCACCGGCCGGCACAATGTCGCGAATACCACCGACGACCTGACCGGCCGGGTATCCCTCGCGACGCGGGTCGACTCCGGGCGTGGTGAGGTCACCGCCGAGGTGAAAGGTCCCGTCGCTGAGCGACGTCATCAGTTGGTCGGGGAATCCTCGCAGCAGCGACGGGTCGGCCTCGTAACGATCGGTCGTCTCGTTTCTGACCACGCGCATCGTCTTGCCGCTGAAGGCCCGAGAGATGACGGTGCCGTCTTCGCGGGCTTCCAGCAAGCGATCTTGGTATCCAGGAATGGTTCGCGCTTCCGGTGTGGCGATGAACCGAGTGCCCACCCACACGCCGTCGGCGCCGAGTGCCAGCGCCGCCGCCAGGCCGCGTCCGTCGAAGATACCGCCTGCGGCGACCACGGGAATGGCGCTGCCCACCGCGTCGACGATGAGCGGCACGAGTGGCAACGTCGCGACCGTGCCGGTGTGACCGCCGGCCTCGGTACCTTGGGCCACCACCACGTCACAACCCGCGTCCAGCGCCCGCCGCGCGTGATCGACTTTGCCGCACATCGAGATCACCAGGACGTGGTGGTCGTGGCAGAGGTCCACCACGTGGGTGGGAACACCCAGCCCCGCGACGAAGGCGCTGGCGCCGCCCTCAATGAGGAGCTCAACGTTGGCCGTGAGCGTGTCGGGGAAGGCGGTGAGCAGGTCGACCCCAAAGGGCTTACCCGTGAGAGCGCGGGTGGCGGCGATCTCCTCAGCGAGCTGGGCGCTCGACATCGTCGAGGCGCCGAGGCAGCCGTAGCCCCCGGCGTTCGAGACCGCCGCCGCGAGGGCGCTGTAGGAGACGCCGCCCATGCCGGCCAGCATGACGGGATGCTCAATGTGGAGCAGCTCAGTGAGACGGGTCTTCATGTGGATTCAAACTACACACGGTCGGGCGTTGGTCGCCGCGTCGCTCATTCTTCAGTGGCGCTGCGCCAGACGAGATCGCAGTCGGGACAAGAGCGCCTCGCCGCCCGCCGTGATCACCTCGAGGCAGTCATCGAACTCGGCGTCCTCGCCGTAGTACGGGTCCGCCACATCGAGATCCTTCGTCGGGTCGATCAGATGGCGCCACAGCACAACCTCGGTGCGGGGGTTGGTCAGCCGTGCGCGCACGTCGGCGAGGTGTTCGCGGGTCATGACGACGACCACGTCTTGAGCGTCGAGGAACTCACGACTGGCGTAGGCGCCCCGTGATCCGTCGAGTCGGTAGCCAGCTCGGTTGAGCGCCTCACGGGCCCGGGGGTCCATGGCGCTGCCCACGTGCCAGTTCGCGGTGCCGGCGCTGGTGACCAGTACGTGACCAGCCAGCTCCGGGTCGCCAGCGATGAGGTGCTTCAGGACCACTTCGGCCATCGGGGAGCGACAGATGTTGCCCGTGCAGATCGTGGCCACGCTGAGTTCCGGTTGGGGCACGTATCTCCTAGAGAATTCTTAGGTCGGGGTTCGTGAAATCGCTCGGAGCGACGTGCGAATATTAGGGGGAGAAAGATAAAGTACGTTTGGGACTAACGGAAGGAGTCGCGATGCCCCTGTCAGAGCACGAGCAGCGAATCCTGGCCGAACTGGAAGAGTCCCTGTCAAAGCAGGATCCTCGGTTCGCAAAAAATGTCCGGGAGACCAATATTTACTCCCACAGTGGCCGACGAGTTCGCTGGGGAGTAGCTGGCTTCATTGCTGGGCTGGCCATCCTCGTTCTCTTTTTTTCGCACTCGGTTCTTCTCGGACTGGTGGGCGTCGCCTTGATGTTTGTTTCCGCAGTTGTGGTAGAGCGAAATGCTCGACTCTTGGGTCGAGCGTCCTGGCAGGACATCACCCGTGGCCAGGGCGACGACGCCCACGCGAACTATGGTCCCCGTACCAGTTCGCTCCGCGACTGGTTGTCGCGTCATCGCCATAAAAGCGAATGAACGATACCGGAGGCGCGCGCGACGCGTCTCCGTGCCTAGCGCTTGATATAGGAGCCTCCAAGGTTGACGTCGGCGTCGTCGATCGCGACGGCACCATTCACTCGCGCCGACGAGTCGACGTCGTAGCTCACCGCTCTGATCTCTTTGAGGCGATTGTGAACATATCGCGCGAAGTCCTCCTCGAATGTGAGGTCAGCGTTGTTGGCGTGGGGTGCGCCGGACCCATGACGCGCGGAGGCGAGACGGTCTCCCCACTCAATATCTCGACGTGGCGAGACTTTCCACTGCGCCAGTCCCTGCGCGACGCGCTTGACCTGGACATATTTATAGAGGGAGACGCGCGCGCTCTGGCGTTAGCGGAGGGATCGTTCGGCGCGGCCCAAAATCAGACCTCCTACCTCTCGATGGTCGTCTCCACCGGTGTCGGGGGCGGTTTGGTGTTGAACGGGCGTCTCCTCGATGGCGAGACCGGCAACGCCGGGCACGTTGGTCATCTCAACGTGGTGACCAACGGGGCACTCTGCGCGTGCGGGTCGTTCGGCTGCCTCGAAGCGGAAGTGTCCGGGCGCGCCATCGAGGCACGGACCGGTCGGCCGGCCGCGGACGCGGACGTCGCGATCCGTCAACGGACGGGGGAGCTTGTCGGACGAGCGGTGGGGACACTGAGTTCGGTCCTCGACTTTCGCCACTGCTACGTCGCCGGTTCGGTCGCCCTCGGCTACGGAGATGAGTTCTTTGACGCGGCGAACAAGTCCGCGCGCTCGCTGGCCATGATGCCCTATTCCCAGGACATCGAAATTCGTCCTTCGCAACTTGGTAACGATGGCTCCCTGCTCGGCGCGGCCGTGGTGGGCTGGCGAGGCGCCGCGTGAAAGGGATCGACGCGCGAGCGCTGGCCACCCACTTGGTTCGTCACCCCGGAGAGATTCCCGTGGTTATAAGGGCTGCGTGGCGCCTTCGCCGTCACGCGTGGTGGCGGCGGGCGCCGTTTCTTCCGCTACCCGGACGGGCGTACTGGCAGTTTCGACTCGCCACCGCGACGGGCTCCGTGAGCGGATCGACGAGCGTACGCGAAGTGGTCGAGTACGCAAAATGGTCTGATCAGCAACGGACGAGGGGGTAGGTTTTCCGTGGCTCGCGTGCTCTTGTTAAACGCCACCTTTGAGCCGTTGCAGTTGGTGTCCGAGCGGCGCGCCGTCGTTTTGATGCTCGCGGGGCGGGCGGAAGCCATCGCGATGCCCGACGAACCAGAAGTGTGTCGCTCGTCGTCGCTCGTCATTGAGATCCCGGCCATCGTGCGCCTGCACGACATGGTCAGGTTGCCCAGCAAAATTCGTACCCCACCGCTCACTCGACGTTCACTTCTGCTGCGCGACAGTTATCGCTGCGCGTACTGCCTCGAACACGCTGACACCATCGACCACGTGGTGCCTCGATCGCGCGGAGGACGACACGAGTGGACCAACGTGGTCGCCGCCTGTCGCCGTCACAACATGCAAAAGGGTGATCGCCTACTCGAGGAGATTGGTTGGCGCATGCACTTTGAACCAAGGGTCCCCGACGGTCCTTGGTGGCGTTGGCGCCACGTACCTGACCCCGATCCGCTCTGGGCCCCGTACTTGCCGCGCGCTTCGTGAGCGATGAGGATCTCTACAACTACGACGAGCTGCGCCAGCTAGACGTTGCCACCGTCTTTGTTGCCCGGGTCACCCGCGCGACGCTGGTGCTCGGCGGGAACCAGTCGGCCGACGTCGTGGATATTTCCCGCGACCCGACGATCACACTTCATCGGCGACGAGGCGGGGGAGGGCTGGTCCTCTTGCGCCCCGAGGATCTCTGGATCGACTGGTGGATTCCCCAGGGCGATCCGCGCTGGAGCCACGACGTGCGCGTCAGCTCCGTTCAGGTCGGCGGTTGGTGGGCTGACGCCCTGCGAGCACACACGCGAGGTGACGTGCGCGTGCACCAAGAGTCCCTCGAGGGTCCGGTCGCCTTTCGCGTGGTGTGTTTTGCCGGACGCGGACCCGGTGAAGTCTTTGTCGATGAGCGAAAGACGGTCGGTCTCAGTCAGTGGCGCGTGCGCGAAGGGGTCTTCGTCTCGACGGTGCTGCACGCTGGGCCGACAACCGACGTCCTCGACTATCTCCGCGAGGTTCCCCCAGGACTGGCGCAGGCCCTCGACCATCAGACGCTGGCGTCGTTGACGCTCGGCGATCGTGATCGCTTCCTCACCGAGGTGCTCGAGCTGAGCGGTCCCTGGGATCTTCGTCACTTCCTGCTCGCCTGAGAGATCACTCGTACGAACACTTGATCGCCTCATCCCACTCGGGGCTCCGTCGTCACTGATTTTGATCAAAACGGAATGGATTTGGTGACGGGTGGTAGATGGTGGTGTAATGTGTCACGAAGTGGGGGAAAGTGGTGAACCCGCGGGAGGACAAAGATGCTCGGCTTTGTGGGTCAGTTTCAGCACTCGCTGGACGCCAAGGGTCGGCTTATTTTGCCCGCAAAGTTTCGTGGCGAGTTTGAGCGCGGCGGTCACCTGAGTCCCAATACCGAAGGGTGCGTAGCGCTCTGGACGCCCGGTGAGTTTTCGCGCCAGATGGAAGAGCGCCTTAATCAAAGTCGCGTCGGCGGCGCGGCCGAGCGGCAGCAGGTCCGTTACTGGTCGGCCAACTCCTTCGACGTGGAGTTCGACAAGCAGGGACGATTCGCGCTGCCGTCGTCGACGCGCGATTTTGGTGAACTCCGCGGCGACGTACTCGTCGTCGGGGCGATTGACCACGTCGAGCTGTGGAATCCGACCACCTACATGGAGAAAGTGAATGCCGCCGAAGAGATCTTTAAGCAGGGCAGTGACTAGTGACACGTCTCTCGGAGCAGTACCGGCCGCGGACCACGCGCAGCCTGGCAATCGCGACAGCGACGCGGGAATCCTCCTCCGCTCTCTCGCCCGTTGTCGCGATTGAAAGGCTGCGGATGGCCCCCGACCGTTTTCACGAGCCCGTTCTCGCCACCGAGATCGTTGAGCTCTTTTCCAGCCTGCCCCCGGGTGTGGTGGTGGACGCCACCTTGGGCGGCGCCGGTCACTCCGAGGCCCTCCTCACGGCCGCTTCACAGCTGCGGGTCCTCGGCATTGATCGTGATCCCGCCGCCGTCTCCGAGGCGGGTACTCGTCTCGCCCCGTTCGCCTCACGTGCCCTCGTTGTAAAGGCCACCTTCGCCGAGATTGACGAGGTCCTCGCTCGAGCGACCTCGTTCCTCGGCGATGACCTCATCGTGGGCGTCTTGATGGACCTGGGTGTGTCGTCTCACCAACTCGATGAGGCCAGCCGAGGCTTCTCCTTTCGCGCCGACGCGCCACTCGACATGCGCATGGATCCGACCTCGGGGGAGTCGGCGGCGGACTATCTGTCGCACGCGGACGTTCACGAACTCGCGCGCCTCCTGCGTAACCACGGCGAAGGGCGTTTTGCGGGGGCCATCGCTAAGTCGATCGTTGATCGTCGGCCCCGTACCACGAGTGAACTGAGTGAAGCGGTGGAGCGGGCGGTGCCGATGGCCGCCCGACGTCGTGGTCACGTCGCGACGAGAGTCTTTCAAGCGTTGCGCGTTGAGGTGAATGCCGAGGACGAGCAGCTGAGCCAGGGGCTCGAGGCGGCGCTCGACGCCCTGAGCGTCGGGGGACTCGTCGCGGTCATCTCGTATCACTCCGGCGAGGACCGAGTCGTCAAGTCCTTCTTCGCGGAACAGCAAAGTGGCGGATGCCGCTGCTCTCCCGAACTCGGTTGCGTCTGCGGCGCGATTGCCCGCGTGCACGTCTTTAAGGCCAGCGCGCAACTGGCCAGCGTCGGTGAGATCGCGCTCAATCCTCGGGCCCGATCCGCGCGCCTGCGCATCGCGCGAAAGGTCGCGCCATGAGCGTCATCAGTTTTCCTCGTCGGATCGATACCCGCCGCCCGCCGATCGGCCCCGCCGCGCGCCCAACCCACCGACAAAGCGCGCCACGGCGGGCGGAAGCGGCCCAGCGCTGGCGTTCGACGTCCTCGGCGCGCAAGGCCGCGGCGGTGTTCATCGTGGCGCTGGCTATCTGTCTCGCGGGCTCCATGTTTGAAGCGAATCGTCAAATACAGATTCACCAACTCCAGAGTGAGCTTCTTCAACAGCAGTCAACCTACGCCGAACAAGTAGGTTCACTCACCAATCTGTCCGCGCCCAGTCAGATCGCGACGCAGGCCGGAGCGTTACATCTGGTGGATCCCACCTCGGTCACTCAAGTACCGTCGACGTCTCTTGATGCGCCCCTGCCGCTACCCAAATTTTCAGGTTATGCACCGGCTACATCAAGGACGATTCGGTGAGCCACCAGACTTCTACCCACGCCCGCACCCAGACCTCGCGATCAGCGCGCAAGCGACCGCCGGGCCCGCGGCGCCTCCTCCTCCTTCGAGCGCTCCTCGCGGCGGCCTTCTGCGCGCTGGGGGTACGCCTCTTCTTCCTCCAAGTGGTTGATCACGCGCACTACGCCGCGCTCTCGGTGGAGCAGGTCAAAGAGACCTTGACAACGACGGCGCTACGCGGCGGGGTCTACGACCGCGACGGGCAGACTCTGGCTATCTCGCGACCGACGTCGCTGGTGGTGGCCGATGACTTTCAGATCAAGAATCCTTCACAGGAAGCCCAGGCCATGTCACCGCTGGTGCACGTGCCGCTGGCCCAGCTCACCGCGCTACTCTCCCGCCAGAGCGGCTACGTCGTCGTCAACAACGCCCTCGATCTCAGCGACGGACGGCGAGTCTCGTCGCTGGCCTTCCCGGGCATTGTCGTTCAGGACTCCTCGGTGCGCACTTACCCCGACGGGACGCTGGCGACCTCGCTGCTGGGCGGAGTGAACGCGGCGGGTTCGGGGACGACCGGCGTTGAGTACGAGTACCAGAAGCTGCTCGCGGGCCAGACCGGAGTGACGCGTGAGTTCGTCTCCGCCTCGGGAGTGAACCTTCCGGCGTCGCACTCCACGGTGATACGTCCGGCCAAACCTGGCGTCGGACTGGAACTGACCATCGACTCCTCCTTGCAGTACGTCGCCGAGCGCGACCTCGCCCGACAGCTCCAGAGCGAGGACGGGCTCACTGGTTTGGCCGTCGTGATGGACGTGAAGACCGGCCAGATCCTCGCCGACGCCTCCCTGGTGAACACCAAGACGTCCGCCGGTGCGCTCGGACCCATTCCCAGCTGGGGCAAAAGTGTCGGCTACGCGGGCATTGACCAGACGATCAATAACCTGCCGTTCTCCCAGGCCTACGAACCCGGCTCGGTCTTCAAGGTGGTCACCTTTTCCGCCGCGTTGCAGGCCGGTCTGATCACGCCGAGCACCGTCTTTACGGTGCCGAACTCGGTGGTCGTGGGCGGGCGCTACTTTCACGACGCCGAAAATCACGGTCTTGAGCACTTGACCGCGACCGAGGTGCTGGCCCAGTCGTCCAATATCGGTACCTACGAGATAGGAATGCGCGTCGGCGAGTCGGGAATCTTGGCCCAGGTGGAGCGCCTCGGGTTTGGCCAGACCACGGCCATCGACTTCCCCGACGAAACGAGCGGACTGCTCGTGAACGCCGCCAACTGGTACGCGAGCGACCGGGTCGCGCTGCCCATCGGTCAGGTTGACGCGGTGCCGGCTATTCAAGTCCTCGATGCCTACAACGCCATCGCCAACGGGGGCGTCTTCGTCGAGCCCAAACTCGTGCGCGCCTACGTCTCGCCCGACGGCGCGATGAAAGCGACGGCGCCCAGCGCGACGCGGGTGGTCTTGTCCAAGAGCGCCGACGCCGCCATGATCAAGATGCTCGAGCAGGTGGTGCTGGATGGGACAGGCACCGAGGCCATTATTCCGGGGTACACCGTGGCCGGGAAGACGGGAACGGCCACGATTCCCCTTCCGGGACAGGACAAATTGACGAACAGCTACAACGCGACGTTCGTCGGCTTCGCTCCGGCCCAGAATCCCATACTGTCGATGATTGTTGTGATTCAGCGTCCCCTCAACGATATTTACGGCGGGTCGGTGTCGGCTCCGGTCTTTCAAGAGATCATGTCCTACGCCCTGCACCACTACGGCATTCCCTCGAATGGGGCGATTCAAAAGCCGCTGACGGGCGCGGCCGCCATCTCGTCGGACGTGACGTGATGCAACTCGGCGACATCTTGGACGACGTCTCCATTGACGTGGCGACCAGCAGCCTGGAGATCGATCGCGTGGAGATCGACTCTCGGGTCTGTGGACCCGGCGCGCTGTTCTTCGCCATGCCCGGAACCCAGAAGCACGGAGTGGCCTACGCCCGTGAAGCGGTGGCGCTCGGGGCCGAGTGCGTGGTCGGGGACGTCGCGGTCAGCCTCGACGCACCGGTCGTCGTGGTTCCGACGTCCCAGCTGCCCGCCCTGCTCTCCCACGCCAGCGCCACGCTCGCCGGCCACCCCGAAACCCGAGCCACCCTGGTGGGCGTGACGGGCACCAACGGCAAGACCAGCGTCACCACCATCCTCGCGTCCCTCGCTCGCGCCCTGGAGTGGAACGCGTCCAGCATCGGCACGTTGACCAACGAGCGCACCACGCCCGCCCCGCCCGAGTTGTACCGAACGCTGGCCTCCACGGTGGAGGGTTTCGACGCGACGCGAGCGCACTCGTTGATTGCCCTCGAAGTGTCGAGCCACGCCCTCGACCAACATCGCGTTGACGGACTTCGTTTCTGCGTGGCCGCCTTTACGAACCTCAGTCACGATCACCTTGACTATCACGGCACGATGGAAAAGTACTTCGAAGCCAAGTCGTCGCTCTTCACGAATGAGTTCGCCAAACGCGCGGTGATCTGGGTTGACGATCCCTACGGAGAACGACTCGCCGCGTCGACAGTTCTGCCGGTGACGCGAGTCAGCCGACGCGACGTCCACGACGTGATGAACTCGCTTCGCGGTTCGACGTTCTTCTGGCGCGACCATCTCGTGAACTCTCCCCTGGTAGGGGATTACAACGTGGACAACGCTCTGATGGCCATGTCGATCATGAGCGCGCTAGGGGTCGACGACGCTCAGATCGCGAACGCCATGCGTGACGTCCCGTCGGTGCCCGGTCGCTTCGAGGTGATGTACGGACGCGATATCACGGTCATCGTTGACTACGCTCACACTCCCGAGGGACTCGAGAGGCTCTTGGGTGACGTGCGCTCGCTTCAGCCCGAGGGCCGACTCATCACGGTCTTTGGCGCGGGCGGCGATCGTGACCGTGCCAAGCGACCAGAGATGGGTCGTATCGCCACGCAACTCTCAGACCTGACCGTGGTGACCTCCGATAACCCTCGATCCGAGGTGCCAGATGACATCATTGATGCCGTGATGTCGGGGTGCGTGTCGGGCGCTCAGGTCGTGCGCGAGAGCGATCGACGCCGGGCCATCGCCCGGGCGCTGGACGAGGCTTGCGCCGGGGACGTGGTCGTTATCGCGGGCAAGGGTCACGAGGCGACTCAAACCGTAGGCGATCTCGTCACGCCCTTCGATGATCGCGCGGTAGCGAAGGAACTTTTGAGGTGAGTGCGCCATGTTGAGCTTGATGGAGTCGGGCGGCGTCGCGTTCCTGGTGGCCCTGTTGCTCACCCCGCTGTGGATTCGTTTCCTCTTGGCTCGCTCCCTCATTCAGACCATCCGGGAAGACGGACCGACCCACCAGCACAAGGCCGGCACCCCCACCATGGGCGGGGCCATCATCGTCCTGGCCGCGCTGTTGGGATACGCCATGGGCCACATCGGCACGTCGGTCGTCTTCACCCGCTCCGGGATTCTCGCTGTTCTCGCCATCGTCGCCTCGGGCGTGCTGGGATTTGTCGACGACTATCTCGGCATTCGCAACCGGCGCAACCTCGGTCTCAACAAGCGCGGGAAGTTCATCGGTCAAGTCGTCATCGCCGCGGTCTTCGCCCTGTTGGCTCTCACCTGGGTGCACACGTCGACGCAACTTTCCTTCACCCGGTTCTCTCTCCCGGGCTGGCAGTTGACCTCGGTGGGGTGGTTCTTCCTCGGCGCCTTTATCATCATCGCGACGTCCAACGCGGTCAACCTAACCGACGGACTCGATGGGCTCGCCGCCGGTTCGGCCACGTTCACCTTCGGCGTGCTGGCCATCATCGGCTACTGGCAGTTTCGCCACTACGACATCTACCGCCTTCACGCGTCGCTCGACCTCGGCTTGGTCGCGGTCGCGCTGGTGGGGGCGTGTCTCGGCTTTCTGTGGTGGAACGCGGCGCCGGCGCGGATCTTCATGGGCGATACCGGGTCACTCGCCGTGGGTGCGGGACTGGGCGCCCTCTGTCTCTTAATGAACCTCGACCTACTGCTGCCCATTATCGGCGGTCTCTTCGTGGCCGTCACCCTGTCGGTCATTATCCAGGTCATCAGCTTTCGCGTCTTTGGGCGTCGGGTGTTTCGCATAACGCCGATCCAGCACCACTTTGAACAGTTGTGGCCCGAGACGACCGTGACCATCCGATTCTGGATTATGGCCGGACTGCTGGCGATGCTCGGACTGGGAATCTTTTACGGCGACTTTCTCAAGATTGCCAAGGTGGTCTAGGTGTCCCTCCGCACCCCCGATACGCGCGAACGACGACGCACCACGACCCTCGAGAGCCCTCGCCCGACGGTGCGCGGCGAGCGAGGGCTCTTTCATCCTTTGCCCCGCGGCGACAACACGGCCCGCGTGCTTCTTCTGGTGACGATGGCCCTCGTGATCTTCGGCACGATCTTTGTGGCCTCGGCCAGCGAGGGCCAATCGGCGGCGAACGGCGGTACGGCCTTTTCGATCATGGTCCACGACGTGGCCTATCTCATTCTGGGACTCTTTGCCCTGTACTTCGCGGCCCGCGTACGACTCGAACGCCTGGTGCGAAGCGCGCCCCTCTTGATGCTCGGGGGCTTGTTCTTGCTCGTCGCGGTGAAGGCCGTCGGCGTGACCACCAACGGTGGCAAACGGTGGTTGAACTTGCGGGTGATTGACCTTCAGCCCTCTGAACTCTTCAAACTGTGTACCGTCGTGTTCCTCGCGTGGCTGGTACAGCACCATCACGAGGAACTGAATAACTGGCGACAGCTCGTGGTCTGGACGGTGCCGGTCTGGTTGGGCTGTGGGTTCATCGTCCTCGAGCCCGATATCGGAACGGCCACGGTGGTCTTGGTCATCGCTCTTTCGATGCTGGCGATCGCGGGTCTCTCGCGACGTCTCGTGTTCTGTGTCGTGCTCGCCGCGGTGGCCGCGGTTGGTACGTACCTCGGCGCCGAGCCGTACTCGGCCAAACGCTTCTTTTCGTTCCTGCATCCCAACACCAACCTGCTCGGCAGCGGGTACCAACTACTCCAGTCACGTATCGGACTGGGGGCGGGCGGCATCAGCGGACTGGGCCTCGGCCACAGCCGCGAGAAGTGGGGTCTTCTTCCAAACCCGCACACCGACTTCATCTTCACCATCGTCGGCGAAGAGTTGGGGATCATCGGCACCCTCGCGGTGATCGCGCTGTTCGTGGCGTTCTTGATGGTCGCGGTGCGCATCGCCCGTCAGTGCTCGAACCAGGTGTACCGGCTCATCGCCGTCGGGATCACGACGTGGATCATCGTCGAAGCGCTCATCAACATCTCCTCGGTGGTGGGGTGGTGGGCCGTCACCGGCGTGCCCCTGCCCTTCTTCTCCTACGGCGGGACGGCGCTGATCACCGAGTTGGCGGCGGTCGGACTGCTCTACAACATCGCCCACGACCGGTCGCGATCGGGCGACCTGACCATCGGCGATCGCCGCCTGACCAACTTTCGCGAGTCCCTCGAGCGCCCGCGTCCCCAGCCTCGTCCGGCGCAACGACCGGTCACGCACCGTCGCACTCGCCATCGTCCGGACTACTAATGGGCCGCCCCGTCGTTATCACCGGGGGCGGCACCGGGGGACACGTCTTTCCCATGCAGGCGATCGCCGAGTCGCTGCGCCAGCGCGGACTCGACGCCTCGGAGGTGCACTACGTCGGGAGTCGACGGGGACAGGAACGAACGCTGCTGGCGGGAGACATGGTCCTCACCCTGCTTCCCGGTCGAGGACTTCGCCGATCCTGGCGGGTGAGTGACCTTCTCGCCAACGTGGGGTCGGCCCTCGGCCTGGTGGTCGCGTTGGTCATCGCCCAGTCCCTGGTCGCTCGCCGACGTCCTTCGGTCGTGGTCTCGGTCGGGGGGTACGCCTCCTTCGCCGTGTCCTTCGCGGCGGTGTGCTGGCGAGTGCCGCTCGTGCTGGTGGACTTCGACGCGGTGCCCGGGGCGGCCCACCGACTGCTTCGTCCCTTCGCCGCGGCGCGGTGCACGGCCTTCGCCCAAGGGGGTGACAACGTGGTGGTGACGGGCGCTCCTCTGCGCGCTGACATCGAGTCGATCGACCGATCGAGCGACGCCCGTCGGGCGGCCAAGGCCGCTCTCACTCCGCCGATCGACCCCGCGCGGGCGGTCGTGCTCGTCATGACGGGCTCCCTCGGATCGCGTCGCGTGAACGAGGCCGTGCGCGAGCTCGCTCGGGCCTGGGCGAAGCGCAGCGACCGAGCCCTGCTTCACGTCACCGGCCGTCGCGACTACGACGAGTTCGCCGCCACGAAGCCCCTCGTGGAAAGCCTCGACTACCGGGTCATCGAGTTTGGCGACATGGTGGAACTGTGGGGTCTCTGCGACGTGGCGATCTGTCGGGCCGGGGCGATCACCGTGGCTGAGCTCGAGGTCCTCGGCGTCCCCGCCGTGTTGGTGCCCCTGCCCGGTGCCCCGCACGACCACCAGGGCAAGAACGCCCAGGCGTTGGCCGACGCCGGAGGGGCGATCGTCCTCAGCGACGCCCAGTGCACGGGAGACTCTCTCGCCGAGGCGTTGGAGATCATGACCTCGGCGGACACCATGGAAGAGATGGGTCGCGCGGTTCACGCCCTGGCCCACCCTCGCGCGGCCGACGCGATCGCCGACGTCGTCCTGGGGATCCGCGCTCGTGAGTAGTTTTCGACCGGGCACCCGGGTCCACGTGGTGGGCGTCGCCGGCGCGGGCATGAGCGGACTGGCCATGTTGCTGGCCGAGTTCGGAGCCACGGTCAGTGGGAGCGACCAGGACGACGCGGTCGTCTTTGACGACCTTCGGGCGCGGCACGTCACGACCTTCGCCGGTCACGACCCCGCTCACGTGGACGGCGCCGAGGTCGTGCTGTGGTCGCCGGCGGTGGCGGCCGACAACGTTGAGTTGGTGGCGGCGCGCGAGGCGGGCGCGAACATGGTGTCGCGCGCGCACGCGTTCGAAGAACTGTCTGCGATGAAGCGCGTGGTGGGCTTCACCGGTACGCACGGCAAGACCACGGCGACCTCCATGATGGTCCAGGTCTCCCTGGCGGCCGGACGTGACGACGGGTGGCTGGTCGGCGCCCCGGTGCTGGGCGTGGGCGCCCAGGGCCACTGGGGTGGGGGCGACCTCCTGGTCGAGGTGGACGAGAGCTTTGGTACCTTCGGCGAACTCCACCCCTTCGCGCTCGGCCTCTTAAACGTGGAACCGGACCACCTCGACTTCTACGGCTCGCTGGCGGCGCTGGAGGGGGCGTTCGCCGACCTGGTCGCGCGCACGAGGGGACCGGTGGTCGCGTGGGCCGACGACCCGGGCGCGAAGCGCGCCGTCGCGGCGCGCCCCGACGCGGTCCTGGTGGGCACCGGCGACGCCGCCGCGTGGCGGGTGAGCGAGATTGATCTCGAACGTCGTCGCGCGTCGTTTCAGCTGAGCGGGGCGTCGACCCTGCGGCTGGAACTGCGCGTCACCGGTGCACACAACGTGGCCAACGCCGCCGTGGTCGCGGTGCTCGCCCACGAGCTCGGCGTACCCGACGAGGCCATCGTGCGAGGTCTCTCCAACTTCGTGGGGGCGCCCCGGCGCTACCAGTACCGCGGCGCCTGGCGCGGGGTCGACGTGTACGAGGACTACGCGCACCTGCCCGGCGAGATTGCGGCCACCCTCGCCGCCACGCGCGCGGGCGGTTACGAACGTGTCACGGTGGTCTTCCAGCCGCACCGGGTCAGCCGAACCCTCGCCCTCGCCGACCAGTTCGCGGGGTCCTTTGAGGGCGCCCGTCACGTCATCATCACCGATCTCTACACCGCGGGCGAGGCGAACCTCGAGGGAGTGACCGGGGAGCGGGTGGCTCGCGCGCTCCAACGCGTGAACCCGACGCTGGACACGCTCTACTGCGGCGATCTACACCTCGTGGGCGGGCTGCTCGAACAGCTGGTGGAAGAGAGCGACGTGATCCTGGTGCTGGGCGCCGGGGACGTCGGCTCGGTGATCGCGACCCTGGCGGGGGGAGTGTCGTGAGCGCCATCGATGAGCTCGCGGCGGTGGGCGGCGCGCGGGTCAGCGAACACGGCCCCTTTGGCTCACGCACTACCTACCGCGTGGGCGGAAGCGCTCGGGTGCTCGTCACCATCGCCACCGCGGCCGATCTCGACGAACTCGGTCCCCTCATCGCCCAGACCGGTCTGCCCATTGTCTGTCTCGGCAACGGGTCGAACCTGCTCGTTGAGGACGGCGAGCGCAACGTGCTGGTCGTGCACTTCGAGCGGTCCCGAGCGACGCTCGAGTACGACGGCGACGAGCGGGTCGACGTTCACGTCAGCGCGGGCCTCGACCTGCCCCTCATGGCGCGGCGACTGGCGCACCACGGCGTGGTCGGCTTCGAGTGGGCGGTCGGCGTCCCGGGCACGGTGGGGGGAGCCGTCGTGATGAACGCGGGCGGCCACGGCGACGACGTCGCGGGATCCCTTCAGGAGGCGACCGTCTGGCGCGACGGCGTGACGACGGTCTGGTCCGCCGCGGCGCTGCAGTTGGGTTATCGCACGAGCGCGCTGGACGCGAAGGACATCGTTCTCGCGGCGCGCTTCGCCCTCGCACGGGGCCCGGTGGCCGACGCCGAAGAACGGGTGCGCGACATTGTTCGTTGGCGCCGCGAGCATCAGCCCGGGGGCGCCAACGCCGGCAGCGTCTTTCGCAATCCAACCGGCGATCACGCGGCGCGACTCATCGAGGCGGCCGGGTGCAAGGGGCTACGTCTCGGCAGCGCCGCGGTCAGCGAGAAGCACGCCAACTTCATTCAAGCCGACGCCGGTGGCCTGGCGGTCGATGTCTATGCCCTGATGGGCTTGGTTCGAGCGCGGGTCCTCGAGGAGTTCGGGGTGGAACTGACCTGCGAGAATCGCTTCGTGGGCTTTGGGATCGCCCCGTGAGTCGTCACGCCGCCACCCGCGAACGTCCCCGCCGCGACGAGGTCGCTCCCGCCCGTCTTGATCGACCTCCGCGCCTCAGGGTCCGTCGGCTCACCAAGTGGCTGGTCGCGGTCGGACTGGTGGCGACGGCGGCGGTGTTCGGGGCGCAGTGGCTGCTACACCAGTCGGACTTTCGCGTTCAACACGTCACTATCACGGGCAATCGCCACGAAAGTGCGGCGGCGATTCTCGGTCGCTCGGGTCTCGGCGATCACCCGTCCATGATCGCCCTCAACGAAACGAAGATCGTCAAACGAGTCGAGACGTTCTCCTGGGTCCGTAGCGTGTCCGTGACCAAGAAGTGGCCGAACACGGTCATACTGAACGTGCACGAGAACGTGGCCGTCGCCGTCGCCTTTAACGCGAAGCACGTGTTGGAGTTCGTCGACGCCCAAGGACAGCCGCTCGGCGTCGCTCCGCTGAACGAGAATCTGCCGACCCTTGACTACCTCGAACCAACCGCCTCCACCTGGCCCTTCGCCAAAGCCGGTCGGGGCGCCGCGTACGTGGCGAGCCAACTTCCCCGCGCCTTTACGACGCAGGTGGGAACGATTACCGACGACGCCCAGGGTTCAGTGACGTTGAAAATGACCACGCCCGTGACATTTATATTGGGTCCACCGACGAACCTCCACGCCAAGTTCGTGGCGATCGCGTCGGTCATCGCGCACAGCACCCTGGTGCCCGGTGACGTGGTCGACGTAACGGTTCCCGACGAACTCGCGGTCACGCCGCCGAGCGGTTCGTAGAAACCGTGGCATTTGACCGAAATCTAGGCGATGACTAGCCTTCAATGACTGTTCGCCACGCCGCCCCCGCTGAGGCGGTAACAATAGAAGAGATAACCAAGGGGAGTCCATGAGTCTCAATCAGAGCAACTACCACGCCGTTATCAAGGTAATTGGCGTTGGTGGTGGCGGAGCGAACGCCGTTAACCGGATGATCACCTCGGGTTTGAAAAACATCGAGTTCATCGCGGCCAACACCGACGCTCAGGCCCTGCTGCTGTCGGAGGCGGACCTCAAGATTGACATCGGTCGCCAGCTCACTCGCGGACTCGGGGCCGGCAGCGATCCCGAAGTCGGACGCCAGGCCGCCGAAGACCACCGCGCCGAGATCGAAGAGGCGCTCAAGGACACCGACATGGTCTTCATCACCGCCGGCGAAGGCGGCGGCACCGGCACCGGCGCCGCCCCCGTGGTGGCCGAGATCGCGCGGTCGCTCGGGATCCTCACGATCGGGGTCGTGACGCGGCCCTTCGGATTCGAAGGGAAGCGCCGCGCCACGCAGGCCGAAAAGGGAATTCAGATGTTGCGCGACAAGGTGGACACCTTGATCGTGATCCCCAACGACCGACTGCTGTCGGTGACGGCGCCCGATACCTCCATGCTGGACGCGTTCAAGATCGCCGACGACGTGTTGCTCTCGGCCGTGCGCGGCGTGACCGACCTCATCACGGTGCCCGGTCTCATCAACACCGACTTCGCCGACGTCAACACGGTGATGCGTAACGCCGGCACCGCCATTATGGGCGTGGGCAGTTCGACGGGCGAGGGCCGGGCCGTCAACGCGGCCCGGGCCGCCATCACCTCTCCGTTGCTCGAAGCCTCCATCGACGGCGCGCGCGGCATCTTGATGAACATCGTCGGCGGGCCCAACGTGACCTTGAATGAGGTGACCCAGGCCGCGGAGATCATTCACTCGGTGGCCCACCCCGACGCGAACATCATCTTCGGCTCGGTGATCGACGACTCGATCGGCGAAGCGGTGCGGGTCACGGTCATCGCGGCCGGCTTCGACGCGGGTACGGCGAAGACGAACGCGCAGAGCGAGCCCGTCATGACCGAAGGACCGCGCAGCGACATCTTTACCACCACGGGCGATGACTTCTTTGACGTCGGTGGCGATGACGACCTTCCCAGCTTCCTCCGCTAACGAACTCCACGAACGTCTCGGGGCGAACCTCGAAGCGATCCGGGCCCGCGTCGCGGCGACCGGACGCGACCCCCACGGTGTTCGTATCGTGGCCGTCACGAAGACGTTCGGGCTGGAGGAGGTCCGGGCCGCCCGTGAGCTCGGTCTGCGCCACTTCGGGGAGAACTACGTCGATGAACTCTGCGACAAGCGCGTCGCGGCGCCCGAGGCGACCTGGCACTTTCTCGGCACGCTGCAGACCAACAAGATCGCCCGGGTCAGCGCGTGCGCGAACGTGCTGAGCGGCGTGGCGCGTGAAAGGGAACTGACGAGACTGGCCGCTCTCTCGAGTACCAGCGCCCTGGACATTCAAGTGGACTTCACCGGTCGGGCCGAGCGAAACGGCGTCCCCCCAGAGGACGTTCCCCACCTGGTAAGTCGCGCTCGAGAGTTGAACTTGAACGTTCGTGGACTCATGGTGGTCGCCCCGGCCGAGGCGAAGGCCGCGCGAGAGGCCTTTGTGCGAACGGTCGCCCTGGCCGACTCGCTGGGCCTTGTCGAACGCTCGATGGGGATGAGCGAGGACCTAGAGATCGCTTGCGAAGCGGGCACCACCGAGGTGCGACTGGGTCGGGCTCTCTTTGGGCCACGGGCCCTTCCGGGCCGCCTGGCCTAACATAGTTCTGGGCGTTGCGGCCAAGGAGAGGCGAATGAAAGAAAAGTTGCGAGGTTTCCTCGGGTTTCTCGGTCTCGTCGAAGACGAGTACGGCGAGTACGGTCCTACCAACGCGCCCCGGCCCTTCTCCGAACAGCCGGAGGAGTTTGAACCCGAATGGACCCCCACCCCCGTGCCCGTCGCTCGAACCTTTCCCACCCAGCCCGCCAACCCCTCGCCCTTTCGCCAGAGCAACCCGGCCCCGCGGGCTCCCTCGCGCGCCGCGCCCATCTCGGTGCTCGAAGGTTCCAACGGGGTGAGCCGGGTCCGTCCCATGGCCACCTCCAGCGCCGCGCGCGGCGCGTCGCCCTTTCAGCAAGAACGCGACGTGGCCATCGTGGCGCCCGAGACCTACGACGACTCGCGTCGCATCACCGATTACCTGCGATCGAATCGAGCCGTGGTGCTGAGCACTCTTGACGTCGACCCGGGACTCGCCCGACGGCTGGTGGACTTCACCGCCGGCACGGCCTACGCGCTGAACGCGAAAATCGAGATGCTGATTCGCGGTGTGTACTTGATCTCGCCGCAGGGACTGTTCGTCGGACCCGAGATGAAAGAGCGACTCCGCGCCGCGAACTATCACGCACTCGATCAGGCATGAGGTTCGTCCACGACCTGATCAATCTCTACATCTGGATATTGGTCATCACCGCGCTGTTGAGTTGGTTTCCGGTTCAGAACTCCCGCGGGGGCCTCGCGACGACCAAGCGCATCCTGGCCGATATCACCGAACCGGTGCTGCGACCACTGCGCGCGATCCTGCCGCGACCCGCCGTCGGTGGGGTGGGTGTCGATCTCTCGGTTCTCGTCGCGCTCATCATTCTGTGGGTGATTAACTCGATCATTTAGCGTGACGATTGTTCGACCGCCTCGAGCATCGAGCGGTAGGGTGGCTGCATGGACAGCACGGAGAACGCAACGTCAGCGCTCGACACCATCGACACCGTCGCCTTTAAGGTCGGGCTCAAGGGTTACAACGTGGACGAAGTCGACGATTTCCTCGAGCGACTCTCGGTCGAAGTTCGTCAGTTAAAGGATCTGGCCCACCAGCAACGTCAACAACTGCGCCAGGCCGCCGAGCGCATCAGTCAGCTCGACGACCGCGCGACGACCGGTCCGGTGGCGCTCACCCCGCCGCCCGCCGCTCCGGCGGCCTCGATGCCCGCTCCGGTCGCCCAGGCGATTCGCACCGGTGGGGCCGCGGGCGCGGAACAGGTGACCTCCATGATCGCGATGGCCCAGCGATTTATCGAAGAGGCGCAGTCCGAAGCTGAAGAGAAGGCCCGCGAGTTCACCGCGGCGGCCCAAGAACGCGCGCGCGAGATCGTCAACGAAGCGCGCAGTCGCGCGGAAGATGAAGTCAATCGACTTAACGGACTAAAGCAACGACTGAGCGAGGACGTCGAGACGCTGTCCCATCAACTCCAAGCCGAGAGAACGCGCATCGCTCAGGTGCTGGCGGAGTTCACGATGTGGGTGGAAACGTCGCTACAGGCCGGTGCGAAGTCGTCGTCGGTGGGAACCGCGCGGGCAACGCCGCCGCCGTCGACCCCGCCCGCACCGACGGTCGCGCCGGCGCCGGTCGCGACGGCGCGACCCACGAATGTCCCGCCGCCGGCTCCGGCGCCGATCACCAACGCCGCTCAAGCGACGGTCTCCCAGCCGACCATCGGTCAGGTTCTAAAATTTGACCAGTCTTCTCGCGACGATCGGTAGTAACTCCGTCGCCAACTGCTAGCCTCGGCGAGCACTGTTCTGAGGAACGCGAGGAGTAACCCAATGCCGTCGAGCGCCAAGACTACGAAAAAGACCCCCACCAAGAAGGCGGTCGCGAAGAAGACTGCCTCGCGGGCCCCGGTGAAGAAGGCCGTGAAGAAGTCGGCGAAGGCCTCTTCGGCGAAGAAGTCCCCGGCGAAGAAGGCGCCCGCCAAGAAGACCGCCGCCAAGAAGTCCGCGACCTTGACCCCGGCCCAGAAGGCCGCCGCGGCGAAAAAGCAGAAGGCCGCGGCCGCGGAGCAGGCCAAGAAGGAGCGCGACGCCAAGGCCAAGGCCGCCGCCACCAAGGCCCTGGCGCGCCAAAAGGCCCTCGACAGCGCGAAGGCCAAGAAGGAGCGCGACGCCAAGGCTCGCGCCCTGGCCAAGGAGAAGGCCGCCGAGGCTAAGGCCAGAGCCGCCGCCGCGGTGAAGGCTAAAAAGGAGCGCGACGCCAAGGCCAAGATCGCCGCGAAGGAACGCGAGGTCGCCCGCAAGGCGCGCGAGAAGGCCGCGGTCGAAGCGAAGAAGCAGCGAGAGATCGACGCGAAGCGTAAGGCCATCGAGGCGGAGAAGCAGCGCAAGTTGCGCGAGATCGAACGACGTGAGTCCGAGGAGCGCAAGCGTCAGGAGCGTCGCGAGGCCGAGGAGCAAAAGCGTCTGGAGGCGCTCGAGCGCAAAATGCACTCCAAGCCCTACGCCGAGGATCAGGCGTTCCTGGAAGAGCTGCGTACCCTGCTGGTGGAGACCCGCGACGCCACCACCACCCAGATCGCCGTGAGCGAGTCCGAAGCGAACGAGATGCTGGTGGATCGAGAGCGTCTGGAGTACGACGACGAGGACGGCAGCAGCGTCGCGTCGGACATCCAGCGTGACCAGCTGAAGGACTTCGCGACGGCCCTGCGCCTGAAAGTGGACGAGATCGACGTGGCGCTCTCGCGCATCGACGACGGTAGCTACGGGCGGTGCGACGAGTGCTACGAACCCATCTCGCAACCGAGACTGCGCGCGCAGCTGCCGGTCTTTACTTGCGTGTCGTGCCGCGCCAGCGTTTAAGGTTCCGTCTCAACTACACCGTGATCGCGGTCGCGCTGGCGGTGACCGTGGCTGACGCCGCCACCAAGTATTGGGCTCGACACGCGCTGTCCGCACACCCCGATCACCTCGGCGGATTCCTGTGGCTTCGACTCCAGTACAACTCGGGTATCTCTTTCTCGATCAACAACTCGGGCCCGCTGGTGACGACGATTGTCACGGTCGCCGTCGCCGTCGTGGTCGTGCTCGTGGGAGTGAACGCGAATCGCGGCTTGCCGGCGACGGGCTTTGGCCTGTTGTTGGGCGGGGGAGTCGCCAACGTCCTCGATCGCCTGGCCGCCACGCCCCACCAGGTCACCGACTTCATCGCCGTCTCGAGCTTCCCCGTCTTTAACCTGGCCGACGTGGCGATCACCGCAGGATTCATCGTCTTGATGGTGGCGGCCCTGCGCGGCGACCGGTTGCTGGCGCGATGAGCGACCTCGGCGATCGCGACGCCTTTGACGGCGAGACCCTCGACCTGCTCGTGCCGAGCGCGCTGTCAGGAGTTCGCGTCGACCGAGTTCTCTCGATGTTGACCGGGCTCTCGCGCTCCGAGGCCGTCGAGGCGGTGGCGAACGGTACGGTCGCCATCAACGACAAGGTCGTGGCGAAGCCCTCGGTGCCGCTCGAGACCGGTCAGCATCTGGTGGCCCACGTGGCGCCGCGCGCCACGGGCGTCGTCGCGCCGGACCCCTCGGTCGAGGTCGACGTCGCCCTGGACGACGTCGACTTCGTGGTGGTCAACAAGCGGGCCGGTCAGGTCGTGCACCCCGGCGCGGGGCAACACGACGCGACGTTGGTCGCGGGTCTGCTGGCGCGCTACCCGGAGATCCAGCTTCTGGCCGACGAGGGCCTCTCTGACCTCTCACGTCCGGGCATCGTGCATCGCCTGGACAAGGGAACCTCGGGCCTGCTGGTGGTGGCGAAGACGCCCGAGGGTCTCGCGTCGCTCAGTGAGCAACTGGCCGAACGAAAGATGGGCCGCACCTACCTCGGTCTGGTGCAGGGCCACGTCAGCGAAGAACGAGGTGTCGTGGACGCGCCCATTGGGCGCTCGACCCGCACGCCGACGTTGATGGCCGTGCGCGGCGACGGACGACCGGCGCGTACCAGCTATGAAGTGATCGCTCGACTGGACGAGCCCCATCCCATGACGCTGCTGCGCCTACGCCTCGATACCGGACGGACGCACCAGATTCGGGTACACCTGGCAACCATCGGTCACCCGGTGGTGAACGACGTACGCTACGGACAACGCCGTGACCAGCGACTCGATGAAGAGCGGTTCTTCCTGCACTCAACGACGCTGACGTTCGCCCACCCGCGAACGGGTGAGGCGATCGTCACGCACGCGGCGCTGCCGAACGACCTGGCGGCGCTGATCCCCGCGGGGATCGATCTTTAGGCGACGTCGTGGGCGGCGAGGACGTTGGAGTCGTCGCGCAGAATTGCCAGCGCCTCATCTTCGGCCCGACGAACGCGTCGAACCCCGATGTCCATCTTGGTGGCCGTGGCTTGCAGTGACAGCGGCGTGGCGCCGTTCAGTCCAAAGCGCAGCGTCAAGACGTCGCGCTGCAGGTCCGTCAGCTTCGAGAGCGCACCGTGCAACTCGTCGTTCATCATCGTCTGCTCGATGTCGTTCACCCAGTCGTGCTGGCTCGGCGCCACGAGATCACCCAAGGTGGTTGCCGAGTCAGAGCTGGCGGGCTGGTCGAGGCTGGCGGTGACGCCCGCGAGACCCTTTAGGTTCTCGCGCTCGGCCTTGGACATGCCCGTCGCTTCGGTCAACTCTTCGTCCGTGGGCTTGCGCGCCAGGATCGAGGTCAACTCCGCCGTCGTCGCCTCTAGTCGCTGAAGTTGCTCTCCGACCTCCAGAGGAATTCGAATGGTGCGACCGTGCTGTTGGACGGCGCGTTGTAGGGCCTGGCGAATCCACCAGGTGGCGTAGGTCGAGAACTTAAAGCCGCGTTCCCAGTCGAACTTTTCGACGGCGCGCAGGAGTCCAAAGGTTCCCTCTTGAACGAGGTCGACCATCTCGACGCCGCGGTCTTGGTAGCGACGGGCCCAGTGCAGAACGAGTCGGAGGTTGGCGGCGACCATCTGCTTCTTGGCCTCTTCGTCACCGGCCGTGACCCGCTTCGCGAGTTCGACCTGCTCGTCGTAGTTCGGCATGGGGTAGCGATCGAGGTCGCGCATGAGAAGACCCAACATGTCGTTGGTATTGACCGCGGAGCGGCGGGGGGTTGTGCTGGTATTCACTGGCATCTCCTTGTCTGTGGGGGGCACAAAGTCGATGCGTCTTAAGGCTGGGTATTTCTCCTATGGGCGCCTTACTAATTTACCACGAGGTAAAACGCTTTTCAAGACCCCCAAAAGGCCCTGAATAGGCCAGTTTAGCCCGTGTGGGTGCGGGCGACGGGCCGCCCGCCCCGGGCCTGGATCACCATATCGGCCAAGGTAAAGCTCGCCAGGTGCTCGCGCATGTGATTTCCCACGTCCGCCCAGACGCCGAGCAACACGCACTGGCCCTCGTGGTCACAGGCGCCGTCCTGGTGGGGTTCGCCAAAGTCGCCGGCCGCGATCGGTCCGTCGACCGCGGCGACGATCTCGGCCAGCGTGATGGTTTCGGCCGACCGGGCCAGCACGTAGCCGCCCCCGACACCGCGCTTGGAGCGCACGAGCCCGACGCCCTTCAGGCTCAGGAGAATCTGTTCGAGGTAGGGCTGGGGGAGACCCGTGCGTTCGGCGAGGTCGCGAACCGACGTGGGCTCGCTGTAATTGTCGCGCAGGGCCAGGCTCAGCAGTGCTCGACTGGCGTAGTCCCCCCGGGTAGATACTCTCACGGCGCCATCCTAACCACGGCTTGTCTTGTTTTCCGTGGTCGCGCACGAAGTGAACAGAGTGATCATATTGTCTGGCACACTGCTGTAGTGACCGATGAATCCCCCAACGACGTCCAGGTGAATCCCGACCAGGTGCTCTCTCCGGGCCAGAGCGAAGAGACTCCGCCGAGCGATAGCAACGACTACGTCAGCCAGCCCGCCAAGGTGATGCGAATCGGTTCCATGGTCAAACAGCTCCTCGACGAGGCCCGCAGCGCGCCACTGGACGAGGCGGGTCGCCTACGGCTGCGCGAGATCTATGAGATCTCCATTAGCGAGTTGTCGGGGGCTCTGTCACCGGACCTCTCGACGGAGCTCTCGCGCGTCGCCATTCCCTTCAGCGCCGACGTGCCCTCGGACTCGGAGCTTCGTATTGCCCAGGCCCAACTGGTGGGCTGGCTGGAGGGTCTCTTTCACGGGATTCAAGCGTCCCTGTTCGCTCAGCAGGCGGCGGCCGCGGCGCAGCTGGAGAAGATGCGCGATCGCTCCCTGCCCCCGGGGACGGGGGAGCCCCGGGCCGGGACCTATCTCTAGGTCGTGGCGGGGTGGACGCGGGGAGACTAACCTCGAAATCCCATCCGTGTAGTTTGCGGAGAGATCCAGAGAGAGAGTGTCGCTGATGGCTGAGGGCTTCGTCCATCTGCACAATCACACCGAGTACTCCATGCTCGACGGCGCGGCGCGCGTCGAGGAGATGGTGGTCGCGGCGAAGGCCGACGGTCAGCGCGCCCTCGCCATTACCGATCACGGCAACCTCTATGGCGTCATCGACTTTTACGAAGCCTGTCGACGACACGACGTGACCCCGATCATTGGTCTCGAGGCCTACATGGCGGCTAACTCGCGTTTCGATCGGCCCGCGCGGCGCGGCAAGATCGACGACACCGGCGGCGACTCGGACGGGGGACAGAAGCTCTACCATCACCTCACCCTGCTCGCGATGTCGAACGAGGGGTACAAGAACCTGCGCGAACTTTCCTCGAAGGCCTTTCTGGAGGGGTACTACTACAAGCCCCGTCTGGACTGGGAACTCCTTGAGCGTTACGCCGCGGGACTCGTCGCGACGTCGGGCTGCCTGGGGGGAGTGGTGCTGCAGGCCCTGCTCCAGAACGACTACGCCAAGGCCCTGGAGTTAGCGGGGCGTCTCCAGACAATCTTCGGACCCGAGAACTTCTACGTCGAGTTGCAAGATCACGGCCTCGCCGCGCAGCAACGCACCAACCCGCAGTTGCTACGCATCGCGAAGGATCTGAACGCGCCACTGCTCGCCACCAACGACCTGCACTACGTGAAACACGAAGACGCGGAGATGCACGACGCCCTGCTCTGCATCGGCACCGGGTCTCGGGTGGCCGATCCCGATCGGTTCCGTTTCGAGAGCGACCAGAACTATCTGAAGTCGGCCGCCGAGATGCGCTACCTCTTTCGAGAGCTGCCCCAGGCCTGCGACAACACCCTGGTGATCGCCGAGCGAGCCGACGTCACGATCGAGTTCGACAACGACGCCCTGCCCGAGTTTCCCCTGCCCGAGGGCTACCACGGCGGCACCCATAAGGACGGTGCGACTAGGTACTTGCGCGACCTCACCTATCGGGGCGCGGCGGCGCGCTACGGCGACACCCTCTCAGAAGAGGTGCGAACCCGACTCGACTACGAGCTCGGCGTCATCGCCGAGATGGGGTTCTCCGACTACTTTCTCGTCGTGTGGGACTTGATCCGCCACGCCCACGACGAGGGCATCCGCGTGGGGCCCGGACGTGGATCCTCGGCCGGGTGTTGCGTGGCGTACTGCTTACGAATTGTCGATATCGATCCCCTTCGCTACGGCCTGTACTTTGAGCGGTTCTTGAATCCGGGCCGGCGCTCCATGCCCGACATCGACATGGACTTTGACGAGCGCTATCGCGGCGACATGATCCGTTACGCCGCCGAGCGCTACGGCGCGGATCACGTGGCTCAGATCGTGACGTTTTCCACCATCAAGGCGCGCGCCGCGGTTCGCGACTCGGCGCGGGTGCTCGGTTACCCCCCGCAACTCGGCGACAAGATCGCCAAGGCCATGCCGCCGCTGGTGATGGGCCAGGACCTGCCCCTGGCCGCCTGTTTTAGCCCCCTGCCCGGATACGAGTCTCGCTACGGTGAGGCGAGCGAGCTTCGTGCGCTCTACCAGGACGACGGTGAAGTGAAACACGTGATCGACGTGGCCAAGGGCTTCGTCGATAAGCGACGCCAGGACGGCATCCACGCCGCCGCCGTGGTGATCACCAAGGGTCCCGTGCTCGACTACGTCCCGGTGCAGCGCAAGTCCGGACCCAACGGCTCGCTCGAGAGCGCACCCATCGTCACCCAGTACGAGGCGACCGCCATCGAGAAGCTCGGTCTGTTGAAGATGGACTTTCTCGGCCTTCGCAACCTGGCCATTATCGAACGCACGCTGGACCACATCGAGCGCCGCCACGGCGAGCGGGTGGACATCGACCACATCCCCCTCGACGACGAGAAAGTCTTCGAGATGCTTCGCCTCGGCAACTCCATCGGGCTGTTCCAGCTCGAGGGGGACAAGATGCGCCAGCTCATGCGGCGCCTCGCCCCCACGACGTTTGACGACATCGCCGCGATCAACGCCCTCTATCGACCCGGCCCGCTGAGCGAGAACGTCCACAACGACTACGCCGACCGCAAAAACCAGCGCCAGAAGGTCACCTACGACCACGAGGTCTTAGAAGACGTTCTCTCCACGACCTACGGGCTGATGATCTACCAAGAGGACATCATGCGCGTGGCGACCACGATCGCCGGCTTCACCCTGCCCGAGGCGGACGACCTGCGTAAGGCCTGCTCGAAGAAGATCCGCGAGATGATTCGAGCCCAGCGCGCCAAGTTCGTCGACGGGACCGAGCGACAAGGCTACGGTCGCGAACTCGGCGAGGCGATCTTCGACAAGATCGAGCCCTTCGCCGACTACGCCTTCCCCAAGAGCCACGCCTACGGCTACGCCCTCATCGGGTACCAGAACGCCTGGCTGAAGGCGAACTATCCCGTTGAGTACATGTCCGCGCTCTTGACCTCGTTTCGCGACGACAAGGACAAAGCCGCGGTGTATCTCAACGAGGCGCGCCAGATGGGTATCACCGTCGGCGTGCCGGACGTGAATCAATCCATCGCCGACTACGCGCCGTCGCTCACCTCGGAGAACACCATCCTCTTTGGAATGGCCGCCGTGCGCAACGTGGGCGAGGCCCTGGTGGAGAAGATTGTCGCCGAACGCGAGGCGCGGGGACCCTTCCTGGACGTCTATGACTTCGTGCGCCGGGTTGATCCCATGGTCTTGAACCGTCGGACGATGGAGTCGTTGATCAAAGCCGGGGCCTTTGACTCCCTCGGCGTTCCCCGTCTCGCGTTTCTCCTCAAGGTCGATGAGATCATCGACGTCACGCTCGCTCGACGCAAGGACCTCTCCCTGGGCATCACGACGCTGTTCGCCGCCTTCGACACCGAGGGCGAGGGGGACTGGGAGGGGACCGAGATCGCCCTCAACGACATCGAGTTCGAGCAGTCGGTCAAGTTGGACTTCGAGCGCGAGATGCTCGGCACCTACATCTCCGATCACCCGCTCTACGGCGTGATGGAGAGTCTGAGCACGAAGACCGACGGGGCCATTGTGGCCATTCGCGAACGGGCGGAGGAGCTCTCGCGTAGTTCCAAGGCGGTGACGGTCGGGGGAATTCTGGCCGAGGTTCAACTGCGCCAGACCAAGGCCAACAAGCAGTACGCGCGCGTGATTCTCGAAGACCTCGGTGGCTCCCTGGAGATCAACTTCTCGGTGGCCGCCTTTGAGCGATTCAGTGGGTTCCTGGCGAAGGACAACGTGGTGCTGATCAAGGTGCGGGTCAGCGACAACGACGAGGAGCTTCGCTTTAGCGCGGTGGACGTCGAGCGATTTCACGGTGATCGGGCCGATGTGGAACTGCGCCTCTCACTTCGTCCCGAGGACCTTACCCAACACGCCATCTCCACGCTGCGGGAGATTTTGACCCGATACCCCGGGCCGTCGCCGGTCGTTGTCGACACGGGATCGGCCGGAAAGACCTTTCGACTGGGCCCCGCATTTAACGTCAACATCCCCGGTGTCGTCGCGGATCTTCGCTCAGAATTCGGCCGAAACGTCATAAAGGCCTAACTCTGGCGGAGGGTCACTCCCCGCGCCGTAGAATGGTTGCCTATGGCAATGACGGTCACCACCAAAGACACCACTGCCCTCAGCGATGCAGAGTTGGCCGAGATGGCCGACCTCTGCGTTGACCGAGAGCCCAACTTTGACATTGGTTTTCTTTCAAAGCAACGCGAGGAGTGGGTACTCGTTACTCACGCCCGCGAAGGCAACAAGCTGCGTGGGTACTCCTTCTGCACGCTGGAGCGCATCGGGGGGACCCCGTCGCTGCTCGTGGGGCTCCTCTTGGTGGATCGAAACGCGAAGGCCGACCAGACGCTGAAGGCCATCCTGCACGACCAGTTTCGTCGCGCCCTGTTGGCCTTCCCCGACGAGGACGTCCTCCTCGGCACGCGCCTGACGTCAGCGGACGGCTACCGCGCCTTCACCGGGCTCGACGACGTGGTGCCGCGCCTGGACTATCGCCCGACCGGTGAGGATCGCGCGTGGGGACGGCGGCTGGCCAAACGCTTCGGCTCCGAGAAGTCCATCGACGACAAGACCTTCATCATGACGGTCAGCCCCGGCCCGGTCGGGGGCCTGGACTACGTCGCCTCCAAGGGCCCCGTTCCCGAGGGCGTCGAGACTTTCTTCAAGGGACTCAAGCCCGACAAGGGTCAGCGACTGGTCGTCTTCGGCTGGGCGATGGCCGAGTCACTCTCGACCGGCAAACTGCCCAAGTAGCTCAGCCCCGCGGCAACAGCCCGGTGCAGCTCTTGTAGCAGTGCCCGTCCAGGGGCTGTGAGAGCGTCGTTAAGACGTAGGTCGGGCGAAAGCCGAGCGCCGTCGCCAGGTCTTTGCCCGAGAGCGAGGTGCGACGCGTCGCCTCGATCGTTCGAATCGCGTGGGCGTCCTCACACAGCAGCCACACGTCGTCGCCGAACCAGCCAAAGCGCACCCAGGTGGAGCCGTCATCGGGACGGCGCAGTAATTGGGGACCCCGATCGGCCGCGATGAGGGCCACGCTGGGCCGTTCGCCGCGGAACTCCCAGTACGGGGCGCTCGGTCCGCGAAAGCCGAACAGCGGTCCGTCAGCGGGGCTCGCGAGCTCCTGGAGCCAGGTGCGCACGCGACGCCCGCGATAGGTGCCAAGTCGCCGCGGTAGATCCAACAGGGTGACGGCTTCGGGCTGGGCCAGGTCGTCGCGTTCGATGTTGTGCGCGAGTTGTCCTTCGACGACGTCGAACGCCGCCAGGTCGGTCTCGATATCGAGCGGCCAGGGAATTCGCCAGCGAACGATGGCCTGGCTCGCCAGGTCGACGACCGTCGTGGACTCGTTGGTGGAGCCCAGCACCAGGCCGTACACCGCGGCACCGGGGGAGAGGTCGACCGTATCGCGCTGCGGGGTCCGGGTGATCAGGCGTCTCGTCGCCCGGACGGCCGGGTCGCGACTTAGGAGGGCCACGCGTCGCTTCGTTGCAGTTCCGCCTCAAGCGCGCTGACGCTCGAGACGGGGAGGTCACAGACCCCGGCGTGACAGACGTAGGCGTACCCCGCCTCGCGGTCCTGGAGGAGCTCGGAGCGGCCGGTGCCGGTAACTAAAACGGTGCGGAACATCGCCTTCGATCGTACGTGGTCCGAGAGTTCATTCGAGTCGCCGGGAATGACCAACTCGACACCGTCCAACGCGTAGCCCGCTCCATTCACGAGGTCCACCACGGCACGGGGGTGAGAGACGAGGAGCGAACCGGCCAGTTCGACCAGCCGCTGAGCGATGACGAGCAGTGAGGTCGTGGCGTCGCACAGGGCGAGGCGCGCGAGCGCGCGAGTGCTAATCGCGTGCGCGGAGGGCGTGGCGCCGTCAAAGATCTCCTTCGGTCGCGTCGACAGGTCGCTCACGAGGTCGCTCTGGGTGAAGAATCCCGCCCCGACGTGTGGATCGATGTCGGTGGGTACCGGGCCGTCCCAGAAATGCTCGACGAGATAGGCCGCGGTGCCGTGAGCGATCTCGCGCCACTCATCCTCGCCGGTGAGCTCGAACGCGTCAACCGCCGCGTCGATGAGCCACGCGAGGTCATTGGCCGTAGCGTGCGCGCGATGGTGCTCGGTGCGCCACCACGTGTCGTCGTGGAAGTGGGTGCGGCCCAGTGAGCGTACGAGATCGAGGCCGCGGGCTTCGTACGCGTCGTCGCCACTGGCGAGAAAGGCGGTGGCGAGCATGGCGTTCCACTCGAGAATGATCTTCTCGTCGCGGCTTGGTTGCGCGCGTAACGCCCGCGACGCGATCAACGTCTGGTGGGCGACCTCCAGTTCGGGCGGCGTCACGAACGCGTCGCCCTCGCGAAGTCGGGGGATGGAGCGACCTTCAAAGGTCCCCACTGGTTCAATGCGCCATCGCGCCAGAACCTCGCGCACCTCGTTCTCGGAGAAACCCTCGAGGGCGGTGCGCACCTCGTCGGGCGTCCAGGTGACGTGGGATCCTTCTGCGCCCGCGGCGTCGGCGTCGAGGGAAGCGGCGTACCCCGACGGGAGTCGTAAGTCCCGTTCGACGAAACCGAGGGTGTCCAGGGCCACCTCGCGCCAGGACTGACTGTTGGCGACGCGACTTGCTCGAAGGTAACAGCGGGCCAGCAGGGCTTGATCGCTCAGCATCTTTTCGAAGTGCGGCACGTGCCACTCGCCGTCGACGCTGTAGCGGGCGAAGCCGCCGCCGAAGTGGTCGTAGAGGCCCCGCCGCGACATCGCCTCGAGCGTCCGGGTCGCGGCCTCGCGCGACTGGTCGTCGTCAAACTCGAGGAGGGCCTCGACGTAGCTCGGGCGAGGAAACTTCGGCGCGCGTCCAAAGCCCCCCTCGGCATCGACCTGCGCCACGAGCTCATCGCGCAGGTGCTCGCGGACCGCTGCGAGGTCGATCGTGTCGTGAAAGGGCGCCAGGTGGTCGATGAAGTGAACCTCGCGCGACAGTGCGTCGGCGAGCTCTCCGGCCTGCTGCTCAATCAGCTCTCGTTGGTTCGCCCAAGCCTCGCGGAGCGCGCCGAGTAGTCGAAGGAATCCCACCTGCCCCCCGCGATCGGTGGGCGGATAGTAGGTGCCCGCCATGAAGGGCCGTCCGTCGGGAAGGAGAAACACCGACATCGGCCAGCCGCCGTGACCTGAGACCAGTTGGGTGGCCGCCATATACAGTGCGTCGACGTCCGGGCGCTCTTCGCGGTCGACCTTGACCGGCACGAAGAACTCGTTGAGGACGCTCGCGACGGTGGGGTCCTCAAAGGACTCGTGGGCCATGACGTGACACCAGTGGCAGGCCGCGTAACCGATCGACAGAAAGACCGGACGATCGCGACGTCGGGCCTCGTCCAGCGTCTCGTCGTCCCAGGTCCGCCACAGCACTGGATTGTCAACGTGGTCGAGCAGATAGGAAGATCCCAACTCATTCCTCACCTCTCGTAACAGTGCCATGGAAGAGAAACCTAATGGGGAGAGCGGGCGACGCCGCTAGCCAGAGTCTTTGGCCGATATCCAGTCGCGACGCAAGATGGCGAGAACGATCTCGTCGGTCCACTCACCCTTGACGAACTCATTTTCTACGAAGTGCGCCTCCTGACGGAGCCCGGCCTTCTCCAGCGAACGGATGGAGGGTGCGTTGCGCGCGTCGCAGCGTCCGACCACGCGGTGAAGGCCGTAGCGATTGAAGGCAAGCTCCAACAGCGCGCCATAGATCTCGGGCGCGTATCCCTGTCCGTGAAATCCCGGGTGGAGCGAGCCGCCCATCTCACCTTGGTGGTGCTCGTCATCGTCCCAGCGCAGCATGAAATCGCCGATCAGGCGCGGTGACTCTCGGAGCTCGATCGCGACGTGCAAGACGTTCCCCGCCAGGGCGGCGTCGTTCTCGGAGAGACGCTTTTCCAACACCTCTCGGGCCTGTTCGCGCGTGCGCGGGGCGCTGTAGAGATAACGGTTGACGGACTCGTCTTGGAAGATCAGCGCGAGATCGTCGAGGTCACTCTGCTCAAAGGACCGCAGGACGAGTCGCCGGGTGAGAATCGGTTGAAGGAGCGAAGCCACCTCACCGTTCTAATGGCTGTGCGGTGAACGGGTGGGTACGTACGCCCAGTACCCACGGGGGTGCCGACTACTGTGGCCTCGTCGCGATGACAGAAGGAGAAAGCGATGGCGAAGCCACTTCGATGGGGAATCATTGGCACGGGAGGTATTGCGCACACCTTCGTTCGTGATCTTGGTCTGATTGACGAGGGTGAGGCGGTCGCGGTGGGTTCTCGCACGGAGGCCTCGGCCAACGCGTTCGCCGACGAGTTCGACATTCCCCGGCGCTACGGTTCCTACGAGGAGCTCGTGGCGGACCCGGAGATCGATGCGGTGTACGTCTCGACGCCTCACCCCATGCACCACGCCAACACGCTGCTCGCGCTCAACGCGGGAAAGCCAGTGTTGTGCGAGAAGCCCTTCACCATGAACTCCGCCGAGGCCCGCGATCTGGTCGCGACGGCGCGTGAGAAGGGCCTCTTTCTGATGGAAGCGATGTGGACGCGCTTCCTGCCCCACGTCGTCAAGATTCGCGAACTGGTCGAGAACGGCGCGCTCGGTGACTTGGTACTGGTGGAGGCCGACCACGGGCAGTGGTTCCCGTTGGACCCCGAACACCGAATCTTTGCGCCCGATCTCGGCGGCGGGGCGTTGCTGGACCTCGGGGTGTACCCCGTTTCTTTTGCCTCCATGCTCTTGGGCACCCCCACTCGCATCACGGCTCTCGTCGATCGCGCGTTCACGGGCGTCGATGGTCAGACGTCCATGCTCTTTGGCTACGACCACGGAGCGCACGCGGTCTTGACGTGTACGTCGCTCGCGAGGACCGCGACCAGGGCCTGCATCGCGGGCACGGAGGCGCGCATTGAGATCGCCGGTGACTTCTACGGCCTGACCTCGTTCGACTTGATCAAGCGAGATCGCAGCGTCGAGACATTTGAGTTTGACATGCAGTGGCGAGGCCTTCGCTACCAAGCGATCGAGGTAGCTCGTTGTCTAAATCTTGGTCTCACGGAGAGCCCCGCGATGCCGCTCGATGAATCTATCGCCATCATGGAGACAATGGAGACCGTCCTCACCTACCTCTGACGTTCCGTGTGTGAAATTTCGCAATGGGACGACGTGGTGTGTAACGCGTCGGCGACGCGCTGCGCGAGACTCTGCGTAGCGGGCTGACCAGGAGATACGAAGTCGCGCCTCCCACGCGACGAAACGGTATCGCTCGGTATCGACGGGGTCGACCGTGGCGATCACCCTCGCAGCGACGTCGTCGGCGGAGTGAACCCTTGTCTTACGCGCTGGAGAAGTGCGGCGGTCCGTTCGGGGTGGTGAACGTACGTCACGGAAGTGTTGTGCTAACTTCACCTTCCGAACATTGCTTTGCACCGAATGTTCACATAGAAGTAAATTAGAAATGGGCACCATTAAGGTGCCTCTTAAGGGTTGGGGGACTATGAAATTAAAAACAGCACGGATTTTCGCGTGCGTGGCGTTGGTCGGCGGAGTCGCCGTCGCAATGGCACCAGGCGTGGCTTCCGCAGCGGGGAAGACGGTATCGGACGCTACGTTCAATCCGAGCTTCTCGACAATGAAGTACCTGAAGAGTGTCGTCGCCAAGGGTAAGGGCAGCATTGCCGTTATCTTGCCCGACACTGTTTCGTCCGCTCGTTGGGTGGACTACGACGCTCCCGCGTTCAAGAAGGCGTTCTTGGCTGCCGGCCTTAAGCCCAGTCAGTTCATCATTCAGAACGGTCACGGAAGCCCGCAGGAGCAGCTCACCGACGCACAGGGCGACATTGCCAAGGGTGCCAAGGTTCTTATCTTGACGTCACTTGACAGTTCATCAGGTGCGATCATCGAGTCCTACGCGGAGTCGCGTGGCGTGAAAGTCATTGACTACGACCGCCTGACGCTCGGTGGAGACCGTTCGTACTACGTCAGCTTCAACAACGTAGCGGTCGGTACCTTGATTGGTAAGGGACTCCTGAGCTGCATCACGAGCTGGAACGTTGCCAACCCGGTCGTCTTCGTGATGAAGGGCGCGCCCACCGACAACAACGCCACGTTGTTCGCCGAGGGCTACGACGCCGTTCTGAACGCCGCGGGGTACAACACCACGTCGGGTTCTTCGAACACGGTCAACGAGAGTGTTGGAACGTGGACGCCGTCGGTCGCGCTGACTGACTTCCAGGGCGCCTACTCGGCCAACTCGAAGATCAACGCGGTCTTGACGCCGAACGACGAGAACGCTGCGCCGATCATCTCGTACCTGCAGTCGCAAGGTCTGAAGCCCGACACCTTCCCGTTCACGGGTCAGGACGCGACGCCTCAGGGTATCGACAACATCATCTCCGGCTACCAGTGCGGAACGGTCTTCAAGCCGTCCTTCATTGAGGCTCAGGCGACCGCCGCCTTGGCGATCTACCTGCGCGCGAAGGAGAAGGTCCCTGCGGGCATCGTCAACGGCACGACTACGGACGGCAGCGCGACCATCGCGTCGCTGAAGAATGTTCCGTCGGTCCTGTTGACGCCGCTGTGGGTGACGGCCGCGACCGTTGAGTCGCAGGTCATCGCGTCGAAGCAGGTCACGACGGCGCAACTTTGCACCAACACGGCTCCGACCGTTGCTGGTTCGACTCAGCCGACCTACGCCGCGGACTGCACGAAGTACGGAATTAAGTAACAAACAGCCATGACCGACACCCCCGAGTCACCGATCACTCTTCCGTCCGATATTGGGATAGAAGTGAAGCAGGACTCGGGGGTGTCGGCCTCGGCCGATACGCCTTTACTCAGTCTCAGGGCGCTGACCAAACACTTCGGTCCCGTCGAGGCACTTCGCTACTGCGACCTGGACATTCCGGCGGGAAAGGTCACCGCGCTCATTGGGGACAACGGCGCCGGTAAGTCGACGCTGATCAAGACGATCTCGGGGATCTATCCGCCGAGCAGCGGCCAGATCTTTTGGGAGGGGCAGGAAGTTCACGTCCATTCCCCCCGCGAGGCCGACGCGCTCGGCATCACCACGGTGTATCAAGACCTCGCGCTCTGCGACAACCTTGACATCGTCCAGAACATGTACCTGGGGCACGAAGCCACTAAGGCGGGTCTCTTGGACGAGATCACCATGGAGCTCGAGACCAAGAATCTCCTCCGTGATCTGTCGGTGTTCACCGTGCAGTCGGTGCGCCAACTCGTCGGTTCACTTTCGGGTGGACAGCGTCAGGCGATTGCCGTGGCGCGCGCCGTCATGCGTGACACCAAACTGGTGATCTTGGACGAGCCCACGGCCGCCCTGGGCGTGTCGCAGACCAAGCTCGTCCTTGACTTAATTGAAACGCTGGCCGGCCGCGGTATCGCCGTCCTGGTCATCTCGCACAACCTCACCGACGTCTTTGCCGTCGCTGATCGAATCGCCGTCCTTCACCTCGGCACACTCATCAGTAGTGGTCCCGCCTCGGACTACGACACCGCGAGTGCCGTTGACTTGATTACTACCGGCGCGACGTCAAGGAATCACCCTTCGATGTCGGCCACCGCCGCCCCCTAAGGAAAGGTACCGCTCCCGTGTCAGACGAAACGGTGACCCCTATTGGCTTGACGGCCGATACTTCGTCTCCCACGAACATTCTCAAGGCGCGCCTCAAGCAGCTGCGCCGCACCGACAGCGGCATGCTTCCGATCATCGTCGGTCTTATCGTTCTCGGTGGGTACTTCGAGATCCGCAGCTCTACGTTTCTCTCCGCCGGTAACCTCACCAACCTCTTCATCCAGTCCACGGTCTTCATCCTGCTGGGCATGGCGGAGATTTGGCTGTTGCTCCTCGGGGACATCGACCTCTCGGTGGGCTGGGTCGCCGCGGTCGGTGCCGCCATCGGCGCCATCCTCCTCGACACCACCTTCAACTGGCCCTGGTGGGCGGCCCTCTTGCTGGCCGTCGCCGCGTGCACGTTCATTGGTTGGATCCAGGGCGTCATCACGATTCTGTTGAAGGTGCCTTCGTTCATCATCACCTTGGGTGGATCTCTGTTCTGGGAGGGCATCGCCATCTACCTGATTGACGGGCAGAACTCGGGTGGCTCGATTCCCATTCGCGAGAAGGTTCTCTACGGGATCGTGAATATCAACATGTCGGTGATGTGGACGTGGATTTTCAGCCTGGTCGTGGTGGCCGGTATGTCCTTCCTGGTCTTCACGAAGGACCGGGCTCGCCGGGCCAGCGGACTCGACAGTGTCTCCATCTACGAGACAATCATCAAGATCGCCGCGCTGTTCGCGTTGGCCATCGTGCTCGATCTGGTGTTCAACACCAACCGCGGCACGTTTATTGTCCTGAGAGGTATGCCCTACGCGGTGCCGCTGATCGTGGTGGTTCTCGGGGCCTTTAGTTTCATCCTGGCTCGTACCAAGGCGGGTCGCTATCTCTACGCCATCGGCGGTAACGCGGAGGCGGCTCGTCGATCGGGCGTCTCGGTGAACCGATACCGTCTCTTGGCCTTCGCCCTCACCGGATTCACGGCCGGCGTCGCGGGCCTCGTCTACGCCTCGGAACTGGGCGGCATCTCCGACGGGATCCCCGGCGGCACGCTGGTGCTCTACGCGGTGGCGGCGGCGGTCATTGGCGGCACCAGCCTCTTCGGTGGCCGCGGGAAGATGATGAACGCCCTGGTCGGTGGTCTGGTGATTGGCACGATCTACAACGGGATGGCGCTGATTCAGTTGAGCGCCTCGGTCGAGCTCATGGCCACGGGTCTGGTGCTCATTCTCGCGATCGCCATTGACTCCGTCGCTCGTCGCGGAGCAGCCAAGCTGGGCGGTTCCTAAGGACCAGCGAGTTTGGCTACCGCTCGCTCGCCCGTCAGGTTCTCTGACTCTTCGCCAACGAACGGTAGCGAGCCCGCAGCTCGGTCGCCTGGGCGGCGGTGATCGACGGATCGGTCTCTACCACCACGGGGTCGGTGCTGGCCCACGCCGCACCGATGTCGTCGGGACTCGCGTGAGTGAGCACGGCCGCGGCCTGGGCCGCGGCGCCCACGGCCACTCGGTCAATCGCGGGGTCCAGTGTGATGACGTGACGACTCGAAAGGTCGGCCAGAACTTGGCGATACAGCGCCGAGCGGGCGCCGCCGCCCACCGCCAGCACGCGGCCACTGGTGTCAACGCCACAGCGCTCGAGGGCGTCCACCCCGGCCAGCAGGCCGCAGATGACTCCTTCGACCGCCGCGCGGACAATGTCCGCTCCCGTGGTGGTCGTTCGGATGCCAAAGAGGGTTCCGCTGGCGTTGGGCAACAGGGGTGTTCGCTCCCCGTCCAAATACGGCACCAGGGTAACGCCGTGGGCTCCGGGCACGGAGGCTCCGGCCACGCGGTCGAGGTCGGTGCTGTGTGCTCCCGCGAGGTTCACCGCCCAGTCGGTTACCTTGGTGGCGTTCAAGGTGCACACCAGGGGGAGGTTTCGACCGGCCGCGTCGGCGAAACCCGCGACTTCGCCCTCGAGGTCGCGGGTGGCCCGCAGGGACGAGGCAAAGACCGTTCCACTGGTGCCAAAAGAGAGGGCGAGGTCCCCAGGCGCGAGTCCGAGGGCCAGGGCCGCCCCCATGTTGTCGCCGGTGCCGGGGCCGACGACGGCGCCGGGTCGCAACGACTGCGCGGAACCCGCGAGGTCGCGGGGTCCCAGGATGGTGGGCAGCCACTCGCGGTCTCCGCCCACGAGAGAGAGAAGACCCTCATCGACCGCGTCGGTGGCGGGCGACCACCATCCCGTTCCCGAGGCGTCACCCCGGTCGCCGACCGCCGTGTCGGGGCGCCCGAGCAACTGCCAGGTCAGCCACTCGTGCGGTAAGAGGACGCGGCGGATGGCGGCGAACTCATCGGGGTGCGTCTCTCGCAACCAGGCCAGTTTGGTGATGGTAAAGGAGGGGGTCAGTACGCTGCCACAGCGCCGCGCCCACTCTTCGGGTCCCAAGAGTTCGGTCAGCGCCTGGGTCTGGGGGGCTGACTCTGAGTCGTTCCAGAGTTTGGCGGCGTGCACCGCGTCCCCATTCGCGTCGAGTGCGACGAGGCCGTGTTGTTGTCCGGCGATGGCGATCGCCGCGACCGACTCGGTGAGTGGTCCGCAGGCGATCCAGGCCTTTTCTAGTGCCCGCCACCACGACCAGGGGTTCTGTTCACTCAGTGGCGGCGTCGTCGAGGGATGGCGCGCGGAGGCCGACGCGACGACGTGACCGTCGTCGATGTCAACGATGACAACTTTGGTACTCTTCGTCGACGAATCGACCCCCGCGACCAGCGTCACTGCCGGCGCGGTTACCTGACGCCGAGCAACAACTCGGTCACCAACTGGTCGAGGTGCTCGTGCCCGTAGTCGGTGCGAGCGAGCGCGGCCTCGTCAAGTCCCTTCACGTAGGCGCGAAGCGCCGCCGGCGTGCCGTCTCCCACGGTGGTCGGCGTCGAGAGCTCGGGCACCTGCGCCGCCTTCAGCGCTTCTTGGATGTCGGGATCGGACTCGAAACGTGCGGCCTTGTCCTTCAAGATCAGGTAGGTGCGGATGCACCCGCGAGCAAACGCCCAGACCCCCTCGGGACCATCGGTGCGGTACGGGTGGGCGTCGAAGTGGCGCATGCCGTCGTACCCGGAGGTCTCGAGCAGGTGCACCAAGTAGAACGCCTCTTTGACCTCCTCGGCGCCGAAACGAAAATCCTGGTCGAAGCGGCCAATTCGCTGCGCATTGAGGTCAATGTGGAATAACTTCCCCGCCCAGAGGGCCTGCGCCACGCCGTGATGAAAGGAGAGGCCGCTCATGGTCTCGTGGGCGAGTTCGGGGTTCACGCCGACCATCTCGGGCGAGTCCAGGCGGTCGATAAACGCGAGCGCGTGGCCGACGGTGGGCAACAAGATGTCCCCGCGCGGCTCGTTGGGCTTGGGCTCCAGCGCGATGCGCACGTGGTAGTTGCGTTCCTTGATGTAGGCCGTGAGGGTGTTGATCGCTTCGAGATAGCGATCCAGCGCCTCGGCCACGGGCTTCGCGGCGTGCGCCTCGGTCCCTTCGCGTCCGCCCCACATCACGAAGATCTCGGCGCCGAGCTCGGCCCCGAGATCAATGGCGTCCATGGCCTTCGCTAACGCGAAGCGCCGGACGTCGGGGTTGTTGGCCGTGAGCGCTCCTTCTTTGAAGATGGGTCGCGTAAAGAGGTTGACCGTGGTCATCGGTACCTTGAGGCCCGTGGCGTCTAGTGCCGCGCGAAAGCGCTTGAGGATCGCCTCGCGCTCCGACGGCGAGCTATCGGCGGGCAGCAGGTCGTTGTCGTGCAGGGTCACGCCGTAGGCACCGATCTCGGCCAGTTTGTACACGGTCTCGGCGGGGTCCAGGGGCTCGCGGACCTCAACCCCGAAGGGGTCGCGCCCAGGATTTCCAACGGTCCACAAGCCAAAAGTGAAGTGATCCTCCGGCGTGGGGGTGAACTGGTTGTCGGTCATGGTCCGGTCACATTCTTTCTGTTGAGGGCGATAATTTCGTAGCCTCGTTCAACAGCGTTGTGAACGATTTGCCATAGCGTCGCCGCAAAAATCACCCTAACAGTCGGCGTTGATGGTCGCAAGAAACGGTATTGGGTCAGTTTGACTTGGTCGCGGGAAATGATCAAATTGTGCGAATTCCGACGACCGTTGGGAGGTAGTGACACGTTGTCGCACCTATCGATATCGCCTGCACCCGACAGTCAAGCAGACTCGCGCGCTCACTCAACAACTCAGTTACCAGCGAGAGCTTTATAACGCGGCCCTCGAAGAGCGAATCGGCGCCTGGAAGTGGGAGCGTCGAACGGTGAGTTACTTCGACCAGTGCAAAACCTTGACTGGTCTGGACGTCAATTAGTGGAGATGCTCCAGATCGCCGCGGCGTATTTTGCCGTTGCTCGTTCGCGGTATCGCGGTCACGTAGCGAATCTCTTTTGGCTTCGCCCAGGGTCCTATGCGTTCGGCGGCGGTGGCGCGAATGGCGTCATCAAGGTGAGTTGGGCTGACGACGAGGGCGACCACGCGCTGGCCCCACTCGGGGTCAGGCACGCCCGTTACCGCTATGTCGCTCACGTGGGGCAGCAGTCGAAAGGACGGCTTCGAGTTCCTCGGGCCAGATTTTTTCGCCGCCCGAGTTGATCACGAAACCGATCCGTCCGCGCACCGATACCCGCCCGTCCACGACGGCGCCCGCGTCGCCGGTAGGAAACCAGTCGTCGCGACCGTCGGGTCCGGTCGCCCGGGGCCGCGGTGCGGTGCGATAGGAGCGAAACAAGGTGGGCGTTCTCACGCACAGCTCGCCGTCGACGCTCGCCACGTCCACCCCAGGAAGGGCCACACCGTCGTAGACGATGCCCGAGCCGGTCTCGGTCATACCCCAGGTCGTGATGACGTTCGTTGGCAAGAGCTCGGGCGGTCGCGCTCCGCCGATGAGTACGCGGTAGTAGGTACTCACGTCGAAGCGCGCGAGCTGAGTACGAACCAGTGCAACGTGCGTGGCGCCTTCTTCGCTCGCGCGTTGAACGTCGTCATCGCCGGTCCAGAGCAAGGTCGCGTCCGAGAGCACCGCCCGCAGCAGTACGGCGAGGCCGCCGATGTGATTGGCGGGAAGGCAAGGAAACCAGACGGGGGGAGTCCCGGCGCGAAGGGTGGACTGCGTTAGTTCGGCGCTGGCGACCAGGGCGTCCCAGGTCAGCTCGACCGCCTTGGGCACCCCGCTCGAACCCGAGGTCAACATGACGAGCCCGATCTCGTCGTCCACGTCAACCCCCTCGGGTCGCGTGTGGGTCCCCTGCGCGCCGAGTACCGAGGTGGCGCATAGAGCGGCGAGCTCTTCTGCTCTACGACGGGGTGAGAGTCGCTGGTCAAGGATGCAAAAGGCCTGGCGCCGCTCCGCGCACTCGCGCAGGGCGAGTTCCAATGCGGGGCCGAGCGGCAGGTCGAGGGCCAGCAAAGATTGCACTCAGTGAGACTAGGTCGCGCGTTTCGCGTCGTCCCCGTCGCGACGATGTGAGCGCCGCGACGGTAGCGTGAACGTCATGGCAACGACCGTGATCCAGGGACCACCGAACGACCCGTTGGACGAGTTTCGATCCCAGGCCCTCCCGACCTGGGAGCTTCGAGGCGACTACCGCGACATCATCTACGAAGTGGCCGAGGGGATCGCTCGCATTACGATCAACCGTCCCGAGGTACGAAACGCCTTTCGCCCCCAGACGCTCTTCGAACTCTCGCGAGCCTTCGAACAGGCGCGCGACGACTTGACGGTTGGGGTCGTGGTGTTGACCGGTGCGGGCTACGACGCGTTCTGCTCCGGTGGCGACCAGCGCATTCGCGGCGACGACGGGTACATCGGTGACGACGACGTCGCCCACAGTGGCGTGGGCCGCCTCAACGTGCTTGATCTGCAGATACAGATTCGCCGGCTCCCCAAGCCGGTCATCGCCCAGGTGGCCGGGTACGCGATCGGCGGAGGGCACATCTTGCACCTCGTGTGCGACCTCTCCTTGGCCGCCGACAACGCCCGCTTCGGCCAGACCGGTCCGCGAGTGGGCTCCTTCGACGGCGGGTACGGATCGTCGCTGCTCGCGCGCACCATTGGTGTGAAGCGCGCGAAGGAAGTGTGGTTCCTCTGTCGCCAGTACGACGCGACCCAGGCGCTGGAGTGGGGACTGGTCAACACGGTCGTCCCCCTCGACGACCTGGAGCGCGAAACCGTCGCGTGGTGTCGACAGATACTCACGTTGTCGCCGATCGCCCTGCGGATGCTCAAGGCCGGCTTTAACGCGGCCGAGGACGGGCTCGCCGGAGTGCAACAGCTCGCCGGTGACGCGACGATGCTGTTCTACATGTCCGAAGAGGGTCAAGAGGGACGCAACGCTTACGTCGAACGACGAAAGCCGGACTTCTCGAAGTTTCCCAAACGTCCGTGACCGACGCCCCCGGGCCGTCTCGACGGTGGGTCCTGGCGGCGCGCCCTCGTACGCTTCCGGCGGCCGCGGTTCCCGTCGTCGTCGGGACTCTCCTCGTTCGACCGCTCGGCTTGAATTGGCTCAACTCCGTCCTGTGTCTTCTCATCGCCCTCTCGTTGCAAGTGGCGACCAACTACGCCAACGACTACTCCGACGGGATTCGCGGCACCGACGAACAACGAGTCGGTCCGTTCCGTTTGACCGCGTCACGACTCGTGCCCGCTCGTCACGTTCGCCGCGCCGCGTACCTTGGTTTCGTTCTGGCCTGCCTGGCCGGGCTGTGGCTCGCGTCGCGCACTTCGTGGTGGTTTGTCGCGATCGGAGCGACCGCGGTGTTGGCGGGGTGGTTCTACACCGGCGGTCCGCGGCCGTATGGGTACTACGGCTTTGGTGAACTGTTCGTTTTTGTCTATTTCGGCCTCGTCGCGACCGTCGGTACCGCGTACGCCCAACACCTGACGATTCCTTCGCGGGCGTGGTGGCTGGGGGTCGCCTCGGGCTTCATGGCCTGCGCGCTCTTGGAGGCGAACAACCTGCGTGACGTCGACGGCGATCGGGCCGCCGGAAAAAAGACGTTGGCCGCGCGTCTGGGACGAGCGAGAAGTTCGTGGCTCTACGTCATCTGCGTGGCCGGCGTGGCGATTGGGGCACTGATGGCCGGCCAGCTCGTGGTCGCCATCGTCGCCGTGGTGGTCTACGTGCCGGCCCTGCGCTTCGCCTTCTCCACGCGGAGTGGTCGAGACCTCTTGCCGCTGCTTAAGTACTCGGCTCGCGCGCAGTTGCAGATCGGCGCCCTGCTCGCGGTTCTTCTCGCGATGAACTCGTACTGGGGCTAGAGGCCGGCCAGCAGCGCGGCGACCCTCTGAGGCTGTTCCAGATGCGCCGCGTGTCCGGCCTCCTCCACCAACGCGGAGGTGGACACGGGTAGGGCGTTTCGTAGTCGCGCCGCCTCGCCGACGAACTTGGCGTCGTTCGTGCCCGCCAGGATCGACGTGGGCACGCGAAGGGCGCCGAGGGGGTCCGTGAGGTCTTGTTGGGTGCCCGTTCCGGCGTGGCGCAGCGACTCGGCGAGACCCGACGCGTCGGAGCTTCGAGCGGCGCGCTCCAGGGGGTCACTCGGAAGCGAGCGGAACATCGGTTGGGCTAGCCACTCGTTGAGAAAGGCGTCGACGCCAATGAGTTCGATGCGCTGGGCCAGATCCTCATCGCGCTGGCGTCGAGCGTTACGTTCGGCCTCGTCGACGAGCCCCGGCGTCGCGCTCAGCACCACCAGGTGCCGTAGCCGCTCGGGGTGACGGAGCGCGAAGTGCAGTGCGACCCGACCGCCCAGTGAGTAGCCCCCGAGAATAAAGGGCTCGTCGGGCAGCGTGGCGGCGAGCAGATCGGCGCTTTCCTCCAGCGAGGCCGTCGTGGTGGCATTCACGCCGTGCCCGGGCAGGTCGATGGTCAGGACTTCGTACGATCCTGTCAGAATGGAACGGAACTGATGGGCCGAGTTTTTGCTTTGGGTGAAGCCGTGCAGCCACACGAAAACGGGCCCGGAGCCATCACGTTCTAGACCGAGGAGCGACATTGTCACGTAGCGTACCGAGCGCCAGCGAGGCGCAGGCCACGTTCGCCGCCACGCTCTTTGATCACTGGTCGCAACTCGGCTTAACCGACGTGGTGATCTCTCCGGGCTCGCGCTCGACGCCGCTGGCCCTGGCCGCCGCACAGTGTGCGGGTCTCACCCTTCACGTGCGACTTGACGAGCGCAGCGCCGGATTCTTCGCACTGGGCCGAGCCCTCGCCACAGGTCGTCCGGTGGTCGTGGTGGTGACGAGCGGGACCGCCGCGACGGAACTCCACGCGTGCGTCGCCGAAGCCGACCTCGCCTTCGTGCCGCTCCTCATCGTCACCGCGGATCGACCCCCCGAGCTGCACGGCGTGGGGGCACCCCAGACGATTGATCAGGGCCAGCTCTACGGGAACATGGTGCGCCGCTTCGAGGACGCCTTCGTGGTGGACTTTCACGCGTCGAGTTCCTGGCGAGAGTGGGCGGACGATCTATGGTTCGCCGCTGCGGGCGCGCGGCCGGGGCCGGTTCATCTCAACGTGGCCTTCGTCGAGCCACTCCTCGCCGACGCGCTGGAACTGCCCCCGCGCATATCGCCACTCCACCGCGACCCGGTACCACACGTCGTTGCGTCACTCGACCTGCGAGGTCTCGCGGTGCTCTGCGTGGTCGGTCGGGGGGTCTCGCGTGCCGTCATCGCCCAGTGCCGTGCCCGCAACTGGGTGGTACTCGGTGACGCGACCGCGAACGGCACGCTTTCGTACTTTGACCCTCTGCTTCGTTCGCCAGAGTTCGTCGGTCGCGTCCGGCCCGACGTCGTGGTTCGCCTGGGCGGGTTGCCCGCCTCGAAGGTGCTGGGCGAACAGTTGCGAGCCTGGGGCTCGCGGACCGTGGCCTTTGAGGGGGCGGGCTTCGTGGCCGACCCTGATCGGTTGATCGGTGAGTCGCTGGTGGGATTGCCGGCCGACGACGACGCCAGCCTGGTGGGCGACGAGAGTTACGTCGTCACCTGGCGCAACGCCTCGACGGCGGTGGGGCGATGGCTCGAGACGCGTGACGCCGAGGGCGAGCTCAACGAGCCGGCACTCGCACGCGCCGTGGTCGCGGCGAGCAACGAGTCCGGGGCGGCGTTGGTGGTGGGCTCCTCGATGCCGGTGCGCGACGTGGAGTGGTGGGCTCCGGCGCGAGAGAGCGCCACGTTCGCCAACCGCGGGGTCAACGGGATCGACGGCGTCGTCTCAACGCTCTTGGGCGTCGCCGCCGGGTCGACGGCGATCGGACTGGTCGGGGACTTGACGATGCTGCACGACGTCTCGGCGCTGGTGGATGGGCTCGGACCGGCCGGGGGAACGTGCGTCTTGGTCGTCGCGGACAATCGGGGCGGCGGCATCTTCTCGTTCTTGCCTCAGGCGACGCGCGTTGAGCCCGGGCGCTTCGAGCAGCTCTTTGGGACGCCGCGGCTGCACGACCTGACCACCGTCGCTCTGGCCTTCGGTCATGACGCCACGTCGGTCGAGACGCTCGACGAGTTGCGCGGGGCCCTTGATAAGGGCTTGGCGAAGCAGGGACTGAGCGTGGTGGTGGCCAAGGTCCCCTCGCGCGAGGACAACGTCCGTGTGCACGACGCCTGGAACGACGACGTCGCCCGACGAGTGGCGCCCGCGTGATCGCCGCCACGCTACCCGCGTCGCTGTTTGCGGCCATACCCCTGGCCATCGCCGCGGGCTTCATCTCCTTCGCGTCGCCCTGCGTTCTTCCCCTGGTACCGGGCTACCTCGCTTTTCTGACCGGTGCCGCCGGTCGACTGGAGGGCCGCGCGGGTCGCGGGCGCGCGTTCGTCGGTTCGATCGCTTTCATCGCGGGATTCACGGTCGTCTTCGTGAGCTTCGGCGCGTTGTTCGGCGACTTCGGTCAGCGCCTCAACGCGCACCAACGCGTTCTGGAGATCGTGTTCGGCGTCATCACCATTGGCCTCGGACTCTTCTTCGCCGGTTTTTGGCCCTCGTCGTGGCTGAACCGAGAGCGACGGATACATCGACTGCCCCGCGCCTCCATCGTGGGGGCGGCCGCTCTCGGCTTCACCTTTGGACTCGGTTGGACCCCGTGCATTGGTCCGACGTTGTCGGCGATTCTCTTGTTGGCGTCGGCCTCGTCGGGCGCCACGGCCCTGCGCGGTTCGATCCTGGCCCTCTTCTACTGCGTCGGTCTCGGGATTCCCTTTCTGGTGGCGGCGCTGGCCACCGAGTGGATGTCGGTCGCTTCGACCTGGTTACGGCGACACGCCAAGGTGATTGGGCTCATCGGCGGGCTACTGCTCATCGCGATAGGGGTCTGTGAGATCACCGGTTGGTGGCACACGTTTGTCTTGTGGCTGCAGACCCACCTACCTTCGACGTCTTCGTTCTAGCAAAGTCGACTCGTAGACTGACGCCATGAAAGTACGTGACGACTGGCAGTTTCGTGGCCTGATCCATCAGACCACCGACCCGGGGGTCTTTGATCGCCTCGACGCGGGATCGGTCACGCTGTACGTGGGCTTTGACCCCACCGCCCCCTCGCTACACCTGGGCAGTTTGATTCCGCTCCTCAACATGCGTCGCCTCCAGATCGCGGGCAACGCCCCCATCGCCCTCGCGGGCGGGGGCACGGGCTTGATCGGCGACCCCAGTGAGAAGGCCGAGGAGCGCCCGTTGTTGACCCGCGAGGTGCTCGAGGAGAACGTCGCGGGCATCCGCGCACAGATGGCGCACTTCTTGGACTTTGAGCCCGGGGCGGGCAGGGCGCAGGCGAAGCTTCTCAACAACGCCGACTGGCTGACCACGGTCGGGTTAACTGACTTCCTGCGCGACGTCGGCAAGCACTTTACGGTGAACCAGATGATCGCGAAGGAGTCGGTGAAGAGTCGCCTCGATCGCGACGACGTGGGACTTTCTTTCACCGAGTTTTCCTACATGTTGCTGCAGGCCTATGACTTTCTGCGGCTCTACCTCGACCAGGGATGCACGTTGCAGTTGGGCGGCTCCGATCAGTGGGGCAACATCACCGTCGGGGCCGAGCTCGTGCGAAAGTCCGCCGGGGGAGCGGCCGACGCCCTGACCTCGCCGCTGTTGTTGCGCGGCGACGGTACGAAGTTCGGCAAGTCGGCGAGCGGCGAACAGATCTGGCTCGATCCGGCGCGCACGTCGCCCTTCAAGATGTACCAGTTTCTTTTGAACAGCGATGACATCGTCACCCCGATGTTGCTTCGCTACTTCAGTTTTCTCGATCACGACGCGATTCGCGAACTCGATGAGCTCGTTCAGGTGGCCCCGCAAGAGCGTCGCGCTCAGCGCGCGCTCGCTCGCGAGGTGGTCACGATGGTTCACGGCGAAGGGGCCGCCACCAAGGCCGAACGAGCGAGCGCCGCGCTCTTTGGCGAGTCGATCGCGGATCTCGACGAGGCGACACTCCTCGACGTCGTCGCCGACGCTCCCTCCTCGACCTGGTCCCGGGAAGAGCTGCTGGGCGGGGTCGACCCGGTCGACCTGCTGGTCCGTACGGACCTGGCGAAGTCCAAGGGCGAAGCGCGTCGCTTCCTCGACCAAGGTGGGGTCTACCTCAACAACGTGCGACTCGACGACGGCGCGAAGGTCGGCCCGGACGACCTGCTGCACGGGCGGTACTTGGTGGTTCGACGCGGTCCGCGTCAACTGCACCTCGTCATCGCGTCGTGATACGAGCGATCGCGATCCTTCTGGCCGGGGGACTCCTCCTCAGCGCCTGCGGCACGCAGTCGATGTCCACCGCGATGAAAACGTGGACGCGCGAAAGCACCTACGGCGCCAACAACAAAACACTCCTCGGTGACGTGCAGCACTCCGCGACGGCGCTGCGCGTAGCGAACGAGGGCGTGAACGACCTTCACACGGTCTGTGGGGTGTTGCTCATGGAGTCCGAACAGGCCAACGGGGCGTTGCCCACACCCGACGCCCTGGTTAACACGTTGCTCTCCAAGGCCTACGGCAACTTGGGCGCGGGGGCCAACGTCTGCTACCGGTCCGGTAACGATCCCGCCAAGAGGGCGAGGGCTCTGCGCTTCTTGTCCCAGGGAGTCGCTCAGCTGGCCGAGGCCTCGGCGCGTATTAGGAGTGACCTCACGCCCTAGTCAGAGCGGGGACGAAGGTCGATCTCGAGTCGCAAGATGCCCTCCTCCAGCGTGGCCGTGGCGTCGCCGAGCATGGCGAAGTCCTGAAAGTCGATCTTCGCCGCCTCCATGAAGCGCAATCGCTCGGGCCCCTCGACGGGCGGGAGGCCTCGGCGCTTAACGGCGTCGGCCCGCTCGCGAAATCGTACAATCATCTCCTGGGGATCAAAGGCTTGGCTCACAAGCGAAATGCTAGGGGTTCTACGAGAAGGTCGACTTGGTAGTATGGATCCACAGCCCCGCGGAAATCGGGCTTTGGTCGCCGCCCACATCCCTGGCCCGCGGCCAGTGAGGAGTTGACGTGAAAAAGGGTCGCCATCGCCGTTTTGTCGAAGCCCGAGAGTTGAAAAGGTCGACGGGCCCTCGCGCCACCACCTGCGCGGAGTGCGGCGCTGCCCCTGATGACGTTCACGCCGAATGGTGTCTGGCCGAGGAAGACCGCTACGACGAGATCCTCGGATCCCTGCCGCGCACGTCCTTTAACGAGGAAGATCCCCTCGCCGCCGAGGGCTAGGACTTCTTTCGCAGCACCGGGTGTTCGAGGCGAGTGCCCTTGGGCGCGGTGGCCCGCTGATCCATGTACGCCACGAGTCGGTCGTAGACCGGCTTGGTGACCATCGCGATTAGTTCTTCCCTCATCGAGTCGACGACTCGCGTCTTGCCAACAAAGGCCGACGCCGACTCGGTGCACCACCAATGAAACTCGGCGCCGCCCGGTCCCCAGTCGCGACGACCCCACTGCGAGATTCGCGTAATGACGTGACCGTCGTCTTGCACTTCTTCGTCGCGACGTAGGGGCAACTGCCAGCACACCTCGGGCTTGAGGGGGATGTAGCTCTCCTTGTTATCGATGGCCATCACGTGCAGGGCGCACCCCGCGCCGCGCGGGAAGTCGGGACGGTTCAAGAAGATGCACGCATCTTGAACGAGCCGCGTCACCATCTCGCCGTTCTTCTTGACTCGGGTGGTGCCGTTCTTTCCCTTCGACTTGAACTGCCACTGGTCGGCGGTCAGTCGTTTGGCGGCCTTTTCGACGCGGCGGCGATCCTTTTCGTCAACGAAGTGAGCCCCGTAACTGCAGCACCCCTGCACCAGTTCGGGGGTGGGTCCGGTGAGGACGCCCTGGCAGCCGTTGCCAAAAATGCACGTCCAGTTGCTCTCCAAGAAGGTCACGTCGAACATCCAGGTCCGCTCGCGCTTGAGGTCTTCGAAGCTGATCCACTCGTGGGCGTCTTTCGGGATGGCAGTCACGCACAAAACTTACAACGCGTGGCGGCTTCGTTGAACCACCTCTAGACTTTGCTCATGACCTCGATCGACACCTTTGACGTTCTCACCATGACCGATGAAGCACGTAACGTCGTCACCGACGCGATGAATGGCGAAACGCCGAGCGACACGTTGGCGCTGTGGGTGGAAGTGACCGGCACGCGCGGCGCGGGCTACGCCTACGACCTCTACTTCTCGGAGTTGAATCTGGCTCCCGAGGGCGCGGCGATCGGTCGTGACGGCGACATCACCATCGTTGTTCCGGCGGCCAGTGTCGATCGGCTGCGCGGAAGTCGGCTGGAGTTCGCCAACGAGGGCGGGGGTGGCCTGGTCTTGGTCAACCCCAACAGCCCGTCGCTCGAAGAGATCAATCCCGGTGTTCCGGCGGAGATCTTGGCGCTCGGGGTGGAGGGAACGCTGGGTTCTATTGCCGTGGTGGTGCTCGAAGAGCAGATCAATCCTTCGATCGCTCAACACGGCGGCCGCGCCGACCTCATCGCCATGGACGAGGAAAAGGGCATCGCCTACATCAAACTCTCGGGCGGCTGTCAGGGCTGTTCGATGAGTCGGATGACCTTGTCCCAGGGCATCGAGACGAGCTTGCGCGAGTCCATTCCCGAGATCACCAAGGTGCTGGACGTGACTGATCACGCCTCGGGTGACAACCCCTTCTACACCGCGGAGTAGAAGACTCCTCGATTCTTCAAACTAGAATCGAACAATGTTGCGCTTCCTCACGGCCGGTGAGAGTCACGGACCCTCCCTCAGCGTCATCGTCGAGGGACTTCCGGCGGGCCTCGCGATTGACGAAGAGGCGATCTCTGGTGAGCTCGCCCGTCGTCGCCTGGGCTATGGACGAGGACCCCGCATGCGCTTCGAGCGAGACGTCGTACGACTGATCGGCGGGATTCGTCACGGCCGCACGTTGGGTTCCCCGGTGTCGGTGGAGATCCTCAACTCCGAGTGGCCCAAGTGGGAACAAGAGATGTCCGCGGCCCCGGGCGAGCCCGAGAAGAGACTCACGGCGCCTCGGCCGGGGCACGCCGACCTGGCCGGAATGCAAAAGTACGGTTTCGACGACGCCCGCGACGTGCTGGAACGAGCCAGCGCGCGCGAGACGGCCGCGCGGGTGGTGGCGGGCTCCCTGGCGAAGGCGCTCCTCGCCACGATTGACGTGGCGATCCTTAGCCACGTCGTGCGTATTGGGGCGGCCTTCGTTCCCGATGGCGTGCGCCCCCTCGCCAGCGACCTCGCGAGCATCGACGAGAGCGAAGTGCGGTGTTTTGACGCGTCGTCGGAGGCGGCGATGATTGCCGAGATCAAGGCCGCCGCCAAAGAGGGTGACTCCTTGGGCGGCATCGTCGAGGTCATCGCCTACGGCGCGCCGGTCGGACTGGGCAGCTACGTTCACTGGGATCGCAAGTTGGACGGCCTGCTGGCCGGAGCGTTGATGAGCATCCAGGCCGTCAAGGCCGTAGAGATCGGTGACGGGATGATTCAGGCGAGCCAGCGCGGCAGCGTGGCCCACGACGCCATCGTGCGTGATGAAAGTTTCGATCTCGGCGGTGGATACGTCCGGCGAAGCGATCACGCCGGCGGGCTCGAGGGCGGCGTGTCGTCGGGGGCGCCGATTATCGCCAAGGTCGCGATGAAGCCGCTGGCCACGCTGAACCGTCCGGTTCTCGAGACGGTTGACGTGGCGACGGGGGAGTCGACCATCTCCTTCAAGGAGCGCACCGACGTGACGGCCGTGCCCGCGATGGGAGTGGTGAGCGAGGCGATGATGGCCCTGGTGCTGGCCAATGAGTCGCTACGCAAGTTTGGTGGCGACTCGGTGGATGAGTTCGTGCGCAACCACCACTCGTACCTCGCGAACCTTGGCTCGGTCGTCTCGGGCGCTCGCCCGGCGTAACCGTGGCTCGTCTGGTGCTGGTGGGACTGCCCGGTGTCGGGAAGAGCGCCGTGGCGCACGCCCTCTCAGAACGTTGGGGTTGCCAGGAGTTCGACACGGACGCGCTGGTGTCGACGAGCGTGGCCATGCCCGGTGCGCAGTACTTACGTCAGTTTGGCGAAGCGCACTTTCGAGAGCGCGAGCTCGACGCCTTACACACGGCTCTCGTCGGTGACGCGGTGGTGGCGACCGGAGCGGGCGTTGTTACGACGGCGCCCGCCAGGGAGTTGATCGCGCGCGAGTTCGCGATATGGCTGGACGCCGATGACGAGACCCTGATCGAACGCGTGGCGGGGGGAGACGATCGTCCCCTCCTCGGTGAGGATCGCGCCGCGGGTCTTCAACGTCTGCGACGCGAGCGTGAGAGGTGGTATCGCGAGACCTCGCGCGTGCGGGTGAACGCGGCGGGGACCCTCGAAGAGGTACTGGAACGCGTCGTCGTCGCGGCCAAGGAGTTCGCTCCGTGATCTTCACCGTCGAACTCGAAGCGCGACCCTACGACGTCGTCGTTGAAGAGGGCGCCCGCTTTGGGCTCGCCGCGTTGATCGCGGCGAAGGCCCCGCGCGCGAAGAGTGTCGCGGTAGTCACCTCGTCATCGCTCGCCGAACAGCCGTGGTTCGATATCGCCAGTGGTCTCGAACAGTTCACCCTCTTCGTCCCCGAGGGGGAGTCGGCCAAAACTTTCTCGGCGCTCGAGGAACTGCTCGAGGTTTTCGCCGAGCGTCGCCTCTCGCGTGACGACGTGGTCGTTGCGGTCGGGGGAGGGGCCATCACCGACCTGGTGGGCTTCGCCGCCGCGGTGTACTTGCGCGGCGTTTCGTTGGTACAGATCCCGACCTCCCTGGTCGGCCAGGTGGACGCCGCGCTCGGCGGTAAGACCGGCGTGAATCTTCGGGCCGGCAAGAACCTGGTCGGAGCGTTCTACCAGCCGCTCGGCGTCCTCTGTGACACCAGCGTCCTGTCCACCTTGGCCGAGCGAGAACGGCGCAGCGGCCTGGGGGAAGTGGCCAAGTGCTGGCTGCTCGAAAACCGCGACGTCGAGTCACTGCGAACCTCGACCCTCAGCGAACTCATGGAGATGGCGATCGGCGTGAAGGTGGCCCTGGTGGCGCTCGACGAGCGCGAGGGGGGGTCGCGCGTTCTCTTGAACTACGGCCACACCCTCGCCCACGCACTCGAGAAGTTGGCGTTGCGACGGGGAGCGGACGAGCTGCGCCACGGCGAGGCCGTGGCCGTGGGCCTCGCCTTCGCCGCGCGCCTGGCGCGAACGCTCGGTCGCGTGGGCGACGACGTCGTTGAGCGACACGATCAGGTACTGCGCGCGCTCGACCTGGAGGGACGGCTCCCCGCTCAGTACGCACCCGAGGAGCTGCTCGAGGCGATGACCTTCGACAAGAAAGCACGCCACGATCTCAGCTTCGTCCTGGCGGGACCGGAGGGGTACTCCTTGGTTAGCGGGCTCGACCGCGCGGTGGTGGGTAACGTACTAGAGCACTTCAAAGGAGAGTCGTGAGCGGCCAGATACTGCTGTTGTCCGGACCGAACCTGGATCTCCTGGGTTCGCGCAGTCCCGAGATCTACGGTTCGACCACCATGAGAGAGCACGTGGACGCCTTTCGCGCCCGCGCGGAGTCCGCGGGCTACAGCGTCCTCGACGTGCAGTCCAACTTTGAGGGCGATCTGATCGAAGCGGTGCACGCCGCGCGCTCGACCTGCGTGGCGCTGGTGATCAACGCGGCGGCCCTCTCGCACACGTCCTGGGCCCTCACCGACGCGCTGGCGACCTTCGACGGGGTGAAGATTGAGGTCCACCTCTCAAACCCGGCGGCCCGCGAGCCCTTTCGACACGTCAGCACACTCGCCGGGGTGGTGAACGGTACGATCGCGGGTTTTGGATCACTGAGCTACGTGCTCGCCTTAGACGCGGTGCGCCACCTCTTGGAATCCTCGTAGATCGGTGCCACGGGGGCGCTAACTAGAATGAGTAGCGCACCAATCGTGAAAGGCACCGAGGCCCATGGCCGCAATCTCTACTTCTGACCTACGAAACGGCATCACCCTCAAGATCGACGAGGGACTGTTCACCGTTCTCGAGTTCCAGCACGTCAAGCCCGGCAAGGGCGGCGCCTTCGTTCGCACCAAACTACGTAACGCCCGCACCGGGGCCGTCATTGAGCGGACCTACCGCGGCGACGAGCGACTCGAACAGGCCATTATTGACAAGCGCGACACTCAGTACCTGTACCGCGACGGGGACGACTACATATTCATGGACCAGAGCAACTTTGATCAGGTCCCCGTCTCGTCGAAGAGCCTCGGTGAGGCGACCAACTTTCTCGTCGAGACGGGTAAGGCCATGTTGATCTCGTACGACGACGAGATCATCGGCGTCGAGCTACCGGCGTCGGTGGAACTGACGATCACCGACACCGAGCCCGGCCTGCAGGGCGATCGAGTCTCGGGCGCCCGTAAGCCGGCCACCCTGCAGACCGGGTACGTGGTGCAGGTTCCGCTCTTCGTCGGTCCGGGCGAGGCCATCAAGGTCGACACGCGCACCGGTGAGTACATGACCCGAGCGTAGGGTGAGCGAACTCGGTCAAAATCGACACCGCGCGCGAGAACGGGCCCTCGAGATCTTTTACGAATCAACGATCAAGGAACGACCGGTCGCCGTGGTGCTGACCGAACTGAGCACCCGACCCGACCCCTACGTCGTGGCCGTGCTGACCTCAGCGGCCGATCACCAAGGTCGAGCAAATGAGCTTATGACCGAGATGTCCATCGATTGGCCGCTCGAGCGAATCGCTCTGGTCGATCGGCTCATCATGACGCTCGCGGTCGGCGAGATGCTGATGGAAGATGCGCCACCGGTGGCGGTTATTCTGGACGAGGCCGTTGAGTTGGCGAAGGTGTATTCCACCGATGGTTCCTCATCTTTTGTGAACGGCGTGTTGTCGTCAATAGCCCAGCGGCTTGTCGAGTAGATACTGGAGCGATGAATGCCAGGAATGGGCCAGAACAATGTCTCGTTGCTGAACCCGATCGTCGTTTCGCTCTTTCGCCATCACCTTTATGTCTCGAGCGTCTACTGGATCATTGGCATTGCCCTCGCGATTCTTCTCGCTGCGACCTTCGCTCGCCGCCTGACTACCTTTAATGTTTCTCAGGCTGGTCTGAGCGAGCCTCGTAGTCGTACCATCCTGCGCATTGGTTTTGGGATCATTTGGGTCTTCGACGGCATACTGCAGTTTCAGCCCTCGATGCCGCTGGGCCTAGCGAACGACGTCGTGCGCCCCACCATTTCGGGCGCGCCGAGTTGGCTGCACCCGCTGATGCTGCACGCGATCTCGCTCTGGAACGCTCACCCGATCGACCTGGCGACCGGTACCGCCTGGATTCAAGTAGGCATCGGTCTCGCGCTCATCTCGTCGAACGCCGCGATCGGTCGCTACGCGGCCGTCGTGGCTGCGGGCTGGGCTGCCCTGGTGTGGGTTATCGGCGAAGGGTTGGGTGGCGCCTTTGCCTCGGGCGCGTCAATCCTGTTCGGCTGGCCCGGCGCCACCTTGTTTTACTGCGCGGCGGCCGTGTGGATCGCCCTGCCGCCGGGGTACTTTGCCGATCACTATTCGCGCTGGACGTTACGTTTTATTGCGATCGTTCTCCTCGTGGCCACGGTCTTGCAGTGCCTGCCGTCCGCAGAGTTCTGGCACGGGGGCAATAACAACGCCCTGACCGCGATGACGCGTTCGATGACGGTAACGGCCCAACCACACGGTCTGACGTGGGTGGTTCGACACGTCGGGGACTTCGCTGGAACCCTGGGTGGCGGATTCAACGTCATCGTTATTCTCTGGCTCCTCGCTAGTGCGGGAGGGCTCTGGTACGCCAGCACCCACGACGTCAACTGGCCCATCGTGACGGTCGTGGTCGGTGCGGTCGTTTTCTGGGTGGTGGGCGAGGACATCGCCGTCTTCGGTGGCGTGGCGACCGACATCAACTCTTTGATCCCCATGGCTCTCCTGGTCTACTGCGCGCGACCCGCACTACGTTCGGCACCACCGCTGGTACGTCGCCTACCCGAGGAGTTTCGTTCGAGCACCGGAGCGGTCGTGGCCGCCTTCGCGAGCGGGATGATCCTCTTTTCTGTCGTGTCCATGGGCATCGCGTCGGTCTCAGCCGCCGAGCCGACGCTTTTCGTCGCTCAGAACGGTCCGGCGGCGCCGGTCAATACGAAGGCGCCCGTCTTCACCCTGACCGACCAGTACGATCAGCCCTTTCGACTCGGCGAGCACAAGGGGCGCTACGTCCTCCTGACGTTCCTCGATCCGGTGTGTTGGACCGACTGCCCGTTGCTGGCGGCCCAGCTTCGCCACGTTCGATCGGAACTGCCCGCCTCGACGCCTCTGGACATCGTGATCGTCGCGGCCAACCCGCTCCACCAGACGCTCGCCAACGTGCGACGTTTCATCAAGATCCACTATCTGACGTCGGTTCCGAACCTCTATTTCGTGACGGGTCCCGTGGCCCGGACCAAGAAAGTCTGGGCCGAGTACGGGATAAGTGTTAGCAATGAGCCGGGGGACATCATGAGTATCCACTCCGACTACATGTTTATTATCAAGCCCTCGGGTCGCCTGCGGTTCATTATTCCCGATGACCCCCTTCGTAATTCGGCGGGTCAAGAGTCAAGCGAGAGTGAGCTGATGAACCTCTTGCACCAAGCCGGGTTGCGCTAGCGATGTCGCCCCTGGGTGTGGTCGCCGTCCTCGGGGCGATCGCATCGATTGTGGCGTACTCTCGCCGAAAAACCACGCCCCCGCGGGTGAGTTTTCAGTTCGCGATCGCGATGCTGAGTTGGGCGCTGCTCTGGTACGCCACGGCCTCCCCCTTTGCGGCCCAGGGAATGGTCAGCCTGCCCAAACACATGATCGCCCACATCCTGGTCATGTTCATGATCCCGATTGGCCTCACCTACGCGGGGACCCTACGCTCCCTGTGGTGGATACTGCGCCCTGAGCCACGGCGCCAACTTTTGTCGTGGTGGTACCTACGACGTACCTGGCGGGCGCCGAAGTGGCTCTTCAATATTCTGAGCGCCACCGTGGTCCTGAACGCGGTCATGATCGCTTCGCACCTGCCGCGGGTCTTCGACTACGTCATGGCGCGCACCTGGATGATGCAGTGGGTCGTCGAACCCGCGTTTCTTCTGAGCGGACTGTTCTTTTTTCACTTCATCGTGTCGTCGCCGCCACGCGTCAATCACGTGCGCATCCGCTACCAACTGATCGCGCTGCTGGTCACGGTGTTCGAAATGCTGATGCTGGCCATGTCGATGTCCATCTTCACCAAGGCGTCGTGGTACAGCGTGATGGTGATGCACCCGGGCATGGCCGCGATGCCGGGGATGGCCCGGTCCGCGGGCGTCGCCTTCAGCCAGCAACGTCTCGCCGCGGGGATACTGTGGATCTGCGGTGACGGGTGGGCAATCCCCTGTCTGGTCCTCGTTCTCCACCGACTGGTGAAGCGGGAGGGGTCACTCTTTGGAGCGATCGAGCGTCAGACCTCTCGATTGTCCGGTGTGACCGGTTGATCGGGGCGGTGCACCGAGGCTAGGTAGGCGTTCCACTCGGCCAGGCGCGCGTCGTCCCCGGAGGCCCTAGTTCGCGGGGGCTTGGTTTGACCGCGCTCTTCGCGCAGCATTTTCTTCCACATGTAGATCGCGTAAATACCCAGCGCCGGCCACTCAACCACGTAGGCCCACGAGAGTTCGTTGCCCGAAAGTGCACGATACATTTCGAAGGCGAAGGCCGGGATGCAGAATAATTCGGCCAGAAATAGCCCTAGATGGATCCTGAAGATGTTCTTCTGATTGCCCGCCACTTCACGAGACTTTAGTGCCATTGGCTATGTACGTTCCGGTACCTTGGTGAGAGACGGAGGGGCGTGTTGTTGCGTGCGCCCACGTGAGGACGCGTAAAAGGAGAACGAATGATTCGCTCGAGGTCCCTGGGCGTGGCGCTCGCTTCGGTGTTACTGGGCGGCGGTGCACTCGCACTGGCCGGTTTTGCGTTAGCGACGGCCACGCCCCACCAAACTCCGCTCACCTGCACACCGGTCTCTGGAAAAGCGCACACGTGCAGCGTTCACCTCAGTACGTTTCCCGACTCGCTCGAGGGCGTACACGGTGCGAGTGGCGGCCCTCACCCCGACTGGGTGACCTACTCCAACGACAACGTCGTGGTTCCGGCCCACGAGACGATCGACGTGACCATCGACCAGTACGACACCGGTGGGGCGGCGAACAACCCCTTCTTCGACAACGTCATCGGCACCAACGGAGGCTTCGACACGGTGAACGGAGTGAAGACCACCCACGTGGGCGTCAACGACATCGGTCACACGTTCACCATTCGTGGAATTCCGGGAAACGGAAAGACGCTGTTCGTTTCGATCCCGTTGCCGGCGAACAACAGCAACAAGTTCCCGGTGAAACTGGGAATTGGCACGTATCCCAAGCCCATCGTGGTGAAGTTCTCCTTCGACACGGGTGGACCCACGGTCTACGAGTTCAACTGCGAGTTTCCCTGCGGCGGGAGCCGTTTGGGGAATGGTTTTGGTGAAGCTATGAGCAGTTATGGCTACATGTCCGGCACGTTCACGGTTCAATAAGGAGACATTGTGGCTACTTCTTCCGGCAAGCGATCGCTAAAGACGTTTTATTACAGCTGGGGCATCTTGACCGTCGTCGGCGTGCTGCTGGCGATCTGGATTCCCAAGCGCTACATGCCTCACATGATGAGCAACGACGGCAATCTCTCGGTGACGACGATGATTCTTTTCAGCGTCTTGGCGGCACCCGTGGCGGCCGGCGTCTACGCGGCGGCGATCCACGTCTTGCGTCACGACCGCTACAAAGGTGACGGGGTACCACCGGCCGCTGAACAGGTTCGAGAGAACACCAAGTTGACGGTCACGTGGCTGACGGTGTCGGCGGTATTGACCGTGTTCGTCTTGGTCTGGGGCCTTGGGGCACTGGCCGCGGAGAACTCGAGTTCGGGGAATCCACTGGTGGTCGATGTGACCGGCCAGCAGTGGGTGTGGACGTTTGCGTACCCGGGCACCCACGTGGTGTCGAACGAACTCATCGTGCCCGATCACCGAGAGGTCGAGTTTCGGGTCACGTCGGTCGACGTCACGCACGGCTTTTGGGTGGTCAACTTCGGTGTCCAGGTGGACGCCAACCCCGGCACCATTACGACGATCCACACCACTCCTGACAAATTGGGCACGATCGAAGTTCGCTGCGAGCAGTTCTGCGGGCTGAACCACGCGTTCATGGACGCGGTCGGTCACGTTGTCACCCCATCACAGTTCTCTGCGTGGCTCGCGAGCCAGCCGGCCCGAGCGTAGGAGGAATTTATGACCACAACTCTTGAACACACCGAAACGTCGGCGGAGCCGCGCGGCGGCGGGCTCGCGCGCTACCAGAACTTCGGCACCGCCGTGGTGGCGGGCGTCATCTTTGCCTGGATTGGCTGGTTCATCGCGCGCAAGCTCTTCTGGTCCAGCAGCGACAACTTTTCCGACCAGGTAGCGACGATGACGGCCGTAGGCTGGATGATCGGCTTTTGGATCGGCATCGGCGCGTTCAACGCACCGTTTCGCTGGCTACTTGGAAACGACAACTCTCGTGACGACGACCTCTACTACGCGGGGTACAAGCAAGGCCGGGCGAGGTACTGGAAGTACACGACCGACCACAAAGTGGTCGGGGTCCAGTACATCATTGTCACCATGTCGCTGCTGGGCGTCGGCGGCATTCTCGCGATGGCCATTCGCACCGAACTGATTGTCCCCGGCACTCACTTCGTCAATCAGCAGGTCTATAACAGCTTTATCGCGATTCACGGCATGGTGATGATTTTGGCCCTCATCGTGGCGGTGGCCGGTCCCTGGGGCAACTTCGTGATGCCGATCATGGTCGGGGCGCGCGACATGGCCTTTCCGCGCCTGAACGCGCTGAGCCTTTGGACACTCGTCAGCGCGGCCGTGCTGCTCGTCACGGTGTTGGCGGTGGGTGGTCTACCAGTGGGCTGGGTGGTCCTCGGCACCATCGCCGACCAGGCGGGAGTCGGAATGGACTTCTTCGCCATGGCGATTGTGGTCTTTACCGTATCGACGACGGTCGCCAGTATCAACCTGATTACGACCGTTATCACCATGCGAACCAAAGGAATGACGCTCGACCGCCTGCCCATCTTTGTGTGGGGCACGATCATCACGGCGGTGCTGGCGCTGTACGCATTTCCCTTCTTCTTTGTGGCGGAACTCAATCAGCTTCTTGACCGTACGGCGTCGACGAGCTTTTACATCGCCGCCGGCGGTGGCACGAGTTGGCTCCAGGCGAACCTCTTCTGGCTCATGGGCCACCCCGAGGTGTACGTCATCTTGATTCCGGCCGTGGCGGCCCTCTTTGAGATCTCCTCCACCATGGCTCGAAAGCCGCTCTTCAGTTATCGAACGGCCGTGGGAGCTATGGTCGCGCTGTCGGGACTCTCGGCGTTGGTCTGGGCCCACCACATGTTCACCTCGGGTTGGGCGCCCACCCTGGGCGGTCCCTTCATGGTCACCACCGAACTCATCTCGATACCGACTGGCATCTTCTTCTTGGTGTTGGTGGGCACGCTGTGGCGGGGCAACGTCTGGATGAAACTTCCGACTATCTGGATGTTCGGGTTCATCTTTAACTTCATCATCGGCGGCGTAACCGGCATCTACCTGTCGGACGTTCCCCTCGACGAGCAACTCCACGGAACCATGTTTGTCACCGCTCACTTCCACTACATTTTCGTGGGATCGGTGCTCTTTGGCGCGATCGCGGCACTGGCCTACTGGTTCCCCAAGGTCACCGGTCGATATCTTGACGAACGAATGGGCAGATACTCCTTCTGGCTCGTGTTCATCGGCGTTCAGATCACCTTTGGGGCCATGTTCCTGTCGGGCCTGAAGGGCATGCCGCGACGCGACGCGTCCTACAGCTTGGCTTTCGAGCACACCAACTTCATCTCGACGCTCGGCGCGTACATCATCATGTCGGGCATGCTCGTTCTTCTCGGCGCGGTGATCACCTCGTGGCGCCGCGGTGAGCCGTCCGGACCGAACCCCTGGCACGCCAACACACTCGAGTGGCAGGTGCCCACTCCGGTGCCGCTGGAAAACTTCTTAGAAGAGCCGGTCATCACCCAAGACCCCTATCACTACGGAGAGGAACTGGTGGGTCAATGAGCATCGCCGACATCGAACCACAGAGCGAGATGCATGGGGGTACCCCCGGACATCACGAGTCGCCGGAAAAAGTCGACGCTCGACAACGCGTCGGAATCTGGCTGTTCATCGGCGCCGACGTGGTGACCGTCGCCGCGCTGCTCTTCACCTACCTGTACCTGCGTGGCGTCGACACCGCTGGTCACTGGATGTCCATGGTGGGCTTTCCCGGGCACCTCCACACGTACTCCGAGTGGGAGAACCTGTACAACAACGGCACCTTGGGTAATCCGAAGCCGGTCTACGTGGGCGTGCTGTCGGCTGGTCTGCAGTGGTTGACCGCCGCGCTCACGGTCGTCAGCGCGGGCGTCCTCTGGTTCGGCGAGAAGAGCCTGCGCGCCACCAAAAACGCCAAGGCGTTCTCACCCTTCGCGATTGTGGCGATGGTTCTGACCTTGGTGGGCGTGGTTGTGTGCGCGATTCAGTTGGGTGACATTCCCCAGATCTTCGTGGGCGCCAACGACTCGATCACTATGTCCTACACGACCTACGACTCCGCGATGATGGCCATCATCGGTTCGACCCTGGGCCACCTGGTGTTGCTCGCCTTCCTCGGACTCGGACTCGCCATTCGATCGGCCCGGGGCGTCATCAGCGGTGACAAGTGGTACCAGGTTCGGCTGGTTCGTTATTTCTGGGTGTGGGTGGCCATCTCGGCGGTGGTCTCAACGCTGATTACGACTACCATTAACACGGTTCACTAAGACAACAGCTCCTCGGGCGCGCCCGGGGGACTGTCGTGAAGCGGGTCCCGCGAGGCCCGTACGACAGGAGAGCAATGACGAATGACGACCAACGCCGGGCGCCCTCGCGCGACGTGAGTTTCGTGGCGAAGAGTCAACTTCTTCTTCCAGATGACGTGGCGCGCGCCCTGACCCGCATGGCCCACGAGATCGTGGAGCGCAATCGTGATCTGCACGGAGTGTCCGTCATCGGCCTTCAGACCGGCGGCGAGCCCTTCGCGCGACAACTGGTGCAACTCCTCGGTGACGTGGCGGGGGAGACGCCGCCCCTGGGCCTGCTCGACGTTTCGTTTTATCGTGACGATCTCTCGCGCAACCCCGTACCGCGGTCCTCACGCACGATCATCGATCACGACCTGACCGATCGCACGGTGGTGGTGGTCGACGACGTTCTCTTCACCGGACGCACCATTCGCGCGGCCCTCAACGCGCTGACGGACTGGGGGAGGCCCCGCTCGGTCCAGCTGGCCGTCATGGTGGACCGCGGACATCGCGAGTTGCCGATCCGACCGGACTACGTCGGCAAGAATCTTCCGACCTCGCTCGACGAAGACATTAAGGCCACCCTCGAGGGTGTCTGGATCGGATCGAGATCGTGAGGGACACGCTCCGCGGTCAGAACCTCCTGTCGCTGGAGGACTTCTCCCAAGAGGCGCTGGTCGAGATTCTCGACGTGGCCGAGTCCTTCGTGGAAGTGAACCAACGAACGATCAAGAAAGTTCCGGCCCTCAAGGGCCGGGTGGTGGCGTCGCTGTTCTTTGAGGAGTCCACCCGTACGCGGCTGAGTTTCGAAACGGCGGCGAAGCGTCTGAGCGCCGACGTCCTCTCCCTCGCTATCGCCTCGAGCAGCGTGAAAAAGGGCGAGTCCCTCCGCGACACGATCTCCACCATTGACGCACTGGGCATCGACGCCGTCGTGATGCGACACCAGTCGAGTGGGGCGGCGTTGCAAGTGAGTCGTTACGTTCCCCACGTGCGAGTGATCAACGGGGGTGACGGACAACACCAGCACCCCACTCAAGGTCTGCTCGACGCCTTTACCATCCGCCAGATCCTCGCCGAGCGCCGCGGCACCACCGGACCCGAGTCGGGTGCGGAGTTGTTCAAGGGACTGCGCATCCTGATTGTCGGAGACCTTCGCCATAGCCGGGTCGCGCGAAGCGACGTCAATGCCTACGTGACCCTCGGCGCCGAGGTCCGGGTGGCGGCGCCGGGGACGTTGTTGCCCGATGACGTGGCCTCCTGGCCCGTGACGGTCGCGACTCACTTCGACGAGGCCTTGGCCTGGGCTGACGTGGTGGGACTGTTGCGACTACAGACCGAGCGGGGTTCGGGCTCATTTGTGCCGACCCTCCAGGAATTTACGACGACCTACGGTCTCACCATCGAACGGGCGAAGGGACTTCGCCGCGAGACCATCATCATGCATCCGGGACCAATCAACCGCGGCGTCGAGATCGACTCAGCCGTCGCCGACTCGGCGAGCGCGGTCATCGATCGTCAGGTGACCAACGGCGTCCCGATCCGCATGGCCGTGTTGTACTTAAGCGTGGCCGGCGGAACCGAGGAGAGAACGTGAAAGTACTGATACGCGGGGGCCTCGTGATTGGTGAGAGCGCCAGTGCACGGGGCGACGTGCTCATCGACGACGATCGCATCCGCGAGGTGGGACCGTCGCTGGGCGCGCCCCCGGGTGCCACGGTGATCGACGCCGAGGGATGTTGGGTGGGTCCGAGCTTTGTTGATGTGCACACCCACCTGCGCGAGCCCGGGCGGGAGGAAGCCGAGACCATCGAGTCCGGCGCGCGCGCCGGCGCTCTCGGCGGGTACGGCGCGCTCGTCGCGATGCCCAATACGGAGCCCGCCCTCGACACCCCCGCGCTCGTCACCTACGTCTTGTCCCGCGGGGCGAAGACGCCCCTCGACATCGCGGTCGCCGGCGCGATCACCCAGGGTCGCCGGGGCGAGAAACTTGCCCCCCTGGCCGAGATGGCCGCGCTCGGGGTGCGTCTCTTCACCGACGACGGCACGGGCGTGCAGGACCCGGCTCTCATGCGCCGAGCTCTCACCTACGCGAAGGCCCTGGGGGTCCGACTGGCGCAACACTGCGAGGATGAGCAACTCGCGGCCGGCGGTTCGATGAATGAGGGTGCACTCAGCAGCCGACTGGGCCTCGTGGGTCGTCCCGCGCTCGCAGAAGAGTTGATGGTGATGCGCGATATCGAACTGGTGCGACTGACCGGTTGCCCGGTACACTTCATGCATCTTTCGACCCGCCGCTCGATCGCGTTGGTCAAGGCGGCGCGAGAGGAAGGACTTCCCGTGACGTGCGAGGTCGCGCCGCACCATTTCACGCTGGACGAGAGCGTGCTGGAGACCTACGACCCGATCTTCAAGGTTCACCCGCCGCTGCGTGGGCCCGACGAGGTCGCGGGCCTGCGCCGTGCTCTGGCGGCCGGGGAGATCGACGCGGTGGCGACTGATCACGCACCCCACGCCAGTGAGCTAAAGGACCTGCCCTTCGATGAGGCGCCCCCCGGAATGTTGAACCTGGAGCACGCCGCGTCACTCACCTACGAGGCACTGGGCGAGGACCCCAGTGCGCAGACCTTCTTCTCACTCTTGAGTCGCGGGCCGGCGCGCATCGCCCAACTTCGCCCCGGGGACGAGCGCCTTGATCACAGCGGACACGGTGGGGCGCTTCAGCCCGGCGAGGACGCCAACGTCGTGGTCTTTGACCCCGCCCAGCGCTGGCGCGTCGAGCGCCGCACTCTCTCGAGTCGCGCTTCCAACACGCCCTACGACCAGCGCGAGATGAGCGGACGCGTCCGGTCGCTCGTCGTGCGCGGTGCCGTCGTCGTGAACGAGGGGTCGCTCGCGTGACGCGCCACGACTCGCGCCTGGTGTTGGCTGATGGCACCACCTTCGACGGCAGCGCCGCGGGATACCTCCCGCCGTCGGGGGTCACCGCGGGCGAGTTCGTCTTCAACACGTCAACGAGTGGCTACCAGGAAGTGATCACCGACCCGAGCTACGCCGGTCAGATCATCGTGTTCACCTACCCCCACATCGGAAACTACGGGGTCACGCCGCTCGACGATGAGGGCGAACATCCCTGGTGCCGCGGAGTGGTCGTTCGCGAGCTCAGTGAGTTGCCGTCGAACTGGCGCTCGCACGAACCTCTGGACGCATTTCTCGTCCGCCACCAGATTCCGGTCATCACCGGGGTCGACACCCGCCGACTGACCCGGCACCTTCGTGCGAACGGCGCGCTGCCGGGCTCCTTTGGTCACGGGACCGACGTCGAGGGGGCGGCCGCGACGGCCCGGGGCACCGACGGGTGCGACTACGTCAACGAGGTGACCACGCCCGAACCCTACGAACGGGGTGAGGGTGACCTGCACGTGGTGGCCTTCGACTACGGCATCAAGACCACAATGGTAAATCAGTTGGCGTCGCGGTTCCGTCTCACCGTCGTTCCGGCCTCCACCAGCGCCGACCAGGTGCGTGAGCTTCGTCCCGACGGCGTGTTTCTCTCGAACGGTCCGGGCGACCCGGGCGCGTTGGGCGCGCAGGTGGCCGTGCTCGCGGACCTGATCGGGTCGGTACCGATCTTTGGGATCTGCCTCGGCCACCAGCTCCTGGCGGACGCGCTCGGGGGAGAGACGTTCAAGCTTCCCTTTGGACACCACGGCAGCAATCACCCCGTTCAAGACGTCGCCACCGGCCGCATCGAGATCACGGCCCAGAACCATAACTACGCCGTCGTGCCCGACTCCCTCGAGCGAGGAGTGGTGAGTCACGTCAATCTCAACGACGGAGTGATCGAGGGGATTAGTTGCGCGGGCGAACGATGTTTTTCCGTGCAGTACCACCCCGAAGCCGGGCCGGGGCCGCACGACGCCCGCTACCTCTTTGAGCGCTTCGAAACGCTACTGCGCACCAACACCCTGGAGGCCCGCTAGTGCCGCGTCGTAACGATCTCACGTCCATCATGGTGATCGGTTCGGGACCGATCGTGATCGGTCAGGCGTGTGAGTTCGACTACTCGGGTACCCAGGCCTGTCAGGTGCTGCGCGCGGAGGGCTACCGCGTGATTCTCGTCAACTCCAACCCGGCGACCATCATGACCGACCCCGCGACGGCGGACGCCACGTACATCGAACCCCTGGACGTGGATGTCCTGGTCGACATCATCGAGCGAGAACGTCCCGACGCGCTGCTGCCCACCCTCGGCGGTCAAACGGCCCTCAACTTAACGATGGAGTTGGTGCGTCGCGGGGACTTAGAGCGCCTGGGCGTTGAGGTAATTGGCGCGCGTCCCGAAGCGATCGAGACGGCCGAGGATCGCGAGAAGTTCAAAGAGGCCATGTCCGAGATTGGCCTCGCCGTCCCCGAGTCAGGTTTCGCCCACACCGTCGAGGACGCTCTCGCGGTCGCTCAGCGAATCGGCTGGCCCATCATCATCCGCCCGAGCTTCATCCTGGGTGGCGCCGGCACGGGCATCGCCCACGGCGACGACGAGTTCCTTCGCTTGGCCGGCGAGGGACTCGCGGCGTCTCCGATCACCGAGATACTGGTGGAGAAGTCCATCGCCGGGTGGAAAGAGTACGAGCTCGAAGTCATGCGCGACGTGGCCGACAACTGTGTCGTCGTCTGCAGCATCGAGAACTTCGATCCCATGGGCGTGCACACGGGCGACTCCATCACGGTGGCCCCCCAGCAGACGCTCTCGGACGTGGAGTACCAGGCGATGCGCGACGACGCGTTCGCCGTGTTGCGCCGCGTCGGGGTGGAGACGGGGGGATCGAACGTCCAGTTCGCCGTCAACCCCGCGACGGGGGAACGCCTGGTCATCGAGATGAACCCGCGCGTCTCGCGCTCGAGCGCGCTCGCCTCCAAGGCCACCGGTTTTCCGATCGCGAAGATCGCGGCCCGCCTGGCCGTGGGGTACACGCTGAATGAGATCGACAACGACATCACGCGCGTCACCCCGGCGAGTTTTGAGCCGGTGATCGACTACGTCGTCACCAAGATCCCCCGTTGGGCCTTCGAGAAGTTGCCGGGGTCGTCACCGCGCCTGGGCACCCGCATGCAGTCAGTGGGCGAGGTGATGGCGATCGGTCGCACGTTCGCCGAGTCGCTGCAGAAGGCGGTGCGCTCGCTCGAGCAGGGTCGCGAGGGATTCGCCCTCACCGATCAGAGCGAGTTTGCTGACTGGGACGAGGAGACCCTGTGGCAGCGCTGTGTGGTGGCGACCCCCGAGCGCCTCTTCGCACTCCACGAGGCGTTGCGTCGCGGAGCAGCGGTGGACGAGATCGCCTCACGAACGGGAATCGACCCGTGGTTCATTCGCCAACTGGCCGACATCGTGGAGCGTGAACGTGAACTCGCGAGCCTAAACCCCGAGCTGTTCAGCGCGCGCCAGTGGCGACGCTACAAGCAGTGGGGTTTCTCCGATGTGCAGATCGGTCAACTGAGCGGTCACGAGCCCGCCGCGGTCGCGCGGTGGCGCCGCGCGAAGGGCGTGACGACGACCTTTAAGACCGTCGACACGTGTGCCGCGGAGTTTGCGGCGACGACCCCCTATCACTACAGCACCTACGAAGATGACACCGAGGTCGCCGCCTCGTCACGCGATCGGGTCATCATCCTCGGGTCGGGTCCGAATCGCATCGGCCAAGGAATCGAGTTTGACTACTGCTGCGTGCACGCCTCTATGGCCTTGCGCGACATGGGCTACGAGACGGTCATGGTCAACTGCAACCCCGAGACCGTCTCCACGGACTACTCGACCTCGGATCGCCTGTACTTCGAACCCTTGACCCCCGAAGACGTGGCCGAAGTCATCGCGGCCGAGCAGGCGGCGTGCGTCGACGGGGCGCGAGTGCTCGGAGTGATCGTGGCGCTCGGTGGTCAGACGCCGCTCAAACTCTCACACTCACTCGACCCCGACCTGGTGCTCGGCACGCCCGTCGCGTCCATCGACGCGGCCGAAGATCGTCAGCGCTGGTCGGCGATCTGTCAGTCACTGGGACTGCGCCAACCGCCGGGCGACGTCGCGCTGACCCTCGCGCAGGCGCGCGCCATCGCCAAACGCGTGGGCTATCCAGTTCTCGTGCGGCCCAGTTACGTGCTCGGTGGCCGCGCGATGGAGATCGTCTATGACGACACCTCTCTCGCGCGTGTGATGGCCGATCTCACCAGCGCGCACGGTTCACTCGCCCGCGAGGGCGGCGTCTCGCAGAGCCGGCCCATCCTGGTGGACAGCTTCCTCGAAGACGCCATCGAGGTGGACGTGGACGCGGTGCGCGATGAAGGGGGCGAGATCTTCGTGGCCGGGATCATGGAGCACGTGGAAGAGGCCGGGGTTCACTCGGGAGACTCGGCCTGCGCGCTTCCCCCTCAGACACTGAGCGAGGAGGTGCTGGCCACGCTGCACCAGAGCACGGCGAAGATCGCCGACGCCTTGGCGGTGGTCGGTCTCATCAACGTGCAGTACGCCGTGAAGAACGGCGAGGTCTTCGTTCTCGAGGCGAACCCGCGCGCCAGTCGAACGGTGCCCTTCGTGGCCAAGGCCACGGGCGTGCCCCTGGCCCAGGTCGCGGTGCGCGTCATGATGGGCCACTCCTTGGCGCGCTTGCGCGACGAAGGCGTCGTTCCGGCGGCGACGCCCCGTCCCGACTACGTCAGCGTGAAGGAGGCGGTCCTGCCCTTCAGTCGTTTCCCCGGCGTCGACACGCTGCTGGGCCCCGAGATGCGTTCGACGGGAGAGGTGATGGGGATCGGGGAGAGCTTCGGCATCGCCTTCGCCAAGTCGCAGTTGGCCGCCGGCACGCGGCTGCCCGACAGCGGGCAGATCTTTCTGTCGCTGGCCGATCGCGACAAAGTCGCCGGTCTCGAGTTGGCGCGGCTGTTCAGCGAGCTCGGATTTCGTCTGGCCGCCACGGTGGGCACGGCCGGATATCTCCGCTCGAACGGCGTGAAGGTGGACACCCTGGTCGGAAAGATCGGACTGGGGGACCTGGGCGTCGACGCCGTCAAGCTCATCGCCACCGGTGAGGTGCACATGGTCGTCAACACCCCCTCGGGCTCGAGCGCGCGCTCGGACGGGGCGGAGATTCGAAAGGCCTGCGTGGCCCACGCCGTCGCGTGCGTCACCACGATGAGCGCGGGGTTCGCGGCGGCCAAAGGGATCGCCGACACTCGCGCGAGGGGCTGGCGCGTGCGATCGCTGCAGTCACTCCACGAATGACGACCCTCAGCGCTCGCGTGGGAGACCTCTCGTTCAGGTCGCCGATCTTTACGGCGTCGGGCACGGCCGGACACGGCGACGAACTCGCCGACTACGGCGATCTGGCGGATCTGGGCGCCGTCGTGACCAAGTCGCTGGCCGCGTTCGCCTTCGACGGCAATCCGCCACCACGACTCGCGACGTCGGGTGCTCATATGGTGAACGCGGTGGGACTCGCCGGCCCCGGCGTCAGCGCTTGGCGCGCCCAGTATCTTCCGGCGTTGCGCGAGCGAAGCGCCACGGTTGTCGGATCCATCTGGGGCCGGACCACCGAGGAGTTTGGCGACGCGGCCGACGCGATGCGCGGCGCGGACGTCGTCGCGCTCGAGGTCAACGCGAGTTGCCCCAACCTCGAAAGTCGACGCGAGATCTTCGCGCACTCACCGAGCGCGACGGCCGCGCTCGTCGACGCCGCCAAGTCGGCGGGCCTTCCGCTGTGGGTAAAACTGAGCCCGAACACGCCGCGTTTGCTCGAGGTGGCGGGCGCCGCCCTCGAGGCGGGCGCTGACGCGCTCGTCTTGGTCAACACGGTGCTCGGACTGGTCATCGATATTGAAGCGCGCCGTCCGACCCTGGGCAACGTCGGTGGGGGGGTCAGCGGAGCGGGGATCCTGCCCGTCGCGCTTCGCGCCGTCTTTGAGTGTCGGGCGGCTTTTCCCGCGGTCCCCATCGTGGGCGTCGGCGGGGTCACCCACGGGGAGGACGCGGTGTCGATGTTGATGGCCGGAGCGAACGCGGTGGAGGTGGGCACCGCCACCTTCGCGGACCCTCGCGCGCCGTGGAGAGTTCAGCGCGAGTTGCGCGCCTGGCTGGACGCTCACCGCGTCGACAGGATCGAAGAAGTGATTGGAGCGGCTCATGGCTGAGACATTTGGGGTGCGACTGCACGACCGCATTCGCGAGTTGGGCCCGCTGTGCGTGGGAATCGATCCGAGTCGAGAACTCCTGTCGCGGTGGGATCGCCCCGACACCAGTGAGTCCCTGGAGTTCTTCGCCATGACGGTCCTCGAGGCGGTCACGGGGGTCGTGGCGGCGATCAAGCCCCAGGTGGCGTTCTTCGAGCGTTTGGGCTCTTCGGGTTTTCGCGTTCTCGAGCGGCTGATCGCCGAGGCGCGCGACGCCGACGTGCTGGTGATCGCCGACGCCAAGCGGGGCGACTTCTCTCTCACCAACGAGGCCTACGCGCAGGCCTGGCTGGCCGAGGCCTCACCCTTCGCCGTGGACGCGCTGACGGTGAGTCCCTACCTCGGGGTCGCCGCCCTCGCGCCCTTCTTTGTCGCGGGCAAGGAGAGTGGACGGGGCGTGTTCGTCCTCGCGGCGACGTCCAATCCCGAAGGGCGGACCTTGCAGCGGGCCCGCACCGACGACCACGAGCGCGTCGAGGACATGGTGCTTCGCGAAGTGGCGGAGCTGAACCATCGTGACGAAGGCCTCGGCTCCTTCGGCGTGGTGCTGGGCGCGACGCGCGACGCGCCCGAGTTCGATCTCGACACCCTGGCCGGTCCCTACTTGGTGCCGGGGGTGGGTGCGCAGGGGGCCGACGCCAATGACGTCGCACGACTGTTTTCTCGTGCCGACTCTGCGACCGTTCTCGTCAGCGTTTCGCGCGACATTTTATTTACGGGCCCCGAAAGGCGTCCGCTGCAGGACGCCGCGCGGCGCTGGCGCGACGACCTGTGGGCGGCCCTCTAGCCGCCGTGACCTGGTGGGACTAGTCTGATTTTTGTGACACCGACTCCACCAACACTGTCGCAAGAGCAGCGCGTCGAGGCGTCACGCTTGGCGGTGGCGAATCGTCGCCGTCGCGCTGAGGTCAAGCGGATGGTGAAATCGGGCGAGCTGTCGCTCGAGGAGCTATTCCGGTTGGCCGCCAACGAGGAGTGCGTCGCGCAAATGCGCGCGTACGACTTGATCAGCGCGTTGCCGGCGATCGGCGAGGTCAAGGCGGAACGCATCATGAAGAGTGCGTCCATCGCCAAGACTCGTCGAATTCGTGGACTCGGCCCCAAGCAACGCGCCGAACTGTTTCGAGCTCTTGTCCGCTGAGCCACTGCTGGTCGTTTTTATTGGACCGGGTGGTGTCGGCAAGGGGACGTTGGCGAGGCGCCTCGTGCGCGCGGACGATCGGCTCTGGCTCTCGAAAAGTTGGACCACCCGCGAACCGCGCCCGAGTGAGAGCGGTGAGGAGTATCACTTCGTCGATCGCGCCACGTTCGAGGCGGCCATCGCGGCCGATCAGTTTCTCGAGTGGGCCGAGTTTCACGGCCACCTCTACGGCACGCCGCAGCCCGCCGCCCCCGAGGGGTGCGACCTGCTGCTCGAGATCGAAGTGCAAGGGGCTGAGCAGGTTCGCGCTCAGCGGCCCGACGCCGAGGTGTTTTTGATACTGCCACCCTCCATGGAGCGCCTCGAAGAACGGCTGCGTACGCGAGGTGACGACGAGAAGCACATCGTCGATCGCCTGGCCAGCGCCCCCGGGGAGCTGGAAAGGGCGTACCGACTCGACCCCCACGTGATTGTGAACGACGACGTCGAGCGAGCGAGCGAGGAAATTCTCTCTATACTGGGAGAACTCCGCCGGCAACGGCGTGATCTCTCGTCAAAGGACTGACTTTCATGGCTGAACGCCCCACTCTCGTCGACCCGCCCATCGAGAACCTCCTCGGGAAGGTCGGCGACTCGAAGTTCACGCTGGTGGCCGTGACGGCGATCCGGGCGCGCGAGATCAACGAGTACTACAACGGTCTCGGCTCGGGTCACGGCGCGCTCATTCCGCCCCAGGTGTCCTCGCTCTCGAACAAGTCGCTCTCGCTCGCCATGGAAGAGCTCTACGAAGGAAAACTCCAGTTCCACCGCCCGACCGTCGACGAACTCGAAAACGAACGTCTGCAGGCCGAGGCGCTGGAGCAGGCTCGCCAGGACGCCAACAGTGACCTGGACGCCTTCACCGATGCCCTCCGCGACGCCTAAGTCGTCGACTCCTCGTATCGTCCTCGGCGTGGCCGGGGGTATCGCCGCGTACAAATCGGTCGAACTCTTGCGTCTGCTGCGCGATCTGGGCTATCACGTGGCCCCCGTCTTGACTCCCGACGCCACTCGCTTCGTCGGCCCGGTCACCTTCTCCGCGCTGGCCAGCGAACCCGTGCGCACCTCGCTCTACGGTGATCCCACGACGCCGATTCCCCACACGTATCTCGGGGCCGGCGCCGACGTCGTGGTCGTCGCACCGGCCACCGCTCACCTCATTGCCCGCTACGCGACGGGCCTCGCCGACGACCTCTTGACGGCGACGCTGCTCGCCACGCGCGCGCCGGTGCTTCTGTGTCCGGCGATGCACCAAGAGATGTGGGAACAGCCCTCGGTGCAGGAGAATCTCGCAACCCTTCGTCGCCGGGGGGTGCTGGTGCTCGAGCCCGAGGCCGGTCATCTGGCCGGGGGAGACGAGGGGACGGGGCGCCTCCCCGACCCCGCGACCATCGCGGAACTGGTGAAGCGCGTCGTCGAGGGCTACCGCGGAGTGTTGAGTGGAGTGTCGGTGTTGATCAGTGCGGGCGGGACCCGCGAAGCGATCGACCCGGCGCGGGTCATCACCAATCGCTCGTCGGGACGTCAGGGGTACGCGCTGGCCGAGGTGGCGGTGCGCCTCGGTGCGCGCGTCACGCTGGTGACGACGATGGAGCGTGAGTTGAGCCTCGACACCAGGGGAGCGGTCGAGGTGGTGCCCGTGGGCAGCACCAGCGAGATGCACGAAGCGATGATCTCGCGCAGCGCGTCGAACGACTGCGTCATTATGGCCGCGGCCGTCGCCGACTTTACGCTGAAGGCCTCGAGTGAGAAACTAAAGCGACGCGATGGCCCTCCGGAGTTGACCCTCGAGGCGGCGCCCGACATTCTGGCCGATCTGGTCGCTTCGCGCCACGCCGGTCAGGTAATCGTCGGCTTCGCGGCCGAGACGAACGACGTGGAAGAGAACGCCCGGCTGAAATGGCAGAAAAAGGGAGTCGATCTCCTGGTGGTCAATGACGTCAGCGCTCAGGGGGCGGGCTTCGAGCACCCCACCAATGAAGTTCTTCTCTTGAGCGCTGATCGCGAGCCAGAACGGGTCTCGCGGCGTTCGAAAGAAGAGGTTTCCTGGTCGATCTTGACTAGGGTGGCTACATTGTTCGCCACGGCCTAATGCAGATACCCCAAGGAGCTCGATGAGCGATCGCACTCTCTTCACGTCGGAGTCCGTGACCGAAGGTCACCCCGACAAGATCGCCGACCAGGTGTCGGACGGGGTCCTGGACGCCATTTTGGCCCAGGACCCGATGGGTCGGGTGGCCTGTGAGACCCTGCTCACCACCGGTCTGTGCGTGGTGGCCGGTGAGATCACCACCAGCGCCATCGTCGACATCTCGGCGATCGCCCGCAAGACCATTGTGGACATTGGCTACGACGACGGGGCCAAGGGATTCGACGGCAAGAACTGTGCGGTGCTGGTCTCGCTCGATCAGCAGAGCCCCGATATCGCCGGCGGCGTCGACGTCGCCTTGGAGAAGCGCAGTGGCGCCGGGGGCGAAGATGAGCTGAACGCCCTGGGAGCCGGCGACCAAGGAATGATGTTCGGCTACGCCTGCAACGACAACGACGACTTCATGCCGCTGCCGATCTGGCTCGCCCATCGACTCTCCATGCGTCTCAGCCAGGTACGTCGTTCGGGCCAGGTGCCCTACCTGCGACCCGACGGCAAGACCCAGGTCACGGTCGCCTACGAGGAGGGGCGACCGGTCGGGATCGATACCGTCCTCGTGTCCACGCAGCACGAAGACGCCTACGACCACGACGCCATTCATCACGATGTCCTGGAGCACGTCATTCGGCCCATGCTGCCCAGCGACCTCGACACCAGTTCAATGCGCGTCTTCGTGAATCCTTCGGGCAAGTTCGTCCTCGGCGGTCCGCACGCCGACACGGGACTGACCGGTCGCAAGATCATCGTGGACACCTACGGCGGTATGGCGCGCCACGGCGGTGGCGCCTTTTCCGGTAAGGACCCGAGCAAGGTGGACCGCTCGGCCGCCTACGCCGCGCGCTGGGTCGCCAAGCACGTCGTGGCCTCGGGCGCGGCCGAGCGCTGCGAGGTACAGGTGGCCTACGCCATTGGCGTGGCTCGTCCCGTGTCGGTGCTGGTCGAGACCTTCGGGACCGAGCGCGTCGATCGCCAAAAGATTGCGAAGGCGGTGGACGCACTGTTCGACCTGCGACCGGCCGCCATCATTCGCGACCTCGACCTTCGTCGTCCCATCTACCAGCGCACCGCGGCCTACGGACACTTTGGACGTACCGATCAAGGCTTCGCGTGGGAGCAGACGCCCCGGCTCGATGATCTGCGCCGGGAACTGTCGCTGACCTAGTGGCGCGCGCGGTTCGCGTCATCACCGAAGTCGCCGCCGTCGATCGACCGTTCGATTACTTGTTGGGTGAGGCGACGGACAACGTCGGCCTCGGTGACCGGGTGCGCGTCGACTTTCATAATCGCTCGGTGCGGGCCTGGGTGGTCGAGGACGTTCCCGCGACCGAGGACCTCAAGACGGTGAAGAAGTGGCTCGGCTTTGGTCCGCCCGCGTCGCAACTCTCGTTCCTGCGCTGGGCCAGTGGACGCTGGTACTCCACCTGGTCGAGGTTCCTGCTCGCGGCGTCCCCCTCGCGCATCGTTACCTCGCTGCCCGTGGCCCCGCCGGCGTCGCGCCTGGGGCACGACGTCACCACCCGCTACCAACCGGGGGTCCTGCAGTTGGCCCCGACCACCGATCCCCTCGCCCTTATTCTTGGGGCCTACGAGGTGACGAGGGAGCGAGCCGGTTCCCTCCTCGTCCTCGTCCCGACCGAGTCCTGGGCCACGCGCCTGCGCGGTCGCCTCGAGCAGCGCGGATGCGCCGTGGCGTCGGGGGAGGATCAGTGGGACCGCATGCGCGCCGGATGGCCCGTGGTGGTCGGCGCGCGCGGGACCGCTCTCGCGCCCGTGCCGGCGGTGGCGGGCGCCGTGATCGTTGACGCGGACGACGAGTCGTACCGCTCGAGCGCGTCGCCGACGTGGGAGGCGGTGGCCATGTTGCGCGAACGGTGTCGCCGCGACGAGGCGCCGCTGTGGTGCACCTCAATGATCCCGTCGCCCGCTCTGTTGGACCGGGGTGACTATCAGCGTGACGAGAACCTCGTCGCGGGGTGGCCGAGGGTGGAGGTCGTCGACCGGCGCCAGAGTGATCCCCACGAGGGGGTGCTCTCAGGGCCCGCCCTGCGCGCGGCGCACCAGGCCCTCGCCGGCGACGAGCCGGTCGCGGTCGTGGTGATCCTCCAGCGTCTGGGCACGGGGCGCCTGCTGGCCTGTACCACGTGCGGCGAACTCGCGCGGTGCCTCCAGTGCCGACAGGCCGAAGAAGAGGTCGGCGACCAGTTGGCCTGCGCGGCCCGTCACGAGCTGCGCCAGCGATTCTGTCGACACTGCGGATCGACCAACGTACGGCGACTTCGTTCGGGCGTTACCACTCTGGCGCGCGACGTCGCGGCCCAGCTAGGACGTCCGGTGAGCGAAGTCACGGCGTCGCTTGACCCGAGAGCCGCGCTGGAACGCGTGGTGGTGGGGACCGAAGCCACGTGGCAGCGGGTTCGACGCAGTGGTGTCGTGATCTTCGCGGACTACGACCAGTACCTGCTGGCGCCTCGCGAGTCGGCCCGACGGAGCGCGGTGAACGCCGTCGGAAAGGCTGGTCGACTCGTGGGGTCTCGCCGCGCGGGACGAGGCGCGGTCATCGTGCAAACGCGCCGGGGCGACGACGCCGTTCTGGAGGCCCTGCGTGAAGCGAGCTTTGAGGCGCTGATCGCCGACGACGTGGCGACGGCGGAGCTGCTGGGTCTCGCCCCCTACGGCGCCAGCGCCGAGGTGACGGGTGAGGGTGCGCAGAGTTTTGTTGAGGGGGTGACGAACGAGTACGTCACGGTGCTCGCCGCGCCCACCGGTTTCGTGGTGCGGGCAAAAGACAGTGAGACCCTCAGCGCGGCGCTCCGTGACGCGCCGCGGCCGACCGCACGGTTTCGCGTCGCGGTGAACTAGCCGAGGTTGGATTTTGTTGCACGGTAACGTGGTGGCCGTGAGCACGCTTCCCATTCGCACGTACGGCGACCCGGTGTTGAAGACGCCGACGACCGAGGTCGAGAACATCGACGCCAAAATCGCGGCCCTGGCGGAGTCGATGATCGAGACGATGTACGACGCGCCGGGCGTGGGACTCGCGGCCAACCAAGTCGGGGTGCAAAAGAGACTCTTCGTCTACGACACCGGCGAGGGGGACGGGCCGCACACCATTGTCAACCCCGTCATCGTTGAGACGTCGGGCGAGTGGGTCTACGAGGAGGGCTGCCTCTCGGTGCCCGGGCTGAGCTGGGAGATTACCCGATCCAACGCCGTTCACTTAAAGGGCTACGACCTCGACGGAAACGAACTCGATATCGAGACCGACGAGTACCGGGGTCGCATCTTCCAACACGAGTGCGATCACCTGGACGGGGTGCTGCTCGTCGAACGACTCACCGACGACCAGAAGAAGGAAGCGAAGAAGATCCTTCGCAAGCGTCGCTTGACCCTGACCCGCGATCCCGACGGGTTGCATCAGCTGCTCGGGGACTAAATGCGCCTCGTCTTTCTCGGTACCCCCGAGGCGGCGGTGCCCACGCTGGACGCCGTGATCGACGCCGGTCACGAGGTCCTGCTCGTCGTCACGCGGCCCGATCGTCGCCGAGGTCGCGGCGGTGAACTCACGCCCAGTCCCGTGAAGGCGGCGGCCCTTCGCCACGCTATTCCCGTCACGCACCGCTTGGCGGACGTCGCGGACGTCGACGTCGAGCGAGCGGTGGTGGTCGCCTACGGCGCCCTTATTCCCGCCGCGCTCCTGGAGACGACGCCCATGCTGAACGTGCACTTTTCCTTGCTGCCCCGCTGGCGCGGGGCGGCCCCGGTGCAGCGCGCGATCCTGGCGGGCGATGAAGAGACCGGGGTGTCGATCATCTCGCTCGAGGCGACGCTCGACACGGGTCCCGTGCATCTCGAGAGACGACTAGCGATCGGCGACGACAACGCGGAGCAACTCACCGGTCGTCTGGCCACCCTCGGCGCGCGGGCCCTGATCGACGTGCTGGCCAGTCCCGATCTCTTGGAGCATCCCACCGCGCAGTCGGGCGAGACCACCTACGCCGAAAAGCTCAGCGCGGAGACGTTTCGCCTGGTGCCCACGATGACCCGCGACCTGGCCTGGCGGACCGTTCGACTGGGCCACGCGTTCTTCTTCTTGGGCGCCAAGAGGGTGGTCGTCGTGGACGCGCGCCCCACGGAGGAGCCCGTGTCGGAGGGGGAGTTGATCGCTCGTGGGAGCGACGTCATCCTGGGTGTGCGCGACGGGGGGCTCGCGCTCGTGAGCGTGCGTCCCGACAGTGGCAAGACGATGGGCGCGCGGGCGTGGTGGAGCGGTCTTCGTCCTGCTCAGGGGCACTGGAAGTGGACCTAGGCTTGTCCGCGTGACGGTGATAGACGCGGGGCCGGCGGGCGAGATCCGTATCGCGCCCTCGATTCTCTCCGCCGACTTTGGCCAGTTGGGGCGATGCGTCGAAGAGGTGGACCCCGAAACGGACTGGCTGCACGTGGACGTGATGGATGGGCACTTTGTGCCGAACGTGTCGCTCGGACCGCCGGTCATCTCTTCGATTCGCAGCTACAGCTCTCGATTCTTCGACTGTCACCTCATGATGAGCGACCCGGGCCGATACCTGGAGGCCCTCCAACGAGCCGGCGCGAACGGCTGCACCGTGCACGTCGAGATTGGTGGCACGTGGCAGCTCATTGAACAGGCGCGTGCGTTGGGACTGCGAGTCGGTTTGGCCGCGAACCCCGACACACCCTTCGAAGCGGTCGCGCCCTTCCTGCGCGACCTTGACCTGCTGCTCTTGATGACGGTGTTTCCGGGATTCGGGGGACAGTCCTTCATCGGTGACGTGATGGAGAAGGTGCGGGCCGCCCGCTACGAGGTGGACCGATTCGATCTCGAGTTGGACATCGAAGTGGACGGCGGAATCGACGTCGACACGGCGCCGTTGGCGATCAGTGCCGGCGCCAACGTACTGGTGGCGGGGTCGGCCATCTTTGGCTCGTCCGATCCGCTCGGCGCGGCGCGCGAGCTGCGCGCCGCAGCGCGAGGAGCGCGCCCGTGAAGTTCGCGCTCTCTGAGTTGATGTTGATGGCCATGGCCGAGGGCGACAAGGCCCGCTTTCACGCCCCGCCCAATCCCTGGGTGGGGGCTCTCGTCGTCAACGATCGTGGGGTCATCGTGGGCGAAGCGCACACCCAGGCGCCGGGGGAGTCGCACGCCGAGATCGGCGCCCTTCGTCGCGCGGGCGCCGCCGCGCGGGGCGCCACCATGATTGTCACGCTGGAGCCGTGTTGCCACGTGGGACGGACCGGCCCCTGCGCCGAGGCGATCATCGAGGCCGGGATTGCCCGCGTCGTGGTCGCCACCATCGACCCCGATCCCCGGGTGTCGGGCAAAGGAATCGAGCTCTTGAAGGCGTCGGGGGTCGACGTGGAAGTGGGCGTCGAGGGAGAGGCCGTGCGGGCCCAACTCGCGCCCTACATCTGGCAGCGCGTCACCGGGCGGCCCTACGTGGTGGCCAAGATTGCCAGCACGCTCGACGGGGTGGTGGCCATGGCCGACGGGACGAGCCAGTGGATCACCGGCCCCGACGCTCGTCGTGACGCGCACGTCCTGCGCGCACAGAGCCAGGCCATCATCGTCGGCGCGGGGACGGTGCGCAGTGACGACCCTTCACTCACCGCCCGACTGGACGACATCGTGATCGAACCCTTGCGCGTGGTCCTCGGTCGGGCCCCCGAGGACGCCAAGGTGCGACCGTGCCTCGAGCTCTCGGGGGACCTGGGACTCGTGCTGGACGAGCTCGGTCGTCACGACGTGCTCCAAGTTCTCCTCGAGGGCGGTCCCACCACCACCAGCGCCTTTTTCGAGGCCGGGCTGGTCAACCACGTGGTCTGGTATCAGGCTCCGGCCTTCGCCGGGGCGGCCGGCACGCGGGCGGCCTTGAATGGGGTTTCGACCCCTACGATGGATGTCCTAAAGCGGGGTCGCCTGATGGACGTACGTAGAATCGGTGACGATATCCGCATTGACGTGGAGGTCTGATGGCCCTGGCTACTATCGACGAGGCGCTGACCCAGTTGCGCCGCGGCGGGATGGTCGTCGTGGTCGATGACGAGGATCGCGAGAACGAAGGCGACCTCATCATGGCCGCGGAGGACGTCACCGCCGAAAGCATGGCCTTCTTCCTCGAGTACACCTCCGGGATCTTCTGCGTCCCCCTGGAGAGCCAGCGGGCGGACGAGCTGGACCTGCCCCTGATGGTGGTGGCGAACACCGAGGCCCAGAGAACGGCCTTTACGGTCTCGGTGGACTTTCGCCACGGGACGACGACGGGCATCTCGGCCGGCGACCGCGCGGCCACCGTCCGGGCGCTGATCGATCCCGACACCAAGCCCCACGACCTCAATCGGCCGGGACACATCTTTCCGCTGCGCTACCGCAGCGGCGGGGTCCTGCGCCGGGCCGGGCACACCGAGGCGACGGTCGACCTCTGTCGGATGGCGGGCAAGTTTCCCGCGGGCGTGCTGTGCGAGGTGGTCACGAAGGACAAGTCCGACATGGCGCGACTGCCCGAGCTCCAGGAGTTTGCCGAGCGCCACGGTCTTCCCATCGTGACCATCGCCGACCTCATTCGCTATCGTCGCCAAAACGAGAAGCTGGTCAAGCGCGTGGCCGAGGCCTCGCTCCCCACCGAGTGGGGCACCTTTCAGGCTCACGTGTTCGAGAGCCTGCTCGACGGCGAGCAGCACCTCGCCATGGTCTACGGCGATATTGAGAACACGCCCAGTCTGTTGGTGCGGGTCCACTCCGAGTGCCTGACCGGTGACGCCCTGGGGTCGCTGCGCTGCGACTGTGGTCCTCAGTTGCACACGGCCCTCGCGAAAGTGGCGGCCGAAGGGGCGGGCGTCGTCGTGTACCTGCGCAACCACGAGGGTCGCGGAATCGGGCTGGCCCACAAGATTCGGGCCTACGCCCTCCAGGAGCAGGGTCACGACACGGTGGACGCCAATCTGGTCCAAGGTCTGCCGATCGACTCGCGCGAGTACGGCATTGGAGCACAGATCCTCGTCGAGCTCGGCGTCAGTTCGATGCGACTGTTGACGAATAACCCGACGAAGCGCGGCGGGCTCGAAGGCTTCGGTCTCAATATCGTCGAACGGGTGCCGCTCGAGAGTCGGCCTACCTCGTTCAACATCGAGTACCTTCGCACGAAGCGTGAGCGCATGGGCCACCTCCTCGAGGGGCTCGATGACGTCGAGTAAAGACACCGCGCTCGACCCCAGCGTCGCGCGCGCCCTCGGGGAACGCGCCGGCGAGGTCATTGAGGCCGTCACGGCGGGACGGGGACTTCGTCTTGGTGTGGTCTGTGGTCAGTTCAACGGCGCCATCACCACCCGACTCTTAGACGGCGCGCTCGCCGCCCTCGACGAAGCGGGCGTCGATCGCCGCGACATCTCGATCGCCTGGGTGCCCGGAGCCTTCGAGATTCCACTCGCCGCGCTCGCCTTCGCCGACGCCCCTCGACCCTACGACGCGGTGATCGCCCTCGGCGCCGTCATTCGCGGCGACACGGGGCACTATGAACTGGTGGCGGGGGAGTGCGCCCGCGGGATCCAAGACGTGCAGTTGAGCACCCGGGTGCCCGTTATCTTCGGCGTGCTCACCACCAACACGATCGAGCAAGCGCTGGAGAGGTCGTTGCCGGACGAGTCCAACAAGGGACGCGAGTCGGCACTCAGTGCGTTGGCGATGGTGAGCGTGCTGGGCCAAGGATCCATTGCCCACTCGTGAGAGTGACGGGCCTGATCGAGTCGTTTGACGATCGTCGCGGCGACGGCGTACTCCTCAGTGAGGGGGGCGAGCGATTCTATTTTCACTGTGTGGCGATCGCGAACGGAACCCGACACATCGAGCCCGGCGTGCGCGCGCAGGGCGAACGGCGAGTGGGTCACCTGGGGCGCGACGAGGTCGTCGCCGTGAGCGAGAGTGACGTTCCCGAGGACTGAGCTACAGCGCGGGAGGTGTGGGGGCCGCGCCCAGCGTGATGAGACTCGCGCTTCGCACCTGAGCCGCGTCGATAATGGCCGTTTGCATCACTTGTTGAGCGGTGCCGCGCTCGGCGGCGGTCGTCGCGTTCGCCAGAGCTTCTTGGTAGTTCGATCGCGCCGAGGCGACCGCGGCGCGAAACGTTGCCTCGATGGCCTCGCGTGAGGCGCGGTAGGACGCCAGTTCTTCCCGGTAGGTCTTCTTGCTGATGCTGGTATGGGACGAGGTACCGGCACCCGCCGCACCCACCGTCGCGACACCCAACACGCCCACCAAACTGAGGGCCAACACACCGCGTACCACGAACTTCTTCATGATTCCAGAGTAGTCAGTCGGGCCTAAAAAATGCTGTGAAGTCACTGTCGAAACCTTTAGAACCAGGGGTATCGGTGCCGGTGGGGCCGTCCGTGAAAGGGTACGCTCGCCCTATGGCGGAACGGGAATGACAACGATTTTGGTGATTGACGACGAGCCCGGGGTGCGCGACCTGCTCCAGGACGCCCTGTCGGGAGCCGGGTACCGCGTCCAGAGCGCGACGAACGGCGCCGACGGTCTGGACCAGCTGCGACGGCGCAGCGCCGACCTCTGCATCGTGGACGTCAACATGCCGACCATGGACGGCTTTGAGTTCCTTGAGAAGCTCCGCGCCCACGACGCCAAAACCCCCGTGTTGATGCTGACGGCCCGCAACTCGTCCGACGACGTGGAGCAGGGGTTGCGCGAGGGCGCCGACGACTACGTTCGCAAGCCCTTCAGCATCGACGAGTTACTTTTGCGGGTGGCGGCGATCCTTCGTCGCACCGGTCTCGACGAGGCGGGCGACCAGGTCTTTACCTGCGGTCCGCTGGTGATGAACATCGACCAGCACATTGTCAAACTCGGCGAGGAGGAGGTCGAACTCTCCGCGACGGAGTTTCGCCTGCTCGAGGTGCTGCTCGAACACCAAGACCGCGTGGTCACCCGCGAACAGCTGTTGCGCGACGTCTGGAACATCGACTTCGATTCCGAGACGTCGGTGCTCGACACGTATATCTCCTACGTGCGGCGCAAGATTCATCACGAGGGATTTGCCCCCATTACGACCATTCGCGGAGTGGGCTTTAAGTTGGTGAATCCTTCCGCCAAACAGTGAGGATTGCCACCCGCTTCACCCTGCTGATCGTGTTCATCACGCTGTTGGTCGCCCTCACGGTTGGTTGGTTCGCGGTCGCCGAAAGTTCGCGCGCCCAGTACGCCACGCTCGACAGCTCCATCAACGCCGTGGTCTCCAGTGGGCTGCGTGATCCCAACACCGCGCTCAGCAACGCCCTCTACGTGGTCCAGCGCGACAACTACAACTTGGACCTGGTGGTCGTCTTTCCGCCGAATCAGATCACCCCGGTCAAGACCGGCACGGTCCCCCTGAGTGGCCACCCGACCATCTCGGACGTGAAGGACTCACTCAACCGCGCGGTACAGGTGCCCAACCTGCCCGGCTTTCAGATTCGCTCGCTCAACGTGGGCGGCGGTGACTACCTGATGGTCGCCGGCTCCACCGCCGGGATCGCGAAACAGAACGAGCACCTCGCCCTCCTGGTGGCGGCCGCCGCCCTGGTGGTCGCCCTCCTCAGCCTGGGGCTGGCGCGTCAGGTGACCCGCCGGGACTTTCGCGCCATGACCCGACTGATTGACTACGCCGGGGACGTGTCGAGTGGCCACCAGAACGAGCCGACGCCGCCGAGCGAGGGGAGTAAGGATCTCCAAGAGCTTCGTGGGGCCCTGGTCATCATGGTGGAAGCGCTCCAGGAGCGCATCGCCCTCGAGGCGCAAAACGCGGCCGCGATGCAACAGTTCATCGACGACGCCTCGCACGAGCTACGCACCCCGCTGACCGTGGTGAAGGGGTACAACGAGATACTGGCGAGCGGGACGGCCAGTCCCGAGGTGCAGGCGCGAGCGGTCTCGAGGATGCAGCGTGAGGTCGAGCGAATGGAAGAACTCGTTCGCGACCTCTTGTTGTTGGCGGTGCTGCGAGAGGCGCCCCATCACGCACCCCAGCGCGTGGCCCTCAGCGACCTGGTGAGCCAGCGGGCGAGTGAGTTCACGCTCGATCACCCCGAGCGGCTGGTGACGAGCGACGTCGCGGGGAACATCGTGATCGAGGCCCGGCCCGAGTTCGTCGAACGACTCTTGAACAACGCCCTGACCAACATTCTTCGTCACACCCCGCGTGACGCACCGGTACGCGTGAGCCTTTCGGCGCTGGGGACCAACGCTCGGCTGATCGTCGAAGACGGGGGGCCCGGCCTTCCCCACTACGGGGTGCGGCCCCAGCGATTCCAGCGCTTTGACCAGTCGCGCTCTCGAGAGACCGGAGGTTCGGGCCTCGGGATGAGCATCATGGCCGACGTCGCGGAGTCGCTCGGGGGAGTTATGTCGACCGAGCGAAGCCCACTGGGCGGACTGCGCCTGTCCTTCAGCCTTCCGTTGGCGTCTCGCTAGCGCCGACTTTCGCGCGCACGTAGGCCTGTTGGACCTCGGCCAGGGCGTTTCGGTACAGGTCGGCGTACTCGCCCAAGCGCTCCCCGGTCGCCGCGATCATCGCCGCCACCGTGTCGATGACCAGCTGGGCCGCGTCGAGGTTGGGTGGCACCTCGGCCAAACGAAGGGCGGCGACCTGGAAGAGCACGAAGAGGTGATTGCCGAGAATCATCTCGACCGGCGTCTCTCGCAGGAAGGCCATCTCTTCGGCCTCGTTAAAGTCCTCTTCGCGCGGTTGGTCGGTCACGCGAACCAAAGTAGCGCCTCAGGGGGAAACCGCGTAGCCCTCCGGGCGCGGAGGGCCTGCGGGGACCGTCTGATAAAGTAGTTGGGCAGTTCAGCAAGCGAGGTTGGCAGTGCCAACGTCCACCCGGCCACCACTGTGCGTCCGGGTTCCAGAGTCATGCGCCTCGCTTGCCGTGGCGACACCACCACGGTGTCGCGTAGAGCAAGGAGAGAGTTATCGCAACAGTGCCTGGAGACCACCGCGTCAATGATCGTATACGCGTCGAGACCGTTCGCCTGATTGACCAAGACGGCAATCAGCGAGGTGTTATGCCGACCCGCGAAGCATTGACGTTGGCCCGAAGCCTCGACTTGGACTTGGTCGAAATTGCGCCCACCGCGCAGCCCCCCGTGGCCCGCATCATGGACTACGGCAAGTTCAAGTTCGACGAAGCGCAAAAGGCCAAGGAGTCGCGTCGAAAGACCCTCAACGTGGGGATCAAGGAGATGAAGTACCGCCCGAAAATCGGCAACGGCGACTTCGACACCAAGACCCGCCTCGTCGAGAAGTTCCTCAGCGAAGGTCACAAGGTCAAGGTCACCATCATGTTCCGCGGACGAGAGTCGGCCCACCCGGAGTTGGGCAAGAAGATTCTTGACCGGATCGTCGAACGACTGGAGGACGTCGCCAAAGTGGAGTCGGCGCCCAAGATCGACGGACGCAACATGATCATGGTGCTCGGGCCCGAGAAGAAGGCCAAGGCGAAACCGACGGAAAGTTCGAAAGCAGTTGAGAATCACGTGGCGCCATCCGGCGCCGAAGTTTCGCTAGAGGAGGGCTGAGATGCCAAAGATGAAAACATTTAGTGGTGCGAAGAAGCGCATCAAGGTGACGGGCAGTGGCAAGCTGCGCCGTCGCAAGGCCTTTCGGGGTCACATCATGGAAAAGAAGTCGTCGACGCGTGCTCGTCGCCTGGGACGCGAGACCGACATCGCCCCGGGTCAGTTGAAGCACGTGAAGAAAATGTTGGGTCTCTAGGAAGAACGAGCAGAAAGAGGAAGTGCCATGGCACGAGTAAAGAGGGCGGTTAACGCCAAGAAGCACCACAAGGCGATTCTCGAAGAGGCGAAGGGCTACTACGGTGACCGTAGTCGCACCTTTCGCAGTGCCAACCAGGCCGTCCAGCACGCGGGGGTGTACGCCTTTCGAGACCGACGCGCGCGCAAGGGCGACATGCGTCGACTCTGGATTCAGCGCATCAACGCCGGCACCCGGGCGCACGGCATGAGCTACAGCCGATTCATTGCCGGCCTCAACGCGGCGGGTATCGAGGTCGACCGTCGTATGCTGGCCGACCTCGCGGTGAACGATGCTCAGGCCTTTGGCGCCATCGTCGCCCAGGCGTCGAACGCGTTGGCGAAGTAGTCACGCTGATCGAGGCGTTGGGCTCGTCACATCAGCGAGTGCGTCGGCTGCGGCGCCTCATTCAAAAGCGCTCCCTTCGCTGGAGTGAGGGCGTCTGCGTCCTCGAAGGTCCCGACCTGGTGGCGAGCGCCCTCGCCGCGGGCGTCGAGTTCGAAGCTATGTACGTCGACGAGACCCGCACCGCGCGGGACGGCTCGCGCGACCTCGAGGAGATCGCCGCCCGCCACGGGGTGCGCGTGTACTCACTGGCTCCCGGGGTCTTGGAGAAGATCGCCGACGCCGCGACCCCGCAGCCGGTCCTCGCGGCGGTGCGCCTGCCGGTGGTGGAGGTGGACGCCATTGTCGCCGCGGGCCTGATCTTGGTGCTGCACGACGTGCGTGATCCGGGAAACGCCGGGACGCTCATTCGTTCGGCCGACGCCGCCGGTGCCACGGCGGTCGTCTTTAGCGGACACTCGGTCGATCCCTTTAATCCCAAGACCCTTCGCGCGACCGCCGGTTCGATCTTTCACGTACCGGTCGCGGTCGGTGAGCTCGCGAGCACCCTGGGGTCCTTCTCGTCGCGCGGCGCCACGTCCTTCGCCACCGTTGTTCGCGGAGGCGTCGATCATCGCGCCGTCGACTACACCGCGGCGACGGTGGTGGTCATCGGCAACGAGGCGGACGGCCTCGACGACGAGTCCGTGGCGCTCTGTGACGGAGCGATCTCTATTTCGATGGCCGGATCGAGTGAGTCCCTCAACGCCGGGGTGGCCGGTTCGCTCATTGCCTTCCAAGCGATGTGGCAGCGTCAAGGCACGAAACCAGAGCCGCCAACCCCTAGCCTTTAGACGTCATGTCCTCGTCGCCCCTCGCTCAACTTCCCCAGCAGACCGCCGACCTGCTCTCGACAATCGACGCCCTGACGAGCATCGACGCGCTGCGTGAGGCCGAGGCGACCATCACGGGCAAGCGTTCAGTTCTGGCGTCGCTGCAGAAGTCGCTGGGCTCCCTGGCGCCCGAGGAGCGCCGCGCCGCGGGCGCCGAACTGCAAGAAGCCCGTCGCGTCGTCACGTCCGCCTTCGACGCCCGTCGGCGAAGCCTCGAGCGCGCGGCCCGCCTTGCGGCCCTCGAAAGCGATCGACTCGACCTCGGTGACGTGGTCACCTCGGGCGTGGCGTGGCCGCTGTCCCCGGGCCACCCCGGACTGGTCGCGATCACCCAACGCGAACTCGAGGACGTGTTCGTGGCGATGGGTTTCACGGTGGCCGAGGGCCCCGAGGTGGAGACCGACTGGTACAACTTCGAGGCCCTCAACATTCCGCCGGGCCATCCCGCGCGCGACATGTGGGACACGTTCTACGTTGACCTCGGCGAACCCGAGACCGTGGTGCTGCGCACGCACACCTCGCCCTCACAGATCCACCTCATGGAAGATGCTCTGGCCAAGGGGACGCTGCCGATTCACGCGGTGATGCCCGGACGGTGCTTTCGTCGCGACACGCCCGACGCCAGCCACCTCTACGCCTTCCACCAAATCGAAGGCCTGGTGGTCGATCGCGGGATCACCTTCGGCGATCTGGCGGGAACGATTGAGACCTTTACCCGGGCCTACTTTGGAGCGGACATTACCTCTCGACTGCGTCCGGGGTACTTCCCCTTCACCGAGCCCTCGGCCGAGTTCGAGGTCACCTGCACTATCTGTCGAGGGAGCGGTTGTCGCACCTGCAAGTTCACCGGATGGATCGAGCTCGGGGGGTGTGGCATGTTGGACCCCGCCGTGTTTGAGGCGGTGGGCGTCGACGCTCGAGTGTGGAGCGGCTTCGCCTTCGGCTTCGGGATCGATCGCTGCGGCCAGATGCGTCACCAGCTCGCCGACATGCGCGCGCTGATTGAGAACGACACGCGCTTCTTGGAGCAGCTCTCGTGAAGATCTCTCTCACCTGGCTGCGCGAGTTCGTCGACCTGCCCGAGACGGTCCCAGAGTTGTCGACGATTCTGAGCGACCTCGGCCTCGTGGTTGAGGGCGTGGAGGTCGTGGGAGAGGGCCTCGACGACGTGATCGTGGCCCGGGTCGACGAGATTCGGGCGATCAAAGGGGCCGACCGGGTTCGCCTGGTGGTGGTGGACGCGGGAGGGGGCCCCCTCGAGATCGTCTGTGGGGCCATGAACTTCGAGGTCGGTAACTACGTGCCCTTGGCTCCGGTCGGCGCGGTCCTGCCGGGGGACGTCGAGATCGCCGAGCGCACCATGCGCGGCGTCACCTCGCACGGCATGCTCTGCTCGTCGCGTGAGTTGCGCCTCAGCGACGACCACCAGGGCCTCATGATTCTCGACGAACTCATCGAGCCCCGCGTGGGCGAACGACTTCTCGACGCGTTGGCCATCTCTCCCGACGTGATCTTCGATATCTCGGTCGAGGGCAATCGACCCGACGCGTGGTCCGTGGAGGGGGTCGCTCGCGACCTCGCCGCGCGCCTCGGGCGTCCCCTGCACGAGCCGGCGTTGGCGACGCCCAACGTCGCCGAGACCAGTGACTCTTTCGCCACGATCGGGATCGAAGATCCCGCGCTGTGCGGGAGGCTGACCGTCTCGGTGTTGCGCAAGGTTCGCGTCGCGCCCTCACCGCCCTGGATCGCCCAACGTCTGGCGCTGTCGGGTATGCGTCCCATCTCCAACGTCGTCGACGCGTCCAACTTCGTCATGCTCGAGCTCGGTCAACCGACTCACCCCTACGACGCGTCCAAGGTGGCGCGACACACGTTGCGCGCCCGACGGGCGCGGACCGGCGAGTCGCTGACGACCCTGGACGGCGTGGCGCGAGAGTTGGCCACCGCGGGCCGAGGTCTGGGCGACACCGGTGTGGACTGCGTCATCGTCGACGGCGACGACCAGGTCCTCGGACTGGCCGGCATCATGGGAGGGGCGGCGAGCGAGATTGACGACGCGACCAGTGACGTGTTGCTGGAAGCGGCGTTCTTTGACCCCATGACCATCGCGCGTTCCTCCAAGCGACACGGGCTACGCAGTGAGGCGTCGCACCGTTTCGAGCGCGGGGTCGACCCCGAACTGGGGCTTCGCGCCGCCGCGCGCTTCGTGGCCATCCTGCGCGAAAGTGTGCCCGAGCTGGAGTGGTTAGCCGGTCCCCTCGACGTGCGCGGCGACGTCGCGCCGCCTCCGACCCTCACCCTGTCGGACGACGACCTACGATCCCTGCTCGGCATCACGATCGAGCGCGACGAGCTGGCGGCCATCCTCGCGGGCCTGGACTTCACCGTCGCCCGCCACGGAGAGCAGTGGGAGGTGACGGCTCCCACCAGGCGCCGCGACATTCGTACCGGCGCGCTCGGACGCGCGGACCTGATCGAAGAAGTAGCGCGCATCTTTAGCTACCGGCGCATCCCGCTCCACTATCCCGCGTGGCCCGAGGTCGGTGGGCTCAGCGAGCGTCAGACGTTACGCCGACACCTGCGTGACGTCGTGGTGGACGTGGGCGCCTTGGAGGCCTGGACCCCGTCTCTCGGCAGCGACGCCGACTACGACCTCCTACACCCCGGCCGAGAGCGCGTGCGCATCACCAACCCGCTCTCGTCGGAGGAGTCCGTGTTGCGCGCCACGCTGATCACCGGTCTGGTGCGAGCCTGGGCCAAGAACTTTGAACGCGGCACCGGTGACGTCGTGCTGGCGGAGTTTGGCGTGGTCTTTGAGCACCCGAGCGACACCGACGCCCCCCGCGTAGCCCGCGGCGGGGTGGGGGGCGCGCAGATGGTCAGCCTGCCGCGAGAGAACGAACGCGTGACGATCATTCTCGGGCGACCCGACGACGACGCGCGCAGCGCCGTAGATCTGTGGCGGGTGATCGAAGGCCGGCTCGGACTCGAAGAGGTCGTCGTTCGTTCGAGCGAGGCTCCCCTCGGTCTGCACCCCACTCGCACCGGAGCGCTGGTCGACCGCGCGAGTGGAGCGACGCTCGGGTTCGTCGGGGAAGTGGACAGCGAACTCCTGGCCGCCGTCACCACGGTGCCCGGGACTCGGCGCGTGGGCATTATCGACCTGGATCTGGACGCCCTGGCGAACCCCGACGCCGCGACGCGCGCGTCGGTGATGGTGACGGTGCCGAGCCGCTTCCCCAGCGCCGTGATCGACCTGGCGTTCGTCACCCCGCGCACGGTCCACGCGGCCGATCTGGCGCACGCGCTTCGCACCGCGAGCGACTTGGTGGAGTCGGTCCGGCTCTTTGACGTCTACGAAGGCCCGGGCCTGCTCGAGGGCACGCGCTCCCTGGCCTACAGCGTGCGCCTCAGTTCCCTCGAGCGCACCCTCAGTGACGCGGAGATCTCCAACGAGCGCGCCGTGCTGATCGGTGCGGCTGAGACCCTTCACGCGTCACTTCGCTAGGGAGAGAGTTGAACGTGCCCGAGTTCGTGCCCCTCAGCGACCAGGGTCGTCGCTACAGCGAGGAGTACCTGATTCGACTCGGCGACGCGGACGAGAACGGGCTGCTACGGATGGACGGCGTCGCCCGTCTTCTCCAGGACGTGGCGACCGATGACTGGACCGACACCGGCATCACGACCGAGGACACCTGGGTGGTACGGCGCACGCAGCTTCGCCTGGTCGACGGGGCGACCTGGCCGCGCTACCTCGATCGGGTGACCTTGACGACCTGGTGCGGGGGAGTGGGCGCCGCCTGGGCCGAGCGGCGCACCAACCTCGACGTCGCGGGGGTGACCTCGCTCGAAGCGGCCGGCCTGTGGGTGCCCATCGGTCCCAAGGGCAACCCGGTACGGGTACGCCAGGACTTCTTTGACGTGTACGGTCAGTCGGCGCGCGCGAGGAAAGTGTCGGGTCGGGTGGAGAACCCCCCGGTGAGTGAGGACGCCACCCTTCGTCCGTGGCTTCTTCGAGCGGCCGACCTCGACATTGTGGGACACGTCAACAACGCCGCGCTCTGGCAGGCGTTGAGTGAGGTCGTCCACTCTCCGGTGCGCTTCGTGAGCGTGACCCACCATCAGTCCATCGAGCGCGACGACGACGTCGTGCTGGCGAGCGCGCCGGGGATGATGTGGCTGGTGGTGGACGGGGTCGTCAAGGTCTCGGCGTCCTACGTCCCTTAGACGACTACCAGCTTCGGCCGACTGGTCGCGATCACGCACCCCACGATCACGAGGGGAAAGCCGACCACGATGCCCACCGTCAGGGGCTCGTGCAACCCGACGATGCCGAGCAACACGGCGAGGGCGGTGTTGAAGTAGGTCACGACCACGGCGCGCGTCGACCCCACCTCCTTCACCAGCGCGTAGAACGTGAGGAACGCTCCGGCCGTGCACACGAGCGACAGCGTCGCCACGCAGCTCCAGGTCTCTCCCGAGATGTGGGCGGGCCAGTGCGTGAGCGCCCAGGGCGTCCAGGCCAGCGCCACCAGGGAGGTCGCGCCGCAGACCACCGTCGGACCCGGCACGTGCTGAAGTTTCGTGGCGAGAATGATGGGCCCGAGGGTGTAGCCCACGCAGACGAGCGCCATCATGGCGAGGTAGGTCAGCTTTCCCCCGCCGAGGTTCAGCCCGACGAGCAGGGCGACCCCACCCGCCCCAATTCCGAGACCCCAGTAGCGACGCGCGTCGATGCGCTCCTCCGTGCGTCGAACCCGCTGGGCGACGACCGACAAGAGCGGCACGCCACAGATCAGCAGACTCGTGAGCGAACTGGTGATGTGCTGCTCGGCCGTCGACATCAAGAACCACGGCACACCGAACTCGACCACGCCAAAGATCGCGATCCACTTGAGGTTGCGAACGAGCGTGGGCCACTGGTGTTGGGAGAGCACCACCGGCGCGAGGAGGAGCGCCGCCGGGGCGGTGCGCAGCCACACCAGCAGGCCCGGGTCTACTTGGCGTACGGCGACGCGGATTAAGAGGTACGGGAGTCCCCAGATCACCGCCATCATCAAAAAGAGAATCCACCCGCGCTTCGACACGCGAAGAGTGTATACAGATTCACAATTTTTGAACTTTTGTTCTCATATGTGCATAAAATGTCACTATGCGAATTGGGATACTCGGCGCGACGGGCTACGCCGGAAGTGAGCTACTGCGTCTTTGCGCGGCCCACCCCGATCTCAAAGTGCTGGTGGCGAGCGGCTCCTCGAGCACCGGACGCCGCCTGGGGGAGCACGTCCCCTCCCTCGCCGGTGCCTACCCGGACCTCGTGGTGAGCGATACCTCGGCCGTCCTGGAGGCCGATCTGGACGTGGTCTTTCTGGCCCTGCCGCACGGCGAAAGCCAGGGAATTGTCCCGGAACTGCGTCGACGCGACGTCCAGGTGGTGGACCTCGGGGCGGACTACCGCTTGAAGAACCCCGAGGACTACTCGACCTGGTACGGACAGGACCACTCGTCCCCTCAGCTCCTGGAGGAGTCGGTCTACGGGCTGGTGGAGCGCCACCGCGAGCAACTGAAGGGCGCCCGGCTCATCGCCGTGCCCGGGTGTTACCCCACCGCGACGGCCCTCGCCCTCGGACCGTTTCTCGACGCCGATCTCCTCGAGCGCGAGGGCATTGTCGTCAACGCCCTCAGTGGGGTCTCGGGGGCCGGGCGGGCCGTGGCGGAACGCCTGCAGTTCTCTCGCCTGGCCGCTAACGCGGAGGCCTACGGGCTGCTTACCCACCGCCACACCCCCGAGATGCAGCAAGAACTCGGCGCGTCGCTTCTGTTTACGCCGCACCTGGTGCCGGTGGCGCGCGGGATGCTGGTGACGGCCTACGCCCGAGTGACCTCCGCCGTCACCACCGACGACGCGCTGTCGCTGTTGGAAGAGACGTACGCCCGCGACCCCTTCGTGGTGGTCACCCACGAGCCCCCGACCTTGAAGGACCCCCTCGGGAGCAATCTCTGTTTCGTCAGCGCCCGGGTGGACGAACGCACGGGATGGTTGATCGCCCTTAGCTCTCTCGACAACCTGGGCAAGGGCGCCGCCGGCCAGGCCGTTCAGGCCTGGAACGTGGCAACCGGTCGGGACGAGACCCTCGGGCTCCCGCTCGCCGGGGTGAGCCCGTGAGCTACGTGGTCAAACTCGGCGGTCACGCGCTCGACTCGCTGGCGCCGACCTCGCCGGTGCTGGTCGCGCTCGCGAGCGACGTAGCGCAACTGCGATCCGACGCCGTCCTGGTGCACGGTGGGGGACCCCAGATCGCGGCACTCCTGGAGAGCGTGGGTCGGTCCAGCCGTTTCTTGGAGGGTCTTCGCGTGACCGACGAGGCGACCATGGACTACGTGGCCATGGCGCTGGCTCAGGTGAACACCCACCTGGTCGCGGCCCTCGGACAGTCCGGCCTGCGCTGCGTGGGACTGAGCGGTGTCGATGGCGCGACGCTGCGGGCCCAGGCCGTGGGCGCACCGTGGGGTCGTATCGCCGCGACGCCCAAAGTCGACCCCGACGTTGTCGTGACGCTCTGGGCCCGGGACTTTACCCCCGTCGTGTCACCGATAGCGATGGACGACGACGGTGGACTGCTCAACTGCAACGCCGACGCGGCCGCGGGGGCCCTGGCCGGGGCCCTCGACGCCGAGGTACTCGTTCTCTTAAGTGACGTCGATCAGCTGCGCCGCGACCCCGACGACGCGTCGAGCGCTCTGGCGCGGGTCGGGGCCGATGACGTGCGCGAGATGTTAGAGAGTGGAGCGGCGCGCGAGGGCATGAAACCCAAGATGACGGCCGCCCTCGACGCGTTGGACGCGGGTGCGCGCCGCGTGGTGCTCGCCAATGGCACCCGCCCCCACGCGCTGCGCGACGCGCTCGCGGGAACGATTCCATCGACCGAGGTGCTCGCGTGAGCCGCCACTTCATCACCATCGAAGACCTCTCTCTCGACGACCTCGCGTCCATCTACTCACTGGCCACGTCCCCCTTTGATGACACCACGCTGAGCGGTCAGGGAGTGGCGTTGGTGTTCGAACGGCCGAGCCTTCGCACTCGCGCCTCGAGCTCGAGCGCGGTCCACGAGCTCGGGGGGTACGCCACCTTCTTCAGTGACGAGGAGATCGGACTCGACAGCCGCGAATCGGCCGAAGACGTCGGGCGCACGATCGCCGAGATGTACGCCATCGCCGCGTTGCGGGTGCGCCGCCACGGGGTGTTCGCCCGTATGCGGGAGGCGACCGGCGAACGTCTCTCGCTCATTAACCTGCTCAGCGACGAGGCCCACCCCACCCAGGCCGTCGCCGACGTGCTAACGATCGCCGAAGAGTTCGCGAAGGGCGAGGTCACCAAGTTGGCCGGCCTCGAGGTCGCCTACGTCGGCGACGCCACCAACGTGACCCGATCACTCGCGGTGGCCCTGAGGCGACTCGGCGTGAACGTCACGGTGGGGGCGCCCGCGGGGTACCAGCTCGCGACCGGCACGAGTGAGGATCCCTCACGGAGTCTCGGTCCCGGGACGCTGCGACTGACCGACGACGCGCGCGACGCGGTGAAGAACGCCGACGTGGTCTACACCGACGCCTGGGTCTCCATGGGCCTCGAGGACGAGACCGCGAAGCGCCGGGTGGACCTGGCGGCCTTTCAGGTGAACGACGCCCTGATGGCTGTGGCGAAGCCCCAGGCGATCGTTATGCACTGTCTGCCCGCGCACCGCGGTGAGGAGATCACAAACGAAGTACTCGACGGAGCACGGTCCCGTGTGTGGCGCCAGGTATATCACCGGCGCTCGTCGATGATGGGCGTACTTCGCTGGATAAAAGGAGAAGCATGACCAAGACCCAACGTCAACATCGCATCAGCGAGCTGATCGATCACGACGTGATATCGACGGCCGCCCAGATTGTGGCCCGTCTGCGTGAGGAGGGCATCGCCGCGACCCAGGCGACCGTCACGCGGGACCTCCAAGAGCTGGGGACGGTCAAAGTTCGCGACGAACACGGCGCGCGCCGCATCGTGCTCGCGGCGTCACCGAAGCTCGCTCCAGCCCCGCTCGATCACCTTCGACGCATGATGGGCGAGTGGGTGGTCTCGGTCGAGAGTTCGGCCAATCTGGTGGTGGTGCGGACCCCGCCGGGATGCGCTCACGTCGTGGCGTCGGCCTTGGACCGTAGCGCGCTGAGTGGCGTGCTGGGTTCGGTGGCGGGCGACGACACCATTCTGGTCATCGCGGCCGAAGCCCACGGGGGCGCAAAGTTAGCCTTTGAGTTTCGAACGTTGGCGGGCATCAGTGATCTCATCGAACGTCAAGTGAAGGGATAAGACATGACGAAGCGAGTCGTTCTCGCCTATAGCGGAGGACTCGACACCTCGGTGGCGGTGCGCTGGATGATCCAAGAGTGGGGGGTCGAGGTGGTGTGCTGCTTGGTCGACGTGGGCCAGGACGTCGACAGCTCCGAAAGTTTTGATGACATCAAGGCCCGCGCCTTCGCCGCGGGAGCGCTCGACTTCGTGGTGGTCGACGCGCGCGCCGAGATGGCCGAGGAGTTCTGCGCCAAGGCCATCACCGCGAACGCCCGCTACGAGGGAAAGTACCCACTGGTCTCGGCCCTGTCGCGTCCCGTGATCGTGCGTCACCTGGTGGCCCAGGCGAGAAAGTTCAACGCCCAGGCCGTGGCGCACGGCTGCACCGGCAAAGGCAACGACCAGGTGCGCTTCGAGGTCGGCACCCACGCTCTCGCCCCCGATCTCGAAGTACTGGCGCCGGCGCGCAACTGGGGCATGACCCGGGCGGACTCGGTCGACTTCGCCGTGAAGTGGGACATCCCCATCAAGGCCACGAGGGAAAAGATTTACTCGATCGACGAAAACCTGTGGGGTCGGGCGATCGAGTGCGGAGCCATCGAGGATCCCTGGGCCGAGGCGCCCGACGAGCCCTACACGCTGACCCGCATCACGGCCACCGAGCCGGTGGAGCTGACGGTGAGTTTTGCTCACGGTCGGCCGACCGAGATCGACGGAGTGGCGATGGAACTCGCCGATCTGATCGCCACGCTGAACGCTCGCGCCGGCTCAACCGGCTTCGGTCGCATCGACATGGTCGAGAACCGGCGCGTCGGCATCAAGAGCCGCGAGGTCTATGAGTGTCCGGCGGCGCTGGCCTTGATCGCGGCCCACCTGGAACTCGAGGATATGGTGCTCGAGCGCGACCTGCGACACGAAAAGGCGCGACTCGAGACGCGCTACGCCGAGTTGATCTACGACGGGATGTGGTTCTCGCCCTTGAAGGAGGCGCTGGACGCGTTCATTGAGGAGACCCAGCGTCACGTGACCGGGGACGTCCGTCTGCGGTTTGACCCGCCCGGCCTGCTGCGCGTACTCGGGCGCCGCAGCCCGAAGGCCCTGTACGACTACGGACTGGCCACCTACGACGCCGCCGATACCTTCCGCCACGCTGACTCCGAGGGCTTCGTGCGAATCTACGGCCTCGGCGTCAAGACCTGGGCCCAGCGCCAGGGTGCGAAGAACTCGACCCCGCCTGGATCATGACGCTCTGGAGCGGGCGCTTCACGTCGCCCATGGACGAGACCCTTTGGAATCTTTCTGAGAGCTACTCCTTTGACCACGTCCTGTACGCCCACGATATTGAAGGCAGCAAGGCGCACGTTCACGGCCTCGCGACGGCCGGCCTGCTGAGCGCGGAGGAGGCCGACACGCTGCTCGCGACACTCGACACCATCCGTGACGAGTTCGCCCGCGGCGCCTTCGAGCGCGCGGCGAGCGACGAAGACATCCACACGGCCATCGAACGCCGCGCGACGGAACTCGCGGGCGACGTGGGTGCGAAGCTGCACACCGCGCGCAGTCGTAACGACCAAGTGGCCACGACGCTACGCCTGTTCACCCGAGACGCGCTGCGTGACGTGGCGCTCGCCACGCTGGAACTTATCGACGTCCTCCAGAAACTCGGCGCGGTGTCTCCCGACGCTCATCTCCCGGGCTACACCCACCTACAGCGAGCCCAGCCGGTGCTCTTGAGCCACCACCTGCACGCCCACGCCTTCGCCCTCCTGCGCGACGTCGATCGACTCGCCGACGCGGGCAAGCGACTCAACGTCTCTCCGCTCGGCGCGGGGGCGATCGCCGGCACCTCGCTCAACATCGACCCCGCGCTGACGGCGGACCTTTTGGGTTTCGACCGCGCCTTCGCCAACTCGATGGACGCGGTGAGTGACCGCGACTTTGTCGCCGAGGCGCTCTTTGACGTGGCGCTGCTCGGTGTCCACCTCTCGCGCATGGGCGAGGAGCTGGTGCTGTGGACCTCGGCCGAGTTCAACTTTGCCTCCCTGGGCGACGACTTCACGACCGGGTCGTCGATGCTGCCCCAAAAGAAGAACAGCGACGTGGCGGAGCTGGCCCGGGGCAAGAGCGGGCGACTCATCGGCAATCTCACCGCCCTCCTGGTCGTCCTAAAGGGTCTGCCCCTGTCGTACAACCGCGATCTTCAAGAGGACAAAGAGCCGTTGTTCGACTCGTTCCGCCAGATTCTTCTAGTGCTGCGAGCGCTCAGCGGTGCCTACGGCTCGCTCACGTTTCACGACGACGTGGCGGCCGCCGCCGCGGATGACGAGTTATTGGTGGCCATCGACATCGCCGAAGAACTGGTGGGCGAGGGCGTGCCCTTTCGCCAGGCCCACGAGCGGGTGGGTCTGCTGGTCGCTGAGTCCCTTGCCACGGGACGGTCGCTTCGCGATCTCGTGAGTTCCGCTCCTAGCACCGAGCGTTTCGTGGTGCTCTTCGACCACGGCGCGGCTCTGCGGCGTCGCACCTCGCCCGGTGCGGCCGGTCCCAGCGCCCGGGCGGAGCAGGCGCTCCGATTGAAATCCGCCATCGCCGAGGCGAAGGCCCGCTTGGAGTGACGGGTCCGAGTCGACCTTCGCCGCGGCGAAGAGCGAGGAGATCACCGCGGCGGCCCACAGCCCCGTGTCGTGGTCCCGTCCGAGCCCGGCGCGCTCGAGGGATCGGCCGCCCGGTGTCACACGGCGTTGTCAGGGTTGGTGAGTGCCCCTTTTGAGCGAACGAGAACCGTACAGTGAGGGAACATGGTTGAGCGCCTCCTAACCCCCTCCAAGATCACGGCCTGGCTGGGTTGTGGCCACTACTTGTCCTTACGAAATCAGGTGGACTCGGGGCTGTTGTCGCCGCGCCGCACTCCGCTGGGCGAGTTCGCCGAGCTGCTGATCGACAAGGGCAACCGCCACGAGTCGAGCTGCCTCGATGACTACGAGACCATGGGCAAAACCATCTACGAAGTTCCGGGCCGTAACGCGAGCGAGACGTTTGCTCAGTGGGTCGACCGAGTGAGCGGCTCGCTCGACACCGGGTTCGACGTGATCTATCAGATGCCGTTCGTTCACGAAGGGATGCGCGGCATCGCCGACTTCCTCGTACGCGTGGAAGAGTCCCCCGGGTACGCCCGCTACGAACCGGTGGACGCGAAGTTGACGCGCAACAAGGCGAAACCGGGGCACGTCATGCAACTGTGCTTCTACTCAGAGGCGATTGCTGCCTTGACCGGTAGCCCCCCGCGTCGCATGCACATCTGGCTGGGTTCGGGAAGCACGGAGTCGCTAGTCGTCGAGGAGTTCTTGCCCTACTGGCGCCGCTTGCGCCGCCAACTCGCGTCCCTGCTCGATGAAGACGCCACCAACCTGACGACGCGACCGCGACTGTGCGAGAGCTGCGAGTACTGCGAGTTCCAAGAGCACTGTCAATCCCAGTGGCGCAGTGAGGACGCGCTCGCCTTCGTCGCCAATAGCCGCGAGAGCGATCGAAACATCCTCGAGGACGCGGGGATTATCACGATCGCCCAGTTGGCCGCCCGTACCGAGTCCGTGGCGGACTTGCGCGAAGAGAAGCGTCAGCGGCTCACGCGCCAAGCGGCCCTGCAGGTGGCGTCGCGCGAACGCTCCGGCCCGCCGGCCTTTGAGTTCATTGAGGTCTCGGAAGATCCGGTCTACGGTCACGGCTTTGAGCAACTTCCCGCCCCCGATCGCGGCGACGTCTTCTTCGATTTCGAAGGGGATCCGTTCTGGACTCCCCAACACGACTTGATGTTTCTCGCGGGTCTTCTCTATCAAGATGACGCCGGCGAGTGGATCTACGACGAGCGGTGGGCCCACAGCCTCGTCGATCAGCAATCAATGATCAAGGGGCTGGTCGAGTTCTTCGCTGAACGGCGTGAAGAGTTCCCGTACATGCACGTGTACCACTACAACCACACCGAGCGCTCGACCATTGAACGCCTGATGCGCGACGCCGAGGATGAGAACCTCTTCGCCAGCTTGGTCGACTCTGGACTATTTGTGGACCTCTTCACCATCGCGAAGAACGCGGTCCGTGTGGGCACGGAGTCCTACAGCCTGAAACAACTCGAGCACCTGGTGGAGTTTCGCCGCAGTGGAGAGATTGAGGGCGGGGCGATGGCCGTCGTTGAGTACGAGGAGTGGATGGACACCCACGACGAGCAAACCCTTCGCAATATCGCGGTCTACAACCGCGACGACGTCGAGGCGACGCGGGCGCTGCGGGACTGGCTGGTCAACCAGCGGCCGGCTGGCTTGGCGTGGCGAGAACCCGTGATTTCGGAAGAGGAGTACGAGTTCGACACCGACGAACTCGTCGAAGCCCTGCACCTCTTCCCCGAGGGTGGTGCGGCGTACCTCTTGGGCGATCTCTTGAACTACTGGCGCCGCGAGCGTTCGGCCGATGTGACGCCCAAGTACGTCGCCCTCAACGGGGACTACACCGCGCTCTACGACAACATTGACTACCTGACAAACTTGCAGTTCCTGCGCATCGATGAGCCGACCGGGCGTGAGCGAGTACCGCGAATCGTCTTGACCTGGCCCGAGCAACTGATGGACCGGTCGCTGGAGAAGGGAAACGAGGTGCTCTTTGCCGGCGTCGGCGTTCCCTACGGCCGAGGATCCATCTCGGCCATCGACTTCGAGCGCCGCGAGGTCTCGTTGCCCTGGGGTTCGATGCAGGTCGAGCACGGCGGGATTCCCGCGGTACTCACCCGTGATCGCCGTTTTCGTCCCAAGCCCAAAGACTCCGTGCTCAAGGATCTCGCGCGTCAGGTTCTCGAGCCCGAGGTACATGGAGCGCCCAGTCGTCTCGCGATGGCGCTGTTGGCGGGGGAGCCCCCGCGTTTTCTCGAGGGGCACGGGCCGGTCGACGGTGTTTTTCGCGACGAGCTCGCGTCGATCTACCAGTGGGTCGACGATCTCGACGAGAGTTTCGTGGCCTTTCAGGGTCCACCGGGGACCGGCAAGACCTACAGCGGTTCGCACGTGATTCATCACCTCATTACCTCGGGCAAGCGCGTGGGTGTCGTGGCGATGAGTCACCCCGCGATCGACAATCTGATGAGCGCCACCTACAAGGTCTTCGAGGACGCGGGTGACCTCGATCGTCTTCGCGCCCTGAGGTGGAAGGACACCAAAGACGGCACACCACTCGAGTTCGCTACCTATTCTCAGCGGAAGGATGACCTCGAGTCGGGTGAGTTCAATCTGGTGGGCGGGACGGCGTGGCTGTTCGCCAAACCCGAGATGCGTCAACACCCGGTCGACGTGTTGATCGTCGATGAAGCGGGACAACTCGCCCTCGCCGACGCGGTCGCCTCCACCAACGGTGCGCACAACATGCTTCTGC
>CAWKAT010000006.1:0-164996 GCA_963847725.1 uncultured Acidimicrobiaceae bacterium
AACCTCCAAGAGCACTCCATCGTCCTCGTGCGTGGCGGGCGTGTGAAGGACCTTCCCGGTGTTCGTTACAAGATCATTCGCGGAGCTCTCGACACCTCGGGGGTGCGCGACCGCAAGCAGGCCCGTAGCCGCTACGGCGCCAAGAGGGAGAAATAATGCCTCGTAAGGGCCCCGCCGTACGCCGGGAGATCCCGGTCGACCCGATCTACAAGTCGGTCCTGGTCACCCAGGTGACCAACAAGATCTTGGAGCGCGGCAAGCGCACCATCGCCGAGCGCATCGTCTACTCGGCGCTCGAGCAGGTGGAGCAGAAGACCGGCACCGACCCGGTCGCCACCTTGAAGCGCGCCCTGGAGAACGTCCGCCCCGAGCTCGAGGTGCGTTCGCGCCGCGTCGGTGGCACCACCTATCAGGTGCCCGTCGAGGTTCGCCCGCGTCGTTCGACGACGTTGGCGATAAGATGGTTAACCGACTTCGCGAAAAAGCGCCGCGAAAAGACGATGGCCGACCGTTTGGCCAACGAGATTATTGACGCCAGCAACGGCGTCGGCGCGGCGGTGAAGCGTCGTGAGGACATGGCCAAGATGGCCGAGTCCAACAAGGCCTTTGCCCACTATCGCTGGTAATTAAAGAGAGTTTGTAGAAGAAATGACGGCACGCGAGTACCCCCTCGACAAAGTTCGCAACATTGGCATCATGGCCCACATCGACGCGGGCAAAACCACCACCACCGAGCGCATCTTGTTCTACACCGGCAAGAACTACAAAATCGGTGAGGTCCACGACGGCGGCGCCACCATGGACTGGATGGCCCAGGAGCAAGAGCGGGGCATCACCATCACCTCCGCCGCCACCACCTGTTACTGGGACGGCAACCGCATCAACATCATCGACACGCCGGGCCACGTCGACTTCACCGTAGAAGTCGAGCGCTCGCTGCGCGTGCTGGACGGCGCCGTCGCGGTCTTTGACGCCGTCGCCGGGGTCGAGCCCCAGACCGAGACCGTCTGGCGCCAGGCCAACAAGTACCACGTGCCGCGCATCTGCTTCGTCAACAAGATGGACCGTCTCGGCGCCGACTTCTTTCGCTGCGTCGACATGATTCGCGACCGCCTGGACTGCGTACCGGCCGTCATTCAGCTGCCCGTCGGTGCCGAGGGCAACTATCGCGGCATCGTGGACCTGACCACCATGAAGGCGACCCTCTACCACGACGACCTGGGCGAGCAGCTCGACATCGTGGACATCCCCGAGGACCTCAAGGATCTGGCCGACGAGTACCGCACGAAGTTGCTCGACGTTCTCACGACCTTTGACGACGACCTGATGGAAAAAGTCCTGGGCGACGAGGACATTTCCTCCAAGGACATCCGTCGGGCGCTGCGCCGGGGGACCCTGGAGAACCACTGCGTTCCGATCTTGAACGGCTCGGCCTTCAAGAACAAGGGTGTTCAGCCCATGCTCGACGCCGTGGTGGACTTCCTGCCGTCCCCGGTGGACCTGCCGCCCACCCAGGGCACCAAGCCGGGCAAGGAAGAAGAGATCGAGCGCAAGCCCGACGACTCCGAGCCCTTCTCCGCGCTCGCCTTCAAGATCATGACCGACCCCTTCGTCGGCAAGCTCACCTACCTGCGCGTCTACTCGGGCACCCTCGAGAAGGGCGACACCGTCATCAACACGACCAAGGGTTCCAAGCGCGAGCGCCTCGGGCGACTCTTGTTGATGCACGCGAACAACCGCGAGGACCTCGACACCATCCGCACCGGCGACATCGTGGCGGCCGTGGGTCTTAAGCAGGTCACCACGGGCGACACCCTGTCCGACCCCGGCCAGCCGATCCAGCTCGAGACGCTGACCTTCCCCGAGCCCGTCATCCACGTCGCCGTGGAGCCAAAAACCAAGGCCGACCAGGAGAAGTTGGGCAAGGCGCTCTACGCGCTCTCCGAAGAAGACCCGACGTTCCGCGTGCGCACCGACCAAGAGACCGGCCAAACCGTTATCTCGGGGATGGGCGAGCTGCACCTCGAGGTGCTGGTGGACCGCATGCTGCGCGAGTTCTCGGTGGACGCCAACGTCGGCAAGCCCCAGGTGGCGTATCGCGAAACGATCCGCAAGAAGGTCGAAAAGGTCGAAGAGAAGTACGTGCGCCAGACCGGTGGTAAGGGTCAGTACGGCCACGTGGTCATCACCGTGGAGCCCACGGGTCCCGGCGGGGGCTATGAGTTCCTCGACGAGATCTCCGGCGGCGTGATCCCCAAGGAGTACATCGGCCCGGTCAACCAGGGCATCACCGAGGCGCTGACCTCGGGGGTGCTGGCGGGGTATCCCATGGTTGACCTGCGCGTGCGCCTCACCTTCGGTAGCTACCACGACGTCGACTCCTCGGAGATGGCCTTTAAGATCGCCGGCTCCATCGCCGTCAAAAAGGCCACGCGCCTGGCGAGCCCGGTGCTGCTAGAGCCCATCATGAGTGTCGAAGTGGTGACGCCCGAGGACTACATGGGCGACGTCATTGGCGACCTGTCGTCGCGACGCGGTCGCGTCGAGGGCATGGAGGCGGTCGGCAGCAACCAAGTAATTAAGGCCCTTGTGCCGCTGGCTGACATGTTCGGCTACGCTACTGACCTGCGTTCTCGCACTCAGGGGCGAGCGACGTACACCATGCAGTTCAGTTCGTACGCGGAAGTACCTGACGCGATCGCTAAGGAGATCGTCGCCAAGGCCACCGGCGCGTAAGGAAGCTGGGAAACCAGCGAAAAAGGTCCAAACCGTAGTCGGGGAGGGCCGAAAAACCGACCGATTCATAGTGAAAAGGTCACGAGAGAGAAAGCTAGTCCCCGACAATGGCAAAGCAGAAGTTCGAGCGCACTAAGCCGCACGTCAACATTGGCACCATGGGCCACATCGACCACGGTAAGACCACACTGACCGCCGCGATTACTAAGGTCCTATCCGAGCGCGTCGGCGGTTCCGCCTTTACGCCCTTCGACCAGATCGACAAGGCGCCCGAAGAGCGCCAGCGCGGCATCACCATTTCGATTGCTCACGTGGAATACGAGACGGCTAACCGCCACTACGCCCACGTCGACATGCCCGGCCACGCCGACTACGTGAAGAACATGATCACCGGCGCCGCCCAGGTGGACGGCGCGATCCTCGTGGTCTCGGCGACCGACGGTCCCATGCCCCAGACCCGTGAGCACGTGCTGCTCGCTCGTCAGGTCGGCGTGCCCTACATCGTCGTGGCCCTCAACAAGTCCGACATGGTCGACGACGAGGAGCTCTTGGAGCTCGTCGAGATGGAGGTTCGCGAGCTCTTGACGAGCTACGACTTCCCGGGCGACGACACCCCGATCGTGCGCGTCTCCGCCTTGAAGGCCCTCGAGGGCGACAAGGACTGGGGCGACAAGGTCATGGAGCTCATGGAGGCCGTCGACACGTGGATTCCCGAGCCGACTCGCGCCACCGACAAGCCGTTCTTGATGTCCATTGAGGACGTCATGTCCATCACCGGACGTGGCACCGTCGTGACCGGCAAGGTCGAGCAGGGCATCGTGAAGGTCGGCGACGAAGTCGAGATCGTGGGACTTCGTCCGACGACCAAGACCGTCGTGACCGGTATCGAGATGTTCCGCAAGCTCCTCGATGAGGGTCGCGCCGGTGACAACCTGGGCGCCCTCCTGCGCGGTACGAAGAAGGAAGACGTCGAGCGGGGCCAGGTGCTCTGCAAGCCCGGCACCATCACGCCCCACACCAACTTCGAGGCCGCGGTCTACGTCTTGACCAAGGAAGAGGGCGGCCGTCACAAGCCGTTCTTTGCGAACTACCGTCCCCAGTTCTACTTCCGCACGACCGACGTGACCGGCACCATCGAGTTGCCCTCGGGCACCGAGATGGTGATGCCCGGCGACAACACCGACATGACCGTCACCCTGGGTAAGCCCATCGCCATGGAAGAGGGCCTCACCTTCTCCATTCGCGAAGGTGGCCGTACCGTGGGTTCCGGCCGCGTCACGAAGATCCTGAAGTAGGTCTGGTCATGGCCGACAAGCAGATGATTCGAATCCGATTGAAGGCCTTCGACCACGGCGTCTTGGACCAGTCCACGGCGAAGATCGTCCAGACCGTCGAGCGCACCAACGCCCGCGTGCAGGGTCCCGTGCCGCTGCCGACCGAGAAGCACCGTTACACGGTGGTTCGTGGTCCGCACAAGCACAAGGACAGTCGCGAGCACTTTGAGATGCGCGTGCACAAGCGTCTACTCGACATCGTGGACCACACCGCCAAGACGGTCGACTCGCTGCAGCGTCTCGACCTGCCGGCCGGCGTCGACATCGAGATCAAGATTCGCCAGAACTAACCCCACTGCCGGGCCCCGTGCGCTTTGCGTGCGCGGGGCCCGGTGGTGTAGGGTGAATAGCCCGGTTTTTTGAGAGATCGGGCGAACAACAGATGTGTTCAGTTGCCGTTCGCGGGACGCTGAACCGAACCAGTCGAGCGCTCCGTTCGGGTTTTGTGGCCCGGCGGAGCGTCTGTATGTCGGCCCTGGTCGACGTAGAGAAACAAAGAGGAAGAGGACAACGTGGCGACCAAAGCGATCGTCGGCGAGAAGGTGGGCATGACCCAAGTCTGGGACGACCAGAACCGGGCGATTCCGGTCACGGTCGTTCGCGTCAGCCCAGCTCGCGTCGTACAAGTGAAGACGCCCGAAAAAGAGGGCTACTCCGCCCTTCAGGTCACCTGGGGCACGCGGCGCACCTCGACCCTGACCAAGCCCGAACTCGGCCACTACGAAAAGGCCGGCGTCACCCCGGGCAAGAAACTGGTGGAGCTTCGCCTCGATGACGTCACCGGCTACAGCGTGGGCCAGGAGATCCTGGCCGACTCCTTCGAAAAGGGCGAGATGATCGACGCCACCGCCGTGTCCAAGGGCAAGGGCTTCGCCGGTGGCATGAAGCGCCACAACTTCTCCGGTCAAGGGGCCGCCCACGGTAACCACAAGCACCACCGCGCCCCCGGTTCCATCGGGGCTTGCGCCACCCCCGGTCGGGTCTTTAAGGGCACGAAGATGGCCGGTCGCATGGGGGGCCAGCAGGTCACGACCACCAACCTCGAGGTCATCGGCGTCGACGTCGAGCGCCACCTGCTTCTCGTCAAGGGCGCCGTTCCCGGCCCGCGCGGCGGCGTCGTGGTGCTGCGCACCAGCGTGAAGAACCCCATGAAGGCCGGAGGTAGCCGATGAGCGACGTCTTTACCCTCCGTGGTCCGATCAAGAAGGACCGCCCCGCTCTCAAGGAGCACTCCGTCGAGCGCAAGTCCGTCGCCGGAGCGGCGCTCGGCAAGGTCAAGCTCGAGCCCTCCATCTTTGGCGTCACCCCCAACATGGCCGTGATGCACCAGGTCGTCAAGGCCCAGCTCGCCGCCAAGCGCTCGGGGACCCAGTCCACCAAGACCCGCAAAGAGGTGCGCGGTGGAGGCAAGAAGCCCTTTAACCAGAAGGGCACCGGCGGCGCGCGCCAAGGCACGATCCGCGCCCCGCACTACCCGGGCGGTGGCATCGCACTCGGCCCCAAGCCTCGTCGCTACGAGCAGAAGACGCCGAAGAAGATGATTCGCCTGGCCCTCTACTCGGCCCTGTCGGACCGCGCCGAGATGGAACGGGTCGCTCTTCTCGACAGCTTCGACGCCTGGACCACCCCCAAGACCAAGGGCGCCCTCTCGTTGCTCGAGACGCTCGGCCTCGAGGGCAAGATCCTCGTGGTGCTGGGACGCGACGACGAGAACGCCTTTCGCTCGTTCCGCAATCTCATGAACGTGAAGACCATCGACGCCGGCGAGCTCAACGCCTACGACGTCCTCGACTGTGACTGGCTGCTCTTCACCGACGCCACGTTGCCGACCGCGAAGGAGACGCTCTAATGCGCGACGCGATGAACATTCTGATCCGCCCGGTGGTCTCGGAGAAGACCTACGCCTCGATGGAGGTCGGCACCTACGTCTTCGTGGTCGATCCTCGCGCCACCAAGATCGACGTACGCAACGCCGTCGAGCAGGCCTTTAACGTCAAGGTCACCAACGTCAACACGCTGAACCGCAAGGGCAAGAACACCCGCAACCGCCGCACCGGCGTGCGCGGGACCAAGCCCAACACCAAGCGCGCCATCGTCACCTTGAAACAAGGCGACACGATCAACCTCTTCGAGAACTAAGGACTGCCATGGCCCTACGTCACCGCAAACCCACCAGTCCCGGCCGTCGGTTCCAGACGGTCTCGGACTTCGCCGAGCTCACGACCTCGACGCCCGAGAAGTCGCTGCTGGAGCCCAAGCCCAAGTCCGGCGGACGCAACAGCTACGGCCGCAAGACCTCGCGCCACCGCGGTGGTGGCCACAAGCAGCAGTACCGCGTCATCGACTTCAAGCGCAACAAGGACGCCATTCCCGCGAAGGTCGCGACCATTGAGTACGACCCCAACCGCACGTGTCGCATCGCACTCCTGCACTACGCCGACGGGGAGAAGCGCTACATCCTCGCGCCCAACGGTCTCAAGGTCGGGGACTACGTCGAGTCCGGCGCCAAGGCCGACATCCGCACCGGCAACTCGCTGCCCATGCGCTTCATCCCGACCGGCTCGACCGTGCACAACGTGGAACTTCGTCCCGGTGGCGGCGGCAAGATGGCCCGCTCGGCCGGCATGAGCGTGCAGCTCGTCGCGAAAGACGGCGGTTTCGCCACGCTGCGTCTGCCCTCCACGGAGATGCGCCGGGTGCCGATCGACTGCCGCGCGACGCTCGGCATCGTGGGCAACTCCGAGCACGAACTGATCAAGATCGGTAAGGCCGGTCGCAACCGCTGGAAGGGTGTTCGCCCCCAGACCCGCGGTGTCGCGATGAACCCGGTCGACCACCCACTCGGTGGTGGCGAGGGCAAGACGTCCGGTGGTCGCCACCCCGTCTCGCCGTGGGGTCAGCCCGAAGGTCGTACGCGTCTGCCAAAGACATCAGACGCGCTCATTATTCGACGTCGCCGTGGACGCGGCGCACGGAGGTAGGTAGACAATGTCACGCAGCCTAAAGAAGGGTCCCTTCATCGACACCCACCTTTTGAAGAAGGTGGACGCCATGAACGCGGCCAACGAGAAGAAGGTCATCAAGACCTGGAGCCGTCGTTCGACGGTCATCCCCGACATGGTCGGTCACACCTTCGCGGTGCACGACGGTCGACGTCACGTGCCGGTCTTCGTGAACGAGTCGATGGTGGGCCACAAGCTCGGCGAGTTTGCCCCCACGCGCACCTTTAAGTTCCACGCGGGACAAGAGAAGACGGGTCGTCGCTAATGACCGCCTCCAAGACCAACGAACGGATCGGAACCCGCGCCACCCTGCGCGGCTACCAGATGTCGGCCAGCAAGGCTCGCGTCGTGCTCAACATCGTTCGCGGCGAAGACGTCAACACGGCCCGAGAGATCCTGGCGGGCACGACCCGCGAAGCGGCCGACGTGATCGGCAAAGTCTTGGCCTCGGCCGTGGCCAACGCGGTCAACAACGACGGTCTGCTCGCCGAAGAGCTCTACGTCTCTGCCGCCTACGCCGACGAGGGCATCACCATGAAGCGCTTCAGCCCCCGCGCCCGTGGTCGCGCCGGCAAGATCTTCAAGCGCTCGACGCACATTACGGTCATCGTGTCGCGCATGGACGACGAGCGCCTGGAACTCATGCGCGCGTCACGCAGCGCCCAGGCCCAGGCCAGCCGCTCGCGCCGCGTGGCCTCCTCGCGTCGCCGCGCCGACCAGACCGCCAGCGTCAACAAGCGCGAAGCGGCTCACGAAGCACAGGCCGAACTGGAAGCCGCCCAGGCCCTCGAGGCCGAGAACACGCTGAGCGCCGATGACGTCACCCCGGACGACGTCCTGGCGGACACCGTCGTGGAGGCGGACGTCGAAGCCGAGGCCCCGGGCCTGGAAGCGGCCATCGCGGCCGACGACGAAGACGCGGCGAGCGACTTCGCCGTAGAAGACGACTCGGTGTCTGAGGACACCACGGAGGAGACCAACTAATGGGTCAGAAGGTAAACCCCTACGGTTTCCGTCTCGGCATCACGACGGACTGGAAGTCACGCTGGTTCAAGGAGCGCGGCTACAAGGACCTCGTCATCGAGGACTGGAAGATTCGCGACTACCTGACCAAGCAGCTCGAGAGCGCCGCGGTCAGTCGTATCGAGATCGAGCGCAACTCCGACCGCATCCGCGTCGACATCCACACGGCCCGCCCGGGCATCGTCATCGGACGCCGCGGGGCCGAGGCCGAGCGTTTGAAGAAGGACCTGGAGAAGATCACCGGTCAGAAGAACAAGATCTCCTTGAACATCCAAGAGATCAAGCAGCCCGAACTCGACGCGGCCCTCATCGCCCAAGGCATCTGTGACCAGCTGCTTCGTCGCGTGGCCTTTCGCCGCGCCATGAAGCGCGGCATCCAGACCGTGCAGAAGGCGGGCGCCATGGGCGTGAAGATTCAGGCCTCGGGTCGCCTCGGCGGCGCGGAAATGTCGCGCCGCGAGTCCTACCGCGAAGGTCGCGTGCCGCTGCACACCCTGCGCGCGGACATCGACTACGGCTTTCGTGAGGCCCGGACCTCCACCGGGCGCATCGGCGTCAAGGTGTGGATCTACAAGGGCGACATCTTGCCCTACCAGTTGACCAACGACGAGAAGATCGTTCGCGAGGCCGCCATGGCGGCCGGCGACGCGGTGCCCGTCGGGGCCACGCCCTCCGGTCCCAAGGGTGTCGTACGAGCCGGGGGCGGTCGTCGACGCGTCGACGCCGAGCCCACCACCGAGGTCGCCCTCGAGGCCGAGGCCGTGTTGGAGAACGCCGACGCCCTGATCGACGGTCAGGTCGCCGACCCGGTCGTGGCGGACTTGCTCGCCTCCAATCCCGAGGTCGAGGCCCAGCTCAGCGTGGAAGAAGAGATCGAGCGTCGCACCGCGTCGGAACACTCCGACGCGCCGCACTTTCGAAAGGACGCCGAGTAGTCATGTTGATGCCCCGCAAAGTCAAGCACCGCAAGCAGATGCGCGGCCGTCGCGCCGGCATGGCCAAGGGCGGCGTTGACCTTAACTTTGGTGACTTCGGCATCCAGGCCCTCGAGTCGGGCTGGGTCACCGCCCGCCAGATCGAGGCCGCCCGTATCGCCATGACCCGTCACGTGAAGCGTGGCGGCAAGGTGTGGATCCGCGTCTTCCCGGACAAGCCCGTCACGCAGAAGCCGGCCGAGACCCGTATGGGCTCGGGCAAGGGCAACCCGGAGTTCTGGGTCGCCGTGGTGAAGCCCGGTCGCATGCTCTTCGAGCTCGGTGGCGTGGACGAGACCTTGGCGCGCGCCGCCATGGAGCGCGCCATTCAAAAGCTGCCGATCAAGGCCAAGTTCGTCGTGCGTCCCGGGACGCACGGCACCCCGGAGGTAACGATCTAATGGCAAAGACCTCAGCCAACCGCGTCGAGATGCGACGCTTGGGCGACAGTGAACTGCTCGGACGCCTGGGCGAAGCCCGACGCGAACTGTTCAACCTGCGCTTTCAGTTGGCCACCGGCCAGCTCGACAACTCGGCGCGCATCGGCGCCGTGAAGAAAGACATCGCGCGTCTCTCCACGTTCCTGCGCGAACGTGAGATCGCCGCGGCCGAAGCCCTAGAAGAAGGTGCCCACTCATGAGTGACGCTACGCAGAACGAAACGCGCGCCAACCCCCGCAAGGTCCGCGAGGGCATTGTCGTCTCGGACAAGATGAACTCGACCCTGGTGGTCGCGGTGAACGAGCGCGTCAGCCACGCCCGCTACGGCAAGACCGTCCAGCGCACCAAGAAGCTCTACGTGCACGACGAGAAGAACGAGGCGAAGGTCGGCGACAAGGTGCGGGTCCAAGAGACCCGACCGCTGTCGAAGTTGAAGCGCTGGCGCCTGACCGAAGTTGTGGAGCGTGCCCGATGATTCAGCAAGAAAGTCGACTCAAGGTCGCCGACAACTCGGGGGCGAAGGAAGTTCTCTGCATCCGGGTGCTCGGGGGATCGCGTCGGCGCTACGCCTCGATCGGTGACGTCTTTATCGCCACCGTGAAGGACGCCATACCCGGGGCCGCGGTGAAGAAGGGTGACGTGGTTCGCTGCGTCGTCGTGCGCACCGCCAAGGAGAAGCGCCGTCCCGACGGGTCCTACATCAAGTTCGACGAAAACGCCGCGGTGCTGATCAACGATCAGCTGCAGCCTCGCGGTACGCGCATCTTCGGCCCGGTGGGCCGGGAGCTGCGCGACAAGAAGTTCATGCGAATCGTCTCGCTCGCACCGGAGGTGTTGTAATGAAAATTCATAAGGGTGACGACGTGATCGTCCTCTCGGGTAAGTATCGCGGCGAGCGGGCCCACGTCGAAGAGGCGTTGCCGGTCGCGAACAAGGTGATCCTCGACAACCTGAACGTGGCCAAGCGCGCCACCAAACAGCGCGGCGCCACCATGCAGGCGGGCATCATCGACAAGTTGATGCCGCTGTCGGCCTCCAACGTCGCGGTCTGGTGCCCCAAGCACAAGGGCCCGGCGCGCATCGGCTCCGACGTCGTCGAGGGCAAGAAGATTCGCGTCTGTCGTAAGTGCGGGGAGGTCCTATGAGCACGGCCACTCGACCACGCCTCAAGGTTCGCTTCGACGAAGAGATCCGTGCCGCGCTCAAAGAAGAGCTGGGACTGGCCAACATCATGCAGGTGCCGCGCCTGGAGAAGATCGTGCTCAACTCCGGCGTCGGTCGGGCCACGCAGCAGGCCAGCCTGCTCGAAGGCGCCCAGCGCGACCTCGAGTTGATCACCGGCCAAAAGCCCATCGTCACGCGAGCGAAGAAGTCGATCGCGAGCTTCAAGCTGCGCGAAGAGCAGCCCATCGGCGTGAAGGTCACCCTGCGCGGGGACCGCGCCTGGGAGTTCTTCGATCGACTGCTGAGCCTGGCGATCCCGCGTATCCGTGACTTTCGAGGGCTGTCCCCGAAGTCCTTTGACGGACACGGCAACTACACCTTTGGTGTGAATGACCAGTTGATCTTTCCCGAGATCGACTACGACAAGATCGACGCGCCTCGAGGATTCGACATCACCATTGTCACCTCGGCCGCGACCGACGAGCAGGGTCGCGCGTTCCTGCGCGCCTACGGCTTCCCCTTTAGACAGGAGACTCGATAAGCATGGCGAAAAAAGCTCTTCGAATCAAGCAAAAGCAGACCCCGAAGTTTTCCACGCGGGCCTACACGCGCTGTGAGCGCTGTGGACGTCCGCGCTCGGTGTACCGCAAGTTCGGCCTGTGCCGAATCTGCTTGCGCATGATGGTTCACGCCGGTGAGATTCCCGGCGTCACGAAGGCAAGTTGGTAGGAGGACAGACATGACCATGACTGACCCGATTGCCGACATGCTCACCCGCATCCGCAACGCGAACTCCGCGATGTTTGACAGCGTCAAGATGCCCTCTTCGAAGTTGAAGGAGAGCTTGGCCAAGGTGCTGCAGAAGGAAGGCTTCATCGCGGGCTACACCGTCACGAAGCTGGACGACAAGCCCGGCGCGCAACTCGAGATCAACCTCAAGTACTCAGAGGACCGCAAGAAGACCATCATCGGCATCAAGCGCGTCTCCAAGCCGGGGTTGCGCATCTACAAGAAGTCCGACCAGATGCCCAAGGTTCTCGGGGGGGTCGGCGTGGCCGTCGTCTCGACGAGTCACGGGCTCATGACCGACCGCGAAGCCCGCAAGGCCAAGTTGGGTGGCGAGGTGCTCTGCTATGTGTGGTAGCCGCCTCGCGCCCGTGGAGGTTCTCTAATGTCGCGTATTGGACGCACTCCCATCACCGTGCCGGCCAACGTCACGGTGAGCGTGGCCGGTGACGTCGTGACCGTCAAGGGTCCGAACGCCACCATGACCCGCAACATCCCCGGTGGCATCACCCTCGCCCAGGAGGGTGACACGCTGGTTCTCGATCGCGCGAGCGAAGAGACGTCCCAAAAGGCGTTGCACGGCCTCACGCGCACGCTGGTCTCCAACATGGTGGTTGGCGTGACCGACGGCTGGTCGAAGGAGCTGGAGATCATCGGGGTGGGCTATCGCGCCACGGCCGCGGGTCCGGGCGCCATCGACCTCGCGCTCGGCTTCAGCCACCCCGTCAAGTTCACCGCCCCCGAGGGGGTGACCTTCGAGGTCCCGACCCCCACGCGCGTCATCATCAAGGGACCGGACAAAGAGATCGTCGGTCAAGTGGCCGCCAACATCCGCAAACTTCGTAAGCCCGAGCCCTACAAGGGCAAGGGCGTGCGCTACCTCGGTGAGCGAGTGGCGCGCAAGGCAGGAAAGGCCGCAAAGTAATGGCACGCACTACTCGTGAACTTCGTCAGCGTCGTCACCGTCGCCTCCGCAAGGTCCTCTCGGGCACACCCGAGCGCCCGCGCGTCGCGGTGAGCCGGACGAACAAGCACATCTCCGCCCAGATCATCGACGACGTGAACGGGCGCACACTGGCCGCCGCGTCCTCGGTCGAGGGCGTGCTGAAAGACGCCACCGGCGGCAACATTGAGGGCGCCAAGGTCGTCGCGCAGCTGCTGGCCAGCCGCGCGAAGGAAGCCAATATCGCCACGGTGGTCTTTGACCGCGGTGGCTTCGACTACCACGGCCGAGTGGCGGCGTTCGCCGACGCCCTTCGCGCCGGTGGACTGGAGTTCTAAATGAGTGACCTAGAGCAGTACGAAGAGCGCACCATCAAGGTGAACCGCGTGTCCAAGGTCGTCAAGGGTGGACGTCGGTTCTCCTTCACCGCCCTCATGGTGATCGGGGACGGCAAGGGCAAGGTGGGCCTGGGCTACGGCAAGGCGAAAGAAGCCGGGCTGGCCGTGCAAAAGGGGATCGAAGAGGCTCGCAAGAACCTCTTCGACGTGCCCCTCGCGGGCTCGACCATCGTCTACCCGGTGATTGGCAGCGCCGGGGCGGGTCGCGTTCTCATGAAGCCGGCCGCGCCCGGAACCGGCGTGATCGCCGGGGGCGCCGCGCGCGCGATTCTGGAGATGGCCGGCGTGAAGGACGTCATCGCGAAGTCGCTGGGTTCCTCCAACGGCATCAACGTGGCCCACGCCACCATCGAAGGCCTCAAGCAGCTGCGCCGTCCCGAAGAGATCGCCGCCTCGCGTGACAAGTCGGCCGACGAGGTCATGCCGTCGGGGACGCTGCGCGCGTATCGCGAGCGTCAGCGCGAGGGCGACCTCTTTAAAGTGACGGAGGGTTAGTAATGTCGTTGAAAGTAACGCAGATTCGTTCGTCGATCGCCACCAAGCCCAAGCACCGCGGAACATTGCGCGCGCTCGGACTGAGGGGCATCGGCCAGTCCAACGTGTTGCCGGACCGTCCCGAGATCCACGGGATGATCGCTCGAGTGCCGCACCTGATCAAAGTGGAAGAGGTCTAGACATGAAGTTGCACGACCTCAAGTCACCCGAAGGCTCCACCCACCGCAAGAAGATTGTCGGTCGCGGTATCGCGGGCAAGGGCGGCAAGACGGCCGGACGCGGCACCAAGGGTCAAAAGGCTCGTCGCCAGATTCGACCCGGCTTCGAGGGTGGTCAGTTGCCGCTCCTCCAGCGCATCCCGAAGTTAAAGGGATTCACCAACCCCTTCCGCGTGGAGTACACGCCGGTCAACCTCGACGCCCTGGTGGCGCTCGGGGTCGCCGAGATCAACCCCGACGTGCTCGTGGGTCGAGGACTCGCGCGCAAGAAGGACCTCATCAAGGTGCTCGGTCGCGGTGAGATCAAGGGTGCGCTCAACGTGTCGGCCCACGGATTCTCCGCCTCGGCCAAGGCCGCGATCGAAGGGGCCGGTGGCAGCGTGACCGTCCTTGACCTTCCCTTCTCGGTTCGTCCGCCGGCGTCGGGTAACCAACACCAGAACCGTTAGGGTCGAACAGTGTTCCAGCGCCTGGCGAATATCTTCCGTGTTCCGGACCTTCGTAACAAGGTTCTCTTCACGGTCGGCATCATCTGCCTCTACCAGCTAGGCGCCAACCTGCCCATTCCGGGCGTGAGCTGGGCGAAGGTCCAGTCCCTGCAACACCAGGCGGGGGCGAGCGGCGTCCTCGGCTTCTTGAACCTCTTCTCGGGTGGGGCGCTGACTCGACTCGCGGTCTTTGGCCTCGGGGTCATGCCCTACATCACGAGCTCCATCGTCATCCAGCTGCTCACGGGCGTCATTCCCAAGCTCGGCGAGTGGCGTGACCAGGGGGCCGTCGGTCAAAAGAAGATCACCCAGACCACGCGGTACCTCACCATCGGGCTGGCTCTGTTGCAGTCGACCGGACTCATCTACGCCTTCCACGGCCACGACCAGGCGCTGCTCGGCTTCACCATCAACCTGATCCCCAAGTTCACCGTCTGGCTGGCCCTCTTCATGGTCCTCATCCTGACGGCCGGCACGGCCTTCGTGATGTGGCTCGCCGAGCTCATCACCCAACGCGGCATCGGCCAGGGCATGTCCCTTCTTATCTTCGCCAACGTGGTGGCCGGGCTTCCCTCGGGCGGCAAAGCGGTCTGGGAAGAGGGCGGACCCTACAAGTTCTACGTGATCTTGATCGTCTCGCTGGCGCTGCTGGTGCTCATCGTCTTCATGGACAACGGCCAGCGCCGCATCCCCGTCACGTTCGCTCGCCGAGTGGTCGGTCGAAAGGAGATGGGCGGAAACTCGACCTACATTCCCCTCAAGGTGAACCAGTCGGGTGTTATCCCCATCATCTTCGCCTCCTCGGTCCTCTACATCCCGGTGTTGATGTCCAACATCGTTCCCTGGGCCAGTTTTCAGAACTTCGTGCGTAACTCGCTCACGCCGACCAACTTCTTCTACATCGCCTCGGACTTCATCTTGATCCTGGCCTTCACGTTCTTTTACGTCTACATCGCCTTCGATCCTCACCAGCAAGCCGAGATGCTCCGCCAGCAAGGGGGCTTCGTGCCGGGTATTCGCCCGGGTATGCCCACCGAGAAGTACTTCTCGCGCATGCTCTCACGCCTCACCGTGGTGGGCGCCGTCTTCCTCGCCTCGGTGGCCGTGACCCCGAGTGTCTTGATGGCCCTCTGGAGCATTAACCGCTTCCCGTACTACGGCACGACCCTGCTGATCGCGGTGGGCGTGTCCCTAGAGACCATGCGCCAGATTGACTCTCAACTCATGATGCGCAACTACGAAGGCTTCTTGAAGCGATAGCCATGACGGGCCAACTCATTCTTGTCGTCCTGGGTAAACAGGGCGCCGGTAAGGGCACTCAGAGCGAACTGCTGTGTTCGCGCTACGGATTGGCGCACATCTCCACCGGGGATATTCTGCGCGCCGCCATCCAGGCCGGCTCGCCGCTCGGCCTCGAGGTCAAGTCGGTGCTGGCCGCGGGCGAACTCGTCTCGGACGACCTGGTGAACAAGCTGGTGGAGGATCGCTTCAAGGACCCCGACACCGCCCAGGGCGCGGTACTCGACGGCTTTCCGCGCAATACCGCGCAGGCGCAGGCCCTCGAACGCATCTTGGGTGAGGGCGGCGTCAAGCTCTGTATCTACCTCGACCTGGCGAACGCACTGGTGATCCAGCGCCTCTCCTCGCGCCGCGTGTGCCAGGAGTGCGGGACGGTCTACAAGGACAGCGACCCCTCGGCCATCTCGGGGACGTGTGAGAAGTGCGGGGGAGACGTGGTCCAGCGAGACGACGACACGCCCGAGGCCATCGCCACGCGCCTGGAGACCTTCGAACGCGAGACCTTTCCGCTCCTGTCGTTCTACGAGTCGCGCGACTTGTTGGTGAAGGTCAACGGCGATCAACTGGTCGAGAAAGTGTCCGCCGACATTGACGAACTCCTGCACGGTCGAGGACTGGCGTGATTCGCAAGAAGGAAGAGCTGGCCAAGATGCGTAAGGCCGGCAAGGTGGTGGCCGAGATGCACGAGGTCACGCGCGCGGCGATCCGACCGGGCGTCACGACTCGCCAGTTGGACGAGCTGGCGGCCGAGGTGCTGGCCAAGCGCAACGCTCGCTCGAACTTCTTGAACTACAACGGCTTTCCGGCCGTGATCTGCACCAGTCCCAACGACATGATCGTTCACGGCATTCCCGGGGACTACGTCTTGCGCGAGGGCGACATCATCTCCGTGGACGCCGGGGCCATCGTCGAGGGATACCACGGCGACGCCGCCTACACGGCCCCGGTCGGTGAGGTGAGTGCGCTGGCGAAGCGCCTCATCGAGGTCACCGAGCGGTCGCTGTGGGCGGGCATCGACCAACTAGTGGTGGGCGGTCGACTGAACGAGGTTGGTCGCGCGGTGCAGAAGGTGGCGGAAGAGGCGGGCTTCTCGGTCGTGCGCGAGTACGTGGGACACGCGATCGGCACCGAGATGCACGAGAGCCCCCAGGTGACCAACTACTGGCCCGGCACACCGGGGCCGACGTTAAAGGCGGGCATGGTGTACGCCGTCGAGCCCATGGTGAACGTGGGTACCTACCGCACCTACACGTTGGATGACGACTGGAGTGTGATGACCGAGGACGGAGAACTCTCCGCGCACTTTGAACACACCATTGCGGTCACCGAGAACGGGCCCGAGGTCTTTACGCTGCCCTAGCGCCGTAGGGTGGGTCCGTGATCCCCCGAAACGGTTCGCGCCCCACCGCGTTACGTCGTCGAACGACACGCTCTCCTCGTGGTCGCGCTCTGCGTAGCGCGGGCATCGCCATTTTCCTCGCGCTCGGTGTCGCCTTTGCCGTGACCGGCGTGGCGGCGACGACTCCCGCGAACGCCGTGGCCGGGCTCTACAGCTATCCGATCAGCGGAGCTTCCTTTGGCGTGAGATCGCCCATCCACGTGGTGACCTTTTACGGGTCGGACTTCTCCGTCAAGATCGGCCTCGCGCACAACACCATCGACGGGGGCGAAGAGACGCCCAGCGCCATGTGCCAGAGGACCAGCGGCTGTGTGGCCGCGGTGAACGGTGACTTCTTTGACGTCACGCACGCGGGCGGGGCCGATCCGGGTGACGAGGTCGGCGGCATCATTCGCAACTGCGTGCTGATGCATACCCCGGAGATCTCTCACGCGCAGGCGGACGTCGACGCGGCGTCGGTCAGCAACGGCTTCAACTGGAGCAGCTCCCTCGACGTGAACGGCACCACCGTCGCGATCACCGCCGTCGACCAAGAGCTGCCGATGTCCTACGTGGGTGTGAACGTCCCCCTCAAGGGGACTCTGCTGTACACGGCACCGTACGGGCTGAAGACCCCGACGGGTCGCGGCCGGTCGACCTATGAGTTCCAGAGTCTCGGGGGGACCGCCCCTCCGACCACCATCAACGCCACCGCGCAGCTCAAATACCTGGGGAAAACCGCGCGGGCGATTCCGGTGCGGGCTGGTCGAGTCGACGTATCGGCGCCGGTCGGGTCGGCGCTCGCCACGCTGAGCGTCGGGAGCACGGTGACTCTCACCACGGCCTCGACCTCGGGCTGTGACAGCATTGGCGGCAGCCCGGTCCTGCTCGATGAGGGCGTCGTCGAGCCCGTGAATCCGGCTGACACCTACTTGGCGGCGCCCTTCGCCCGCACGGTGATTGGTTGGACCGCGTCGGACGAGACGGTGATCATGACCGTGGGCGGCATCGACGGCCGAGAGGGCGCGACGTGGACGCAACTCGACGCCATTCTTCAGTATCTCGACGTCGAGACCGCGCTGGACCTCGATGGCGGCACGTCGACGACCCTGTACGCCGACGGACACCTGGTGTACCCGACCGCTCGATCCGAGCGCCTGGTCTCGACCAGTCTCTTGGTCGTTCAGAACCCCTAGGGTTCGACGTCGAGACCGCTAGCGAGCCAACGCCTCGCGGACCTCGCGATAGAAACCTTCCAGATGATGCTCCAGGGGAACCAGCACGCTCTCGTGGGCGTAGAGCCGACTCGCGGCCCCGAGCTGACACCGCTCGCACGCGTCAAAATCTTGCCGGTTGACCCGGTCGAACAGCTCCACGGACGGTTCGATGTCGACGCCGGCCGACAACGTCTCGGGCTCGAAGAGCCAGTCGCACACCAGCCTCGTTCGATCCACCGCCACGGGCTCGAGGCGGTGGATGATCACGTGGTCGCCAAAGAGGTTGATGAACGCGCTCGGGGTGACCGTGATGCCAAAGTAGCGACGACGATCAGCCTCGTCGAGGCGCGCGAGCGGCGCCAGCCCGGCCCGTCCGTCGAAGGTGAACCCCTCAATTCCCTCCCCGAGCGACGCGCCGTAGCCCGGACCGTGTGACTGGGTCCCGAGTCCTTTGCGGAACTCCGGGATCACGTTCACCAGTTCGGGGTGGATGCTGGCGCAGTGGTAGCACTCCATGAAGTTCTCGACCAGAAGTTTCCAGTTCGCGGCGATGTCGTAGACGACGCGCCGACCGGTGACGAGGCGCTCGAGCCCCCAGCTCTCGATGACCTCCTGGTCGCCTAGACGTTGGCGGATCTGAGCGCCAATGTCGTCGTCAAAGGCCGTTCCGTTGTCGTCGAGATTGATCCACACGCAGCCGTGGCGCTCGTGCACTCTGACGCGCTGGAGCCCGAGCTGGTCTCGCTCGTCGCCCACCCAGTCACGGATGTTCGGGGCCGCGCGCAGGGCGCCGTCGAATCCGTAGGTCCACGCGTGATAGGGACAGCGAATGGCGTTGCGACAGGTGCCCTGCTCGTCGAGAAAGATACGGGCCCCCCGATGGCGACAGACGTTGAGGAGCGCCGAGACCTCGCCGTCGTCGCGGCGCACGAGAATGACGCTCTCCCCGGCCAGGTCGACGGTGAGATACGCGCCCGGCCCGGCGAGGTCAGAACTTCGCCCCGCCAGCACCCACCGGCGCGACCAGATGAGCCGTTGCTCCGCCTCGAAGACCTCCGCGTCGGTGTACCAGGAGCGATCGAGAGTGGGAATCAGCGGGCGACGATCAGTGCTGCGCGGGGTGTTCACGGTGCCTCCTCGGTCGGCGGCCCGGTCGCCTGGCCGCCGATGGCGCGGACCTCGACGGGTTCCCCGGACGGCCGTGGCGGTCGCCCACCGACTCGTCGCGAGTGTAGTTCACCACGTATCGGTGGGACTCTCGTTCCAGGATGTAAAACTCATTCGATGTTGACGACGTCGATCCTCGATCGGAAGTGTTCGCCCGAACCAGCGGGTCCGGATTTGGGGTTGCTCCAACTACGACAGAATTGTCTACGTGATTCGTAAATTGCTCGTAGCGAACCGGGGTGAGATCGCGGTCCGGGCCTTTCAGGCGGCCAATGAGTTGGGCATCGCCTCGGTCGCGGTGTTTGCCTACGAGGACCGCTACTCACTGCACCGCCAGAAGGCGGACGAGAGTTACGAGATCGGACAACGAGGCTCGCCCGTTCGCTCCTATCTGGATATCGAGGAAATCATTCGCGTCGCCCGTGACGCGGGAGTGGACGCGCTCTACCCGGGGTACGGGTTCCTCTCGGAGTCCCCGGATCTGGCCGAGGCCTGCGTCGAGAACGGACTGATCTTCGTCGGCCCGAGCGCGGAGACTCTCACCCTGGCCGGCAATAAGGTTCGCGCGCTCGACGCCGCCCGGGGGGCCGGTCTGCCCACTTTGAGATCGGCCTCGTTGGCGAGCCGCGGCGGAGACTCGCTCGGTGACCAGTTGGAGTTGATCGATCTGGCGCGCGAGGTCGGCTTTCCTCTCTTTGTGAAGGCGGCCTCGGGCGGCGGGGGCCGCGGCCTGCGGCTGGTCGAGGACGCCCAGGATCTACCGGACGCCATCGGCGCGGCCGCCAACGAGGCGGCGTCGGCCTTTGGCGACGGCACCGTCTTTCTGGAACAGGCGGTGTTGCGACCGCGCCACATCGAAGTGCAGGTGCTGGGTGACAGCGACGGCAACGTGGTTCATCTCTTCGAGCGGGACTGTTCCATTCAGCGTCGTCACCAGAAGGTGATCGAGATCTCGCCCGCGCCCGGACTGGACGAGGGACTGCGCGCGCGCCTGTGCGCCGACGCCGTGGCCTTCGCCCGGGCCGTCGAGTACCGCAACGCCGGGACGGTGGAGTTCCTGGTCGACGCGCGGGGCGATCACGTCTTCATCGAGATGAATCCGCGCATTCAGGTCGAACACACGGTGACCGAAGAGGTGACCTCCATCGACCTCGTCCAGACGCAACTTCGTATCGCCGGGGGCGAGTCCCTGCGTGATCTGGGCATAGAGCAGTCATCCCTCCGCGTCATCGGCACCGCCGTGCAGTGCCGGATCACCACCGAAGATCCCGCGAACGACTTTCGTCCCGACAGCGGACTCATCAGCACCTATCGACCGCCCGGCGGCGCCGGGGTCCGCCTGGACGGGGGGACCTACGTGGGAGCGGAGATCCTGCCGTACTACGACTCCCTGCTGGTGAAGCAGACCTGTCGGGGCCGAACCTTCGGCGACGCCCTGGCCCGATCGCGGCGCGCCCTCGCGGAGTTTCGAATTCGTGGCGTCACCACCAACATCTCTTTTCTTCAAGCGGTCATCTCCGAACCGGACCTGTTGGCCGGCCACATCACCACCGCCTTCCTCGAGGAGCACCCCGCCCTCGCGAAGACCCCCGGTGGCCGCGACCGCGGAACCCGACTGCTGACGTACCTGGCGGACGTCACGGTCAATCGGCCCAACGGTCGCGCACCCGTGTCGCCCGATCCCGCGACCAAACTGCCACCGCTGCGCGAGGGGCAACCACCGCCCGGGTCGCGTCAACGACTGAGTGAACTCGGGGCCACCGGCTTCGCCGCGGAGTTGCGCCAGTCAACGCGACTGGCCGTGACCGACACGACGTTGCGCGACGCTCACCAGTCGCTGCTCGCGACTCGACTGCGCACCTTCGACATGGTCGCCGTCGCGCCCCACCTGGCCCAGGGACTGTCCCAGCTGCTCTCCCTGGAGGCGTGGGGCGGGGCCACCTTTGACGTGGCCCTGCGCTTTCTCAAAGAGGATCCGTGGGAACGACTGGCCGAGCTGCGAGAAGCCGTGCCCAATCTCTGTCTTCAGATGTTGCTGCGCGGGCGCAACACGGTGGGCTACACCCCCTACCCCGACCGCGTGGCCCGCGCCTTCGTGGCCGAGGCGGCGAGCACCGGTATCGACATCTTTCGGATCTTCGACGCGTTCAACGACGTGGAGCAGATGCGCCCGGCCATCGAGGCGGTCGTGGAGTCGGGCAAGGTCGCCGAGGGCACGCTGTGTTACTCGGGCGATCTCTCCGATCCCCACGAGTCGCTCTACACCCTCGACTACTACCTGGCGTTGGCCGAGCGCTTGGTGGCGACCGGTTGTCACGTGTTGTGCGTCAAAGACATGGCGGGACTGTTGCGCGCTCCGGCGGCGTACGTGTTGGTCAGCGCGTTGCGCTCAAACTTCGACCTTCCCGTTCACCTGCACACCCACGACACGGCGGGGGGCCAGTTGGCCACCTACCTGGCCGCGGTCGAAGCGGGGGTCGACGCGGTCGACGGCGCGGCCGGACCCCTCTCGGGTACGACCAGTCAACCGCCGCTCCCGGCCATTGTCGCGGCCACCGACCACACGAACCGCGCCACCGGGCTCTCGCTCGATGAACTGAACGATCTCGAGCCCTACTGGGCGGCGGTGCGCTCCCTCTATGAGCCCTTCGAGAGCGGGCTGCGATCCCCGACGGGACGGGTCTATCGCCACGAGATTCCGGGCGGTCAGTTGTCGAACCTGCGCACGCAAGCGATCGCTCTCGGACTCGGGGATCGCTTCGAGGTCGTCGAGGATCTCTACGCCGCCGCCAACAAAATTCTCGGACACATCATCAAGGTCACGCCGTCATCAAAAGTGGTGGGCGACTTGGCCCTCTACCTGGCGGGGGTCGACGCCGATCCGGCGGAGTTCGAACGAAACCCCGCCGCCTATGACTTGCCCGACAGCGTGATCGGATTTCTGCAAGGAGAGCTCGGCGTTCCGCCGGGGGGTTGGCCCGAACCCTTTCGAACCAAGGCGCTGGACGGCCGGGCCCTGGTCGCGAAACCCGTCGTTTTAGCGAAGGAAGACGAAGAGGCGCTCGAGCGGCCCGACCAGGTTCGAGCGACGCTCAACCGGTTGCTGTTTCCCGGGCCGGCCCGCGAACTGCAAGAGGCGCTCAGTGACTTCGGAGACCTCTCCACCATTCCGACGCGAGCGTTTTTCTACGGTCTGGACGCCGGAGAGGAAGTCGAGGTGCACCTCGCGACGGGCGTCTCGCTGTTCTTAGGGGTGGACGCCGTGGGCGAGGTGGACGAAAAGGGGTATCGCATTGTCTACTGTCGCTTGAACGGTCAACACCGAGCCGTGAGCGTTCGCGACCAGTCCGCGAAGGACCAGACGATCCACCGGGAGAAGGCTCAGCTGAGCGATCCCTCGCAGGTGGCGGCGCCCTTCGCCGGACTCGTCACGGTGCACGTCGCGCCCGGCGACCACATTCTGGCGGGCCAGACCGTGGCGACGATTGAAGCGATGAAGATGGAAGCGGCCATCACGTCATCTCTTTCGGGTACCGTCACGCAGGTCTCGGTGGAGCCGGGGGCCACCGTCGAAGGCGGGGACCTGCTCCTCACCGTGAGTTCGCCGAGGTAGCCCTTCGCAGAACCGGGCGATGACTCGGCGCGCGCACGATCTCTCGTACCATCGAGTTGTGAGAAGCGCGGCCTCTCGGCTGGTCATTGCGACGCCCGTGGCCCTAATTGCGGCGTTTGTTTTCCTCTCGACCAGCGCCGGCTCCGATAACGGAACTCCCTCCAGCACGGTGCCGGTCGGCGGCACGACCACCACCAGCACCGCGGCGCCGACGACCACCACGACCACCTCGACCACGACGACGTCACCGACGCACAACCCGGACAACCCCTTCACCAGTCACGCGACGGCGCTCTATCTCCGGGGTCGAGACGGGCTGGTCACGGCCGCCGTCTATGACGTGGCCACCGGAGCAACCTTCACCTATCACAACGGCTACCACCAGCGCACGGCGTCCATCGTCAAGATCGATATTCTGGCCGACCTCCTGTATGAGTCTCAGCACAGCGGGAGGCCGCTTACGGCAAAGCAGCAGTCTCTCGCGACCAGCATGATCGAGGCGTCAAACGACGCAGCCGCCACGAAGCTGTGGGCCGAGATTGGCGGGCGCGATGCCCTTGACTCCTTTAACGCGTTGATCGGTTTCAAGTCGACCGTTCCCAGTTGGTCGTGGGGAGATATCTCGACGACACCCCTCGATCAGTTGCAACTGCTCAAAGTGATCGCGCTACCGAACTCGATTCTGGACAGCGCCTCACGCGAGTACGAGACCACCCTCATGGAGCACGTCATCGGCGGCCAACAGTTCGGTCTGGGATGGGGGTCGCCCGCCCACGCCACCGTGGCGATGAAGGACGGCTGGTACGACGAGATCCCGACGGGCTGGCAGGTCAACACGACCGGCTTCGTCCAGTACCAGGGGCGGTTCTATCTGGTGACGATCATGACCGCGAGCGACCCGAACGAGACCTACGGGATGAACACCGTGACCACCCTGTCGAGTGACATCTGGAAGTACCTACTGCCGCGATAGCGCGCGCGGCGGGGGTGGCTCGCCGACGCGGGGAGACTCAGCCACGAGACTCCCGGGGATGGGTGCGGCGCGGGACGACCACGAGTTCGCCGTCGTCCGTTCGAAGGATGCGCACCCGGGTGCCGAAATGAAAGTCCAACGAGTCTTCGCGCAGCACCTCCTCCGCGGTGCCGGAGGTGACGATGACCCCACTCGCCAGCAGAAGTAGCTGGTCCGCGAACTGCGCGGCCAGGGTGAGGTCGTGCATCGCGCTCACCACGGTGAGTCCGCGTTCAAGACGGAGCTCGTCAACCAGCTCCAGGGCCTCGACTCGTCGGCCGAGGTCGAGCGCGCTGGTCGGTTCATCGAGGAGTAGGACCGGCGCGTCCTGGGCCAGGGCCCGGGCCAGCACGAGTCGCTGAAGTTCCCCGCCCGACATCGTCGTGAGGTGTCGCTCGGCGAAAGCACCGAGCGACAGTCGCTCGAGGAGCTCGAGTGAACGCTCGCGATCGTGCGGTCCTTCGGCGCCGAAGTAGCCGAGATGGGGCAGTCGCCCGAGCGCCACGTAGTCCACCGCGCGCATCTCGGGCGGAAACTCCGGCTTCTGAGGAACGTAGGCGACGAGTTGCGCAAAGGCCCTCGGGCTGAGCCCCGAGGTGGAACGTCCCCGGACGCGCACTTCACCGGCGAAGCTGATTAGTCGGGCGATCGCCTTCAGCAACGTCGACTTGCCGGCGCCGTTCGCCCCAATGAGTCCGACCCAGCGACCGGGGTTCACGTCAAAGCTGACGCCGCCCAGAGCCTCCACCTCGCCGTAGCGCACCGCGACGTCTCTCATCTCGACGATGGGTTGCGCGACCTCAGGTGAGCGTAGCGATGACACGCTAGAGGACCCCTTGGTGCGCTCGACGTGAGCGCAACACGAAAATGAAGAACGGTCCGCCGACGAACGCCGTCACCACGCCCAGGGGGACCTCGGCCGGCGACTCGATCGTTCGCGCCACCAGGTCGGCCAAAATGAGAAAGGTGGCGCCGCCCACGATCGATACGGGAAGCACGACGCGGTAGCTCGCGTTGGTCGTGAGACGAACGACGTGGGGGACGATAATGCCGACGAACCCGATCAGTCCGCTCACCGAGACGGCCGCCGCGGTGCCCAGCGTCGCCGCCGCCACGACGACGAGCCGAACCCGGCGTGGGTTGACGCCCAGGCTGCTCGCTTCCTCCTCACCGAGTCGAAGGACGTCGAGCAAGCGACGATGCATGAGGAGCACCGTCGTGCTGAGAACGACGTAGGGCAAGATGAGCCAGACGTCCGACCACGTGGCGAGAGAGAGGCTGCCGAGGATCCACGCGTAGACCGCTTGCAGGTCGGCCGAGTGCTGCTGTTGTAACGCCGTCTGCACGGCGGTGAAGAGCGCCGCGACGGCGACGCCCGCCAAGACCACCGAGGTGCCCGAGGAGCGTCCGCCGAACTTGGCGCCCACGAGGTAGGTCAGGGTGACCGCGGCGGTGCCGCCAATGAAGGCCGCCACGGGCAGCATTGACGTCGTTCCCCAGTGCGAGATGATCACGATGGTGGCGCCGAGTCCGGCGCCGGCCGCCACGCCCAACAGGTAGGGATCGGCCAGGGGGTTGCGAAAAACCCCTTGGTAGGACGCCCCGCCCGCGGCGAGCATCGCCCCCACCATTCCGCCGAGAATCACGCGCGGGAGTCGGATGTCCCACACGATGGCCTGGTCAATGCTCGACGCCGACGAGTGGTAGTGCACTAAGGGGACGTGCGAGAGCAAGACCCCGGTCACCGTGGAGATCGAGAGGTCGGCCGGCCCAATGGCCGTGCTGATGAGAATCACCACGATCAGAGCGAGCCCGGTGAGGATCAGCGGCCAGCGCGGGGAGATCGGCGCGGTCGAGAGGGCGGTCGCTCGTCGCCACGCGCGAGGCTCGGGGGCGGCCGGGCTACTCACGACGAGGTCGAGACCTTTTTCCCGTTGAGGGCGTTCGCGACGTCTTGGAGAAGGATGACAATGCGCGGCCCCCAGCGCGAGGCGATGTCGTCGCTGAGGGGCACGATGCGGTGGTTCTTCACCGCGCTCAGGACCGACCAGCCCGGACGCTTACTCACGGTCGCCGCATTCGCCTTACAACAGATGGTGTCGGCCAGAAAGATGTAGGTCGGATTGGCCTTCAAGATGAACTCGGCGCTGAGTTGGGGGTAGCCGCCACTGGAGGCGACACCCGTGGCGCTGTCGGCGATGGACTTCAGCCCTAACAGACCAAACAACTGACCGACGAACGTGGTTGAGGTGGCGGAGTAGAAGTCGGGCTCCACCTCGTAGTAGTAGGTCGTGCCGCTCGTCGCCTTGTGGGTCGTCGCGATGATGTGTGCGATCTTCGATTTGATCGAGGCGACCTCCTTCTGGGCCTGGGACGCGTGGCCCGTGGCTTCACCTAAGGGGCCGTACTGGGCGTAGGCCGTCGTCAGGTTGCTGGCCGTTGGTTCGTAGAGAACGGGTATCTTGAGGGCCTTCATCTGGGTAAGAAATCCGGCGGGATCAACCGCGACCACGACGAGATCAGGGTTGTACTTCGCGATCGCCTCGACGTTCGGCTCGTAGCCGTTGAGCGTCGTCTTCGGCGCCGTGGTGGGGTAGTCCGAGTACTCATCGACGGCCTTGACCTGAGATCCGGCCCCGATGGCGTAGAGCATCTCGGTGGCGGTGGGCGAGAGCGACACGATCGAGGTGGGCGGCTTGGTGATCGTGAAGGTGCCATCGGCGAATTTGAGCGTCACCGGGAACTGGGCTTTCGCCGACGGCCCGGACGCCCCGGCAGCGAGGGGCGCCAAAACCCCGACGAGAATGAGCAGAGCCAAAAGACTCTTTCGAATAGAACGCATAGTTAATCTCCGTTAGCTAGACCGGAGGAAAAACGTTCCGTCCGCTCCAACGGAGTGGAACGAATCGCCCTTCCACCGAGGACCGATTACGTCGATGCAGGGAAGGCGACCGGACTCGTCCCCAAAAGGGGCATTACCGTTGCGGGACAGCGCCGGAATTACACCGGACTTCGCTACGACTACATCACCTCGACGTGGAGTCGAAGTAACGGAATCCTACATGCGAACGCGAGCGCGTGCGAGGTGGCTCGATGAGATCAACCCGGTCGCTCGTTACGCTGGCGAGCGTGACTGATCGCCTCGTGCCCTTCACCGGCGTTCTTAACTTTCGAGACCTCGGAGGGTACGAGACCGACGACGGGCGACAGACCCGGTGGGGGCGTCTTTTTCGTAGTGACGCGATGCACGACCTCACGGAGCAGGATCTCGAGATGTTTCGCGGGCTCGCCATCGCCTCGGTGGTTGACCTGCGCAGCGCTAAGGAGGTGGAGCGCACGGGTCGCGGACTCCTGGCGGGCGAGCCCCTTAACTTTGTGAACTCTCCGGTCCTGTCGAACTACCAGGCCGATGAGTCTCGAGCCGACATCGACGAGGGCTACCTGTCGCGCCGTTACCTCGAGTACCTCGAACTGGGGGCTCCCGCTTTCGTACGGGTGATCGAAGAGATGACCCAGCCCGACAACTATCCCCTGGTCTTTAATTGCTTCTTGGGCAAGGACCGAACCGGGGTCGTCGCGGCACTGGTTCTCAGTTGCCTGGGGGTCAGGCGCCCGATCGTCGTCGAGGACTACGCCCTGACCGGTTCGCGGGTGGTCCTCATCGTCGAGAAACTTCTTCGTGATCCCCTCTTACGCGACGAGGTCGCCCACGACAACCCCTTACTGCTGGGCGCCCGCGAGGCGACGATGTCCAACTTTCTCTCAGAGGTGGACGAGCGCTTCGGCGGTCCGGTCGCCTGGGCCCTCGGCGCCGGCGTCTCCGGCGAGAGTATGGAAATCCTTCGTGATCTCCTCCTTGATGAGGGGTAAGCCTCCGAATCTCTGGTGGGCGCCTCCCGGGCGCGGGACCGTGCGCCAGGGGAACCCGAGGAGTTGAGAAATGGCGCGAACCCCTAGAATGGAACAGCGCAATTCTCGGTGTCGCTAGAGCGAGGCATCGAGAAAGTGCCGTTGTTTTTGCGTTTTTCAAAATTTCCGGTAGAATGGAAAGCCGACCTCGGGCAGGACGGCCGAGGTCCATCCGTGAGGGAGCTTTGCTCCCGCACGCCCCGTAGTGAAGATACAAGGAGAAAGAACCTGAGTAAGCCTAAGGAAGATGCGTTCACCGTAGAGGGGACCGTCGTCGAGCCACTACCGAACGCCATGTTTCGCGTCGAGTTGGAGAACGGGTACACCGTCCTCGCTCACAGTTCGGGGAAAATGCGCATGCACCGCATCCGCATCCTTCCCGGCGACAAGGTCCAAGTAGAGATCACGCCCTACGACATGACTCGCGGCCGCATCACTTATCGCTACCGCTAACTCACGTTCTTCAAGTTCGAGAAAGTAATCAAATGAAAGTTCGCGCAAGCGTTAAGCCCATCTGTGAGAAGTGCAAGGTCATCCGACGGGCCGGGGTTGTTCGCGTGATCTGTGAAGCAAACCCGCGCCACAAGCAGCGTCAGGGTTAGGAGAAGACGATGGCTCGTATTGCTGGTGTTGACATTCCGCGCGACAAGCGCACCGTTATCGCGCTCACCTATATCTTTGGCGTCGGTCCGACCATCGCTCAGCAGATCACCGCCGCGACGGGGATCAACGAGTCCACTCGCGTCAAGGATCTCACCGAGTCCGAAGTCAACGCCCTACGTACCTACATCGACCAGAACGTCACCGTGGAAGGTGACCTGCGTCGCGATGTCGCCCAAGACATCAAGCGCAAGATGGAGATCAACTCGCTCCAGGGAATTCGCCACCGCAAGGGCTTGCCCGTTCGCGGCCAGCGCACCCGCACCAATGCCCGCACCCGCAAGGGACCCAAGCGCACCGTCGCCGGTAAGAAGAAGGTAACGAAGTAATGGCTAAGCCCACGACGGCTCGCAAGGTCCGCAAGAAGGAACGAAAGAACGTCGCCTTTGGCGTCGCTCACATCAAGAGTTCCTTCAACAACACCATCGTCTCGATCACCGACCCCGAGGGCAACGTACTGTCCTGGGCGTCCTCGGGTCAGGTGGGCTTCAAGGGATCACGTAAGTCCACTCCCTACGCGGCGCAACTCGCCGCGGAGAAGTGCGCGCGTGCCGCCATGGAGCACGGGGTGAAGAAAGTCGACGTGCTGGTGCGCGGACCGGGTTCGGGTCGTGAGACGGCCATTCGTTCCATCGCCGCCGCGGGTATTGAAGTGGTGGCCATCAAGGACGTCACGCCGCTACCGCACAACGGATGTCGCCCCAAAAAGCGGCGTCGAGGCTAAGGAAAGAAATGGCTCGTTACACAGGACCCGTCTGTCGACTCTGTCGACGTGAGCGCACGAAGTTGTACCTGAAGGGTGAGCGTTGCTTTACCTTGAAGTGCCCCGTCGCCGAGAACTCGGATCGTCGCATCCGCGCCTTCCCGCCCGGCATGCACGGTCGCGACCGTCAACGCCAAGGTTCGGAGTACCTGACGCAGCTTCGTGAGAAGCAGAAGGCCCGTCGTATCTACGGCGTGCTGGAAAAGCAGTTCCGCAACCTCTACGAAGAGGCCAACCGCCGTCCCGGGATGACCGGTGTGAACCTGCTGCAGTTTCTCGAGACCCGTCTCGACAACGTCGTGTACCGCGCCGGTTGGGGCGCGTCACGGTCCCAAGCCCGTCAGTTGGTGCGTCACGGTCACGTCAGCATCAACGGCAAGCGGGTGGACATTCCCTCGTACCGCGTTCGACCCGGTGAAGTCGTCACGTTGAAGGCCGCGACCCGCGAGAACTTCAACGTGAAGCGCAACCTCGACGTCCTCGACCGTAGCGTCCCGGGCTGGCTGGAGACGGGCGACAACGGTTTCAGCGTCACCGTACGCGTGATACCCCAGCGCGAGCAGATCGACGAGTCGATCCAAGAGCAACTCATCGTCGAGTTGTACTCCAAGTAACCGATCTTTTTACATACCCCTAGGAGTCCCTATGTTGATTATCCAACGACCCACTATCGAAGCCCTCGGCGACGAAGTCAACAACCGCCAGTCCTTTGGCATCGGCCCGCTCGACCCGGGCTTCGGCCACACGCTGGGTAACTCGCTGCGTCGCACGCTGTTGTCCTCGATCCCCGGCGCCGCCGCCACCCGCGTCAAGTTCGACGCCGTACTGCACGAGTTCGGCGTTATCGAAGGCGTGAAGGAAGACGTGCAGGACATCACCCTCAACCTGAAGGACCTGCTCCTTCGCGTTCACTCCGATGAGCCCGTCACGCTGCGCCTCGACAAGCGCGGCGAGGGACCGGCCCTCGCGTCGGACCTGTCCACCACGGCGGACGTGGAGATCTTGAACGGTGATCTGCACCTGGCGTACCTGACCAACCCCCGCGCCGCGTTGACCTTCGAGTTGACCGTCGAGCGCGGCAAGGGTTACGTCGGGGCCGAAGGCAACAAGGGCTCCTCGACCATCGGCGTGATTCCCCTGGACGCCATCTTCTCGCCCGTGCGCCGCGTGAGCTTCGAGATCGAGCCCGTCCGCGTCGAGCAGAGCAAGGACTTCGACCGACTGGTGATCGACATCGAGACCGACGGTTCAATCTCGCCCCGTGAGGCGCTCGCGTCCGGTGGCAAGACCCTGGGCTCGCTGGTCGAACTGATTGCCAGTTTCGACGAAGAGGCGCCGTCCCTCGAGCTCGGCGACGTGGGCTCGGCCCAGGCCGCCGCGAGCGAGCTGGACATTCGCATCGAGGAGCTCGGTCTCACCGAGCGCTCGCGCAACTGCCTCAAGCGAGCCGGCATCAACACCATCGCGCAGTTGGTCAACGCCACCGAGCGGGACCTCACCTCCATCACCAACTTCGGCGCCACCTCGCTGAAGGACGTGAACGACCGCCTGGAAGAGCGCGGCTTGTCGCTTCGAGCGGAGGACTAGACATGCGCGGCACCCCGACCAAGGGCAAGCGTTTCGGCGGGAACTCAGCCCACCAGAAGGCGATGATGGGCAACCTCGTTGCTTCGATGATCGCGGCGGAGTCCATCGTGACGACCGAGGCCAAGGCCAAGGCGCTGCGTCCCATCGTGGAGAAGGTGGTCACGGCCGCGAAGAACTCGCCCGAGGACTCCGTTCACGCGAATCGTCGCGTGGTCGCCTTCATCCGCGACAAGGACATGACCCACAAGCTCTTCACCGAGATTGCTCCGCGCTACACCGATCGTCCCGGTGGCTACACGCGCATCTTGAAGCTCGGACCGCGCCAGGGCGACAACGCGCCGATGGCGCGCATTGAGTTCGTCTGATCCACTGGGCGCCACGCAACGCTGGCGCCTCGACCTGGCCTACGACGGCCAGGAGTTCAGCGGGTTCGCCTACCAACCCCAGCACGACACGGTCGTGGGACTTCTCCGTTCCACCTTGGCCAGCACCCTTCGACTAGTTGAAGAACCGGTCATCGTGGGGGCCGGTCGCACCGACGCGGGGGTCCACGCCTTTCGCCAGGTGGTCCACGTTGACCTGCCGCGACAGACCAGGGTGCGCGCCCTGGAGGGCGAGCGTCTCGCCCACTCTCTGAACAAGCAGCTCCGCGGACGGGTGCAGATCCTGCGCGCCGTGGCGGTCGACGACGACTTTCACGCGCGATTTTCGGCCCGCTGGCGTGAGTATCGCTACCTGGTCTTGGAGAACAACGCCCCGGGTCTCAACACCACGAACACCTGGGCGTGGTCGGTCGCGGGCCCCCTGGACCTTGTCGCGATGAACGCTGCGGCGCAACTGACTCTGGGCACCCACGATTTTCGGGCGTTCTGTCGGCGCCCGGCGAACTCCACGGCGGGGGAGCCACTCCTTCGTAAAGTTCTCTCGGCGCAGTGGGAGCGGATCGACGACCAGTGGGCGATGAGCCCGCGTCACGCGCCGGCCCTTCGCCTCACTATTCGGGCCCAGTCGTTCTGCCACAACATGGTGCGTTGTCTGGTGTCGTGCATGGTGGCCGTGGGGCGCGGCGCACTGGACGAGGGCGAGATAGCCCGGCGACTTTTGAGCGGGGATCGCCACCAGCTGCCTCAACCGGCCCCGGCGGCGGGCCTCGCCCTCATCGACGTGGGATACGACGACGAAGGGTAAAAAGCAGGAACCGCTCGGTAGGCTGGCGCCATGTCAGAACCGACCACATCTGGAATACCCATCGAGGAACTGAGCGCCGACGTTCGCCCCCAGGACGACCTCTATCGCTACATGAACGAAAACTGGATGAAGCGCACCCCGATTCCGGCCGACCGCGCCGGGTACGGCAACTTCGACAAGTTGCGCGAAGACTCCGAAGCGGCCATACGAGAGATCGTGGAGGAGGCGGGGGCGGCGAACGAGAGCGCCGAGACCCAAAAGTTCCGTGACCTCTACGCCAGCTTCATGGACCAAGAGCGCGTGGACGCACTCGGCGCGGAACCCTTACGCGACGACCTGGACTTGGTGGACACGGTGAGCACGCTCCACGAGTTGGTGACCGTCACCGGACAGCTGCAGCGGGGCGGACTATCGGGCCTCTTTGGCGTCTTCGTGGACAACGACCCGGGTAACCCCGAGCGCTACCTGGTCTTCCTGGAGCAGGGCGGTATCTCCCTGCCCAATGAGAACTACTACCGCGAGGAGCAGTTCGCCTCGGTGCGCGACGCCTACCTCCTCCACATCGCTCGAATGTTGGAACTCGCGGGCCTCGACGAGGCACCGGCCCGCGCGAAGCGCGTCTTTGACCTCGAGACCGAGATTGCCCAACGCCACTGGGACAACGTGAGAACGCGCGACAGCGAAAAGACGTACAACCTCATGGAGTGGGAGAGCGTCCGCGACCTGTTCATCGCCGGTCTGGCGGCGGGCGGCGAGTCGGTCAGTCTCGACCAGTGGGCCAGCGCCTTTGGCGCGCCGGAGCACGCCCTGAGCGAGGTGGTCGTTCGCGAGCCCAGTTTCTTTCGTGATCTGGGCGAACTCTTCGACGAGACGCGCCTGGAGTCGTGGCGTGACTGGCTGCGCTGGAAGGTCGTTCACGGCTACGCCTCCTATCTCTCGGCGGACTTCGTCGAGGAGCAGTTCGACTTCTATGGGCGAACCCTCACCGGCGCCCTCGAGCTACGCGAGCGTTGGAAGCGGGGCGTCTCGCTGGTCGAGGGAGTGCTCGGCGAAGCGGTGGGCCAAATATACGTGGAGCGCCACTTCCCTCCGGCCTCCAAGACCCGCATGGACGAGTTGGTCGCGAACCTGGTCGAGGCCTACCGTCAAAGCATCTCGACACTCGAGTGGATGACGCCGGCGACCCGCGAGCGGGCGCTCGAAAAACTGGCCGCCTTTACTCCGAAGATCGGCTACCCCGCCAAGTGGCGTGACTACTCCGCGCTGACCATCGACCCGGGCGACCTGATCGCCAACGTGCGGGCCTCCAACGAGTTTGAGTTTCGCCGCGAGCTCGCCAAGATCGGCGCCCCGATTGACCGCGACGAGTGGTTCATGTACCCCCAAACGGTGAACGCGTACTACAACCCCGGCTTCAACGAGATTGTCTTTCCCGCGGCGATCCTGCAGTGGCCCTTCTTCGACGCCCGCAGCGACGACGCCGCCAACTACGGCGGGATCGGCGCGGTGATCGGTCACGAGATCGGGCACGGATTTGACGACCAGGGTTCGAAGTTCGACGGTACGGGAAAGCTCACCGACTGGTGGGAGCCGGCCGACCGTGACGCCTTTGAGACCCGCACGCGCTCGCTCATCGATCAGTACAACGCCCTCTCGCCCGAAGAGACGCCCGGCCAGCACGTGAATGGCGCGCTGACGATTGGTGAGAACATTGGTGACCTGGGTGGCTTGGGCATCGCGTGGAAGGCGTACCTGATCGCGCTCAACGGCGCCGAGCCGCCGGTCATCGATGGGCTCACCGGCGCCGAGCGATTCTTTCTCTCCTGGGCTCAGGTCTGGCAGTACAAGGCGCGGTCCGAAGAGGTCGCGCGGCGACTGGCCATCGACCCGCACTCGCCGCCGGAGTTCCGCTGCAATCAGATCGTGCGCAACATCGACGAGTTCTACGACACTTTCAATGTCACCGAGAGCGACGCGCTGTGGCTCGAGCCCGATCGGCGCGTCACGATCTGGTAGCTCCATCAAGACGACGCGACAGCTGCTCGGTACACTCGTCATCGTGACGACCGAGACCGACGTTCTCATAGGCTTCCTCGACACGCAACGCGAGCACGCCCTCGGGATCCTCGAGGGGCTGAGCGAGGAGCAGTTACGCAGTTCCGTGCTGCCCTCGGGGTGGAGTCCGCTCGCAATGGTGAAGCACCTGGCCCTGGCCGTAGAGCACTACTGGATCCGCTGCATCGTGGCCGGCGAGTCGCTGGATTTCTTCACCGAGAACGGCCTGCAGGACGACGGCGAGTGGCGCCTCAGCGCGCAGGACACCGGTCCTTCCATCTTCGCGCTGTACCGAAGCGAGTGGGCTCGCTCGAATGAAATTATCCGAGCGACGCCTCTCGATGCCCCTCCGGCCATCAAGGAAGAGTGGTGGGGGGAGTGGGACGTCGCCGACCTCCGCTTTATCGTCTTGCACCTGATCGAAGAGACGGCCTGTCACGCGGGACACCTCGACGCGGCCCGTGAACTGATGGACGGTCGACAGTGGTTGGCCTTCAGCGGGGACGAGGAGTCGCCGAGCGGCGAGTGAGCGCCCGGACTTCTCCGGTACGCTAGGACGGCTCGAAGAGATGGTTTTCGAGCCATTTTCGTGAAACTTGCCCCACGGGGGCGAAGTTTCGTAAGATGGAGAGTCCCCCTCGGACCCCGTTGGGGCTAATCCGATGATTTCGCTAAGGAAGACCTGTGAAGACGTACTCGCCCAAGCCCGCGGAACTGACGCGCGACTGGTTGGTCATTGACGCCGAGGGCCTCGTGCTCGGCCGCGTCGCCACCGTGGCCGCCTCTCTGTTGCGCGGCAAGCATCGCACGTTCTTTGCCCCGCACGTGGACACGGGTGACTACGTCATCATCGTAAACGCGGACAAGATTGTCGTCACGGCCAACAAGGCCGCTCAGAACTTTCACTACCGTCACTCGGGCTATCCCGGCGGCCTGCGCGCCACCTCGTGGCAGACCTTGATGGACACCGATCCCGCGAAGCTCGTGAGCGACGCCGTTCGCGGCATGATCCCCAAGAATCGCCTGGGGCGAGCGCAGATGGAGAAGCTCTTCGTCTACGCCGGCGCCGAGCACCCGCACGCGGCCCAACAGCCCACGAGTTTTGACACCTCGGCAATTCGCCGCGGTTAAGGAGTCACGTTGACCAAGCCCCTCACCCAGACCACCGGCCGTCGCAAGGAGGCCGTAGCGCGCGTGCGCCTACGTCCCGGCACCGGCACGATCACCATCAACTCGCGCGCCTTCGATAACTACTTCACCTCGGCCACCCACCGCCAGATGGTGATGGAGCCCCTGCGTCTCATCGACGCCCAGCAGACCTACGACATCGACGCCACCATCGAAGGTGGGGGCGTGGCCGGTCAGGCCGGTGCGCTGCGCCTGGGCATCTCGCGCTCGCTGCTCGAGATCGACGGGGCCGTTCGTCCGGCGTTGAAGAAGGCCGGCCTACTTACCCGCGACTCGCGCAAGAAGGAGACCAAGAAGTACGGTCTCAAGAAGGCGCGTAAGGCTCCTCAGTACTCCAAGCGTTAATGGTCATGCCCGTGCGATTTGGCACGGACGGCATCCGAGGACGCGCGAGCGACGAGATCACCCCGGACCTCGCGTACCGACTCGGTCGGGCCGTCGCCAGTGTCTTCTCGGTCCCGATCTTTGTCGGCTACGACACCCGGATAAGCTCACCCACCCTGGCCGCCGCCGTTCTGGCCGGTCTGGACGACGGAGGGGCCGAGGGCGTCAACCTGGGCTACTTCACGACCCCGGGCGTCGCGGTCATCGCTCAACAACGCGGTGGCGCGGGCGTGGTCGTCTCCGCCTCGCACAACCCGTACTACGACAACGGCTTGAAGGTGCTCGGCGTCGGTGGGGCCAAGCTCGATCACGCCACCGAGGCCGCGGTCGAGAGTGCGCTCAACGTCGCCGAAAGTCCCTCCGCCCGTGAGTTCGACGCCGTCGGGATCGACGAGTCCGCTCAGCACGACTACGTGAAGCACCTGCGCGAACTGGCTCCCGCCAACTTGTCGGCACTGTCGATCGTGGTGGACTGCGCCAACGGGGCGGCCTCACACGTGGCGCACGAACTCTACGAGTCGACCGGCGCCACGCTGGTTTTTCTGCACGATCGGCCTGACGGGCGCAACATCAACGAGGGCGCGGGATCGACCCACGTGGAAAGCCTCGTGTCGGCGGTGCGCGACGCGCACGCCGACCTCGGGCTCGCCTTTGACGGGGACGCCGATCGTCTCATTGCCGTCGACTCCGAGGGCACGGTGCGCGACGGCGACGACCTGATGGTGCTCTTCGCCCTCGATCGACTCGAACGGGGCGTTTTGGGTGGCGGGGTGGTCGTCACCTCGATGAGCAACCTGGGACTCTATCGAGCGCTCGACGCGGCCAAAGTCGAGATCGAGCAGACCGACGTCGGCGACCGCAACGTGCTGCTGGCCCTAGAGGAGAAGTCCTGGATCCTGGGCGGTGAGCAGTCCGGACACCTCATCTTTCGCGACCTCACCCCGACCGGAGACGGGCTCTTGACGGGGTTGTTGCTGGCGGAGTTGATCGTTCGCCGTGGTCCCCTGGCCGAGATCGCCGGGGGGGCGTGGCGCCGGGTGCCCCAAGAACTCTTCAGCGTGTCGCTCGAACACTTCAGCGACGAGGTGGTCCAAGGGATCTTCAACGAGTTGCTCGAGGTCTACGGCGTCGAGCGCGCCGACGTCCGTCTCCTGGTGCGACCGTCGGGCACCGAACCGGTGGTGCGCATCATGATCGAGGCGCTCAACTCGGAGTTTGTCGAAGTCTTTAGCGAACGCCTCACCTCGCTGTACGCCTAAAACGCCCGGAAAAGTCCAAAATCGACCCGAGTAGGATGACCTCATGTGCGGCATCATCGGAGTCGTGGGCTCCCGCGACACCCTCGAGACGTTGCTCGAGGGTCTGGCGCGCCTTGAGTATCGGGGCTACGACTCGGCCGGGGTGGCCCTGGTGCGCGCCGGAGAGACCTGGCGGGCCCGCACGGCCGAGGGCACGGAATCGGTGAAAGCGTTGCGCCAGGAGTGCGTCTTGGCCCCCGAGGGTTTCACCTCGGGAATCGGACACACCCGCTGGGCGACCCACGGCGCCCCCGAGGCGGCGAACGCCCATCCCCACCTCGACTGCTCGGGCAACATTGCCATTATCCACAACGGCATCATCGAGAACCACACCGAGATACAAGAGGAGTTGGAGGCCCGGGGACACCTCTTCAGCTCGGTCACCGACTCCGAAGTCCTCGCCCACCTCATCGAAGAGGAGCGCTCCAAGGGCCTCGAACTCATCGAAGCGGTCCGTCACAGCCTGCTCGTGGTGCGCGGCGCGTTCGCCGTGGCCGCCATGGACGCGACCGAGCCCGACGTCATCGTGGCCGCCCGGCGCATCTCGCCGCTGATCGTGGGCACCGCCCCGGGCGTTACCTATCTGGCGAGCGACATTCCCGCGATCCTCGATCGCGCGACGGCGTTTTACGCCGTCAACGACGACGAGATTGTGCGCCTCGGGCCCGAGGGGTTTCGCGCCATTGACTTAGAGGGCGTGCCGGTTCGCCTGCACCAGCTCTCCATCGACTGGGACCTCGAGACCGCCGAGAAGGGTGGTCACGACGACTTCATGACCAAGGAGATCAACGAGCAGCCCGAGGCCATCCGCGCCACGCTGCTCGATCGCCGACGTCGTGACGGGACCATCTCCTTTGACGAGATGCGCATCGCCGACGAGGAGTTGCGCGAGGTCACTCGAGTGGTGATTGTGGCGGCGGGCACCTCGCACCACGCCGGCCAGGTGGCCAAGTACGCCATCGAACGCTGGGCGCGGCTCGGCGTCGACGTCGACATCTCGAGTGAGTATCGCTACCGCGACCCCATTGTCGAAGTGGGCACGCTGGTGATTGGGATATCCCAGAGCGGGGAGACGATCGACACCATCCAGGCTATTCGTGAAGCCAAGCGCCGGGGGGCGCGCGTGGTGGGCGTGACGAACATCGTCGGCTCCTCGCTGGCGCGCGAGTCCGACGCCGTCATCTACACCCGCGCGGGGCTCGAAGTGTCGGTGGCCTCCACCAAAGCCTTCGTCGCGCAGGTCGCCGCCCTCGAACTCCTGGCGCTGCGTCTCGCGCAACTCCGCGAGACCCTCCCCCCGGGTGACGTGGACGCCCTGTTCAAGGGCATCAACGCCGTGGCGGGTCAAGTCGCCACGGCTCTGGATCGGCGTGCCGACGTAGAGGACGTCGCGAAGCAGCTTCTGGGCTCGCGGGACTTCTTCTTCATCGGCCGCCACGTCGGTTTTCCGACGTCGCTGGAAGGGGCACTCAAGCTCAAAGAGCTCTCCTACCTGCACGCGGAGGGCTACCCGGCGGGTGAGTTGAAGCACGGGCCGCTCGCCCTGATTGAGCCGGGGGTGGTGGTGGTGGCCGTGGTGACCGATCCCGCGATGCACGACAAGATGCTCTCGAACTTGGCTGAGGTGAAGGCCCGGGGCGCGACCGTGGTGGCGGTCGCCACCGACGACGACGAGTCGGTGGAGGCGATCGCCGACTACGTGTTGCGAGTTCCGGCCACCGAACCGCTCTTTACGCCGATGGTGGACGTCGTGCCGCTCCAACTCTTCGCCTACGCCATGGCCCGCGGGCTGGGACGCAACGTCGATCGACCGCGCAACCTCGCCAAAACCGTGACGGTGGAGTAGTGGTCACGACCGGGGTCGGCATCGACGTTGTTGATGTTGATCGTTTTCGCCTCGTCCTCGAGCGCCGTCCGCGCATCCTCGATCGACTCTTCACCGACGCAGAACGCCGAGACGCCCACGCTCAACCCGAGCGCCTGGCCGCGCGCTTCGCCGCCAAGGAAGCGGTGCTGAAAACGCTGGGCATTGGCGCGGGCGTCACCCCCTGGCGCTCGATCGAAGTGACGCTCGACGCGGCGGGTGCCCCGAGCGTCGTGCTGCACGAACACGCGAGTGAGATCGCGCAGAGTCAGGGCGTTGGTCACCTTCACCTTTCGATGACCCACACCGACCACTTGGCCGCCGCCTTTGTCGTTGGTTCGTCGAAGGATGAAGTCCGTGGCGGTTGAGGGAGTCCGCCGACCGGCCTGGGCGGAGGTCTCCGCCTCTGCCATTCGCCATAACGTTCGCGCGCTGCGTGCCGTGGTCGGTGAGGCGGCGATCTGCGCCGTCGTGAAGGCGAACGGATACGGACACGGCCCCGTACTGGTGGCCCAGGCCGCCGTGGAGGGCGGGGCCGCGTCGCTCGCGGTGGCCCTGGTCGATGAGGGTCTCGAACTGCGTCGCGCCGGGGTGACGGCGCCGATCCTGTTGCTGACCGAGATCCCCTCCGAGACGATTCCCGACGCCTTCGGCGCGAACCTCACCTTGACAGTCGGCTCTCTCGAGGGGGCTCGCGCGGCCTCACGATGGGCGGAGTCACTCGGGGGGACACACCGCGTCCACGTCAAGGTTGACACCGGCATGCACCGCATGGGAGTGATGCCGGCCGACCTCGATCAGGTCGTTGACTGTTTGCGGGCGTCGCCGAACGTGGAACTCGAGGGCCTCTACACCCACCTCAGCGTGGCGGACGGTCCCAGCGCCGCAGACCGGGCCTTCAGCGAGTCGCAGATTGAACGGTTCGACGATCTCGTGGCGGGCCTCGCGGCTCGGGGAGTCACCCCCGCGATCCTGCACTGCGCCAACTCGGCCGGGGCCCTCGGCTACCCGTCGTCACGGCACACGATGGTGCGCGTGGGCCTCTCCCTGTATGGGTACCTGCCCCACGAGTGGCTGGCCGGCGCCCTGGACGAAAAAGGACAGCACCTGACGCCGGCCCTGGCGCTGCGGGCCCAGGTCTCGGCCGTTCGTCGCGCACCGGCCGGCGCGCGACCCAGCTACGGACGACGGCGCGCGCTCGCGCGCGACGCCACGATCGTCACCGTTCCCTTTGGCTACGCCGACGGATACCCCCGGCACCTCTTCGAGGGCGGAGCGCAGGTGCTCATCAACGGGAAGCGGTACCCGCTGGCCGGTATGGTCACCATGGACCAACTGGTGGTGGACGTGGGCGATGACGACGTCGCGATTGGCGATGACGTGGTGCTCCTCGGGGGCCAGGGCGGCGACTTCGTGGGCGCCGACGAGTGGGCGGACTGGGGCGGGACCATCACCTGGGAGGTTCTCACCGGTCTGGGCGCCCGGGTTCCCCGGGTTCTCGTGGACTGACGTGGTCGCGTTCGACGAGATGTCGACCTGCACGCGGTGCGTCCTCGCGGCGACGCGACAGCGAGTGGTCATCGGATCGGGGCCCTTAGACGCGCGTCTCATGGTGGTCGGGGAGGCGCCCGGCCGCACCGAGGACGAGGGCGGCGCGCCGTTCATCGGACGCAGCGGGAAACTGTTTTTCAGCTTGCTCGAAGAAGAGGTGGGCCTCACGCGCGCCCAGTGCTACGTGACCAACGTCGTGAAGTGTCGACCGCCCGCCAATCGAACCCCCACCCCCGCCGAGATCGCGACGTGCCGGCCCTGGCTGATTGAGCAGCTAGACCGCGTGGCCCCGGCGTACATCTTGACGCTCGGCAACACGGCGGGACGGGCCATCTTCGCGTATCAGTCCGGAATTGGACAGGTGCACGGGCACGTCTTTCGTTCTGGCGCGATGAAAGGGGTTCCGACCTATCATCCCGCGGCGGCCCTGCGCGGGGGGCCCAGCGTCGTGGACACGATGCGCGGGGATCTCGGCGTGATTCGTCGACTCATGGAGGCGACGTGAGCTGGCGGCGCTACGCCGCGAGCGCCGAGGACACGCGGGCGGCGGGAGAGGCCTTCGCCGCGTTGCTGCGCCCGGGCGACGTCGTCTTGTTGAGCGGCCCCCTGGGCGCGGGCAAGACCGCCTTCACCCAGGGAGTGGGACGAGGCCTGGGCGTGCACGAGCGAGTGACCAGTCCGACCTTCACGATCGTGCGTCAACACGCGTGCCGCAACGATCTGGGCATCACCACGCTCCATCACGCCGACGTGTACCGGGTGGGCTCACTGGGTGAGGTGGACGACCTGGCGCTGGGCGAGCTGGTCGAAGAGTCGGCCGTCGCCGTCGTGGAGTGGGGAGAGATCGCCTCGTCGCTCTTTGGGCGTGCGGTGATCAACGTCTCATTCTCCGTCGACGAGAATGAGGGACGTACCATCGAGGTCGACGGTGCGCTGGCGGGCCGGGACGTTCAACTGGGGGAGTGGGCGGCGCCGTGAACATCATCGCGATCGAGACCTCCACCACGGCGTGCGCGATCGCGCTCGGCCTGGACACCGGCGAGGAGTTTGAGGTCGTCCTCGACGATCAGCGTCACCACACCGAGACGCTCACTCCCGGTATACGAGACTTGCTTGAGCGCGTCCGCCTCGCCCCCAAAGACCTCGATCGCGTGGTGGTTGATCGCGGGCCCGGGCTCTACACCGGCCTGCGGGTGGGCGTGGCCACGGCGATCGGTCTCAGTCTGGCCGCGAGCGCCGACCTCGCCGCGGTGACGTCGCTGGAGCTACTCGCGCACGGCGCCTCTCGGCGCGGCGTGCGCGGCACCTTCGTCAGCGCGGTCGACGGCCGCCGGGGCGAACTCTTCGTCCAGACCTTCGAACTGAACGACGACACCGTCCTCGCGCGCAGCGAGCCGGCCGTCACGACGCCCGCGGCGCTGGTCGAGCAGTGGGCGCGCCAGGAAGAGGTCGTCACCTTCGGCGGCGACGGGGTGGCGCGCTACGACGCTGAGTTTCGACGGCTGGCCTTCGCCACGCTTCTCAATCAGAGCATCCCGCCCCCCCTGGAGGCGCTCGCCCTGGGCGCGACGCGCCCGTCGAGCGAGACGATCACGCCGCTCTACCTGCGCGAGGCGGACGCGATTGCTAACTTCTCCACGCGCGAGCGACCCTCGTGAGTGAGTGGACCATCCGACCGGCCGAGCGCCGTGACGTCCCCGAGCTACTCGTCATCGAGGTCGCCCAGTTTCCCGAGCCCTGGTCCCGGACCATGTTGCTCGACGAGATCACCAACCTGGAAAATCGTCGCTACACGGTCGCGGTCGAGGGCAAGACGATCATCGGATACCTCGGGGTCATGTACGTCATGGATGAGTTGCACATCAACACCATCGGTACCCTGCCCGGCCACGAGGGGCGCGGGGTCGCCACCTCGTTGATGGATGAGGTCTGGGAGGACGCCAAGTCGCGTGACATTGCTCGCGCCACGCTCGAGGTGGCCGTCTCCAACGAACGGGCCCAAGCCCTCTACGCGCGCTACGGATTTCGCCCGGTCGGCATTCGCAAGAACTACTACGAACGAGTTCAAGAAGACGCCCTTATCCTGTGGGCCGATCTCGACTGACCGGCGCCAGCCCTACGCTGTTTCGGTGGCGTTAGTCCTGGGCATCGAGACGAGTTGTGACGAGACGGCCTCCGCCGTCGTCGACGAAGAGTTTCGCGTTCACTCCTCGGTCGTGGAGTCCTCCCTCGATCAGCACCGCGCCTTTGGTGGCGTCGTGCCCGAGCTCGCCGGCCGGGCTCACGTGACCACCATTGGTCCCGTCGTGCGCCGCGCCCTCGAGGACGCGGGACTGGACCCGAGCGCCCCGGCGATCAGCGGAGTGGCGGTGACGAGCGGGCCCGGTCTGATTGGCTCGCTGCTGGTCGGGCTCTCCAGCGCTAAGGCGCTGGCCTACGCGTGGGACGTGCCCTTCGTGGGCGTCAATCACCTCGAAGGCCACCTCTTCGCCCCGCTCTTGGAAGTACGCGACCTCGAGTGGCCGTTGATGACGCTGCTCGTCTCGGGTGGGCACAGCCTTATTGTCCTGCAGCGCTCGGCGGGCCAGCACCAAGTGCTGGGCGAGACGATTGACGACGCCGCGGGTGAGGCGTACGACAAGGTGGCGCGGTGGCTCGGCCTGGGGTACCCGGGCGGCCCCGAGATCGATCGACTGGCCAAAGTCGGTTCGCCCGACGCGATGAAACTCCCGGTCTCCATGATCGGTGACGACTTGGACTTCTCGTTCTCGGGCCTGAAGACCGCCGTCGTTCGCGCCACCGAGGCTCACCGGGAGATTGCCCTGGCCGACGTCGCGGCGTCCTTTCAGGCGGCGCTCTCTGAGCAACTGCTGCGCAAGTTGCGCCGCGCCCTCGAGCGCTACGAGGTGGCCGGGGTCGCGCTCGCCGGAGGCGTCGCCGCCAACTCGGCCCTGCGCGCGGGGGTCAGCCAACTGGGACAGGAGTTCGGTCTGGCCGTTCACCTGCCCACGATGGCGATGTGTACCGACAACGCGGCCATGATCGCCGCCGCCGGCCTGTACCGACTGGCCGCGAGTGGTCCGAGTCCCCTCGAGCTGTCGGCGACCCCTAACTGGCAGTTGGCGGACGTCTCGTGAGCGAGCGGTGGGTGCCCCTCGACGTGAGCGACGTCGACCCCAGCCCCTTCGTCCAGTTTCAACGGTGGTTCGAGGACGCGAAGGGCGAGATGACCGAGCGCGAGGCGGTGGCCCTCGCCACGGCCACCGGCGACGGTGCGCCCTCGCTTCGCATGGTGCTGCTGCGCTGGCACGACGGGAAGACCTTTGGCTGGTACACGAACTACGAGTCACGCAAGGGCCACGACCTCGCGGAGAATCCGCGAGCGGCGCTGCTCTGGTACTGCGAGCCTCTGGGCCGCCAGATTCGTATTGAGGGAGCGGTCGAGAGAATGAGTTCGCTCGAGTCTGACGCGTACTTCGACGCTCGCCCCCGGGGGAGTCAACTGGGCGCCCGGGCCTCTCACCAGAGTCAGCCGCTCGCTGATCGCGACGAGTTGGAGGCGCTGGTCGAGGCGAACGCGCAGGAGTTCGCGGGATCGCCGGTGCCCCGGCCGACCTACTGGGGCGGATACCGACTGACCCCGACGGGTTTCGAGTTCTGGCAGCACCGCGACAGTCGGCTTCACGACCGCGTGGTGTATCGGCTCGAGGGCTCCCAGTGGATCCGCGAGCGCCTGGCGCCGTGATGTCGTGGTCGCCGCCCGCGGTCGAATAACCCGAGTTTTCCGGGGTCTCGTCGGCCCGCGCCCGCCTTTTGTTGGCACTCGGGGTCTCCGGCTGCTAAATTGGCAGTCGCAAGTATCGAGTGCTAATTGCTCAGGAGGCAAGAAATGAAGTTGCACCCACTAGAAGACCGCATCGTCGTCCGTCCCAACAGCGCGGAGGCCACCACGGCGTCCGGCCTGGTGATTCCCGACACCGCCAAGGAAAAGCCCCAGCAGGGCGAGGTTCTGGCGACCGGTCCCGGACGTCGTACCGACTCCACCGGCGAGATCATCCCCACGGGCGTCTCGGTGGGCGACACCGTCGTCTACTCGAAGTACGGCGGCACCGAGATCACCGTCGACGGCGAGGACCTATTGATTCTGTCCAGCCGCGACGTTCTGGCGACCGTCACTAAGTAGTCCGTGACGAGTGTCTCGTCACCTAATCGAACGAAGGAAATGAAATGTCAAAGTTACTGAAGTTTGACGAGGACGCGCGCCGTGGCCTCGAGGCCGGGGTCGACAAGTTGGCCGACGCGGTCAAGGTCACCCTCGGACCCAAGGGACGCAACGTCGTCTTGGGCAAGAAGTTTGGCGCGCCGACCATCACCAACGACGGCGTCTCCATCGCCCGCGAGATCGAGCTGGAAGACCCCTTTGAGAACATGGGCGCGCAGCTCGTCAAAGAGGTTGCGACCAAGACCAACGACGTTGCCGGTGACGGCACCACGACGGCCACGGTCCTCGCTCAGGCCCTCATTAAGGAAGGCCTGCGCAACGTCGCGGCCGGCGCCAGCCCCTCGGGTCTGAAGCGCGGCATCGAAAAGGCCGTGAACGCGGCCGTAGAGTCCATTGCCGCTCAGAGTCAAGAGGTCTCGGGCAAGAACCAGATCGCCCAGGTGGCGACCATCTCCGCCGCGGACGCCGCGATCGGTGAGGTCATCGCCGACGCCATTGACAAGGTCGGCAAGGACGGCACGGTCACGGTCGAAGAGTCCAACACGTTCGGCATCGAACTGGAGCTCACCGAGGGCATGCAGTTCGACAAGGGCTACCTCTCGCCGTACTTCGTCACCGACGCCGAGCGTCAAGAGGCCGTTCTGGAAGACGCCTACATCCTCTTTACGAGCAACAAGATCTCGGCCGTGCACGACCTGGTGCCGGTGCTCGAGAAGGTCATGCAGGCCGGTCGCCCGCTGTTGATCATCGCCGAAGACGTCGAGGGCGAAGCCCTCGCGACCTTGGTGGTGAACAAGATTCGTGGAACGTTCACCTCCGTTGCGGTGAAGGCTCCCGGGTTCGGCGAGCGTCGCAAGGCGATGCTCCAGGACATGGCGATCCTCACGGGCGGCACCGTCATCTCCGAGGAGATTGGCCTCAAGCTCGACAGCGCCACGGTGGACCTCTTGGGCAAGGCGCGTCGCGTCGTTGTCACGAAGGACGCCACCACGTTGGTGGACGGCGACGGTTCGAAGGAAGACGTGGCCGGTCGCGTCGCTCAATTGAAGCGAGAGATCGAGGACACGGACTCCGACTGGGACCGCGAGAAGCTCCAAGAGCGTTTGGCGAAGTTGGCCGGCGGCGTGGCGGTCGTGAAGGTCGGCGCCGCGACGGAGGTTGAGCTCAAGGAGAAGAAGCACCGCATCGAGGACGCCCTCAGCGCTACGCGCGCCGCGATCGACGAGGGAATCGTCGCCGGTGGTGGCACCGCGCTGGTGCGTGCCCGCGCGTCGGTCGACGCGTTGGTTGCGACCCTGACGGGTGATGAGGCGACGGGTGCGCGCATTGTGGCGAACTCCCTCGAGTCTCCGCTCCGTCACATCGCCCAAAACGCTGGCTACGAAGGTGCCGTCAAGGTCCGTGAAGTTGCTGACGCTGAGGGCTCAGTCGGTCTTAATGCCGCGACCGGCGTCCTGGAGGACCTGGTGAAGGCGGGAGTCATCGACCCGGCCAAGGTCACGCGTTCGGCGTTGCAGAACGCCGCGTCCATCGCGGCCCTGCTCCTGACCACCGAGGCCATTGTGGCCGACAAGCCCGAGCCGGCCGCCGCGCCGATGGGCGACGGCGGCATGGGTGGCATGGGCGGAATGATGTAGTCATTGGTCGTGGACCAGCAGAACAGCCGGGCCGTGTGCCCGGCTGTTCTGATTTTTGGGCGACCTCTCGATCAGGGCGATGCGTCGGTTGCCAACAGGGTGTTGAGGTCTCGCTCTGCGTAGCGGCGGTGCTCCCACTCTTCGTTGAGGATGACGAGCAGGCAGTCGCGCACAAGGTAAGGGCGCGGCTCGGGCCAGCCCGGTCCTTCGACGGCCGTGGTGTAGTCGGCGAGCGACTCATCGCTGAGGCTGTCGACGACCTCTCTTACGCTGTTCATCCGCTCACGACGCAGCTCCAGCACCGCGTCGAGGGAGGGTCGAGCACGGCGGTCGTGTGGCACTCCCGGCGTGTCGGGCATCTCGCTCCAGGGCAGCCCGAGAGGGTGCCAGGGCGAGGGATCGCCGAGGATCGCTCGTCGAATCCAGGAGTCAGTGGCGAACACGAGATGACGCAGCGTCTCAATGAACGACCACTCGCCGGCCACCGACTCGTGCAGCTGTTCGGGTGTGAGCTGGCGGGCTCGCTCAACGGTGCCCGCCCAGAGACTCTCCACGATGTCCCAGGCCGCGCGGAAACCCTCGGCGTCCGTCGGTCGCATTTTCGCCCTCAGGGGATATCGCCGGTCGAGCTCCTCGTTCACGAGAGGCTCGATGTCGACCTCGTTGATCGTGAGATTCTCAATGTGACCGGTGATGGTGACGTCAATGAGGTCGACATCCTTCATGACGACTCTGCTGAGATCGGCGTTGGAAAACTCGGCGTCGCTCAGGTCGACGCGACGAAAAGTGGATCCCCGAAGGTCGGCTTCGTAAAATTCTGTCATGTCGAGACGTTAGGTCGCACCTGAGACACGCACCAGAGCGGACTCAGTGAGGCTCGCCCTGGCCCGAGATCAATTCGGCACTCACACCAACGGTCCATCCGTACGGGGAGATCCCCAAGGCCTCCGCGGCGTCTTTGAGTATCTTTCTCATGACGTCGCTGGCCTTTGCCTCGGCGTCCTTTTTGTCGACCGCGGTAATCACAATGTCGGCCGAGTTTGCGTGGGGCCAGGGGTACTGCTGAAACCGAACGAGAGCGACATCGGGATTTGATTCCAGGGCTTTCTCAAAGAGAGGTGGAAACCGAGGATCGTCTGATACTCCTTCGATCCGACCTCTGATCGTCACGTTCCATAGATTCAACTGCGTCATCGTGGGATGCCTAGGACGGGGGCGGGGTCAAGGTTCTTTGGATTTGGACCGGTGGGTGAGTTCTCGCCAACCTTTTTCAGAAATCTCGACCCCATACGTCTTGGCGGCGGCTCTGATACGGCGCCACGTCTGTCGCGTTCGACGTCACTGACGTCCTTGACCTGCATGAAGCGAGCAACTGCGTTTCGAACATGCGGGGCGTCAATCAAGGGTTCCTTTCTCTCACTGGCGATCGCAAACGACGAGTCCGGAAGATCGTTTTTCTTTGCCGCGCTCATCGGGGGGACTCTTTGACGACACGCTTCGACGTCGCCTGTTTCTCGGCCTTGCGCTTCGGAGTCTTTTTCTTGATCGTTGACACGGCACCTCCTGCGCGCAACTAGTCGGTCGACGCGGCGGCCCCCTCTCACGAGCGCCTCCCGCGGCTACGTCATCGTCTGGTGTACTTGAAAGTCGAGCAGCAGATAACCGGCCGGCGAGGTGACGGTGCGGGTCAGCGTCAACCGCCTCGACGAACCGATCTCGAAGAGCCTTCGTCCGTGCAACTGCAGTGCCGGGGCGACGACGAGACGCAGTTCGTCCACCAGATCTCGCTCCAGGAGCGCTTGGGTCAGAGCGATGCTTCCGTGCACGCCAATGTCGCCACCGGAACGCGACTTCAACTCGCTCACCTGCTCGAAAAGGTCGCCGTTGAGGGCCGTGGTGTTCGGCCACGGCTCACCAATGGGCGTCGAGGTCGCCACGAACTTATCTACGCCGTTTATGAAGCTGGCGAATGGCTCGATGTCGCTGTTTGGCCAGAAGGCGGACCAGTCGTCGTAGGTCCGACGCCCGAGAAGCACGGCGTCCTGGGTGGCGATGACGCGGGCGAGGTTCTCTTCCATGGCGTCGTCAAACTCGGTGACGTAGGCGTCGGGATCTTCCGCAACCCCATCCAGCGATATGAACTCATAGACGACTAACTTTCGCGCCACCCTGTCTCCCCGCTGTGGCTGGAGATCGACGTGACACGCCCGAACTCTCCTTGGACGATCCTCCCCAACTCACGCCAATCTAGAACCTTCAGTGGCGGGCGGACCAGTCCTCGTCGGGCCGAGAGTCAGATGAAGTCATCATGGGGCCGAGATCTCAGCCATCAGAGCGAACCGCCAGCGCCTCGGTTGACGCCACGGGCGGGTCAACCTTCAGGACCACGCGTGGGAGAGAGTGAATTGCTGACATATGTCCCTATCGACACCCGTCGCGCATGCTCCAAGATGGCCCTGAGGTCCACACTGGACCAGAAAGAGGTGAGTGTCATGGACAACATTCGTGGGCTCCTCGGAGAGCCATCCGCCGCTACGTCGCCAAGGTTTCTGACCCAGTTGCAAAGTTCCAAGGTCTTAGCGCTGGGCTGGACCGCCATGCGGGTATGGCTCGGCATCATGTGGCTTCAGGCCGGTGTGGCCAAACTGTGGGGGGCGGAGAATCCCGCGTTCCTGCACAACAACGGTGCGGGAGTTAACGGTTTCGCTTCTCACGGAGTGGCCGCCTACAGCTGGTGGGGCTCATTCCTGCACAGCTTCGTCGTGCCGAACTCCGGATGGATCGCCATTCTCGTCGCGGTCAGCGAGTTCGCTATCGGTGTCGCACTCACACTGGGACTCTTCACGCGAATTGCGGCGATCGCCAGCTTGGGCCTCCTCTTCACCTACGTGATGTCGGGCACCGCGAGCGTGTGCGCGTTCTACGCCCTCTTCGCGATCGTGATTCTCGCCACCTGGAGGACGTCACGCTGGATTGGGGTCGACGGTCTTATCGCTGGCTACCGCCAGCGCCACCAAGGAGAAAACTCGACGCCGGCCCGTTCAATCGTCGTACGACCGGCGAAGGACGCGGCGTCGAATGCCAAGAAGGACCAGGTGGGCGTGACGCTCACGACTCCGGCGGCCACGACCGACGTTGACGCGATCCCAACGAACGTTGAGCCGGTCACCGTCAACTAGATCACCACCCGTTCAACGCGTCCGCGGTCCTGAGAGGCCGCGGACGCTCTATTTGAGGTCTCGAACGCATCGCCAGCGGGCCCCAGCACAACGGGAACCTCACTGCGGCGCCCGGCGGCGTAGTGAACTCGACGTGTACACGACGAGGAAGCCCGCGGCCGATTGCTATCGCTTTACAAATGAGGTAACTTCCGCGATGATTAGTAAGCGGAGCGAGGCCTCATTTCGCGACCGAAGCAAGGGGGGAATGTGCCACAATTTATGGACTACCACGACGACTTGCAGCTACCCGAAGCAGCCGTCGCACAGATCACGCAGGAAGCGAAGGATCGCAAAACCGATGAGTTTGGCGTTCGTCAGGTCGAACTCTTTCACAACTCTGACGGCAAGGTGTACTGCCTGCTGGACGCACCGGACGCCGACGCCGTACGCAGCCATCACGCGGCTCTCGGTGTTCCTTGCGGGGAAGTCCACGAGGTATCGGGAATCCTCTGACGCGGCCATTGAAATCCGGAGCCTGGCCTTCCCAGTGTCGGCCCGACGCCGCCGATCTGGAACCGAGCACTGGAGGATTTCGATACGTGAACGGCTCACTACATATCTAGGAGTTCGCTTTCGTCAGGACTTCCTCGCTATAACAAGCTCGGTATCACCCGGCCACTCCCAAAAGAGGCCAGAAGGTGAATGCTCGAAGAGCAGGTGGCGCAGATCTACTTCGAATTCGCCGCGTCGATCTCCGAAGAGTCTCGGTGCGCAGTAGGACATCGAGAAGTAGTAGGCCACCACTGAATCGATATCTCTCACTAGGTCTGGGCGCCCGGGAGCGTAGACGGTTCGTGAGCCACCAAATCGCGTCTGCGCGAGTGTGTCTTCGAATCGTGCCGGCTGGCCTTCACTCCAGGTGTTGAGATAGTGGCGTGTGCTCTCACCGAGATACGAGATGATGAGTTGCCTCACCGCAGCGTAGGGAACGTCGGGATAGCCCGGTCCACTTGGTCTCGGCCGTCCCTCGACCCCATGTGAAACGAGAACGAGAAATCCGCCCGGGTCGAGAAGTTCATAGACCATGTCGACGACTTCTAACTGGTGAACTCGGTGAAATGACTGCCCGAAGGTAACGACCTCGCAGGGCCCCACGTCCAAGGTACAAATTTCTTCCGCAACTCCCTGAATCCAGCGAACATTCTGAACTCCGGCCAACCCACATCGCCGCTCGCCTTCTCGTAGCATGCCTGCTTCGGGATCCAGCGCTACCACCTGGAGGAACAGCGAGGCGAGCGCCAACTCCAAGACGCCGGGTCCGCAACCCACATCGAGAAGTTGACCGGCACCAACCAACGAAAGCTCTCGCCTCATCGTGTGGGCTAGCTCATCTGAGTACGGTGGACGGCCTATCGCGTAATACTCAGCAGTCCCCTCGAAAGCCTGAGGGTCGAACTTCATTGAACAACTTTTCCACATTGACACTCGCGAAGCATCAGACCCGCTACGAAGCCCTGGCGGTGAGCGTTGCCGAAAGTTCGACACCCAAGTTGGCGCGAGGAGTTCGAGCATGACGAACCCAACGGCCGGTGGTTCACGTGGTCCCGAAGAGAGGCCGGAATCGCCGCGTACCGATCCGATCGCGATGTTTCGCACGGCTCCAAACTGTGGCGAGCGGAATTCCCCCTAATGCTGGCGTGGGCGTTCGGTCGATGAATCACGTTGGTTGGTGGTGACGTGCTCGTGCCGACACCTTTCCGTCGAAGGCGCGTCGAATGTGTCGCAGTCTCGAGGCAACGAATCTAATACTTGGCACTGTCGTATAGCGATACGAAACGACCAGTCGTCCACTACGAGACAGTCCCCCGTTCAACGAACATCCAACGATGCCCTTCCGGATCCTCAGCTCGATAGCGTTTCCCGTGCTCGGTCGACTCAACCCCGGTGAGAATGGTCGCGCCGTGCTCCTCGGCGCGTGCGAAATGCGCATCGACGTCTTCGACAACCACGAGGAGACCGTCAACGAGATAGGGCACCTCCTGCCAGCGGGCTGAGGCTTCGCAGTGACGGCGGTGAAGTGCGGGACCCTCGTAGTCGGGGCTCGGTGTGGCGAGCATGATCGTCCCCGATCCCGCGCCGAGTTCTGCGTGTTCGAGCCTTCCCTCATCGGTGACCATGCGGACAAGCTCCCTAAACCCGAACGCGTCGACGAGCCAATCGAGGGCCTCAACCCCGTTGCGGTACGCCATCATCGGTATTACATCGTTTGACATAGACGAGGCTTACCACAGTCCAGTTTTAAAAGGATCGCTCGGTCCTGGAACGAACTTCCAGAGTGGCAGAGACGCGACCGAAACCCAAACGCCCCCACTGGCGGCTGGTTTTCCGACTACTCCGTTGCCTCCACGGCCACGTGAGGGACGACTCGATCGAGCCAGCGGGGCATGAACCAGTTTCCCTTGCCGATGAAGTGCATGAGCGACGGCACGAGAACGGTGCGAATAATGAACGCGTCGATAAGCACGGCGCCCCCGAGGCCAATGCCGAACTCGGCGATAATTCTCTCACCTCCGACGGCGAAGGAAAGAAAGACGCAGATCATCACGAGAGCCGCGGCGGTGATGACACGTCCCGTGTTGGCCTGACCGCGAATGATGGCCTCTTCGTTGTCGCCGGTATTGAGATACTCCTCGTGCATACGCGAGACCAAGAAGACCTGGTAGTCCATGGAGAGTCCAAACAGGATGGCGATCATGATGATCGGTAAGAAGGACTCCACCGGACCGGTGCCGGCGCCGAGGAGCGACGCCCCCCAGCCCCACTGAAAGACGGCGACCACCAGACCGAAGGACGCACCGACCGCGAGCAGATTCATGACCGCGGCGACGAGGGGCACCACGACACTGCGGAACGCGATCATCAGCAGCAGGCACCCGAGCAAGACGATGACGCCCACGAAAAGCGGCAATTTACCGGTGAGCACGGAGGCGAAGTCCACGAAGATCGCGGTGATGCCACCGACGTAGATGTGCGTGTGCGACGTCGACGTGGCGGCCGGAATGTACGTGTTGCGGATCGTCGCAATCAGTGAGGCGGTCTTCGTGTTCTGCGGACTGGTCGTGGGGATGACGTTGATGATGCCAACGGTGCCGGCCGGATTGGTGAAGAGGGGATCCACGTCCGCGACGCCGGGCTTGCCCTTGAGCGAACTATCGAGGCGGTTCATCGCGGCCTTGTCGGAGGGGTTCTTGATGGACCCCACTACCGTGAGCGGACCGTTGAACCCCGGCCCAAAACCCTGGGCTAAGAGGTCGTACGCCTGACGGGTCGTGGAACTCGCCGGGTCGGTTCCCTGGTCGGAACTTCCCAACTGGAGCGAGAAGAACGGCACGATGATCAAAATCATGACGGCGAACGCACCGAGGGTGAGCACTCGCGGGTGGCGCGAGACGAAGTGGGCCCATCGCTGCCACGGACCGGTCACGACCACGGGCCCCGGTCCCTCGGCCGCCAACGTGCGTCGCTCCCGACGACTGAGAACGTGTTCCTTCTGGAAGGCCAACAGTGAGGGAAGCAGCGTGACGGACGCCAGCATCGTGACCAGTACCGCCAAGGAGGCGGTGATGGCGACGCCGTTCAAAAACGAGAGTCCGAGAATGAGCATGCCGAGCAGGGCGATGCAGACGGTCGAACCAGCGAAGAGAACAGCACGTCCTGACGTGTTGAGCGCGATGGTGACCGCGTCTTCGACGTTGTTGCCGCGCTTCAGCTCTTGGCGAGAGCGCGTCACGATGAAGAGCGCGTAGTCAATGCCCACGCCCAGCCCAATCAGTGAGCCGAGGATGGGGGCGAAGTCGGCGATCGAGAGTACGTGGCTCAGCAAGATCCCGCCGGCCAGAGCGATACCGAGGGCGAAGAGCGCCACGCCGAGCGGCAGGAGCATCGCGAAGAACGAGCCAAAGGCCAGCACGAGGACGACGGCCGTCGCGATGATGCCCACGAACTCATAGGGGCTTGCCGTCTTGGAGGTCAGGTTACCGATCGCGTTGCCGCCGAACTGGACACTGAGTGATGACGAGCGGAGCTTCGAGGCCGCCGTGACCACGTTTTGAACTTCCGCGTTGGTGAGGAGATTGGCGCTCTTCGAAAAGTGAACGACGGCGTAGGCGATGTGGCCGTCCTTGGACACTTGGGCGCTGCCCAGGCAGGCGCCTCCGGGCAGCAACTCGCTCTTCGCGAAAACGCCCGAGCAAAATGGCGAGGAGATCGAGCCCACGTCGGGGAGTTTCGAGACCTTGGTCAGGACGGCCTGGATGGACGCCCGGTGCGAGGCGACCGAGCCGCCGGTGGAGTGAAAGACGATCTGGTCGGCGTCGCCGGACTGTTGGGTGAAGCCATTTTGGAGCAGAGACTGCGCCATGGTCGAGTTCGTGCCGGGCAAGCTGAAGGCGTTGGAGTAGGCCGAACCTTCCGCGTGCGCGACGCCATTGATAAGGAAGAAGACCAGAATCCAGGCGCCCAGCACCCACCAACGGTGTCGGACGGAAAAACGGGCGAGGGACTTCAAGTGCTCCTCCTGGGGGAGATGGGAGAGCGTTGCGTTACCGTGAGAACGTCAAGCGAAGTTCAAGTCTAGAGGAAGCTGATGACGCCATCTAAGCGACGGCCCCCACGTTTCGAAGGCCATCGTTATCCCCAAGTCATTCCTGATCCCGGCGAGATTGAGGCGGGTGCGCTCGCGCCGTGGTCGAAAGCCTCCGCGCGAACGAACCTTTCTCTCGATCTCGTACGATCCCGACTTCGCGACGCGAAGCGGTTGCTCGGGGCGCACGCGGCGCCGGACCAGCCCGAAGAACTCGGACTGGTCGCCGACGGAGAGCCCTCGCTGATCGAGCACCGTTCGGCCGTGCTGGTCGCCCTGTTCGAAGAGTCGGGGGAGACTCACGTCATCTTGACGCGGCGCTCCTTCGAGATGCGCTCTCACCGCGGCGAGATCGCCTTTCCCGGAGGACGCAGCCACGAAGGCGAGACGCCAACGGCGACGGCGCTGCGCGAAGCGCAGGAGGAAGTGGGGCTCGATCCTACGTCGGTAACTCCCTACGCCTGGCTGAGCCCGATCGCGACGTTTGCCTCGAGTTCGGCCATTTTTCCCATCGTCGGCCTCTTGGCCGCTCGGCCGGAACTGGTCATCGATCCGTCCGAAGTCGACCGCGCCTTCAGCGCCTCGCTGTCGGACCTGGTCGCCGACGGGGCCTTCCTCGAGGAGCGGTGGCGGCGCCCCATTTTGCGGCCGGGTTCGGACGAGGACGGATTCTTCCCGCTCTACTTTTTCAAGGTACCCGACGACCTGATCTGGGGAGCGACGGCACGGGTGCTCACCGAACTGCTGTGTCTCGTCACCGGTGCCCCGTGGCCGATCCATCACGGCGTTGAGACGCAATCTCGCTAGTAGATTGGAAGAAACGCGCCACCCATTTTGTGGTGTATTCAATCGGAGGATTTCATGGCGGAAGTTGAGATCGGCATCTCGAAATCGGCTCGTCAGGCCTATGGCTTTGACGACATCGCGATTGTGCCCTCGCGGCGCACCCGGGACCCCGAGGACGTCGATATCACCTGGCAGATTGACGCCTACAAGTTCGAGCTGCCGGTGCTGGGTTCGGCGATGGATGGGGCGATGTCTCCTCTCACCGCGATCGAGCTCGGCCGACTCGGGGGGCTCGGCGTACTGAACCTCGAAGGTCTGTGGACCCGCTACGACGACCCCACGCCCCTCTTTGAGGAGATCACCGAGCTGGACGACGATAAGGCCACCGCTCGCATGCAGCAGATGTACCTCGAGCCCGTTAAGTTGGAACTGGTCGCCGAGCGCATCAAGCAGATGAAGGACGCGGGCATTACCACCTCCGCCTCGGTGACTCCCGCGCACACCGCGTGGATGTCCAAGACCATTATCGACTCCGGTCTGGACATCTTGGTGATTCAAGGCACCGTCGTTTCGGCCGAGCACGTCTCGAAGACGGCCGAGCCGCTCAACCTGAAGAAGTTCATTCGCGAGTTCGAGGTGCCGGTCATCGTGGGCGGCTGCGCCAGCTACCAGGCCGCCCTGCACCTCATGCGCACCGGTGCCGCCGGGGTGCTGGTGGGGGTCGGACCCGGCAACGCCTGCACGTCGCGCGCGGTGCTCGGTATCGGGGTCCCCCAGGCCACGGCGATCGCCGACGTCGCGGGAGCGCGCATGCGCCACCTCGACGAGACCGGCGTCTACGTCCACGTGATCGCCGACGGCGGCATGAGTAAGGGCGGCGACATCGCCAAGGCCATCGCCTGCGGCGCGGACGCCGTGATGATCGGCTCGCCCCTCACGAGCGCCCAGGAGGCCCCGGCCCACGGGTTCCACTGGGGCATGGCCACCTTCCACCCGACGTTGCCCCGCGGCACGCGCGTGCGCACGCAGGTGCGCGGAACCTTGAAGGAGATTCTGCTCGGACCGGCCCACGAGAACGACGGGCGACTGAACCTCTTTGGGGCCCTGCGTACCTCGATGGCCACCTGCGGGTACGAGACGTTGAAGGAGTTTCAAAAGGCGGAGATCATGCTGGCGCCCTCGCTGCAGACCGAAGGTAAGGCCCTGCAACGCTCTCAGGGCGTGGGCATGGGACATTGAACGACACTGTCTTCGTTGTTGACTTTGGCGCGCAGTACGCCCAGCTGATTGCCCGACGGGTGCGTGAGGCACACGTCTACTCAGAGATCGTTCCCCACACGATCAGCGCGGACGAGGTTCGCGCGAAAGCGCCGTCGGCCATCATCCTCTCGGGGGGACCCAAGTCCGTCTACGCCGACGTCGCGCCCTCCCTGGACCCCGCGATCTACGACCTCGGCATTCCCATGCTGGGAATCTGTTACGGGGCGCAGCTGATGGCCCTGCAGTTGGGTGGTCACGTCGCCAACACCGGCATCGGTGAGTACGGCCGCACCACCGTCACGCGTGAAGGTCCGAGTCTCTTGATGGCGGAGTGGCCCCTCGAGACGACGGCCTGGATGAGCCACGGGGACGCCATCGCCGAAGCACCGGCCAGTTTCGTGGTGACGGCGTCGTCGCCCGAGGGTCCGGTCGCCGTGATGGAGGACGTGGAGCGCTGTCTCTACGCCACACAGTTTCACCCAGAGGTCGCCCACACCGAACGTGGTCAAGAGATGTTGTCAAACTTCTTGCACCACGTCGCGGGGATCCCTCCGACCTGGACCAACACCTCGATCATCGAAGATCAGGTGGCGGCGATCCGCCGACAGGTCGGTGACGAGAAGGTTCTCTGCGCGCTGTCGGGCGGAGTGGACTCAGCCGTGGCCGCCGCGCTCGTGACCAAGGCGGTCGGCACGCAGCTCACCTGTGTCTTCGTGGACACCGGGTTGATGCGAAAGAACGAGGGCGATCAGATCGAGGAGACCTTCGTACGACAGTTTGGCGTGGATCTCGTCCACGTGAAGGCCCAGGACCGATTCTTTGACGCGCTGGAAGGGGTCACCGATCCTGAGGCCAAGCGCAAGATCATCGGTGAGCTGTTCATCCGCGAGTTCGAAGCCGTCGCGCGCGACCTCGCCGAGGGTGACGAGGGCCCCAAGTTTCTCGTGCAGGGGACGCTCTACCCCGACGTCATCGAGTCGGGGTCGGGTCACGCGGCCAACATCAAGAGTCACCACAACGTGGGGGGACTGCCCGAGGACCTTTCCTTCGAACTGGTGGAACCACTTCGCCTCCTCTTCAAGGACGAGGTGCGCCGCGTGGGCGAGGAGTTGGGTCTGCCCGCCGAGATCGTCTGGCGCCAGCCCTTTCCCGGACCGGGACTGGGCGTACGCATTATCGGCGAGGTGACGCGCGAGCGAGCCGAGATTCTGCGCAACGCCGATTACGTCGTGGTCGATGAGATCCGAAAGGCCGGACTGTATCGCGAGCTGTGGCAGAGTTTTGCCGTGTTACCGGCCGTGCGTACTGTGGGCGTCATGGGGGATGGACGCACGTACGCGTACCCGATCGTTATTCGCGCCGTCACGAGTGACGACGCCATGACGGCCGATTGGGCGCGCCTGCCCTACGACGTGATCGAGAGCATCGCGAACCGGTTAATACGCGAGGTCGACGGGGTCAACCGCGTCGCGCTCGACGTCACCAGTAAACCGCCGGGCACCATTGAGTGGGAGTGAGTCGCGGCTCATTCTCCGAGGAGTCACTGTGGGGAAACGGGTCGGGTGACTCGCCTCGGCTCGACCCCGACTCGCTGCTCGACGGTCTAACGGCGCCCCAGGTCGCCGCGGTCACCCAGCGCGGCGGACCCCTGCTCGTGGTGGCCGGGGCCGGATCGGGCAAGACCCGCGTGCTGACCCGACGCATCGCCCACCTGCTCGCCACCGGCGACGCCCGGCCCTACGAGATCATGGCGATCACTTTCACCAACAAAGCGGCCGACGAGATGCGCCGACGGGTGGTCGATCTCGTCGGTCCTGACGCCGATCGCATGTGGGTCTCCACCTTTCACTCGGCCTGCCTGCGCATGCTGCGCGCCCACGCCGACATCTTGGGATATCAGCGGGGCTTCACCATCTATGACGCCGGGGACGCCGAGACGGCCGTCGAGCGCATCATGAAGGAGTTGAACCTCGACACCAAGCGGCTTCCCCCGCGCAGCGTCTCGGCGGCCATCTCGGCCGCGAAGAACGAGATGATGTCACCCGAACGCTACGCCGACACGTACGGCGACGACCCCCAGCGTCGACGCATCGCCGAGATCTATTCGCTCTACGCCCAGCGCCTGCTCACCGCCAACGCCATGGACTTTGATGACCTGCTGGTCAACGCCGTGGCCATGTTGCGAGTCGACGAGCGAGTGCTGTCGTCCTATCAGGACCGCTTTCGCTACCTCCTGGTGGATGAGTTCCAAGACACCAACGGGGTCCAGAACGAGTTGGTCATGATGCTGGCCGCCGAGCACCGCAACCTCTGCGTGGTGGGGGACTCGGATCAGTCGATCTACCGCTTTCGCGCGGCCGACGTTCGCAACATCTTGCAGTTCGAGGCTCGTTTCCCCGACGCCGACGTCATCGTTCTCGAGCAGAACTTTCGCTCGACCCAGACCATCCTCGACGCCGCCAACGCGGTGATCGCGAAGAACGCCTCTCGCCACGCGAAGAATCTCTTCACCGAGGGCGCCCAGGGGGAGAACATTCGGATGTACCGCGCGGGTGATGAGTACGACGAAGGTCGTTGGGTCGCCAGCGAGGTTCGTCGGCTGCGCAGCGAGCACGGCCTCGGCTGGAACGAGATGGCCGTCTTCTATCGCACCAACGCCCAGAGCCGGGTGCTCGAAGAGGAGATGCTGCGCGCGAACGTCCCCTACCGCGTCGTCTCGGGCATGCGTTTCTACGACCGCAAGGAGATCAAGAACGCTCTGGCCTACGCCCGGCTGATCGTGAATCCGCGTGACGAGGCGTCGGCCCGGCGCGTCATCAACGAACCCAAGCGGGGGGTGGGCGAGGGGGCCCAGGCCAAGCTCGGCGCCTACGCCGCCGAGCACGGCCTCTCCTTCGCCGAGGCGGCGCACCACGCCGCCGAGGCCGGTCTCACCGGCCGAGCCCGGACCGGGGCGGACAAGTTCGCCTTCATGCTCGATGAGCTGCGCGCCCTCGCGAACGACCTCAGCCCCCGCGAGATGATCGACCAGATCGTGCGCCAATCAGGCATGGGCGACGCGCTGCGCGCGGAGAACACCGACGAGGCCTACTCGCGACTCGAGAACCTCGGCGAACTGGCCTCCGCCGCGGCGCAGTATGACACCCTGCTCGACTTCGTCGAACGCATGGCGCTGGTGGCCGACTCCGATCAACTCGGCAGCGGCGAGGGAGCCATCTCGATGATGACCCTGCACGTGGCGAAGGGTCTCGAGTTTCCCGCGGTCATCGTGACCGGTTTGGAGGAGACCGTCTTCCCGCACCGCCGGGCCCTGTTAGACGACGACGAGCTGGAGGAGGAGCGGCGTCTTTTCTACGTCGGGGTGACGCGGGCCATGCGCCACTTGAGCCTCACGCACGCGTGGAGTCGCACCATGTGGGGACAGCGCGTCGAGGCCATCGCCAGTCGCTTCCTTCAAGAGGTCCCCAGCGAGCTGATCACCGATATCTCATCGACGCTGCCCACCCGTCGATCGAGCTTCTCCCCCGACGACGAGGGATTCGTGGGGCGTTCGACGGCCTTCACCGAGGGTCGGGCCTTTGGCACGGGCGCCGCGCCGCCGGTGCGCTCGACGGGCGCGGAGAAACTGGGGCTGGCCCTAGGGGATCGGGTGATCCACGACCGCTTCGGACCGGGCGTCGTGACCCGCGTGGAGGGCGAGGGTTCGCACTCACGGGCGACGGTGAACTTCGACGAGCACGGCACGAAGCACCTAGTGCTCGCGATGACGCCGCTGCATCGCGCCTAGGACGGCCTCAGCGATTGGCCAGTCGTCGCCAGAGCGCGGGCGGCATCAGCCGCACCAGGACGAACACGTAGCGCAGCACGGGCGGGCTCCAGATCACCACGTTGTCCCGGGCGAGTCCGCGCAGGGCGTTGTCGGCCACTTCGTTGACGCCGGTCGTAAAGGGAGTGGGCGCCAGGCCGAGCGACATTCGCGTGCGGACCGCGGCCGGTCGCAAGAGCTGAAGGCGCACCCCGGTGCCCTCGAGTGACTCCGCGAGAGCGACGCAGATCCGGTCGAGTCCGGCTTTCGCGCCCGAGTAGAGATAGCTGACCCGGCGCACGCGGACGGCAGCGCTTGAGCTCAGGACCAGGATCCGCCCGCTGCCCTGGTCGAGGAGACGGCGGCGCACTTCGGCCAGGGCCGCCACCGGCCAGGTCTCGTTCACCGTGATCATCCGGGCCGAGCCGTCGGCGCGTACTTCGTCCTCTCGCTGGTTACCGACCGTGCCGACCGCCACCACTACGAGGTCGACCCGGTCGCCGGCCTTGGCGAAGGCCTCCTGGACCGTGTGCGCCGCGCGAGCGGGCTCTTCGGCGTCAAAGAGGACGGTGTCGGTCTGGGTCGCCCCGTACTCTTCGGCCTCCCGCGCCGCCTGGTCGAGGCGGGCCTGATCCCGTCCGGCCAGAATCACGGTGTGCGCTCGCGCCATGCAGAGCTTCTTGGTGATCGCTCGGGCGATGTCGGAACTCCCCCCAAAGACCACCACGATCTCGGGTAGCTCGACGCGGGAATCCACCACTCTTTCCTAACAGGTGAGGCCAAAAGAGGGGGTCCGCCCGCCCTCTATGCTGAGGGACTGATGAAGCGCACGTATCGGGTCGTAGTCGCCAAACCCGGCCTCGACGGTCACGATAGGGGCGCCAAGGTGATCGCTCGCACGCTGCGCGACGCCGGCTTCGAGGTCGTCTACACCGGCCTGCACCAGACTCCCGAGCAGATCGTCCAGGCCGTCGTCCAAGAGGACGCGGACGCTCTGGGTCTCTCGCTTCTCTCGGGGGCGCACCTGGTGCTGGTGCCGCGCGTCGTCGGGCTGCTGAAGGCCGAGGGGCGCGACGACGTGTTGCTCATGGTCGGCGGCATTATTCCTGAAGACGACGTTCCCACCCTCGAGGCCGAAGGCGTCGCTCGGGTCTTTACCCCGGGCGCGTCGCTGGACGAGATTGGTACGTGGCTCGAGGCGGTCCTCGACGCCCGAGTCGAGTCGTGATCGCTACCCCCTAACCACCACGAACGAAAGTAGATGTGAATGGATCTCTTTGAGTATCAGGGCAAGCAGTACTTCGCGCGCTACGGCATCGCCGTGTCGCCCGGCGATATCGCCGACACCGTGGAGCAAGCCGTGGCCGTCGCCGAGCGAGTGGGTTACCCGGTCGTCGTCAAGGCCCAGGTGAAGGTCGGCGGACGGGGCAAGGCCGGGGGGGTCAAGCTGGCCCAGAACGTCGAGGAGGTGCGCGAGCACGCCGGGAACATCCTGGGCCTCGACATCAAGGGCCACGTCGTGCGCCGGCTCTGGGTGGAGCGCTCGAGCGACATCGAAAAGGAGTACTACGCCTCCTTCACGCTGGATCGGCCGAACAAGACGCACCTCGGCATGCTGAGCGCCCAAGGCGGGGTGGAGATCGAAGTGGTGGCCGAAGAGAATCCCGAGGCCATCGCCATGCTCTCCATTGACCCGGTGCGCGGTCTCGACGTGGAGACGGCCCGTCGCTGGGTCGCCGAGGCCGAGCTCGACGAGCCGGCTCGCGAGCAGGCGGCCGAGCTGTTGGTGAAGCTCTACGACTGCTACACGCGCGGGGACTGCGACCTCGCCGAGATTAACCCGCTGATCCTCACGCCCGAGCACAAGGTTCACGCCCTGGACGCCAAGGTCACGCTGGACGAGAACGCCTCGTATCGTCACCCCGAGTGGGAAGAGTTCCGGGCCGACGAGTTCGAAGACCCTCGCGAAAAGATGGCGAAGGAACGTGGTCTCAACTACATCGGACTGGAGGGGACGGTCGGCATCATCGCCAACGGCGCGGGACTCGCGATGTCGACGCTCGACGTCGTCAATCAGGTGGGGGGGAGCGCGGCCAACTTTCTCGACATCGGCGGCGGCGCCAACGCCGACGTCATGGCCGCGGCCCTCGAAGTGATCAACGCCGACCCCAAGGTCACCTCGATCTTCGTGAACATCTTCGGTGGCATTACCCGCGTCGACGAGGTCGCCCACGGTGTCCTGGAGGCGTTGCAGCGCGTCACGATCACCTCCCCGATCGTGCTGCGCCTGGACGGAACCAACGCGGTGGAGGGCCGAGAGATCTTGGCGCCGCACCTGAACGATCACCTCATAATGGAACCCACGATGGTCGACGCCGCGCGTCGCGCCGTGGCGCTAGCGAAGTAGGACGAGCATGAGCATTTTTGTAGACGAAAACACCAAGGTCATCGTGCAGGGGCTCACCGGGGGCCAGGGACGGTTCCACGGTCTGCGCAACCGCGACTACGGCACCAAGGTCGTCGGCGGGGTCACCCCCGGCAAGGGTGGCACGGACGTCGACGGGATTCCCGTGTTCAACACGGTGAAGGAGGCGGTCGCGGCGACCGGCGCCACCGCCTCGTTCGTCGTAGTGCCGCCGAAGTTCGCGGCCGACGCCATCATCGAGGCGGCCGAGGGCGGCGTGACCTTCATCGTGTGCATCACCGAAGGCATCCCCGCGCACGACGAGGCGGTGACCTACAACCGCCTGGTCGAGGAGTTTCCCGGCGTTCGACTCCTCGGGCCGAACTGCCCGGGCATCATCAGCCCCGGGAAGTGCAACATCGGCATCACCTCGGGCGACATCGCCCTGGCCGGCGGGCCGGTCGGCATCGTCTCGCGCTCGGGGACTCTCACCTATCAGGCGTTGCACGAGCTGAGCCAACAGGGCGTGGGCCAGACGACGTGCGTGGGCATCGGCGGAGACCCGGTGCCCGGGACCAACTTCATCGACTGTCTCGCGGCCTTCCAGGAGGACCCCGAGACCAAGGCGGTGATGATGATCGGCGAGATTGGCGGGTCCGAGGAAGAGCGCGCGGCGGAGTGGATCAAGCACAACATGACCAAGCCGGTCGTCGCCTACATCGCGGGCGTGACCGCTCCGGCGGGGCGAAAGATGGGCCACGCGGGCGCCATCATCTCGGGTTCGAAAGGCACGGCCCAGGCCAAAATGGAGGCTCTCAGCGAGGCGGGCGTGCACGTGTGCGCCAATCCGACCGAGGCCGGGGCGAAGATGGTCGAGATCGTCAAGGCGTTGTAGTTGGCTCCAGTTCGACTCTGTGTCTTGGTGTCGGGCTCCGGCACCATTCTCGAAGCCATGCTGCAGGACGGGCTCCCGGTGGCCCTGGTGGTGTCGGATCGCCCGTGTCGGGCGCTCGAGGTGGCGAGGGACGCGGGCCTGGACGCTCGCCTGGTCGAGCGCGCGTTATTCGGCGGCTTCGGCGCGTCCTTTGATCGCGAGGCCTACAGCGTTGAACTGGCCCGCGTTGTGAGTGAGGCGGCGATCGACCTGGTGGCCATGGCGGGCTTTGGCACCATCGTCACCGGCGCCTTTCATCGGGCGTTTCCCGGACGGGTCTTGAATACCCACCCGAGCCTGTTGCCCGAGTTCAAGGGATGGCACGCGGTGGCGGCCACCCTCGCGGCGGGAGTGAGCGAGTCGGGCTGCACGGTGCACGTGGCGACCGAGGCGCTCGACGACGGTCCCATCCTCGCGCAGCGTCGAGTGCCGGTCTACGTCGAGGACGACGAAGCGTCGTTGCACGAGCGCATCAAGGCGGTCGAGCGAACGCTCTATCCCGAGGTCGTCGCTAGGGTGATGGCGTCACTCGCGCGGGGCGAAGAGCCCATGAGCGTCGCGCTCACCACGGAGGAGAACTAGATGCGGGCCCTGTTGAGCGTGTGGGACAAGACCGGCCTCGTCGAGTTCGCCGCCGCGCTGAGCACCCTGGGCGTGGACCTCGTCGCCTCGGGAGGCACCGCCCAGGCTCTGGCCGACGCCGGTATCGAGCACGTCGACGTCGAAGACGTGACGGGCTTTCCCGAGATGCTCGACGGCCGGGTAAAGACGCTGCACCCGCGCATCCACGGCGCGATCCTGGCCGACCTCGACAAGCCCGAACACCGCGTGGCGCTGGACGAGCACGACATCACTCCCTTCGACCTGGTCGTCTGCAACCTGTACCCCTTCACCTCGAACCCCTCGATCGAACTGATCGACATCGGCGGGCCGACCATGGTGCGCGCCGCCGCCAAGAATCATCGTCACGTGGGCGTGGTCACCGACCCGTCGCAGTACTCGGCCGTCCTCGCCGAGATCAGCGACACCGGGGCGCTCTCGAACGCCACCCGCCACGAGCTGGCGCGGGCCGCCTTCGCCCACACCGCGAGCTACGACGCGGCGGTCGCCTCGTGGTTTGACGCGGGCGCGCTCTTTGGCGAGGCGCCGAGCGCCACCGACGCCGTAGTGCCCGAGGTGGTGCGCCTGACCCTCGAACGCGCCGAAGTGACGAAGTACGGCGAGAACCCGCACCAGGTTGCCGCCCGGTACCGCGTGGCGGGGACCTCCTCGTGGTGGGACGGGGTCACCAAACATTCCGGCTCCGGGCTCTCCTACCTCAACTTCTTTGACGCCGACGCCGCGTGGCGACTGGTGCACGAGCTCGATCGCGACGCACCGGGACACGACGTCGTCGCCATCATTAAACACGCCAACGCCTCGGGTGCGGCCCTGGGTTCGTCGCTCGGCGACGCGTTCTCGAAGGCCCTCGACGCCGATCCCCAAAGCGCCTTTGGCGGCATCATCGCCCTGGGTGGCGTGGTCGACGCCGAGGTGGCGGCGCTGATCGCCGCCGGTCCCCAGGCCGACGTCATCATCGCCTCGGGTTTCTCCGAGGAGGCCCTCGCCACGCTGGTGTCGCGCCGCAAGGCGACCCGCCTCTTAAGCGCGCCCGCGCCCGAACCCCTCGGACGGTCGGTGCGAACCTTCGGCAACATGGCCCTGGTGCAGAACGCCGACGAGTTGCTGGTCCCGGTGAGTCAGTGGCGCTGCGTCACCGACGCGACGCCCAGCGATCGTCAGAAGCACGACCTGGTCGTGGCCTGGCGGGTGTGTGCGCGCACGACGTCGAACGCGATCGTGATCGCGAACGGCGGCGTGGCCGTGGGCATCGGCGCCGGTCAGCAGTCGCGCGTCGTGTCCTCGGAGATAGCGGTCGCCAAAGCGGGCGCCCGGGCCCGCGGGGGAGCGGCCGCCTCGGACGCGTTCTTCCCCTTCGCCGACGGTCTGGAGCTGCTCACCGACGCGGGAGTCAGCGCCGTGGTGCAGCCCGGAGGATCGGTGCGCGACCAAGAGGTCATCGACGCGGCCAATAGAGCGGGCATCGTCATGATGATGACCGGTGAACGTCACTTTCGTCATTAGGAGAACCATGAGCGCAGAACTACTGGACGGCGAGCGGGTCGCCGCCGGCATCAAGATGGAGCTGACCGAGCGGGTGCAACGACTCATGGCGATCGGTCGCACCCCGGGCTTGGGCACGATTCTCGTGGGCAACGATCCCTCGAGTGCGCGCTACGTCGAGATGAAGATTGAAGAGTGCGCCGAGATCGGCGTGCGCTCCTTCGACGAGCACCTGAGTGGCGACGCGACCCAACGCGAGATCGAAGAGGTCGTCGATCGCTTCAACGCGGACGATCGAGTTCACTCGATACTGGTGCAGCTGCCCCTGCCCGAGGGAGTCAACGAGGAAGAGGTCCTCCTCAGGGTTCTGCCGTCGAAGGACGTCGACGGGCTGCATCCCACCAACCTGGGTCGCCTGGTCATGGGCTCGCCCGGTCCTCTGCCCTGCACGCCCAACGGCATCGTCGAGTTGCTCGCGGCCTACGACGTTCCGGTCGAGGGCCAGCACGTGGTCGTCATCGGACGAGGCCTCACCATCGGTCGTCCGCTCGCCCTGCTTCTGGCCATGCGCCGACCGCACTGCAACGCGGCGGTGACGGTGGTGCACACCGGGGTGGAGCGCTTCGAGGAACTGGTGCGCAGCGCCGACGTCATCGTGTCCGCGGCCGGGCGCGCCGGTCTGGTCACTCCCGATATGGTCAAGCCCGGTGCGGCGGTGGTCGGCGCCGGAACTACCTTCCAGGGCCGAAAGCTTCTGAGTGACATCGCCGACGGGGTCAGTGAGGTCGCGCGGTGGATCACCCCCCGCCTTGGTGGCGTTGGTCCGATGACCCGTGCCATGCTGTTACGCAACGCGGTGCTGGCGGCCGAAAGGGTTTCATGACACGACAGGACGAACGCGGACGCGAATTCGAAGAACGCCCGTGGGGCTCGTTCACCGTCCTCGATGACCAGCTCGCCGACCACAAGGTGAAGCGGATCGTCGTCGCGCCGGGCAAGCGGCTGAGCTACCAACGTCACGCGAAGCGCGCCGAGCACTGGTTCGTGGTGAGCGGGATCGCGACGGTGACCCTGGACGGCATCGAACAGCAGCTGGCCCCGGGGTCCAGCCTCGACATCGGCGTTGGCGTGGCCCATCGCTGCGAAAATCGCGGAGCGGCACCGGTGGTGTTCATCGAGGTCCAGACCGGCACGTACTTTGGCGAGGACGACATCGAGCGCATTGAGGACGACTTCGGTCGTGCCTAGTCGTTCTCGTCGCGTTGACGATCTCCTGGCGGAGGGCCGCACACGCTCCTTTGAGTTTTTCCCCCCGAAATCGGACGAGGAGAGCGTGGTGCTCGAGCGCACGCTGAACGCGCTCTCCCCACTCGCCCCGTCGTTCGTCTCGGTGACCTATCGAGGCGGGCGAGAGTCGCGCCAGCGCACCTACGACCTGGTCACGCAGATTCAGTCCGCCGGCCACGTGACGGCCATGGCCCATCTCATCTGCGTCGGTCACCGGCGCGACGAGATGCGCGATCTACTAAAGAACTATCTCGACTCGGGGGTCGTGAACGTGATGGCGCTCGGCGGCGATCTTCCCGACGACGGCGCGGCGACCTCGGAGTTCACCTACGCCCTGGAGCTGGTGGAACTGGTACGCGAGGTGGGCGACTTCTGCGTGGGCGTGGGGGCGCACCCCCGGGGACATCCGCGCTCGCCTGACCGGGCCTCGGATCGCCGACACCTCGCGCGAAAACTCGAGGCCGCCGACTTCGCGGTGACCCAGTTCTTCTTTGAGGCTCACGAGTGGGTGGAGTTGGTTGACGAACTGGGCGAACTCGGGGTCGAGAAGCCCGTGCTGCCGGGCATCATGCCCGTGACGACCGTGAGTGGGGTCGCCCGCATGGCCACCATGGGCGCGCCGGTGCCCGCCCGGCTGGTGGCGCGCCTGGAGGCGGCGCACGCCCGCGGCGGCGCGCCGGCGGTGCGGGCCGAAGGCGTGCGCGCGGCCACCGAGCTGTGCGTGGAACTGCTCGACGCGGGAGTGCCCGGTCTGCACTTTTACACGCTCAATCGCTCGACGGCGACCCAAGAAATCTGTCAGACGCTTTTCTCGTAGCCGCCCCGACCCCGAAAAGTCGTTCAGAGATTGACCGTAGAATAGGCCGATGGCTGAGAAAATCACGATGAGTAGCGAGGGCGTGCTGCACGTTCCCGACAATCCGATAGTCCCCTTCATCGAGGGCGACGGCACCGGAATCGACATCTGGCCGGCGGCCAAACTCGTGCTCGACGCGGCGGCCAAGAAGTACGGCAAGACGATCGAGTGGAAGGAAGTTCTCGCGGGCCAGAAGGCCTTCGACGAGACGGGCGACTGGCTGCCCGAAGAGACGGTGACCGTCTTTCGCGACTACCTCATCGGCATCAAAGGTCCGCTCACCACGCCCATCGGCGGAGGCTTTCGTTCGCTGAACGTGGCGTTGCGCCAGATTCTCGACCTCTACGTGTGTCTGCGTCCGGTGCGGTGGTTTCGGGGGGTGCCCTCGCCCGTGCTGCGCCCCGAGGACGTCGACATGGTCATCTTTCGTGAGAACACCGAGGACGTCTACGCCGGGCTCGAAGTGGAGGCCGGCAGCCCCGACGCGGAAAAGCTGCGGACGTTCTTGCTCGACACCTTTGGCTGGGAGATCCGCGAGATGAGCGGCATCGGGGTGAAGCCCATCTCCAAGTTCGGATCAGAACGTCTCATCCGCGCCGCCCTCAACTACGCCTTGAGCCACGACCGCGAGTCGGTGACCTTGGTCCACAAGGGCAACATTCAAAAGTTCACCGAGGGCGCCTTCATGAAGTGGGGCTACGAGCTCGTGCGCGAGGAGTTCGCCGACGTGGCCGTGGGTTGGAACGACTGTGACGGCAAGCCCGGCTCGAAGCTGCTCGTGAAGGACGTCATCGCCGACATCGCCTTCCAGCAAGCCCTCACGCGCGCCAAGGAGTTTGACGTCATCGCCACCATGAACCTCAACGGCGACTACCTCTCGGACGCCCTGGCCGCCCAGGTGGGCGGTATCGGGATCGCGCCCGGCGCCAACATCAACTACCTCACGGGGCACGGCATCTTTGAAGCCACCCACGGCACCGCGCCCAAGTACGCCGGTCAGGACAAGGTCAATCCCGGGTCGGTTCTCCTCTCGGGCGTGTTGATGTTCGAGCACCTCGGCTGGCAAGACGCCGCCGACGACATCGTCACGGCGCTGGAGGCCACCATCGCCGACAAGATTGTCACCTACGACTTCGCTCGCCTCATGGAGGGCGCGACGGAAGTCAAGTGTTCCGAGTTCGCGGCGGCCATCGTCGAGCGCCTCTAACTACCAAGGAGAGTCATGAAACCGATAAACGTCACCGTGACCGGCGCCGCCGGTCAGATCGGCTACAGCTTGTTGTTTCGCATCGCCTCGGGCGACCTGTTCGGTCCCGACGTACCGGTGGCGCTGCGCCTGCTCGAGATCGACCCGGCCATGAAGGCGCTGCACGGCGTCGTCATGGAGCTCGACGACTGCGCCTTCCCGCTGCTGGCGAGCATCGAGGCGACGAGCAACCTGAGCCACGCCTTCGACGGCACGAACTGGGCCCTGTTGGTGGGCTCGGTCCCGCGCAAGGCCGGCATGGAGCGCAGCGACCTGCTCGGCATCAACGGCGGCATCTTCCAGCCCCAGGGCCGAGCGATCGCCGCCCACGCCGCCAGTGACGTACGGGTCCTGGTCGTCGGCAATCCCTGCAACACCAACTGCCTCATCGCCCGCTCGAACGCGACCGAGGTGCCGGCCGATCGCTGGTTCGCGATGATGCGACTCGACCGCAACCGGGCGGTCGCCCAGCTGGCCAAGAGCGCGGGTCGCCCGGTCACCGACGTCAAGAACGTCGCCATCTGGGGCAACCACTCCGCGACCCAGTTCCCCGACTTTGGCAACGCCACGATCGGCGGACAGAGGGCGACCGAGGTCGTCAACGACGAGAAGTGGCTGCGCGGCGAGTTCATCGAGACCGTCCAAAAGCGGGGCGCGGCCATTATTGAAGCGCGCGGACTCAGTTCGGCCGCCTCGGCGGCCAGCGCGGCCATCGACACCGTGCGCAGTCTGGTGAGCGCCACGCCCGCTGACGACTGCGCCTCGGTGGCCGTCACCAGCCACGGCGAGTACGGCGTACCCGAAGGCCTCACCTTCGGCTTTCCCATCGTGGCCGACGGCGCGGGGTCCTGGAAGGTGAAGGAGGGGTTCGTGATCGACGGCTTCGCCCAAGAGCGGATCCAGATCACCACGGACGAGCTCGCCACGGAGCGCGAGGAAGTGCGCGCGCTGGGTCTGATCTAGAGCCCGGCGAGGACCTAGCTCGCGCGGACCGCGATCAGCCACGCCAACAGCGGCACCAGACCGTGGACGTCACCTCGAATCTTGAGGCGACCGTCACGCACCGCGTGGGCACTGGTGAGCGAGCCGTTGGCCAGGGCTTCGGCGTCGCGGTAGCTGATGCGGATGATGGCGTCGGCGGCGAGGTGATCGCCGGCGGTCACACTCACCTGCGAAGTGGTGACGGCGAAGGTGACGGCGTGGGGCAACGACGCCGGGCCGTCGGTTAGCTCGAACACCAGGCGAAGCTCGCTGGTGTCTTCGGCCAGCGGAGCCGGTCCGGCGCTACGTAAGGTCTCGTTCAGATCGAGGAGCCACTCGTCACTGAGAAAGGCGCTCACTTAGGGGGCGGGCTGGACGGCCGCGTCGAGGGCCGAGGTCTTGGGCTTTCGACGGATCTTGCGACCGAGCCAGGCCACGGGGTCGTAGTGGGCGTCGACGACGCGCTCTTTGAGCGGGATGATCGCGTTGTCGGTGATCTTGATGTGCTCGGGGCAGACCTCGGTGCAGCACTTGGTGATGTTGCAGTATCCCAGACCGGCCTCTTCGCGAATGAAGTCGCGACGGTCGTTCTGGTCGAGCGGGTGCATCTCCAGCTCGGCGTAGCGAATGAAGAAGCGCGGACCGGCGTAGTGCGTCTTGTTGTCCTCGTGATCGCGGATCACGTGACAGACGTCCTGGCACATGAAGCACTCGATGCACTTGCGGAACTCTTGTCCGCGGGCGACGTCCTCTTGGAACATCCGGTATCCGCCCTCGGGCATGGGCGGGGGCATCAGCGCCGGCACCTTCGCCGCCTGGACGTAGTTGAACGAGACGTCGGTCACCAGGTCGCGAATGATGGGGAACGTCTTCATCGGCGTGACGGTCACGGGCCCCGCGGGCAGCTCGTCCATCCGGGTCATGCACATCAGACGCGGCTTGCCGTTGATCTCGGCCGAGCACGATCCGCACTTGCCGGCTTTGCAGTTCCAGCGACAGGCCAGATCGGGGGCCTCGGTGGCTTGGATGCGGTGGATGACGTCCAGGACGACTTCGCCCTCATTCTGTTCGAGGTTGTAGGTCGCGAAGTCGCCGCCGCTCGCGTCCCCGCGCCACACCCGCATGGTCACCTGCGCCATTACTTCGTCTCCTCCAGTAAAGCCTTCAGATCGTCCGGCAGAATCAAGATCGGCGACTCCACCACGTTGATGGGACTGTCCCAGGCGCCGCCGTCACTGGACTGGGCAAAGTTGATCTTGCCGAACTCGGGACTGGGGTTGGGAAAGTCCTCGCGGGTGTGCCCCCCGCGCGACTCCTTGCGCAGCGTCGCCCCCAGGGTGACGCTCTTGGACACCGTGATCATGGCCGGCAGGTCCGTGGCTAGGTTCCACCCCGGGTTGTACACGCGCGGACCCTTCACCGAGATGTTCTTCACGCGCTCGGTGAACTCGTCGAGCTTGATCGCCGCCTCGGCCAACTCCTCGGCGTTTCGGATGATACCCACGTTCGCCTGCATCATCTCTTGAAGGTCGTGCTGAATGTCGTAGGGGTTCTCGCCCCCCTCGCGCGACAGCGGAGCCAGCGCGGCCTCGACGGCGGCGTCAACTTCACCTTGGTCGAAGGCCGTCGCGGCCTGGCCCGAGGCGATGTACTCAGCCGCCCCGATGCCGGCGCGCCGCCCGAAGACCACCAGGTCACTCAGCGAGTTGCCGCCCAGTCGGTTGGCGCCGTGCATGCCGCCCCCGACCTCGCCGGCGGCGAAGAGCCCCGGTACGACCGTTTCCTGGGAGTCGGCGTCGACCTGCACGCCGCCCATCATGTAGTGGCAGGTCGGCCCGATCTCCATGGCTTCGCGGGTGATGTCGACGCCCGCCAGCTCCATGAACTGGTGGTACATCGAAGGGAGGCGCCGGCGGATGAACTCGGGCGTGCGCCGCGAGGCGATGTCGAGGAAGACCCCGCCGTGGGGACTGCCGCGGCCGGCCTTCACCTCGGAGTTGATGGCGCGCGCCACCTCGTCGCGCGGCAGGAGTTCGGGGGGACGGCGCCCGGCGCTGTGGTCGTCGTACCAGCGGTCCCCCTCCTCTTCGGAGTCGGCCGTCTCGGCGCGGAACATCTCGGGGACGTAGTTGAACATGAAGCGTTCGCCCAGTGAGTTGCGCAGCACGCCGCCGTCGCCGCGCACGCTCTCGGTGACGAGCAGCCCGCGCACGCTGAGCGGCCAGACCATGCCGGTCGGGTGAAACTGGACGCACTCCATGTCGATGAGATTGGCGCCGGCCCACAGCGCCATGGCGTGTCCGTCACCGGTGCTCTCCCACGAGTTCGAGGTGATCTTCCAGGACTTGCCGATGCCGCCCGTCGCCAGGATCACCGTCTTGGCCTGGAAGGTGACGAACTCACCGGTGGCGCGCCAATATCCCACGCAGCCCGCGATGCGGCCCTGCGCGTCGTGGACCAGCTGGAGCACCTTGCACTCCATGAAGACGTCGGTACCCAGGGAGACGACCTTTTGCTGCAGGGTGCGAATCAACTCGAGCCCGGTGCGGTCCCCGACGTGAGCCAGTCGCGCGTAGCGGTGACCGCCGAAGTCGCGCTGAAGGATCTTGCCGTCGGTGGTGCGGTCAAAGAGAGCCCCCCACTGCTCGAGCTCCCAGACGCGATCGGGTGCCTCTTTCGCGTGCAGCTCGGCCATGCGGTAGTTGTTGAGGTACTTGCCGCCGCGCATGGTGTCGCGGAAGTGCACCATCCAGTTGTCTTCGGGATAGACGTTGCCCATGGCGGCCGCCATGCCGCCTTCGGCCATGACGGTGTGCGCCTTGCCCAGCAGTGACTTGGTGACGATCCCCACGCTCAGACCACGCTGCTTGGCCTCGATGGCCGCGCGCAGTCCCGCTCCGCCCGCGCCGATGATCAGCACGTCGTACTCGTGGTGTTCGTAGGGTTCGCTCACGTTGAGTCCTTAGAAGAGTCGGTAGTCGGTGATCGCGCCGGAGGCCACGAGGCGAATGTAGATATCGGTGCAGGCGACAAAGACCAGCGAGGCCCAGGCGAAGTTCATGTGCTTGGCGTTGAGGGGGGTGACGAACTTCCAAAACTTGTAGCGCCACGGATGGGCCTTGAAGCTCTTCACCTGGCCACCGCAGAGGTGTCGACAGGCGTGACAGGACAGGGAGTAGAGCCAGAGCAAGGTGGCGTTCACCACCAGCACGATCGTGCCCACGCTCACCCCCCAGCCGATGCCGGGCTGATGGAACGCCAAGACCGCGTCGTAGGTCAGGAGGCCGTTAAAGATCAGCCCGGCGTAGAAGAAGTAGCGGTGGGCGTTTTGCATGATGAGCGGGAAACGCGACTCACCCGAGTACGAGCCGTGCGCGTCGGCCACGGCGCAGGCCGGGGGGGACCACCAAAACGCCCGGTAGTAGCTACGGCGGTAGTAGTAGCAGGTCAGGCGAAAGCCCAGGGGAAAGATCAAGATCAGCAGGGCCGGAGAGATCGTCCAGGCGTTCCAGACGAAGGCGAACCTCGCTCCGGGCACGCACGAACCACCGATGCAGGGTGAGTAGAAGGGACTGATGAGGTCGCGACCCATGTTCGCGCCCACGAAGTAGTTCTTGTTCTGAAAGGCGGCCCAGGTGGAGTAGATGACGAAGGCCGTCAGGACCGTCACGGTGAGGACCGGCTGGATCCACCATCGGTCTCGGCGGACGGTTGGTTGGTCGGGACCTCCACGCGTCCCACCGAGTTGAACCTTGGTCGAACTCTCTAGGGCCGTCACTGGATCTCCTCGCTCGTCGTGGCTATGCGCACAGCAAATTTCATACTAGAAGGGCCCGGACTCGCCAAAAGACGGACGCGGTCGGGGCACCGATGACTTAACCGGGGTGAGGCGTCGACTAGTGGTGGCCACCCCGACGACCCTCTGCCGTCCCCCCAATAAGAGCCCAGAACACCAGTCCGAGACCTGGAACGAGCAACCATATGCCAAAGACCAACGCGAGCACCACGAAGAAGGCGCCCATGCCCAAGGTGAAGGGCCAGATCGACGTGCCCGGAAACGTGCCGACGACGCCCGCACCGGAGGCCTGCGTCGCCTGGGGGTCGTCTTCGGCGCGCGGCCTCATGCGCCGACTCCAGAAGAAGTAGTAGCTCCCGGGCAAGAAGCAGAGCAGCATGCCACAGAACATCATCACGCTGCCGGCGTTCTCGTGGCTCCAGAACCAGTAGACGACCATCATGAGGCCGAAGAAGGTTCCGAGGAACAAAAGGAGTCGCGCTTCGCTCTTCACTGTGGAGTCGGTTCCTTTTCGATCAATGCTTCGGCGGCGTGGCCGTGCGCGGCGGCCGAGTGTCCGGGGTGGTTGTAGTCCCAGGTCGGACGCTCGGAGCGAATCTGGGGCAGACGATAGAAGTTGTGGTGGGGTGGGGGAGAGGTGGTGAACCACTCCAGGGTGTGCCCGTCCCAGGGGTTGTCACCGGCCGGGTACTTCTTCCAGCTGTACACGATGTTGATGAGGAAGAGCGCCGAGGAGATCCCGATCATGATCGCACCGACCGTGGCGACGTCGTTGAGGTCTTGCCAGCTGGGGTGATTGGGGTAGATGCCCACACGGCGCGGCATGCCCCAGAGACCGAGGATGTACATCGGAAAGGTGAAGACCTGAGTTCCGAGGAACAGGAACCAGAACTGAGCCTTGCCGATTCTCTCGTTCAAGAGGTAGCCGGTGATCTTTGGTCCCCAGTAGTACAACGCCCCCATAGCGCCCATCAAGAGCGCCATCACGACCGAGTGGAAGTGAGCCACGACGAAGTAGGTGTCGTGGGTAAAGAAGTCCAGCGGCGGGCTGGCCAGGTAGATCCCGGTGATGCCGCCGACGAGGAAGGTAAACAAGAACCCGAGCGCCATCAACATCGCGGTCGAGAACCAGACTTCCCCTCGCCACATCGTGCCAATCCAGTTGAACATCTTGATGCCCGTCGGCACGGCGATGAGCAGACTCATGATGGAGAAGAACGGCAGGAGCACCGTCCCGGTGGTGAACATGTGGTGAGCCCACACGCCCAGCGAGAGCGCGCCGATGGTGATGGTGGCGAAGATCATTCCCTTGTAACCAAAGACCGGCTTTCGCGAGAAGACCGCGATGATCTCGGTCACCATGCCAAAGACGGGTAAGGCCAAGATATAGACCTCGGGATGGCCCCAGAACCAGAAGATGTTCTGCCACAGCACCGGTACGCCGCCTCCCGCGACCGAGAAGATATGCGTGCCGAAGTGCCGGTCGCAGTAGAGCATGATCAGTCCGGCCGTCAAGACCGGGAACGCGAGCAGAATCAAGATGGCCGTGATCAAGAGGTTCCAGGTGAAGATGGGCATGCGGAACATGGTCATGCCCGGGGCGCGTAAGTAGAAGATGGTGGCCGTCAAATTGACGCCGGTAAAGATCGCCGAGAAACCGGTCAGCAGCAGTCCACCGATCCACAGGTCCGCCCCCGCCCCGGGTGTGTTGACCGAGTTCGAGAGCGGCGCGTAGGCCACCCAACCGAAGTTCGCGGCGCCCCCGGCGACGAAGAATCCCGACAGCATGGTGATCGAACCCGTGAGGTAGAGCCAGTAACTCAACGCGTTGAGTCGAGGGAAGGCCATGTCGGGCGCGCCGATCTGGATGGGCACGATGATGTTCGCGAGGGCCCCGAAGGCGAAGGGCCCCATGAAGAGGTAGATCATGACCGAACCGTGCATGGTGAAGAGCTCGTTGTACTGAGCGAGCGACACCAGCGAGTTGTTCGGCGTGGACAACTGGGCGCGGATAATTTCGGCGAACGAGCCGCCAATGATCAACATGACCACCGAGGTCACCGTGTAGGACATGCCGATGACCTTGTGGTCGGTGGAGGTCAGCCACTTCAAGATGCCCGTGGGGCCGTGCTCTTCGTGGTGCTCATCGTGGTGTTCGACCACCGCGGGTGGGTCAAGAACGTCAGTCATTAGCTGTTTCCTATGGTCGGCTTGGTGGGCACGATGGACGAGGTCTGCTGATTGGTGGCCTTGGCGGCGGCGGTGGCGGCCGCTGAGTTGGCGTTGCTCTTGAGCCACGCGCTGTAGTCGCTATCGGAGACGACCTTGACCCTAAACCACATCAGCGAGTGATAGAGGCCACAGAGCTGCGTGCACTGGCCGTCGTACGTGCCGAGGTTGACGGCCCGGAACGTGAACTGGTTCAACACGCCCGGCAGGGCGTAGCGCGAGAAGTTAAACGCGTGAATGTAAAAACCATGAATGACGTCCGACGACGTGAGGTTGATGTGGACGTTTTCATTCACCGGCATGACCATCTCGGGGTCTTGGGTCGTCTGGCCGACCACCACCACGTTTTGGCCCGGGTACGTGAACTTCCAGCCCCACTGGAAGGCGTTCACGTCGATGGTCACGGCGGTCTTGGGGTTCGCCACCTCTTTGTTCTCGACCACCAGGGTGGCGGCGAAGAGCCCGAGCACGATGAGCACCGGGATAATGGTGTAGGTGAACTCCAGGGGCAAGTGGTACTGGCTCTGCTTGGGAATGTTGTCACCCTTGCGGCGATAGCGAACGACGGCCCACACGATCAAGAAGGTGGTGAGGAACCCGACGATGAGGGCGCCGACGGTGAAGCCCTGCCAAAGGTCGAACACCGAGTGAGAGCTCGTGGTCGCACCGGGCTGCGCGCCAAAGGTGGGGATTCCGTCCTTCGTGGGGACGTGATCGTTGCAGCCCGCGAGTACCAAGGCAGCGATGGGGAGCGCAGCGAGACGCCGCACGCGTCGCCAGCGACGAGTGCGAACTGAGACTCCCTGTGGGGGCAGGGCAGGTGGTTCCACTCTGGAAACCTTACTCATAATTTATGTGCCCTTGATTTCGCAATGGCCCTAGTTTGCCCGCGTACTAGCCGCTCGAGCGTGACGAGGAGTGCCCGTCGCCGGACGTCTCGCGCTCGGCCCAACTGAAGACCCCGCGCGACATGGTGGAGGTGGCGTGTGACGCCAACTCGTGAAAGACGCGCCGACGAACCTCCTGAGTCCCGAGGTCCGACGGCGCCGCGAGCCACGCCATCTCCGCCAGGTGGCCCGCCAGTCGTAAGGCCTCGTCAGAGCCTATTTCCAGCAGGGCCTCCGCTCGCGCGGCGAGCTGGATCGCTCCGCCCGCCAGGTCGCAGAGCTCGAGCGCCAGGGCCCGCTCGTGGGCCGGGCGAAGGTTGGCCGGGTTGCCATCCCACCATCCGCCGTACAGGCGCCAGATGTTCCTCACGATGAACTCGGGTTCGTCGTAGAACGGCTGGAGGTACGGGCGCTCGGCCAGGTGGCGGGGTGGCGTCACCGTGGCCAGCGCGTCGGCCAGTCGCGCGCCGCCGTTCATCAGCGTCAGCGTCTGGTCCACGAGGCTCTCCAAATACTCGGCGGTCTCGCTGAGCGCCTGATGAATTCGGTCGTGCCCAACGATGGGCAGGCCGTGTCCGGGGAGCAGGAACTGCGCGGGGAGTTCCGCCATGCGGCGCAGCGCGTGGGCCCACTCGAGCGGGTATCGCTGGACCTTCTGAGGATTTCCGGCGTTGGGGCTGTTCCAGATGAAGAGATCACCCGAGCACACGACGCCGGTCTCAGGGATCCAGGTCACCGTGGCGTCGTCGGTCTCGCCCTTTTCGTGTCGGAGGGAGAACTGCGTCGACCCGACCCGAAAGTCGTGTTCGAGTTCGTAGGTCTCGTCCGGGTAGCGATACTCGCGGGGCCAGCGTAGGTTGGGCGCCGCGAACTGGCGTTGGTTGATGATCTCGTTGTAGCCCGCGGTCAGGACGTAGCGATCAAAGCGGCGCGGCAGGTGGGCGTGCGCCACCACGTGAGGCGCCCGCCACCCTTGGTCGCGCGCCTCGTCCTCAAAGGGACCGACGCCAAAGACGTGATCGATGTGCCCGTGAGAAAAGATGGCGCTGTGTAACGGCAGGGCGCTCCAGGTGCGAATCTCGCGGTGGACGAGTTCGGCCGTGAGCGGTGAGCCCGTATCGACCATGACCAGGCCATCGTCGGTGCGGATCGCCGTGCAGTTGGCGAAGTTGGGGAGGAAGGCGACGTCGGGGGTGATCTCGGCGACGTGGTCAATCCCGCCTAAGGGATTAGAACTCTGTCCGAGGTCCTCGCCGCGCCAACGCCGATCGGAGAGTTCGACAATATCCACGCGCGACTATTTGTCGGACTCGGGTGCCTTCGTGTCGGTGGTCTCAGAGGTGTTAGTCGCGTTGGAGTTCTTGCCTTCTTTGAGGCCCTTTTCAAACTCGGTCTTGGCGCTGCCCAAGTTTCGGGCGAGTTTGGGGATGGCCGCCCCGCCAAAGATCAGCACAGCCACCACTATCACCACGACCAAGAGATCCGGCCCGAAAATGTCACCTAAGAACACGGTCTTCTCCTTTGACGCGTTGATTCCACAGTACTCCCCCGTGAGCGCTGATCGTCAGCGACAGCCCTCATCAGGCTGGGTAAGACTGGAGGGGTGACGAACGCGCCTCGCGAGACCCTCCGCGACGCGCTCAGCGTGGCCCTCACCGTGGGCGCCTACGGCGTGGCCTTTGGCGCGGCGGGTATCGCCGCCCATTTTTCCGTCCTTCAAACCTGCCTGTTTTCCTTGCTCACCTTCACCGGGGCCAGTCAGTTCGCCGCGGTGGGGGTGATGGCGGCCGGTGGGGGTGTCGCGAGCGCCGTGGCCACCGCGACCATGCTCTCCACTCGCAACACGCTCTACGGACTGCAGATGGCCCCGCTGGTTCGAGCGAAGGGGCTCAAGCGCGTGGCCGCCGCCCAGATCACCATCGATGAGTCGACGGCCGTGGCCCTGGCTCAAACCACCCGAGGAACCCACGCCATGCGCACCGGATTCTGGGTGACCGGGGTGGGGGTCTTCGTCTTTTGGAACGTCTTCACCGTGGTGGGGGCGCTCGCCGCTCAGGCCCTCGGTAACCCGGCGTCGTGGGGGCTCGACGCCGCGGTGCCGGCCGCGTTCTTGGGACTGCTGTGGCCGCGCCTGACCGACTGGTATCTGCGCACGGTGGCCGTTGTCTCCATGGGGTTCGCGCTGCTGATCACGCCCGCGCTGCCCGCGGGACTACCCATCATCGCGAGCGTGCTGGTGGCCTTCGTCGTTGGCTGGCGCGAGCGATGAGCGTCTCGGCCTCGTGGACGGTGCTGGGCGCGACCAGCGCTCTGTGCTTCGCGATCAAGTTGCTCGGCTACTTCATCCCGGCGAGCTGGCTCGCCCATCCCCGCCTACAACGCATCAACGCTTTGGTTCCCATCGCGCTCCTGAGCGCTCTGGTGATGGCTGAGGGTCTCGTCACGAAGACCCACGTGGTCGTCGATCACCGGCTCGCCGGTCTCGTCGCGGCGACGGGCCTGCTGCTGGCTCGAGCACCCTTCCCGGTCGTGGTGGTCGGGGCCGCCGTGACCTCGGCGGTGGTCTGGCACCTGCACTAGCGCGGCTACTTCCCCTGCCAGTTCGCGGGACGCTTCTCGGCGAAGGCGACGGCCCCTTCGAGGGCGTCGCCGCTTCGCCCGATCATCGCGAAGGCCTCATCGTTCGCGGCCCACGCGGCCTCTTCGCTCAACTCCAGGGAACGGCGCATGACATCTTTTGACGTGCGCACGGCCAACGGAGCGTTCTTGGCGATTCGCTCGGCCAGGTCGAGGGCGGCCTCTTGCACCTGGTCGCCCGGAACGACGTGGTTGACCAGACCAAGTTCTCGCGCGCGCGCCGCGTCGATCGGCTCGGCGGTGAGAGCCATCTCGTAGGCGATGGTGAGAGGGACTCTCTTCGGCAGTCGGATAAGGCCTCCGGCGCCCGCGACCAGTCCCCGCGACGCCTCGGGAATGCCGAACTTCGCGTGGTCGGCCGCGATCACCATGTCGCAACTGATCATGATCTCAAAGCCCCCCGCGAGAGCCGACCCGTTCGCCGCGCAGATGATCGGCTTGGACAACTCGCGCCTGGTGATTCCCCCAAAGCCGTTCTCGGTGATGGGGAACTCACCCGCGGCGAACGCTTTGAGATCCATCCCGGCCGAGAACGCCTTGTCGCCCGCGGCCGTCAAGACGATCACCCAGACCTCGCCGTCGGCCTCGGCGGCACTCAGGGCGGCGTCTAACGCTTCCGCGGTGGCGAGGTTGATGGCGTTGCGCGCTTCGGGCCGATTGATCGTCAGCAGTTCTACGTGGCCGCGCCGTTCGCGCAAGATTTCATCAGTCATACGACCCCCTCGTCGCCCTCCGGGCGTCGGAAGAAACGCTAGTGGACGAGCGCTGTTCGTCGAAGTGGGAAACTTGCGTCATGGACCGCCGCGCACGACTCTTGGTCACGCTGGAGGGGTACGCCGTAGAAGGCGGGTTTGACCAGGTGGGCGGTCCGGCGACGTGTTACTCACCCACCATCGCTCTCGGGCGACACACCGGACCGGGCGCCGCCCATGACCTGTGGCGTCACTACGAGAGGGTGCTCGACTTCGTGCCGGGACTGGGCTTTGACGGCATTCGCCTCAGCGTCGAGTGGACGCGGATCGAACCGCGCGCCGACGAGATCGATACCGCCGCCCTCGCTCGCTACCTCGAGGTCGCCCAGTACGCTCGCTCGCTCGGACTCGACGTGACGGTGGTCCTGATCGACGCGGTGTGGCCGGCGTGGCTCGGACAGGAGGCCTGGCTTCTCCCGTGGGTGGCACCCTACGTGCTGGCCCACGGGCGACGCGTGGTCGAGTACTTCGGCGATGAGATCACGGGCGTAGTTGCTTTCGCCCAGCCCAATGAGTTGGTGGTCAACGGCTATCTGAGGGCCAGCGCTCCGCCGTGGCGCCGCAGCGCCCTCAGCGACGCGGGCTTCGCTCGCGCGCAGATTGCTCGCATCACCGATGAACTTCGCGAGGACGAGGGAGTGGGCTCCAAGCTCATCACCTCCAGCGCGGTCGTGGACCTCGACGTCGGGCCCGAGGATCTCACCGCCACGCGGAGTTCCTTTCTCGGTGCAGAGATCTACGTCCGTTCGCTCGTTCGCGGTGTCGGTCCCACCCGCGCGGGCGCCGGACTTCTCGTTCGCGACGGCAACGACTGGCGCGTCAGCGCGTCCGACGGAACTACTCGGCGCTCTTCGGTAGGTCGGTCGCGGGACGGACCGAGGCGCTCGACACGTTGGCATTGGCCTCGATGGCAGAGCCACGCCAAAAAGAGGGCGCCGAAAGAAGCGGCGAGGTCCTGTGGCACGATGGAGGTGTGTCGCCAGCGAAAAACGGCGCCGAGGCCCCCGGTCCCGAGCGTCGCCTCCTCTTTCATGCTCCCGTCCGCGCGTGGGCGCTGAGCGAGTGGGCCCTGGTGCCCCTTCGCCTTTTTCTCGGGGCCACGTTTCTCTACGCCGGACTCCAAAAACTGGCGAACCCGAACTTCTTCCGACGAGACAGCCCGATTTCCATCCAGTCCCAGCTCATCGCGGCGACCCACACGAGTCCGCTCTCGGGACTCCTCGTTCACGTCGAGGGGATCGCCAAGCCCATCGGGCTCGTGATCGCCTTCGGTGAGATCGCCGTGGGAGTGGGGGCGCTGGTGGGTCTCTGGACCCGCGTGGCGGCGCTCGGTGGACTCCTTCTCTCGCTCAGTCTTTTTTTGACGGTGAGTTTTCACGCGTCGCCGTATTTCACCGGCGCCGACATCGTGTTCTTTTTTGCCTGGATGCCGCTCATCATCGCCGGCGGCGGCGCGCGACTCAGCGTCGACGCGCTGGTTGCTCAGCGCGTCGCGCGCCAGAACGATCAACCGTCGCCCCAGCTCGTGCCGATTCCTTTCGCGACCGTCCAGGCGATCTGTGGCAACTATGTCGAGGGTCGCTGCAGCGCTCGCGGTGGCCTGGCCTGCGACGCCGCGGTGTGTCCGGTGTTGCTCGGAGGTCGCGGTCCGCTCAACACGCGATCGGGACTGGACTTCATCGACCGCCGCTCTCTCGTCGTGGGAGCGGGCGTCGCCGCCACTGCGGCGGCGGGGGTCCTCATCCTGGGCGGCGCGGGGGCCGACATCGGCAAACTGATCAACAACGCTCCCAAGCCCGGCAAGTCGAACGAGCTCACTCTCTCAACGTCCCCCTCCACCACGACCACGACCGGACCGGGCGGCTCGCCGACCACCACGACGCCCACCGGGTCTACTCCCGGGGGCCAGCTGCTGGGTTCGGCGGCTGAGGTGCCCGACAACCACGCCGCCGCCTTCACCATTCCCTCCAACGGCGAGCCCGGCATCGTGATTCACACCGACAGCGGTGACTTTGTCGCCTACAACGCCGTTTGTCCGCACATGGGCTGCACGGTGGGCTACTCGAGCGCCAACAAGATCATGGTCTGTCCCTGTCACGGATCTGAGTTCGAAGTAAGTAACGGCGACGTCATCGTCGGACCAGCGCCTCACGGCTTGACCAAGTTGAAAGTCGTCGAAGGGACCAACGGTAACCTCTACCTGCAATGAGTGATGAACCTCGCAGGGTGCTCTTCGTCGAGGACGATCACGACCTGGCGAGCGCCGTGGCCGGTCTCTTGGTCGATGAGGGGTTCGTGGTCGATCAGTTCTACGACGGGGACGCCGGGCTCGACGCGGCGCTACACGGGACCTACGACGTCATCGTGCTGGACATCATGTTGCCCAAGCGCAGCGGTTTCCGGGTCTGTCAAGACCTGCGGGCGGCGGGCGTGCAGACTCCGCTGCTGATGCTCACCGCCAAGGAAGGCGAGTGGGATGAGGTGGAGGGCCTGGACGTGGGGGCGGACGATTTTCTCCGCAAGCCCTTCGAGCGATCGGTGCTCATGGCCCGGCTGCACGCGCTCCTTCGACGTCAAGAACGCGGCCGGCCCCAGCAGTTGAACGTGGGCGCCGTCACCCTCGACCCGGTCACCCGACACGTCACCGCCTACGGCCGCATGGTCACGCTGACCCCGCGAGAGTTCTCCCTGCTCGAGTACCTCTTGAGCCACGCGAACTCGACACTGTCCAAGACCGAGATCCTCTCGGTGGTCTGGGGCAGCGACTTCGACGGTGATCAAAACATCGTGGAAGTGTACGTCGGGTATCTGCGAAAGAAGATCGATATCGCCAACGAGCCATCGGTGATTCGCACGGTTCGCGGGTTCGGCTACAGCGCGCGCGACGCCTAATGGCGCGGCGTCGCGAACTCTCGATTCGAGCGCGGCTCACGTTGATTTTCGTTTTCGCGATCGCGGTGATCCTGACCTTCACGGGCATCGCGCTGGTCAATCTGGTCCACCGTTCGCTGCTGACCCAGGCGGCGAACCAGATCGACGCCGTCATGGAGCAGACCCAGGTGGGCTTTGCGACGGAACACAAGGCGGTGAATCACCCCGTCACCCTGTCGATGCAGGGGGACGTCGTGGTGCAGGTCACTAACGTCGCGGGCACGAAAGTCTGGGCGGCCAGCTCGGCGATCGCCGGCGCCCCCGTCCTCGCCCGGGCGGTGGCCAGCTTCTCAGCCAGCAGCGGCCTCGGTGTTCGCTACATCCGCACGCCCGCCACGCGGTCCACGGTGTCGGAGTTGAGTTCGGGCGTGGTGGCGACGATCACCACCAAGCGAGGCGACGGGCTGATCTTTGGCTACGTCTACGGCGGGCCGATTCAGCACAGCGTGCGGGTCCTCCTGGCCAGTCTTCTCATCTCATTCCCCTTGCTCTTGTTGATGTCTGGTGGACTCATCTGGCTCGGCATCGGGCTGGCCCTCGCTCCGGTGGAGGCGATCCGTCGTCGGGTGGACGCCATCGCGGCGGAGGATCTCACCCAGCGCGTGCCGGTGACCGGCGGCGACGACGAGATCGCGCGTATGGCCCGTACGGTCAATGAGATGTTGGCTCGATTGGAATCGGCCTCGCGCTTTCAACAAGAGTTCGTGTCCAACGCCAGCCACGAGTTGAGGAGTCCGCTCACCACCCTGCTCGCCACGACCGAGCGGGCCACCACGGACCCGACGAACGCCAACTGGTCCGAGGTGGCCGACGTGGTCATGCGCGAGGGACGCCGACTGGACGGCATTATTGGCGACCTCTTTTGGCTGGCTCGTCACGATGAGAATCACCTCGATGTCGAGAGCGTCGAGGTCGACTTTGACGACCTGCTGTACGAAGAGGCGTCGCGAGTTCGCTCCATGAGCGAACTCACCGTCGACACCTCGGCCGTGGCTCCCACCCGCGTCTTGGGCGATCCGACCATGTTCAAGCGAATGATTCGCAACGTGGTGGACAACGCCATGCGCTACGCCCAAAGTGAGTTGCGATTCGACTCGCACTACGACAGCGACGACGCGCTCATCGTGGTGAGTGACGACGGGGAAGGCATCGACGTCGCCGACAGCGCCCGATTCTTCGAGCGATTTACCCGGGCGGACTCGGCGCGTTCGCGCCAGTCCGGCGGCACGGGACTAGGGCTCGCCATCGTGACCGAGATCGCCCTACGACACGGGGGCTCCGCCCGGTTCGTGGAGGTGGAGTCGGGGTCTCGCATCGAACTACGCGTGCGTCGAGGTGGCGCGAGGTGAGAAGGGAAGCGGGCGTAGAGTCGTCCCTATGACCAACGACGAACTCGCGACCGTGACCGCCGATCCCCTCCAAGTGTTGGGCATGAGTTTCTATTTTGATGAACTGACGAAGGCGCGCGGCCGAGAGCGGGGCATCAACGTGGTCGAGTTCTACGGCTTGGGTCGCGCGGGCGTGCTCGGCGACGTCGATACGTCCACCGTGGTCGAGGCGTTCACCTTCTTCGACCCTTCCTTGATCGACTACTTCTGGACCAGCGCGAAGACCAAGGCCGATCCGGTGGCGACCGCGAACGCGCACCTGAACGCGGCCTACGAGTTCGCCGATCGGACCTTTGGGGCGGTGGACGGGCCCCTGCTCGCACTCTTCGCCGACGCGGCGCGCCAGGTGATCGACGCGCAGCCCTGGGGGGTCTGTGCGCTGGTGGACGGGTATCGCCAGTTCCCCGCGCCGAGTGATCCCGTTCACGGGGCGTATCTGGGGACGATTCTTCTTCGTGAACTACGAGGAGGACTCCACATTCACGCGGTCCACGAGGCCGAACTGGACATCGTGGCGGCGTGCTACCTCCAGGGCCCCGAGGTCTTCGCCCTGCACGGCTACAAAGAGGACGAGGCGCCGCTCGTCACCGACGAGCTTCGCGAGAAGAAACGGCGCGCCGAGGAGTTGACCAACGCCGCGATGGCCTCGGCCTTCGCCGTGTTACGCGACGAGCAGCGAGTTTCGTTGGCCGAGGGAGCCGCCAAGATGTTCGAAGCTCTCAGCGACCCGGTCCCCGTCGCGCGGTAGTTCATGGCTCAGTTCGTGCCCCGCTCTCGGCGCGATCGGTTGCTAGTGGCGCTCCTCGCGGGCGCGGTGGGAGAGATTGGCTGGTGTGTCTACCTGGGTCTCGCCCTGCCACGCCACTACGTCGCCCACCACTGGGCGATCGCCTGGATCGGTCTCGACGTCGCCGAAGTGTCGATGCTCTTCGCTTCGGCCTGGGCGGCCTGGCGCCAACGGGCCCTGCTGATCCTTTTCACCATCGTCGGGGCGACCCTGTTTCTGTTGGACGCCTGGTTTGACGTGACGACCGCCAACCACGGTGACGTTGACCAAAGCCTCTTGCTCGCGCTCCTGCTGGAGGTTCCCTCCGCGATCGCGCTGCTGTGGGTCGCCCGGAGAGCCGTGATTCGACTCTTCCTCACCCACAGCGCCGACGGGCTGTCCGCGACGCCGATGCACAAGGTGGTGCTCACGCACGAGGTGCTGGGTACCACCCCGGTGCACGAGGTCCCTCTCGCGCCCGAGGCCGACCACTAGTACTTGACGCCCTCGATCTCGAGAAGGTAGCGCTTGACGCCCTCGCTGCCGCCGTATCCCCCGAGCCCGGTGCTGGCCACCACCCGATGGCAGGGGACGACGATGGGGTAGGGGTTGACGTGGTTGGCGTTCCCGACGGCCCGCGAGGCCCGCGGTCGCTCGACGCTGAGGGCGACGTCGCCGTAGGTGCGGACCTCGCCGTAGGGGATCTCGACCAAGGCGGCCCAGACGTCGCGTTGAAAGTCAGTGGCCCGCACGTCGGCCAGGGGCAGGTCGAACGAGCGACGGGTACCCGCGAAATACTCCCGGAGCTGCTTCGCCGCCTCGGCCACGACGCGAGGCACCGGGCCCCTCGACTCTCGACGGCGCTCGTGGGGCTGGAGGATCGCGGTGATGGCGTCCGTCGTTCCCTCAACGCCCCACGGACCGACCGCCGAGTCGACGTTGACCACGAAACGTTCCACGCCACTGGTCTAGTCGGTGCGTGTAGCGTCGCGACGATGGAGAGCCTGCGCGTGGTGAACGGCGACGTGGGGTTGCAAGTGCGCGTCGAAGGAACTGGCCCGACGGTGGTGTTGCTGCACGGATGGCCCGACACGTCGGCCCTGTGGGACGCGGTGGCCCCGGAGCTGGTGCGGGCCGGGTACCGCGTGGCCCTCCCGGATCTTCGAGGCTGTGGCGAGAGCGACAAGCCCGACGACGTAGACCTCTATCAGATGCATCACCTGGTGGGCGACGTCAGCGCGATCATTGACGCCCTCGGCGGGGGGAAGGTGAACCTGGTCGGGCACGACTGGGGTGCGAACCTGGCGTGGGTGACGGCGGCCTTTCGTCCCGACCTGGTGGAGCGCCTGGTCGTCCTCTCGGTGGGCCATCCGACCGCCTTTCGCTCCTCGGGGCTCGATCAGCAGCTCAAGAGTTGGTACATGCTGCTCTTTCACTTTGACGGTCTGGGCGAGGCGTTCCTTCGACAGAACGATCACGAGGCCCTGCGCCGTTGGATGCGCCACCCTCGAGCGGACGAGATCATCACTGAGCTCGAGCGCGACGGGCAGATGAGAACCCACTTGATGTGGTACCGGGCCAACGCGCGACCCGACATGTTCCTCACCCCGCCCCCGGTGCTGCCGCCCATCCAAGCGCCGACCCTCGGCGTCTGGTCGAGCGGGGACCCCGCGTTGTCGGAGAGTCAGATGACCGAGTCGGCGCAGTACTGCGCCGGAGAGTTTCGCTACCGCCGCCTGGAGAACTACGGTCACTGGATCCCGCTCGAGGCGCCCGGTGAACTGAGCGAGGAGATCATCGACTTCTTTTCCACCACGCCGTGACGTCGAGAGCCCACCGCGCAGGCTGATAGAACGAAGGGGATGAAAATCGCCCTGGTGAAGGAGTCGCGTCCCGGTGAGACGCGCGTCGGGCTCACCCCCGACGCCGTCAAGGCGTTGGTGGGCGAGGGCTGGGAGGTCGACGTACAGCGCGATGCCGGGCTCCTCGCGCACTACACCAACGACAGTTACGAGGCGGTCGGTGCCCACGTCGTCGACGACGCCGTGGGCGACGTCACCATTCGCGTCAACCCGCCGAGCGTCGAGGAGGCCCGCCAACTGAAGGAAGGCTCGCTGCACCTGTCGTTTCTCTCACCCTTGCTGTCGCTCGACGTCGTGAGGGCCCTCAACGAACGTCGTATTACGGTTCTGTCCTTTGACCTCCTGCCGCGCATATCGCGCGCGCAGTACATGGACGCCCTCAGTTCCCAGTCCACGGTCTCGGGATATCGCGCGGCGCTCGCGGGCGCCACGTACCTCGATCGATTCTTCCCGCTGCTGACCACGGCCGCGGGAACGATTCGCCCGGCGAAGGTTCTGGTCATGGGCGTGGGGGTGGCGGGACTCCAGGCCATCGCCACGGCCAAGCGTCTCGGGGCCAAGGTGCGCGCCTACGACGTGCGCAGCGCGGCCAAGGAAGAGGCCGAGTCGGCGGGCGCCGTGTTCGTGCAACTGGGGGTCACGGCCGACGCGGCGGGAGGGTACGCGCGAGAGCTGACCGACGAGGAGCGCGCCGAGCAGCAGGCGGCGCTGCTCGGCGAGGTCGCCGGTTCCGATGTCGTCATCACGACGGCCGCCGTCCCCGGGCGCAAGGCCCCCATCCTGGTCACCGCGGCCATGGTGGAGGCGATGAGCGAGGGGTCCCTCATCATCGACATGGCGGCCGACGGTGGCGGCAACGTCGAGCTGACCAGGGCCGGAGAAGTAGTGGAGCACCAGGGAGTTCGCATCGTGGGCCTGTCGAATCCGCCCGCCGAGATGGGCACCCACGCGAGCTTCATGTACGCGAACAACGTGCTCAAGCTCCTGGCGCTCTTTGGCGCGAAGGGTCAACTCGGGCCCGACTGGAACGACGAGATCGTGATCGGGGTCACGGTCGCCCACGACGGTCGTATCACTCACGCCGCCACCGCCGAGGCGCTCGGCGTCGAGGTGCTCGCCATCACCCCGACCCAGAAGGAGAGCGAATGAGCAACGTGCTGCTGCAGTACGCCACCGTCTTGATCCTGACGGCCTTCGTTGGTACCGAGATCATCGCGAAGGTCCCGAGCATTTTGCACACGCCGCTCATGAGTGGCTCGAACGCGATTCACGGCGTCATCTTGGTGGGGTCGATGCTCATTTTGGGCTCGGCGACGACGAACCTCGAAGAGGTTCTGGGCTTTCTCGCGGTGATTCTCGCCACGCTCAACGTGGTCGGCGGCTTTGTCGTCACGGACCGCATGCTCGAGATGTTCAAGCCGCGCCAGCCCAAGGCGCCGAGCAAACCCGACGAGGGTCCTCAATGAGTCGTGAAACCCTCATTGACCTGCTGTACCTGTTCTCCGCGACGACGTTCATCGTCGCCCTGAAAGGACTGGGCAGTCCCAAGCGCGCTCGTCACGGCAACCTGGTGGCGGCCTTTGGCATGTTGGTCGCGATCGTGGCGACGTTTTTCAAGTACGTCGACGGCCATCCGCTGCACCACGTCTTGCTGATACTGCTCGCCATGTTCATCGGGGTCATCATCGCCGTCCCGACCGCGCGCTTCGTGCAGATGACCGCCATGCCCCAACTGGTGGCGATCTTCAACGGCGTGGGTGGTGGGGCGGCCTCACTGGTCTCCATCACCGAGTTCGTCCACATCAAGTCGACCAACCCGGCCACCTACGTCATCCTCGAGGTCTTACTGGGCGTGTTGATCGGCACCGTCTCGTTCTCGGGCTCGGCGATCGCCTTCGCCAAGCTGCAAGAGCTCATGACCGGACGCCCGGTCACCTACCCGGGTCAACAGATTATGAACGCCCTCATTGGGGCGGCCGCGCTCGGTCTCATCGTGACCATTCTGGTGACCGGTTCCTCCACGCTGCTGTGGATCCTGCTGGCCCTCGCCTTCGTCCTCGGCGTCGCCTTCGTCCTGCCCATCGGGGGAGCGGACGTGCCGGTGTTGATCTCGCTGCTCAACTCCTTCACCGGTCTCGCGGTGGCGGCCTCGGGCTTCACGCTCGGGTCGAACCTCTTGATCGTGGCGGGAACTCTGGTGGGCGCGTCGGGCATCTTGCTCACGCGTCTCATGAGTAAGGCCATGGGGCGAAGCCTCTCCAACGTCCTCTTCTCGGCGTTCGGTTCCAACGTGACCGCGACCGGCGGCACCGCCGAGGACGGGCGCAGCGTTCGCTCGGGCACGCCCGAGGACGTGGGGGTGTTGCTGAGTTTTGCCAGCAAGGTCGTCATCATTCCGGGGTACGGCCTGGCCGTGGCCCAGGGACAGCACGTGTTGCGCGAGCTCGCCGAACAACTCGAGGCGAAGGGCATCGACGTCAAGTACGCCATTCACCCGGTCGCCGGACGCATGCCCGGACACATGAACGTGCTCCTCGCCGAGGCCAACGTGCCCTACGAGGACCTGCTGGAGATGGACGAGGCGAACTCCGAACTCACTACGGCCGACGTGGCCATCGTGGTCGGCGCGAACGACACCGTGAACCCGGCCGCCACCAACGACCCCTCGTCGCCGATCTACGGCATGCCGATCATTCACGCGGACCTGGCGGAGAACGTCGTGTTCTTGAAGCGCTCCATGCGACCGGGCTTCGCCGGGATCGACAACGAGCTGCTCTATAACCCCAAGACCATCCTGGTCTTTGGCGACGCGAAGGACACCTTGACCAAGCTGGTCGCGGTCGTGAAGGCCTCCTAGTCCGTCGAGGGGTCGACCGCGCTGAGGCGATTGAGCTCATCGACGACGTTGTCGCTCAGTTCACCGGGCGACGCGGCGTTCGCGCGCACCTGTTCGGGCGAGCTGGCGCCGGCGATCACGGACGACACCTCGGGGTGGTGCAGGAGCCAGGAGAAGGCGAAGGTCAGTATCGAGGTGTTCGCGGTGTCGGCGTACTCCAAGAGCGTGCCCACCCGGGCCCGCAGCTCGTCGCTCAACCAGTGCGCGCTGCGCTCGGGGGCCATCTTCGACAGTCGAGTGCCGTCGGGGATGGGTTGGCCCGGTCGCACCTTGCCCGTGAGCAGCCCATTGGCCAGGGGGTAGAAGGGCAGAAAGCCCATCGCCAGCTCGTCGCACGCCTCGAGCACCCCGTCACGTTCGGGGGACCGGTCCAACAGGGAGTACTGGTTCTGCACCGAGACGAACGCCGGACCCTCGCCGGCGGCGATCTTCGCCTCGCGTAGTTGCGCGGCGCTGAAGTTGGAACACCCGATCTCGCGTACTTTGCCCGCCGCGACGAGCTCCGCCAAGGCGCCCAGCGTGTCGGCGAGGGGGGTCTTCTCATCGGGGTAGTGCAACTGATAGAGGTCGATGTAGTCCGTGTCGAGGCGACGCAGCGACTCCTCGCAGGCCAGGCGCACGTAGTCGGGACTCGCGCCAAAGTGGGTGTCGTCGATGGGCATGCCGAACTTGGAGGCGACGATCACTTGGTCGCGCCGGCCCTTCAGGGCGGCGCCGAGAAAGACCTCTGACTTGGTCGCGCCGTAGATGTCGGCGGTGTCGAAGAAGTTGATCCCCGACTCGAGGGCGGCGTTCACGACCGCGGTCGCTCGTTCCTGGTCGAGTCGCGTTCCGAAGTTGTTGCAGCCGACGCCGACTTCCGACACCTGTAGTGATCCCAGCGCGCGCGTTTTCACGGGCCTCCTTTGTCTCTCGAGAGCCTAGGCAGGACTTCGCCCTTCGGTTTCGCGAAGGGCCTCAACTACGATGGAAAAAAAGGAGGTCCGGTGCGAGTACACGTTGATTACGACCTGTGCACCTCGAACGCCGTCTGCATGGGTATCGCCCCCGAGATCTTTGAGGTGCGCGACGACGGCTTTATGTACGTGTTGAACGAGAACCCGGGACCGGAGTTCGACGAGCGCCTCCAGCACGCGGTCGACGGCTGTCCCAACGGCGCGATCTCAATTGAGGAGTAGCTCGTGAGCGGGCCGCGCGTCCGATTCTGCCCCTCGCCCACCGGTTTCTTTCACGTGGGTTCGGCGCGAACGGCCCTCTTTAACTGGCTCTTCGCCCGCCAGACCCCCGGCGGCGTCTTTATCTTGCGCATCGAGGACACCGACGCGGAGCGGGACCGCGAGGAGTGGTTCGGGGGCATCTACTCCGCCATGGCCTGGCTGGGCCTCGACGTGGACGAGGGACCCTTTCGCCAGAGCGACAATTACCTCGCGCACGACAGCGCCGCCCAGAAACTGAGGCGCAGCGGCTATCTCTACTACTGCGACTGCACGCCCGCCCAGGTCGAGGCGCGAAAGGCGCCCGGGTCCCCACCGGGATACGACGGTTTCTGTCGCGACCGCGGGCTGGAGCGTTCGACGACGACGGCGCTGCGATTTCGCACGCCTCGCGAGGGCGTCACCGTCGTGCCCGACATCATTCGCGGCGAGGTCGAGTTCGTGAACGCGTTGATTGATGACTTCGTGGTCGTGCGATCCTCGGGCATCGTGCTCTACGCGTTGGCCAACGTGACCGATGACCGTCACGACCGCGTGACCCACGTGATTCGTGGCGAAGAGCACTTGGCGAACGCGCCCAAACAGATGATGCTCTGGGCAGCGCTGAACGCGTCGACCGGGGACGCCGTGTCCCTGCCGCGCTACGCGCACCTGCCGATTCTGGTCAACGAGCAGCGAAAGAAACTCTCTAAGCGTCGCGACCCCGTGGCGACGGAGTCCTACCGCGACCAGGGGTATTTGCCGGAGGCCTTCGTCAACTACCTGGCGCTGTTGGGGTGGAGTCCCCGGGGCGACGAGGAGATCGTGCCGCGCTCGACGTTGATCGAGCAGTTCCGCCTGGAAGACGTGGTGCACTCCCCGGCCTTCTTTGACGTGAAGAAACTGCGTCACATGAACGGCGAGTACGTGAGGGCCCTCTCTCCCGAGGCGTTTCTCAAGGCGAGCGGACCGTGGGTGCGGCCGTGGAGCACCGAGTGGCGCCCGAGCGATCGCCAGCCGCCCTGGACCGAGAGCCAGTTCTCGGCGGCGCTCTACGCCCAGGTGGCGCCGCTCGTCCAAGAGCGGGTCGCCACGCTCGGCGAGATTCCCGCCATGGTGGAGTTCTTCTTCGTCGAGGACCTGCGCTACGACGAGGCGGCCTTCGCCAAAGTCATCGCGAACGATCCCGTCGGTCGGGCGATCCTGGAGGAAGCCATCGCGCGCTACGAGCGTCTGGGAACCTGGGAGGCCGCGGCCCTGCACGACGTCGTCCAGCAAGTGGGCGACGCGCACCACCTGGCCCTTCGCAAGGCCCAGGCGCCGATTCGCTGTGCCGTCACCGGCACGCTGGTGGGACCACCGCTCTTTGAGTCACTGGAACATCTAGGCCGAAAGAGGACCATACAGCGACTGCGCGACGCGCTCGCGAGGCTGGGGTGATTGTTCGAGTCGCGAAGATCGCCGCCCGGGTGCTCGGGGCCCTCGTGGTGCTGTTCGTTCTGTACTTCGGCGTGACCTTTCTTCAGATTTGGATGCGCGGCCACGAGCACACCACGAAATCAGCCCAGGCGATCCTGGTGTTCGGCACCACCGAGGACAACGGCACGCCCTCTCCGGAGCTCAAGGCCCGACTCGATGCAGGCGCTCACGCTGTACGACAGCGGCCGGGCCCCGTGGGTCGCCGTCACGGGCGGGCGACGACCCGGCGACGTCTACACCGAAGCGGGGGTGTCGGCCACCTACCTCGAAGAACACGGCGTGCCGAAGTCCCGCGTGTTGAAAGGCGGGGGGTCGGACACGTGGCAGAACGTGGCGAGCGTGATCGGAGCCCTTCGCCGTCTTCACATCACAACGGTGATCACCGTGACCGACCCGTTTCATGAGTACCGCGCGATGGCGATCTCCTCGGACCAGGGTCTGACGCCCTATCCCTCTCCGGTGCGCGACTCGCCGACCATCAAACACCAGCTGTGGCGTTTCTATCTGAAAGAGACGCTCGAGGTGGGGGTGGGGCGCATCGTCGGCTATCACCACCTGAGCGAGTGGACGACCACGCCCGTCCCGGTCCATCACCCGTCTGGCAGTTAAGAAGGGGAGTCAGATAAGATTGCCCAGCCCTTCGGGGGTGGTGTAATTGGCAACACAACTGGTTCTGGTCCAGTTATTCAGGGTTCGAGTCCTTGCCCCCGAGCGAATGAGTCAGTGGCGACACTGATTTCTTCAAGGTCCCATCGTCTAGTGGCCTAGGACATCACCCTCTCAAGGTGGAGACACGGGTTCAAATCCCGTTGGGACTGCTCGTATCGTCGGCCGCGACGTCGTGGACGGAACCCGGGAAATCCCTGCACCCAGCTGCTCACTATGTCGAGACAGATCCGTTCAGTATGTGACGAAGTCAGGCACCGTGGGGACTGCTCGGATCGTCAGTCGCGACGTCGTGAAGGTGCGAACCCGTGAAATCTAACTTCTCATAACTCGGGCCCGCGAGGGATTCGGTCTCGATGGTCTCGCCGTCGGGCAAGGTGGGAGTGGGACCGAAGTTCGCTTCGCCCTTGACCGGGAGCAACAAGATCAGCGCGGAGAACGCGACCACCCCGGCGATGATGGTCAACTCCCCGCGATACCCGAGCACGGTGATGAGCGCCGCACCCAGTGCAATGGAAATGGTCTGGGGGAGTGAGGCGATGAGGTCAAAGGCGGAGAAGGCTCGGCCCTGCAGATCGGCCGGCGTGCGTAGCTGCAACAGGGTGTACGCGCCCACCAGCAGGGGCGGCAGGGCCACGCCAAAGACGAGGGCCCCCGCCAGCACCATCGCGAGGGAGCCGCCCTCAAAGAAGATCGACCCGATCGCGACCAGGGCGAGCCCGATGCCGCTCAGCCAGCGCTCGCCCACGCGGCGCATGGCTGGCGCCGACAGGGGGCCGCCAATGATCGCGCCAATCCCTTGGACTGACATGATGACGCCGATAAAACTGGCCGATCGGTGCAGTTCGTTGCTGGCCACGGCGAAGATGGCGGTCTCGGCAAAACCCACCACGCTGAGCGCCACCGCCAGGGCGATGAGCATGCGTCGAAGGATTGGGGTCACAAAGACGTGGTGAAACCCTCCGCTGAGCTCACGAAGAAAGTGCGCCGGGACGCGGGTGGGTCGTTCTTCTCGGACGCGCAGGGCGAGCACCGAGACCCCGGCGATCACGAAGGTCGCCGAGTCGAGCACGGCGATCCAGTGTCCTCCGACCACGACGAAGAGACCCGCGCCGGCCAAGGGGGCAATCAGGCGTAGTCCCTCACGCACCGTTCGCAGGAAGCCGTTCGCGTCGCCCAGCTGCTCCGGCGGAAGCAGGACCGTCAAGAACGCCGACTGGGCCGCACCGATGAAGTTCCCCGCGAAACCGTAAAGGAACATCGTGAGGTAGATGATCCAGACCCCTGAGGACGAGTGCACGAAGAGGAGGACCAGGATGCCGAGCGCGCTGACGAAGTTGACGATGATGAGTATGGGACGGCGCCGCACCCGGTCCACCAGCAGGCCAGCGAAGGGGGCGAAGAGGGCGGCGAGGACCCCAAAGAAGAACGTCAGTCCGGCCGCCGCATTGGAGTGCGTCAGTTCCTTGGTCCAAATGCCCAGGGCGAGGAACATCGACGTATCACCAAAGAGGGAGAAACTCTGGCCGGTGAGATAGACGCGAGCGTCGCGCGCGGACATCAATGCTCGAAACGTCATGTCGCTGCCCCGCTGAATCGCGTGGGGTACGTGAAGAGCAGCACCTCGACCAGTTTGGAGTCAGGGGGGCGCGTCTCGGCGTTGGTCAGCCGTTCCCGGTGCCGGTCGAGGAGCGCGCGAATCTCGGCGTTGAGATCCGTGAGCTCGCCCGGCGTGAGGTAGAGAACGGACTCGGTGCCTTCGGCCGCTTGTTGCCAGTCTTTGGAGTAGTGGGCTTTGGTGTCCTCGTAGTTCTGCATCCGAGCGATCGCCCGATCGGTCACCAGTCGAGAGAGACTCTTGGCCGCGATATTGGCCTCGGGATCGTCGCTGGTGTCACTAAAGCGCATACCACCGTGGGCGAACCTCCAGTGGCGCTGACGCCCGGGTCCGGTGCCCGCTTCTTCGATAAAGCCGTACTTTTCGAGCTGGCGGAAATGGAACGAGCAGGTGGTGGGCGATTCGCCAATGAGCTCCCCGGCCTCGGTGGCCGTCAGCGGGCCTTCGGTGGCGAGGACTTCCAGCAGCGCGAGGCGGACCGGGTGAGTGAGGGCGCGCATGACCGTGGGGTCGGTGAGCTCGCGCGGCGGGGGTAGATCGTCGTCAGGAGACTCAGGTGACGGCTTCGCCATTCCCTCGAGAGTACTCTATCGAGAGGATTCTGTCGAGAGGCAATTCTCGAATGGCTAGTCGATGCTGGCTTCTCCCTCGTCGCTCTCAAAGGGCAGGTCTTCGCCAAACCAGGCGATCATCCCTCCGGTGAGGTTGACCGTGTCAAAGCCCTCTTCTTGAAGAAAGGTGGCCGCGCGCAACGAGCGACCCCCGGAGCGGCAGGCACAGATAATCAGTCGATCGCGGGGGAGTTCGTCGAGACGGTCGGGCAGTTCGGCCAGGGGAATCAGCGTCGCCATGGGGGCGTGGCCCGCGTCCCACTCGTTCTCTTGGCGCACGTCAATGAGAATGGCGTCGTCGTCTAATAGCGCGGTCGCCTCGTGGGCGCTGACTTCTCGTACGGCCATTGGTCCACCCTCTCGGGCGATCCGCACCCGGGTTCGCCCTAGGGCGAATCTACCCGTCAAGTATCTCGATATTCAAAGACGCGCCGGCCCAATGGTGAGGCTCCCCGTCATAGGCTGTGGCCGTGGCTTCAACGACGATTCCAACCATGAGCGGCGATGAACTCCTAGAACGCCTCGAGGATCCCGGCCTCTTTCTCTTGGACGTGCGAGAGCCCGACGAGGTGGCCGAGTGGCAGATCCCGGGCGTGCTACAACATCCCTCTCGGGTCGCTGAGCGAACGTCTCGGTGACGTTCCCCAGCGACCGGGATATCGTCGTCATCTGCGCGAAGGGCACGCGAGCCCAACAGGGCGCTGAGTTCTTGGCCACCCAGCACATCGCCAGTCGCGTGCTGGACGGCGGTATGGGGGCGTGGGGGTCGACCTACGACCACGTCGCGGCCGAGTTCGCCGGCGCCACGGTCGTTCAACTGCGCCGTCGCGGCAAAGGATGTCTCTCCTACGTGGTGGGTGCGGGCCGGCGCGCCGTGGTGATTGATCCCTCCCGTGACCTCTCCCACTACCTCGACGTCGCCGCGGAGCACGACTGGACGATTACCCACGTCCTGGACACCCACCTCCACGCTGACCACCTCAGTGGCGCCCGGGAACTCGCGGCGGCCAGCGGAGCCGCCTTGTGGCTGAACCCGGCCGATCCCTTTCTCTTCGACTTCGAGCCGCTGGTGGATGGCAAGTCGATTGAGCTCGCTCCGGGGGTAGATCTGGTGGTCTCCTCGGTGAGTGTCCCCGGGCACACCGAAGGTTCCACCATGTACCAACTGGGCCAACAGGCGATCTTCACGGGGGACACGCTTTTCCTGGAAAGCGTTGGCCGACCCGATCTCGCCGACGAGGCCGAGGGGTACGCCCACCACCTCTTTCACAGCCTGCACGAGCGAGTATTGCCCTTGAACGACGACATCATGGTCTTTCCGGCCCACTTTGGCGCGGGAGTTGAGGTGAGATCTGGTCATTTCGTGGCGCGTCGGCTGGGAGAACTGCGCGACTCGTTGGCGCCGCTGACCTTCAGTGAGGACGAGTTCGTCCGCTGGGCCATCGCGAACGTCAAGGATCGTCCCGGAAACTACCGCCAGATTGTTGGCATCAACGCGGGACAGGCGGAACTCGACGCGAACGGGGCTGAGCTGGAGCTTGGCCCCAACCGTTGCGCCGTCGCGTAACGAACGCGGCGGAAACCTCTTCGCTGCGCGTTGCCTCGGGTGAGGAGAGCGTCCGGGAGTTCGGTGGTGACGATCGGCGCAGAGCCCGCACCAGCCGTACTTACGTACACGCGAAAGTGACGCTGACGGTCACCGCGAAAGTCGCAAGTTTTCGCTAAATCACTGGCTTACAATATGGTTACGATTTCCCAGCGGACGATCATCGCCTGATTTCGTGCGTTGAATAATTATTTTTTTTAGCTCGTTAATCAGGGATTATTAGGACTTAGACCCGGTCACGTGCCCACATGTGAATCGTCAAAGAAACGAGTTGCGTCTTCGCTTACGCAGTTGCCGTTACCTATACTTGCTCTTAAGGAAACGGCCGTGTTTTGTCACGAGGCGCTACCTTGTGAGTTTTACGCAGTGCCGCATGATCTAAAAACTAAAGGCCGGGAGTCTGGCCCTTATGAATGGAGTGAATTGACAATGAATAATCCAAGACGGATACAACGCCACTTGGTGAAGGCACTTGCTGCCGGAGCCTTGCTCGCGGCTGCGGCGCTGCCAATGGCTATCGCTACAGCGGCGGGAGCGGCCGACACGGTGACGGGAGTCACGTTCTGCACCACCACCGGTTGCGGTGGAGATGGTGGTACCACAACGGTTGCCACGTACTTTGGTTCGGGCGCGTCGGGTAGCTTCTCCATCGCGGGAGCCTTTGCGGGTGACGGCGAGACGATTGCTACGGTAACGACGACTGCTCCTGGAGTCACCTTTTCGGGGATTTCGGACACGACCGGCACGACCATAACGGGTTCGTTCTCGTCGACCTCAGCCACCACCCCGGGTTCATACCCCATCACGGTGACTGACAACAACGGGACTGGCACCCTGGCTGGCGCGTTCACCGTGAACGCGGCACCGTCAGTGACCGCCGCGACTCCTGCGTCGATCGCGGACACTGCCGCCTTCACACCTGAGTCGGTAGTCCTTACGGGCTCCTTCGTCGGCGCGCCGGTCGTGTTCCTCACGAGCACCGTGGATGGCACGAAGTTGACCGGTGTAACGGACACTGCCGGGACTACCGGTACGACCGCTTCGCCGTCCTCATCGTTGACGGTCTCGGTTACCCCGAAGAACTTGGTCGACGGTGCGTCAGCAACGCCGGGCACGTACACCTTCACGGCGACGGACCCCGACGGCGGTACGACAACGTCCGCTGCCCTCTTCACTGTGACCGGTAACGAGATCAGCGAGATCAGCCCGTCAGCCGTACCTACGGTTGTCGGTAGCTACCCGATTACCGTGACTGGTGGCGGCTTCTCATCGACCGCGACGCTGGCCCTTACGGGTTGCGTCACTACGGACGTGGCCCTGGCCAACGCCGGAACGGTCCAGAGCAGCACCACGATCACCGACACCGTTAATGTCACGGCTGGCGTTGCAAACAGCGCGACCTGCGTGTTGACGGTCACGAACGTGGCTCCTGGAAACCTCGACTCATACTCAACGGCCCCTGGCGCGTTGGGCGTTGGCGTACAGTCAACGGTTGCTCCGCTCGTCACGGCTTCTAGCCTCTCGACGGCGGCTGCGGTTTCACCTGGTGCACCTGCTCAGGCGATCACCTTCACCGGTCAGGGCTTTAGCCAGTACACCACGCCTACGCAGACCACCGCGGGCACCTCAACCACGTCAGACCCCGACGCCTCAATCGGCACCACCGCTGCTGCTTGCCTGGGTGGCCAGACGGGAACGACGCTGACCTGTGAGCTGACGGTTACGAGCGGTGCCACCTCTGGTGCTCACTCGGCTGACGTTGACGGTTCGTACTTCCCGGCTGCCTTCTCGGTCGCTGGACCCGCCATTACGGCCGCTGCCCCCACGGGTATCGCGGTTGGTGCGCCGGTCGGTACGGTTGTCGCTTTGACCGGTACGGGCTTCAACCCCACGACCACTTGCACGATTCAGAATGCGCCGGCGGGACTCACGGGTATCTGCCAGTACGTGAGCGCGACGACGGAAGACTTTGTCGTCACCGGTTCACCGACTGCCTCGTCGACCACGACGACCCTGAAAGTGTCATCTGTTGACGCCTATGGCGCCAGTTCGGTTTCGCCTGCGTTCGCGCTGGCCGTGGGCTCTGCGCCCTCGATCACCTCGATCACGTACGCGACCGGAACCAGCGGTGTCGGTGTTGGCGCTCGGCCCAGACCATCACGATCAACGGTACGAACTTGACGGCCACATCGACCATTACGGCCTTTGTGAACGGCTCGGGCGTCGCTGACCCTGATGTCACGGCTACGGCGACCGCTGTGAACCTTGCTGGTACGGCATTGACCGCTACCGTCAAGATCGCTGCCGGCGACACGAACACCGTTGATGGCTACACAGTGACGAACGCCAATGGCGGCTCGGCGAAGGCCACGGCCGTCGCTCCCGCCGGTTTGGTAATCGACGCTGCACCCACTATCACGTCTGTGACGCCTGCTACGGGCGCTGCGGGAACGACCACCTCCTTCGCGGTTGCTGGTACTGGTTTCTTGACCGGTGCTGTGACCTCGTTGAGCCCGGCGAACGGTACCTGTGGCACCACCACGGTGACCGCGTCGACGACGATTGCGGCGACCTGCACCTTGGGTCAGCCCAGCGCTACGGCGACGTACCTGGTTGTGACCAACCCTGATGGCGGCTCGGCTACCTCGACCACGGCTGTTCTGGCCGCGGCGGCTACCAGTGCTCCGTTCCACGTGAGTGGCGCGCACGGTGCTGCGGTTGCTGGCAAGACGGTCACCATCACGATCACGGGTACCGGTTTCTACGGTCAGCCCAAGATCACCAGCAACGCTGCTGGCTCGAAGTTCGGTGTCACCAAGGACAACGGTCGAGTGTTGACCGTTCACGTGACGACCAAGGCTGGTACCAAGGCCGGCGAGCACACGCTCACCGTCCGCTTGGCTAACGGCAAGTCTGGCAAGGCTGGCTACGACATTAAGGCGTAGTCACCTTCCACGCAGTTCAAAAGGGATGGCCCGCTCGAAAGAGCGGGCCATCCCTTTTTGCTTGATTCAGCCTGAACCGACAGGCGTTGTCGGAGATGGTCTCGCTACGGTCTCCACGTGAGTTACCGCGGCGAAGGCGCTTGCGGAAGTGCGCCGTGATCGGGTTAGTGGTCAGTCCTGAGCGACCACACCGTGCCGGTGGGTGTGTCCTGGACGTCGATCCCCGCCTTGACAATGACGTCGCGCAGCTCGTCCGCCAGTTGGTATTGACCCTGAGCACGAGCACCGACGCGGGCGTTGAGGATCCCCTCGACGAGAGAGGACGGGTCGATGAAACCTTCCCCCCGGTGGAAGCGAGGTGGACGAGGCGGGCCAAGGCCTCCAGTCCCGCCTCGCCGCCGGCGGCGGCGATCTCGGCGAGATCGAGGGGCAGGTTGGTGCCGCGAGCGGCGTGATCTATCGACGGGCGTGGTGTCACGGAGTCGGTGCGAAGTTCGCTCAGGTCCATGGTCGTGCCGTTGTTCAGCACCAGCGTTTCGCCGTTGATCCGCCAGTACCCGTTGGCCCTTCCCTTCACGCTGAGCGTGTTGCGTGCGAAGTCAAGAATGACGGCCGTGTGCTCGTCGACCCCCAGGGTGGCGACTCCGTCGGGGAGTTGACTCTCTAACTCGAGGAGTCGAGGTTCTCCGAGGTAACAGAAGCGGGTGTCGTAGTTGCCGCCCTCGTTGTTGTCGAAGTGAGGAATGACCACACAGTTAAGGCCGAGGGCGCCCAGCAGGTTGAGGCCGTCGCGCCAGTGCGGGTGCAGATCCCCGACTTTGTAAATCTCGTAGATGGGCGCGGTGAAGGCGCCGAGCGTGAGTGACGCCGCCGAGGAGATACAGAGCGTGCCCCCCTTGTCCAGGACGCTGAGGAGGTCGTCGGCAAAGCGGAGGGGCTTCCATTGGGCCAACGCGTAGGTGGGGCTCCCCGGTCCCGCGAAGACGTAGTTGGCGTGGCGCACCTGCTCCTTGAAGAGGGCTCGCTCGAGATCGGTCGCTTTTTCGTAGGAGGCGAAGTGGAGAGTCGTCAGCGTGACGTTGAGTGAGGTGGCGAAGTACTCCTCGAGCTTCTCGCTCATCTGGGGCACGTTGAGCTGAAAGCCGTAGGCCGAATCGAGGTTGACGGCCTCGAGGTCAACGATCGTCTCGAGCAACTCACGATGGATTTTCGTCATTCCCGGAGCCGTTTCCCCCGACCCAAGTAACGCGAGGACGCCTCTGGCCATGGCGCCAGCGTACCGTGGACGTTGGCGCAACTCTGCCCGATCTCGCTAGTTTGGGTACATGAGCGTCGTGGTGATGGTTCGCGAGCGTGCCCGAGGCAGCGTGTCAACACCGGTGGTCCTGTGGGCCGTCGCGATGACGGTGGTCCTCTTCATGGAGGTGGTCAGTCCCTCGGCGCTGTTAACCGTCAGTGGATTCGTGATCACGGCGTTGCTGGGGGCCCTGCTCGGGTGGCGGCGACGGATGGGCACGGTGATCGCGGCGCCCTTCATCGGCTGGCTGTTCGCGTGGTTTCCCATGGAGATCGCCTGCATGATTCACTTCGGAATCTTGAAGGGCTTCCTGCTAGGTCTGCTCGTCATCACCTTTGGCTGGGTGGGTATCGGCTGTGTCGAACTGGCCTGGCTGGCCATGGTGGCGCTCGTCGTTCGATCTCTTCGCGGAGTGCCCTCCGATGATGGAGTGGTCATCATTGACCCCGAGAAGCACTAGTCAGTCGGGCGCGGGCACCTGTTCGGGTATCGAACCACTCAACACACTTTTCGCCGCTCGGTTCCAATCGTCTTGATCGTCCCACGCCGATGACAGGTCGTGAAAGGCCCGGCTCAACATCTGGCCTTCGAAGAAGACCGCCCACTGGTGACCGCTGAGTTGGGGGCCGAGCAGTTCGCGGCGCACCAACTCGTCGTAGAGCTGATCGACGCGGGTCATGAAGTCGTCGTAGAGCCGGAGGAAGCCCGATCGAAGACTCGGGCGACCGAGAGCGGTGGCCGAGACGCGAAAGAACATCTGGCGTTGTGCGGTGATGACCGACTTCTGTTCGGGGTTGGTCAGCATCGCCTGCAAGGTGTCAAGAAACGACCCGGTGGGATGCGGTCCGGTCACCGCGATAGTCAGGTTCTCCACGATCTCATCGGTGACGACGGTAAAGACCCGCAACAGCGACGCGTCGATCAGTCCCTGTCGTGAACCAAAGTGAGCGTAGATGACACTCGTGCTGAGGTTCGTCTCGCGACAGATATCCAGGATGCGCAACTCGTTCTCGTCGACCTTCCACAGGCGCCGTGACGTGGCTTCCAGCAAAAGTTCTCGCGTAGAAATTTCGTGGAGGGCATCGGCCATTCTGTGAAATTACTCGGTGGCGTCGCGGTGCGCACTGGTTGTCGACGCATCTTCTCAAAATATGTAATCAGTATACGATTTTACGGAGGCGTCGATTCTCCGACACATCACACAGATGTGACAACGGACGCGAGACGTCGCCACTCCTCGAGCGGTACTTCGCCGAAGTCAGAGCCCAACACCTGAAGGCACACGTGGTCGGCCCCGGCGTCGAGGTGCTCGCGAACTCGGGTCAGTACCGAGGCCTCGTCGCCGTGTACGACGAGAGCGTCACAGAGCCGGGTGGAACCTCCTCGGACCAAGTCCTCGTCGGTAAAGCCTTGGCGAAGCCAACTGTTGCGATAGTTGGGCAGGCCAGTGTAAAACTCGAGGTGCTCGTGGGCGCGCCGCAGTGACTCTTCGCGATCCTGACCGAGGACGACCGCCTGCTCCACCCCGAGAAACTTGTCGCCCAGGAGCGAACGAGCCTGCGCCGTGTGCGCCGGGGTCACCAGGTAGGGGTGAGCGCCGTCGGTGAGGGTCGCCGCGAGCTTGAGCATCTGGGGCCCGAGGGCCGCGATCACCCGCGCCGCCCGAGTCGTACCCTCGGCCGCCAGCATGGGGGACTGATCCATCGCGAGAAGGTACTCACGCATCGCGACGTAGGGCGTCTCGTAGGCGTGACCCCTCATGCCCTTCACCAGAGGTTCGTGGCTGACCCCGAGCCCCAGCACGAATCGATCGCCGTAGGCGGCGCTCAAGGTCTTGGCGGCGTTCGCGCTCGCCACCGCGTCACGAGCCCAGATGTTGGCGATGCCCGTCGCCACCACCAGCGAGGTGGTGTCGGCGAGCAAGAGGCCGGCGTTGGTGAACGATTCACGCCCGTAGGCCTCGGGGATCCACAGCGCGGAGTAGCCCATCGACTCGATCTCACTCGCGAGGTCGGCGCTCTCGCCCGGGCTCTTCGCGTCGAGGGTCATCGTCCACAGGCCGACGCTCTGGCGCAACTTCTCCAGGGCGTCCGGCCACGTGCTCACCTCGCCAGCCTAGAGAAAGGGCACGGATGCGCGCACAACCGACAGACTATGAACATGGCATACTTCGTCGCGATCGCCAGCATTTTTCTGGCGGTGTCGGCGGGGACCGCGCTGCGCCCGGGGCGACGCGGGCTGTTCGCCGCGCTCGCCTTCCCCGTGGGTTGGGCCGCCGGGGAGCTGGCCGGCCAGGGCATCGCGGCGGAGGTTCTCCTCCTGGGCATCCTCGGGTGGTGGGGCTGGCCCGGTACGCGCTGGCTCAGCGTAGTGGTCCTCGCTCTCGCGAGCGTGGTCGCGCTCGAGAACCTGGCGCTCATCGCGATCCTCTTTCGCTCGCGGAGTGTGGTGCGCCGGGCCATGGCCCAGTCACCCGATCGACCCCTCACCATCGGCCGACCCGGTGACGACGTCTTTGGTCGCTGGTGGCGAACGGCCTTGCAGATTCCCTTTCACCCCCGCGACATGCAACTCCAGCGCAACATCAGCTACGGACCGCTGGAGCGTCAACGCCTCGACCTCTGGCGCTTCTCGACCACCCCGTCGCACGCGCCGGTCATCTACTACGTCCACGGGGGCGCCTGGACCTTCGGGGACAAGCGCGAACAGGGTCGACCCATGCTCCATGAGTTTGTCCGCCGCGGATGGATCGTGGTGGCGATCAACTACCGACTGGCCCCGGGCTCCGCCTGGCCCGCGCAGATCGAAGACGTCACCCGGGCGCTCGGGTGGATCAAGAAGAACATTGCGACCTACGGGGGCGACCCCGATCGGGTCGTCGTGGCCGGAGGGTCCGCCGGAGGGCAGCTCGCCGCGCTGCTGGCCCTCAGCGCCCACGATCCCACCTGGCGACCCGAGGAGATGTCGGACGTGGCGGACTGGTCGGTGCGCGGGGCGCTCTCGTTCTACGGCGTGCTCGAGATGACCGGGGACGAAACCCAGTGGCGCGGAATGGGCCGCGGGCTGCGCCGACTCCTCGCCCATCGCGTCGTGCAGCTGCCCTACGAAGGCCACGAACACATCTACGCGGCCCTCTCCCCCTACGAGCGCATCACGCCCGACGCGCCGCCGTTCTTCGTGGTCCAGGGAACCAACGACACGCTGGTGGAAGTGAACGTGGCCCGCGCCTTCGTCACGAAGTTTCGGGCGGTGGCCTTCGCCCCTCTCTACTACGTGGAACTGCCCTTCACCCAGCACTCCTTTGACCTCACGGCCAGCCCGCGCACCTCGGCCACGACGCGCGCGGCGGTCGCCTTCGCGGAGTCGGTGACCCGGGCGCGGCCCCCGCTCACCCGAGAGCTCGTGGCCCGCTATCAAGTTCCCCCGACGCGGTTGCAGCTGAAGTCCCACGATCAGTGGCGCGACGTCGCCGAGGCCGTCAGCGAGCTCGGTGCGCTGTTCGTGGTGACCTCGGACAACCCCTATTCCCAGGTACTCTCGCCCGAGGACAACGAGGCTCGCCGTCGCGATCTGTGGGCCCTGCTCGCGGCGCGCCACCTGGAGTATCTCGAGGCGCGCGGTCACGATCCCCATGGGGAGTGGCCCGACGAGCTCGGGGTCGCGCTGGTCAACACCACTCGCGAGAGCGCCCGAGCCCTGGCCCTCACCTTTGAGCAGTTCGCCTTCTACGAGGTCACGACCGACGGCGTCGTCGTGCGCGAGTCCGCCTCCGACCTCGTCCTGTCCTAGACCTCCGCGAGGGTGACCTCGATGGTCAGTGCGTCGCCGTCGGTGACGACGAACTCCTGGACGTTCCCGGCGGCGATGAGATCGGCGGAGCTCGCGATAAGGGCCTCGGCGAACTCGGTGGGCGCCGAGACGAGAAGTCGCGCCACGGCCGCGCGTTGGGAGACCTTGGCCGTACTTTTTTCGCGACGGATGGCTTCGAGGACGGCGCCGACCGGTTGGTAGATAGACCCCGCTCGTTCTTTGGCTCCGCCCAGCTCCTCGAGCGCGGGCCACGGGGAGAGGTGCACCGAATCGTCGTGCCACCAACTCCACACCTCCTCGGTGACGAAGGGGAGGATCGGCGCGAAGAGTCGCTGCAGCACCGAGAGGGTGATCTGCAGCGTGGCCCGCGCCGACTTCGTGGCGGCGGCGTCGCCGTCGCCGTAGGCCCGGGTCTTCACCAACTCGAGGTAGTCGTCACAGAAGGACCAGAAGAAGGACTCCGCTCGCTCCAGCACCCGCGCGTAGTCGTAGTTCTCGAAGGACGTGGTGGCCTCGCTCACCAACTCTCCCAACAACGCGAGCACGTCGAGATCGAGCGGCATCGTGACGTCGCGGGCGCCGAGGGACTCCTCGGGGTCGAGGCGCCCGAGCACGAACTTCGAGGCGTTGAGCATTTTGATGGTGAGGCGTCGGCCGATCTTCATCTGGCCCTCGTCGATGGCCGTGTCGGTGCCGGGACGCCCCGAGGCGGCCCAGTAGCGCACGGCGTCGGCCCCGTGGTGATCGATGAGCGGCTGAGGGGTGACGACGTTGCCCTTGGACTTGGACATCTTCTTGCGGTGGGGGTCGAGGATCCACCCCGAGATGAGGGCGTTGTGAAAGGGCAGCGAGTCGAACTCCAGGTGACTGCGCACCACCGTGGCGAAGAGCCAGGTGCGGATGATCTCGTGGGCCTGCAGTCGCAGGTCCATGGGAAAGACCGTGTCGAACAGCTCGGTTCCCCAGGCGCCGGCGATCTGGGGGCTGAGGGAGCTGGTGGCCCAGGTGTCCATGATGTCGGGGTCGCCCACGAAGCCGCCGGGTTGGTTGCGCTGGGTCTCGTCAAATCCCTCGGGGGCGTCGGACGACGGGTCGACGGGCAGACGTTCGCTCGGGGCGCGAAGGGGTGTGCCGTAGTCGACCTCCCCGTCGTGATCGACGCGATACCAGACGGGGAAGGGGACGCCGAAGTAGCGCTGTCGCGAGATGTTCCAGTCCGTGTTGAGGCCCTCGACCCACGAACGGTAGCGGTGGCGCATGAAGTCGGGCACCCAGTGCAGCTCGTTGCCCCGCTCGAGGAGCTCGTCGCGGTGCTCCAACGTGCGCACGAACCACTGGCGCGAGGCGACAATCTCGAGGGGTCGATCGCCGCGTTCGTAGAACTTGACCGGGTGGGTGATGTCGCGAGGCTCGCCGATCAGCACCCCCGCCTCCCTCAGCGCCTCGACCGTGGCCGTGCGGGCCTGCTTGACGGTGCGACCTTCGATCTTCGCGTACTGCGCCGCGGCCGCGTCGGGGTCGTGGCTCGGAAACTCGGGGGAGGTGAAGTCGGCGGGCACGAACCGGCCGTCTCGGCCAATCAGGGTGCGGGTGGGTAGGGCCAGCTCGCGCCACCAGGTGACGTCGGTGGTGTCGCCGAAGGTGCAGATCATCGCGACGCCGCTGCCCTTCTGCGGATCGGCGAGTTCGTGAGCGAGGAGCGGCACGTCGATCCCGAAGAGCGGCGTGCGGACGGTGGTGCCAAAGAGCGGCGCAAAGCGCGGGTCGTCGGGGTGAGCGACCAGGGCCACGCAACTGGCCAGCAGCTCGGGTCGGGTGGTCTCGATCTCGATGGTGCCCTCGGCGTCGTTGCGGGCGAAGGCCACCCGGTGATAGGACCCGGGCTGCTCGCGGTCCTCCAGCTCGGCCTGGGAGACGGCCATCTGGTAGTCCACGTCCCAGAGCGTGGGGGCGACCCGTAGATAGACGTCGTCGCGGCTCAACATGTTGAGGAACGCCCGTTGGGAGATGGCGCGGGCGTGCGTGCCCACCGTCGTGTACTCGAGCGACCAGTCGACCGAGACCCCGAGGCTGCGAAAGAGGTGCTTAAAGGACACCTCGTCGATCTCGGTGAGTTTCACGCACAGCTCCACGAAGTTTCGGCGCGCGACGGAGACCTTCTTTTTGTCGTCGGGCTTTTCGGGGGGTTCGAAGTTCGGGTCGTAGGGGAGCGAGGGGTCACAGCGCACCCCGTAGTAGTTCTCGACCCGTCGCTCGGTGGGCACCCCGTTGTCGTCCCAGCCCATGGGATAGAAGACGTCTTTTCCCCGCATGCGCCAGTAGCGAGCGATGACGTCACCCTGGGTGTAGCTAAAGACGTGGCCGATGTGCAGCTCACCCGACACGGTCGGGGGAGGGGTGTCGATACTAAAGACGCTCTCGCGGGTGGCGCGGCGATCAAAGCGGTAGATGCCCTGCTCGTCCCAACGGGCGTTCCAGGTGGCTTCGAGGCCGTCCACCGTGGGCTTTTCGGGCACGGCGTGGGAGGAGGGCGTCGAATCGTCAGGCATGGTTGGCGTAGTTTAGAACAGTGATTCGCCTCTACGACACGGCCCGCGGCGAGGTACGCGACCTCACGTTGCGTTCCCCCGGGCGCGTCTCGATGTACGTCTGTGGACCGACGGTCGACAATCTGCCGCACCTGGGACACGGTCGATTCTCACTGGTCTGGGACGTGGCGCGGCGCTGGTTCACCTTCCAGGGACTGCGCGTGCACTACGTCTCCAACATCACCGACGTGGACGACAAGATCATCGCCCGCGCCAACAACGAGTCGCGCAGCGAAGTCGACGTGGTGAAGCAGTACGAGCACGAGTGGTGGGAGGCCATGGGGCGCCTCGGGGTCGCCGAGCCCGACGAGGTTCCCCACGCCACCGAGTACATCCCCCAGATGGTTGAACTGATCGCGTCGTTCCTCGAGCGCGACGTGGCGTACCGCACGAGCGACGGGGTGTACTTCGACGTCTCCAGCGTTCCCGACTACGGTCTTTTGGCTGGTCAGCCCCTAGATACCCTGCGCGCGGGCGCCCGGGTGGAGGGCAACGACGAAAAGCGCTCCCCGCTGGACTTCGCCTTATGGAAGAACGCCAAGCCCGACGAGCCGCGCTGGCCCGCCCCCTTCGGCGACGGGCGCCCCGGCTGGCACACCGAGTGCGTGGTGATGTCGCTCGACCTGCTCGGCGAGGACTTTGACCTTCACTGTGGCGGACTGGATCTGAAGTTCCCCCACCACGAGAACGAACGCGCCCAAGCCGAGGCCGCCCACAAAGCGTTCGCCCGCCACTGGGATCACAACGGCTCGGTCATGGTGGGCGGCGAGAAGATGAGCAAGTCGCTCGGCAACTTCACGTCGCTGACCGATCTGTTGGAATCGACCGATCCCCGGGCCTACCGCTTGCTGGTTCTGCGCTCGCACTACCGCTCGCCCCTCGAGGTCACGCGCGACATCATTGCCGACGCCGAGCGCGGCTTGGCGCGCCTGGACGCCTTCGCCCGTCGTTTCGACCTGCCCGCCCTGGCCGGTGAGAGGTTCGAAGTGGCGTCGGCCCACGGGTGGGAGGAGGAGTCGCTGGAGCTGTACGAACGGGTGACCACATTGATGAACGACGACCTCAACACGCCGGCCGCGGTGGGAGAGCTCTTCGAGGCGCTGAGCGCCGCCAACGCCCTCGCCGACGACAGTCTGCTCATCCCCGCGAAGCGCCTGGCTCAGTCGATCAACGTCCTCTTTGGGGCCATGGGACTGGCTCTTTTGGCCGGGGGCCACGTGGTGGACGAAGAGAGCGATCGCCTCGTCGCGCGAGCGCGACCGGGCTCGCTCGGCGAAGGACTGGTCCGAGGCCGACCGACTCCGTCGCGCCCTGAGCGAGCGGGGCTGGATCGTGGAGGACTCCGCCTCAGGAACGGTGATACGGCGTCCGTAATTCCTCTTGTTTCGCCCGCGTGCCACCAAGTAGCGTTAACACTGAGGTTGCCGTTGTGGTTCCCTCCCAAAACCGGAGTTCCGGAAGTAAACACGTAATAAGGAGGCCCACAGTGGCTGCAGGAACCGTCAAGTGGTTCAACGACGAGAAGGGTTGGGGATTCATCGCTGTCGATGGCCAGCCGGACGTCTTTGTTCACTACTCGGAGATTCAAGGTGATGGGCGAAAGACGCTCGTTGAAGGACAGGCCGTAGAGTTCGACATCGAACCGGGCGACCGCGGTCCCTTGGCGAAGCGCGTCGTTCTCAACTAAATAACCGCATCTTCGTCTCAGACAACCGCCGCCTCCGGGCGGCGGTTGTTTTTTTACCCGCTCGCGTACGGTACCGTGGGTTACTAACAAGTAACCCTTTCGAAGCCAGGACGTCATGAGCGATTTTTCAATGGATCTCAACGAGGACCAGATCACCCTGCGTGACTGGGTCCACGGGTTTGCCGAGCAGCAGATGCGCCCGATCGCGGCCGAGTGGGACGAGCGCGAAGAGACTCCGTGGGCCTTTATTCAGGAGGCCGCGAAGATCGGGGTCTACGGCCTGGACTTCATGATGAACGCCGTGGCCGACCCGACGGGTCTCTCGATGATGATCGCCCTGGAGGAGCTGGCCTGGGGCGACGCCGGGCTGTGCATGGCCCTCATGGGCACGAGCCTCGGGGTGGCGGCCATTCTCTCCAACGGCACCCGTGAACAGCAGATCGAGTGGATTCCCCAGTGCTACGGCACGCCCGATGACGTCAAGATCGCCGCGTTCGCCGTGTCGGAGCCCGACGCGGGCAGTGACGTCTCTTCCCTGCGCACGCGCGCCATCTACGACGAGAGCAACGACGAGTGGGTCCTGAACGGCACCAAGACCTGGATCACCAACGGCGGCATCGCCAACGTCCACGTGATCGTGGCCTCGGTCGACCCCAAACTGGGCTCTCGCGGTCAGGCCTCCTTCATCGTTCCCGAAGGAACCCCCGGTATCTCCATGGGTCAGAAGTTCAAGAAAATGGGCATTCGCGCGAGCCACACCGCCGAGGTGGTTCTGGAAAACTGTCGCGTGCCGGGGGCCTGTCTCCTCGGCGGCAAGGAGAAGCTGGACGAGAAGCTCGCGCGCGTGCGCGAGGGCAAGAAAGCGACCAACCAGGCGGCGATGGCGACCTTCGAGGCGACCCGGCCTGCGGTCGGCGCCCAGGCGCTGGGTATCGCTCGCGCGGCGTACGAGTACGCGCTGGAGTACGCCAAGGAGCGAAAGCAGTTTGGCCGGGCGATCATTGAAAACCAGGGCATTGCCTTCAAACTCGCGAACATGAAGATGAGCGTCGACGCGTCGCGGCTCCTGATCTGGCGTGCGGCCTGGATGGCCGCCACCCACAAGCCCTTTACGAGCGGCGAAGGATCGATGTCGAAACTCTTCGCCAGCGAGACGGCCGTGAAGGTCACCGAGGAGGCGATCCAGATCCTCGGCGGGTACGGCTACGTGCGTGAGTACCCGGTGGAGCGTTGGCACCGCGACTCCAAGATCTACACGATCTTTGAGGGGACCTCGGAGATTCAGCGACTGATTGTGGCGCGCGCCATCTCGGGCGTACAGATCAAATAAACGCCCCGCGGGCCGCTTCGGGCTGGAGCAACCCCCTCGGGTCGCGGCCTCAGCCCCCTCGGGCCCGGGCCCCATGTGGCCTCAAAAGTGGCCCACGAGTCGGTTTATCCCGAGGCCCCCGCGGTTCCGCCGCGCGGATGAAAGGGGCTCTGACCAGTATTTATTGCTGCGTACAACGCGTTCATATAACAACTGTCGGCCACATACAAGATTCACAACAGAAACACTCTCATTTGACAAATTGTTGTCAACCGACGATACTTTCCCCTTGCAAGGGCCGATGAGGAGAGAAGTATGGCCGGAATCACTCTTGCCGTCCGAGTACGCGATGCGCGCTTCGTGGCGCGTCAGCCCTCCCTCGCCGCGACGAACGTGACAAGTACTTTTCGCTTTTTAACCCACTCGGGCGCCGTGGGCGTCTCGCTAGTTGTCTGAACGGCGAAGAGTAGGAATGTCGAGACGGGGATGAAGCGTACACCGGGTACTACCTCACAATTTCGTGTCCCATCTTCGAAGGGACGTCACGCACCCTGGCGTGGGGAGTCTCGTCGTACGCGCCATGGAGATGATCGGGGCTTCACCCTCGTCGAGTTGCTGATCGTCGTCACGATCATGCCGCTGATCGTCGGAGCTCTGGCGGCGGGACTGATCTCGGTCTTCTCGCTGCAATCGGGGGTGTCCAGCAGGATTGGCGACTCCGCCGACGCGGAGGTCGTCGCGGCAAACTTCACGAAGGACGTACAGGGGGCCTCTTCGCTCACCACTGAACCCACGACCCTATGCGGATCAGGAACCCAATTGCTGGGACTGGAATGGGGCAGCAGTGCCCAGATCTCGTACGCCGAGCAGGCCCAGACGACGAATGGGACGACGACCTACTCCCTCGTGCGCAACTACTGTCCGGGTTTGACGAGTACGCCCACGAGCTCGACGTACCTCTCCTATGACTTACTCGTTCCCTGCCCGGTCAACGAACTTTCCTCCACCTGCCAGGCTCCGCCGGTCGCCTACGACGGGACGACCCCCGTGGCCACGTCGGGCGGACTGGTCACCACCAAAGGCATCACCCGGTTGCAATTCCCGATTGACGAGCCCAACAGCTCCTACCCCTATCAGTTGGAGGCGACCCCCGCCCAAAGCATCTCCACTACGAATGCCGGCGCTCAGCAACAGTTAAACACCTCCTCCTTCTGCGGATTCGCGCTTCCGGGTACCGGAACGTACGCCGGAACGATGTGCTTCGTGGGCTTCACCACCGCGGAACTTCAACAGGCCTACCCGAATGCGGGAAACACGTGCACCGCGACGGACCCCGGCCAACAGGGTGTCGATTCGTCCGTTGACGTCCCCGGGGGTTACGTGATGTCGTTTTGTCTTACCGTTCAACCGGGCAACGGCGAGAATCAGAGTGCCACTAATCCGCCCCCGGTCGTAGCGGTCTCAACTCCGGTGGGAGGGGGAACCTGCAAACAAGAAGCGTCCGGCCCCTGTGACTGGGGTCACTTGAGTAACGGGCAAGGTTTTCTCGGCAACGACAACGACGTCAATGGCACCCCCACCCCCTTCTACGCAGGCATCGGGTGCCCCCCCACCACAGCGACTCTTCAGAACAACGTCGTGTCGTCGTCGTGCATCGATCCGGCGATCTTTCAGACGACGAGTGGGGGAACCGACACCGTCACTTTGTCAAATATCGAGGTGACGGATCCGTCGGGGAGTATCGCGACGGGCTACGAAGTCATCACCGCTGACGCCGAGACAATTGACCCCGGTGGCGACATCATTTGGACATCGGGTTTGCCCGCCGCCAAGCCGCTTCCCTTTAACCTCGTCCCGAACTTCCAGAGTTCGGATCTCGGCAATGCGTGTAACGAAGTCCCGACGAGCGACATCGACTCTGCCCCCACGAACGCCAATCCGTCCGTTGGCTGGGGTATTGACAATGGGGACGTCACGGTTCAGATCAACGGAACGAACTACACCGGGGGCCTGACGGGGCTCGGCACGGCATCGGTCGAGTGCCAATCAAATTGGCAGACTCAATCTCCCTATCTGCGAACGGGCACCGCGATGCTGGGCATTACGCCACCGACGGTGAACGGTGGTGCCGAGCCGGTCACCATTAAGGCCCAGTTGAAAGGCGAGGGTTACAACGCGGTTGCCTTCGGTCTGTTGATCTCATGATGGGGCTCCCAACTCAGTGGGTTCGCGTGCGCCGGAGTGTCCGGAGGCTGGTTGACGCCGTCACCGACCGGACTGGCAATGCGCGATCGGAAGCGGGAGACACGCTCATCGAAGTCTTGCTGGCCATCATCGTGCTCGCGCTCGCGTCGGTGGCCCTCATAACCGCCTTCGGGACCGATATTTCCGCCTCCGCCGAGCACCGCAACTTGGCTAACTTCGATGCCGCCCTGGCCAGTTCGATGGCCGTCACGAGTTCGGCGATTCAGAACGGCTACACCAGCGTGTTTAGCGCCTGCCCCGTCCCGGCAAACTCTCTCCTGGGGTACCCCACCGAGTCCGATTTGACGTCCTTACTTGGCCTCAGCGGATACACCGCGCAGATAGCGGCGTCGGGCACGCAGCCGGCGGTTGAGTATTCTTCGGGAGGTTCCTTCACGCCGACGTGCACCAACCCCACCGCCAACTCCCCGGGGAACGTGGGGGAGCCACAACTGATCAACGTTGTCGTTACCGACACGGCTACGCAGACTTCTCAAAGTAACACGGTGATTGTGGTCGATCCCATTCCGGTACAGGCGGCGGGATCGAACAGCAACGGGGCCTCGCAGCTTCTGTTCCTGACCGAACCCGAGGGTGCCACGGTGAACACGCCCTTTACCACCCAGCCGGAGATCGAAGTCTTGGACTCCACCGGCCACATCGTCACGACCAACCTCTCGTCGATCACCCTGAGTGTCGATCCGGCCGTGGGGACGCCCGGGGCGGTCCTGTCGCCAAACTGTTTGGGTCAAGAAACGTCGGGGATCCTGGTCTATTCGGGGTGCAGCATCAACGAAACGGGCATCGGCTACGAACTAGAGGCCACGGAAGGATCGGGAACGACCGAGCTCACCGCCTACAGCACGCCCTTCAGCGTCTATTCAGCTCAACTTGCGACCCCCACGATCACCAACGTCGCGCCGTCAAGTTCGCTGGCGGGGGCGCTCGTGGTGACCTTTACGTCGCCACCCAACTCACAGACATTTACGGCGAAGGCGTGCACCGACCCGTCGATGAGTCTCAACTGTGTGACCGTGCCCACCATCACCTCCGGCGGCTCCATCACCGGACTCACCCAGGGAACCGATTACTACGTTCAGATAACGGCCTCCGCCACCGGGAACTATCTCGCAGCGACGACCCCGCCGTATCAACCCGCGGTCATGGCCACCGTTCAACTGGTTGCACCGACAGGAGTTACGGCGACCGCGGGCACCGTGGCTGGTTCGTTAGTGGTGAGCTTTACCGCGCCGTCAGTCATCGCGTCCAACCAGGCGTACACGGTTGCCGCCTGCACGAACAGCAACATGAGCGCGGGCTGTGTGACCGCTACCAACTACATACCAGGTTCCAACCTTTCGGGACTCAACTACTCAGCCGGCGGCGCTCCCACCTACTACTACGTTGACGTGCTGGCGAACGCATCCGTCGGTTATCTCGCGTCGCCCGCTTCGCAGCCGGCCGTGCAGAGTTCGGCCGTGGAGAGTGCCGTGAAGACGCCAACGTTTTTCACAACGGCGCCGTCGGCCTCACAGGTTGGCTCCATCACCGCCTCCTTCACAGAACCCGCCGGAACGGCCGCGCCTTCATCCTTCACGGCAACCGTATGTACCAACTCAGCGATGACGGCCGGCTGCCTTACCGTCGGGAACTTCACGTCGAACTCCCAAATCAGCGGGTTAGCTCCGGGCTCGAGTTACTACGTCACCATCACCGCCGTGTCGTCAACGCCGGGGTACGCCTCAGCGACGACCGCGGTCTCGCCGGCGACCGTCGCCACCGCCCAACTCGTGGCGCCCACTGGTCTCAGCGCCAACTACGGAACCGCGGCCGGAACGATCACTCTTTCCTTTACGCCACCCTTCGTCACTGCTCCTGGACAGACGTACACCGCGATGGCCTGCACGGACAGTGCGATGACCGCGAACTGCGTCACCAACAACAACTACGTGGCGGGATCCAACCTCGCTGGCCTCACCTACGCAGTGGGGTCACCCGGTACCAACTACTACGTCACAGTGACCGCCAACGCGTCGTCGGGCTACCTGGTTTCTCCAGCTTCCTCGCAAGTAAGTCAGGTTGACACGAGCCAACTCGCTGCTCCGAGTGCGGTGGCGGTTGGCTACGGCACCTCCGTCGATTCAATCTCGGTCACGTTCACGCCGCCCGCCACTGTCGCGGCGGGTCAGACCTACACCTTGAAGGCGTGCACCAACGGCGGGATGAACGCGAACTGCGTTACCAACGCCAACTTCACGTCGGGGTCGAACCTCACGAATCTCAACCAGGTTCCAGCCGGCACACCCGGCACCACGTACTACGTTCAGGTGACTTCCAACGCGTCAGCGGCCTACGTCGCCTCGGCGCCCTCCGCGGTCGCCAATCACCCCGAGACGAGTCAGATCGGCCAACCGGGCACTCCGACGGTGTCGACGGGATCCACTACCGGGGCCATCGTGGCCACTTTCACCAACTCACCGGGAACCGCACCCAGTAGCTACACGGCGGTGGCGTGCACCAACACGCAAATGTCGAATGGCTGTGTTACTGATACCGGCTACGTATCAGGTACTCAGTTCACTGGCCTCGTGTCGGGCACCAACTACTACGTCCAGATCACCGCGAACGGTCCGGCGGGATACGTAAGTAACACTTCAAACACGTCGAGGAACCCGGGTAGGGCGCGGTAATGCAGAGAGACCCCGCCGCCAGAGCGCGTCGACTGGCTCGACGACGAGAGGACGGTGAGCGCGCTCGCCCCGTTACTCGCGCGGGTCGCCGCACCGGTGAGGATGGGGCGATTCTCATACTGGCTCTCGCCTATCTCGTCGCCGTCAGCCTGGCGGTGTTGATGCTGTCGAACTGGGCGACGAATGACCTCAACAACTCCACGAAGTTCACTTCGGCCAACTCGCTGACGTTGGCCGCCTCCGACATGATGAATGTGGCGATTCAGTACGATCGTTATAACCCCACCATTCTGTCGAGTCAGGAAATCGGGGTTCCGAGCGAGCCGCCGGTTGCCTGCTGGGGAGGACAGGCAACCGCGTCAATCCCGGTCATCGACGGCGACCAGGTAGCGGTGTGGTGTACCACAACCTGGCAGCCGCGCAGCTTTCAAACCAGGGTTGTGACCTTTGACGCGTGCCCGGTTGATGTCTCGGCGAACTCCTGCACGGGGCAAAACGTCCTGTTGCAAGTGATCGTGACCTACGACGATTATCCCCCCGCACCAACCGAAGTCGCGCCTATCGATGAACTGTGCTCGGTGTGGTGCGGCACGGGCATGACAATCTCGAGTTGGACGTGGGTGGGTTCGTCCGTACCGACAACAACGGGCAGTCTCGCGGCCCAATTGACCTTCTCTAATGAGCCCTCCGACACCAGCGCGGGGGCTTCCACACAGGCGTCGGTGACCGTTACGGACCTGAATGGCAATCCGGTCGCCGGCGATACCGTAGCGATCCTGGAACAGAGCGGACCGGCCAACGGCATCTCTGTGTCCACGAGCACCCTCACCGCGATTTCGAACTCCTCGGGGGTTGCCTCATTCACCGACATCGTTCCCGAGTATGTCGGGAGCTACACCTTGACCGCAGTGGACGGTGACGTGACCGCCAACTCGACCACTTTCAACGTGTCAACTCAAAAGAGCGTCATTACGGTGTCGTCGGCGGCGCCGACGAACGCGACCAAGAATGGGCCGACGTACTCACCCGTGGTGGCGGCATCGAGCCAAGACGCCGTGATCATAACGTCGGCGACGACGAGCGTCTGTACGGTGTCGGGAGGCATCGTCTCCTTCGTGGGTCTAGGAACGTGCACGCTTGACTTCAACGATCCAGCCACCGGCAACCCAAATTACATAGCCGCCAGCCAAGTCACGCAAAGCTTCGCCGTGGGCGGTCTCGTCGCCACTAAGGTCGCGCTGTCCCTGAGCACGAATACTCCGGGAGCGAGTTCGACGACAAATGTGACGATCACGATGACTTTGGAGAACTCTGTCGGCGTCCCCGTCAACAGCAGTGGCACTACCACCGTGGTGCTGAGCGACATCGGCAATGGATTCTTCGCCACGAAGAATGGCGCCGCCGGGGCCGCGACACTCACCGCGACGTTCGCCAATGGATCGAGTACCTCGACTGCTCCTGCGTACTTTGGCGATGAGACTGTTGGTCCCGACACCATTACGGCGGAAAATGGAACGAGCAACTGGGGTTCCGCGGCTCTCACCGTTCTCGGTGGGGCGCCCGCCGAGGTCGCCATTTCGGCGAACCCCACCGCGCCGACCGTCTCCTCGACAACTTCCACCACGCTGAACTTTCAGCTCGAGGATGCCTACGGCAACGCCGCGCTCAGCAGCGGCACCACGACGCTCACCTTGAGCGACTCGAACAACGGCTTCTTTGCGAGTTCTAACGGCGTGGCCGGTACGCCGACGCTCACTGTCACCTTCGCTCCCGGCACGGGAACCGCGACCGCGTACTACGGGAACACGAACGCCGGTACGGACACCGTTACCGCGAAGAACGTCGCGGCGGCCTGGGGCTCGACGACGGTGGCGCCCGTGGCTGGCCCCGCGACGTCGGTTCAGGTCAACTTAAGCTCGACTACTCCGAACCCGAGCAAGACGACGAACGTGTCCGTAGCGATGCAAGTGGTCGATCAGTACGGAAACGACGTCGCAGCGAACGGAGTCTCGCTGACGCTCAGTAACTCGGGCAACGGGTTCTTCGCGACGAGGAACGGCAATCCCGGTACCGCAACGCTCGCCCTGACGACGAACGCTACGGGTGCCGCGACTGGCTACTTCGGAGATAACACCGCTCAGTCCGTCACGATCAAGGTGACCGGCACGGTGGCTGGTACACCACTATCGGTAACGACGCCGCCTCTTAACGTCTGAGTCGTGATCTTCTCGACTGCTGGTCGGTTGACGACGGAGTTCCTGGGGGATGGCCCCGTTAGGGTTTTCACACGGACCGACCTTTGAAGATTCTCACTCTCTGCACGGGCAACGCCGCTCGCTCGGTGATGCTCGGTTACATGCTCGCGACCCTCGCCGAGGCGAACGGGGCCGACTGGTCGGTTCGTAGCGCGGGCACGCACGTCGCCGAGGGAAGCGCGATGAGTTCGCGTACCCGCGACGCGCTGCTTCGAATCCCGGAACTTGGCACCCACCACTACGGTGCTCACCGGGGCCACCAACTCACGCGCGAGGATCTCGACTGGGCGGACGTGGTCCTCGCCAGCGAGGCGCTCCACGTCGGGTTCGTGCGACTGAGCTTTCCCGAAGCCACCACCAAGACCGTGTTGTTCGGACAGTTTCTCCGCGCCGCGCCCCTTGACATGCCCCTGGGTGATCAGGTCTCCTACGTATCGTCGCTCGATCCCGACCGCGCCTTCGACGTGGCGGACCCGGCCGGAGGGGATCTCGTCGCCTACGACCGGTGCGCGAACCAGCTCTGGGAGATGGCCCAAGTGTTTGCCACCTTGGTCGAAGAGTCGTGAGGACGTCGGAGGGCGTCTCGAGGTGAGGCCGTAGAATCGTGCGACCATGACCGACGATGACTCCCTGACCACGCTCCTCCTTGAGGAAGAGAGGCTCGTCTTTTCTTCGTTCGACCACGAGACGGCGTGGCTGCTCGGCTCCCAGATTCGCCAGTCCGCCCTTGAAGCCGCGCTGCCGATCGCGATTGACATACGACTTCATGGTCAGCGACTCTTTCACGCCGCGCTAGCGGGTTCCAGCGCGAACAATGACCTGTGGCTGGAACGCAAGTGCGCCGTCGTGGACCTCTTCGCTCACTCGTCGTACTACGTAGGTGCCTTGGCCCGGGCCGAGGGCAACGACGACTTCAACGTCACTCACCGTCTCGACCCCGCGAGGTACGCGGCTCACGGCGGCGCGTTCCCCATTCTCCTTCGCGGTACCGGGTGCGTGGGCGCGGTCGCGGTGTCGGGACTACCCCAAGTCGAGGATCACCGCTTCGTGGTGGCGCAACTCGAGAAGTTCTTGGCGCGTTAGTCGAGTTCGACGCTGCGCAGCCCGCCCCACGCGAGGGTGGCGCTGCGCTGGGCGAGTCGTTCGGCGACCCCGGGACTCGGAGTGGGCCATCCTTTACCCTCTTGCTGGATGAGCCACGCCGTGGCGGCTCCCTCGGCGATGCCCACGACGCCGGCCGCCAGCTGTCGACGGTGGTCGGGCTTGATGCGCACCGCGATCAGCGGCTCAAGGAACGACACCCATCCCAGTTCCACCGCGCGCAAGTCCCCTCTCGTCTCGCCCTCGTGGGAGTGGATGAAGAGGATGCGAAAGGCGTCGGTCTCGCTGACGACCATCTCGAAGTACACGCGAAAGGCCACCTCGATCTTCGCGCGCGGGGACTCGACTTCGTCCACCGCCGTGCGCAGTGAGTTCATCAGTTTTTTGGCGGTCTGATTGACGATCTCGCGGTAGAGCTCGGTCTTGGACTCGAAGTACTGGTACAAGATGGGCTTGGTGAAGCCGGCTTCTTTGGCGATGTCGTCCATCGTGGTGGCCTGGAAGCCGCGCTCGGCGAAGATTGCCCGGGCGACGAGGAGAAGTTGATCGCGTCGCTCGGCCTGGGGGGTTCGGTCGCCCAGGGGGGCCCGCTCGTCATTTATGACCATCACCGAAACACTAGTTGTCCTCAGTTAAGGCCCCACGTCTCCAACAGCGGCGCGAGCCGCGCCGGCAAATCAGCAATGTTGAAGTGTTGTCGGGCGATCGCCAGGTTGTGGTCGAAAAGTCCGCCGTCGGGCGCGTCCAGAAAAGCGGCGACACGGGCCACGTTCCCGAGGCCGAAGAAGTGGAAGCCGAACGATCGAATCTCCTCCAAGACGGGGTAGGGATAGACGCAGAGCGGTCGTCGGTGCGTCACCGACTCCAGGACCGGGTTGCCGAACCCCTCCCAGGTGGAGGGCATGACCACCAGGTCGCACGCCGCGTAGGCGTCGTGCACGTCGAACCCTTCGCGAAGGCCGCGCCGCACGACGACGCGGGTGCCGGCGAGGAGAGATTCGAGGTGGGGTTCGTAGCCGTCCTCGGAGGGACCGAGCAGCCAGAGCACCGCGTGGAGGTCCTCGGCGAGTCGGATCGCCGCCGCAATATTCTTCCGGGCGATGGCGCGAGTGGGCAACAGAACGAGTCGCTCGTCGGTGAGGCCCAGGGCCTGGCGCGTGAGCTCGCGTCGACCCGGTGGGGGATCGGGGTCGAAGGCGTTTCGGATGGTGGAGGCGAGAAGTCCGCGATCGAAGAGTTCTCGTCTCGAGAGGTCGTTGATCGTCACGTGACGCCACTGCGGCCGATCGAGCGGAGCCGGCTCGCCGATCCACTCGGGACGTTGCCAGGCCAGGTCGTGATGATGGAACAGCGCGGCGCGCTGATCGAGCACGCGCCACAGCACGTCACGCGCGGCCACGTTGAGAGGAAGCGAGACCATGTTCTCCACGACCACCAGATCCGCGCCCTCGAGCACCCGCGACACCTGGTCGACATCGGGGGCCTTTGACGCCCGTATGGCGAGCTCGCTCATCACCACGTCCGCCTCCCCGTCGCCGGCGAGGGTGAGCACCTCGTGGCCCCGCGAGCGAAAAGCGTCGATCCACTTCTGGGCTTCGATGCTGACGCCGTCGAAGGATCCCAGGCGGAAGCTGACTACCGCGAGGCGCGCCATCGGCCCAGGTTACGAGGGACTTCTCCATCACCCGGTAGTAGAGTTGTCCAGTGGCCAAGCGCGCTCTGATTACGGGAATAACCGGACAGGACGGCTCGTATCTGGCCGAGTTGCTCCTCGCTCAGGGCTATGACGTCATCGGACTTATGCGCCGCAGTTCGACGGTCAATATCGAGCGCATCAGCCACATCCAGGAGAAGTTGACCCTGGTCTCGGGGGATCTCATGGATGAGGTGTCCCTCATCCACGTGTTGCGAGACCATCGCCCGAGCGAGGTCTACAACCTGGCCGCGCAGAGTTTCGTGCAGGCGTCGTGGGTGCAGCCCGTCTTGACGGGCGAGGCCACCGCGCTCGGGGTGACCCGCCTGCTCGACGCCATCCGCATCGTCGATCCCGACATCCGCTTCTATCAAGCCAGTTCCTCTGAGATGTTCGGCAAGGTCCGAACGGTCCCCCAGAACGAAGGTACCGAGTTCTACCCCCGCAGCCCCTACGGCGTCGCCAAGGTCTACGGCCACTGGATCACGGTCAACTATCGCGAGAGTTACGGCCTGCACGCCTCCAGTGGCATCTTGTTCAATCACGAGTCGCCCCGGCGCGGCATTGAGTTCGTGACGCGAAAAGTCACGCACGGCGTCGCGCGCATCAAGGCCGGACTGGACCGCGAGTTGCGACTGGGCAACTTGGAGGCTCAGCGTGACTGGGGCTACGCCGAAGACTACGTGCGGGCCATGTGGCTCATGCTCCAGCGCGACGCGCCCGATGACTTCGTCATCGCGACGGGCACGACCCACTCGGTGCGCGAACTGTGCGAGGTGGCCTTCACCTGCGCCGGTCTCGACTACGAGGAGTTCGTCACCATCGATCCCGCGTTTCTTCGCCCGGCCGAGGTCGATCTGCTGGTGGGCGACGCGACGAAGGCTCACTCCACGCTGGGCTGGTCGGCGGAGACCGACTTCGCCGCGCTCGTAGAGATGATGGTGGATGCCGACATCAAAGCGTTGCAGCATTAGCCCGCATTCATGAGTAGTCGCTCGCTCGTCGTTGAACTGCGCGACGCCGTTGTCCTGGTGGACGGGTTTCCGCTACTGAGTGGCGTGACGCTGGAACTCGAGGCGGGATCACTGACCGTCGTCACCGGCGCGAACGGGGCGGGAAAGACCAGCCTCTTGCGACTGCTCGGGGGGCTCGTCGCGCTCTCGAGTGGCAGTGGCGTCGTCAGCGGCGTCGACCTGAAGACCGGGGACCGCCGAGAGCTGCGTCGGCGAGTGGGCTGGCTCGGACACGAAGGTTCCTTCTACGACGACTTGAGCGCGACGGAGAATCTCACCTTCGCCGCCAAGGCGCTCGGTCGACCACTTGAGGAGATCAGTCGAGTCCTCGATCGCGTAGGTCTCTCGGGTCGAACGAAGACGCCGGCGAAGCGCCTGAGTGCGGGTCAGCGGCGACGTCTCGGACTGGCGTGGCTGCTACTGCGCCGTCCAGAGACCTGGCTGCTGGACGAGCCCTACGCCACCCTGGATGACGAGGGGCGGACCTTTTTCGACGAGCTGATCGGCGAGGTCGTGAGGGGCGGGGCCTCGGTGATCGTCAGCGCGCACGACCCGCTGCGCTCCCGCGCCCTTTCGCCGCGCACCGTGACCCTGGCCGGGGGCCTCGTGGTGGGGGATCGTCCGTGATTCGCACCGCGCTCCTCGTCGCCGGGAAAGACCTGCGCATAGAGCGGCGCAGCCGCGTCCTGCTCTGGCAGGTGCTGCCCTTTGGGGTTATGGCGCTGGTGCTGAGCGGCCTCGCTCTCGGTCCCCATCACGCCGGCAACTCCAGCGCCGGCCCGGGACTGTTTTACCTCGTGATGCTGCTCGTCACGTTGTTGATGATCAACCGCTCCCAAGTGATCGAAGGGTCGAGTGGGACCCGGACGTCGATCGCGACCCTGGGGCTGGACCCCGCCGGGGTCTTTTTGGGCAAGGCCCTCGCCCTGGCTATCGAGTTGTGGATGACCGGGATCGTCGTGCTGGCCGGGGCGGTGCTGCTGTTGCACACGGGACTGCTCGGGAGCGCCGAGGCGCTCCCGAGCGTGCTGGTCATCCTGGCCGCGCTGGCGGCGGCGGGCACCTTGTACGGCGCCTTGAGCGGCGGCGGACAGGGACCGGCGACCCTCTTGCCCGTTCTCTCGTTCCCGGCCTTCGCGCCGCTGCTGATCGCCGGGGAGCGCTCCTACAGTGACGCCCTGCACGGGGGCGCGCTCTGGCCGTGGTGGGTAATTTCCCTCGTCGCTTTGGTTGCCTACCTCGCGATTGGGATTTTGCTTTACGGTGTTCTGGAGGATTCATGATAAAGCAGCTCTCCCAACGCCTTCTAGGACCCGTCACGCTCGTGCTGCTAGCCCTCACGTTCTGGCTGGGTCTCTGGGTCACGCCCCCCGATCGGGTTCAGGGAAATCTCGTCCGACTCCTCTACGTTCACCCGGCGATTGCCTGGGTCGCGCTCTACGTGTCCTTTGGCACGTCGGTGATCGCCAGCTGTCTGTACTTATGGAAGCGCACCCGGTCGGTCGTGATGGACCGGGTGGCGTACTGCGCCATGGAGGTGAGCGCGGTCTTTCTCGCCCTCACCCTCATCACCGGCTCCATCTGGGGTCGTCCGACCTGGGGAGTCTGGTGGGCGTGGGACGCGCGCCTCACGTCCACCGCGATTCTCTTGGTCTTCGCCCTGGGGTACCTGGCGCTGCGCCGAGCGAACGACGACCCCGAGGTGCGCGCCCGGCGCAGCGCGGTCTTTGCGATCATCGCGGCCATCAACGTGCCGATCGATCACTTCTCGGTCGACTGGTGGCACACCCTGCACCAGGGCGCCACGGTGTTCACGGAGAACGGAAACTTTCTCGTTCACGGATCGATGCTCTGGACCCTGTTCGTGAGTCTCTTCGCCTTCACTCTTTTGTTCTTCTGGTTACTGCGGGCGCGCTATCGCCTCGAAGTGCAGCGCGACGCGCGCTACGCGGCCTCACTCGACGAGGCGCTGGCGCAACGTCGCCGTGAAGGTGTCCACTAATGGGGTACGTCGCCGCCGGCTACTCCTTCGCCTTTGGGGGGTTGGCGCTCTACGCGCTGTCTATCTGGTGGCGAGGACGTCGTGCCGGACACTGAGGACCCGCTCGATCTCACTCCCGTCGCCGCGCCGCCCACCAAGCGCCGGGGACGGTGGCGCACCGTGGGGGTACTGAGCGTCCTCGTCCTCGCGGTGCTCGCCCTCTTGAGTCAGGGGCTACTGCACTCGCTGAACTACTTCGAGACCATCGACCAGGCCATGAGCTCTCGCGCCAAGCTCGGCACCGCGACGTTTCGCCTCGAAGGTGTCGTCAAGCCCCACACCATTGATCGCACCTCGCGCGGCGCGTCGTTCTGGATGACCGGGGGCAACCAGGAAGTCTTCGTGAACGCGACGGGCTCACCGCCCCAGCTCTTCCAGGCGAACATCCCGGTCGTCGTCGAGGGACACTTCACGAGCGCGACGTCCGACCGATTCGTGGCGACCCAGATTCTGGTGAAGCACACCGCGACCTACATCGCCCAGCACCCCAATCGCGTGAAGGCCCCCAACGGGACGGTTCGATGATCTTGACGTGGCTCGGTCGAGCTGCTTTATACCTCTGTTTCGTGGGGGCGGTCGGAGGTTTCGTCGAGCAGGCGGTCGCCCTTCGACGCCGTCGGCCCTCGCGCGCCCTGTGGTGGGCCGCGCTCGCGGTCGTGGGCATCGCCGCCGCCATCGGCGTGATGGAGTACGCGCTGATCACTCACAACTTCTCGCTCGCCTACGTGGCGGAGAATAACGCCACCTTCACCCCGCTCCTCTACTCGATCACCGGTCTCTGGTCGGCGCTCGAGGGGTCACTGATGCTGTGGGTTCTCTTGCAGACCGCCATCACCGGGGGCGTGTTGATCTACTACCGTCGCGACAGGTCAGAACCCGTCGTCGGCTGGGCCGCGATGGTGCTCTTTGCCGTTGGCGCGTTCTTTACCCTTTTGATGATGGGTCCGGCCGACCCCTTCGTGCGCAACGCCGCGCTGGTGCACCAGGGCGCCGGACCCAACGCGCTCCTGCAGGACAACCCCCTGGTGGCCGTGCACCCGCCGTTGCTGTACCTCGGCTTCGTGGGCTTTAGCGTGCCCTTCGCCTTCGCCATCGCGATGCTCATCACGGGACGCGTGCACGAGCGCTGGCCGCTGGAGCAGCGCCGCTGGACGGTTCTCGCCTGGGGATCACTGTCGCTCGGGATCGTGCTCGGGGCCTGGTGGAGCTACCAGGTACTGGGCTGGGGAGGGTTCTGGGGCTGGGACCCCGTCGAGAACGCCGCCTTGTTGCCCTGGCTGACGGCGACGGCCTATATCCACTCGGTGATCGTCCAGGACCGGCGCGGACTCTTTCGCGTGTGGAATCTCTCTCTCGCGATCGCCACGTTCGCTCTGACGATTCTCGGAACGTTCTTCACTCGCTCGGGCGTGCTGGTCAGTGTCCACGCGTTCTCCTCCAGCACCTTGGGGCCGCTGCTGATCGGACTGTTCTTCGCGATCGTCGTGCTGGGTGCGGGGCTGCTCGCCTGGCGCGGCGACCGTCTACGTGCGCCGGTGGGCGTTGATCATCCGCTGTCGCGTGAGGGACTCTTTGTCGCGAACAACATTCTCTTCGTGGGATTCGCGATCGTGGTGCTGATCGGCACGGTGTTCCCCCTCTTGTATCAGGCGATCAACGGGACGCAGGTGACGGTGGGCTCTCCGTACTTCGCCTCGGTGGCCGCTCCCATGAGCGTGGTGCTGCTCGTGCTGATGGCCATCGCGCCGCTCGTCAGCTGGCGAAACGCCAACGCCGCGATGCTCTGGAGTCGCCTCCGAGTGAGCGCGTGGGCGGCTCTCGCGGCCGTGGTCGTACTGCTCGCGCTAGACGTGCGAAGTCCCGTCGAGATCGCCGCGGTCTTTCTCGGGGTCCTGGCCGCGGGGGCGGCGCTGCGGACGCTGCGAGGATCGCTGGTCGCGGCCATTCGCCGTGGTTCGTGGCGAAGCGTGTGGCGCTCTCCCTCGACGGGGGGAATGGTGGTGCACCTCGGGGTTGTTATTTTGGCGCTCGGCATCGTGACCTCGACCACCTACGTGCATCGCTCGGAGGTGACCCTCGCGACGGGCCAGAGCACCGTCGTCGACGGCCAGCTCGTGAGCTTCTCGGGCTTTCACAACGTGAAGGACGCCCTGGAGTCAGCGACCCAGTTGCGGGTCGACGTGGACGGGCACCGTTTGTTGCCGGCGGTCACCACGTTTAATGGCCGGGGCGGTACGACCGTGGGGACGCCCGCCATCGACTCGAACCTCGCCCGGGATATCTACGTCACCTTCGACGCGGTGGGGGGCAACGGCAACACCTCGGGCGCCCAGGTCCAGAACAACCTGCCGTCCGGTTCGGTGGTGCTCGGCGTCACGGTGGAGCCGCTGCTCGCGTGGCTCTGGCTCGGTGGACTCATCATCGGCCTCGGGAGTGCGCTGACGTTCTTTCGCCGAAAGTACGTTGACGAGGTCGCCGCGTGAAGCGCTCGGTGATGGCGACCTGCCTGGCCGTGATCGTGGTCGTGGCCGCCCTCTCGCTCTTTCTGGCGTTGCGTAAACCGGTCACCGGCGCGAACGAGGTGAACACCTCCCTCTTGGGCAAGGCCGCTCCGGCCCTGTCGGGGCCGCGGCTCGGTGGGGGTGCCGCCCTCAACATTCGCCGGGACCTCGGCAACATTGTCGTCGTGAACTTCTGGGCCTCGTGGTGCGGTCCGTGCAAGAGCGAGGCCCCGGACCTGTCGACCTTCGCCTGGCAGGAGCGTCATCGACACGTCGACGTGGTTGGCGTCGTCTTCAGTGACCCGGTGTCGGCGGCGGAGTCGTTCGCTCGCTACTACGGGTCGCTCTACCCCTCGGTGATCGACAACGGGGGAGTGATCGCCAATCGCTACGGCGTGATCGCGCCTCCCACCACCTTCATCATCAACGCGCGGGGCATCGTGGCGGCGACCCTCGACGGTCCGGTGAGCACCAAGCAGCTGGAGGACGCCGTGGCCGAGGTCCGGGCGTCGGCCACGTGAAGGTTCTAAAGTCCTTTTCCGTGTGGTGCGTTGCGCTGGTGGCCGTCGCGGCGATCGCCGTCGTGCTGAACCCCCACGCGTCGGGCCCGTCGGCCCGAATCGCGCACCTGGAAACGCTGGTGCGCTGTCCGGCGTGCCACGATCTTTCGGTCGCCGAAAGCAACGCCACGTCCGCGGTGGCCGTGCGTCACGAGATCGCGGCCAAGGTGAAGGCGGGCCAGTCGGACAGTCAGATTCTGACCTCGTTGGAGTCGACCTACGGCACGTCGATTCTGCTGAGTCCCCCGACCTCGGGGCTCGGGGTCCTCTTGTGGGTGGTGCCGATCGCCGGGCTGGGCCTGTTGGTCGGGAGCTCACTGCGCCTGGCGAGGCGACGGCGATGAAGCGGAGCGAAAACCAGATACTCGATGAGATCGCGCTGCGCGAAGCGTCACTGGCCGACGCCCGTCGCGAACTCGAGGCCGGTGAGCTGACCGCCATTCAGGCCGCGACGATCGAGGCCCGCGAGAGCTTGGCCCTCGGGCGGTTGCGACAGGAGCTCGAGGAGTTTGGTTCGTCGGCGGCCAAGGGCCCGGTGCGCCGGCGGAGGCTGGCCTACCTGGTGATCGGTCTGGTGTGCCTGCTGGCCGTGCTCATCATTGTCCTGCTGCACTCGTTGTCCCTGCGCCAGGCCGGTACGCAAGAGACCGGGGGCGTGAGCGTCTCGCACGCCCAAGAGATCAGCCAACTCTTGACCGAGGCCCAGGCGGACGTCGCGAACGGGGAGGTCACCCCGGCGCTCGCCGCCTACGAAGGCGTGCTCTCGCTCGATCCCAAGAACGTCACGGCCCTGACGCAGGTCGGCTGGCTCGACTTTTCCGCGGGCAGCTCGGACACCAATCCCTCCCTGGTCACCCTGGGGGTCGACGATCTGCGTAAAGCGATTACCTACGGCCCGACCAACCCGGCCGCGCGTCTCTACTACGCGATCATCGCGGACTCGACGCCGGGCAATCGATCGCTCGCGGTCGTCGAGTTCAAAGAGTTCTTGGCGCTGCATCCCTCACGAGGGCAGCTGGCCATCGCGCGACCGTTCCTCGTCGCGCTGAAACTGCCCACGTCCTAAGTCAGGCGGTCACGCGACAGGCGTCGTCGCCCAGGGCCTTGGAGGTCAACGTCACCGTGGTGCGTTCGGCCCCGAGACCTTCGAGCATGCCCGCGATGAGGCCCCGGTCAACGGCGCACAGCACCGGGTGGTGTTGGGCCGCCGTCCCGAAGGGACAGTTGTCGGACACCACGGAACTCGTTGTTTCGTTCTCTTCGACCCTCGCGCTAAAGCCGTGGGCGGTCAAGAGTCCGGCGATGGAGGCCATCGCGCTCTTCACCGTCTTCGTGCACTCGGCGGCCCCGCTGGACTCGGTGAGTACTCGGCCGTACTCGAGCCCGACGTCGTGGGCCATTTTCTCGGACGCGTCGGGGCCGAGCCGTTCGAGGGCCATTTCCAGCAACGCGACCAGCAGGGCGTCGCGGCGCAGCGACCCCTCCATGACGACCGTCTCGTCGAGCACGCGATATCCCTTGGCCGGCCGTCCGACGGTGGTTTTGCGCACGCTGTCAAAGGTGACGTAGCCGCCCTCGGTGAGGCGCTCGAGGTGGTGGCGTACGACGTTGGCGTGGACGTCACAGTGGGTGGCCAGCTCGGTCGCCGTGGCCCCCGGATTATCGCGCAAGTAGAAGTAGACCTTGCGCCGGGTGCTGTCGCCGAAGGAGTGCGTCAAGCTGGTGACGGTCGCGGCAAAGAGCGCCGGGTCGAGTTCATTTTCGGTGGTGGCGCCCATGGGGGAAGTTTACGGGTGAGCCGTCCGGGAGCGACGATAACCTCAGAAGGCTCTACGTAAAGGAACAATTGTGACCCTCGATCCCCACCTGCGCGACAAACTCGCCGCCATCGCGGAGCCCCAGCTGGTGCGCCCGTTGGCCGAGTTGGGGTTCCTCGGCGACGTCAGCGAGAAAAACGGCGTCCCCCGCGTCGAGCTGGTGCTGCCGGTGACCAACTGGCCCCACCTGGAGACCCTTCGCGAGTCAGTCCGGGCCCTCGCGCCGGGCGCCGACGTCGTCGTGCGCACCATGAACGACGACGAGCGGCTCGGCCTGCGGAACTTCTTGCGCGGCGCCATGACCGCGCCGTCGGACGGCCACGGCCACGATCACGCCGAGGCCTCCCCGAAGTTCCTGGACCGGCTCTCCAAAACGCGGGTGCTCGGAGTGTCGTCGGGCAAGGGGGGCGTGGGCAAGTCCTCGGTCACGGTCAACCTCGCCATCGCCCTCGCGCAGGCGGGACACTCCGTCGGGGTGTTGGACGCCGACGTGTACGGCTTCTCCCTGCCCAAGATGCTCGGGGCCACCAACGACCCCATCGTCCTCGGCGATACCGTCATCCCGACCTTGGTGCACGGCGTGCGCTGTCTCTCCATGGGGTACTTCGTCGACGACGCCCAGCCGGTCATCTGGCGTGGACCCATGTTGCACAAGGCCATTGAGCAACTGGTCACCGAGGCCTGGTGGGACGAGCCCGATTTTCTTCTGATCGATATGCCGCCCGGCACGGGCGACGTCGCATTGACGCTGTCCGAGATCCTGCCGCGCATCGAGATGTACGTCGTGACGACCCCCCAGGCCGCCGCCCAGCGAGTGGCCCAGCGTTCGGCCTACGCCGCGCGCAAACTCAAACTCGCCGTGCGCGGCGTCATCGAAAACATGAGCTGGTTCACCGCCGACGACCAGACCCGCTACGAGATCTTTGGGGCGGGCGGCGGCGAGCAGTTGGCCCGTGAGCTGGGCGTGACCCTGCTCGCGCAGATTCCCCTGGAGTCGGCGGTGCGCAGTGGCGGCGACCGTGGCGAGCCGATCGTCGTGACGACGCCCGATTCCGAGGCGGCCCAAGCCTTCGTCGCCCTGGCCGCCCGCGTCGCGGCGCAGGGCCCGTCGCGGGTCTATCGTCAAGAACTCAAGCTGGTGTAGTTCGTCTCGAGGGGGAACGATGGAGTTGGCAGGAAAGACCGCGGTCATTACCGGCGGCGCGAGCGGTATCGGACTGGCGACGGCGACGCAGTTGGCGAAGTCGGGCGTCAACCTCGTGCTCGGGGACATTGAAGAGGCCACCCTCGCCGCCGCGGTCAAAGAGCTGGGAGAAAGTGGCGCGCGCGTACTGGGGGTACGGACCGACGTCACCAACGAAGGGGACATCCACGCGCTGCGCGACGCCGCGCTCGCGGAGTTCGGCTCGGTGCACGTGGTCTTCAACAACGCCGGGGTGGCCTCGGGGGCCGCCATCGGCACGCCGACCGACGTGTGGAAGTGGGTCATTGACGTCGACCTCTACGGGGTGATCTACGGCATCAACGCCTTCCTCCCACTCTTTCTGGAGCAGAACGAAGGTCACGTGGTGAACACCGCGTCGCTGGCCGGCCTGGGCGGTGCGCCCGGCATGGGACCATACTGCGCGGCGAAGTTCGCCGTGGTCGGTCTCAGCGAGTCGCTCTTTCATGAACTGGCGTTCCTCGGCTCAAAGGTGGGCGTGTCGGTGCTCTGCCCGGGCTTTGTCAAGACGAGAATTCACGAGTCCGCGCGCAACATGCCCGAGGAGCTCACGAGCTACAACGACGAGCCCGCCGCACAGCTGATCGCCGACCTGGCCAGTCAGGCGGTGAACGCGGGCATCGACGCGCAGGTGGTCGCCGGGGCGGTCGAGAACGCGATTCGAACGAACCAGTTCTGGATCTTGACCCACGAGCGTTCGGCGGTGCGCACGACGGAGTTGCGCCTCGAGTGGATGCGGGGAGGCCCGCCGATGCGTTTTGACCTCATGGCGGCCACCCAGCCTTAGCGGTCGATCCCGCTCGGGAGGCGATCGACCGGCCAGTCGAGCTGGGTCAGGGCCCGGCGACAGGCGTAGCGATCGGTCATCCCCGCGACGTACTCGACCGCTTCGTGCAGCGCCTGAGTCGGGCTGAGGTCCTCGCCGCGGTGGGCCACGTCGGGGATCAGTGACGGCTGAGCACTGTAGTACTCGACCAGGGCGCGCAACATGCCCACCACGGCCGAGCCCTGCTGTCGTGACGCGTCACGAAGGTAGATCACGTCGTAGTTAAACGCGCGAAACGCGGCGAGCGCCTCGCCGTGGCGCGCGTCCATGCCGATCACGCCGCTGGAGCGCACGGTGTGGATCATGGCGTTGATGAACGCCCCGAGCTGCTCACGTCGCTCGAGGCCGCAGCGTTCACGTACCAGGGGCGGCAGAGAGTCGACGTCCACTATCCCCGCCGAGACCGCGTCCTCGAAGTCGTGACAGACGTAGGCGATGCGGTCGGCCCACGACACCACCTCGCCCTCGGGCGTCAGCGGGGCCGGACGGGACCACGAGTGATTGCGTATGCCGTCCAGCGTCTCGGCGCAGAGGTTGAGGGGAGCCAGCGACACGTCCGCCCCCCAGGTGGCGTGATCGAAACCACCCTCCACGTAGGGATCGAGCGCTTCTTCGCTGGCGTGCCCCCCCGGGCCGTGACCGCAGTCGTGTCCCAAGGCGATCGCCTCGGTGAGGGCCACGTTGAGTCCCAGGGGTCGCGCGATACCGGTCGCGACCTGGGCCACTTCCAGCGCGTGGGTGAGACGGGTGCGCATGTGGTCGTCGGGAAAGATGAAGACCTGGGTCTTTCCGGCCAGGCGTCGAAACGCGTTGGAGTGCAAGATGCGATCTCGATCGCGCTCAAAGCAGGTGCGAAACTCGTCGGGCTCTTCCTCGCGCTCGCGGTTCCCCCCTCCCACACTGCGCGTGGCGCCGGGAACCATGAGGGCGTCCAGTTGCTCCTCGCGGGCCGCCAGGGGACCGGCCAGCGTCGGGCGACCGGGCTCGGGCGTGCCGATGGTCGCCGTTGAGTCTCGGTGCGCGACCGTGACGTCGTCGCTCGAGCCCTCGTAGCCCTCCATGGTCGCGGCCCAGCGTCGGGCGCGTTCCGAGAGGGGTTCCGTGCTCACGTAGTCCAGTATCCCTCAGCGCCGTAACATGGATTTAGTTGTCAACTCGTAGGAGAATCATCATGGATATTCGTATCGGCATCGTCCAGTCAATGAAGGAGATTGACGTCGAACTCCCCGCTGACGCCGACCGCGACAAGATCATGAAGGAAGTCGAAAAGGCTCTCACGGGTGACCAGGTGCTGTGGCTGACCGACCGCAAGGGTCGCCGCGTCGGCGTTCCCGCGAGCCGGATCGCCTACGTCGAACTCGGGACGCCCGCCAGTGAGCGCGTCGTGGGATTCGGCGCCGCGTAGTCCTCCGTGATCGACTACCACCTGCACCTGTGGCCCCACTCGGAGTCGTCGGTGTCGTTTCAGATCGACCAGATAGCCCAGTACTGCGAGGAGGCCGCCCTCCACGGAGTGACCGAACTGGCCCTGACCGAACACTCGCACCGCTTCGTTGACGTCGCGTCGGTCGTCGGGCCCTTCTGGTTGCGCTACGGACACGAGCCCACCAGCACGACCATGGCCGAGTACTGGGCCTTTCACGCCCGCAACTCGCTCGAGCAGTACGTGGCGCTCGCGCAGCGGGCCAAGGACGAGGGCCTGCCGGTGAAGATCGGCCTCGAGGTCGACTTCTACCACGACCAGATGGACGACGTCGCGGCGTTGTTCGCCCAGTACCCCTTCGACGTGCTCATCGGATCGGTGCACTGGCTCGGTACCTGGCAGCTCGACGACGTCGACAACGAGGTGAACATGCACCAGTGGACGGTGCGCAACGTCGACCAGTGCTGGCGGAACTACGCGCGAGCCCTCGATGAGTTGTGCGCGACGAACGCCGTCGACGTCATCGCTCACCCGGATCTGATAAAAGTTGCCGGCTACCTCGCCACCGACCCCGCCGAGGCGTGGGACGCCATGGCCGAGTCGGCGGCCCGGGTGGATATCTCGATGGAGTGCTCGTCGGCCGGATGGAAGAAGCCGGTCAAAGAGCAGTATCCGGCGGAGGGGTTTCTCGATCGGCTGGTGGAGAAGGGTTTGACGTTCACGACCGCCTCCGACGCGCACCGCCTCGAGCGGGTGGGCGAGCGGGCCGACGATCTCGCGGCGATGCTCGAGGCGCGTGGCGTGAACCAGCTGGCGTCCTACACCCAGCGCCAACGCCAGATGATTCCCCTTCGAGCGCCGTAGTGGCCACCCTCGCCGAGCTGGCCGCGGTGCGAACCGATCTCGACGAACCGTCGATCGACCACCTCCTGCGCTTGATCGCGTCGTGGTCGCTCCTCGCGGACCTGGCCTTTTCCGACATGCTGCTCATGGCCAAGGTCTCCGAAGACGGCCGGGACGACGAACGCTTCGTGGTGCTCGGTCAGATGCGGCCCAACAATCGCACCACGCTGATCAACGACGACCTGGTGGGCACGACGCATCGAGTCGACAGTTGGCTTCTCGTGCGCGACGCGTTTCGTCGAGGAACCCGGGTGGTCGGCGAGCTGGCCATCGAGCACGTGAACGATCTCGTGCCGGTGTGGTGCGTGCCCGTGCGATTCAAGGGAGACGTCGTCGCGGTCCTGGTGCGCTTGCAGGGTCCGCTGCGTGGTTCGGCGTCACTGTTCGAGCAGTCGTACCTGTCGGTCTTTCGCCGTCTGTGCGACATGGTGTCCGACGCCACGTTTCCCTATCGCGAGGACGCCGTCGCCGGCCCCGGGCTGCCCCGCGTGGGAGACGGCGTTATTTTGATGGACGAGTCGGGGCGGGTGGAGTTCGCCACTCCCAACGCGGTCAACGCGCTGCACCGTCTGGGCATCTACACCGCCGTCGAGGGACGCAGTTTCAGTGACGTCGGGCTGAAGGCCCGGGCGATCGAGCGCTCCCTCGAGTTCGGCATCCCCTCGCTCGAAGAGGTGGACCGCGACCACGACGTGGCCATCCTCTTCCACGGGGTGCCCCTCGTGGCCGGCGGCGCGGTGACCGGCGTTCTCACCTTGGTGCGCGACGTGTCGGACATCCGTCAACTCAATCGGATGGTGCTCAACAAAGACGCCGCCGTGCGCGAGGTTCACCACCGCGTGAAGAACAACCTCCAGACCATCTCGTCCCTGCTGCGACTCCAAGCGCGGCGAAGCGAGGAAGAAGAGACCCGCACGGCGCTGTACGAAGCCGAGCGGCGCGTGCGATCGATCGCGGTCGTGCACGAAGTGTTGTCACGCGAGCCCGGCGAAGAGGTGGTCTTCGACGAGATCGTGCGCTCGCTGGTACTGCTCGTGGAGGACACGGTCCTCGCCTTGCACCCGGTCGAGATTGTGGTGAACGGCGAACTCGGAGTGCTCTCAACCGACCTCGCGACGCCCCTCGCCGTGGCGCTGGCCGAGCTGTTGACCAACGCGGTGGAGCACGCCTTCACCGACTTCGGGGGCGCCGACAACGATCACGTCGGGGTCGTGACCTTGAACCTGTACCAAGAAAACGGTCGGGCCATCGCCGAGATCCGCGACAACGGGCGCGGTCTGGGGGAGAACTTCTCGTTAGACGTGCCGACCAGTCTCGGGCTCTCCATCGTGCGCGACCTCATCCGTGCGCAACTCTACGGCGAGATCGAGATGAAGTCGGTGCCGTCGATGGACGGCGGAGGTACCTTCGTACGGGTCTCGGTACCGCTCGACGCGCGGCTCTAGTTGATACTGGAGGCGCGACGGCGGGCGGCCAGCCACTGCTTGCGCAGTTTGCGGCGCTCGTCTTCGGTCGTGCCACCCCACACGCCCGACTCCTGGTTGGTCGCCAGGGCAAACTCGAGACAGGCCTTCTGAGCGTCGCAGTGGTCACAGACCCGCTTGGCTGACTCGATCTGGTCCGTGGCCATGCCCGTCGTTCCGATGGGGAAAAACAGCTCCGGCTCGGTATCACGGCAGGCGGCGACACTGCGCCACTCCGAGTCATCCCAGGCGTGGGTGCGGTTCCAGATTAACGACATGAAAAATTCCTTCGTGGCTTGGGGGGACGCAGCGTGATTTGTTGGAAATCGCACTACGCAGAACAGAAATTCTACTGAGGATTTAGTTGAAAATCAAGGGCATATTAAATCTCGGGGTCCCCGAAAATCCGCAAAAAATCCTGGTCACGTGGCAGGCTAGCGGGGTGACCGACGTCTACGCGCACCGCGGGGCACACCTCAACACGAGGGAGAACACCCTCGACGCCTTTCGCGAGGCGCGCTCGCTCGGAGTGGCCGGCGTGGAACTCGACGTGCGCCGAACGGCCGACGGGGCCCTCGTGGTGCACCACGACCCGGTCGTCGAACTGATGGTCATCGCCCACACCAACGCGGCCGATCTCCCGGGATTCGTGCCCCATCTCGATGAGTCCCTGGCCGAGCTGCGCGGGCTTCGCGTCAACGTCGAGATCAAGAACTCCCGAGATCCCGCCGAGCCGACCTACGACGACTCGGGGTCCCTGGTGCGTGAGGTCGTGGCCTGCGTGGAGGCGTCCCCCGGATCCTCCGTCCTTATCTCGTGCTTTGACCGGGCGACGTGCCGTCAGGTGCGTGAGCTGAGAGACGACGTCGAGGTGGCGTGGCTTCTCGCCAAGGGGTCGCTCAACGAGTACTTCGAGATCGCCAGTGAGGAGCGCTTCAACGCACTCAATCCTCACTACTCGATGGTGACCCCCGAGAGCCAGCGTCGCGCCGCCGAGAGGGGACTCTCACTCAACGTCTGGACGGTGAACTCCGCCCGCGACCTCACGGCCATGGGCCTGGCCGGTGTGGCCAGCGTTATTACCGATGAGCCAGTACTCGCTCTGGAGCTCCTGGGCTAAAGCCTTCGCAGTGCCTCGTCGTGAGAAAAAGTCGGGAACCTTCGAGCGACGCGACTCAGTTTCGACCGTGCGCACGATGGCCTAGATTACGTTCCATGAATATTGTCGTCTGCGTCAAGCAGATTCCTGACCCCGAGGCGCCCCAGTCGTTCGACGCGTCGAACAATCTGAATCGTTCGGGCAAGCTCCTCCTCGATAAAGCTGACGAGTACGGCGTCGAGATGGCCCTGCAGCTCGTCGACAAGGCCGGCGGCGGCGACGTCACCGTCGTCTCCATGGGATCGGCCGCGGACGTGGCCGGACTGCGCAACGCGCTGGCCATGGGTGCGGCGAAGGCCGTGATCGTGAGCGACGAGTCGTTACGCGGTAGCGACGCCCTCTCCACCGCCAAGGTCCTGGCCGCGGTCATCGGTCGGGCCCCCTTTGATCTCGTCCTGGCCGCGACGGAGTCCTCGGACGGCTACACCGGCACCACCCCCGTGCAACTCGCCGAGCTCCTCGGACTTCCCTCGATCACCTTCGCCAAGGCCGTGGCCATCGAGGGCTCGACGCTCAAGGTCAGTCGTCAGACCGAGGCGGGCTACGACGAAGTGTCCTCCTCACTGCCCGCCCTGGTCACGGTGACGGCCGGCGTGGTGGAGCCTCGCTACGCCTCGTTCAAGGGCATCATGGCCGCCAAGTCCAAGCCCGTGGAGATTCTCAGCGTCGCCGACCTCGGTCTTGAGGGCCAGGTCGGAGCCGCGGGCGCGCGCGAGACCATCACCGCCATCCAGGCCGCCGAGAGTCGTCAGGCCGGAGAGAAGTACGTAGATGAGGGAGACGGCGCCGAGAAGGTGGTCGCGTTCCTCGAATCGATCAAGGTCCTTTAGGAGAGTCTGATGGCATTTTCAAAACTGTGGGTCCTCCTCGAGCCAGCCGGCGATTCCTTTACCTCCACGTCCCTTGAAGTGCTGAGCCAGGCGCGCACCCTGAGCGATCAGGTGAGCGGTGTCACCTGGGGAGCGGGTTCCACTCTCGCGGCCCAAGCCGGCGACTACGGGGCGACGACCCTCTACGACGTGGGCGCCCTCGACGGGGCTCTGCCGGGCGTGCCCGTGGCCTCAGCCGTCGCCGCTCTCATCGAGCGAGAGGGCGCGCCCGACGCGGTCCTCATTCCCACCAGCTACGACGGACGCGACGTGGCGGGGCGGCTCTCGGCCCGGCTGGATCGACCGGTTCTCACCAACGTGATCGGGCTGCGTGACGAGGGCGGGCTCGTGACCGAGCACCCGGTCTTTGGAGGATCTCTGACGGTGAGCGCGACGTTCACGGGCGAGGGCCCGGGCATCGTCGTCGTACGCGCGAAGTCCTTTCCGGCCGAGCCAGCGGGGGGCGCCGCCGCCCCGGTGGTTGCGGCGCTGCCCGGCGAGCTGGGGTCCACGTCGGGCGCGACCATCGTCACCTCGCACGTGGAAGAGCGCACCGGTCCCAAGCTCGAAGACGCCACGGTCGTGGTGTCGGGTGGACGGGGTCTGGGCGAGGCCAGCGCCTACTCCCTGATCGAGGAGTTGGCCACCCTCCTGCACGGAGCGGCCGGGGCGAGTCGCGCCATCGTGGACGCCGGGTGGGTGCCGTACTCGCACCAAGTCGGCCAGACGGGTAAGACCGTAAAGCCGCTCGTCTACATCGCCTGTGGAATCTCCGGCGCGACCCAGCACATGGTGGGCATGAAGGGCTCGAAGAATATCGTGGCGATCAACAAGGACGCGGACGCCCCGATCTTTCAGATCGCGGACTTGGGTATCGTGGGCGACGTACACAAGGTGTTGCCCGCGTTGATTGACGCGTTGAAGAGTCGCAGTTAGACGCACGTTGTCCCATCGTGGGACCGAGGTAGAGACGTTCTCGTAGTGACGGGACGCGGGTGGGGGATATGAGCGAAGTGAAGGGCGTCCACGCGCGACGTTGGTGGACGCTGGCGGTGCTGGCTCTCGCACAGCTGATGGTGCTGCTCGACGCGACGGTGATCAATATCGCTCTCCCGCGGGCCGAGCTCGATCTTCATTTCTCGACGGCCAATCGCCAGTGGGTGGTCACCGCCTACGCCCTGGCCTTTGGTTCGCTGATGCTGCTGGGCGGGCGCCTGGGTGACCTGTGGGGTCGTAGAAACGCGCTCTACGTCGGCCTGGCCGGATTCGCCGTGGCGTCAGCGATCGGCGGAGCGGCGAACAGCTTCACGATGCTCGTCGTGGCGCGCGCCGTTCAAGGAGCCTTTGGTGCGCTGCTGGCGACCGCCTCGCTGGCGGCGCTGTCGACGACGTTTCGTGAGCCCAAAGAGAGGGCCAAGGCCTTTGCCATCTACGGCATTATCGGAGGTTCCGGCGCGGCGGTGGGTCTGTTGCTGGGCGGGGCCTTAACCCAGTGGGCGTCGTGGCGTTGGTGCCTCTTCATCAATCTGTTCTTCGCGGCGCTCGCGCTCGTGGGGGTCGCCATCTTCGTCGAAGCGGGACGGAGCGACAATCGACCACGCCTCGACGTTCCCGGCACGGTGCTGGGCAGCGCGGGGCTGTTCCTGATTGTGTTTGGCTTCAGTCACGCCGGCATGTCGAGTTGGGCGAACTCGGGGACCTGGGTCTCGATTCTCGTCGGCCTCGCCCTGCTCGTGGCGTTCGTGGGGACCCAACGACGCAGTGACCATCCCTTGCTTCCCCTGCGGATCCTCGCGAATCGCACCCGCGGCGGCTCGCTGATCGCGCTCTTCCTGACGTCCATGGGCATCTACGCCGTGTTTCTGCTCCTGGCCTACTACCTCGAAGAGACGCTCGGGTTCTCTCCCTTGCGAACCGGCATCGCCTTCCTACCGCTGGTCGTCGCCATCTCCTTGTCGGCCGGTTTCGCCAGCGCGCGACTCCTCGCGCGCACGGGGCCGCGGCCCCTGGTGCCGACCGGCATGGCGCTCGGGGCCATGGGCATGGTGCTCTTCACGCGGGTGACGCCCTACTCGGACTATTTCGATCACGTGTTGCCCGGGCTCGTGGTGCTCGGACTCGGGCTCGGGCTCATTTTCGCCCCGGCTATCGCGAGCGCCACCGCGGGCGTGCAAAGTCACGACGCCGGCGCGGCGTCGGCGATCGTCAATACCTCTCAGCAGATCGGCGGGTCCATCGGGACGGCGCTGCTCAACACCATTTACATCACGGTGGCCACGCGCGCCATGACGCACGCGACGCCGGGCGCGGGCCACTCGCTGAGGGCGACGTTCTCCTACCTGCACGGCTACTCGGTGGCCTTTTGGTGGTCGGCCGGATTCTTCGCCCTGGGGACGATCATCACGTTGTTCATGCTCGAGTCCGGCGCCACCCAGGGCGAGCCCGCCCTCCTCAGCGCCACCTAGATCAGCGGCCAGGGGTAGGGCGGCCAGTCCGACGTCTCGTCGGGCTCGGGGTAGAGGGCGTTTTCCACCAGTCCGTGCGCCCGTAACTGCGCGAGGGCTAACTCACTCGGGTTGAGCCACGTGGCGACGTCGCCCACGTCACCCTTCGCGAAGTGGGCGACCCGCTCGAGCAGGTGGCCCTCTACCGCCATCCCGGCGTACTCCCAGATGACGGTGCGCAACTTGTCTTCTTCGTGAAAGCACAGTCCGTTGTCGATGGCCCACAGCCGCTCGTCATCAAAGAGCACGTGACCGGCCTTGCGGTCGGCGTTGTTGGCCACCACGTCAAAGGCGGCCAGGCGGGCGAACCAGTCACGAAACTCGGGTCGCTCCCGCAAGGTGAAGTAGTGGTCCTCTTGGTTGTCGTCGACCCACCACTGGAGGGAGCCCGGACCGAAGGGCGCGTCCTCACGCGCGACGGTCGTGGGCACCAGGTCCGTGCCGAGTTGCACGTCGAGTTCGTAGGCCGCCACCTCGCGCCGCCAGAGGCCGTCAGGAAAGTCCCACAGCGGCCGCTCACCGGCTTCAGACTTGTAGCAGGCGAGGGCGCTCACCCCGTCCAGGGTTACCGCCACCAACAGCGCGTGATTCGACGACCCCGCCACTCGCCCCTCGACACTGATCTCGCCCCTCGTGAGCAGTTCGCGCTCTTCGTCTCGCGTCACGGCTATCGGATCGGGGCGCGGTGGCCGTTCGTGCGCGGGCAGTCGTGACCCTGGGGATCGAGCGGCCCGCCACAGAGTGGACAGAGGGGGCGGCCGGCTTGCACCAGACGTACGATGGCGATGGCCAGTCCCGCGGCCCACTCGCGCGTGAGGCGCAAGCTCAAGGTGGAGTCTTCCTCGATCGACTCGATCGTGACGTCGATCGCCTGGGCCTCTTCGTCGATCGACACGGCGATGTCCCCGGCGACGAAGTCGCTCTCGTACTCGGGCTCGAGCGCGAAGTCCTCCGACAGATGTCCCGGTCGGCCGAGCTCGGCCAGCACCTGGCCGATCCACTCGGCCAGCGCCGCCAACTGGATCTTCTCGCACTTCACGATGACCAGGCGGCGACCTTCGCGGGCTTGGAGCAGAAAGAGCCGGCTGCCGACCTCGCCGCGCACGCCGACCATGATCTTGTCGGGGTTCGAAAAGACGTAGTTCACGACGGGCTGAGATCCTTCAACGATCCGGTGTTGTTGACGCACAGCACCACCGGCGAGCCGCCGCTGAAGGCGACGGCGCTCAACGAGCACGGCGAGATGACCGTGCGTTGAAAGAGATCGAGCGGGACTCCCTGGGCGTAGGTCACGGCCGCCTTGATCGGGTCGGCGTGGCTGACCACGATGACGGTGCGATTGCGATGACTCTTCACGATCTGGGTCACCGCGTCCCACACACGCAGCTGCATCTCGCTAAAGGACTCCCCCTCGGGGAATCGAAAGGTGCTCGGTGAGTGTTGGATGGTCCGCCACTCCGGGCGGCGAGCGAGTGTGGCGAGACGCTTACCCGTCCAGAGGCCGAAGTCGCACTCGAGCAGGCCCCGATTGACCACCGGTCGAAGCTTCAACGCCTTCGCGATGGGCGCCGCCGTCTCTCGCGCGCGCTCCAGTGGCGAGACGTAGAGGGCGGCCGGCTTTCGAGCGAGCTCACTCAGGCGCTCGGCCAGCGCCGTGGCCTGTTCTCTCCCGCGTTCGGAAAGGTGCAGGCCCGCCGCCCGCCCCGGCAACACCGAGCCCGTGGTGGCGGTCGTGCCGTGGCGCACGAAAAGGATGGTCGTTGTCGAGGGGGCGCTCACCACAACTATCCGGCCGTCACGGGCAGGCGACCCGGGCCGGGAACGGCCGACTCGGGCCAGCGCTTGCGCGACACCTTCGCCAGTCTGTGCAAGAGCGCCACCGCGCCGGGGTCGTCGTCACCGGGACGCGTCTCGATGAGACCTTCGCTCTTCATCGTGCTCATCAGCTCACGTCCCAGATCGGTGCGCACAATGACGAGGGTCCAGTCCCCGAAGGCGCCGATCCCACCCGTGGAGAGGTCCGCGTGCTCGGCCGCGAAGTCGGGACAGTGCGTGCAGCCTTCGCGGGTATAGGCGTGCGCCTCCTTCAGAGGAATCTCGTAGTAGCCGCCGTCCTTCGTCCAGAGTTGAAAGACGCCCTTGATGTTCATCTTGACGATGTCGGCGCGCTGAATGTCGTACTTCGCCTCGAACAGTTCCTCAAAGATCGAGTCGTCAAAGGTCTTGGAGCACAACAGGCCAATGGTCAGGCTCAGTCGTCGCGCCACCTTGCCGGCCTTGCGGGCCTGCATCGCGCCCGGGGCTGAGGCCATGCAGCCCATGCCCACCAGTCCGATTCGCTCGGCGCCGCCTTCGACGGCCTCGTTGTAGGCGAGCAGGTTCGCGCAGTACGTGTAGCGAGACTTTGCCGTCTCGATCACGTCATCCTTGGTGCGAGCGACCACGGGTTTGGCGCGCCAGGTCGTGCCGTCACCCTCGAGGCCGCTCACCAACGCGGCGTCGATGATGTCGTGCTCGAGGGCGTAGATCAGCAGCGCGGAGACGAAACCGCCGTCTTGTCCGTTCTCCACCAGTGACTCATCAGTGGCCCGCGCGAGCAGCACGTCACCGACGCCCCAGACCTCGTCCTCGGTTCGCTCGCGGGCAAAGCGGTGCAGGTCGATCTCGCTCTCCCAGTTTCGAAAACGGGGACAGGCCCGCGTGCACATGGTGCAGCCCTTTTGGCCGTGGGTGCAGTCGTCGGGTCCGCCGTCCAGGTCGAGGTGGAACGGCTTGTAGAGGCCATGGTCGGACTCGTAGTCCAGGACCGGATGAGGGCAGGCGATCACGCACGCCGCACAGCCCGTGCACAGTCCGGAGGTCACTACTTCGCGAAAGAGCTCTCGCCACTGCGGTTTTTCGACGGCCACACAACCAACCTTAGTAAGGCAAATCAAGGCGTCGACCCCCGGTAGATTCGCTCCGTGCCCGAAATCCTTGAAGTGGAGTCCTATCGACTCCTCGCCGAAAGAGTCGTGGGCGCGACCATCGCCCGCGGCTGGGCCGACATCTATTTGGCGAAGAAACTGACCTCGCCCTCGGCCTGGAGTCGCGCGGTCAAGGGTCTCACGATCACCGGGACGAGTCGGCGCGGAAAACTCCTCCTGATAGAGACCGATGGTCCCACGCTCGGTGTTCGATTCGGTATGACGGGCGTCTTGCTTCTCGATGGCGACGCCGGCATCGAAGGACTCTTCTATGGACCACACCTCTTTGACGCGAAGTGGGTTCGTGGTGGACTGGAGTTCGCCGACGGTCGCAAACTCGTGGTGCACGATCCCCGGCGCTTGGCTCGCTTCGAGATCAATCCCGATCTCGATGAACTGGGGCCTGATGCCCTGACGTTGACTCGCCGCGAGTTTGACGAGGTGGTGGCCGTGAAGAGCGGAGGTGGCCCCGCCATCAAGGCTCGTTTGCTGGATCAGTCGCGCGTCGCCGGGGTCGGGAATCTGCTCGCCGATGAGATCCTCTTTCGCGCGAGCATCGATCCGCGCACACCCAGTGGTCTCTTGAACGCCGATGAGAAGAGCCGCCTCTTTCGAGCCTTCCGCCAAACGATGAGTACGCTGAGGCGCCGCGGTGGGTCGCACACGGGTGACCACATGGACTCGCGCTTCCCGGGCGGCCTCTGTGCGAAGGACGGTGGCCCCATGCTGATCGCCACCATCGGCGGGCGCACCACGTACTGGTGTTCACTGCACCAGCGCTCCTAGTCCACTCGCTCCTTCGTCGACCAGAATGGTTCCCTGGAGTCCTTCGTTCAGCACTACGGGTACTTCGCCGTGATCCTTCCCTCGCGCGACGTCGGCCTGCGTTCCGAGTCCCTCGGATCACCGAGCGCCCTAGTTCGAGAGGCCTGAGAGCACCTTGGCCGCGTGGCCGTCCGCGCGCACGTTGTAGAAGGCGCGTTCGATTTCGCCGGTGGGCCCGATGACGAAGGTGGAGCGTATGACTCCCGTCACTTTCTTGCCGTACATCATCTTCTCGCCGAAGGCGCCGTAGCGGGCCATCACGGTCTTGTCCGGATCACTTAGCAGTATGAACTGAAGTCCGTACTTGGAGCGAAAGGCCAGGTGCGTGTCAGGACCGTCGGGCGAGACCCCGATGAGCGCCACGTCCAGCTTTCGAAACGCCGCGAACTCGTCGTTGAACTGACACGCCTCCTTGGTGCATCCCGGTGTGTCGTCGGCCGGGTAGAAGTAGAGAACCACGCGGTGCCCCGCGAAGTCCTTCAGGGCCACCTTTTGGCCGTTCTGGTCGCTCAACGTGAAGGCCGGGGCGCGATCGCCCTCGCTCAGGCGGGTCATGTCGTCTCCTATGCGAATTAGTACGGCGGGACCCACGTAGACTAGGGGGGAGCTCGAAGACATGGGCTCGGGCCCACTTTGCTTCTTACGACGGTTACGGGTCCAACCGAGAAACGACCCGTATTTACGTGAGTAGTGAAACCGTTGAGTCAGTCGCGCGAGGCGCGGACTCCTATGCCACCAATCAAACCTTCGAGGGACTCGGCGTCTCGCCCGAACTCGTGGCGGTCTTACACGCCCAGGGGATCACGACCGCCTTTCCCATTCAGGCCATGACCATCGCCGACGCGCTGGCCGGACGCGACGTCTGTGGCAAGGCCAAGACCGGTTCGGGCAAGACCCTCGGCTTCGGTCTGCCGATGCTCCAACGCCTGGCCGCGGGGACGACCCTCGGCGCGGCCAACTCCCGCCCGGCCCGGCCGCGCGGACTCGTGCTCCTGCCCACACGCGAACTGGCCGTTCAGGTCTATGAGGTTCTTAAACCGCTCGGCGCCGCCCTCGGACTTCACGTCGCGGCCGTCTACGGCGGGGCCGACATCGAACGACAGATCAAGGCGCTGGCGAAGGGCTGTGACGTCATCATCGCCACGCCCGGCCGACTGATCGACTTGGGCGACCGAGGCGAAGTCAACGTGGAAAACCTCGACGTGTTGGTGCTCGACGAGGCTGACCGCATGGCCGACATGGGATTCATGCCCCAGGTCGAGTGGGTGCTGCGACGCATCGCGACCAAACCCCACCAGACGCTGCTGTTCTCGGCGACCCTCGATGGCGCGATCGATCGCCTGGTGAAGCGCTACCTCAGCGATCCCGTCTTTCACGAAGTGGCGAGCGACACCCAGACCGTCTCACGGATGGTGCACCACTTCTTGCAGGTCCACCAGATGGACCGCGTCAAGGTGGCGGCGGCGATCTGTCGCTCCTTCGACAAGACGATCATCTTCTGTCGCACCAAGCGGGGCGCGGATCGACTGGTCGAGCAGTTGCAAAAGGAGGGCGTGGTCGCGGCGGCCATCCACGGCGACCTTCGCCAGAGTCAGCGCGAAAAGGCCCTGGCCGACTTTCAGGCCGAGAAGCTGCCGGTGCTGGTGGCGACCGACGTCGCGGCCCGCGGGCTGCACATCGACGGGGTCGACTGCGTCATGCACTTCGATCCGCCCGAAGACCAAAAGGCCTACCTGCACCGCTCGGGCCGCACCGCCCGGGCCGGCTCCACGGGGGTGGTGGTGTCCCTTCTCCTGTGGAATCAGGCCATTGACGCCGAGGTCATTATGCGCCGACTGAACCTAAAACGCCCGATCATCGAGGTTTTCTCCAACGACCCGCGACTGGCGGATCTGGCGAATTGGGACCCGACAATGCAAGACTCTGTGTCGTGAGTGCAAAATCCCTGCCCGTCTATGAGTTCGACAAGTCGCTCAAGCGCGCCCTGGTCGTGGTGGCCCATCCCGACGACGTCGACTTTGGCACGGCGGGCACCATTGCCTACCTGACCAATCGCGGCGTCGACGTGGCGTACTGCCTCGTGACCTCCGGGGACGCCGGCGGCGACGAGTCGACCGATAGCCGCGAAGAGCGGGTCGCGGTGCGCGAGGCCGAACAGACGGCCGCCGCCAAAGAGGTCGGCGTCACCAACCTGACGTTCCTGCACTGGCCCGACGGCCGCGTGGAGACCACCATGGCCCTGCGCCGCGAGATCGCTCGCGTGATTCGCGCGTTCCGGCCCCAACTGGTGATCACCCAGAACCCCGAGCGCAACTACGAGCGCATTTTCTCGAGCCACCCCGATCACATGGCCACCGGTGAGGCGACGCTGCGCGCGGTCTACCCCGACGCGCGCAATCCTCACGCCTTCCCCGAACTGATTCGCGAGGGCTTCGAGCCGCACATCGTGAGCGAAGTGTGGCTGGGCGGGGCGAGTCCCACCATGGTCGTTGACATCACCAAGACCTTCGATCAGAAGTTCGACGCGCTCTCTAAGCACGTCAGTCAGGTCGGGAACCGCAAGGGTCTGAAGAAGATGTTGCGGAACTGGTCGGCCGCCACGGCGCAGAGCGCCGGTATGAAAGAGGGCCGACTCGCCGAGGGATTCCGCGTCGTCGCGACGAGTTAATTTCGCGTCGCCGCGTGACCGTAGTGTGAGGGAATGGCGACACCGTTGACTCCCAGCGGGTCACGCACGCCCATTGGGCTTCGCACCCCGTGGCGGGGGCTGCAGGACACGTTCCGCGGGGTCAGCCGAGCCAACTACGCGGGTCAGATGCTGGCCGGGGTCACCCTGCTCGCCATCGCCATCCCCGAGCAGCTCGCGACGTCCCAGCTGGCCGGGGTGCCGGCCTTCATCGCGATGATCGCCTTTATCACCGCGACGCTGGTCTTCGTCTTCGTGGGATCGAACCCCATCGTGTCGGTCGGCGCCGACTCCACCATTGCGCCGCTCTTCGCCGTGGTCCTGATTCGTCTCGCGCCCGTGTCGACCACTCTCTACTTTGAGTTGGTGGCCGCGACCGCGGTGATCACCGGCCTGGTCGTGATGGCGGTCGGTCTCTTGAAGCTGGGCTGGATCGCCGACTTTTTGTCGCTGCCCATCGTGACGGGTTTTCTGTGCGGCATCGGGGTCATCATCATCGTGCACCAGCTCCCGAGCGCGCTGGGCGTCCCCTCCGGTGGGATCAGTGTTCTCCAACGACTCAACTGGTTGGTGCACCATCTGTCCCACGTCAGCGGTTGGTCGATCGCCCTGGCTCTCGGCACCTTGATCGTGATGGCGCTGGGCGAGAAGATAAACGCGCGACTGCCCTGGGCGCTGGCGGCGATCGCGCTCGCCATCGTGTTGTGCGTCGCCTTGAGCCTTCAGCACCATGGGGTGAAGGAACTCGGCGCGGTGGTCGTGGGGCTTCCCACGTGGCGGCTGCACTGGCTCACCTCGGGGCAGTGGGGCGTGGTGCTGACGACGTCGGTGACCCTGGTCATCGTCATTCTCTCCCAGACGGCCGCCACCACTCGAAACGCCGCCGACGAGTTGGGGATCGAAGCCAACATCAGCCGCGACTTCGTCGGCGTGGGCCTCGCGAACGTCGCCGCGGGGCTCGTGGGAGCCTTTCCCGTTGACGCCTCGCCCGCGCGCACCACGGTGTCGCGCCTGGCGGGAGGTTCGACCAAAGTCGTCGGGTTGACCGCGGCCGTCCTCGCCATCATCCTCTCGCCCCTTGGCCGCTACGCCCATACGATTCCCTTAGCCGCGCTCGCGGGCGTCCTGTTTTTTGTCGCCTCACGTCTCATCAAGGTCGGACTCCTGAAGAAGATCTGGCGATCGCGCCGCGTGGAGTTCTTCTTCGCCGCGGTGTCAGGGTTGGGCGTGATCTTGATCGGGGTCGAACAGGGTCTGGCGATCGCCGTCGGGCTCGCGATCCTCGATCAGACCTGGCGCTCGGCGCGGCCCCACATGGTGGTTCTTGGTCGACTGGACGGGACGACGAGTTGGGAGCCCCTCAACGACTCCCACGTGCACATGGTCGACCACACTCTGGTCGCGCTCTTCGACAACGATCTCTTCTTCGCGAACGCGGGAGTATTTCGCCGGGAGATGCACCAGCTGCTCGCGACGTACCCCGCATCTCGCCACGTCGTCTTCGATGGAGTGGCCATGGCCGAGATTGACTTCACCGGGATGACCATTCTCTCCCAAGTGGTGGGGGACCTGGCGAAGGACCACGTCACCGTTTCCTTTGCGCGCGTGAACCCGAGCGTGAAGAAGACCCTGTCCACGTCCTTCGATCCGTTCATTCGAAAGATTCCCGCCTACGACAGCGTGGACGAGGCGGTCAACGCCGCGACGGATCAACCCTGAGCGAGTTGGCGCAGGACGAAGTTCAAGACCCCGCCGTGACGGAAGTACTCGGCCTCGGTGGGAGTGTCGATCCGTAGACGCACCTCGAAGGTGGAGGTCTCCCCGCTTTCCCGGGTGACGTGGACGGTGACCAGGGGCACCGTCTCTCCGTGATTGAGAGGCTCGAGTCCGGTGACCGAGATGATCTCCGTGCCGGTCAGGGCGTGGGACTCGGCGCTCTCGCCGGGCAGGAACTGCAAGGGCAACACGCCCATCCCCACCAGGTTCGATCGATGAATGCGCTCGAAACTCTCCACCAGCACGGCCCGCACGCCCAGCAACTTGGTGCCCTTGGCCGCCCAGTCGCGACTCGAACCACTGCCGTACTCCTTGCCGGCGATGATGACGAGCGGCGTGCCCTCTTCGGCGTAGGCCATGGCGGCGTCAAAGATCGACATCGGCGTGGCCTCGGGCCACTTGAGGGTGACGCCGCCTTCGGTCCCCGGGGCCATCAGGTTGCGCAGGCGAATGTTCGCGAAGGTGCCGCGCATCATCACCTGATAGTTGCCGCGGCGGGTGCCGTAGCTGTTGAAGTCGTGGGGATCCACGCCGGCGTCGACCAGGTACTTTCCGGCCGGGCTGGAGGCACGGATATTGCCCGCGGGGGAGATGTGGTCGGTGGTGACCGAGTCGCCGAGCTTGGCCAACACGCGAGCGCCCGTGACGTCGGTGACGACGCCCGGCTCCATGGTGAGACCGTCAAAGAAGGGCGGCAGTTTCACGTAGGTCGACGTCTGGTCCCAGTTGTAGGTGACCTCGTGCGTGGTGGGTATCGCGCGCCAACGCTCGTCGCCACCAAAGATGCTGGCGTAGCGCTCTTCGAACATCTCGGGAGTGATCGACGCGCGCACCGCGGCCGCCACGTCGGCGTCACTCGGCCAGAGGTCCGCCAGGAATACCGGCACCCCGTCGGGGTCGACGCCGAGGGGCTCACTCGAGAGGTCGATGTCGATCGTTCCCGCCAGCGCGTAGGCCACCACCAGGGGAGGACTGGCGAGAAAGTTCTGCTTCACGTCGGGGTGGATGCGGCCCTCAAAGTTGCGGTTGCCCGAGAGCACCGAGACCGCCGAAAGGTCGTGTTCATTCACGGCGTCGGAGACTCCCTCGAGCAGGGGGCCGGTGTTGCCGATGCAGGTGGTGCAGCCGTAGCCCGCCAGGTAGAAGCCGAGGCCGTCGAGCGGCTCGATGAGTCCGGCGAGTTCCAGATAGTCAGTCACCACGCGACTGCCCGGGGCGAGGGACGTCTTCACCCAGGGCTTGGTGCTCAGGCCGCGCTCGAGCGCCTTTTTGGCGACCAGTCCGGCGGCAATTAACACCGACGGGTTCGAGGTGTTGGTGCAGGACGTGATGGCGGCCACCACGACGGCGCCGTCGCGCAGGTGATCGGCGGCGTCGGTCCCGCGAACCTCGATGGGCTCGCGCCCGAGCGCGTCGCGGAAGGCCCCGCGTGCGCCGGACAGTGAGACGCGGTCTTGGGGACGCTTCGGTCCCGCGAGGCTCGGCTCCACGGTCGCGAGGTCGAGTTCCACGTACTCCGAGTAGACGGGCTCGGGCGCGTGTTCGTGGTGCCAGACGCCCTGCGCCTTGGCGTACGCCTCCACCAGGGCGAGCTGCGCCGCCGGACGACCCGTGAAGGCGAGGTAGTCGAGGGTGACTTGGTCGATCGGAAAGATCGTGCAGGTGGCGCCGTACTCGGGCGACATGTTGCCAATGGTGGCGCGCGTCTCCACCGAGAGCGCCTTCACCCCCGGTCCGAAGGCCTCGACGAACTTGCCGACGACGCCTTGGCGACGAAGCAGTTGGGTGATGGTGAGAACCACGTCGGTCGCGGTCACGCCCTCACGAGTCTCGCCGACGATGCGCAGTCCGACGACGGGCGGTATGAGCATCGACGCCGGTTGGCCCAGCATGTTCGCTTCGGCCTCGATGCCGCCGACGCCCCAGCCGAGCACGCCAAGCCCGTTCACCATGGTGGTGTGGGAGTCGGTGCCCACCAGGGTGTCGAAGTACGCGACGCCTTCGAGGTCGAAGACCACCTTGGCCAGGTTCTCCAGGTTCACCTGGTGGCAGATGCCCATGCCCGGAGGCACGACGCGGAACTGCTCGAAGGAGCTCTGCGCCCACTTGAGAAACGTGTAGCGCTCCTGGTTGCGCTGGTACTCGATCTCCACGTTCTCGTCGTAACTCGAGGCGGTGCCGTTGCGTTCGACGATGACCGAGTGGTCAATCACCAGTTCGACGGGGACCAAGGGGTTGATCTTCTTCGCGTCGCTGCCCAGGGCGATGATGGCGTCGCGCATGGCCGCGAGGTCCACGACCGCCGGCACGCCGGTCAGGTCCTGCATGAGAACGCGCGCGGGGGTGAAGGCGATCTCCCGGGCCTCGTCGCCGGCCGCTTCCCCGTGGCCCGACGGTGTCTCTGCCCAGCGCGCCAGCGCCTCGATGTCGCTCGCGGTGACCTTGACCCCGTCTTCGTGGCGCAGGAGATTCTCCAAGAGGATCTTGATCGAGAAGGGGAGTCGTTCGACGCCGAACTTCGCGAGGCCCTCACCTTGCAGTGAGTAGAAGGTGAGTGAGCGACCCGAAACGTCGAGGCTGCTCTTCGTACCAAAGGAGTTCATCGAAGAGGTCATGGTTCCATTCTGCCGCGTTTTGCCCACGACGATCCGGCCTCATTCGTACCGCGAGGGCGGCGGGTGCGAGACTGGAGAGCGTGACGTCAACCTACGAATCACTGCGTTCTCGCCTCCAGAGCGCCTTCGACGCGCTGGACGTCGGTGCCGATCCGGCCCTGCGGACCTCGGAGCGATCGGACTATCAGGCGAACGGCGTCATGGCTCTCGCCAAGCGCCTCGGACGGCCGCCGCGCGAGGTGGCCGAGGCGATCGTCGCCGCCCTCGACCTGGACGGCATGGCCAGTGTGGAGATAGCCGGACCCGGGTTCCTCAACCTGACGCTCGCGGCCCCGTTCCTGGACGGGCAACTGCGCGCGCTGCGCGGCGACCCGCGCCTCGGGATACCCCGGGGCCCGGATCGTCGCGTGGTCATCGACTACTCGGCGCCCAACGTCGCCAAGGAGATGCACGTGGGACACCTGCGCTCGACGGTGATTGGCGACGCCCTCGCGCGCATGCATCGATTCGCCGGACACGAGGTCATCGCCCGCAACCACGTGGGCGACTGGGGCACGCCCTTTGGGATGTTGATCGAACACCTCCTCGACATCGGGGAGGATCGGGCCATCGCCACCCTCTCCATTGGCGACCTCGACGCGTTCTACAAAGAGGCGCGGGTGAAGTTCGACGCCGACGACGCCTTCAAGGGTCGCAGCCGCACCCGGGTGGTGGCCCTGCAGGGGGGCGACCCCGAGACCCTTCGACTCTGGCACGTCCTGGTCAATGAGTCGATCGCCTACTTCAGCGAGGTGTACTCCAAGCTGGATGTGACGTTGACGCCCGACGACGTAGTGGGAGAGTCGTACTACAACGAACAGCTCGAGGGCGTCGTGCGGGATCTGGCCGCGGCCGGACTGCTCGTCGAGAGCGAGGGCGCGTGGTGCGTCTTTCCGCCGGGCTTTTCGAATCGTGACGGTGAACCGCTGCCGCTGATAGTGCAAAAGAGCGACGAAGGCTACGGATACGCGGCGACCGACCTCGCGGCGATCCGCGATCGCGTGGACACCCTGCGAGCCGACGAGATGCTCTACGTCGTGGGTGCTCCACAGGTGCAGCACCTGGACATGGTCTTCGCCGTGGCGCGCATGGCCAAGTGGCTGCCCGATCGCGTGCGCTGTGAACAGGTGGCCTTTGGCAACGTGCTCGGCACCGACCACAAGATGTTCAGTTCTCGCGCGGGTCGGGGCGTCAAGCTGGTGGGCCTGATCGACGAGGCCGTGGAGCGCGCCTACGCCATCTTGGACGAGCGAGGAACCGACCTCGATGGCGACGCCAAGTACCACTTGGCCGAGCAGATCGCCCGCGCCGCCATCAAGTGGGCGGACCTCTCGACCGAGCGTCAGCACGATTACGTCTTCGACCTCGACCGCATGGTCGCCTTCGAGGGTGACACCGGTCCGTACCTCCAGTACGCGCACGCGCGCATTCGCTCCATCTTTCGTCGCGCCGGTGACGACTCGTCGCCCGACGCGCACTTCGCGCTGTCCGAGATCGCGGAGCGAGAGCTGGCCCTGGGGGTGCTGGCCTTCCCCGAAGCCTTCGGAGCCTCGCTCGCGTCGTCCCAGCCGCATCGACTGTGCACGTACCTCTTTGATCTCGCCCAGCGCTTCACGTCGTTCTACGACGCCTGTCCCGTGCTGGCGTCCGAGGGAGTACTCCGCGACGAACGTCTGGCGCTCTGTGACGTGGCGGCGCGCACGCTGCGCCTGGGGCTTTCGCTCCTCGGCATCGACGCGCCCGAGCAGATGTAAAGGTCCTCCGCGACTCGGTAGAGTCGGTGCGAGGCGACACCGCCGACCAGTTCGTGGGGGGACGTAATGCAAGTTAAAGCCGCCATCGTGAGTGAGCTTCAGGGACCGTGGCACACCGAGACGATCGAGATTGACGAACCTCACGCCCACGAAGTCAAGGTGAAGATGAGCTTCGCGGGAATGTGCCACTCCGACGAGCACCTGCGAACGGGCGACATGATCCCGAGCCCAGAACTCGTCCAGATACTGACGGGTCACGACTCGGCCTTCCCGGTCATTGGGGGGCACGAAGGATCGGGCATCGTGGAGTCGGTGGGCGAGAACGTCACGACCCTCCAGGCGGGCGATCACGTCGCCACCTCGTTCGTCCCCTCGTGCGGGCGCTGTGAGTACTGCGCCTCGGGACGCCCCTACATCTGCGACTTCGGCGCGCACACCCTGGTGGGTCCCATGATCTCTGACGGGACGTGGCGTCATCACCTTGGGCGACCTGGACCTCAACCGGATGTGCCAGCTCGGGACGTTCTCTGAGTACATGGTGGTCAATGAGGCCTCGTTGATCCGCATCGAACCCTGGTACGACCTTCGCGCGGCCGCGCTCGTGTCGTGCGGCCTGGCCACGGGATTCGGGTCCGCCGCGAGTCGCGGGGGCGTAAAACCGGGCGACACGGTCGCGGTGATCGGCTGTGGCGGCGTTGGTTCGGGAGCCATTCAAGGCGCCGTCCACGCGGGCGCCCGCGCGGTGATCGCCATCGACACCAATCAATCGAAGATCGACCGAGCGCTCAAGATCGGCGCGACTCATGGTTGCACCACGACCCTGGACGCCGCCTTTGGCATCTTGCCCGAACTCACCAGTGGCAAGAACTGTGACGTGACGATTATTACGGTGGGTGTCCTCACGAGCGAGCTCGTCGAACAGGCGCGCTCGATAACGGCCAAGGGCGGCGTCGTCGTGGTGACGTCGATTGCGCCCTACGAACAGACCACGATCGACCTCAACCTCTTCATGTTCGCCATGTTGAACCAGGAGCTGCGCGGCACCATCTTTGGCTCGGTCAGCCCCCGCGTGCAGATTCCCCGACTGCTTCGACTGCACCACGAGGGCAAGTTTCACGTCGATGAACTGATCACCAAGGAGTACCACCTCGACGAGGTGCAACAGGGCTACGACGACCTCGAGTCCGGGAAGAACCTGCGCGGCGTCGTTCGCTTCTAGGTAGCAACCCCTATCGAACGCTGAGTCCCGCGAGGTGTCGCCCGTGTTCGCGGGCGATCCTTTCGGCGTCAGCCCTCATCGTCGCGGCCAGATCCGTGAACTCGTCGAGCGCCGGGTTCACGCCGACCACGGTGAACTCCCGACCCACGACCTGCAGATCACGTCCCCACACGTCGGGAGAATCCGACGGATCCACCCGCTCGAGTGGTCCCGCCAGCAACAACGTGCCCCGCGAGGTGTAGCTCTCCCACGCCCTCTGACGTCTCGCAACGTCGTGAAATGATGTGAGCGTGAGCGCGTATCCGATTCCTACTTTGTCGGGGCCCTTCGTGCGCCTCGAGCCTCTGGGACGCGAGCACGCCGAAGCCCTCGTCAACGCCGCCAACGAGGATCGAGCCTCGTACTACTTCACGTCGGTGCTGGAGAACGTGGACGAGGCGGATGAGTTTATTGAGACCATGCTGTCCATGTGGAGGGCCGGCGAAGTGGTTCCCTTCGTCCAGGTCGACGTCGCTCGAGATCGCGTGGTCGGGGTCACCCGGTTCATGACGATTCGTCGACTCGACGAGTCGTCATCGCCCTACGCCGTGGAGATCGGTGGGACCTGGCTCGCCGGCTCAACCCAGCGAACGGGCATCAACACCAACGCCAAGCTGCTCCTGTTGGACTACGCCTTTACGACCTTTGGCGTGGGACGCGTTGACCTGAAGACCGACGCGCGAAACGAACGCTCACGAGCCGCCATCTCGCGTATCGGCGCCACGTTCGAAGGGGTGCTCCGACACTGGCAGCCGTCGTTGGTGGCCGGCGAGGAAGGACGGCTTCGCGACACGGCGATCTACTCCATCCTCGACGTCGAGTGGCCCGACGTTCGGGACGGGCTGCGCGCGGCCATGGAGAGATACGTCGCGAGCTAGTCGCTCGTGTCGCGGTGGGGAGACCCATAATCTCTCGAAGTCCGATCGTTGACCTGGTGATGTCGGGGGTCAGGGACCGCCACGATCGAGCGCGCCAGGCCCCCTGAAGGACGCCGGTGCCATAGGCGAGGTCGTCGGCGAGCGCGAAGGGGACATCGGTGGGATGAAACTGATCGTGCCGCCAGCGCCACGCGGTCCCGACGAGAAAGAGGGCGAGCGCGCGGGCGCGCAGTCGCGGGTGAAGGGCGCAGAGCAAAAGGACCACGCCAAAGGTCCGCACCGCGGCGCGCGCCAGGGGGCCACCGGCGCGGACCATATTGCGCGTGACCACCTGGTCGGCCGCCTCGTTCGGATTGTCTTCGCTCTGAAAGAACCGTTCGCGGGCGTGACGCCGCGCGCCGCTCACGATGCGCGCGCCCAGCGCCGGTCGGCCCGCCAGCACCGACGTCCACGCGACCAGGGTCCAGGAGTCCGCGCGAAGGGGCGCGAGACGTCGGCCGTGACGCTTCGCGAGTTCGGCACTGGACGCCCCGTAGCGGCGGCGCTGTTGCCACCACTCTGGCCACGTCCTTCGAGCGGGGTGGGCGACGTCCACGGTCGCGTCGTAACGAACGAGCCAGCCCTGATCGTGCAGTCGCCACACGAAGTCGACGTCTTCGCCGACGCGAAGTGACGCATCAAAGCCGTCACCGAAAGCATCGCGACGCACCATCAGACACGCGCTCGGCACGTAGGCGACGGCGCCCCCGGGAACGACCAAACTGCTGCGTGGTCCCATGTCGAGTGGCCCGAAGCGGTACTCGAAGTGTTCGCCGCAGCGAGGGACCATCAGCCCCGCGAACGCGCGGGGCCGCCGCCGCGACCAGCGGATCGTTGAAGGCGCCCTCGAGGTGTCGAGCAACGCGATCAGCGTCGTCGAGAGAGACGTCGACGTCGATGAACCACAGGTACTTGCCGGTCGTGACCGACGCGCCCACGTTCCGTGCGTGGCCGGGACCGTGATTCGTGGTGATGCGCAGCACGGACGCACCATGCTCCTTCGCACAACGTTCGACGGCGACGCTGTCGCGCGAGCCGTCGTCCACGACGACCACCCGGTAGCCCGCCAACTGGATCAGCAGTGACGAGAGGGCGGCGACATCGCCGCCCACCGGCACGATGACGTCGATGTCATCGCGCGACAGCGGAGAGTCGAACTGGGGGTGGATGAACCCCTGTTGGACCAGGGTTCGGGCGAACCGCTCTTCTCCCGCGCGCACCGGACCGCCGGCGCGCCAGCGCTCGACGATTTCCCGCGACGATCCTCGCAGGCGCAGCAGACGCCACGGGCTGCCGCCACTGACGAGATCGCGATCGATAAACGTCGCGCCGTCGTCGACGCGCACGGTAGTTCCCTCCGGGAGAGGAAACTCCGGCGGAGTCGGGATGAGTGGCAGGAAATCGCTCACCAGGGGAGTCTCTCATGTGCGTTGCCAGCGCACCTCGCGGGCGAGGCAGAATGGACGTCGAGGAGGCAGCGTGACACCAGAAACCCTGACTAAGGAAGAAACGACGGACCTGGAGGCCGAGGTCGAAGAACTACTCGTCGAAGAGGTCTCCATCGACGGACTCTGCGGGGTCTACTAAAACGTGTCGACCACCAGCATCGACACCTTTGACGAGTCCACGCACTGGCGCCTGAGCGACCAGGTGTCGTTGCGCGATGAGACCTTCGGGGCGCTGGCCTACCACCACGGCACTCGCCGACTGGTGTTCTTGAAGTCGCGCGACCTGGTTGAACTCGTTCGCCGCGTCGGCGACTTCGACACCGTCGGCGCCGCGTTGGATGAGCTCATCACCAGCGATCAGCGCGACAGATACGTGACCGCACTCCGGTCGCTCCACGCCTCGGGGCTCTTGAGTGCCTGAGTCGTCGCTCCGCGATCGCTTTGAGCGAGGCCTGGCGGCTCCCATCTGTTTGACGTGGGAGTTGACCTACGCGTGCAACCTGGCGTGCACGCACTGCCTCTCCTCGTCGGGTCGTCGCGATCCGCGAGAACTCACGACCAGCGAAGCAAAAGCACTGATCGACGAGATCGCGGCGATGCAGATCTTCTACGTCAACATCGGCGGCGGCGAGCCGATGGTGCGAGGCGATTTCTTCGAGCTGATCGAACACGCGGTGGCTCAGCGCGTCGGGGTCAAGTTCTCAACCAACGGCACCCGGATTGATCGTGCCGCGGCGAATCGTCTCGCCGGCATCGACTACCTCGACATTCAAGTCTCCATCGACGGTGCCGACGCCGCCACCAGCGACCGCATCCGAGGTCGCGGGAGTTACGACTCGGCGCGCCGCGCCATGGACAACTTGCGCGACGCCGACTTCGGGCAGTTCAAGATCTCGGTCGTGATGACCCGCGACAGTGTCGAGCAGTTGGACGAGTTCGAAGAGTTGGCGCAGAACTACGGCGCGGAACTGCGGCTAACCCGTCTGCGGCCCGCCGGTCGCGGTGCCGATGTCTGGAACGATCTGCACCCCACTCTCGAACAGGGTCGCGCCCTGTATCGATGGTTGCGGGCGCGCCCGAACGTGTTGACCGGCGACTCGTTCTTCCACCTTTCGGCGCTCGGTAGTCCCCTGGAGGGACTGAATCTGTGCGGTGCGGGCCGGGTGGTGTGCCTGATCGACCCCGTCGGCGACGTCTACGCGTGTCCCTTCGTGATCCATCGAAGAGTTTCTGGCCGGCAACGTCCGTACCCGGGGATTTGGCCCGGTGTGGCGCGAGAGTGAGTTGTTTCAGTCGCTTCGCGAACCGGCCAGTGCCGGCGCGTGCGCGTCGTGCGGCTCCTACGACGCGTGCCGGGGTGGGTGCATGGCGGCCAAGTTCTTTACCGGACTGGAGATGACGGACCCCGATCCCGAGTGCGTGTTCGGACACGGCGAGACCGCTCTCGCCACCAAGGCGGTCACCATTCGCCCGCACTCGGCGCCCGATCACTCACGACGAGTGCCGCTCGCCGTGACGACACGTTCCTAGGACAAAACACCACCTCAGGTAGTCTCGCGTTGGGCCCTGAGGAGAAATATGGCTAGTTCCTGGTTTGAGACGGTGGCCGTCGCGCAGCGCCGCGCCGAGAAGCGTCTCCCCAAGTCCGTCTACGGCGCCCTGGTCGCGGGATCGGAGAAGGGACTCTCTTCGCACGACAACCTGGCCAGCTTCGACGAGCTCGGTTTTGCCCCCCACGTCGCGGGACTTTCCAATGAGCGCACGATGGCCACGACCGTGATGGGTCAGTCGATCTCGATGCCGGTTCATCCTCTCGCCGACGGGGGTCCAGGCGGTGCACCCCGAGGGTGAGGTCGCGGTCGCCCGCGCCGCGGCGGCTCGAGGGGTGGCGATGGGACTGAGTTCCTTTGCCAGTCGCTCGCTGGAAGACGTCTGTGCGGTCTGTGATCAGGTTCTGTTTCAGATGTACTGGTCGGGGGACCGCGACACGATGGTCCAGCGCCTTCAACGAGCCAACGACGCCGGCGCCCGAGGCGTCATCCTCACTCTCGACTGGTCGTTCGCCAACGGGCGCGACTGGGGCAGCCCCTGGATTCCCGAGAGAGTCGATCTCAAAGCCGCGATCAAGTTCGCCCCCGATGTTCTGACCCATCCGAAGTGGTTCTGGTCGTACTTTCGCACCGGTCACCTGCCGGATCTGGCCACCCCCAACATGGCGGCGCCCGGTCAGAGCCCCCCGACGTTCTTCGGCGCGTACCACGAGTGGATGCAGAGCTCGCTGCCGAGCTGGGACGACGTCGCGTGGCTGCGCGCCCAGTGGGAGGGGCCCTTCATGGTCAAAGGCGTGAGCCGGGTCGACGACGCCAAGCGGGTGGTGGACCTGGGCGCGAGCGCGCTGTCGGTCTCCAACCACGGCGGCAACAATCTGGACGGGACACCGGCACCCCTGCGAGCGCTGCCCGCGGTGGTGGACGCCGTGGGGGATCAGATCGAGGTGCTCCTCGACGGTGGGGTCCGTCGCGGCAGCGACGTGGTGAAGGCTCTCGCCCTCGGGGCCAACGCCGTGATGATCGGTCGAGCGTATCTCTGGGGACTGGCCGTGAACGGCCAAGCCGGGGTCGAAAACGTCCTGGACGTGTTACGCGGTGGGATCGATTCGGCGCTCCTCGCGCTCGGCAAGTCCGACATCAGTGAGCTCGATCGCACCGACGTGGTGGCGCCCGCGGATTTCTTTCGAAGGCTCGGCGAGTGAGTCGGGTCGCCATTGTGACGGGCGCCGCGCGGGGCATCGGGGCCGCGACGGTCGATGCCTTGGTGAATGAGAACTACCGCGTGGTGGCCGTCGACCGCTGTCGCGATATTGCCGACGTTCCCTACGCCATGGCGACCAAGGCTGATCTCGACGCCGTGGTGGCGCGCCACGGTGGGGCCGTCCTCGGTCTGGTGGGGGACGTGCGAAGCGCCACCGACATGCAGCTCGCGGTCGAGACGGCGACGCGCCACTTTGAGCGCCTCGACGCCGTGGTCGCCTGCGCCGGGGTGCTCGGAACGGGCGGAGCGCTCTGGGAGATTGACGACGCCACCTGGGACGCCGTCGTGTCGGTGAACGTCCTTGGTACCCGTCGCCTGATTGAGGCCGCCGCTCCGGTGCTGATCGCGAACGGCAAAGACGCCCACTCGCGCATCGTGGCCGTGGCGTCCGCGGCGGGACACACCGGGCTCTTTCATCTGGCCCCCTACAGCGCGGCCAAGCACGCCGTGGTCGGACTCATTCGCGCTGTCGCGATGGATCTGGCGCCCTATGGCGTCACGGCGAACGCCGTGAGTCCGGGATCGACGCGCACCGCGATCCTCGACGCCTCGGCGAAGGTCTACGAGCTGTCGAGCGTCGAAGAGTTTGTGCGCCACCAGCCCCTCGGCCGCTTGCTCGAACCGAGTGAGGTGGCGGCGGCGATCGTGTGGCTGTGCTCGCCCGCGTCGTCCGCGCTCACCGGCGCGGACGTGGCGGTCGACGGGGGAATGACGATCTCCTAGCAAAACGCATCGCGGGTAGGCTCGCACGTGGCCATCTGTCACCCCGAGTCCCTGTGAGGTCCTAATTGAGCGAACTTGTCGCACCGCCACGCGTGGTCATCCTTGGTTGTGGGTCGGTGGCCCAGTGTCTGCTGCCCCTCCTGCTCGAGCGATTCACGCTCGATCCCGCCTCGGTCACGGTGCTCGAAAGTCGCGACAATCGCGCCCGGATCGCTTCTTCCATCGAGCGCGGAGTGAACTACGTCCAGGGTGAGATCACCGAGGACAACCTCACGACGACGCTGGACGCGATGCTGGGCGATGGAGATCTGCTCATCGACCTCGCGTGGAACATTGGACTCGATGAGTTGCTGGAGTGGTGTCGAAGCCGTAACGTCCGGTACCTGAACACCTCGGTCGAGGTGTGGTCACCCTACGACGATCCGGCCAGCGCCACGCCCCAAGAGCGCACGCTGTACTGGCGACACATGGCGCTGCGTCGTCAGATGGCCCGCTGGGGATCGAACGACGGGCCCTCGGCCGTCGTCGAGCACGGCGCCAACCCCGGACTGGTGAGCCACTTTACGAAGCAGGCCCTCAGCGAGATCGCCGAGGCCGTCCTGCGCGACGGGCTGCTCGTCGAGCGCCACGACGCGATCAGGGCGGCGCTCGAGGCGCAGCGCTTTAACGTGCTCGCTCAGTTGCTCGACGTGAAGTCCATCCACATCGCCGAGCGCGACACGCAGATCAGTGACCGTCCCAAAGAAGTCGGCGAGTTCGTCAACACCTGGAGCGTGGACGGCTTCTACGAAGAGGGCGTGGCGCCGGCGGAGATGGGCTGGGGCACGCACGAAAAGAGGCTGCCGCCGCTCGGGCGGACGCACGAAGGCGAGGGCCCGCTGAACCAGATCTGTTTGGCGAAGATGGCCCACAAGACCCTGGTGCGCTCGACCGTGCCGTCGGGTCCCATCGTCGGCATGGTGATTCGTCACGGCGAGGCCTTCACGATCTGCGATCACCTGACCGTCTGGGACGGCGACACCCCGGTGTACCGCCCGACCGTGCACTACGCCTACTGCCCGAGCGACGCGGCGTGGGCCAGCTTCGTGGAACTGGAGGGCAACGACTACCTCTATCCCGATCGTCAGCGCATCATGAACGATGAGATCATCTCGGGCCGTGACGAGCTCGGTGTTCTCGTGATGGGCCACCCCTACAAGGCGTGGTGGACCGGCATGCAGACGACCATCGACGAGGCGCGCTCGCTGGCGCCGCACCAGAACGCCACGACGATTCAAGTCGCCGCCTCGATTCTCGGCGCCGTGGCCTGGATGTTGACCTCGCCGCGCGAAGGCGTTCGCGTGCCCGACGAGTTGCCCTGGCGCGACGTGCTGGCGGTCGCGCTGCCCTACGTCGGCACGCTCTGGTCGGGGCCCCTGGACTGGGACCCCGTGTCGACGCACACCGAGTGGTTTGACCGTTGGGCGGGCATCACCCTCGATGAGGCTGATCCCTGGCAGTTCACCAACTTTCTCGTTCCCTAGCGGGCCTTCACACGCGGGGCGAGTCACCTCGTCAGCGACGTGCGACGTAGGGTGAACGGGGGAGTTTTGAGAGGGGGCCCATATGGCGGCTAACTATCGTCCCGGAGCAACGGTGCTCGAGGCAATCGGTTCCACTCCATTAATCCAGGTCGACGGTATCTTCGTGAAACTGGAGTACCTGAACCCGTCGGGTTCGATCAAGGCTCGCATGGCCCGCTACATCATTGAGCGCGCCGAGCGCGAAGGGCTCCTCCGTCCCGGCGACACGATCGTTGAGGCGTCGAGCGGCAACACCGGAAACGCGATGAGCATGGTCGCGGCCGTTCTCGGCTACAAGATGCTCGTGGTCATGCCCGACGGACTCAGCCCCGAGCGCGCGGCGATCTCCCTCGCCTTTGGCGCGCAGATGCTCCGGGTGGGGACTTTCCACGTGAACGAGGCGCTCGAGGAAGCGAGCCGTCTCGGCGACCAGCCCGGCTACTTCGCGCCGCACCAGTTCGAGTCGGAGTGGAACGTGGAGGAGAACCGCACCTGGCTCGGCCCCGAGATTCTGGGGCAGCTCCCGAGTGATGTTTCACCGGACGCCTTCGTGATGGGCGTCGGCACCGGCGGGACGTTGATCGGGGTGGGTCAGGCCTTTCGCGACGCGAATCCCGACGTTTTGATCGTCGCGCTCGAGCCCAGCGAGTCGTGCACGATTCAGTGCGGCGACACGGGTCTGCATCAGATCGAGGGAATCGCTGACGGGTTCATCCCGACCATCTACCAACGCCACCACGCCATGGTCGATCGCGTGGTGGGCGTTCACAGCGACGACGCCGTCAAAGAGATGCGTCGTCTCGCCAGCGAGCACGGCCTGCTGGTGGGGCCGAGTTCGGGGGCCAACATGGTCGTGGCTCGACGAATCCGCGATGAACTGGGCGACGGGGCGAGCGTCGTCACGATTCTTTGCGATGAGGGAGAGAAGTACTTGACCGAGTACTTCATCCCGGCGTCGCTGTAGCCCTCGAGAGGCCCGTCGTGTCGATCGCGTTGAACACCACGGGCGTCGATGATCTGGGTGACGTCGTGTACGCGCTACGTGAGTGGCAGTACGACGGAGCACCGGTGCAACTGCATCCGGGGGACTTGGGGTGGAACTGGAGATTCGGGGCGGCAGCGACGGCCGCCGCTCTGAGGACCTGGAGTCGTGATGGAGAGATTCTCGCCGTGGGCTTCATGGACAGTCCGACGTTGTTGCGCCTGGCCGTGGCGCCGGATGCCTGCGACAGCCATGAGCTGGTCCACCAGATGGTCATCGACGTGACCGAGCCAGAGCGGGACGTCTTGCCGCCCGGTGACGTCTCTGTCGAAGCACGATTCGGCGGACCTTTCCGCGAGACTCTCATGGCGCAGGGGTGGGTCACCGACGAGTCGTGGACGCCGCTTCGCCGCGACCTCACCGCTCCGGTGGAGGAGAGTGGCCTGAGGATCGAGGTGGTCGGGCCAGAGTTGGCCAGCGAGCGCGTGGCGCTCCAGCGCGCGTCGTTCGAGACGTCGACATTCAGCGACGACAAATGGCACGCCATGGCTCGAGGATTGCCGTACGCGGATGCCCAGTGTCTCATTGCCTACGACGACTGGAACACCGCGGTGGCGGTCGCGACAGTATGGTCCGCTGGCTCGGGAAGGCCGGGACTGCTCGAACCGCTGGGCGTGCACCACGAACATCGCGGTCACGGTTACGGCACGGCCATCTCCCTCGCCGCGGCGGCGGCACTGCGACGACTGGGGTCCTCGAGCGCCATCGTTTGCACCGGAAGCTCCAATGTCGGCGCCGTGGCCACCTACAGGTCGGCCGGCTTCGAGCAACTCCCTGACGTATCGGATCTACGCCGAGGTCCTACGGCTTAGAGCGGCGTGACGTAGGCCGCGTGAATGCCCCCGTCGACGAGGAACGTCGAGGCGTTCACGAACGTTGAGTCGTCGCTCGCGAGGAACAAGACCGCGCTGGCAATCTCCTCGGGTTCGGCGAAGCGACCGGCCGGTATGTGCACGAGCCGTCGCGCGGCGCGCTCGGGGTCCTTCGCGAACAACTCCTGCAAGAGAGGGGTGTTGACCGGTCCCGGACAGAGGGCGTTCACCCGAATGCCTTGCCGGGCGAACTGCACGCCGAGTTCCCGCGAGAGGGAGAGAACTCCGCCCTTGGACGCGGTGTAGGAGATCTGGCTCGTCGCCGATCCCATGACCGCGACGAACGAGGCGGTGTTGATGATGGACCCGCCGCCGCGCTCCAGCAGATGAGGAATGCCGTACTTACAGCACAGGTAGACCGAGGTCAGGTTGACGTCTTGCACGCGCTTCCACGCGTCGAGTTCGGTGGTGAGAATCGAGTCGTCATCGGCGGGCGAGATGCCGGCGTTGTTGAAGAGGATGTCGACACCGCCGTAGACCGCGATCACCTGTTCGTACATCGATTTCACGCTGTCCTCGTTGGCCACGTTGACCTGAACGAACGTCCCACCGATCTGCTGGGCGAACTCCACCCCGGTCTCTTCGTTGAGGTCGGCGACGACGACCTGGGCGCCCTCTTCGGCGAAGCGCACCGCGGTGGCGCGCCCGATTCCGCTCGCGGCCCCCGTGATGATGGCCACTTTGTGGTCAAGACGTCCCATTACATTTCCTCCGTTGAGATGAATACATTCTTTTCTTCGCTGAAACCGAGCAGGGCGTCGGGGCCGAGTTCGCGTCCGAGTCCCGACTGCTTGAAGCCGCCAAAGGGCGTTGAGTAGCGAACCGACGAGTTCGAGTTGACCGACAGCGCCCCGGTCTCCACTCCTCGCGCCACGCGCAACGCCCGACCCACGTCGCGGCTCCAAATCGAACCCGACAGTCCGTAGGGGCTCTCGTTCGCGATGGCGATCGCTTCGGCCTCGTCCTTGAAGCGCACGACCGAGACCACCGGACCGAAGATCTCTTCTTGGAAGGAACGGCTCTGGGTGTCGCTCGTCTCGAGGACCGTCGGGGCCATCCAGTATCCGGGACCGTCGGGCGCGCTGCCGCGAAAGGCCACCTCGGACTCGTTCACGTAGGAGTGCACGCTCTCGCGCTGGGCGGCGGTGATGAGCGGACCCATCTCGCTCTCGTCGCTGGTGGGGTCTTGAACCTTGACGTTCTTCACCGCCGGCTCGAAGAGCTCCATAAATCGGTCGTAGGCCGACGCCTCGACCAGCAGGCGCGAACGCGCGCAGCAGTCCTGGCCGGCGTTGTCAAAGACGGCGTAGGGGGCGCTGGCGGCGGCCTTCTCCAAGTCGGCGTCGGCGAAGATGATGTTCGCGCTCTTGCCGCCGAGTTCCAAGGTGACGCGCTTCACCTGTTCGGCGCAGCCCTGCATGATGAGTCGACCCACCGCGTTGGAGCCGGTGAAGCAGACCTTACGAATGGCCGGGTGGGTCACGAAGCGGTTACCCACCATGGCGCCGTCACCGGTGACCACTTGAAAGACTCCTTCGGGAATGCCCGCCTCGAGCGCGAGTTCGCCGAGTCGCAGCGCCGTGAGCGGCGTCAACATGGCGGGCTTCAAGACGACGGTGTTCCCGGCGGCGAGCGCGGGCGCCAGCCCCCATCCGGCGATGGGCAGGGGGAAGTTCCAGGGCACGATGATGCCGACCACGCCGAGGGGCTCGTAGAACGTGAGGTCGACGCCGCCGGCCACGGGGATCTGACGACCCGAGTGACGCTCGGGCGCGCCGGAGTAGTACATCAAGACGTCGCGGACGTTGCCGGCTTCCCAGCGCGCGTTGGAGATGGTGTGCCCCGAGTTGGCCACTTCGAGTTGCGCGAGTTCCTCGTTGTGCGCGTCGACCACGTCGGCGAATCGACGCAGCAGTCGTGACCGGTCCGCGGGCGTGACCTCTCTTCCACGACGGCGAGGCCTTGGCCGCGGCGTCAATCGCCGCGTTGGTCTCGTCCAGGTCGTGCACCGCGACCGTGGCGATCTCCTTCTCGGTGGCGGGGTTGATGATGCCCAGGGCGGTGCTCATAGACGCTCAAATCCTCGGTAGCGTTCCCAGTCGGTGACGGCCGCGTCAAAGGCGGCGACTTCGAGGCGTGCGGCGTGAGCGTAGTGATCGACGACGTCGTCGCCGAAGGCGTCGCGCGCCACGGCGCTGGCGTCAAACAGTTCCGTCGCTTCGCGCAGCGTCGTCGGCACGCGCGGCGCGTCGGCGACGTAGGCGTTGCCTTCGAAGGCCTCGGCGAGCGGGAGGGACTCTTCGACGCCGCGCAGTCCCGCGGCGACGAGCGCCGCGACCGCCAGGTAGGGGTTGACGTCCCCTCCCGGGATGCGACACTCGACGCGGATCGAGGGTCCGTGACCGACCACCCGGAACGCGCAGGTGCGGTTGTCGAGTCCCCACAGCAGCGCGGTCGGGGCGAAGGAGCCTTCGACGAATCGTTTGTAACTGTTGATGTTGGGGGCGAGAAAGAGCGAGAGCTCGCGCGCGTAGGCCACCTGTCCCGCGAGGAAGTGCTGAAAGACCGTGGAGAATCCGTGCTCCTCGTCACCGGCGAAGACCGGCTCGCCCTTCTCGTCGCGAAGAGAGAGGTGGATGTGGCAGGAGTTTCCCTCGCGCTCGTTGTACTTGGCCATGAAGGTAATGCTGCAGCCCTCCTGGGCGGCGATCTCCTTCGTGCCGAGCTTGAACAGTCCGTGCTCGTCGCACTTGTCGGCCAGTTCGGAGTATTTGAACGCGATCTCGTGCTGGCCGTAGTTGCACTCACCCTTGAGCGACTCGACAATCATCCCGGCGCCCCGCATCGAACGCCGCACTCGACCGAGCAGTGGTTCGACGCGCGAGGTGCCCAGCAGCGAGTAGTCGACGTTGTACTGATTGGCCGGGGTGAGATGGCGATACCCGGAGTCCCACGCCTCCTCGTAGGAGTCGTCGAAGACGATGAACTCGAGTTCGGTGCCGGTGAG